>NZ_QLVE01000009.1 GCF_003331145.1 Exiguobacterium sp. TNDT2 | reverse complement strand
CGTAGCTAGTAAAAGTACGGTCTTCCCAAGAAACTCCCACTTCAGGTTGCGAAGCAAGCAAGTGGTGAGTAGTTCACATAACAAATACATGCCGGCGGTAGATAAAATGATACCTAGACAAGCAATTAAAAATAGGTCAATCGCTAACATCTTTCTTGTGACTCCCTTTTTTATATAAATGTGGTATTTGAAATAAAATAATGAACACCGAGTGCTCACCTGTTCAAATTTTAGAGCCTGCCCTCCTATATGTCTACCAAAAACTGCAAATGAATGAACGGATGGGCATGATGGTTTATCTCACGTCTACATCACCCCAACAAAAAAACTGCAGACGAATCGTCTGCAGTTCAATCTTACGCGTGAAGCGTGACATTCAATTCTTCGGCGACCGCCTTGAAGGCAGCGAGCGCACGTTCGAGGTCGTCACGGGTATGTTCCGCCGTCACGATCGTCCGAATCCGGGCCTTACCTTTCTCGACCGTCGGGAAGGTGATGCTCTGTGCGAACACGCCGTGGTCTTTCAGCTTGTCCGAGAACGTGTGTGCGAGCGTCTCTTCGCCGAGCATGACCGGCGTAATCGGCGTCGTCGCATGGCCAATATCGAAACCGAGGTCACGAAGACCCGTCTTGAAGAACTCGGTGTTCGCCCACAATTTGTCGAACAGTTCTTCCTCTTCTTTCATGACACGAATCGCCTCACGGTTCGCCGCGACGACCGCTGGCGGGTGTGACGTCGAGAACAAGAACGGACGGCCCTTTTGAATCAAGAAGTCACGCACGTCGTTCGAACAGGCGACATAGCCGCCGAGGACACCGATCGCTTTCGACAGCGTCCCGACTTGGAGCGCGACGCGTCCGTCGAGACCAAAGTGGTTGACCGTGCCGCGACCGTTTTGCCCGAGTACGCCCGAGGCGTGCGCATCGTCGACCATGACCGCCGCGTCATACTTCTCGGCGAGTTCGACGATTTCTGGGAGCGGTGCGATATTGCCGTCCATCGAGAAGACGCCGTCCGTGACGATGAGACGCGTCCGGTAGTCTTGTGTCTCTTTCAACGCCGCCTCTAAATCGGTGAGGTCGACGTGCTTATAGATGCGGCGGGCCGCTTTCGTCAACCGGATGCCGTCGATGATCGAGGCGTGGTTGAGTGCGTCACTGATGACGACGTCTTCTGGGCCGAGGAGGGCCGACAAGACACCGAGGTTCGTCGCAAAGCCCGACTGGAACACGAGCGCCGCTTCCGTATGTTTGAACTCGGCGAGCTCGCGCTCGAACGCCTCGTGCATCTCGAACGTCCCGGCAATCGTCCGGACCGAACCTGTGCCCGCACCGAACTGTTCGACCGCTTCGATGGCCGCTTGTTTCAAGCGTGGATGGTTGGCGAGTCCGAGATAGTTGTTCGACGACAGCTGGACGAGCGACTTGCCATCGATCGTGACCTCGTTTCCTTGTGCTGATTCGAGCGGTACGAGCGAGCGGAACGTGCCCGCTTGTTTCATTTCATTGACTGCTTCTGTAATATGTTCAAATGCCATATCGATTCCCCCTGTTTATGGTAATAAGACCACTTTACCGCACTTCCCGGCCCGCATGAGCTCGAAACCTTGCTCGAACTCCTCGAGCTTGAACACGTGCGTGATGATCGGTTCGACGTTCAATTGACCTGTCGCGAGTAATGTCGACACTTGGCCCCACGTCTCGTACATCTTGCGACCGGTGATGCCTTGGACGCGGACCCCTTTGAAGACGACGTCGCGCGTCAAATCGATGGCGACCGGTTTCGCCGGGAGCGACAACACGTTGACGTCTCCGCCCGCCGTGACCATCTTGAACGCCTGGTCGATGGCGACCGGATGCCCACTCATCTCACAGACGACGTCGATACCGTCCCCATCCGTCTGATCCATGATCAGTTCGAGTGGGTTTTGCTCGAGGCTATTGATGACGACGTTCGCCCCCATCTGCTCAGCGAGCTCCAGGCGATACGGGTTGACGTCGATCGCATAGACGCGGCTCGCACCGGCCGCCTTGGCGACACCGACGGCCATGAGTCCGATCGGTCCACAACCGACGATGGCGACCGACTTGGCCGACACGTCACTGGCGAGCACCGTATGGACAGCGTTGCCGAGCGGCTCTTGAATCGAGGCGAGCTTCGATGGCATCGACTCAGGGTTGACCCACAAGTTCTCTTCTGGCATGACGACGTACTCGGCGAAACAGCCTTGCGTGTCGACACCGATGATTTTCGTGTTCTTACAGATGTGATACTGCCCCCGTAGACACTGCTTGCACTGGTGACAGACGATATGCGTCTCGGCCGACACGGTCTGTCCGACCTGGATGCGTTTCGTCCCTTCCCCGAGCGCCACGACTTCCCCAGCGAACTCGTGACCGAACACATATGGTGGTTTGACCCGGCTCTTCGCCCAGTCGTCCCATTCATAGATGTGGACATCGGTCCCGCAAATCGATGTCGCCTTTACTTTGATTAACACTTGTCCGGCGCCTGGCGTCGGGATTGGCACCTCGACCAACTTCGCCCCGAATCCGGCCGTATGTTTTTGAATCGCTTTCATCACAGGTGTCGTTGCTTCCTTCTCTGTCGTAGACACGAGCTGTTCCATTGAAAACGTCCCCCTCTTCATCTCTTGATCGAACTTCACGTTCTCTTTCATCTTGTCATAAAATGGCGAACCTGAGAAGATAGAACGTCTCTTTTTCCGGACAAAAAAGAGAAGCCATCCGCGCCGATGGCTTCTCTTACAAGAATAGGACCTATGTCCCGACCGCAAGCTCACCGAGGTTCGATGATGAGCTTGATTGCCGTTCGTTCTTCTCCGTCGATTAAAATATCGGTGAACGCCGGAATACAAATCAAATCCAGCCCGCTCGGCGCGACGAAACCACGCGCAATTGCGACCGCTTTGATAGACTGATTGAGCGCCCCGGCGCCGATTGCTTGAATCTCACACGTTCCTTTTTCACGAAGTACGCCAGCGAGTGCACCCGCCACGGAGTTAGGATTCGATTTTGCCGAAACTTTGAGTACGTCCATTCTTGTTTCCCCCTCGGGTAGGTTGTTCAATCAAACCATACGGTCTGATCATCTAGGTGTATGCGTTCGATTTTTGTGGCTCGTTTCGATTGGTCATCGATGGTGATTAAAACTCCATTTAATTGTTCCCGTCCCTCGGCAACTTCAAACCGGACCGGGAGTTGTGTCATGAATTTTCTCAAGACGACCTCGGCATCCATACCGAGCACCCCGTCGAGCGGACCAGTCATCCCGACGTCGGTGATGTATGCCGTGCCGTTGTTCAATACGCGGTTGTCGGCCGTCTGGACGTGCGTATGGGTACCGACGACGGCTTGAACACGCCCGTCGAGATGATACCCCATCGCAATCTTCTCACTCGTCGCCTCGGCGTGCATGTCGACGAAAATCGCATCGACCTCGCCGCGAATCGCTTCGACGAGCGCGTCGACCGTGCGGAACGGGCAGTCGAGCGACGGTAAGAACACCGTCCCCATCACATTGATGACGGCGAGCTTCTTCCCGCCTTGTCTCAACACCATCATGCCGACGCCCGGCGTGCCGTCCGGATAGTTGGCCGGGCGGACGATGCGATCGGCATCATCGATCCAGTCGAAGATGTCACGGTTGTCCCAAGTATGATTCCCCATCGTCACGCCATGGAACCCAAGCTCGAGAAATTGTTGGTAGATTTTTTTTGTAATACCGCGTCCGTTCGCTGCGTTTTCACCGTTGACGAGCATGAACGTCGGACTATACTTGCTCTTTAAGCGTCCGATTTGGCCGCTCAAGATGTCACGGCCTGGTTTTCCGACCACGTCGCCAATAAATAAGATTTTCATGAGTATGTCCTCCTCCAATAGAAAAAGCGGAGAATGTCTCCGCTCTTGTTACTTCGCATAATCGACGGCACGCGTTTCGCGAATGACCGTCACTTTGATTTGGCCTGGATAGTCAAGCTCATCTTCGATCCGTTTACAGATGTCGCGGGCCATCTTGTTCGCCACGACGTCATCGACGACGTCTGGGCGGACGATAATCCGGACTTCACGTCCCGCTTGGATGGCATATGACTTCTCGACTCCTTCGAACGACTCACAAATCGCTTCGAGGCGCTCAAGGCGTCGGATATAACTTTCGAGCGTCTCTTGACGGGCTCCTGGACGTGCCGCTGACAAGGCGTCAGCCGCCGCGACGAGAACCGCGATCGTCGACGTCGCTTCGACGTCCCCATGGTGCGAGGCAATCGAGTTGATGACGACTGGATGCTCTTTGTACTTCGTGGCGAGCTCGACACCGATCTCGACGTGGCTGCCTTCGACTTCATGGTCGATGGCTTTCCCGATGTCGTGGAGGAGACCCGCTCGCTTGGCGAGCGTGACGTCTTCCCCGAGCTCGGCGGCCATCATGCCGGCGAGGTGGGCCACCTCGACCGAATGGGCGAGCACGTTTTGACCGTAACTCGTCCGGTAACGCATCCGACCGAGCGTCTTGACGAGGTCCGGGTGGACACCGTGGATGCCGGCTGAGAATGTCGCTTCTTCCCCGTATTCACGGATGCGCTCATCGACTTCACGACGCGATTTCTCGACCATCTCTTCAATGCGTGCCGGATGAATCCGACCGTCTTGAACGAGTTTCTCGAGCGTCATCTTGGCGATTTCACGACGGACCGGGTCGAATCCTGATAGGATGACCGCTTCCGGGGTGTCATCGATGATGAGGTCGATGCCGGTGAGCGTCTCGAGCGTGCGGATGTTACGTCCTTCACGTCCGATGATGCGACCTTTCATCTCATCACTCGGCAAGTTGACGACAGATACGGTCGTCTCGGCGACATGTTCGGCCGCGTAACGTTGCATCGTGAGAGACAAGAGGTGTTTCGCTTTTTTATCAGCTTCTAATTTTGCTTTTTGCTCGATTTCTTTTTGAAGGAGAGCAGCATCGTGAAGCGCTTCCTGCTTCGCTTCGTCCATGATGATGGTCCGTGCTTCTTCTTTCGACAAGGCTGCCACGCGCACTAGTTCTTGGCGTGCCTCCTCATATAATTCCTCCACTTTGCTCTCGAGCGTTTCCGCTTCACGCTTCCGTTTCGCGAGTGCAGCCTCACGTTCATCCAAGGCATCTTCTTTCCGTTCGAGCATGTCTGCTTTCCGGTCGAGAAGCTCTTCCTTTTGGACGAAACGATTTTCTTTCACTTTCTGCTCTTCACGTCGTTCGCGCAATTCTTGTTCGGTCTCATTGCGAAGTTGAATCATCTCTTCTTTTACTTCAAGCCGTGCTTCTTTTTGCATCGCTTCCGATTGTTGGCGCGCTTGCTCCACAATCTTGGTCGCTTCCGTCTCGGCACCTTGAATCTTCGCTTCGGCGATCGATTTACGCACAAAAAAACCTGCAACAAAAGCTATCGGCAAAAGGAGGATCAGAATTAGCCAATATAGCCATTCCATCATGTTCACCTCCCTTTCGCAAGGTTATTTTATTTTTTCATGAATGAAAACGCGAGCGAGCCCGCGTATAGCTTTATTGTACTTATTTAGCTGTTAGAATGCAATGCAAGGACAGGATAGAACTACCAATCCGCGAAAAAAATTATATTAAAAAAATCTCGCCCGAACTGTGTCAGGCGAGATACGTTGCTTATTCTTCATCTAAAAGCGAAAGGACGTCATCGTTGTCGGCTTCGACTGTGACCGTCTTTTCACCGTTGAGACCGTAGTGGTCACGGATGCGTTCTTCGACCGATGCGGCCACAGACGGGTTCTCTTTCATATACTGCTTCGCGTTCTCACGGCCTTGACCGAGACGCTCTTCGTTGTACGAGTACCAGGCGCCGCTCTTTTGAACGATATCGAGGTCGGCTCCGATGTCGATGAGCTCACCTTCACGCGAGATGCCTTCACCATACATGATGTCGACTTCCGCCGTCTTGAACGGAGGCGCAATCTTGTTTTTGACGACTTTGATTTTCGTCCGGTTCCCGACCATGTCTTGGCCTTGTTTGAGCGTTTCGGCACGACGGACCTCGAGACGAACCGACGAGTAGAACTTGAGGGCACGACCACCAGGTGTCGTTTCCGGGTTACCGAACATGATCCCGATTTTCTCACGGATTTGGTTGATGAAGATGACAATCGTCTTCGACTTGTTCGTCGCACCAGACAATTTACGGAGCGCTTGGCTCATGAGGCGGGCTTGAAGACCGACGTGTGAGTCACCCATCTCCCCTTCAATCTCGGCTTTCGGGACGAGTGCCGCAACCGAGTCGACGACGAGGATATCGACCGCACCAGAACGGACGAGGGCTTCCGCGATTTCGAGCGCCTGCTCCCCTGTGTCCGGTTGTGACAAGAGCAACTCATCGATATTGACGCCAAGGTTTTGGGCGTATTTCGGGTCGAGTGCGTGCTCCGCATCGACGAAGGCTGCTTGTCCGCCACGTTTTTGGACTTCAGCGATGGCGTGGAGCGCCACTGTTGTCTTACCTGACGATTCAGGTCCGTATACTTCAATGACACGACCGCGCGGGTAGCCACCGGCACCGAGGGCGATGTCAAGGGCGATTGAGCCTGACGGGGTAACTGAAACTTGCTGATCTGTATTTTCACCAAGGCGCATGATTGAGCCTTTACCGAATTGTTTCTCGATTTGGCGTAATGCCATTTCTAACGCTTGTTTACGATCACTCATAGATTAATGAGCCTCCTTTGATTGATACTTTCATTATAAGCGAACAAAAGGTGATACACAAGTTTTTTGCGAACGTTTATTCGCCTTTTTTCATTCGTTGCAGGAGCGCCCACATCCCGTCTTTCGTAGCCCGAGCTTGAATGACACGCCGCTCTTGATGCGGATAGTCGCGTTCAATCACGTCGATCCCGGCCGGTGACCGGATACCGATGAACACTTTTCCGACCGGTTGACCCGAACTTGACGTCGGTCCGGCCTCACCGGTGAACGCCAGTCCATAATCCGTCCCGGTCTGACGAATCAAGCCGAGGATCATTTCAAAGGCAACTTCTTTTGAGACGACCGAGTGTGATTCAATTGTATCAAGAGATACCCCTAAAAACCTATTTTTTAGCTCGTCCGAGTATGTGACGACTCCGCCCTTGAAAACGGACGAAGCTCCTGGCACAGCTGTCAGCATCGCTTGAGCTTGACCGCCTGTGAGCGACTCGGCAATCGACAGCGTCGCTTTGCGCGCTTGCAACGCTTGAATCAGCCGGGTGGCGAGCGTATCGTCGTTCGAACCGAAGTAATACTGGCCGACCCGCTCCAAAATATCTTGTTTGACTCGCTCAATCATCTGCCGTGCCTCGGACTCCGTTCCGGCCCGAGCACTGATTCGAAGCCGTGACTCGCCCGACTCGGCATACGGGGCGACCGTCGGGTTCGACCCGGTCATCAAATCAGCGACCGCCGCATCAAGCGCCGACTCGCCAATCTCGTAGAATCGGAGCGACTCCGAAAGAATCGTCGCCCCTGTGAACTTGCTCGGGAACGTGGCCTCGACGATCGCTTGCATCTCCCAAGGGACGCCCGGCAGTAACAGCCACGTCGTGTCTTCTTCAATCCACATGCCCGGCGCGAGACCGACCGGATTATCAAGCACCTCGGCACCGGACAAGACGTCGGCTTGCCGCGCGTCCCCTTCGTTCATTTCACGACCTCGGGAAGCGACGAAATGACGAATCGTCTCGAGCGAGGCCTCGTCACGGACGAGTGGACGGCCGAGCACGTCGGCGAGCGTCGTCTTCGTGATGTCATCCGCCGTCGGTCCGAGGCCCCCGGTGACGATAACGAGCTCACTTCGGGCCTGCGCTTGTTCGAACGTCGCTCTTAAACGCTCCCCGTTATCCCCGACGACTACATGATACAGGACGGACAGCCCGTATTTCGATAGTTGTTCTGACAAGTAACGGGCGTTCGTGTTTGTGATTTCCCCTAAGAGCAGTTCAGATCCTACCGCAATGATTTCGGTCCGTTTCATCCAAATTCCTCCCCCCAAATAAAAAAACGAGCTGTTCGGCCAAGCTGAACAACTCGTCTGTGCCGACGGTTACATCGACTTTACAATGATCTTGTAATTTTGTGCGAAATATTCGGCCCCTGAGTAAATCGTCAAGGCGAGCGCGAGCCACATGGCCCATTCGCCGAACGGGATGCCGACGTAGCTGAAAATCGGGTTGCCGAACAACAGGAAGATGATGGCAAAGAGCTGGACCCATGTCTTCGCTTTCCCCGACTTCCCGGCCGCGACGACGATTCCTTCATCGGCCGCCACGAGACGAAGTCCCGTCACCGCGAATTCACGTGATAGGATGACAACGACGACCCAAGCCGCGACGAGATCCATCTCAACGAGCAGGACGAGTGCCGCCGTGACGAGCAGTTTGTCAGCGAGCGGGTCCATGAACTTCCCGAAGTTAGTGACCAAGTTGTGCTTACGGGCGAGATATCCATCCAGCCAGTCAGTGATAGCGGCGATCGTAAACACGACACCGGCGATGAATTGATGGAGCGGAACATCCGCTCCGAGGAAAGCGATGTCTCCCCAATCAAAATCTACAGCGAGTAAGACGACGAACACGGGAATGAGCAATACCCGTAACATCGTCAAACGGTTAGGTAGGTTCATCGAGAACTCCTCCTCCAGAAGGAGAGTCAACTTATTCTGCGTCGACTCTCTTTACAAATATATTTTGTGTGACCGGCGAGTCCGCTAGTTCAAGCTCCCGGCCATTGACAACAATTTTCTCGACCCCACCAATCAAGCCGATCCGGATGCGGAGCGTATCCGTTTCCGCGTCCTCGATGACGATTGGGTTCTGCTTCGACTGGTTCGGATATTCCGGTGCGAGGAACGGGCCCTCGAGCGATGTGTCACGGACGCCGACATATGTCGCCGGCGACTCTTTCACATGAATCTCCGTCGTCAATTTATCAGCTGTCGCAATCTCATACGTGAGGTCGGCGCCGCTCGTCGTCGCGACCGCGATCGGTCCCGTCTCTTCGGCAGGCTCTTCTTCGACCGGCTCTTCCACGACCGGTTCTTCTTCAACCGGTTCTTCTTTCGGAACATCCTTGTTTTGGTCAATCGTCACGCCCGAGTTTGACGGCTCAGCCGGTGACGCGTTCTGATCACCAAAATCAAGATTTCGGACGACGTAATAGACGGCCGTCATCAAGAGGAACGCGACGAGCACGAGCATGACTTTCGGTACCCAACGTGAGACACGGCTCGACGTCTCGGACGCTTTCGAGTAGGTTTGTTTTCGCGACAATTGAACGGTCGGTTGCGGCTCGATTTTCGGCAAGTCTTTCGCATACGTCTCGTACAGTTCATCGACATCGAGTCCTAACGATTCCGCATACGTTTTAATGAACGCCCGTGCATAGAACGAGCCAGGGAGATTTTTGTAATCACCTTCCTCGATTGCGATGATATAGCGTTTTTGAATCTTCGTCGTCTGCTGGATTTGGTCGAGCGTCAAACCGCTCGCCTCACGCCTTTGTTTCAAAAAAGTCCCTAGTTCTGTCACAGGGGTCCACACCTTCCATTCAAGTAGTTATTCAAACCATTCTGCCTCACGATGTGTCTCTTGAGGAATGATGATTTCCTCATCTTGTGAGTTCCTCAATTCGATGATGTAATCAAAGTCTTCGAACACACAGTCGGTGTTGCGCACGTAAAGATCCGGATGTTCGATGACCTTGACGGACGGAAGTCGCATGACTTCGCGAATCAACTGCCGATGGCGTTCGTCCATTGTCCGCGTCGAGACGGCACCGTCGATGATGTAGACGTGGTCCCCTTCGCGTTCTTCCTCGAACAGCGACGTCCGCACCGTCTGCTTCATGAGCGTCGACGATAGGAACAGCCAGCGCTTGTTCGCACAGACGCTCGCCGCCACGATCGACTCGGTCTTTCCGACACGCGGGTTGCCGCGCACCCCGATCAACAAGTGCCGTTCTTCTTTCATCAGTTCGGCGACAAAGTCGACGAGGACACCCAAGTCCTCACGGACGAATTTGAACGTCTTCTTGTCGTCATTGTCGTGCTCGATGTAGCGTCCGTGTCGAATCGCGATCCGGTCCCGGAGTTTCGGTCGCCTTAATTTGATGACGACGATGGCTTCCATCTTGCGTAAAATATGTTCCAGACGATGGACGTGATCGGCCGCCGGTGCCTTTAACAGCATGCCGCGGCGCTGTAGATCGACGCCGTTGATCGTCACGATTGAGATTTGAAGCATCCCCATCAGTGAGGCGATATCCCCGAGGATACCGGGTCGATTTTGGCAAAGTTCATATTCGAGATACCATTCTTCGAACTTATGATCCATCTCGTCCACCCTTTCTGATGTGTGCTCGCTACCTTGTTCATTCTAAATTATTTTAGAAGAATTGAAAAGAACTCGTTTCAACCGAGCCGACAAAGTTTTACACCCAACCGCCGTCGATCCGGAGCACGGTGCCGGTCATGTACGAGGCGGCCGGAGAACAGAGAAAGCGAATCGTCTCCGCCACTTCCTCGGCCCCCCCTAACCGGCCGAGCGGAATCTCATCGCGTGCCGTTTGTTTCGTCTCTTCTACCGTATCATTCATCGGGGTGTCAATCCACCCCGGCGTGACCGCATTGATCCGGACGTGAAACGGTCCGGCCTCGCGGGCAAACGCCTTGACGAATCCGAGTTGGGCGGCCTTGACCGTCGAATAGAGCACTTCGCCGGCCGCACCGACCTCACCCCAGACGCTCGAGACGACGACGATATCGAGCGGGCGGTCGTACGGTTTCTGTGCGACCACATGTTGCACGAGCCTAACCATCGAGCGGACATGAATGCGATACAGCCGATCGAGCTCGAGGAGCGACTGGTCGACGAGCAGACCGTAGGCATGGTTACCTGCGACGTGAACGACGCGGTCGACCGGTCCGAGGGTATCGAGCCACGCTTCGAGTCCTGCTTCATCGTCAAGGTCACATGTGACGACATCGGCCGTCAACTGTTCGCGTGAAACGAACGCTCGAAGCGACTCCGTCTGGGAATGCGCCTGCAAGATGAGATTATCGTCACGGAACGACAGGGCGACGGCACGACCGATTGTTCCGCTCGCTCCTGTGATGAGCGTCGTCACGGTTTCTTGACGACACAGACCGTCCGGTGATCGGCTTGGAACAGACGGTCATACGCCGCATACAAGTCGTCAAGCGTGATCGCATCGAGCAAGTCTGGGATGTCGAACATGTTGCCGCCGCTGAGCGCGTAGCGTGAGAACTGGTTGGCGATAAACTCTGGGGAGTTGAGTGCCTTCAAAAACTGTCCTTTCATCATGCGCTTCTTGCGATCAAGTGTCTCGCTACCGAGTTCGAGTGGACGCTCGAGAGCGGACGTGATGCGGTCGACGAACGTCTCGACGTGCGGCGTTTCCATCGAGAGGACGGCGAAGGCGAACGTCTCTTCTGACGTATAGTCGAAAGAGAACGCGTCATCAATCAATCCTTCGGCATACAGTTCCGCATAGAGCGGGGCCGTCGTGTCAAACAAGGCGTGCATGAGGAGCTCGACGATGAGTTCTTGCTTCATCCCGTCTTTGCCGGGACGCGGCGTATCTTTATAGCCGATCATCACTTTCGATACCGAGACGTCCATCTCGATGACCCGTTCCGTCATATGGACCGTCTCGGGCTCCTCGATTACTTCACGCGCTGTCAATAGCGGCGCGTCGAACGTCTTCGCCGCCTGGTTGGCGCTGATTTCAGCGAGGATCGCATCCGGATCGATATTCCCGACGACGAACAGCACCATGTTGCTCGGATGATAGAACGCCTGATGGCAACGATACAAATCGTCCGCTGTGATGGCACTGATCGAGTCGATCGTGCCGGCGATATCGATGTTGACCGGGTGTTCGGCGTACATCGCCTCAATCAAACCAAAGTAGAGGCGCCAGCCCGGATTGTCTTGGTACATCTGAATCTCTTGACCGATGATGCCTTTCTCTTTCTCGACCGATGCTTCCGTGAAGTACGGGGTTTGGACGAAATCGATCAACGTCTTCAAGTTCTCGCTGACGTTCGACGTCGCACCGAACAAGTACGCCGTCCGGGTGAACGACGTGAACGCGTTCGCCGACGCGCCGAGGCGTCCGAACTGTTGGAACACGTCTCCGTCTTCTTTCTCGAACATCTTATGCTCGAGAAAATGGGCGATCCCGTCTGGCACATCGACCCAGTCTCCCGTTTTAAAGCGTCGGTCGATCGACCCGTATTTCGTCGTGAACGTGGCATACGTCTTCTCATAACCGCTCTTTTTCAATAGATAGACCGTCAATCCGTTCTCGAGGACGGTGTGATGGAGCGTCTCTCCAACGTTTGGAAAATCGAGTTTCATACAGTTCCCCCCTTTAGACAATAGACGGCCTGTAGCGTCAATCGGTTCGCGAGTGCGGCCACATCTTGACGCGACGTTCGTTCGATAATCGCCATCTCTTCCTCGAGCGAGAACGGACGGATATCCGAACCGCTCATCCAAGCAATGAGTTGGCGTGGGTTGTCTCCGAGTTGACGACGTTGATGGTACAGCATCGCTTTCGTCTGTTCGAGCGTCTCGTCTTCAAATTTACCGGCCTGGAGGTCGGCGAGTTGGTCGGCGATGATCGCCTCGGTCTTCGCCTGGTTCGAGGCGTCAATCCCGGCGTAGACAAATAGCATCCGGCTGAGCGAGCTGTACTGCGAGGCGGCATAGTAGGCTAGGCTCTCTTTTTCCCGCACGTTCATGAACAGTTTCGAATGCGGGAAGCCACCGAACAGCCCGTTGACGACTTGCATTCGCACGGCGTCCTCGCTCCGCGGGTCGATGTCGACTTGATAGGCGAGGTGCAATTTGCTCTGATTGATCGGTTGATCTTCTTCGAGGCGTTGGAACTCGCGGTCGACCGGTTGCGGATACTGACGGACGAATCGCTCCCCGAGTCCTTCTAGAGGCGCGAACGCATCCGTCACTTGCTCACGATTCACGTCGCCGACGACATAGACATCGACACGGTCGTGACGAATCATCGACTCATATGCTGTGAACAGCGTCCGAGGTGTCACGCGCTCCAATTGCGCGATCGTCCCGAACGACGGGATGGCGAGTTCGCCGCCGAGCAGTTCTTGAAGACGTTGCTGGGCGAAGCGCATCTTGTCATCGTAGACCGATTCGACGCGCTGACGCTGGAGACGGGCCTCTTGTTCGACGATGAGCGGTTGGAACGCTCCGTCATAGGCGTTCGGACGAAGGAGCACTTCTTCGAGCAGCTTGATCGCCTCACTGAGCACCGGTTCGCCGACGAGCGCATCGCTCACGACTTCGAGCTGGAACTGGATGACATGTTCTTTGCCGACTTTCGACGCTCCGGCGTAAAGGCTCGCGTCATATAATTGTTCGAGCGGCGTGTGAAACAATTCGATCGATGGATAGGCTTCTGTCGCTTTCTCCATCACATACGGCAATAAGGCCCGGTCGGCGATCGTCTCGGCCGACAGCGGAGCCGCGAATGAGACGAGACATGTCGTCGTCTTGAATTTTTGGGTCGGGTAGACCGAATAGTGCAGTCGTTGTTGGAATTGTTCGATTCCTTTCATAAGTTGATCTACTCCTTTTTCTTTTTCGTTTTGAACACGTCCGCACCGCGGGCGTATTCTTGGTCGGGCACGCCGGCCACGACGTTGGCGTAACGGGCCGCCGTGAACAAATAATCGCTCAACCGGTTATAGTACGGGAGTTGACGGACGGCCGCATCGACATTGACGAGTTCCCGTTCGACACGGCGACAGACGGTGCGCGCCACGTGCAGGCTCGCCGCACCGACACTGCCCCCAGGCAAGATGAAGCGGACGAGCTCGGGGCATTTCACCTCGAGTTCGTCGATCCACGTCTCGAGCTCGGTGACGATTGTCATATCGACTTGTTGCGGTGGGTCTTGTTTATACATCAGCTCCGAGCCGAGGTCGAATAAGTCATGCTGGATTCTTGTCAACTGGGTCCGAAGCGTCTCGTCCGTCTGATGAGCGAGCGCGAGCCCGATTTGGCTGTTCAATTCGTCTAACAGCCCCATCGCCTGGATGTGCGGATGGACTTTTAAGACGCGACCGCCGATGAGCGACGTCTCGCCTTTGTCCCCGCCTCGAGTGTACAACTTCATGTCTTTTCCTCCTCTATGCCACAAATGGTGACCCATAGGAGTCACCATTGTCGTTATGTGTGCGGTTGCGTGTAAGGGAGACGAATCGTGAACGTCGTCCCTTCCCCGAGCGCGCTCGAGACGTCGACCGTTCCGTGATGGGCATCGATGACGTTTTTAACGATGGCGAGACCGATGCCGGTACCCGTCTTGCCGCCGCTCGTCCGAGCTTTATCCGCTTTGTAGAACCGTTCGAATACGAACGGCAAATCTTCTTTCGGAATGCCGCCGCCTGTGTCTGACAAACGAATCACGAAGCCGGCCGCTTCCTCGCTCGCCTCGAGCCGAATCGATCCCGAATCGGTATGAGCGATGGCGTTGCCGATCAAGTTCGTGAACACTTGTTCCAAGCGGTCCCCGTCTGCCTCGATGGCGTGACGAGGGGCCTCTGTCACGAGTTCGATGCCTTTTTCGTTCGCCATCTGGTTGAACTTGCGCATGACGCGCGGAAGAAATTCACCGAGGTCGAACGTCGTGAACTGCATCGTCTCTTTGCCTGATTCGATTCGTGCCAGGTCGAGCAAGTCGTTGACGAGACGGGCGAGTCGGAGCGACTCGTCATAGATGATGGACGCGAACTCTTTCGTCGCGTCGTCACTCTCGGTCATCCCGTCGATAATTGCCTCGGAATACCCTTGGAGCGTCACGAGCGGGGTCCGTAGCTCGTGGCTGACGTTGGCAACGAAATCGGTTCGCATCTTGTCGAGTCGATGGCTCTCGGTCGTGTCACGGATGACGACGACCGCGCCTTCAAAATCGTCCTCGCCGAGAAGCGGGGTCACCGTCAACGTATAATAATGATCGTCTTGTTTCACTTCAATCGTTTTCTCCGGTGCACCGGCGACGACGTCCTCATAGAGTGACAACACGACTTCATGCGGTTGCTCGTCGATTAGGAGTGGCAGGGCTTGCGGATTCGTCACGATGACGTTCGCATGACGATCGAGCGTGATGACCCCATCGGCCATCGACCGTAAGATCGAAGCGAGTTGGAGCCGTTCCCGATCGAGCGCGTTCACATACGTCGACAGTTGACTGCTCATCGCATTGAACGAACCGGCCAACTCCCCGATCTCATCATTCGACTTCTGTACGAGACGCAAGTCGAACTGACCTTCTCCCGTCTTGTTGACGGCGTCACGCATCTCGCGGAGCGGTGCCGTAATCCGGGTCGATAAGAAGAAGGCGAACACGGTCGTGACGATGATGGCCGACGCGACCGTCCAAAAGATGATCGTCCGGGCCCCTTCGTTCGCACTTGAGATCGCGTCGAGCGGTTCGATTAAATAAAGCGTGTATTCGCCCGTCTCGAGTGAGAACGTCGTCCGGTATGCGAGTGCCGCCTGATCATCAAACGACGAAAAGTTTCCAATCGCCGTCTCACCGACCGCCTGGTACGTCTCCCAGTCCTGACGTCCGAGCTCCGTCATGAGTCCGTCGACTTCCGTTCCAAAGTTCGAACGGACCGTCCCGTTCTCCAATATATAGTTCGCACCATACACTTCGATGATTTGGTCGACCGTCCGTGACGCGTCGCCTTCTTGAAGCAACACCGACTGGACTTGCCCGCCAAGCTTGGCCAAGTGGCCCCGCTCCTGGTCGATGTGGAACGAGTTGAAAAACTCGAGCATCAATACAGAGACGATGAACAAGATGAGACTGACCAATACGAGAATCGTCAACCATAGCTTCGTGACGATGCTATTCCGCCGAATCATCACTCACTGACGACTTCGAACTTGTAACCGACACCCCATACCGTCGTAATCATGTGCGCGGCTTCTGGAGAGACCCGGTTCAACTTCTCCCGGAGTCGTTTCACGTGCGTGTCGACCGTTCGAAGGTCTCCAAAGAATTCATAGTTCCAAACTTCTTTCAACAGCTGCTCCCGCGAGAACACTTTGTCGACTTGCTTGGCCAAAAAGAACAAGAGCTCATACTCTTTCGGCGTGAGTGCGATTTCTTCCCCGTCGACCGTGACGCGGTGGGCATCATTGTCAATCGTCAAATGCGGGAAGACGATCAAGTCTTTTGATTTTTCGGCCGTCCGCAAATATTTCGTCGAGCCCGAGCGTCGAAGGAGCGCCTTGACGCGCAAGACGACTTCGCGCGGACTGAACGGTTTGACGATATAATCGTCCGCTCCGACCTCGAACCCTTGGACACGATCGACTTCTTCGCCTTTCGCCGTTAACATGATAACCGGTGTCGCCTTCGATTTCCGAAGCTCGGTACATACTTCGACCCCGTCCATTTTTGGCATCATCAAATCAAGCAGGATGACATCAAAGTTATGCTCAAGGGCAAGTTGAAGCGCCTCTTCCCCGTTTGTCGCTTCGACAATCACGTACTGTTCCCGCTCCAAATACATTTTTAATAGGCGGCGAATTCTTTCCTCGTCGTCGACCACTAAAATTTGTGTTTTATTAGCCATCCACTAAACCTCCTAAAGAACCATTACAAGATGTAGCGAATGTTGCACATTTGTGAACATTTCGCTCTCTTTCATAACTATACCACTCTATTATTTGGCTTCACAACGTTCAGTTGACAGCGGCATGAAAAAAGAAGTCACCGAAGTGACTTCTTTGTTTACGCATATGAATGCAAACCGGCGATGACGAGGTTGACGAACACCAAGTTGAACATGATGACGGCGAAGCCGCCGACACATAACCAAGCTGCTTTCGTCCCCGTCCAACCACGTTGGATGCGCATGTGTAAATAGTAGATATAGATGAGCATCGTGATGAGCGCCCACACTTCTTTCGGGTCCCAGCCCCAGAAACGGTTCCAGGCGATTTGAGCCCAAATCATTGCGAAAATCAGTCCGCCGAGAATGAACACCGGCAAGCCGATCGCGATCGAGCGGTAACTGATCTCATCAGCGAGGTCGAGGTCGACCTTCTTCGCGAGCGGTTGTAACGCCTCGGCGATCCGCTTCCGCAAGATGACGAAACGGAGCACTACATAAATCACAACGCCGGCGATGACCGACCAGATGAGCGTGTTCAACTTCAACGTATTGATGAACGTTGGCAACTCGAGTGACAGTCCGCTCGCACCAGAGAGGAGCTGAGCCCCTTCCGGTACGAATAACATCGGCATGAAGTACTCGTACGACTCTTGTGTCCCGCGGTCGTTCGTGAACTCGACGACGCCACCGGCACCGATCGCCTTGAAGAGCATCGAGACGAGGATGAAGCCGAGCGTACATATGAGGACGAACATCGTGACTTCAAGCCACGTCCGCGACTTCGACTGTTCCCGCATCGACGTCTCGTTCAATAAGAAAATGAGACCTGACGCGAAGCTGATGGCGAGAATCCCTTGGCCGAGCGCGGCCGTTGTGACGTGGATTTTCAACCAGACGCTGTTCAAGGCCGGGATGAGCGGTGCCACTTCGCTCGAGAACATCGAAGCGAAAGCGATGACGAGAAGCGCCACCGGCATGGCGAACAAGCCAAGCACGTCATTTTTATAAATCCCGTACACGACGAGGAACCCGAACACCATCATCATGCCGAAGAACGTCGTGTATTCGTACAGGTTCGATACCGGTGCATAACCGACCCCGACCCAACGTAAAATAAAATATGTCATTTGAGCGATGAAGCCGATGACGGCCAAAATGAACGCATATTTGCCGTAGGCGATACGGTTGACGTTTCGGCCTTTGCGCATCCCGCTGACCGCGATCGTGAATAACACGGTCGCGACAGCGTAAAGGATGAACGCGATAAAGAGCAAACGACTGCTCCACTGAATCCACTCCATTATGATTCCCCTCTTTCATTGGTTGAGTTGTCGTCCGTCTTTTTTTCAAACCGTGCCTGATCTTCCCAGATCGGCAGGCCATTTTTCTCTAGGAGCGGTGTGATTTCGCGATTGAGCGAGGACGGGTTCTTGTTGGTGAAACCAGCGACGAGCACGTCCGTCTCATTGTGTCGGCGAATCCAGATACGACGGTGCGGCCAATACATCCCCATGACAATTCCAATCATGAAGATGACTCCACCGACAATCAAAATCGGATACGTCGAGTCACTCTTGACGCGTAGACCACTCGTACTTGCCATCTCCGTACCAGCGAACTGGAACACATAGCGATTATCTTCATCGGCCACGTTTAAACGAATTCCAATCAAATTCGATTCCGTCGTGCCGTCTGGTGTGTCAATCGCCATGAAGAACGCCGGGTTGAGTGCCCGTGGCGATTTCGTGTTCGGTTGGCCGTCCTTGACCTCAAAGTCAGGATACAGGTCGTTCAGTTTGACCGTGACGTCTCCGAGGTCATACGTCGTCTCCGGGTTCGTCAAATCGACCGTGAACGGTCCATACACATCACCTGTCTCTTTATCGGCAACGTTAAAGGACATCGACAAGAATTCCAGGCGACTCGAATACTGTTCTTGATACACTTCGTACTTTTCAAACTTGAACGGGTGGTTCACTTTCGTCGAACCGGTATCGACTTCCTCGAGTTGCGGCGATCCGTCCTCGTTCGTCCCGGTCTTCTTGAACAGCGTCAATTCCGTCTCATAGTTTTTCGGGACTGCGCCCGCTTTCTCGATCGCCTTGGCAAATTTCGCATCTTCCGCGTTATTTTCCGGATCATATATCTCTAAGATGAACTGATCGTTGCGAAGATAATATTCATCATCCGTCGCTTCGAGCGGAACCGTATCGCCTTCGCGCACCCATTCGAGCGTATCCGTATGGAATGCCGGGAAAACGCGAAGCATCGCCCCGATGAAGAAGATGACGAGCCCAATGTGATTGACGTATGGACCCCAGCGACCGAATCGATATTTCTCGGCGAGTAAGGCATCCCCATCACGCTTCACTTGATAACGCTTGGCTTTTAAAGCCTCTCCGAACGCATCGATTTGCTCGTCCGTCCCTTTTCCCTCACCAATCAAACGTTGTCCGCGCATGAAGCGATCGGTACGTCGGACCGGTTGAAATTTCAACGCTTTATACAGCGGGAAAAATCGATCAATCGATACAACGATGAGCGATAACGTCAGCATCACGATCAACGTGATGTACCACCACGATGTATAGAGGTTGTGGAATCCTAGCGTGTAGTAAATCGTACCCGGTGTCCCGTACTCGTCCGTGTAATACTGGTTCGCCGGCAACTGTTGCGGAATATACATCTCTTGCGGGAAAATCGTTCCGATCGCCGACCCGACGATGATAAGCCCGATGAGCCATAGACCGACCTTGACCGATGCAAAAAAGCTCCACACCCGGTCAATCCATGACCGTGGACGACGCTTCGATCGTAAATCGGCGCCGTCGTATTTCATATCTAGCATTTGTGCGCCCCCCGTTCGCTTACAATGACTTCTCGGCCAACTCCATCAGTTTCTCTTTCGTGAGTTCACCTTCGTACTTTTCAATCACTTTGCCGTCGGCATCGATGACGAACGTGACCGGCAAGTTATAAATCCCGTACGCCTTCTCGACTTCGCTGCGCGTGTCCATCAAAATCGGATAGTCGAGCTTGACGCCGAGGCCGTTCACGAAATTATCGACCCGAAGCGGTGTCTCGCCGACGTTGACCGCCCAAAAATCGACGCCCATGTCTTGGAGTGCGGCATAGTTATCCTGGACGACCGGCATCTCTTTCTCACACGGTTCACAGAATGTGCCCCAGAAGTTCAAGAGCAACCCTTTACCGTCGTATGTGTCACGCTCGACCATCGTCGTCCCGTCTAAACTGACGAGCTTGAAGTTCGGCGCATCGTCACCGGCCTCGATACGTCCGTCGTTGCCGGCTTGTTCAAACAATTGCATGATAACGACCGCTCCTGCGAACAGGACCATCGTCATAATCATGAGCCGCCAAAATGACCGTTTTTTCTTATGGGCCATCGCCTGGTTCATGCGATCACCCGACTTTGTTTCTTTCGTCATGAGTTCACACCATCCTTTAGTTGTTATTGTACTGAAAAAACACCAAAAACGCACATTAACAGACTTTTTTCATCTTTTTGTCACACAATCTCCACAAAATAAAAAATCATCCTATCTCAGGACGATTTTTTAGTTGTTATTTTTTCTTTTTCTTGCCCCGTTGTACGGGTGGTACGGTCGGGTTGGCAAGCTCACGTAGCTTCGATACTTCCTTGCGTGACAGTTCACGCCATTCGCCCGTCGTGAGACCGTCGAGCGTCAAGAAACCGAACTGTTCGCGTTTCAGTTTGATGACTTCTGAACCGACTGCTTCGAGCATGCGACGGATTTGACGGTTATGGCCTTCCGAGATGACGATTTCTAAGATGGCCGAGTTTTTCTTATGGTCGACCGTCTTCATCTTCACTTGGGCGCTACCCGTCTTGTAGCCGTCATCGAGTTCGACACCCGACTCGAGTTGTTTAATCGCGATATACGAAGGAATGTTCTTCACTTTCGCGACATAACGTTTTGGGATCTTGAACTTCGGATGGGTCATCATATTCGAGAACTCACCGTCATTCGTTAAAATGATGAGTCCCGTCGTGTTATAGTCGAGACGTCCGACCGGGAAGACACGCGATCCGGGCGGGACAAGGTCAGTGATGACTTTCCGTCCTTTATCGTCTTCGACCGTCGAGACGTAACCGCTCGGCTTGTAGAGCACATAATAAACATGCTCTTCTTGTTCGATTTTGACGCCATCGACTTCGACTTCAGACTTCGGTCCGACTTTCGTCCCGAGTTCGCGCACGACTTTTCCATTGACGCGCACGCGTCCATCTAAAATCATTTCTTCGGCTTTACGCCGTGAGGCGACACCTGCTTGGGCAATCACTTTTTGTAAACGTTCCATTTATTCATTCTCCAATCTTTCTTGCGTAATCGCAGACGACTGGCCGAAGAACAGATCGCCTTCGTCCGTGAGCTCGTCTTCAAACGTTAATGGGGGCAATTCATCGAGTGAATTAAACCCGAAATGGTCCAGGAAATGCTCGGTCGTCCGATACAGCTTGGCCCGGCCAATCGTCTTGGCCCGTCCGGCTGACTCGATCAACCCTTTTGATAACAGCGTATGGATGACGCGTTCGACTTTGACGCCTCGAACCTCTTCGATATCAGCCCGGGTGACCGGTTGCTTGTACGCGATGATGACGAGCGTCTCCATCGCGGCCCGTGACAGCGCCTGCTCGGCCATCGTCCCGACGTAGCGTTGGATGTACTCCGACACTTCGGGAATCGTCACGAGCTTATATACGCCCGCCGACTCAATCAATTGAAACGGACGGCCGGAGTCTTGGAACGATGCTTCTAGCTTGCTCAACTGTTCGCGGGCGGCGGCTTCCGAAATGTCGAGCGTGTCCGCGAGGGCCCGCACTTCCATGCCTTCTTCGCCGACGACGAACAATAGACTCTCAATAATCGTTTCATAAGACAACAACGGCTTCATCCCTTTCCTTTGACGATTCGACGAACGAGATGTGAATGTCCCGCTCTTCTTGTTTGGTCGTGACGACGCGCAACTTGATCAGTTCGAGTAGCGCCATGAACGTAACGACAAGGTCCGATACATCGGGCCGCTCTTCGAAGAACGAGAAGAACGATGTTGTCCGCTTTGCCGAGACATAATCGTGCAACCGCGTCATCTGCTCTTCAAGTGTTCGTTCTTCGCGTTTGATTGTCTTTTTGCGGCGTTCTTTCCATCGCTTGCGTTCGACCATCTTCGAATAGGCGTGCAACAAGTCCGAAAAGTTGAGCGGACCGTCGTACGGCTGGACGAGATCGGACATGTAGCGCGTCAAATCCTCCCCAGGGCGGCTATACAGTTCGAGGCGAGACTCTTCTTGCTCGCGCATGAACACGACCGCTTCCTTGTAGGCCTTATATTCAATCAACTGTCGAATCAACCCTTCCCGGGTCGGTTCTTCCCCAAAATCGGGAATGTCATCCTCTTCGACCGGTACCGGTGGCAACAGCTGCTTGCTCTTCAATTGGAGCAACGTCGCCGCCATGACCAAATATTCACTGGCCACATCGAGTTCAAATTTTTGCATCGTCCGGATATAGGCGACATACTGATCCGTGACCTCGGAGACAGAGATGTCCGCGATGTCGAGCTCCATTTTTCCGATCAAGTGGAGCAACAGGTCGAGCGGGCCTTCGAACGTATCGATTTTGACGTTGTACGCTTCCATAGAGACACCTGCCATTTACATTTTTGCGCTTTAGTATAACATGTTTTGTAGTACCGTGACCACGAAAGGAGATATTTGATGTCGACGCCTTTTATCCAGTATACGCTATTGTTCGAATGTCATGCCGATTATTTTGAGTGCCACGAAGTGCTCGAGGAAGCATGGCAAGATGGGGGACGGAAAGATCTCGGATACGCCGCTTTAATCCAATACGCTGTCGCTCATTACCACGCCCGCCGTGGCAACACAGCCGGGGCGAAAAAGAGCATCGCCGCGTTACAACAGAAGCTCACATTGGCCGCCGCCGACCTCGAAGCCCTCGGCATCGATAGCGCGATGTTCGTCCGTGACTTGGAACGTTGGCCGCTCTCAGAGACCCTGCCGCTCAATGAACAGACGCGACAATGCGTCGAACGCTTGAAGCCCACTTTCGAACCGACCACGCTCAAGTTTGATGAGCTCGTCCATAAACATTTATACCGCGACCGGACACCGGTCGTCACCGAGCGACTCCGAGCGCTTGAGGCACGCAAAAAAGCTAGGCGCTGAGCCTAGCTTTTTTCACATGACGACTTCGTTCCACTTCTCGAGCAAGTCCCCGGTCTTGCCTTGACCGACAAGCGTCAAGTCGAGCGGCAATAAGTTCCGGGTCTCATCGAGCAGTTCGTAGGAACGCTTCTCGCCGCGGAACGACGGAGACAGTGCGATATGACGAATCATCATCGTCGTCTCTTGTTGCTCCATCCCGATAATTCCGACGAAGTCTTCCCCGACTCTCCACAGATACAGGAATTTGGCAGGGTCTTCTTCGTAAGAACGGACGAGGTCGAGCAAGGCGAGCGGGGATTTGTCGCTACATGAGAACGCGAGCAAGCCCATCGCCGTCTTTTCGTACGATTGTTTGTATTTCACCAGCATTGCTGGTTTCACCACCTTTAGTCATTCATGTTTCACTAAGTGAACACGTGAGAGACATGGCTCATTGTGTCATAACGTTCAGACAGAAATCAATTCTCGTCCCAAACTTTAACTTCGGCCATCTTCGTGCCTTGACGAAGTTTGACCGCGTGCTCAAGGCCAGACGTCACTTTTCCGAAAACCGTGTGGACACCGTCGAGATGTGGTTGTGGCTCATGGACGATGAAGAACTGTGACGAGCCCGTGTTGCGTCCGGCGTGTGCCATCGAGAGCGAACCGGCTTCATGCTTGTACGGGAACGACGTCGACGTCTCACATGGAATCGTCTTACCTGAACCGCCCATGCCTGTCCCGTCCGGGCAGCCGCCTTGGCTGACGAAACCTGGGATGACCCGGTGGAACGTCAAACCGTTATAGAAGCCGCTGTTCGCGAGCTCCTCGAAGTTGTCGACCGTGATTGGCGCCGCATCGTGGAACAAGTCGAATTCAATCATTTCGCCGTTCTCTAATTGCATTGATCCTTTTTTCATATCAAGTTACCCCTTTATGTTCATATTGTCATTCTCACTCACACATTGCCCATTCTATCAAAAAAAACCGTCTGTCTCCACTATTTTGTGGAAACAGACGTTCTGACCTGCTACTTACTGAATGACAGCGTGAACGAGCGGACGCGCCGTCGGCTCTGTCGCACCGATCGTGTACGCATGGTCCATCCGCTCGAGCGCAGACGTCATGTCTTCTTTGTTCGAACGGAGCACGGCGATGACGTCGCCGGCCTCGACCTTGTCGCCGACTTTCTTCTCGAGCGTGATACCGGCCGCGAAGTCGAGCTGATCATCTTTTGTCGCCCGACCTGCGCCGAGGAGCATCGCTGCCACACCGACTTCGTCAGCGATAATCGACTCGACGTAACCTGCTTGTTTCGCGACGAACGTCGTCTCATACTTCGCTTGCGGAAGTTTCGACAAGTCATCGACGAGCGACGCGTCGCCACCTTGTGCCGCGACGAACTGACGGAACACTTCGAGGGCATGACCGTCGGCCATCCGTTTCTCAAGATCAGCGTACGCCTCCTCGAACGTTTGATAGAACTCGCCGAGTACCGCCATATGGCCAGCAATCGTGAGGGCAATCGTCTTCAAGTCGGTCACGTCTTTGCCTGAGAGGACTTCAATCGCTTCTTTCACTTCATTGGCATTCCCGATTTCGAAACCGAGCGGCTGGTCCATGTCTGTGATGACGGCGACCGTCTTACGGCCGACGTTCTTCCCGATGGCGACCATTTCTTCGGCGAGCGCTTTCGCGTCGTCGAACGACTTCATGAACGCGCCTGAACCAGTCTTGACGTCGAGGACGATGCTATCGGCACCGGCCGCGATCTTCTTCGACATGATTGAGCTCGCGATGAGCGGAATCGAATCGACCGTCGCCGTCACGTCACGGAGTGCGTAAAGACGTTTGTCGGCAGGCGTCAAGTTGCCCGTCTGACCGATGATCGACATCTTGATGTCGTTCACTTGCTTCGTGAACTGTTCTTCCGTCAACTCGACGTTGAAGCCAGGGAACGATTCAAGCTTATCAATCGTACCGCCTGTATGGCCAAGACCGCGACCGCTCATCTTCGCGACCGGAATTCCGATTGACGCGACGAGCGGAGCGACGATTAAGCTGATTTTGTCACCGACACCGCCGGTCGAGTGTTTATCGACTTTTTTACCTTGGATGTTCGAAAGATCGATGACGTCACCAGACTTGACCATCTCCATCGTCAAGGCCGCCGTCTCTTTCTCAGTCATGCCGTTAAAGTAAATCGCCATCGAAAGGGCCGACATCTGATAATCAGGAATCGTCTCGTTCGTGAAGCCTTCAATGACAAAGCGAATCTCCTCTTCGTTCAATTCGCCACCGTTACGTTTTTTCAAAATCAAATCGACCATGCGCATAAGTTTCGTCCTCCTAGTTGGGTAATGGTTACATGCTTTGAATCGTGCCGCGTACGAGTGAAAGGAAGTCTTGGCGGACGCGTTCTGTCGTCTCGATGACTTCTTCATGGTTGAGCGGTTGATCTAAAATCCCGGCTGCCATGTTCGACACGCACGAGATGCCGAGCACACGCATATCCGAATGACGGGCCACGATGACTTCCGGCACCGTCGACATGCCGACGACGTCGCCGCCGAGGAGGCGTGCCATCTTCACTTCGGCCGGTGTCTCATATGTCGGACCTGTGTTCCCGAAGTAGACGCCTTTTTGAACAGAAAGTCCAAGTTTTGTGGCGACGCCTTCCGTCAATGTGACGAGTTCTTTATCGTACGCTTCAGACATATCTGGGAAACGTGTTCCGAAGTCGCTCGCGTTCTTACCGATGAGTGGGCTCGTACCGAAGAAGTTGATATGATCCGTAATGATCATCAAGTCCCCCGGGTTGAACGACTCGTTGCAAGCACCAGCTGCGTTCGTGACGATGAGCGTCTCGACACCGATCAATTTGAGGACACGTACCGGGAACGTCACTTGTTCCATCGAGTAACCTTCATAGTAATGGAATCGTCCTTGCATCGCGACGACGCGTTTCCCTTCGAGGTCACCGAAGACGAGTTGTCCAGCGTGTCCTTCGACGGTCGATACCGGGAAGTGCGGGATGTCCTCGTAAGGGATTTTGACCGCGTTCTCAATCTCGTCGGCGAGGACGCCAAGTCCTGAGCCGAGGATGAGTCCGATTTCTGGTGTTCCGTTCATGCGTTCCTGTAAAAATGCCTTTGTTTCGTTCCAATTTACCATGAGTAATGCCTCCTCAAATTTCGTTTAAGAAACTCTTTCCGTGTGCTGGTGCATCGACGTCGAAGTTGTCGGCCACTGTGGCGCCGATGTCGGCGAACGTTCCTCGAATCCCGAGGTCAACTGCTGTCGCGCCATGATGATGGACGATAAGCGGCACGTATTCACGCGTATGGTCCGTTCCCGGTGCCGTCGGGTCGTTCCCGTGGTCGGCCGTGATGATGAGCAAGTCGTCTTCACGCAACTTCTCCATCACTTCCGGTAGACGGGCATCATACTCTTCGAGCGCGATCGCATAGCCTTCTGGGTCACGGCGGTGACCGAAGAGCGCATCAAAGTCGACGAGGTTCAAGAAACAGAGTCCTTCGAACTCTTCATCGAGCGATTCGACGAGTTTGTCCATCCCATCCATGTTCGATTTCGTTCGAATCGCTTTCGTGACGCCTTCACCGTCATAAATGTCACTGATTTTCCCAAGAGCGATCACATCTTTCCCGGCCGTCTCGAGCGTGTTCATGACCGTCTTGCCGAACGGCTTGAGCGCATAGTCGTGACGGTTCGATGTACGGACCCACGCGCCAGGCGTTCCGAGGAACGGTCGGGCGATGATGCGGCCGAGCATGTACGGGTCTTCGCGCGTGATTTCACGGGCGTATTCGCAGATGCGATACAACTCGTCGAGTGGAACGACTTCTTCGTGCGCCGCGATTTGGAGCACCGAGTCAGCCGACGTATAGACAATCAAGGCACCTGTGTTGACGTGTTCCTCCCCGAGCTCATCCAAAATCTCTGTCCCTGACGCCGGCTTATTGCCGATGATGTCGCGTCCGCTAAACTCTTTGAGTCGATTGATCAAGTCATCTGGAAACTCTTCGAACACACGGAAAGGCGTATCGATATGAAGGCCCATGATCTCCCAATGGCCGGTCATCGTGTCTTTCCCGGCTGAGATTTCTTCCATGCGACCGTAGGCGCTCGGTGTCGTCGACACTTCGATGCCGTCGATTGGTTTGATGTTCGCGAGGCCGAGACGGCCCATGTGCGGCATGTTCAAGCCACCGTGTTCACGGGCGATGTGCCCGAGCGTGTCTGAACCGACGTCACCGAACTGGTCGGCATCTGGGGCTTCCCCAATCCCGACCGAGTCCATGACGACCAAGAAAATACGTTTAAATTTCTTCACAAAAAGTTCCTCCTTTAAGTGTCTAGGCACGCGGGTGATGTTTTCGATAGACATCGTGGAGTCGTGCTTTATTGACATGTGTGTAGATTTGAGTCGTGGAGAGGTCTGCATGCCCGAGCATCTGTTGGATGGCCCGAAGATCGGCCCCGTTCTCGAGCAAATGTGTCGCGAACGAATGACGGAGCACGTGTGGCGTGATCTCTTTTTGGATGCCGGCCTCTTTGGCCCGTCGTTTGATCATCTTCCAGAACCCTTGACGGCTAAGCCTTCCTCCGCGCCCGTTCAAGAACAACGCCTCGGTCTCCCGACCGCCGAGCCCGTTGCGGGCCTGTTGGATATAGCGTTCGACAAAACCTTGGGCGACCGATGACACCGGGATGATCCGGGCGCTCTCGCCTTTGCCTTCACACTGTAGATACCCCAATTCGAACTGTAAATCATCCAAATCGAGCCCAAGAAGTTCGCTGACGCGCATGCCCGTTCCGTAGAGCAGTTCGAGCATGGCCCGATCGCGGAGCGCGAGTGGGTCTGACGTCGGCACACTGTCGAGTAACCGTTCAACTTCATCTTGAGACCACGTGTCTGGCAGATGCCGTTCCGCTTTCGGCGTCTCCAAATAAAGTGCCGGGTCAGTCGTTGCACCACCTGTCATCTTCAAATGATGATGGAACGTCCGAATCGAACTGACGGCCCGTCGGAGTGATGAAGCAGCCCGACCGGCTTGCGATAACTCTTCCATATGTTTGACGATGTGTGCCCGCGTGACTTCATTCCATTCTGTCACCCCGAGTTGGGTGAGTGTCGATAAGTACTGGGTCAAATCGCTCGCATAGGCTTGTCTCGTGTTCGTGGACATTCGTTTCTCAACCGTCATATACTGCAAAAATAACTCGACTTGCGAACGCATGACATCCCCCTCCTTCCTCGCTACACCTGAATACGCTTACATCATATCACTTATGTAAACCGTTGTGAAGACGTCTGACCTCATTTTTTTTAAAGCTTTTTTGTGACAGGAATTGGTGAGGTTTTCACGCATATATTTCGATTGAGGGCTTACAAATCTCATCATGATTTGGTACACTCAAGTCGACTTATTAAAATGATTTAAAAAGTTTAAAAGGAGTCGTCCATGAACCAGACCATTACTAATCTGACGGTCGCCGTCAGACGTCAACTCGTCTTATCCGGTCATTCGACCATCGCCGCCATCTCAGAAGCGACCCGGCTCAGTTTTCCGACCGTCAAGAAGCAGTTGGAGCAGTTGATGGAGGCCGGTGAAGTGTTTGAACAAGGTTTTGAGGATTCACGCGGTGGTCGCCCAGCCAAACGTTACATCTATAATGAGCGGTTCACGCACGGATTGACGCTATACGTCGAGAAGTCGGTCGTCCGCTATCGTGTCATCGATAGCATCGGTACGACGATTGAAGACGGGACGCAGGAGATTCTAAACGGGGACCACCTCGGTGCGCTCGGCTCGGTGCTCGACCGACAGTTGGACCGAACCCCCGATATGAGCGCGATCTCCATCGGTGTCGCAGCGGCCGTCGCAGATGGGACGGTCATCTTCGCCCCGGACTATCCGACGTTCGCACACCTCGACTTGAAAAGTTGGGTCGAGTCGCGTTCCAATCGCCCTGCCGTCATCGAGAACGATATGAACGCTGCCGTCTATGGATACGGACACACGCACGAACTCGCCGGTGACCAATCTATCGTCTACATCTATTTAGGAAAGAACGGACCCGGTGCCGGGATTCTCATCAACGGACAGCTCATCCGCGGCAAGACGGGATTCAGCGGGGAAATCTCGTTTTTACCCCTTTACGACGACTCGACGTTTCATAATCGGATGGAGAGCGAGCGAGCGGCCCCGCTTTCGGATTCCGCTTTCGATGCGCTCGGTCGGCTTGTCGCGACGTTCACCGCGACGCTGAATCCGAACGCCATCATTTTTTCGGATGTCGATCTCGTCGATCCTGAGTTGGAGGCAATCAGGTATGCTTGCCAGCGTCACATTCCGGTGGCTCACATGCCAGATTTATTGATTGGCAACTGGGAGGAAGATTATTTTGCAGGCTTGGCTCGACGTTGCGTCGGGTTGATGCTTGAATCAATTTGAAGAGGTGTACCATGACAGGATTTTTATTATTGGCCGTGATTTACATCGCTTTTATCAGTCTCGGTCTGCCCGACGCCTTACTCGGTGTCGGTTGGCCGTTGATGCACGTCGAGTTCAACGCCCCGATTTCGATGGCCGGATGGATTTTTATGACCATCGCCGCGGGGACGATTTTATCGAGCCTGCTCAGTGGCCGATTGCTCGAACGGTTCGATACGAAACAAGTCACATTCGGCTCCGGGCTCGTGACGGCTCTGTGCCTGCTCGGTTTTTACGCGGCCCCGTCCTTGATTTGGCTGTTTGTCCTATCGATTCCGCTCGGACTTGGCGCCGGCGCGGTCGATGCCGCGCTCAACCATTACGTCGCGGAAAACTATAAGGCGCACCATATGAACTGGCTCCATTGTTTTTGGGGCGTCGGAGCGACGGGCGGACCGCTCGTCATGGCCGGCGTCTTGACGGAGAACGGTTGGCGCGATGGCTATTTGATTGTCGCGTTGATTCAGTTCGCGCTCGCCTTCATCTTGCTCCTGTCGTTCCCGCTCTGGAAGCGCGAAGTCAAAACGGAACCCTCCTCGCTCGAACGACAAGAGACGGCCGTGACCGCGCTCGATCGAAAACTGCCGAAAGGCGTCTCGTATGCACTAGCCACGTTCCTTCTTTATTGCGGCATTGAAGCGCTCATCGGACTGTGGGCCAGCAGTTACCTCGTCCAGATGAAACAGTTTTCGGTCACGACGGCCGCGACGTGGGTATCGATCTATTACGGCAGCATCACGCTCGGGCGTTTCTTGAGCGGGTTCCTGTCATTCCGCTTCACGAATCGACAGATGATCCGACTCGGGCAAACCCTCGCCTTAATCGGTAGCCTCGTATTTCTCATTCCGACGATTGAAACCATGTTGATTGGCTTAATTTGTATCGGTCTCGGGCTAGCTCCGATTTACCCGAGCATGCTCCATGAGACGCCGCAGCGGTTCGGTGCGGAACGGGCCAAACGCTTGATGGGCTTCCAGATGGCGTTCGCCTACACAGGCAGCACGTTCCTGCCACCGCTATTCGGTCTCGTCGTGTCCCAGACATCGCTCGGTCTATTCCCGCTCGTGGCCGTTTTGATCATGGTCGGGATGCTCTTGAACACGGAACGCTTGAATGTCATCATGCAGCAACAATCAAAGGAGGAACCCACATGAAGATTGAACACGTCGCCCTCTGGGTGAACGACCTTGAACAAATGCGCCGCTTCTACGAGACGTACCTCGGCGCAACGGCGAACGACAAGTATACGAACGAACAGAAACAGTTCGAATCGTATTTCCTGACGTTCCCTGATTCGACGTGCCGACTCGAGTTGATGCGCCGCCCGGACATCCAAGGCACACCTCGTGAAACGGTCGGCTACGCACATATCGCGTTCGCACTCGGCAGCAAAGTAGCGGTCGACAGCTTGACGCGACGACTCGAGGCCGACGGCTACCCACTCGTCGATGGTCCGCGGACGACCGGGGACGGCTATTACGAGAGCCTCTTCCTCGATCCGGAACAAAACAAACTCGAATTGACCATATAAGGAGACGACACCATGATCAAAGCCATCTTATTAGACCTCGACGGAACGCTATTGAACGATCAAAAACTCATCTCACCCCAAACGAAACAGACGCTCCTCGATTTGCAGGACGAGGGTGTCAAAGTCTTCCTCGCCTCGGGCCGACCGAAACAGGGCATCGAACCGTTCGCCGACGAGCTCCGACTCCACGAGTATGGCGGTCTCCTCGTGTCCTCGAACGGGGCATGTGTGACCGATGCAGAACGAACGAGACGCTGTTCGAACAGGCCATCGATCAGGACGACGCGATTGCCATCTTGGATCATTTGACCGGATTCGACGTCATCCCGATGATCAATGACGAGACGTATATGTACGTCAATGACGTCTTCAGCGGCATGCTCGAGTTAAATGGTAAGCCGTTCAATATCATCGAATATGAGTCGCGCGGCGGACGGTTCCAATTGCGGGAAGAGCCGCGACTCGCCGACGCCATCACCTTCCCGATCTATAAAATCCTCGTCGCCGGACAGCCGGACTATCTACAGGCCCATGCCGACTTGCTCGCCGGACCGTTCACGGACTGCGTGACGGGCATGTTCACGGCAGCCATGTACTATGAGTTCACGGATCTCGGAATCGACAAGGCCCGGGCACTCGATCACGTGTTCCGGGAGATTGGGATTGACCGCGAGCACGTCATCGCGTTCGGGGACGGCCATAACGACCGCTCCATCATCGAGTATGCCGGCATCGGGGTCGCGATGGACAACGCCGTCGAAGACATCAAGGCTATTGCGAACGAAATCACGCTGTCGAACAATCACGATGGCATCGCCACCGTCTTGTCCCGTTACTTGACGAGGTGACGACATACAAAAGACAGGCAGCCTTTGAGAGGCTGCCCGTCTTGGTTTATCCGTTGATGACTGCTTTATGACCCTCGAGCGTGACGCCTTTGGCTTGGCACACTTTACAAATGCCGTGAAACGTCAAACGATGGTCTTTGATTAAAAATTCGTATTTGCTTTCGACTTTTTTCTCAACGTCGACGAGTAAGTCTTCCATGATTTCCTCGACCGAACCGCACTCGACACAGACGAGGTGATGGTGCGAATGGTTCGCGCCTTCTGGTCTGAGGTCGAAGCGGGCAACGCCGTCACCGAAGTTGACTTTGTCGACGACACCGAGCTCGGTCAACAGCTCGAGCGTCCGATAAACCGTCGCGAGCCCGATTTCCGGAGCGATGCTTTTGACGAGCATGAACACGTTCTCCGCACTCAAATGATCCGTTTCATTCTCAAGTAAGATGCGGACCGTCGATTCTCGTTGCGGTGTCAATTTATATCCTTTGGCGCTCAATTGCTGTTTGATCCGTTCAATTCGCGTTTCCATAAGGCGCCCCCTCTTTGCATAATTCACTATTCAAAGCATACCGAAGTTTGTCCGGTTTTTCAAAGTGAACTACTCACCACTTATTTGCTTCGCAAATTGAAGTGGGAGCTTCTTGGGAAGACCGTACTTTTACTAGCCACGATTGTTTACCAAGCTCATCGGGCAAGTCCCTGCCCTGAAGGTTTTTTAGTCGGCCAACATCAACAGGTTGATGCTCGCGTTGATATCTCGATCATGATGAGCGCCGCAAGTGCACGTCCATTCACGGACATCCATCGTCTTCTTCTCGCCTTTCTCGCCGCAAGAGGAACAGATTTGCGTCGATGCGTACCACTGGTCTGCCTTGATGAGCGTCCGTCCGTAGAACTTACACTTGTATTCCAACTGTCGGACGAACTCATACCAACTAACGTCTCCAATAGATTTCGCCACCTTGTGGTTCTTCATCATGTTCTTCGATTTCAGCGTCTCCACGACGATGACTTGGTTCTCGTCAACGATCCGTTTTGACAGCTTATGAAGAAAGTCCTTGCGCTGGTTCGCGATCTTTTCATGTTTCTTGGCGAGAATCAGCTTGGCTTTTTCTCTGTTCTTGCTTCCGATTTTCTTACGAGACAAGGCTCGCTGTGCCTTCTTGACCTTCTCTTCCGATTTGCGAAGGAAGCGAGGGTTGTCGATCTTCTCAGACACCATCTCGTCATTTGTCATGATGGCGAAATGTTCCAACCCGAGGTCGATCCCTACCTTGTTTTGAGCAGGAATCCACTTTTCCTCGTCTTGATTGACAAGGATGGAGACGAAGAACTTGCCCGTCCTCGTCATCGAGATCGTCGCGGACTTGATGACACCCTCGAAAGAACGATGTTGTTTGAACTTCACGAAGCCGATCTTAGGAAGTCTCACCTTCCCGTCCTCGATCCGGACGCTCCCGTTCTGATTGTTGGTCGTGTAGGAGGCGCGGTCGCTGTGCCTCGATTTGAACTTCGGGAAACCGACGGACTTGTCGCGGAAGAAGTTGGCGTATGCCTCGTTCAGGTCCATCTGGGCGTTGGCAAGGGACAGGCTGTCGACCTCTTTCAAGAAAGGGAACTCGGGCTTATACTTCGCCGGGGTCGGGAGCTTCTGCTTCGCGTCGGGGTCCAGCTTCGACTCCTCATACAACCGGATACGCTCTTCGAGCATCTTGTTGTAGACGAAACGGACACAACCGAATGTTTTCATGAAATATTCTTGTTGTGGTTTTGTCGGATATAGTCGAAACTTGTACGCCTTCAGCAAAGTGCTCACTCCCTTCCTTGTTTTTCGATGTATTGCCTGATGACGTCGGTCGTCGCACCGCCGGTCGTCACGAGGCAGTAGCTCCGAGACCAGAACATCTCTTTCCACAGTTGTCTCTTGACATGCGGGAAGTCTCGTTTGATCAGTCGGCTGCTCGCGCTCTTGTAGGCGTTCAGGAACTTCGACATCTCTGTGTTCGGGTGGGCCTTGAACAACACATGGATATGATCACCGTCATGATTCCATTCGGTCAGTGTGATATGGTATGACGCGCCGATCCGTTCGAACGTCTGTCTCGCGAACTCCGAGACGGCGTCGTCAATCACCTTGCGTCTATATTTGACTACCAAGACGAGGTGGTAATTCAGAAGAAAGACTGAATGTTTATTTGTATCCATTTTCATTGATCTATCAGTCCTTTTGATTGGTCACACTGATTGTATCAAACAATTGTAATCCTGCCAAGACGGGCGATTCATCTCCCACCTACGCTGGGCTTCGCCCCGAGAAGATTAGAGGAGGGAGAATTCTCGCCTAATTTAGTTAAAATGATTCCTATGTAAGTGTAACATATGTCACTCTAGTTTAGAATCATTTCAATTTAGACAATTGCCACCATTGAATCGCCATGATCGTCTTCGCGTCGGTGATGCGTCCGCTCGCGAGTAACGCGACCGCCTCATCGAACGTAAAGCGTTGGACTTGTAAAAATTCATCTTCATCGAGGTTCATCGCGCCCGAAGTCAAGCCGTGCGCGACGTAGACGTCGACCCGTTCGCTACAAAAGCCTGGCGCACCGTAAAACGAGAAGATTTTTTCGAGCGTCTCGGCCGTATAGCCCGTCTCTTCTTCGAGTTCGCGTTTCGCGCTCGCGAGCGGCTCCTCACCGACTTCTAGTTTTCCGGCCGGAATCTCGAGTGACATCGATTCGAATGCTTTCCGGTACTGTTCGACGAGGACGATGCGATCGTCTTCATCGACGACGAGCACGGCGACGGCCCCGTTGTGATAGACGAGTTCGCGGACCGACGTCCCTCCGTTCGGGAGTGACACGACGTGCTTCTCCACGTTAAAAATCTTTCCTTCGTATATGACTTCCCGTTCAATCGTTTTCTCTTCCATTGTATGTACTCCTCACTTTTCCTATATACTGTGATTATGATTCATATTGACAGACGGAACAAGGAGGAATTATCAATGGCAGAGTTAGGGTTAGGAACGATGTCGATTTTAAAACACGGGGAAGCAGAAGGACGGAGGATTTTAGAAGCCGCTTATGAAGCCGGCATCCGCCACTTTGATACGGCTGATGTCTACGACCACTTTGAAGTGGAACGTCTTGTCGGTTCGACGTTCGCCGGACGCCGGAACGACTTGTTTTTGACGAGCAAAGGCGGGAATGAATGGACAGGAGACGGAATGCGCTGGAATCCCGCCCCCTCCTATTTAGAACAGGCACTACACGATTCACTCGAACGCTTACAGACGGATTATTTGGACTTATATTACGTTCATGGTGGTACGATGGAAGACGACCTGGACGCGACAATCGATTTCATGCGTCGGCAAAAACAAGCCGGGGTCATCCGACAAATCGGCCTCTCCTCGATTCGTCCGAACGTCATCCGCTATTGGCTCGAGCACGGGGAGCTCGACGTCTTGATGACACCGTACTCGTTGCTTGACCGTCGGATTGAATCGCTCGACCTCGACATCCCGATTGTCGGACGTGGTCCGCTCGCCAAAGGGCTGTTGACCGCTGAATGGTCCGAGCGCTTGTCGGACAAAGGTTTCGAAGCGTGGGATATATCAGATTTGCGTCAGCTGTTGCCAACGATTCCAAAGCCGATTCAAGCGTATGCTCTCGCCGCTTCGAAACGAACGTGTGCCGTCGTGTTGCCGGGTGCCTCCTCGGTCAATCAATTGAATGACTTGATGGAAGCCAATCAATACGAGGTCGACCCACATCAACTTGATGACTTATTAGTCCGGCTGCCGATTCATCCGTACACAAAACATGCGACCTGAGCGTCAGGTCGCATGTTTATCTCGCTGTCTCATCTGTTCGATGGCCCAATCGGCCCAACCGGCGTAATTTTCCATCATCCGGATCGCGTACTCGCTCGTCAATAAATAACCGAGCGTGTCAGCCTCGGACTGATGGGCCGTTTGAAACGCCCGAATCTGATGAGCGACTTGTTCATGGTGCGCTTTCGTCTCCTCGACGTAACGGATCGCCTCATCGAGTGGGAGCAATTGCAACAGGCTGACCCGGAGCAAGTTCTCATCTTTCATCTTCGGTTGATACGAGGTCGGTTGCCGGAGCCAGTCGATCAGCTCTTGACGTCCCGCCTCGGTGATTGAATAAATCTTTTTATCCGGTAGATCATGTTGAGCGACGTGCTCAGAGGAGACGAGCGCCTCGTCTTCCATCTTTAACAGTTCGCGATAAATCTGTGTATGATGGGCGTGCCAAAAATGAATCATTTGTGCTTTGAACGTCGCGTTCAAGGCATAGCCGGTAGCGGGTTGATGGGTCAATAACCCTAGTAGTGCATGACGTAACGCCATAACCATCACCTATCCCTTGCGGTTCTATTTTTATAAGTGTATCACATATTGCCATGCGACCGAGAATGCCAATCGGTTGACGCCCAACACGAATACACAGACAATATGTGTGAAGGGAGAGATTTTTTATGAAACCGATTCAATCCGATCAACAATTCCAAGAAGCCATCCAAGATAAAGGCATGGTCGTCTTCACGACATCATGGTGTCCGGACTGCCGTCGCCTCGATATGTATGTCGACGAACTCGTCAAAGACTACCCGCAGTTCAACTGGTACGTCGTCGATCGCGACGAGTTGCCTGACTTGTCAGACGCACAAGAAGTCCGTGGCATTCCCTCGCTTCTTTTCTATCAAGAAGGCGTCAAACAAGAACATCTCCACTCGGCGAACGCCAAGACGGAGATGCAAATCCGCTCGTTCCTCGATACGTTGAACGCGTAAACAGAAAGACGACCACGACGGTCGTCTTTTTTGTTCACTCGAACCGCTTGACGTAACGCCGGTCGATATGGCGCTTGAACCAAAACGGCAGACGACCGTGCCATGTCAGCTTCCCGAACGTCAAGAGTGCCCGTCCTGGGGTCGTTAATAAGATATTGAGCGACGTCCGCGATTTGAACTGGCGTGGCGTACCGAGCAGTTGACGGGCGACATGCCGACCCGAACGGACGGCATCGACACCACCGTTCAACCGGGCCGCCATATCCCCGGTGATATAAATCTCGCGGTAGACCGGGTGTCGCAAATCGTCTTCCGTGTCGATGAACGCCCCATCGTCCGCAAGTCCAGCCTCAGACCAAAAATCATCAGGAACGACACCGGTCGCATCCAAGACGAGTCCCTCTGTCTGAGTCCCTGGTTGGAACGACGTCAGAATGAGCATCACGCCGCTGCGGACGAGACGCCGCGCCATCTGTCGTCCGACATGACGGGGAAGTTCGGGTAAGATGTCACGAGCATAGAGCGTCACGCGTTGCTTCTGTCTGATGCATGCGAAGGCGAGTTCGACTCCGGCTTTGCCCCCACCGACGATGGTGACCGCGTCACAGTTGATAATGTCGTCCAACACATATGACGTCATCGGTTTGAGGCCCGTCCCGAGTCCACGACTTTTCGCACCGGTCGCGAGCACGAGGAGATCATATCCGACTTGCCCGTGTTCGGTCTCAACGATCCGGGCATCCGGATCGAGCCCGATAAGGCGCTCGGCGATGGGAATGACGTCATGACGCAACTGTATCGTCGCCGATTCCATCTCGCCAGCGATCACTTGAGGAAACGCACCCGTATAAATCGCCTCTCGTCCACCGATATACGACACTTCGTAGTTTTCGTTAAGCGCATCGAGGTGTTCGAGAATCTCGAGCTGCCCATGACCGAGCCCGACCAGGACGAGACGAGGTTTCATCGTAGAATCCGCCTTGCTTCAAACAAACGTTGGAGGATCGTGAACACTTCAAGCACGAGGAAAATCGTCGCGATGACGCCGATCCATGGCGGGAAAAGAATCATGAGCGTGAACAAGATGAAACATTCCGTCCGCTCCAAAATACCAGGCTGATAATAAAATGATTTCTCTGAACGGCGTGAGCTGCTCGCCCCGACAGCGAGGAATAACGTCATCGCCACGACGAACGACCCGAGCAAGAGCAGGAAGATCGGCATATGTTCCGGATGTCGTAGAGCGAGCGCGATGACGACGGCAATCTCGACGATACGGTCGAAGACGAGGTCGAGCACCGTGCCGAACCCCGTCTTTTGGGAGCGCCGGGCCATCGTCCCATCGAGGACGTCGAAGAGACCGGACACCCATAACAGCAACACGGCCGTCCACAACATATCGTTATAAATGAAGAGGCCGACCGAGACACCGATGATGCCCCCGAGGATCGTCACTTCGTTCGGGGTGAACTTCCATTTCAAAAGCCGATCGGCCCCGCGCTCGATGACGGGACGGACGAAACGGCTACCATACGTGTCTAACATCAAATTCCTCCTTGTTTCTGTCGCAAATAATACGTCTCGCCGACTTTGAACGATTCGCTTCGCGGTAAGATGACATATTCCCCGGTCGGGCGTCGATACTCGCCGAAATGATGTCCGAAACGACTGAACGGTCGGACGAGCACAAGCGAATCAGACGTCGGCTCTGTCGACACGTCGATATCGGTCGTCGGATAGAACGTACCGCTCAATTCGACAAAGTCACCAAACGTCGGTTCCGTTTCGGATAGCCGTCCCGGCGTGCCGGTCGCTCGAACATAACCCGTCTCGAGCAATGTCACCCGGTCGGCGACGAGCATCGCTTCTTCCCGGTCGTGGGTCACAAGGAGCGCCGTCAACTCGAGTTCACGGACGAGGTCACGAATCAGTCGTTGCAACTCGGACTTGAGACCGGGGTCGAGGTTCGTGAACGGCTCATCGAGCAGAATGAGCCGAGGTGCGGCTGCGAGCGCCCGGGCGAAACTCGCGCGTTGCTGTTCTCCTCCGGACAATTCATGAATTTCAGCGTCGTAACGGCCGGGAAGTTTGACCCGGGCAAGCCACGCTTCCGCTTCTTCCCGTGACCGGTTCGGTGTGGCGAGCGTCACGTTCTCCCCGACTGTCAAATGCGGGAACAAGAGCGGGGATTGGGACAACATCGTAATCCGGCGCAAATGCGGCGGCACCCCGTCGAGTGGCATGTCTTCCCACGTCACTGTCCCGCCATCATGCGTCTCAAGTCCTGCGATGATGCGGAGCAGTGTCGACTTCCCTGACCCGCTCACGCCGACAAGGCCATGGATTTCCCCGTTCGGGATGATGAGATCGATGCCGCGTAACACATCACGGTCTTTAAAACGTTTTCGGATTCCTGACAATACTAAGCTCATTGCAAACGCCCTTTCACCAATCTGATCCAGATGCTAAACAGCGCGTCGAGTCCCATATAAAGTAAGACCGGCAACGAGACGAGCACCCAAGTATGTTGTAACGCCAGTGAGACGTCATTGCCTGCGTAGGCCTGATAAAGTCGCGTTGTGACCGTCGGGACGAGTCCTGCCCCGATCAATTGGACGAGCACGAATTGGCTCAACACGATGACGGTCGAGAACAAGACGATCGTCCGGACCGACTCTCTCATGAGCGGGAATAGGACGAACACGATCCGGGTGAGCGGCGTGAGCGTTAACGTCTGCTCGAGGAGCGGTCTCCCGATCACGTACATGGCGTTGTATGCCAATCGAATCGAATATGGCAACGTCGTGACGAGCAGGACGAGCCCGACCCCCGTGTACGTTCCGATGAACCCGATTTGGGCGAGGACGATATACATGCCGAACATGCTCGCCAGGACAGGGATAAACAACGGGAGGAACGTGAGCCACTCGACCCACGACTTCCACCTCGACTCGGTGAACAAGAGCCACCAGGCCGTCCCCATGCCAAGCCATACGTTGACGAATCCGACTACAATCACGTAGGCGACCGTATTCAAAATCGACTCGTCCCACGTGAGTGACGTCGGGAACGTCAAAAACAACCCGATGAACGGAAAGACGACGAAACAAGCGACGAGAAGTCGACTCATCGTCTCACCCCCCGTTCAATCCGTCGTCTCCGCTTGGCCGTCAACGCATAGGAAGCGATGACGCCGCTGAAGATGAACAACGTCCAAGCGAGCGCGACCGCATATGACTCGAACGCGTTTAAAAACAGACCAGTCGTCAATCGCTCGTAGGCGAGTACCCCGAGCAGTTCGGGGTACGTGACGCCCAACAAGGCCGGCACTTCATAGGCGAACGAGATGAACGCCACGAGCACCCAGAACGAGTCGAGGAGCGGTTTGATGAGAAATGGCCATTCGGCAACTTTGAACTGTTCGAGCGGCTTGAGCTGGAGCGTTTTGGCCATGTCGACGTACCCGTGATTCAATTGGCCGTATGTGCCGACCACCATCAAAAACACGAACGGTACTTCTTTCCAGACGTACGTGAAGATGACGACAAGATGATGGCGTTCATTCGCCTCAATCCATCCATAGAACGGGAAGCCCCCCGAGAACAATAGATAAAACAAATAGGCTGCCGCGACGTGCGGCACGAACATCGGCCACTTCAGCAGTGACATAAGCCACAGCGAACGCTTCATATATACGGTACGGGCGAGCCACGTCCCGATCACGAGGGAGACAACCGTTGAAACGATCGTCACATAAAGCGTCACGGCGAGACTGGTGCGCCACACCGCTTCGTTCAACTCAGACCAGTCAAAGCCGACAGTCTCGTAAATCAGGAAAGCGACACCGGTGAATGGCAATGCCAGAACGAACAGACTAAACCATAGACTACTGCGCGACACAATCCCACTCCTCACGGATGGCATCGATCACGGCCGGCCCATAGTCGGGAATCGAGCGCTCAGTAAGACGTTCCGGGTCAGGATAGGTCACCCCTTCATCGAGCTTCAAGAAGGCGTCACGGTCGGCCGTATCGAGTTTGGTCAAATCGAGCGACGTCCCGTCTCCCCAGTACGTCGCATCTTGTTTGGCGAGCTGGGCTTCAGGAGAAAGTAGCTCGTTGATGGCAACGAGCGCTCCGTTCGGATTTTTGGCATTGAACGGTACGGCGAGAAAATGCGTCGAGGCGATTGAATGTTCGAGCACGAGTGCCCGTGTCCCGTCCGGAAATACGCCGGCATTGCGTTCGGCCTCGGCCCGGCGTTCGTTGAAGCCCATCGTCATCCAAACCTCACCCGCGGCGTACAGTTGATCAAGTTGGGCGAGCGACTTCGGATACGTTGTCCCTTCTTTCCACAGGTTCGGTGACCAGGTCGAAAGCTCTTTCCAGAACTCGACTGGAATCTCACCGTCACGGACGGTATCTCCATATTCGGCATAGAGCAAGTGACGTACGAACGCATTACCCGTGAAGTCTGTTACTTCAGGATACGTGAAACGGCCCGGATTTTCTTCGGTCCAACGATGTAATTCGTCAAACGTCGTTGGGGGATTTTTCACTTTGTCCGCATCGTAGTGCAAGACGAACTGGACGTTCCCCCAGGCGACCTCGAGCCCGTCGGTCGGGGTGCCCGCGTCCGTCGCCTGAGCTTCCTCATTTAATAGCGTGGCGTTCGGGATTTTGTCGAGCAAATTGCCTTGGAGCAACTCCGCCTCGGCGGCGTTACGGAAATTGTCTCCATTGATCCACATCAGGTCAATCGTTCCTTCTTCACGATTTGCACGTTTGTCGAGTGACAATTGACGCACGAATTCGGCCGTGTCCATCGGTACGCGGTTCAACTCCACATCATGCGTCTCTTTCAGTCGGGGCGCGACATACTCATCGATGTAGCGATTGATGCCGTCATCGCCTCCCCACATATAAAAATTGACCGTCGATTGCTTCGCTTCTTCGGCGGCCTGTTCGAACGTCGGTGCGATCTCAGTTCGAGTCGCTCCACAGGCGGCAAGGAACAAAATCGATACGAGCAGGCCAAATACTTGTAATCGGCGCATCATTCTTCCCCCTTTTCTCTCTTTTACTTTTTGTCAAATCCCCGTTTTGCGAGCCGTTCGAACACGACCGGGCACATTGCGTACAGTTTCGCGCCAAGTTCCATCCACCACGGGGCGTTCACTTCACGTTTCGATGATCCACATGCCGCGACGACACGATTCGCGAGACGTTCCGGGTCGAGCATAATCGACTTCACGCTCGCTTCGTAACGTCCACTCTTGTCGGCCCGGAGAAAAAATGGGGTCGCGATCGGACCCGGATTGACCGTCAACACATGAATCCCTTCCGGCTTCAGTTCCAACCGTAGCGCGTTTGAGAATTGAAGCAACGCTGCCTTTGAACCGGCATAGACGGCCGACTTCGGCGTCGGGACTTTCGCCGCTTGCGAGCAGACGTTGATGATCGTGCTACCGTGGCGCATCGACCGGGAACAGTCACGCGCCAGTAGCATCGGGGCGATCGCGTTCAAGCGCATCGTCTCCTCGATGACGTCGGTCGATTGATCGACGACCCGGTCGAACTCACCAATCCCGGCATTGTTCACCCAGACGTCGATTGCTCCATATGTACGTTCGACGTTTGCCACGAGCGTCTCATACTCGGTACAGACGTCGGCGACGAGCCAATCGGCCGAGAGCTTCTGTCCGAGTTCACGCAACCGCTCTTCGTTCCGTGCAATCAATGTTAATCGGGCACCCGCCTCATAAAAAGAATGCGCCAGCGCGGCCCCAAAGCCACTTGACGCACCTGTAATCACAACGTGTTTCATTTTACGATTTCCTCCGCTCTCGTATAAATCCATTTACCGTCTGTCAACTGTTTGACGATACGGCCACGTTCCTCTAGCAACGTCAAGCGGGCGAACACTTCGCTGAAGACGAGCGGCATCGCTCGACGCATCTTGCGACCATAGAGACGCATCGACCAATCGAACACGCTCAACCCGTCGACCCAATCGGCGAGCAGCAACTCGCTCCGTTCATAACGCTGGGCGATACGCGCCTCAATCAACGGTCGCGGTTTTTGAATCGGTTCCCCGTGCCCGCTCACGACGAGCTTCAAATCGACGTCTTGAAGTTTTCGGAGCGAATCGAGATACAGGACGACCGGTGAGGCAAACCCTTCCTCTTCGTACGGTTGTTCAATGAGCGGGTTCGGTTCGACCGTATCGATCAGATGGTCGCCCGCAATTAACACTCCACCCGGGCCGAGGAGACCGAGCTGGTCACTCGCATGGCCAGGCAGATGAATCGTCTTCCATGCCCCGTCACTCGTCACGTCCTGACCGTCCTCGAACGTCATCGTGACGGTCGTCGGACCGATCCAACGCAGCGCTTCCCGGTAGTCGGGCAATTTGCTCACAATCGACTCGGGTGTCCCGAACCAGTGTGCCAACTCGTGTAAGAACTGATTGCCTCGTTTGATGAAGTTCGGCGTCTGTTCCAAGTACCGAACGAGCTTCTCATGACCATAGACGGGAATCGAGGCGTCACGCAAACGCCATGCCTGCCCCGCATGGTCGGCATGATGATGCGTCAAAAACAAAAAGTCAATGTCCGCGAGTGTCAGTTCGAGCTCGGCCAATTGTGCCGTCAACGAGGCCCACGCCTCTTCCGTGTCCGGCCCGCAATCGACCATGAAAAAACGGTTCATATGTTCGACGACATAGACGTTCACGTTTCCGACCTCGAACGGCGTCGGTATATCGAGTCTTGCCAGTTGGCTTGAAATCCAGTTCGCCACGTCCCCACAACCCCTTCCACCTATCTTCACTCATTATACCTGTCGAGCAGAACGGATTTCAATCACACAAAAAAAGGAGAGGATGTCTCCTCTCCCATCACTTATAAGTTGATGACGGTAACTTTATCGCGTGTCATCGTCTCAAGGCTGCGTCCAATCCCTTGAACGCCGAGGCCTGACTGCTTCACACCGATGAACGGGAAGTGGTCAGGGCCACGTTCTGTGCGACCGTTCACTTGGACGGTACCGACTTCGAGCTTGTCGGCGACCGTGAAGGCGTTGTTCACGTTTTGTGTGAAGACGCTCGCCTGAAGGCCGAACTCTGATTCGTTCGTGAGTTCAATCATCTCGTCGAGCGACTTGACGCGGATGACCGGCAAGACCGGTCCGAACGGCTCTTCCCAAGCGACGCGCATCTCACGCGTGACATGGTCGAGGAGCGTTGGATGAAGGAGGTTGCCGTCGCGTTCGTTTCCGTGAACGACCGTTGCTTGTTTGTTGATTGCGTCGTCAATCAAGCCTTGGACGTAATCTGCTGACTTCTTGTCGATGAGTGGGACGATAAAGCTGTTATCGACCGGTGAGCCGACCGTGAGCTTCTCGACACGTTCTTTCAACATACCGACGAGTTCGTCCGCTTGGTGCTCGAGTACGAATACGCGCTTAATCGCCGTACAGCGTTGTCCCGAGTAGGAGAACGCCCCATTAACGATTTGATCAGCCGCGAGCGTGAGGTCCGCGTCTTCAAGGACGAGCGCCGGGTCCTTGCCGCCAAGTTCAAGCACGACAGGTACCATCGATGCTTGTTGTGACAAGTGTTGACCTGTCCCAGTACCGCCTGTGAACGTGATCATGTCGATGCCAGGGTGTGACGTCAAGTAGTCACCGATGACCGACCCGCGCCCTGTGACGAGGTTCAAAAGACCGCTCGGAAGACCTGCGTCTTGGAGCGCCTCGATCATTTTCACGCCGCTGATGGCGCCCTGTGTCGCCGGTTTGAAGACGACCGCGTTACCCGTGATAAGTGCCGGTGCGATTTTGGCTGCTGCCAAGTTGACCGGATAGTTGAACGGCGAAATCGCGAGGACGACGCCGAGTGCTTCTTTCTTGATGATCGCCATCTTGTTTTTCGAACCGCCAGGGAATGAATCCCCTTGCATGAAGCCGCCCGTGAAGCGAAGACCTTCTTCCGCCGTATAGCGGATGATTTCCGCCGTCCGGATGACTTCTTTTTTCGCGTCGCTCAAGTTTTTCCCGACTTCACGCATGATGATTTGACCGATTTCATCGACGCGCTCTTCGAGTTTGTCCGCCCAAGCATACAACAGTTCGGCACGCTTGTTGACCGGAAGCGCCGCCCATTCCTGTTGTGCGCGTTTTGCGCCATGAATCGCCTCGTCGACTTCGTCACGAGACATCGCCTGGACGTGTCCGACGACTTCTTCTGTATAAGGTGAAACGAGTTCGATGGTTTCGTTCGTTGTTGATTCCTGCCATTGTCCATTGATTAAATATGGATACGTGTTCATACTCATAATCTCTATCTGCCTCCTGAGTAAGCTTTGATCTCTCGTTGCCACCCCCATTGTATGCAAAAATAAATCGGTAGAACAACTATAAAGATTCAGTTTATGTAATGAAAACGGTTACTCGTCAATTTTTTGTTAATTCCGCCTCGACTTTGTCAATTTCGACTGAAGATGTTCATTAAATGGACCGATAGAAGGGGAGAGAGTACGTGAACTAGGAGGGATCACCAGTGAGCATGGATCATAATATTTTACTTGAGGCAGGCACGAACGAATTAGAAATCGTCATCTTCCAGGCAGGGCCGTTCATTTTCGGAATCAACGTCATGAAAGTACGTGAAATCATCACGATGCTTCCCCTCACCCCGCTACCGGGTACCCCGGAAGCGATCATGGGGCTCATCGAGCTCCGCGGCGAGGTCATGACCGTCATCGATTTACCGATGGTCATCGGCCATCCGCATGAAGCCAGCGAGGGAGACCGATTAATCGTCTGTGAGTTCAACGGTGAGAAATCGGTGCTCCGCGTCGATCAAGTAACCGAGATCAAACGAATTTCATGGGAACAAATTGACACGCCATCCGATTTAGCGCGCGGCATGCAAGGTATCACGAACGGAGTCGTCAAAACGGGAGACCAGATGATTATCCTCCTCGACTACGAGCGAATCGCGCTCGAACTTTCAAGGAAGGATATCATGGCCCGCAAGTCGGTCAAACGGCTCGGCGCCCGTGAACGGTCGAACAAACAAGTGTGGATTGCGGAAGACTCGGAGATGTTACGAACACTCATCATCGACACGCTCGACGATGCCGGCTACTTCAACACGACAATCTTTAACAACGGGAAAGAGGCGCTCGATGCGTTCGAACAAAGTGGTGTCCATTGCGACTTGCTCATCACTGATATCGAGATGCCGCAAATGGACGGCTTGCATTTGACGAAACGACTCCGTGAGATGGACCAGTTCGCCGAATTGCCGATCGTTATCTTCTCGTCGCTCATCTCGGATGATTTGAAGCATAAAGGTGACGCGGTCGGGGCGAACGCCCAAATTACGAAACCAGAGATTGGCATGTTGATTGCCACACTCGACGAATTTTTAGCTTGATTTGAAAAACGGGATTCCGCTATATGGCGGAATCCCGTTTTTCCTATGACAACTCGGTCAAGTGCGCGTCCCATTCATGATTAAAGCGACGCATGTCGGCTTCAATCTCATCGAGAATCGGTTCGAGATTCGAAGTCTCGTTCATCTCTCCAGCTAGTTCAAGCCGATGAAACCGAGCGGCCGTCTCGTCGAGTCCGACAGAATAGGATGCCCCTTTCAACAAGTGGGCTAGTTGTTCGATTTGTCCGTGGTTTTGTTCGCGCACCATGCGTTTCAATTCAGGGAATTTCGCATCGAATTGGCGCACGTACGTATCGGCAATCTTTCTCAGAAAATCTTTATTCCCGCTAGCGATTTGATGGAGCTCCGCCAACTTTTCTTTGTTAAACAGAGCATTTTGGGGCGTTTGTGACAACTCCATCCCTCCTTTGACTCATTCCTGCTACCATTCTTTTTCACTGTAGCATGTTTTCGAGAAAAAACAAAAAAACTCCTTCTTTTCCGATTGCACTCTCTCAATCGCCTACCTATAATTAGGTTGAGCTTAGGTAGGAGGAACATTATGCTAACGATTTACCGTACCGATGCATCTGGGCGTGTTGACGAAATCGACGACTTTGACAAAGGGAGCTGGATTCAACTCGTCAATCCGACAAAAGACGAGGCCGATCAAGTCATCGCCGCCTCCGGCATTCCTGAAGACTTCGTCTACGACCCGCTTGATATTGAAGAAAAACCACGTTTTGAAAAAGATGATGAGGGGCTCCTCATGATCATCGACGTCCCGTACGTCGAAGAAGATGACACGGGACGTGCCTATAACACGATTCCCCTCGGTATTATCGTCACCGGGCGACATTTCATCACCGTCTGTTCGCGTGATCTCGACGTGCTCAACTTGTTCGCCAACGGAAAAGCCCGGCTGTTCCGGACGAACTACCGGAGCCGGTTCGTCTTCCAGATTTTGCACCGAGTCAGCATGACGTACTTGCGTTTCCTTCGCCAAATCGACCGGCGCATGGACGAGCTCGAGCAAGAGTTGCAACGCTCGATGCGAAATCAGGAAATCTTTCAATTGATGAACTTACAGAAGTCGCTCGTCTATTTCATGACCTCACTTAAAGCGAACGACAGCGTCCTCGACCGCATCGTCAAGACACCGAGCCTCGAAAAGCACGAGGAAGACGAGGAGTTGCTCGAAGATGTGTTCGTCGAGCACCGCCAGGCGATGGAGATGGCGTCGATTTATAACGACATCATCAGCATCAAAATGGATGCCTTCGGTTCAATCATCTCGAACAACGTCAACTTCGTCATGAAGTTCTTGGCCTCAATCACGATCGTACTCAGCATCCCGACGATGATTTCCGGGATATTCGGGATGAACGTCCAAGTTCCTTGGGAAGGCCAATCAATCGGATTCGTCATTGCGCTCGCGATGATGATCGGTTTCTCAAGCCTCGCCTTTTATATTTTATGGCGCAGACGTTATTTCTAAACAAAAGATGGTGTAGCCTATTGCGGCGACACCATCTTTTTACATCAATTTGACCGTGACGAGACATAAGTCGTCATCAATCTCGATTTTTGGAACGAGTTGCTCGGCGACATGACGTGCGTAGTCAAGTCCGTATGACGCGACGTCCTTCTCGAGCCAACGAATACCGTCGTCGATGTCTTTGCTGTAACATTCCATCAGTCCATCCGTATACATATGCATCGTCATACCCGGCTCGATGTCAATCACGTTTGACTCATAGTTCGGCTCCTCGAACATACCGACCGGCACTCCGGTCGTCTCGAGGCGCGTGACGCCTGTATCAGACGTCACGATGACCGGCGGATGTCCGGCGTTGACGTACTCGATTTGACGCTTCGTCGTATCGATATAGCAGTATACGGCCGTGAAGTAGCTCTGCATGTCCTCTCCCGAGAACAAGAACGTCATCTGGCGGTTCAACTCGCTCATCACATCGACCGGATATTGGACGTTGCCGACGAGGCCCGGTAAAATCGAACGAATGCCCATCGTAATCAACGCCGACGACACGCCATGCCCCATCACATCAAAGATGATGACGCCGTAGCGATCAGGTGCGACTTGGAACCAGGCATACATGTCACCGGCCAGTTTTTTAGACGGCAAATACAAGGCCCGGACGTCAATCTCATCGTTACTGATTGGTGGGGTCAAGGCACTCTGTTGAATCTTTTGCGCGAGATCGAGGTCATATTGAAGACGTGCCTCATATTTCTTCCGTTCATCCACGGCTGCTTTATAGCGAAGCGCCGAACGGATCCGCGCGAGCAGTTCCGTGATTTTAATCGGTTTCGTCGTATAATCGGACGCCTCAGCGTCAAGTCCTTCCGCAATCTGCTTTTCTTCGGTGCGGCCCGAGACCATGATCACGGGCAATTCCTCGTAACCGGTCATCTGTCGAATCCGTTTGCATGTCTCAATCCCAGAAATCCCTGGCATCTCGACATCAAGCAGGACAAGGTCGTATAGCGACGGGGCTTGCGGATCCATCAGGAGCGCGAGCGCATCTTCACCACTTGAGACCGAAATCGTCTCATAATCATGTTGATGCAATAATTGTTCGAGAACCATCGTATTGACCGGTTCGTCGTCCACAATCAAAATCGCCATAGTCATCCCTACTTTCTCTGTCAGTGTTCTTCTGCATATTATTGTATCATATCTAATCGCCTCATTAGGTATTTCAATGCTGTGACAGTTCGAAGTACCCGAAAGATGGAGAATCTCTTTCGTTTTTGGCATACTAGAAGTACGAAAGCGAGGAATGGCCCATGGGATGGATTTTTGCAGTGAGCGGTTTGATTATCTTGCTCGTCTTGATTGCCTCGATCGTCGTCATTCAAAAAGGATACGCCTACAAGGACAACAAAGACGACATCGTGCTCGATTACGAGGAGATTAACCGCCGCATCACTGAAGAAGAACAGAAAAAATAAGAGTCATCCACGACGGATGGCTTTTATTTTTATATAAATTCGAACCGTAGCGCCCCTTTCTCAAGATAGAGTTTGGCATCAAACGTCTTGTCCCCTTTTTTGAACGTATGCACGTTCGACTGGCCGCCGTTGATCATCTGTTTCAGCTCATCCTTGGCAATCCCGACGCCGAGCACTTGTTTCGACATCGTGAACTTGCACCCTTCGCGATAACCGCTGCAGCCGATAAACTTCGGATGCTCGACGAGCCCTTTGCCGCAGCTCGGACAGACGCCGAACGACGCTTTTGGCCGTGCCGCAGATTTTTTCCCGAAACGTCTTGCTTCGATCGTGTAGCCTTCCGGGTTCGCCGACTCGACACGCGCTTTCGCCTCTTCGACGAGATGAATCGACATCTTTTTCGCCTGTTCGATAAACTCGGCGGCGGATGCCGATGCCTGTCCAATCTCATGGAGCCGCTTCTCCCACTTCGCTGTCATGGCCGGCGAGGCGAGGATGCTATCCCCGAGCACATCGATCAAGAGACGGCCCTTGTCGGTCGGGACGAGTTCTTTCTTTTGCAGGTCGACATAACCCCGCTTCTTCAATCCATCGATAATGTTGGCCCGCGTCGCCTCGGTGCCGAGCCCTTCCACTTCTTTCATGATGTGAATCAGTTCCTCATCATCAAGCTGCTTGCCGGCGACTTTCATCGCCATGATGAGCGCGCCTTCCGTATACCGTTTCGGCGGCTCCGTCTGTTTCGATAACACTTCGACTTTCTTTTCGGTCAATGGCTCACCGACCGTAAGTGCCGGAAGCTCGACGTCTTTGGACTTCATCTCGACGACTTGCCGGTAACCGGCACTGACGACGACCGTCCCTTTCGCCCGGTATAGGTCGCCCCCGTCCATGAGGTCGACCGTCGTTTTCTCAAGCTTCGCCGGAGGGGCAAATGCCGCGAGAAAGCGACGGTTAATCAAATCGTAAAGCTTCGCCTCGTCCCCGCTAAGTCGGGCCACATCGCCACACGCCTCGGTCGGGATGATCGCATAGTGGTCACTGACCTTTTTCGCATTCACGTAGCGACTGTTACGGGACGGATTCTCGGTCAACACGTCCTGTAGTTCGGCATAGGCCGCGGACTTTAACAGGCGCGCTTTCGTCTGCGGGAACAGTGTCGCCTCATCTGGAGTGACGAAACTCGAGTCGGTCCGCGGATAACTGATCCATCCTTTTGTATACAGCTTTTGGGCGATGTCGAGCGTCTTCTTTGCCCCGAAACCGAATCGCTTACCAGCCTCGGCCTGAAGACCCGATAAGCTGAACCAGAACGGCGGGTGTTCCGTTTTGTCTTCCTTGTCAATCGAACGGACGATGGCAGTCCCGGACGCCCGATTGACGACCGCATCGGCTTGTTCCCGCGTCTTCAGTTTCGACGTCTTGCCGAGCGTGTATTTCGCTTTGAACGTACCCCGCCCTTTTTGGAGCGTCGCTTCGACCTCGAAATACGGTTCCGGGACGAACTGTTTGATCTCGCGCTCACGGTTGACGATCAAGGCGAGCGTCGGTGTCTGGACGCGGCCGAGCGAGAACACGTCCTCGATGCCAATCGTCTTCAACAACGTCGTATACGCCCTTGAGGCGTTCATGCCGACGAGCCAGTCGGCACAAGCACGACTCATCGCCTCATGATAATAAGGGACGGTCTGGTCGCCGGGCAGCAGTTCGGCGAAACCACGGTCGACCGCCTGTTCGGTCAAACTTGAGATCCAAAGGCGTGACAGCGGTTTTTTATTGCCGGCGAGTCGTAATATGAGCCGGACGATGGCCTCCCCTTCTCGCTCGGCATCAGACGCGATGATGATATCGGTGATGGCCCGGTCGTGCAACCATTTTTTGATGGTCTGGAACGGTTTCGACTTGCCTTTCGAGATGCGATAGTCGAATCGGTCTGGCACAATCGGGAGTGACTCATATTTCCACGACTTCCATTCCGGCTTATAATGGGACGGTTCTTGAAGCTCACATAAATGACCGACCGCCCAGACGACGATGGCGCCTTCCGGGAAACGGGCACAAGAGGCGATCTCAATCTCGTCTTTTTTCTTTTTTGATGGATACGGCGCAGCCAGTTTTTGGGCCTGCGACGGTTTCTCCGCGATGATTAGTCTCATAGGATCCCTACTTTCACAGTCATCCGAAATATCTCGTCGGAACGACACTTTCGAGAAAGAATGTATTTTCTTAATCTATTCTATAATATCATTAGAAGAGTATGTACAACATAAAGGGGGATATCGATTGTCTTATCTCATTTTATTCGCCGCTGTATTTTTCTTGTCGACGAGCGTATTATTCGTCAAATGGACGTCCGCGCCGGCCGAAACGGCCGCATTTTACCGAATGCTGATCACGTGTCTGATGTTGTTGCCATTTGTCGACTTCAAGTCACTTCTCGGGACACGTCTCATGACGAGATATGCCTTGTTGCTCAGCGGGACGTTGCTGGCGTTCCACTTTTGGCTCTGGTTTTTATCACTCGATTATACGACCGTCGCCAGCTCGACGCTATTCGTTACCTCGAGCCCGATTTTTGTCTTAATCGGGAACGCCTTGATTTTTAAAAAGAATCCGACCCGGAAAGGTTTGGTCTTCGCGCTCATCGCTGTCCTCGGGGGCATGCTTGTCGCGGCAGGCGACATTCAACTCGGACGTGAAGCGCTGTTCGGGGACATGCTCGCTTTAATCGCCGCCCTTCTTATCGCCGGCTATTGGCTCGTCGGCCAACACGTCCGGACCGAGATGAACACGAATACTTACTCGTTCAGCGTCTATCTCGTCGCAGCGGTCGTCCTCTGCTTCATGCTTCTCGTCCGGGGGACAACGTTCACTGCGTTCGAATCGGTCAACTGGTGGTATTTCCTCGCCCTCGCCTTCTTCCCGACGATTTTAGGACATAACTTGTTCAACTACGCGCTCGCCCGGGTCAGTGCGACCGTCGTCAGCATCACCATTCTTGGCGAGGCACTGTGGGGCATGCTGTTCGGGTTCGTCTTCTTTGATGAACGCCTCGGCGTCATGCAGTGGATCGGCGCGGCCGTCCTGCTCGGCGGAATTTACTTATTCTTAAAAGAAGACGCCCGCTCCACAAGAACGGACGTCACTTCATAAATTGGTCGCTTTCGCTTCGATTTCATCTTCCGACGGGCGGAATAAGAGTTTGCGATCCCACACCGCCATCCCGACCGCTGTCAGGAACGTCATCGCATCGGCGATCGGGAATGCGAGCCACACCCCGAACACACCGAAGAAGTTCGGCAGGATGAACACCAGCGGAATCGTATAGAGCGTCTGGCGCGACAGCGACAAGAACATCGCAACACGGGCCTTCCCGAGCGATTGGTAGATACCATTGACAAGCATTTGGACGCTCGGGAGAAACGAGACGGCGAACAACACATGAATCGCCGTCACGCCGCCGGCAATCAAATTCGCGTCGGTCGTAAACATGCGCATGAGCTGTTCGGGAATCAATTGGAGCGTCAACCAAATGATGACGGCGATGGCGATGCCGGCCCGCATCGCCGTCCAAATCGTCTCGCGCATCCGATCGAATTGTTTGGCCCCGAAATTGTAGCCGACGATCGGCTGCATGCCTTGGACGATGCCCATGATCGGCATCCCGACGAGCGCCATGAATTTATTGATGATCGCAAAGATGGCAAGTTCCTCGGTGCCGCCATATGTCCCAAGCATGACGTTGACCGCGACGAATAAAATCGACTGCGATACCATCATGATGAACGAAGACGAACCGATTGCCATAATCTCCTTCAATTCGCCGAACCGTAATCGAAACTTCCGCCATTGGAAGTCGAGCTCGGTTCGGCGATTTTTTGCGAAGAAGAAACGGAGCATGAGGACAGACCCGACGACTTGAGCGAGCGCCGTCGACCAAGCCGCCCCATATATGCCCCAGTCGAACGCGAAGATGAATAGCGGTGTCGTTACCAAGTTGACGACGACGGTCGTGAGCATCACTTTCATCTGATACGGCGCCTGTCCCTCAGCCCGAACCATCGCGCTCGCCGCAAGTGTGAACATGAAGAACGGCGAACTAATCAGCACGACGGATAAGTATTGACGGCTCAGTTCCATGATGGCCGACGTCGCCCCGAACACTGTCAAGATGTCATCTAGCATGAAAAAGGCGGAACTGACCGCGAAGGCCGCGAACACCCCGACGAGGACGAGCACGTTCAAGAACGTGACGGCGGCCCCAGCATCGTCCCCTTTGCCGAGTTTCCGTGAACTGATGGACGCGCCGCCTAGTCCGACCGCGCTCGAGACGGCCATGAGAATCATTTGAATCGGGAAAGCGATCCCGATGGCGGCCACGGCGGTAGCCCCGATGCCGCGGGCGACGAAAATCGTATCGATGATATTGTAGAGCGCCGTCACCAGCATGCCGATCATCGCCGGCAACGACAGCTTGAACAGCAGGCGTCCGATTGGATCGGTCCGGAGCTGCTCCGTATTTTGATTCATGCTTCCATCCCCTTTGTCGTCTATGTTAATAGGGTAGCAAGATTGGATGGAACGGTCGACTATGTTGCCTTGTCGGATGTGTCAGACCGGGCTCGGGACCGGCGTACTCACGACGCCGGCTTTTCGCTTGCGCATGATAAAATCGGTCGCGACCGGTTGCTCGACTTTGACGCGCACCGTCATCATCGCCTGGTTCGCCGTCTCGAGTCTTTCTCCCGATTCATCGTACAACTCATCGATTCGCTGCGAGAAACGGACGAAGCCGGGACCGAAGAACTCGACTTCTTCCCCGTGTCGGAAATGGTTCCGCTGCTCGAGTGTCGCCATCTGTGTCGACGGCTCATATGAGATGACGCGTGCCGCGAACGCATATTGCGGGATCGCGCGCGGCTTGCCGAACAATTGCTCATTCTCGGTCGGGACACCGTAATAGAATCCGGTCGCGAGCTCTCGCTGCGCCGCTTTCCAAATCTCTTCTTCCCATGCCGGATTGAACTCGAACCCTTCAGGATCAGCACAGTAGGCATCGATGACTTGACGATAGACGTTACAGACGGTCGCTACATAATGAATCGATTTCATCCGTCCCTCAATTTTTAAGCTGTCAACGCCCGCGTCGACCAAATCCGGGATGTGACGGACCATCGCCAAATCGACCGAGCTCATCGAGAACGGTTCCTCGTCGCGTGCTGCCATCTCGTCTGTCAACAGCTCATCCGCCTCGAAGAAACCATATTTCCAACGGCACGACTGGGCACAGCCGCCACGGTTTGCATCGCGCAGCGCCATGTGGTTTGATAACGTGCAACGGCCCGAATAGGAGATGCACATCGCCCCATGCACGAACGTCTCGATTTCGACATCGACTTGCCGTTTCATCTCTTTGATTTCTTCCATCGACACTTCACGCGCAAGGACGATGCGCTCCAACCCTTCCTCTTGCCAAAAACGGAGCGTCTCATAGTTCGTCGCCGATGCTTGCGTCGACAAGTGGACCGGAAGTCCCGGTGCATCTGTGAGACATACCTCGATCATGGCCGGATCGGAGACGATGACGGCATCGATGCCGATGTCACGAAGTTTGCAAAAGAACGCTCCCGCACCCTCGATATCCCCTTCATGCGTTACCATATTCGCCGCGACATACACTTTTGCCCCACGTTCATGAGCGAACGCGACGCCTTCGGCCATCTCGTCGTACCCGAAGTTGCCGGCCCGGGAGCGGAGCCCGAACTGTTGCCCTCCGATGAAGACCGCATCGGCCCCGTATAAAATCGCCATCTTCAATTTTTCTAAATTCCCGGCTGGTGCTAATAGTTCTGGACGTTTTTTCATCTCAATCCCTCACTTGATCTCTTCTGGATTACGTAACAACAATCCGGTTCCGAGCCGGAATTGTTCAGGTTGGAGTTCGGCGAGGCGCCGCTCCATGACGTGGCGGTCGAACCGCCCGTTTAATAAATCTGACCGGGCTTTATCGAACAGGCGGACGATGTCAACGAACGCATCTCCCGCATGCCAGCCTTCGAGTTTCCACGTGTGCAGTCCGCCCTTCAAGAGCGCGGGAAGTTGACCCATGAGCGTCAAATCTTCTGAGAAGACGTGCGTGCCGTTGTCGTCTTGATAGACCGGATAGCGGCTGTCCGCATCCGATGGTTCGCTCACATAGTACTCGCGTTCTTCTGCTAACGTGTTCGACCGGCCGATCTCGTTAAAGTAGTTCGTCAAGAGCGGACGCTTCGAATGATGGATGCACGTCGGGCCATACACTTGCACCTCGACCGGCAACCCGATCTGTTGTTGGATTATCTCAAGTTCGGTCAGCGTCACTTCACGCGCCACGACCGCGCCAATCGCGTCACGTTTACCCCAAAACTGAATGTGGCGCGCCGACGTGACGAGCGTTTGAGCATCATACCAATAGGGGATATTGGCATTACGGATCATGCGGATGGCGCCCGGGTCGCCGGCCGTCACACTGTCGACCCCAATTGTTTTGAGTTCCTTCAGATACTCAGGGAGCGACTTGATTTGCTCGTTATGCATCAAATTGTTGACGGCGACCGTCACTTCTTTGCCGTACCGGTGGGCGATGGCTGTGACTTCTCGCACAGCCGGGAATGACCAGTCACCTTTGTGGCGTAACCCGTATGTTGAATCTCCGATATAGATGCGGTCGGAGCCCGCCATGATTAGCGCCTCTGCTTGCTCGACGCTTTGTGCCGTAGTCACTAGTTGAATCATCATTTGCTTTCTTCTCCTCACTTTGTGAGCCTAATCACATATTCTTGCTATACTCTAGCACACGTTTTGATGTGGTGGCCGTGCAGGAATTTAACAACTCGTGAAGAAATCAGTAACAATGTATGACTTTTTACATCGAAGGAGTGAACGATTTTGACAAAAACCGCATTAATTACTGGAGCCTCGACCGGGATTGGCCTCGACCTTGCCGTTTTGGCGGCCCGGGACGGATTTGACTGTATCCTCGTGTCTCGCAACGAGCCCCGTTTGCACGAATTGAAAAAAGTACTCGAGAAGCGGTACCGCGTCGATGTGCACGTGTTTGCCCTCGACTTGTCTGAACATCAGGCCGCAAAACGGTTAACGACTGCAATCGCTGATGCCGGACTGACGGTCGACTTTTTAATCAACAATGCCGGTTTTGGGACGGCCGGTGAGTTCATCGCCCTTGACGCCGAAACCGAGGCCGAAGAGGTCCGCTTGAACGTCAATGCCCTGACTGAACTGACGAAAGCCTACTTACCCGGCATGGTCGAGCGAAATCATGGCTTTGTCTTGAACGTTGCCTCGGTCGCCGCTTTCCAGCCTGGCCCATATATGGCGGTCTACTACGCGACAAAAGCGTACGTGTTGTCGCTCACCGAGGCGCTTCATGCCGAAGTGAAAGGAACTGGCGTGAACGTGAGCGTCCTGTGTCCCGGGCCGACCGATACCGGTTTCTTCAATAGGGCCGGCAGTGAGATGATGGTGTCGAAAATGCCGTCCCACCTCGTCGCGTTCTTCGGATACAAAGGTGTCATGAACAACAAGCGCGTCATCGTTCCCGGCGTTTCGAACCAATTGCTCGTCGCCGCTTCCAAACTCATGCCGCGGGCGGTCAGCCTCGAAATTTTGCGCCGGTTCCAAAAACCATCGGATGCTGAATCGGAACACGTCTCGACAGTTTGACCCATGTACGCACGTAAAAAAGGAGGAGGCCCCCCGTGGGACTTCCTCCTGCTTTGTGTGGTTTGATTAAGACCGTGCCAAGTGAATCATGTGCCGGATAAGTGATATACCCGGAATACACACCATCAGAGCCGTCGTCACGACGACCGACCAGGCCAATACGCTCTCGAGCGTGACCGCTCGTTCGGCCAGCCCGTCAAGGACGCGTTCCCCTTGGACGGATAGGACGATCATAAGTGCAGGCCATACACTCGCGCCGAGAATGCTCAGCATCCCGTAGCGCGTTCGTATGAGACGACGGGACATCAACAATAAGTTGAGTCCCATAAACAACAGCCCGATGAAAAGGAACAAACCTATTTCAACTAGATTGACGTATCCGCTCATGCACGCGTCACCTCACTCGGTGTGATACTTACTAGTTATCCGTCTTGTCGTACAAATATGCGGACGAACAGATCGTGCAATAAGACGAGAAAGACGGCATTCCCGATGCCATGGGCTGTATCGAACGGCAAACTGAGGACGAGCAATTTGACGAAATCGACCCCAATCACTTCGGCGAAGGACAGGTTGGCCGTCCAACCGAACAAATAACCGGCCCCGAGACCGATGACGGCTAGGAACCACCGGGAGCGAAGGAGCAATGGCTTTAAGAACGAAACGACGGCGACGATGAAAAGCCACCCTAAAAATTGAAAGAGGACGAACGGGCCGATCCCGAGCAACAGCCCCGATAAAATCGGGACGAACAGAGCCAGCATCGCCGCACTCGTGAATCCAAAATAAAGGGCCGTCAGCATGAGCAGCGCCGTCGATGGTTGTACGTTCGGGATGGACACGAACAACCAGCGCCCGATGACCGCGAGGGCGAGAATTTGTGTCAAGACGGCAATCGGGATGTCAACCCGTTCGAACCTCGACATGACCCCCGCCGCAATCAAGAGGATGATGACATATGTGACCATAGTGCACTCCGTTTCATATACTCACTGCGATCGCCATCAAAGACGAGCATCCCGTTCGACAGACAGATGATCCGGTCCGCCAAATTGATCAGTTGCTCCTCATGTGTGGCGCACATGATGTGTGCCGTCTCGGCCTTCTCGCTTAGCGCCCGCTCAAAATCGCGCCGTTCCAGCTCCGTCAGCCCGACGGTCGGCTCATCGAGCAATAGAAGCGAGACTTCGGAAGCGAACGCGGCTTGGAGTTGGTCGACCCGACGCTTCGGAGAATGGGGATACGGCCCATATTCCAGTTCGGCCGGCACATACACCGGCCGCTCCGCCCATTTGATTTTCCCGTATAGCGGACGCAAACTTTTGACGATGAGCTCGAGCAACGTTGACTTCCCGCTGCCGTTCGTGCCGATACAGACGGTCAAACCTGGCCCTCTCGCTTCATAAGACACATGCTCGACCGCGTAGGACGGTTGCAACGGATGCCGATACGACACATCGATCACATCGAGGCGCGGTGACGCAATCGTCTTGGCGACGATGAACCGATCAGCGACGCCACGTTCCTTTGCTCGATCCGTGTAAGCGATTCGAACACCAAAATTTGTCAATCTTCGAAGTAGCATCGATAAGTGCTCACTCCGAAACCGATCAAGGTGTCGAAACGGTTCAATCAAGACGAGCGCCCCTGTCGACTTGCTGAGCGCATGGGCGATCCGGACGAGTTGCCGTTCCCCGCTCGAACATTCATCGAACCGTTTATGGAACAGATGATCAATTTGGAGAAGGGCAGCCAATTCCGCTCCACGCAAGGCGTCATCCGCTGAAACGAGGGAAGCGACCTTACCGGCGAGCGGCGTATCGAGGTGGACGACCCTGGCCCGTTCTGTCCGAACCCAATCATCTATCATTTCATGTCCGTCTTCCAAGGATAACCAACGCATCGCGCACCCCTCCTTTCGTCAAATATGGATACAGCAACCAAACGACCGGAGTCCCTAAAGAAGCGGCCGCCGCGAAGCCGAGCAAGACAAGGCATTGGACCGTGTCATGCCGTTCAAAGCGCCGCATTCGATTCGTCACATACACCGGTTCAAGGCGTTGGCTGTCAATCCCGACAACGATCGCCTCTTGCCACTCGCGCCTCGGATGGCTCGCAATCGATAGTCGCACTGCTCGCTCCATCGACGGCACGAGCGCCCAGCCCCCATAGAGCAGCCGTGTCGAACGCGGCCATTTGTTCATGAATGGAAGTAACCGTTCGAGTCGCATGAATCGGTTCACCCAGATCATGCCGAACAAGAACGTCGATAACGGAATCAATTGATTCGTGACACCCGCGAGAGAAACGTTCCAGCCGAAGACGATTGGAGCCAATGAAATCAACATGAACGCAGCCAACACACCGAGCATCGTCAGTGGAAATCGTCGCTCAATCAATAACAAACCGAACAGACCGAGGATGAACCAAACCGAGTCATTCACATAGGTCAGGATATACAGATGGACCATGAAGAAGAAAAGGAGCGTGACCGGATGTCTACGCTCCCAATCCGCCTCATTCGAAGAAAGAAATCGCATCTTCTTCAAATCGCCATTGAATGATATCGGTCGATTCGACTTTTTTGGCCCCGGCGCCTTCATCGCCCGGACTTCCGTTAAAGGCGTACACCCAACCCGACGATTGACCGGCCGACTTTTCTTGGATGCCGTCAATTGCGGTCACGTAAGTCATCTCCCCGCTGCCGACCGAATCGATGTCGAGTTCGGTCGCTTCAAGGGCATCGAGCACTGTCGCCCCGTCCTCTAAACAGACGCTCTTCTCATGGAACAACGTCTCTTCAGTGGACGCATTGTAAACAGAAATCGTCGGTTTGACGTCACAGGCCGCATTTTCAGTCGTTGGTTCTTCTCCGCCGCATGCGGTCAACAACGGGACGAGTAAACTCATCATAAGCAGTTTTTTCATTGGTCGGTCAAATCCTCTCGTTGATGGATAGAATAATTGTAAAGAATCGTATATTTTTCACCAGTCGATCGGCCTTCCTGGCTGAGCCCCGACAATTGGATACTGTTCGCGAGCACGGGTTCTCGTTGCAACCAGAACTTGACGAGCCTGCGGTCACGATTGATCATGAGCATCGACTCGTTCTCGAACGTGTACATGTCGTACAGTCCGTCAAACGAGAACTGGAGAAGCGGTGCATCGACTTGGTCAGCGAATTCAGTCCAGGGCGTGTCACGCACGGCATCGAGCATATGCTCAAAGTCGACGAGCTTCTCAAAAAATGCGCTTCCCGAATCTAGATTCAACTCATCGACTTGACGATACGTCAGCTCACCGGACTCATCATAATTGATCCGAATCTGTTGAATCGAGTTCGAGCGCTCGACCATGAGCAAATATTCGAGCGAACGAAGGTCCCCGTCCTCGGTGAATACCATCTTGCTTCGGTCGAGTTTAATCGAGTCACTATTGATGCGACGTAAGATATTGTCCGTCATCCGGTCAAACGTCTCGTCTTGAATCGATACTGCCCCGATTTGTTGCGACTCGGACCGAAACTCGGATTGATCAAACAGCGGGACGAATAATAGCACGATGAAGAAAAAGAAACCGATGAGTGCGCCGTACCATTTATAGCGGCTGTTACGTTTCGGAAAAAATAAGAATGACATGAGAAAACCGATCGGGATATGGAACCCGCCAATCGGAAACGACACAATCCCGAGCAAAGAGAAAAATAAAAATTTAAACAAAAAATTCGGTTCGGGTTCTTTCAGTTGATTCAAGCGTAAACCTAGTAACGTACTGATGACAAAAAAACAAAGCCATACATATAGTTGTACTGTCACGTCAATCCCCCACTGTAAACTCGAAGAAGTCACTGGCTACATGGCTATCTAGAAACACGGTGCGCACTTCATCCACAAACGCCTCGTCTCGGCCTTGATAACGGGCCGAGATATGCGTGACAATCAAACGACCGACTTGCGCCGTTTTTGCGAGCGTCGCCGCCTCGACCGTCGTCGAGTGACCGTATTGACGGGCGAGCTTCGCCTCCGCTTGCATGAACGTCGCTTCATGGACGAGCACGTCGACCCCCTCAGCGAGAACAATGGCGTTTGGACAAGGGACCGTATCGCCGAGAATCGCCACGACCGGTCCTGGAACCGCGTCTGTGACATATTCTTTAGAGGCGTAGGTTTTCCCTTCAAACTCGAACGTGTCAGATTGCTTGATCGTCCGGTAAATCGGTCCGCTCGGAATACCGAGCGCCTTCACTTTATCGACTAGCAATGCGCCCGGTCGTTCCGGCGCTTCAATGCGGAATCCGTACGACGGGAAGCGATGGTCGAGTCGTTTGACCGTGACGAGGTGACCGTCCTGTTCAAACGTATCGCCGTCCTCATATTCGACAATCGACAAGTCATAACCTAGATACGACCCGGTCACTTTCATCGTCAACTCGAGCCACTTCTTGATACCTTTCGGTCCGTAAAGCGTGAGCGGACTCGATCCTTCGAGTGCTGAACGCGTCGACAAGAAACCAGGCAGACCGAACACGTGGTCACCGTGGAGGTGGGTCACCCAAACGGCTGAGACTTTGCGCGGTTTGACCTTCGTGTGGAGCATTTGGTGCTGAGTCGCTTCCCCGCAATCGATGAGCCATGTCTGTTTCGAAAGCGTGAGCGCCAGACCGGAAACGTTCCGCTGTTTCGAGGGCATGCCAGATCCAGTTCCTAAAAATTGTAACTTCATAAATAATATAGTCCTTTCTTCTAGCCCATTCCATGCTATACTGTAGGCAATCGTTGATAAAGGATGTGATCCGTGATGAATAAAGTTGAACATTCCGACTCGATCTATGAACTGATCCGGGAACGGGCGACTTCAATGAATCGCAAACACCAACAAGAACTAGGCACCTCAATCCATATTCACGACATAGCGATGGAACTTCATTGTTCAGACGAACTCGTCTTGGAATCATTGGAATTCGCCGCATAATCACTCCAACACATAGGAAGAGCCGACATCACGTCGGCTCTTTTTCATTTCGTTTTCAGTGTCGCGACGTGCTCGACAATTTGAACGACATATTCAACCAACTTGTATAGCTCGACGAGCGGCATCCGCTCGTTCGTCGTATGAATCTCTTCATAACCGACAGCGAGGTTAACGGTCGGAATCCCGCCTCCAGCGATGACGTTCGCATCTGACCCTCCACCTGAATGTAAGATTCGTGTCGGGCGTCCGATCGCCGCTGCCGCCGCTTTCGCGACTTCGACGACTTCGTCGCCTTCTTCGAACTTGAAGCCCGGGTACATGATGTCGATGTCGACTTCGGCTCGGCCACCGTGTGCCGCAGCCGCCTCGACGTAAGCTTGTTTCATCGACTCGGCTTGGGCTTCCATCTTCTCGTGGATGAGCGACCGCGCTTCGGCGAGCACCTCGACGTAATCACAGACGATGTTCGTGGCACGACCGCCTTCGAATCGTCCGATGTTCGCTGTCGTCTCGTCATCGATTCGTCCGAGCTGCATCTTCGCGATCGCTTTCGCCGCGATTTGAATCGCTGAGACCCCTTTCTCAGGCGCGACACCGGCATGCGCCGTCTTACCGTAGATTCTAGCGTTTACTTTTGCTTGTGTCGGGGCAGCGACGATGATGTCGCCGACCGGGCCGTCCGAGTCGAGCGCAAAACCGAACTTCGCGTCGATTTTCGAGAGGTCGAGTACTTTCGCCCCGACGAGACCTGACTCTTCGCCGACCGTAATAACGAATTGGATTTGACCGTGCGGAATCGCTTGTTCCGTCAAAACACGGACCAGCTCAATCATCGCCGTCAAACCAGTTTTATCATCAGCGCCGAGGATGGTCGTCCCATCCGTCACGACGTAGCCATCTTGAATACTCGTCTTGATTGCTTTACCTGGTGTGACCGTGTCCATATGCGCCGTGAAATAAATCGGGTCGACGCCTTGTTTCGTCGCAGGTAGCGTGATGATGAGGTTGTTACCTGAATGAGCCGTTTTCGTTGATGCGTCGTCCTCGTAGACGTCACATCCGAGCTCTGTGAAGACCGTCTTTAAATGCTCACAGATGACTGCCTCTTCTTTCGTCTCCGAATCGATGCCGACCAACTGTAAAAATGTGTCAAGCACTCGTTTCTCGTTTACCATGAAAACATCCCTCCATCCAAACATTTCTAGGTTATTATAACAAACTCGTGCCGTTTGCACGAACCTTTTCCATTCTGTACAATGAGGACAAACACATTTGGAGGAACGTCATGAGTAATAAACAGAAAAAGCGTCAACGCATCATTCAAATCGGTGTCGTCGTCATCGTATCCATCTTTTTATTGAGCACGTTTTTGTCGGGGATGGCCATGTTCCTGTAACAACAGAATATAACGCTCTTTCAAAATCAAGTAGCTCTTCACATCAGACAAGATATTGAGCAGCGATGAACGTACCTCAAATTCCTCACGCGACGTGGGGAGGGGTACGTTTTTTCGATAGTGCTCGATCGTCTCCTCGAGCTCCCGCAAGTACGTCGAAGCGTCGGCCTGCTGGTTGACGTTGTCGCCGACGAGCCGAAGGAACGTCGCGACCGGTTTAGCCTCATTGACGACGAGCGTGATTTCTCGAGAGTTCTCGGCGATCCGTTTCAAGATGTCGTATTGGCGCTCCCGCATCCGAAAGTACAAATAATCCATGTCCTCGTTCCGCTTGCCGATCGAATTCCCCATCCGACGGAGCGCAAGGTCTTTCCCTTGCTTCAAGTAATCCCGTGTCTTCAAGAGCATCATCGAATGGTCGTTATAGACGCCCGTCTCGACACAAGCGGCCACATCATAAAAATGGACGGCGAGCGCCCGGTCAATATTGTCCTTGATGCGTTCGATTTCTTTATCGAGCGTCGGCATATACATGTTGACGACGAGTCCGACCCCGACCCCGATGGCGATCAATAGCAGCTCGTTCACGAACAAATCGAGCGAGAACTGTCCTTCCGTATAAAGATGGGTCAGGATGACGACACTCGTGATCATGCCATCTTGCAGTTTGAGCTGTTGAACGAGCGGGATGAACATGACAAAATAAAGTGTGAGCGTCGCTGGCGAATAGCCGAGCAGGGTGAACATCAAAGCACCCATGCCGATGGCGATCAGGCTTGCCATGACCCGTTCATAGGAGGCCCGAAACGACTTTTTCCGCGTCTCCTGAATACTGAGGATGGCGATGATGGCTGCGAAGACGTAATAGTCGAGATGGATCGTTTCCGAGATGAGCATGGCAATCCCGGCGGCTGCAGCCGTCTTGAGCGTACGTGATCCGATTTTCATATTTTCTCCTCCTCTCTCACAAAATTGTTCACTAGTTTCTTCCGTTTGGCAATCCATATGTTTGGAAGTGATCGTATTGAAAAGAAAGAAACGCGGCGTGATTCCGACGATTCTCACGCTCGCACTCGCCATATCCGGTTTCCTTTGGCTCCAAGATCGTCCGAGCGGGTCGTATACCGTTCAGACCTATGACGACGGGGACGTTTCGACCCGGGCGTTCGAGTCGCTCGATGAGGCGCGCGCCTACATGGAACGCGGGGGCAATCGCGCCCTACTCGACTCGTCGGGAGACGTCATCGATTTCACAGGTACTGGAATCGCAGTCACTCCGACCGACCGAATCACCAACCTCTATCAGGACGCCGAGTTTAAGAAACGACAGTCCTATGTCGCCGGTGGAACCCGTCTCCGACTCATGCAGACGGGCGACAAGCATTTGTTGGTGAACATCTCCGGGGCCGATGTCTACGTGAAGCCGGCCGACATGACGCTTTACCCGGACGCTGTCGTCGAGCGCCGCGGCTTCTACCAGATGCGGGACGGCCAAGTGTTCCATACCGTCGAGGCGAATGGAAATTTGGCCGGGACGTTTCTCGTCGGACCGGCGCCGCAACATTCTTCCGAGCGATATTATACGGAAGACGTACGCGACGTGTTCGATTCGCCCTACCAATTCGCTTCAATTGCGTCGAAGGCACCGTATTCGGCTCGCGAACTCGACGCATTCCTCGAATCACTCGACGATAGCCCGCTCGCTGGGAAAGGCGACGCCTTCAAGGACGCCGAGGCCGAATTCGGCATCAACGCCTTGTTCCTCATGGCTGTCGCCGGACACGAGTCCGGTTTCGGTACGTCTGCCATCGCCCGTGAAAAAAATAACTTGTTCGGCTTCCAAGCGACCGACAACGATCCGAGCGGAAATGCGGCCTCTTATCCATCCGTCGAGGCGAGCATCGATGCAGCGGCTCGTCTATTCGCCGAGAAGTACGTGACCGGAGATTACGACCGCGGTCCGTTTCCGGGCAATAAACAAGCAGGCGTCAACGTCTTTTACGCCTCGGACCCGTATTGGGGCGAGAAAGTCGCCGGGACGATGTATCGTATCGACCGTGAACTCGGATTGACCTATTTAGAGGAGCTAAAGTGACGGCCTAAAGGGCCGTCATTTTTTTGCAGGAATCCCTTCTTCGCTGAGCGAATACATAAACTGAACGACCATTCATTCCAAAGGGGGATTTGTATGAAAACGATTTGGATCACAGGTGGCTCATCGGGGATGGGCAAGGCGATGGCGCTAAAATTCAAAAGTGAGGGCTGGAACGTCGCCATCAGCGGCCGCAACGAGGAGCGGCTACAAGAAGCGATGGGCGAACTGGAGGCCATCGGGGCCGGAGCAGCGATGGCCGTGCAACACGATGTGCGTGACTATGAGGGGTGTGCCGTCGCGCTTGATCAAATTATTGAACGGTTCGGTCCAGTGCATGCGCTCGTCAATAACGCGGCCGGCAACTTCGTCTGCCCGACGCTCGACTTGACGCCGAACGGATGGACGAGCGTCATCGACATCGTCTTGAACGGGACGTTCAATTGTACCCACGTCCTCGGCAAACATTGGGAAAGGGAGCAACTGCGGGACGGCTCTATCATCAACATGGTCGCCTCCTACGCCTGGCAAGCCGGAGCCGGTGTCGCACCAAGCGCGGCTGCCAAAGCCGGAGTTCTCAATTTGACGCGGACGCTCGCGGTCGAATGGGGGTATCAGTTCGGGGCACGAGTGAACGCGATTAGCCCGGGCCCGATCGAACGGACCGGGGGCGCCGACAAGCTCGCCGTCCACGTCAAGGAAGTCGAACGGATCCATCGTAACGTGCCGCTCGGACGGTTCGGGACACCGGAAGAGATTGCCGACCTCGCCTTTTGGATGGCCTCGGACGAGATGCGCTACTTGAACGGGGAATGCATCTCGCTTGACGGCGGCCATTGGCTCAATAAACATCCGTTCTAACAAAAAACGGCCGAGGGATTCCTCGGCCGTTTCATATGTCTTGTCCCGTCCATTCCGCTTCGAATCGGTCCAAAAAAGTAAGCATGAACGCATGGCGTTCCCGGGCAATTTGGCGTGCCCGTTCCGTATGCATCCCATCCGCGAGCCGGAGCAGTTTTGCGTCGAAATGAGCGACCGCGCTCGTTGGATCATTCTCTCCATAGAGGGAACTGCCTCGCGAACCCGCAAATTGGAACGTCCGAGCGATGCCGATCGCCCCGATCGCATCAAGTCGGTCCGCATCTTGTAGGATGGCACTCTCTCGTGTCGACGGATCTGTTTGCTTCGAGAATGATGTCTCGCCGATGATCGTCAAGACGTGCGCCCGTCGATCTGGATCGAGCGCTAACGTGTCCAAGTGACGCGCGACGAGCCCCGCCTCGCGACCGAGCTTCTCATCCTCGACGTCGTGCAAGAGCGCCGCGAGCATCAAGACGACACCGTCGACCGCCTCGCCTTCCGCGAGATGCATCGCCAAACGGCGGACGCGGTCGAGATGAGCCATGTCATGCCCGGTATGGTCTCCGGCATGGAGCATTGCCACGTACCGCTCGGTCTCGAGCACCGCTGGATGACTCATCAAATCTCGATCGTCGTGTTCGGCTCGATCAAGAGACCACGTTGGTGCAACTGATCGCAGAACGCCTGTGCGTCTTGTTTGATCGGTGGGAACGTATCGAAGTGAATCGGCACGACCCGTTTCGCTTGGAGCCAGTGCGCGGCATCGAGTGCGTCGACCGGTCCCATCGTGAAGTTGTCGCCGATCGGGAGAAACGCGACATCGATATCGAACCGCTCCCCGTACAGTTTCATGTCCGAGAACAGGGCCGTGTCCCCAGCATGATATACCGTGAGCGCCTCTGTCTCGATGATGAACCCACCCGGCATGCCCATGTAGATCGGGACGTCCCCCATATCAAGACTCGAGCTATGAAACGCCTGCGTCATCGTGACGCGACCGAACGAAAACGAATGGCCGCCCCCGATGTTCATCCCGTGGACCGAATAGCCTTTTTTCTCATAATATGTCGCCAGTTCGTGCGTTGCGACGATCGTCGCACCCGTCTGTTTCGCAATCAACTCGACGTCTTCGATATGGTCGAAATGAGCGTGGGTGAGCAGGATATAATCTGCTTTGACGCTCGCCGGGTCGACGTCCGTGTGCGGATTGCTCGTCAAAAACGGATCGATTAAGACAGACGTCCCGTCGAGATCGAGATATACAGTCGCATGGCCATAGTATGTGATCTTCATCGAAATCCTCCCTTTCTGATGTCAGATGGAACGTTTCCTTTACAAGACTTTCTCTAAAAATCGTTTCGCGCGGTCGGTCTGCGGGTTGAGGAGCAGGTCGGCCGGTTTGCCTTCCTCCATCAAGATGCCTTCGTCGAGGAAGAGGACACGGTCCGCCACTTCACGGGCAAAGCCCATCTCGTGCGTGACGACGACCATCGTCATCCCTGAATCGGCGAGTCCTTTCATGACGTCGAGCACTTCGTTGACCATCTCTGGGTCGAGCGCCGACGTCGGCTCGTCGAACAACATGACGTTCGGCTCCATAGCGAGCGCCCGGGCGATGGCGACACGTTGCTTTTGACCACCCGACAATTGGCTCGGGTATGCATCAATCTTCTCCGATAATCCGACACGTTCGAGGAGCTTTTTCGCCCGTTCGATTGCCTCGGCCTTGCTCATTTTCAAGACGTTGATCGGCGCGTACGTCAAATTGTCGAGCACGTTCATATGCGGGAACAAATTGAACTGTTGGAACACCATCCCGATATTTTGCCGCGCTTTCGAGACGTTCGCGCCTTTCTTCGTCAACTCATAGCCGTCGACGCTGACCGTTCCAGATGTCGGCACCTCGAGCATGTTCAAGCAACGGAGGAACGTCGATTTCCCCGAACCGGACGGACCGATGACGGCGACAACTTCCCCTTTATCAATCGATGTCGTAATGCCTTTGAGGACCTCGAGGTCACCAAATTGTTTGTATAAATCGTTTACTTGTATCATCTGCCATCACTCTTTCTAAGCCGTTTTTCTAGACGTTGACCAAGATACGTCAACACCATCACTATTGTAAAGTATATCACACCGGCAAACAGGAGCGGTTCAAAGTAGATCGCCTTTTGCCCCCCAACGATTTGCGCCCGTCGCATAATGTCGAGCACACCGACCGTCGAGACGAGCGCCGATTCTTTCGTGAGCGTGATCATTTCGTTGACGAGGGCCGGCAAGATATTTTTGAACGCCTGCGGCAAGATGATCGACCGCAGTTGTTTGACATATGGGACGCCGAGCGCATCCGACGCTTCCCACTGGCCTTTATCGACCGCTTGAATCCCGGCCCGGATGATTTCCGAGATATACGCCGCCGAGTTGAGTGAGAAGGCGATGACGGCCGACTGGTACGGCGTCGTGATATAACCGGTCAATTGCGGCAACCCGAAGTGAATGATTGCGAGTTGCAAGATGAGCGGCGTCCCGCGGAACACGGCTGTATAGGCGTGCCCGATGAAGTTGACGAGACGGTTCGGGACGATTTTGAACGTGGCGACGACGACCCCGAGCGTAATCCCGAGCAAGGCCGAGACGAGCACGACTTGAAACATGACCGGGATCCCTTCGAGAATATACGGGATCGAATCATAAATCCGACTAAAATCCATTGTGAGTTCCTCCTAAAAAAGGCTGACTGATGCTTTCAGTCAGCCTTCTCCATTCTTTATTCAGCTGGTGCAGCTTCTTGTTCGAACCATTTTTGAGCCAACTTCTCGATTTCTCCAGAATCGATCATCTTGTTCAACTCTTCGTTAAACTGATCGCGGAGCTCGTCGTCCTTACGGAAGGCAGCGGCTGAACCAGCCTCTTCCTCGTCGACGATCTCAAACGTAGTAAGTTCGCTGTCTTGATCGAGATATTTCTTCGCGACCGTGTCCTCGATGACCATCGCATCGATACGACCAGTCTTGATTTCCTGGATGATCTCCGGAATCTTGTTCAAGGCGACGATTTCAGCGCCCGGGATTTGCTCTTTGGCGATTCCTTCTTGAATCGAGCCGAGTTGGACCCCGACTTGCTTGCCGTCTAAGTCTTCAAGCGACTGGATGGCATCACCTTTTGACAAGATCAAGTTCTTCGCCGTGAAGTAGATGTCTGAGAAATCGGCGTTCTCTTTGCGTTCTTCCGTCGGCGTCATACCTGCCATGACGAAGTCAACTCGGCCGGCGTTAAGCGCTCCGAGCAGGCTACCGAAGTCCATGTCTTCAATTTTCAATTCATAGCCCATGTTCTCGGCCACTTGTTTGGCGATATCGATGTCGAAACCGACAATCTCGTCGCCGTTCGCCGTATCGACGAATTCATATGGGAAGTAGTCCGCACTCGTCCCCATGACGATGACTTTGTCGTCCTCATCGGTCGATGTCGAACCTCCTTCGTTCACGTCTGCCCCGCAAGCTACCGTGAAAGCGGCCAGACTCACGATACATAATGCTAGAAAACCTTTTTTCATGTCCATCGTCCCTTTCTTCATATAGGATGAAATTATCAGAATTTTAACAAAATTATGACATATGTGTGAATATCGCTCAACTGTTCTCTGACTCATCATATGTCCGACTTGTTCTTCAACCACTATATACACATAATTATCACTTGTAAAGTATATTTATGCATAAACTCCAAAAAAAATACGGTCACATTCGCTCGTAAGCAAAATACGTGACCGTACCGTTGTCGCGAGAGCCGTAAGGCTGCACTCGTTTGACCGAAGCGATGGGAATGGCGCTATACACGTGGGGATAGCGTTCCCCGTCCTCGTCAAACTCGTAGTGGAGCAGGCTTCCGAGACGTCCGACATGGAACGAGACAAGCACGACTCGCTCCCCATGATAATGCCGACGCACGAATTTGCCGATCTGTTGCGGGGTGCAACAACGAATGTACCCTTCTGTCTGGAGGGACGGCTCGTTGATCTCACCGCGCGACAAGGCGATCGTATATTCGGCCTCGCTCATGATTTTGACGACTGGTTCCATCTCATCGATCCCTTCTTAAGGAAAAGCGCAAAGGCAATGCCTCTGCGCTCACTTCTTAGGCGTAATAAATATCGAACAATGTCTGTAACTGCTCGACAAGCTCTTCGGCCGTCGATGACTCGATTGTGCTCCGTTCGACCATCGTGACGATATTGCCGTCTTCTAACAGCGCGATCGACGGTGACGACGGGGCGTAACCTTCGAAGTATTCACGAGCCCGGTCCGTCGCTTCACGGTCTTGACCCGCGAACACAGTGACGAACTGGTCCGGTTTGACGCCTTCCATCTTGTTCACGTACGCCGCTGCCGGACGGGCGATGCCACCGGCACAGCCACATACCGAGTTGACGAGCACGAGCGTCTTGCCCTCTTTCGTTAACGCCGCGTCGACTTCTTCTGGTGTCGTGAGTTCTGTGTACCCCGCGGCGCGTACCTCATTGCGAGCTTGTTCGACTACATCTTGAAAGTATAATTGAAAATCCATATTGTTTCCCCTTTCGACTTGCGTCTATTCTTTCTCATTTTACGTCTTGTGGATCGGTTAGGACAAGTCTATCGCTCAATTGTCCTTCAAGGAACGGTGTCGCGTTCAAGAGCGTCTTGAATGCCACATAACGGGCCCGCGCTTCGTCGGTCGCTTCCCGGTTCGTGAGATACGCCCGGATCAGGATGTTTTTCGGCGTGTGCTCCATGTCGATGAACTCGAGCAGTTGCGCCTCATAGCCGACGAGACCGAGCAGTTCGGCCCGAATCGAATCCGTGGCGAGCGCCGCGAACCGTTCTTTAACGAGCCCATGTTGCAACATGACGTCGAGACTCGACGCCTCTAGTTGACGATTCAATTCTTTTTGACAGCACGGCACGCTCAAGATGACTTTCGCACCCCAGCGCACGGCCCGGGCGAGCGCCATGTCCGTCGCGACGTCGCACGCATGAAGCGTGACGACCATATCGACAGCCGTCTCGCCTTCGAACTCGTTGATGTCCCCGACGAGAAACTCGAGGCGCTCATAGCCGAGGTCACGGGCAATCCCTGCACATTCTTCGATGACTTCCTTTTTCAAATCAAGCCCTGTGATATGGACGTCATAACCTTTCATCTCATGCAGGAAGTGGTAGAGGGCGAACGTCAAATACGACTTTCCAGATCCAAAGTCGAGAATGCGGATGGTGCGGTCGGTCGGCAAGTGTTTGATCGAGTCCTCGATAAATTCGAGGAAGCGGTTGATTTGTTTGAACTTGTCGTACTTCTGACGTTTCACTTTTCCGTCCTCTGACTGGACGCCGAGTCGGATGAGGAACGGGACCGGTTCATTGATTGGTAACAAATACTGCTTCTCGCGGTTATGGCTCAATTGTACTTGTTTGACGGCCGTCTCGCGTTGTTTGAACGTCACTTTGAACTTTTTAGACAGTTGGAAGTGGAGCTCGGAAGCCATCAACTGGAACTGTCCTTGGCGGAACGTCTCGAGCAAGTCATCGAGCTCGATGACCGCCTCGTCCGGTGTGAGATTTTTATGTTTCATTACCCGTTCAAATTGGTATTCGAACTGTATATGGTACTCGCCTTTCAACAGGACCGGCTTCAATTTGACCCGGCGCAAATCGTTCGATTTTTGACGCGGTTGGCTGATTGTCGCCGTCACAAGCTCGTTCTGGCGAATCACATCAGCGAGCCGCTGTTTTAAGTCTGTATATTCCACTGCGTTCATCCTTTTTTCCATAGTTTCGAAACTTTTGTACCCGTGTATTCGTACATACTATTACACGAACACGTGCAAACGTCAAAGGAGGATCATTGTATGTTCAAAAAGATATTATCATCGATTGGGATTGGCGCCGCGACGGTCGATACACGGCTCGCAGAGAACGCCTGTGTGCCAGGCGGGACGCTCGATGGTGTCGTCCATATCAAGGGCGGTAGCACCGAGCAATCGGTCGACCGGATTTACATCTTCTTCAACACGCTCTATAAGCATGAAGTGAACGACAAGACGACGTACTCGACGTTCACGATCGAGAAGATCTTGTTGAACGAGGCGCCGTTCATGATCGGTCCCGAAGAAGTGAAAGAAATCCCGTTCACGATTGACGTGCCGTTCAACACCCCGATTTCGGTAAGCCAATCGAAATCTTGGATCGAGACCGGTCTCGATATCGCCCAGGCGGTCGACCCGAAAGACGAGGACTCGATTCTCGTCAAACCGAATCAGGCCCAACAAGTCGTCCTCGACGTGCTCGATGACATCGGTTTCCGCTTGAAGAAAGCTGATACGGAGCTGCTTCCGGCCCGCCATCGTTCCGGCCGTCTCCCGATCGCCCAAGAGCTCGAATATTCACCGAACGGGACGAGCTACGGACGTAAACTCGATGAGCTCGAAGTCGTCATGCTCCAAACAGGGTCGTCTCTAGACTTATTGATCCAAGTCGATAAGAGTGTCCATAACCTCGGCAGCCTGTTCGCCGACTTGACCGGGACCGACGAATCGACACACCGTCTCAGCTACACGAACACCGAGCTCACCTCGCCTGAACGCATCCGCCGCGATATCGTAGGTTTGATTGAACGTTCTATCTGAACCAGGCAGCCACGGACATTTCCGTGGCTTTTTTTTCATACGAAAAATCCTGCCCTCGGTCGAAGGCAGGACGTGAATCAATAGAGCGTATACGTGTCTGAGTCGATCGATTCGAGCGACTGCTTGATCGCCTGCAAGAACTGACCGGCGACGAGACCGTCGAGGACGCGGTGGTCGACCGACATACACAAGTTGACCATATCACGCGCCGCGAACATCCCGTTCACCCACACCGGACGCTTCACAATCGATTCGACCGACAAAATGGCCGCTTGCGGGTAATTCAGAATCGGTGCCGATTGAATCGAACCGAACGCACCCGTATTGTTGATCGTGAACGTGCCACCTCTCATCTCGTCCCCTTTCAAGCGGTTGCCGCGGGCACGGGCCGCGACGTCTTGAAGCGCGACAGCGAGACCTTTGATGTTCTTCTCGTCCGCATGCTTGATGACCGGGACGTAGAGAGCGTCGTTCGCAGCGACGGCGACCGATAGATGGATATCTTGATGGACTTTGATGTGGTCGCCCGCCCATTCCGAGTTCATCATCGGATGTTTTTTTAGCGCCTCGATCGCCGCCTTCATAAAGAACGGCATGAACGTCAGTTTAACGCCTTCCCGTTTGAAGAACTCGTCTTTCAGCTTGGCCCGGGTCGTGACGAGGTTCGTCACATCGACCTCGATCATGAGCCACGCATGCGGGGCCTCATGTTTCGAGCGAACCATGTTGTTCGCAATCGCTTGACGGACACCGGCCGTCGGAATGAGTTCGACGCGGTCCGACGACGAGCTGGCTGCCGGGGCAGGCGGCGTTACAGCCGGTGCCGCGACCGTCTCAGGGACGTCGTGCTTCACTTGGGTCATCGTCTCTTGGACCGGCGCTTGCGTCAACGCTTCCGGCTTGACCGGACGACCTTCCGACAAGTAGCGGAGGACATCTTTGCGCGTGATACGACCGCCGAGGCCGCTGCCGTCGAGCTCGTTCAAGTCGATCGCATTCTCGTTGGCGAGTCGGATGACCGCCGGCGAGAACCGTCCGTTATTCTGTTTCCGCGGCGCGGCAGTGAGCGCTTGCTTCGTCTCGACCGGGGCCGATTCGACTTGTTTCGGTTCTGCTTCTCCTTCTGGTTTCGCCGGCGCCGACTCGGCACCTTCGACCTCCATGATGAGGACCGGTGTACCGACGGCAACCGTGTCCCCTTCACTGATTAACATTTCTTTCACGACGCCGGCACTCGTCGCCGGGATCTCAGCCGTCACTTTATCGGTCATGACCTCGGCGAGCGGCTCATACTCCTCGACGCGGTCACCTGGTTTGACGAGAAACGTCGTGATCGTCCCCTCGGTCACACTTTCCCCGAGCTGTGGCATGTTAATTGTCTGTTCCATATGACCCCTCCTTAAAAGGCGGCGAGCTGACGTGCCCGCTCCGCAATTTTTTCAGGGGAGACGATGAAGAACTTCTCCATCGGTAGTGCATACGGCATCGACGGAACGTCCGGTCCCGCCAGGCGTTCGATCGGCGCATCGAGTTCGAACAGCGCTTTCTCGGCGATGATAGCCGCGACTTCCCCGATAATGCTGCCTTCTTTATTGTCCTCGGTGACGAGGAGCACTTTCCCGGTCTTCTTGACGGCTTCGACGATGGCTGCTTGGTCGAGCGGATAAATCGTGCGCAAATCGAGGATGTGCGTGCTGACCCCTTCGGCTTCAAGCGTCTTCGCCGCTTCCTGGGCCATGTGGACGCACAGACCGTACGTGATGATCGTGATGTCGTCACCTTCCCGCTTGACGGCGGCCTTGCCGATCTCGACCGTATACTCTTCGTTCGGGAGTTCCGACTTCAATAGACGATACGCCCGTTTGTGCTCAAAGAAGAGGACCGGGTCGTTCGAACGGATGGCTGCCTTGAGCAATCCTTTCGCATCGACCGGATCGGACGGGATGACGACTTTGAGTCCAGGCGTCGAGTTGAACATCGCCTCGACCGATTGAGAGTGATAGAGTGCACCATGGATTCCGCCGCCGAACGGTGCACGAATGACCATCGGACACGTCCAATCGTTATTTGAACGATAACGGATTTTCGCCGCTTCCGAGACGATTTGGTTGACCGCCGGCATGATGAAGTCGGCGAATTGCATCTCGGCAATCGGACGCATGCCATACATGGCCGCCCCGATTCCGACACCTGCGATCGCGCTCTCGGCGAGCGGCGCATCGATGACGCGGTCCTCGCCGTACTTCTCAATCAAGCCTTGGGTCGCGCGGAACACACCGCCTCGGACGCCGACATCTTCCCCGAGCACGAAGACGTTCTCATCGCGTTCCATCTCTTCATGGATCGCTTCATTGATCGCTTCAATAAACGTTTTCATCACATTTCCCCCTCGTACACATGGTCCATCGTCGATTCAGGAGACGCATATGGTGCCTTGTCTGCGTATGCCGTCGCCTCGTTGACTTCACGATCGACGTTCGCCTCGATTTCTGCGAGTTCATCCTCGGTCATGACGCCGTCCTCGATCAAACGCTTGCGGAACAATTGATTCCCGTCACGATGTTTCAAGTCAGCCAACTCTTCGACCGAGCGGTACGCTTTGTCATCGTCATCCGACGAGTGCGGTACGAGACGTTCGACCTCGGCTTCGATGAGCGTCGGGCCTTCGCCGCGAAGAGCGCGGGCGCGGGCTTCTTTCACGGCGACATAGACGGCGATCGGATCTGTCCCATCGACTGTGACGCCCGGCATTCCGTAACCTTTGGCGCGGTCCGATACGCGCTCGCAAGCGAGTTGCTTCGAGAGCGGTACCGAGATGGCATATTTGTTGTTCTCACAGAACAAGATGACCGGCAGCTTATGGACACCGGCGAAGTTGGCACCTTCGTGGAAGTCGCCTTGGTTCGATGAGCCTTCTCCGAACGACACGAATGTGACGAGCTCTTCTTTTTTCAGTTTGGCGGCGAGCGCCACACCGACCGCATGCGGTACTTGCGTCGTCACCGGAGACGAACCCGTCACGATACGGTGCTGTTTTGAACCGAAATGCCCTGGCATCTGACGACCGCCCGAGTTCGGGTCTTCCGCTTTGGCGAACGCCGACAACATCAAGTCGCGAGCCGTCTGTCCGAAGTGGAGGACAACGGCGACGTCCCGGTAATACGGAAGAATATAGTCTGTCCCTTTCTCAAGCGCGAACGCCGCCCCGACTTGGGCCGCCTCTTGTCCTTGACACGAGACGACGAACGGGATTTTTCCGGCACGGTTCAATTTCCACATGCGCTCATCGATTTTACGGGCGCGGACCATCGTCTCGTACATCGCACCGAGGTCTTGTTTCGTCAATCCTAGTTCCTCATATGAATTCACAGTCATCTGTTCCATTCTGTTTCCTCCTTAGGCGTGAATCGGTAATCCGTCGACGGCGAGCGCCGCCTCTTGAAACGCTTCGCTCAGCGCCGGGTGAGGATGGACGAGTTGGCCCATTTCCCATGCCGTGGCGTTCAAGACGAGAGCGAGTCCGCCTTCTGTGATTAATTCTGTCGCTTTTGGTCCGACGATGTGCACCCCGAGCAGGTCGTCGGTCGACTTGTCCGACACGAGTTTGACGAATCCGTCCGCTTGTCCTTCGATGCGGGCCTTGCCGAGGCCGTTAAAACGATACGTGCCCGTCTTCACTTCATGACCGGCCGCTTTGGCCGCTTCCTCGGTCATGCCGACCGATGCGACTTCCGGCACCCCATACACGCAACGCGGAATCAACGCATAATCGAGCGGAGTCGGCTCGTGACCGAGAATCGTCTCGACCGCCTTGACACCTTCCGCCGAGGCGACATGGGCGAGCTGGAGCTTACCGATGCAGTCCCCGATGGCGAAGATGTGACGTTCTTTCGTCCGATACTGCTCGTCGACTTGGATGACACCGTTTTCGACGGCTATCGAAGTGTTCTGCAGGCCGAGATGTTCCGTATTGGCGACCCGTCCGACCGAGACGAGCACACACTCGACCGAAATCACCTCTTCGCCGACCGCGAGCGCGACGGCATCGGTTGCTATTTCTGTGCGCTCCGGGTCAACGGTGACGTTTTTCAACACACGGACGCCCCGTTTTTTCAAGAGCCGTTCGACTTCCCGTGACACCGCCTTGTCTTCGAGCGGCAACAGTCGCTCCCCGACTTCGATCAAGGTGACGTCAACGTCTAGGTCGATGAGCATCGAGGCCCATTCGACACCAATGACCCCACCGCCGACGATTGCAATCGATGCCGGCAACTGTTCGAATTGGAGCAGGTCATCCGAGTTCAAAATCCGTGTATGGTCAAACGGCAGACCAGGCAGTTCGCGCGGAATCGACCCTGTCGCGATGATGAGCTGGTTCGGCAAGATGAGCTCGGACTCGCCTGAGGCGTCTTCGACCGCGACCGTTCCCGGCTGTGGTGAGAAGATGCTCGGTCCTAAGATGGACGCCTTGCCGCGGAACACCTCGATTTTGCCTTGCTTCATCAAATGCTCAATGCCTTTCTCAAGTCCTGCGACCAAGTCGCGCTTGAACGACTGGGCGCGTTCCATGTTGAACGTGACGGCCCCCGTCTCGACCCCGTACGTGCTCCCGTGTTTCGCCGTCTGATAGACGTGTGCCGCCTTTAGGAGCGCTTTTGTCGGGATGCAGCCTTTATGTAGACATGTTCCCCCGAGTTTCTCGGCCTCTACGATTGCGACAGTTTTGCCGGCTTGGGCTGCCTTTATAGCCGCGACATATCCGCCAGGACCGCCGCCGATGACGACAATCTCAAATTCTCGTGCCATGTGTATCCCCCTCATATTCTCGAACCGCTTCTTCACGTCGGATGGCCCGGAGTGCGCCTTCGGCGAGTGCCTTCAGCTCATCCTCACCCGGATAGATGTGGACCGGCGCCAAATAGCCGACACGGGTACTGATTTGCTCGGTCAGCCAAGTCGAGTAGGCGATGCCACCCGTCAACAGAATCGCGTCGACGTCGCCACGTAGTGTGGCGCCATGCTTGGCGATCTCTTGGGCGACGCGGTATGCCATCGTCTCGTATAGAAGAGCGGCCTGTTCATCGCCATCTGCCATGCGTTGTTCGATTTCGATCGCGTCGAACGTCCCGAGGTGGGCAAACAACCCGCCGCGTCCGACAATTTTCTGTTTCATTTCCATTTCTTTATACCTGGTACTATAACATAGTTCTACTACCTGTCCAACAGGAATCGAGCCTGCTCGCTCCGGGGCGAGCGGTCCGTCGCCATCGAGTCCATTGTTCACGTCGATGACTTTTCCTTTGGCGTGGGCGCCGACCGTAATACCGCCTCCGAGATGGGCGATAATCAAGTTAAGCTGTTTGTAATCGCTTCCATTTTCGGCGGCGAAACGCTTCGCGACTGCCTTTTGGTTCAAGGCGTGGAAGATGCTACGCCGATTGATTTCAGGCATTCCCGTCTTTCGCGCGAGCGGTCCGAGCTCGTCAACGACGACTGGATCGACGATAAAATTCGGTACTTGAAATAATTCACCGAGCTTGTGGGCGAGCAAACCGCCCAAGTTCGAGGCGTGCATGCCGAAACGTCCGCTCGCTAAGTCCTCACGCATGAGCAGATTGACGGCGTACGTCCCCGACGTCATCGGGGCGAGCAAACCACCGCGACCGACAATCGCGGACAACTCCTCGCCCGCGATATTCGACTCGGCCAATAGGTCGCGTACTTCCCGTTCCCGATGCGGCAATTGCTCCGGAATTGACAATCCTGTGACGTCGGCCCCATGACGGACGGTCCGAGATAAAATCTCGTCCGCTCCGTCAAACAAACCGACCTTTGTCGACGTCGAACCCGGGTTGATGGCGAGAATGAGCTGTCTTGTCATTTTAACGACCACCTAACAGACTCTTTTCGACTTTCAAGAACTGGCTGCGCGACCGTGCCATCATCTGAATCCGTTCCTCCGCCATCTTCTCGGCGGCAACATGCGTCGGGACACCATCGCGCTCGGCGATCTCGAAGACGCGCTGCATGTTGTCGTAAATGAGCTCGACTTTCTTCATCGCTCGCTCGCGGTTATAGCCTTCGAGTTCGTCGGCCACGTTGATGACACCGCCCGCGTTGATGACGAAGTCTGGCGCGTATAGGATGCCGCGCTCTTCTAACTCGTCCCCATGACGATCCTCGGCGAGTTGATTGTTGGCCGCACCAGCGACGATTTGGGCTTTGAGCATCGGGATCGTCTTGTCATTGATGACCGCTCCGAGCGCACACGGGGCGAAGATGTCACAATCGACCGCATAAATCTCGTCCGGCTTGACGACCGTCGCGCCGAAGTCCGTCTCGGCCCGCTTGAGCGCTTCTTCGTTGATGTCGGTGACGACCAAGTGGGCCCCTTCTTCATGCAAATGACGGCATAAGTTATAGGCGACGTTCCCGACTCCTTGGACGGCGACCGTTTTACCGGCAAGCGAGTCCGAGCCGAACTTCCATTTGGCCGCGGCCTTCATGCCGCGGTATACGCCATACGCCGTCACCGGGGACGGGTTGCCGCTCGATCCGAACGCCGGGCTGACACCGGTCACATAATCGGTCTCCATATGGATGAAGTCCATATCGGCGACCGTCGTGTTGACGTCCTCGGCCGTGATGTAACGCCCGCTGAGCGATTGCACGTAACGGCCGAACGCACGGAACAGCGCCTCTGATTTGTCCGTCTTCGCGTTACCGATGATGACGGCTTTGCCGCCGCCGAGGTTGAGTCCCGCCGCCGCGTTTTTATACGTCATCCCTTTGGCGAGACGAAGGACGTCCGTGAGCGCTTCTTCTTCCGACGCATAGTTCCACATGCGCAGCCCCCCGAGAGCCGGTCCGAGTGTCGTATCATGAATCGCGATAATCGCCTTCAATCCTGACGCCTGGTCTTGACAGAAGACGATTTGCTCATAGTCCTCAGCCTGTAAGACGTCGAAAATACGAAAGCGTGGTTCCATGTTTGTTTCCATCATTGATGATTCCTCCATGTGTTTATTTTTTGGCGTGCAGTAATGCGAACGCGAGTGAGTACAGTTTGGCCTCGGCCGTGTCGGCCCGGCTCGTCAAGACGACCGGTGCGGCCGCTCCGACGACGATGGCCGCCACGCTCGCTTCAGCAAAATACATGATTGACTTATAAAGGACGTTACCGACCTCTATGTACGGGACGAGCAACAGATCGGCTTGTCCGGCAACATCGCTAGCGATGCCTTTTTGCTTGGCCGCGACCATATCGACGGCGTTATCGAGTGCGAGCGGCCCATCGACGACACAGCCTTTGATTTGTCCGCGCCGGTTCATCTGACTGAGTAGCGCAGCGTCGAGTGTGGCCGTCATCTGCGGGTTGACGACCTCGACCGCCCCAATCGCGGCCACTTTCGGCGACGCGTAACCGATGTCATGCATCGCCGCGACGGCGTTGTGGATAATCTCGACTTTCTCCTCGAGTGTCGGCGCGATATGAATCGCCGCATCGGTCACCCCGATCAGCCGTTCCCGATTCGGGATTTGGAACAAGGCGATGTGGCTGAGCGTTCGGTTCGTCCTCAGCCCCGTCTCTCGGCTGAGGACGGCTTTCATAAACGTCGATGTCGCCACCATCCCTTTCATGAGAACGTCGGCTTCTCCGGTTTTAACGGCAAGTGTCGCCCGTTTGGCAATCTCTTTGTCGCCCTTGACGTGAATGATGTCGACGGCGTCCTCGTCAATGCTATGTTCATCACATAATCGTTTAATCTCTCGGGCATCCCCCATCAGTTTGAACCGAGATAATCCGTGATCGGTCGCGAGTCTGACGGCGCGGATGACTTCTACGTCGGCCGCCCCAGCAATCGAGACCGTGCGCCCGTCCAACTGTTTCGCTTGTTCGAGCATCCGTTCAAAATTCATGCATGTCCCCCCTTGCCTGTCTTCACTTGTTATTATGCAATTTTGTTTCCACTTTTGAAAGCGCTTTAATAAACGTTCCACTATGCATTTGTTTGCATAGTGAGAAAAAATATGCAGGCAATTTATTGCAGACGTTCAAGTTTATTATAGAGTGTACGAATTGAAATATGTAAGCGACGCGCCGCTTCCGACTTGTTTCCACCCGCCTCTTCGATTGCTCGTTCAATCAAATCCCGTTCATAGCGCGCGACGGCATCTTGTAAAGAGGGCGCTTCCGTCGTTCGTGTCGATGTGACGCGGGGAGAAAGTTGGAGATGGTGCGGGGCGATCCATTGTTCCGTGCTCGCCATATAAATCATAGCCCGGCCGAGCACGTTCTCGAGTTCACGGACATTGCCTTTCCAATACTGGCTTTTTAACAGTTCGGTCGCCTCTAGGTTCACACCGCGCACGCTACGGCCATATTCTTGGTTCAACTTACGGACGATGCGTTCACAGAGCGGTTCGATTTCCTCAAGCCGGTCCCGGAGCGGCGGGATATGGATCGGCATCCGATTGATTCGGTAATAAAGGTCTTCGCGGAATGTCCCATCGGCCACTTTTAATTCGAGGTCAGCGTTCGTCGCCGCGATGATGCGAACATCGACCGGGATTGCTCTCGTGCCACCGACCCGGACAATCTCATGTTCCTGAAGGACACGGAGCAGTTTGACCTGAACGTCGACCGGCAACTCGCCGATTTCATCGAGGAAGAGTGAGCCGCCATCGGCCTCTTCGAAATAGCCGACCTTGCCGCCCCGTTTCGCCCCACTGAAGGCGCCATCCTCGTAACCGAACAGTTCGCTCTCGAGGAGCGTCGGTGAGATGGCAGCGCAGTTGACACGGACGAACTTTTTATATTTCCGCGGAGACTCCCCATGGATGGCATGAGCGAACAATTCCTTGCCTGTCCCCGACTCGCCGCGAATGAGCACGGTGACAGGTGTCACGGCAGCGAGCCGGGCTTGTTCGATGACGAAGCGCATCGTGTCGCTCGTCGCGATGATATCGGCGAACTGATATTTCGCCTCGAGGTTGCGAATCCGTGTCTTTGCTTCTTGTAGCTCATCCCGGAGCGCCCGGATTTGGGACACGTCGCGAATGACGCCGACCGAGCCGCGCAGTTTCCCTTCGACGATGATCGGTTCAGCGTTGACGAGAATGTCGCGTCGTGTCGCCCCGATTTGCATCCGGATATCGCGGACACCTTGCCCGGTCGAGAGCACTTTCAAGTGGACGCTCTCCTGCATGCCGATGTCGGCCGTCGCCGGCTTGTCGACGACGTCTTCTTTTTTGAATCCGGTTAGTCGGGTATAGGACGGGTTGATTAAAATCGTATTCCCGTTATGGTCGGCGACGGAGATTGCCTCGCTCGTACAGTCGATGATTGCCTCGAGCATCTGTTGGTTCTGTTTCAGCCGTTCGACGACGATGCGAATGAATTCGCCAGGTAAGACGACTGCGTCTGCGAAATGTTCTTTTAACTCATCAAACGTCTCGGAGCGTCCGGTCGTCTCAATCACAAAATCAAGGCGCTTGTCGGCACATACCCGCCAATCCCCTGCCGTCATGATTCCATGGTTCCGGGCGAGCCGCACGCCTTCGGCCGTTGCATCCGGGTCGATGACGGCGACGATGGTGACGAGCGGCGAATCGAGCAACATCTTCAATACCTCGGTCCCGCCTTTTCCCGCACCGACAATCATCAATCGTTTATTCATTCTAACATCCCCCATTTTACCGTTCTGCATTCATGCTACTTGAGCTTGACCAATTTCGCAACCTCACAAAAAAGGCCGTGTGGACGTATATATTTTCTGTTAAAATAATGAGTGTTAAGGAGGAGATCCTATGCGCATCATCGCACTGCTGATCTTGATCATTCCTGGCCTACTTGGTGTCTATGGCATCAAATTGCTTCGCGACAGTTTCTTCCTCAAAACGAGCGTCCCATTCTCTTGGATCGAGTCGGTGGCAGCCGCCTCGATGCTTCAAGGAACGTTCGGGCTGTTAATCGCGATGGGTGGGATTGGTTTCGTGGCAGGTTATATCTTCAATCGTGACAAGAAAACAGGCAAAGTCCCGCGAATAGATTCTTGAACACAAAAAAAGGTTCCCAAACTTGAGTTCATTTCAAGTGCGGAACCTTTTTATTCATATTGAATTGTGATCACTACGGATGATCTCCTCTCCTACTTGCTACAATCTTGTGACATGAAATCCAATGGTCTTCTTAATGAAGAAGTTTGAAAGAAATTAGTAACTGCCGTCTTGCGTGAACGGAAACGTATCCATTCGAGTTACTAACGATTATTCATCGGGTCATGTCGAACCATCCATCGTGAAGTCGAACGCTTGCCATAAACTGTTCAACGGTTGACAACACTCCTTTTGGTCAACTGAACGATTCGTTTTCCCCGAACATGGTCCCTAGCTTCGAACCGATGTTGGAATCGCCTCGCGAATGAGCGTACGCCGCGACCTCTCGTCGGGACGATGACGATTTGAGATGTCGTTCTCACCTCTGAGCTATTAACGGATAGCGGTCCGAGATGATTTCTTGCTCTAACGTGTTCCGGAACATGTTAGAAAGCGTTCATCTGACGCTCGTCCAAGTAACTTGGTACACCTTTATTATAACAAGTCCTCCTCTTTTTGCAAGCGCTTTCTTTAATAAAGTGAAAGAAAATCAGGGAGAATTCCCCCTGATCGGTCACTGCTGCTTGAATGATTGGTACGTGACAAAGTAAGAAATGAATTCGGAGTTTTTCGGACTACGCTCACGTTCCGGTCGGCCTTCAAACATTTCATGGTTATGCATCCCATTCTCCCACGCTGTCTTGATTGCATGACGCATGGCCCGCTCGACCCGGGAGGCTGTCGTCTCATGTTCTTTTGCGATCATCGGATAAAGCTCCTTCGTGATCAATCCGAGCAGTTCTTGACGCTCCCGGACGTAGACGACGGCTTGGCGAATGTATTTGAACCCTTTAATGCGCGGTGAAATCCCGAGCTGTTGCAATAACAGCGAGATATCAAGCTCTTCTGGTGACATTGCTTCGAACTCTCGGCTCGACCCAGCAGCGAGCTCACGAATTTTCGTCAGCAACTGCTGAACATTGAACGGCTTGACCAAAAAATAGGATGCTCCGAGTTGGACCGCCCGTTTCGTGACTTCATCTTTCCCGAACGCACTGAGCATAATTACCTCTGGTTTAACGTCCACAAGTTCAGTTTGTAATCGTTCAAGGACGCCGATGCCGTCTAGGTGCGGCATGATAATGTCGAGCAGGAGCACGTCTGGTTGGTGTGTCTTGACGATGTCTAAGCATGCCTCGCCGTCATAGGCGGTCCCAACAATTTTGATATCGTCCTTGGACTCGAGATGGCGGGTCAACAAATCGACAATTTCACGATTGTCGTCCGCGATGCATAATGTGATCAATTAAGACACTCCTTCGATAAACTTCCGTTTTAATTGGAGGGACATAGTGAGCAGTTCCTCCACATGTTGTTTCGTCAAATCCGTCATCTGTGCCCCGGCGATCATACGTCCGAGCTCATCGACCCGTTCAGAATGACCAAGCAACGAGACGTTGGTCTTCGTTCGATCATCTGTCTCCGTTTTCGTAATATACAAGTGCTGATCCGCCATCGCTGCCACTTGAGCTAAATGAGTGATACAGAGCACTTGCGAGCCGACCGATAAGCGGAAGATTTTCTCTCCCATCGCTTGGGCGACCCGTCCTGAAACGCCTGTGTCCACTTCATCGAAAATAATCGACGCGACACCGACTGTTCGGGAGAAAATCGACTTCAAGGCGAGCATGACGCGGGACAGTTCTCCGCCCGAGGCGACTTTCGCGAGCGGTTTGAACGGCTCACCGACATTCGTCATCATATAGAACTCGACTTGGTCAAGCCCGTCTGCCTTGAACGGTCCTTCTTTGAAGCGGACCTCGAACTGGGTCTTTTCCATGTACAACTCTTTTAATTCGCGTTGAATCGCCATCTCAAGCTCGGTCGCAGCTTGTTTGCGGGCTTCCGATAAGGCCAGTCCGGTCGTACGCACTTTTTGTTCGAGACGAGCGAGCCGGTCCGATAGTTCTTGCAGATGTTCTTCCCGATTCGTCATCGACTTTAACTCGTCGGAAATTTTCTCTCCATACGTGATGACCTCGTCAATCGTGGCGCCGTATTTCCGCTTCAACTGTTGGAACAAGGCAAGCCTCGTCTCAATCTCATCAAGCCGAACCGGGTCGAATTCGAGCGAGTCGAGCTGGTCACGTAACTGGAATTTCGCGTCCTCGAGGAGAAAGAAAGCGTTCGAAATCGTCTCGGCCATCGGCGCAAGCGATGTCGATAGCGCCGACGCCTCCTCCATTTCTCGCATCGCGACGCCAATTTGGTCGAGTCCTTTCGCCTCGTCCGCCACGGCTTCATACGATAACCGCACATGCTGATGAATCCGCTCGAAGTTGGCGAGCTCGTTCCGTTCCTCGGTGAGTGCCTGTTCCTCACCGACTTTTAACTCGGCCGCTTCAATCTCGTTCGTCTGGAACGCGAGCAAGTCCATGCGCTGGGCCAACTCTTGTTCACTTTGACTCAATCGTTTCAACTCATCTGCGACGTTCTTCCAGTCGACATAAGCATTGCGATAACGGTCGAGGAGCGGGGCGAGTTCGGCTTCCGCAAAGCTGTCCAAAATACCGAGATGGTACTCGGCATCCATCAAGTGTTGGTGCTCATGCTGGCCGTGGATATCGACGAGCAATCGGCCAAGCTCGCGCAGCGTCGATAGCGGCATCATTTTCCCGTTGACCCGGCAGACGCTTTTCCCGCTGCTATGTAAGTCACGGCGCAAAATGACGGTCCCTTCTTCAATCTCGATGCCGTACTGGATTGCCGCCTCGATGATTGGATGGTCCGATTCGACGTTGAACAGCCCTTCGATCTCCGCCTTGTCTTGGCCATAGCGGACGAACTCGCTTGAGCCGCGTCCCCCGACGAGCAAACCGATCGCGTCGAGCAAGATTGACTTCCCGGCCCCGGTCTCCCCTGTCAATACGGTCATCCCGCGGTTGAACGTGATATTCAGTTCATCGATGATCGCAAATTGTTTGATCGATAGTTCTGCTAACATACGATAGTTCACCTCATAACATTCCGAGTAGTCGTTCGATGATTCGTTTCGCCTGGTCTTCGTCACGGGCGATCATCAAGATCGTGTCGTCTCCACATACTGTTCCGATCAGCTCGTCCCACGACAAATGATCGATCAAGACGCCGATTGCATCCGCATTGCCCGGCAATACTTTCATGACGACCAAATTTTGAGCCGAGTCGACTGAGACGAAACTGTCTCCGAGAATCCGTTTCATCTTACCGTACGGATTAAAGCGTTGGTCGGCCGGCAGACTATACTTATAGCGGCCGTCATTGAGCGGTACTTTCACGAGATGAAGCTCTTTGATGTCTCGTGACACCGTCGCTTGCGTCACCGGATACCCGGAACGATGGAGCTCGTCGACGAGCTCGTCTTGTGTCTCGATTTCACGATTGGTCACGATTTCTCGAATCTTAATCAAGCGCTGTCCTTTATTCATACTCGCTGACACCTCATTTGTTGTTTCACATACTCAGTATCATTCTAAAGTATTGTCGAAAAAAGGTCTAGCTTTCGCGGGGCGAATTCCCTAGATGGACGAACGACCAAAAAAAAAGCTGCAGACAAGTCGTCTGCAGCTCAAGCGTTCTTCTTCAGTTGGGCGTGGGCCGCGTCGATGACCGCCCTCACGTCGAGTCCGGGATCGATTCCGCCGACGCCGGTAAAACGGGCGAACAGTAAGAACTCGATGTTCCCGTCCCCACCAGTGATCGGCGAGAAGTCGAGACCCGCCACATGGAACCCTTCCGAGGCGAAATAGCGGACCATGTCGTCGACGACGCGTTCGTGAATGGCGCGGTCCCGGACGATACCTTTCTTGCCAACATCGGCCTTCCCGGCCTCAAATTGTGGTTTGACGAGCGCCATGACGATTCCTTCCGGCTTCAAAATCGTCTTCAACGGCGGAATCATGAGCCGAAGCGAGATGAACGAGACGTCGATCGTCGCAAAGTCCGGCGCTACCGGGAATTGATCTGCGGTCGCATGACGGAAGTTCATCCGTTCCATGACGACGACACGATCGTCGCTCCGGAGCTTCCACGCCAATTGGTTATAGCCGACATCGACAGCATACATCTGCATGGCTCCGTTTTGGAGCGCACAGTCGGTGAACCCGCCTGTCGAGGAGCCAATATCGATACCGATTTTGCCGTCCACATCGAACGGGAAGACGTGGAGCGCTTTTTCAAGCTTCAGTCCGCCACGCCCGACATAAGGCAACACTTGCCCTTTCACTTCGAGCGGGATATCGTCGAACACTTTATCGCCGGCCTTATCGAGCCGTTCGGTCCCGCTATAGACGAGTCCGGCCATGACGGACCGTTTCGCCTTCTCTCTCGTCTCCGCTAAACCGCGGTCGACGAGGAGCACATCTAATCTAGTTTTCTTTCGTTTTTCCATAGTTCCTCACACATTCTGTCGATTTGTCACTTGAACGAACTGCTGAACCGAGTCAGCGATTTGCGTCGGACGGAGCCCAATCTCTTCGAGCAACTGATTGACGCCGCCATGTTCGATATAGCGGTCCGGGATGCCGAGGCGGAGCACACGCGGGAACTGTCCGGCGTCGCTTGCATGTTCGAGCACACTGCTACCGAAACCTCCTGCGAGCGCTGCCTCTTCTAACGTGACGAGCGGAATACCTTCCGCATAAAGAGCGGCGAGCATGGAGTCATCGAGCGGTTTGATCGTCCGGGCGTTGATGACGCGGACGCTCACTTGTCCTTCTAAGAGCGCGCGCACTTCGAGCGCGTCTTGCACTTGCGGACCGAACGTCAAGATGGCGACGTCCGTCCCGTCCGCGACCGTCTCCCAGACATCGAGCGGCAATTCGCGGAGCGTCTCGCTCATCGGCGTGCCGATTCCTTCGCCGCGCGGGAAACGGACGGCGATTGGACCGTCATCATACTTCAGCGCCGAATAGACGAGATGTTGCAATTCGTCCTCGTCTTTCGCCATCAAGATGCGAATGTTCGGCACATGGCGCATAAATGCGATGTCAAATACACCTTGATGCGTCTCCCCGTCTGCCCCGACAAGACCCGAACGATCAATTGTGAAGACGACGTTCAAGTTTTGACGGCAAATGTCGTGCACGAGTTGGTCGTAGGCGCGTTGGAAGAACGTCGAGTAAATCGAGACGACCGGCTTCAAGCCTTGCGTCGCTTGTCCTCCGGCCAATGTGACCGCATGTTGCTCGGCGATGCCGACGTCAAACATGCGCTCCGGGAATTGCTTGTTGAAGCAATCGAGTTTCGAGCCGACGCTCATCGCTGGTGTGATGAGTGTCACGCGTTCGTCCGTCTCGGCGACTTTCGTGATCGTCTCGGCGACGACCTTCGAATAGCTCGGTCCTTTGACCTTGCCTTTGATGACTTCTCCCGACTCGATTTTATACGGTCCGAGACCGTGCCACGTGCCGACACCATCGAGTTCGGCCGGACGATAGCCCTTGCCTTTTTTCGTGATGACGTGGACGATGACCGGTCCATCGATTTTCTTGGCGTACTCGAGCGTCTCGAGCAGGTCGCGTAAATCGTGACCGTCCGTCGGTCCGAAATACGTGAATCCGAGCTCTTCGAAGAACGTTCCTGGGATGAGCGCTGATTTCAGCATATCCTTCACCCGTTCCCCGCTCCGTTCAAGCGAGTTGCCGACGATCGGGATATGTTTGATGAGCGTCTCGACTTCTTCACGGGCGTGCTTCAGTTTACGTGACGACCGCATCCGGCCGAGCATGTTGTGCATCGCCCCGACGTTCGGGGCGATCGACATCTCATTGTCGTTCAAGATGACGATCACATTTTGTTTCTCGGCACCGATATGGTTCAGTGCTTCGAGCGCCATGCCCCCTGTGAGCGCCCCGTCCCCGATGATGGCGATGGCCCGGTCGTTCGCGCGCCCTTTCAACTCGTTCGCGATGGCGATTCCCATCGCGGCCGATAAGGACGTCGAGCTGTGCCCCGTCTCCCAGACGTCGTGATCACTCTCACAACGCTTCGGGAAGCCGCATAGACCGTTATATTGACGGAGCGTGTCAAACTGGCTCGTCCGTCCTGTCAAGATTTTGTGGACGTAGGCTTGATGTCCCACGTCCCATACGAGTTGGTCTTTCGGACTGTCGAATACACGGTGCAAGGCAAGCGTCAATTCGACAACCCCTAGGTTTGGCCCCAAGTGCCCCCCCGTTTCAGCCAATTTTTCAATCAAGAACCGTCTGATGTCCGCGCCGAGTGCTTCTAACTCGGGTACCGACATCCTTTTTAAAAATGACGGGTCTTGAATGGATGTCAAGTCCATGATGACCATCCTTTCTCCTGTCTTATTACTGATTCGTACCTTACATTTTACAAGAATGTGTCCATAGATGCTATACATTCACAAAAACAAAGGTGACACGATGTGCTCATCGTGTCACCGAAATTAATGATTGCGTCGAACGACGAAGTCGAGAAGCTCCCGTAGAAGCGGGGCCTCGACCGAAAGTTCGGCCAGTGCGGCCTTACTCTCCGAGACTTCCCGCTCGAGCGCTTCTTTTGCGCCATCAAGGCCGAGCAGCTTCGGATACGTCGCTTTATCGTTGCCTTCGTCCGAACCGACTCGCTTGCCGATCAGCGCCTCGTCTCCTTCGACGTCTAAAATATCGTCTTGTATTTGGAAGGCGACGCCGAGATGTTTCCCGAACCGAGCGAGCGCTTGACGATCCGTCTCGGAAGCGTCCGCAAGAATCGCCCCCGCTTCAAGTGCATACACGAGGAGTGCCCCCGTCTTCCGCTCATGAATCGATTGCAAGGTCGATAATGTCACGCCGCTTCGTTTTTCGGCAAGCATATCATCGAGCTGACCACCGACCATGCCGGCGCTGCCTGCCGCTTCACTGAACCGTGTCATGAGGGCGACAATTTTCGTCGCTTCCAAATCGGCCCGTGCGATGAGATGAAACGCATCCGTCAGCAGGGCGTCACCTGCGAGAATTGCGGTCGCCTCATCGAACTGACGATGGTTCGTCGGACGCCCGCGACGGACGTCATCGTCATCCATCGCCGGAAGGTCGTCGTGGATGAGGGAATACGTGTGGACCATCTCGAGGGCGACGGCCGCTTCATGGCCGAGTGCCCGCGGACGGCCGTATGTATCGAGGACAGCGTAGAGAAGGGCCGGACGAATCCGTTTCCCACCCGCCTCGAGGGAGTACGTCATCGATTGAAACAAACGTTCCGGCATCGATGACGGATCGAGCAAGCGACGCGTCGCCTGTTCGACCTCGTCTTTCCATGCCTGTAAATGGACCTGCACGCTCATACGGTACCTCCTTTTTCACGGAGCGTCCCGTCGAGCTCAAGAATCTCGTCCATCTTCTGCTCGGCCGCCGTCAATTTCGTCTGACAGAGGGCCGACAACCGGACACCTTCCTCGTAAAGGGTCATCGCTTCTTCAAGGGCGACTTCTCCTGTCTCGAGTTGTGTCACGATTTCCTCGAGCCGGGCGAGCGCCGCTTCAAACGTCAGTTCTTCTTGTTTCTTCGCCATCATGTCTCTCCTTCACTTCCGCGACGGCATGGCCATCCCGAAATCGGATTGTCACCAGACCGTCATGTAGTTGTTTGACATTTTTCACGTACGTCCCGTCCTGTTCGACGAACGTATAACCTCTCGCGAGTACGGCGAGCGGGCTGACGGATTGCAATCGACCTGCCAACTGTGCGAATTGATCCGTCGGTCTCTCGAGCGGTCGAATGCGTTCCAACCGTCCCTCGTATTGACGGAAGCGGTCGTCTTGCGTTCGGAACACTTGCATCAGATTACGGACGTCGAGGCGTTGGGACGACGCTGCGAAACGGTGCCGCGCGTGCATCAATTGTTTCGTGGCGCTCTGTTCGAGTCGAATCTCGGCCTGGGCGAACCGCTCTCGCTTTTGCATGATCGTATAACGGGGTGACTTGAGCCCGTAACTGTTTTTCATGCGCTCGACCCGTTCGCGAAACGAAGCCATTTGCGTCGTCACGACCCGCGTGAGTGTGCGGCTTAATCGTTCCACGTCTTTCCGTTGCGCTTCGATTGTCGCTGTCGCGAGCTCCGCCGCCGCAGTCGGCGTGGCAGCCCGTACGTCGGCGACAAAATCAGCCAACGTAAAATCGGTCTCATGACCGACGGCCGAGATGACAGGAATCTCGGAATGGTAAATCGCCTCAACGACGACATCCTCGTTGAACGCCCACAGTTCCTCAATCGAACCGCCGCCGCGGCCGACGATTAACACGTCGCAGTCGGTGCGTTCGTTCATCCAGCGAATCGCACTCGCCACTTGTGGAGCGGATTGATCTCCTTGGACGGCGACAGGCGCGAACGTGATGGCCACGTGTGGTGCCCGTCGCCTGAGCGTCGTCGCGATATCGTGGAGAGCCGCACCTTTCGGCGAGGTGATGATGCCGATGCGTTCAGGGAAGGCAGGTAACAGTCGTTTCCGTTCCACCGCGAACCATCCCTTCGCCTCGAGCTCACGTTTCCTTGCCTCATACCGTTCGAACAAGATGCCGATGCCGTCTTGCCGCATGAGCTCGACGTACAATTGAACATCACCGGTCGACTCATACATCGTCACTCGAGCGACGACGACCACGTTCATCCCGTCCGTAGGTTCAAACTTAAGCGTACGGGCATCTCGTGAGAACATGACCGCCTTCATGCGGGACGATTCGTCTTTCAGTGTGAAATAGCAGTGCCCTGAGGCGTACCGTTTGAAGTTCGAGATTTCGCCGATGACGGCGACTTGTTGCAACACCGGGTCACCGTCAAGTTGACGTTTCACATAGCGGACGACTTCAGAGACTTGAATCGGATTAGCCACGTGAGGCGACCTCGACGGTGTTGTGCATGAGCATCGTGATCGTCATAGGGCCGACACCACCTGGAACCGGGGTGATGGCGCTCGCGACGTCACCGACGCCTTCAAAGTCGACATCCCCGACGAGACGATTGTCGACACGGTTGACCCCGACGTCAATGACGATTGCTCCCGGTTTTACCATGTCAGCTGTGACGAGACCTGCCCGACCGACGGCGACAATCAAAATGTCGGCTTGACGCGTCATTGCCCCGAGATCATTTGTCTTTGAGTGGCAGTAGGTCACCGTGGCGGATTCATTCAAGAACAACATCCCGACCGGTTTCCCGACGATTTGGCTGCGGCCGACGACGACGACGTGTTTGCCGACGAGGTCCGTCTGTGTCTTGACGAGGTGGAGAATCCCGTGCGGCGTGCATGGCAATAGTGTGTCGAGACCGAGCATCATCTTCCCGACGTTCATCGGATGGAATCCGTCCACATCTTTGTCTGGCGAAATGCGCATGATGACGCGATTCTCATCGATCTGCTTTGGTAGCGGCAATTGAACGAGGATGCCATGGAGCTCGTCGTCCTCGTTCATCGAATCAATCAGTTCGAGCACTTCTCGTTCCGAGATCGTGTCATTAAAACGAATCACTTGCGAATCGATGCCGATGTCAGCCGCTGCCCGTTCTTTCCCCCGGACGTAGCTGTGGCTTGCCGGGTCATCCCCGATTAAAATGACTTTCAGTTTCGGTACGATGCCCTGCGCACGAAGCGCACTGACCCGTTTTGTCAACGTTTCCCGATACGATGCTGCGATTTGTTTCCCGTCGATCACTACTGCCATCTCTCTCATCCCCCGTTGTTTTAGGTTTCTCTGTAGTTGGTGTGGTGTCTTCTCCGCTTGCCCGATGCGTTTCTCTCTTTGTTTTAGGCTTTGATGATATTGCCGAGGACGCCGTTGACGAGTTTTGCCGCTTCTTCGTCGGCGAACGACTTGGCAAGTTCGACCGCCTCGTTGATCGTCACTTTGTCCGGAATCGTCTCGACGTACAGCAATTCGTATGTCGCCATGCGGAGAATCGTGCGCTCGACGTTACCGAGGCGATCGAGTCTCCAGTTTTTCAAGTTTTCGACGAGCAATTCATCGATCTCGTCTTTCTTTTCTAACGTCTCGACGACGAGTTGTTCATAGAATGGATCCGAATCCATGCCATCGAGAGCGAATTCGATGGCCTCGTCCACCTCAAGTTTTGATACTTCGATTTGAAAAAGCGTTTGAATCGCTTTTTCCCGTGCTTCATGACGTTTCATTCAGATACTCTCCTTTTGCATGCTTTCATTTTGATAGTTTAGCATAACGCATCCATAAATTCAGTACAAAAAACCAGGAAGCCCAAATAATGTTCGGGCTTCCTGGTACGGTTCATTTTGTGAGCGTCATTTCTTTTTCGACAAATTTCGTGTCGAACGCGCCCGCTCGGAAACGTTCGTGCGCCATGACTTGTTGATGGAATGGAATCGTCGTATGAATGCCCGACACCGTGAACTCATCGAGCGCGCGAAGCATCTTCGCAATCGCCTCTTCCCGCGTCGGGGCATGGACAATCAACTTCGCCACCATCGAATCATAGAACGGCGGGATGGTAGCGCCTGCGAACAGACCGCTGTCGACCCGGACACCCATACCGCCCGGCACGATGTACTGATCAATTTTCCCAGCCATCGGACGGAAGTCGGCAAACGGGTCCTCGGCGTTGATGCGGCACTCGATCGAGTGTCCGCTGAACGTGATGTCAGCTTGACTGATGGCGAGCGGATGACCGAGCGCGACTTCGAGTTGCGCTTGCACGAGGTCGAAGCCGGTGATCATCTCGGTGACCGGATGCTCGACTTGGATTCGCGTGTTCATTTCCATGAAATAGAACTCGTTCGACTCCGGGACGTAGATGAACTCGATCGTACCGGCACCCGAATACCGGATCGCCTTCGCCGCTTTCACGGCCGCATCGCCCATCGCTTGACGCGTCGCCTCATCGATTGCCGGAGACGGTGCTTCCTCGATCAACTTCTGCATCCGGCGCTGAATCGTACAGTCACGTTCTCCGAGATGGATGACGTTGCCGTATTGGTCGGCGAGCACTTGCACCTCGACGTGACGGAACGACTCGATGTATTTCTCGAGATAGACATCCCCGTTGCCGAACGCCTGCTTTGCTTCTTTACGCGTATCTGCGAGCCCTTTGACGAGTTTCGTCTCATCGAAAGCGACACGGATTCCACGTCCGCCGCCTCCGGCCGTCGCTTTAATGATGACCGGATATCCGATTTCTCGGGCGAGTTCGACCGCTTCCTCGTCGGTGACGACACCGCTCGACCCCGGGACGACCGGGACGCCCGACTCGATCATCGTCCGCTTCGCCTCGTCTTTAATGCCCATCTTCCGAATCGCATAACTGCTCGGTCCGACGAACTGGATACCGCACGCCTCGCACATCTCGGCGAACTCGGCGTTCTCGGCCAAGAAGCCATAACCCGGATGAATCATCGTCGCATCGACCCCGCACGCGACCGACAAGATGTTCGGGATATTCAAATACGAGTCTTTCGACGGGTTCGGTCCGATGCAATACGCCTCATCGGCGAGACGGACGTGTAGCGCCTCACGGTCGGCCTCAGAGAAGACGGCGACCGTCGGAATATTCAACTCTTTCGCGGCCCGGATGATCCGGACCGCAATTTCTCCACGGTTTGCAATGAGTAGTTTCATAGACACCTCACTTCACGCTGAAGAGCGCTTGACCGTATTCGACTAAATCACCGTCAGCGACGAGAATCTCGACGATTTCTCCGCTGATTTCCGTTTCGACGTCATTGAACAGCTTCATCGCTTCTAAAATACAGACGATTTGACCGGCCTCGACACGGTCGCCGACTTGGACGTAAGCGTCCTTGTCTGGTGCCGGACGTGAATAGAACGTCCCGACCATCGGCGACGTGATCGTCCGCAAGTTGGTCGGCATTGGTGTTAGAGCCGCCTCTTGTTCTGTTTCACCGACAGGTTTAGGTGCTGCGATCGGGGCCGTTTGAATGACCGGTGTATGCTGAGCGACAAGTTGTGGGGCCGCTTCTTTTTTCAAGGATAGTTTAAACTCGGACGTCTCGAGCTCCATCTCGTGGACGGACGTCTGATCGAGCAATGTGATCAGCTCTTTAATATGTTCGATTTGCATGAAATAACCCCCTGTTTATACCTGGTACTAATCTCTACTCTACTATAACTGGTCAGACCAGTGAATGCAATGACAAAAAAAGGGCCCATTCCGAAGAATGGACACCTGTGGTTTACCCGTTATAGCGGCCTGTGAACTCGCCTGTGCGCGTGTCGACCGTTACTTTTTCGCCTGGCTCGATGAAGAGCGGCACTTGAATGACATGGCCTGTCTCGACCGTCGCGTTTTTCTTCACGTTCGACGCCGTGTCGCCTTTGACGCCTGGATCGGCTTCGACAATCGTCAAGACGACCGTCGTCGGGAGCTCGATCCCGAGAATCTCGCCATCGTAATCAGCGATGCTCACTTCCATGTTCTCGAGCATGTATGGAAGCGCCGCTTTCACTTGCTCGCCCGTGAGTTCGAGCTGCTCATACGACTCTGTGTCCATGAACACATATGTGTCGCCCATCGGATAGAGGTACTGCATGCGTTTCCGCTCGATGTGCGCGCGCTCGATGCGCTCGCCGCCACGGAACGTCGTCTCTTGAATCGCACCTGTGCGCAAGTTACGCATTTTCGTACGGACGAAGGCCGCGCCTTTACCAGGTTTGACGTGTTGGAACTCGATGACTTGCCAAATCGAACCGTCCGATGTTTTGACCGTTAAACCTGTTTTTAAATCGTTAACTGATACCATGTTGATTTCCTCCTAAGATGAGCTGAGACTCAAGCCTCAATCGTAATTAACTCTTTTGGCGACTGCGTGAGACGGAAGTTTCCAGTCTCGGTGATGACGATGTCGTCCTCGATGCGGCATCCGCCGATTCCGGCGATGTAGATCCCCGGTTCGACCGTGACGACCATCCCCGGCTCGAGGACCGTCTCCGAACGGAATGACAACCCTGGCGCCTCATGCACTTCCATGCCGAGACCGTGACCTGTCGAATGTCCGAAGTATTCACCGTAGCCGGCTTCTTTGATCACGTCACGCGTCAACGCGTCCGCCTCGATTCCCGTCATCCCGGCTTTTGTGCCTTCGACGCCCGCTAGTTGAGCGCGGAGCACCGTCTCATAAATGTTGCGCAACTCGTCTGATATCTCTCCAACGGCGAGCGTGCGCGTGATGTCCGAGCAGTATCCTTGATAGTAAGCACCAAAATCGAGTGTCACAAGTTCGCCTGTCTCGATGACCTTGTCGCTGGCCACACCGTGCGGCAATGCCGAACGATGGCCCGATGCAACGATCATATCAAACGATGACGAGTCAGCACCTTGAGCCCGCATGAACATCTCGAGTTCGTTGGCGACTTCTTTTTCGGTCCGACCTGGACGGATAAACGACTGGATATGGGTGAACGCCGCGTCCGCAATCGCCGCAGCTTCCTTCATAATCTTAATCTCTGACTCATCCTTAATCAAGCGTAGCTTTTCGACGATACCTGACGTCTCGACGAGCTCGGCGTTGACGTCTTTTTCATACGTCCGGAATTGACCGACCGTCATGTCATCTTGCTCGATGCCGAGGCGCGCGACCGCTTGCTCCGTCACGACTTCTGCGACCGACTTGATTAGCGACGTCTTGTGTTCGATGATGTCAAAACCTTTCACTTGGCTCGCGGCCTGTTCCGTGTACCGGAAGTCGGTGATGAAGCTCGCCGACTTTGCTGTGATGACGAGGACGCCACTCGACCCGGTGAATCCCGACAAGTAGCGGATGTTCTCCCGTTTCGTCACGAGCAATCCGTCAATTCCGTTCGCTTCTAGCTGAGCTTGCAGTTTGTTGACCCGTTCAATCATGTCGATTCCTCCAATGTACGAGCAATGCCTGCAACGCGAGCGTGTAACTCGTCAAGCCGAAGCCGCTGATGACGCCGAGACAGACGGCGGCAAGTTTCGATTCGTGACGAAACGACTCCCGTGCATGCACGTTCGAGATATGTACTTCGACGACCGGGGCGTTGATGGCGGCGATGGCATCTCGGAGCGCGATTGACGTATGCGTATACGCCCCGGCGTTGAAGATGACCCCCGCGTAATCATACGCTTCGTGCAGCGCATCGATCAGCTCGCCTTCATGGTTGGATTGGACGAACGTCAACTCGACGTCATCTGGCGCAGCGAGCAACAGCTCCGCCGTCAGTCCCTTCAACGAGACGTCACCGTATACGTCCGGTTCACGTCTCCCGAGTAGATTCAAATTCGGTCCATTCAAGACGAGTATATGCACAAGTCTCCCCCCTGTTCATCAAGTCGCCTCTATTGTAACAAATTTAATGGTTGTAGCGACAATTGACGTTCATGTGGTTTCGTTTTTTAGGTGAATCACGTTATAATTCAACTATATAACTGTAGGAATCGAGGAAATGCCATGAAAACTAAACCACCGATCCCTGTGGGAGGCCAAGCGCTTGTGGAAGGCGTCATGTTTCAAGGACGCGCCGAGAGTGCCTCGGCAATCCGCCGGAAGGACGGATCTATCGAGACGTTCGAGCAACCCCGCATCCTCGTCCCGTGGGTCCAATCGTTAAAGAAAGTCCCGTTCCTGCGCGGCGTGGTCGCCTTATACGAATCGCTCAAAAACGGTTCCGCCCACATGAACTTCGCTAGTGACCGTTATGACGTCGACCCGAGCGAGGACGAGGCGACGAAACCGGATGAGAAGAAACAGAACATCTTGATGGTCGTCATGATCGCCATCGTCGGGGTCATCTCATACGTGTTCGGCAAGCTCATTTTCAACGTCACGCCGGCCCTGCTCGCCGCCATGTTCCAAAACGTGCCCGCATTGTCCGGTCACGTGATTCAAAACCTCCTCGAAGGGGGAATAAAATTAGTATTGCTGCTCAGTTACCTTTATTTGATTTCCTTGACACCACTCATTCGCCGCGTGTTTCAATATCACGGCGCAGAACACAAGGTCATCAACTGTTATGAGTCCGGACGACCGATCACCGTCGATAACGTCCGTTCAAGCTCACGCCTCCACTATCGTTGTGGGTCAAGCTTCATCCTATTCACCGTTTTCGTCGGCATCGGCGTTTATATGGTCGTCCCAATCGATCCGCTCTGGGTTCGACTCGTCAGCCGCATCGCCTTGTTACCTGTGGTCATCGGCATCTCGTTCGAGGTGCTTCAATTCACTAACCGTTTTCGTGAGCATCGCTTCCTGTCCGTCCTCGGCAAGCCGGGACTATCATTACAGCTGTTGACGACGCGTGAACCAAACGATGAGCAAATCCGCGTCGCCATCGAGGCTTTTAAAACATGGGAACGTTCAGAACTAGGTCAACCGGTCGCGCAAAGAGAGGGATAAAGAGGAGGAAAGCACCATGATCAGACAAAGAATCGGTACGACCGCTGCCACGATCGTGTTCATCTTAGGCTTCATCGGAGTTGGACATATGCTCGCGACCGATCCCGGTCGATTATTCAGACAGTTGCTCTTCATCGGTATTTTCGGGTTAATCTTCTATGTGATTTACCGTGTGTTCATGGCGCCCAAAATCTCGGCCGAGGATATGCGGTACCGGAAGACGGCCCAAGCTTCCAAAAAACGGATGCGACGTCCCGGTGCGAACCCTAAAGTGAAGCCGTCCGCTACGACGAAAAAGAAAGCGAAACCTGGCTCGAACGTGACGAGACTCTCGAAACGTCCGGTACGTTCGACGCATCGAAGCGACGCGCCTCACCTCACCGTCATCGAAGGGAAAAAAGGCAAGAAGAAAAAGAAAGCAAATATGTGAAAACGAACCAGGTCGCTACGGGCGATCCGGTTCGTTTTTTGTCGTGATTCGAAAATCAATTCGTCTCGACGAAACCGATATACGGCAGATTGCGATACTGCTCGGCGTAGTCGATACCGTAGCCGATGACGAATTCATCCGGTATCTCGAAGCCGACGTAATCAGCGTCGAGCGTGACGAGTCGGCGGGCCGGCTTGTCGAGCAGTGTACAAATCTTCAGTTGTCCGGGTTGATGTAACGTCATATGCTGACACAAGAATTTGAGCGTCTGCCCCGTATCAATGATGTCTTCGATGATGACGACATACTTTCCTTCAACATCGAGGTCTAAATCTTTCCGGAGTTGGACGTTCCCGCTCGAGACCGATTTTTTCCCGTACGACGACGTCGCCACCGTGTCGAGTTGGACACTGCCCGTCATCTGTCTCATCAAATCAGCTGCGAAGACGAGCGACCCTTTCAAGACTGCCACGAGGACGATCGGCGTCCCGGCCGCATCGCGTTCGATTTGTTCAGCGAGTTCCGCCACACGTTGTTTGATTTGCGCTTCGTCAAACAGTTTCCCTTTGATTTGAATATCCATAATATCGGCGATTGTTCGCCGTCACCCCCTTATCTTTCTTAACAGCACCCATTCTATCATAAAATAATCTCAAAAATAGACTTTACTTTATAAATCTTAAGTCATTGTTCGGTTTTCAGTTACATTTAAAAAAAGACCGCTTCCGATTCGATTCATCGGTCGCGGTCGTTTACATTCACTCGTCTTCAGTACGGTTCACCTCTTGAAACGCACGAAACTGGGCCATTAGTTCAGGTTTGTCTTCAAAAAATTCGACGAATTGAGTCATGCAGTCGAGCGTATTCGAGCTCAAATGGTGCTCGATGCCTTCGACGTCTTCGTAGACATGTGCCTCGTCGACACCAATCAAACGCAAAAATGATTCGAGCATCGCATGACGCTCGACGAGTCGTTTTCCGATTTTTTGACCTTTTTTCGTCAACATCAGTCCTCTATATTTCTCGTAAATCAAATAGTCTTCGCGGTCAAGCTTTTGCACCATTTTCGTGACAGAGGAGGGATGCACCCCTAAATATTCGGCGATATCGGACACGCGAGCGTATCCTTTCTCGACCATCAGCAAATAAATTCGTTCTAAGTAATCTTCCATACTCGGTGTCGGCATGGGCGTAGCCTCCCCTTATGTTCCGTTCTGCAACCTCTATTTTAACGCAACCACTTGGAAACCGAAAGCAGAACGGGTAAATCCATCAGTCAATCATTGTCTCATGACCTTAAATTCTTTATAATGGATGTTGGTGAAACTTAATAGAGAAAGGGAGATCATCAATGGGAATCGAAACGATCCTCGTCATCATCCTATGGGCTGCGCTCATCGCATACATCGTCTGGCGTTTTTTACCGGCACGCGGTTTGAAGAAAATGAAACAAGAAGAGTTTCGTGCGTCGCTCCGTAAAGGACAATTGATCGACGTCCGTGAACCGAACGAGTATAAGGGAGGCCACATCGTCGGCGCCCGTAACATCCCGGTCGGACAAATGAAACTGCGCATGAAAGAACTTCGCAAAGATCAGCCGATCCTCATGTATTGCCAAGGCAAGTCACGTACGAACCAGGCGGCCAAGCTGCTTATGAAAAATGGTTATACCGACATTTACATGCTCGATGGCGGTTTCAAAAACTGGAAAGGGAAAATCAAAAAAGACTGACCTGTTCACTGCGTCCTCTCCTTTTAGCGGAGATGGACGTTTTTTTACGCAAAAAAACCGCCCACAGAAGGTGAGCGGTCGGATTCAATTGATGGACGACGGTTGGCGTCGTTCGTATTTGAGCACCGGTTTCCGAGCCGCAAGCGTCTCGTCCAACCGTTTGACGACCGTCGTATGCGGGGCCGTCTGCACGATTTCCGGATTCTCTTCTGCCTCTTTGACGATTTGGAGCATCGCGTCGCAAAATGCATCGAGCGTCTCTTTCGACTCCGTTTCCGTCGGTTCGACCATGATGCACTCCTCGACGTTGAGCGGGAAGTAGATTGTCGGTGGGTGGTAACCGAAATCGAGCAAGCGTTTGGCGATATCGAGCGTCCGCACGCCAAGTGCTTTCTGGCGTTTTCCAGACAAGACGAACTCATGCTTGCAGAACGTGTCATACGGGACGTCAAAGGCGTCTTTCAAACGCGCGAACATATAGTTGGCGTTCAACACCGCTTCACGTGAGACGCGCGTCAACCCTTCCGCACCCATCGTCTTGATGTAGCTATAAGCCCGGACGTTAATCCCGAAGTTGCCGTAGAACGGTTTGATGCGGCCGATCGACTGCGGACGGTCATAGTCGAGCGTGAAGCCCGATTCGGCACGGCGCGCGATCGGCGTCGGCAAATACGGGATCAAGTCGCGCTTCACTCCGACCGGCCCAGAACCCGGACCGCCACCACCGTGCGGCCCTGTGAACGTTTTATGCAAGTTCAAGTGTACGACGTCAAAGCCCATATCCCCAGGACGGGCGATCCCTAAAATCGCATTCGAGTTGGCACCGTCATAATAGAGTTTGCCGCCGGCCTTGTGGACGACTTTGGCGATCTCTAAAATATCAGCCTCGAACAAACCGAGCGTGTTCGGGTTCGTCAGCATGAGCGCCGCCGTATCGGCCCCGACTTTTGACTTCAAATCTTCCAAGTCGACGAGCCCGCGCTCATCCGACTTGACGGTCACCGTCTCGAAACCAGCGACGACGGCCGAGGCGGGGTTCGTCCCGTGTGCCGAATCAGGCACGAGTACTTTCGTCCGTTCCATATCACCGTTGTGATGGTGGAACGTCTTGATGAGCATGAGACCGGTCCATTCCCCATGGGCCCCTGCTGCCGGTTGAAGTGTCACTTCATCCATGCCGGTGATCTCAGCAAGTTGTTCTTGCAGGTCGACCATAAGCTCGAGCGCCCCTTGAATCGACTCGACCGGCTGCAGCGGGTGAATATGGGCAAAACCAGGGAGTCGGGCCATGTCTTCATTCACTTTCGGGTTATATTTCATCGTGCACGAACCGAGCGGATAAAAACCTGAGTCAACGCCGTGGTTGCGGGTCGAGAGAGACGTGTAATGACGTACGACATCAAGCTCCGACACTTCTGGCAGTTCGGCCGCTTCCTGACGGATCATCGTCGCCGGCAAGAGCGTCTCCAAATCAACTTCCGGCACGGTCGGCGTCGGCAAGTTGTAACCGGTCCGTCCAGCACGTGACACTTCGAAAATTAACGTTTGTTCGTGTTGCATCACTTCATCCCCCCTACCACTTCAACAAATTGATCGATTTCTTCTTTCGTCCGAAGCTCCGTCGCACAAAGCAACATTTGCGTCTGGCGGTCCGTTTCATATGTCCCGAGCAGCAAACCGCCGATGATGCCATGGTCAAGCAGATGACGGGATACTTGCTCCGCATCAATTCCGAAGTCGACAACGAACTCGTTGAACATCGGACCTTCACCGACCACCGTATAACCAGCCTTCTTGAGCGCTTCCTTCATGTAATGGGCCGTTTGAATGTTACGCACGGCCATGTCACGAATCCCGTACTTCCCGAGGGCCGACATTGTGATCGATGCAGCGAGCGCATTGAGCGCCTGGTTCGAGCAGATGTTCGACGTCGCCTTATCACGACGGATGTGCTGTTCCCGGGCTTGGAGCGTCAAGACGAAACCGCGCTTCCCGTCCTCATCGACCGTCTGTCCGACGAGGCGACCCGGCAGTTTGCGCATGAGCGCTTTCTTGACGGCAAAGTACCCGCATGACGGACCGCCGAAGCTTTGCGGAATCCCGAACGGTTGGGCGTCACCGACCGTGATGTCGGCGCCGAGTGCACCCGGCGACTCTAAAATCCCGAGTGCGAGCGGGTTGCTCGAGACGACGAACAAGGCACCGGCGTCGTGCGCCGCTTTTGCGAGGGCCGTCAAATCTTCGACGCGGCCATAAAAGTTCGGATATTGGACGACAAGACACGATGCGTCCGTCAAGTCGATGTCAGACATGTCAGTCACTCCAGCGTTCACGTCCGTATATTCGACCGTGAGCCCAGGCCCACCAGCGTACGTGCGGATGACATCTTTCGCTTCCGGATGGACCGCGCCCGAGACGACAATCCGTTTTTTCTTCGTATGGGCACTCGCAAGATACGTCGCTTCGGCAAGTGCGGTGATCCCGTCGTACATCGACGAGTTGGCCACGTCCATGCCCGTCAACTCACAAATCATCGTTTGGAACTCGAACATCGCTTGAAGTTCACCTTGCGAGATTTCCGGTTGGTACGGCGTGTAGGCGGTATAAAACTCAGAACGAAGAAGCATATGGTTCATGACGCTCGGTGAAAGATGATCGTACATACCCGCTCCGAGAAAACTTGGCGTCGATTTCGTATGCACATTTTTCTCGGCAAGCTTCGTCATGTGACGAACGAGGTCGACTTCCGGGAGCGGGGCACCGATGGCCGCCAATGAAGCCGTCTCCCGAAGCGATGCCGGAATATCCTCGAGTAAGTTCTCAATCGACTCGACGCCGATCGTCTGCAACATGTCACGCTCATCTTGCTCTGTCATCGGTAAATAACGAAACTCCATTCTGTTCATTCTGAATCCCCCTGTATCATTTACGTTTGTAAAACGGTGTCGGCACACGTTCGGCTTCTATTTTTTTACCCCGAACTTCAACGATAAAGTGTGTCGCTTCCGCGAAACGGCGGTCGACGCGCGCCCAGGCGATTGATTCGTTAACCGTCGGTGGCATCGTACCGGTCGTGACAACACCGACCGTTTCCCCGTCGACTTCGACCGTCGCCCCTTGACGGGCGATGCCGCGCCCGAGCAAGCGCAAACCGATTAAACGACGCGGGATGTCTTCTTTTTGCTTCACGAGGGCATCCTTGCCGATGAAATCAGTGTCGAGTTTGACGGCAAAGTTCAAGTTCGCCTCGAACGGCGTGACCGTCTCATCGAGCTCGTGCCCGTATAATGGCAAGCATGCCTCGAAACGGAGCGTATCGCGGGCCCCGAGCCCGCATGGCGTGACGCCTTCGGCTTCTAACGCCGACCAGATCGCGGCTACGTCTTCGGCCCGGGCATAAAGTTCAAACCCGTCTTCCCCCGTATAGCCACTGCGTGAGACGATGGTCGACACGCCCGCCACGTCGCCGGTCATGAATCGGAAAAACTTGATGTCGGTTAACGGCAAATCCGTCAAACGGCTGAGCACTTGTTCAGCCATCGGTCCTTGGATGGCGATTTGACCATAGGCATCCGACTCATCCGTCACCGTGACGTCACCTGTGACATAATCACGGACGTGCGCCACGTCTTTCTCGATATTCGAAGCGTTGACGACGAGCCAAAATGCGTCTTCATCGAGTCGATAGACGAGTAAATCGTCGACGACACCACCGTTCGGCAGACAGAACAAATTATATTGTGCCTGGCCGATTTGTAATTTCGTGACGTCATTCGTGACGAGACGTTGCACGTTCTCGAGCGCATCCGGCCCTTCGATGCGAATCTCTCCCATATGCGACACGTCGAACATGCCAACATGGTTGCGAACAGCTTGATGCTCTTCTTTAATCGACGAGAACATGATTGGCATCTCAAACCCCGCAAAATCCACCATCTTCGCCTTTACGGAAATTAAATCATATAAAGGCGTACGTTTTAACGATACTTTCTCCATATTATCCCCCAATCCCGAACGTAAGTAATGTATTTCACGAAATATTTCGTTTTCCATTCTACTCTATCAATTTTTCACGGCGTTGCCCAGCTAAATTGGACAAAAATAAAGAGGATGAAAAACGAAAACGTTTTCATCCCCATTATTTCATATTTTGGTCTCAGTGGAAACGTCTTGGCGTTCGATTCCAGCGGTCCGTTTAATTTCTTTCGTCAAGCCGACGGTCGCCTGCTTCAACTCCATCGCCTCGTCTTTCACTTTAACGGAGTACGACTTCATCTGTTTCACAGACGAATTGACCGTATCCACGTGTTGCTTGATTTCATTAACGAGACCCTGAATGACATTCGCACGAATCTTAAAGCGTTCCGTCAACCGGGTGACGCGACGGATATCCGTTTTCATATGGTTCCGGTATAGTAAGAACCCATACAAGCCGAGACCCACTAATGCGAGTACGATGATGCCTAGATTGATCCAAATCATGTATCTTCCTCCCTTATTTGATATAAAGTTTGTGCAATCACTTCGGTGCTGAGTGAGGCGTCAAGCACGTAGTCGGCACGCGCGTATAGCGGCCGGCGACGCGCGTATAACGCTTCGACAGTTGTTTTTCCGCGGCGGACGAGAGGCCGGTCCGAGTCTTTGATTCGATCCCAACACATCTCATACGGTAAGTCGAGCGCGATGATGACGCCACGCTCTCGCATCAAATCAAAATTGTCGTCCCGTTCGACGATTCCCCCGCCTGTCACGATATACGCGGCGTTTGCTTGTTGCAAGAGTTTACTTTCTTGCAGACGGAATGCATCTTCCCCGTAATGCTCAAAATACGTCGAGATATCCATCTTTACATGAGCTTCGAACATTTCATCTAAATCGATGGCGTGATCCGATATTTCAAGATATCGTTTTAAGCTAGATTTACCTGTACCCATAAACCCGATGATGTAAAACGGTTTAATCATCGAAATAAATCACCTCTTTATGTCGTTCTCCAGTAGTAAGACGAATGTCGACCTCGATTGTACCGTTTCCTTGGGGCCGACAGCCGATTGTTCCAGTCGGTTTCGATATTGTGACCGCGGTCAGGCCACAGGAATTTTTGGCGACCATGATGTGTGACTCGAAGCGAATTGCCAAAATGTCGAGCGTTAGCCGCTCAGAAATGCGTTCCTGACTAGTATACCAAAACATCGCACCGCCGAGTAACCACGTCAACACAAGTAGCGTTGACATCACAAAGTATCCGCGCGCATGCACATCACATTCTTCTCGCGGGGACCTGTCGTATCGGTCCATTGAATCCGAAAACCTTCCCCTACCTGTTCGACTCGATATGTTTCGATTCCTCTTAAGAATAACAAATTCCCTCCATTGTCTCCGACCATCACCAAGTTTTGATTAATCTGCTTAAGCTTCCAAGCCCATGTCGTATCGTCCGGCCGTACATATGTACCGATGAGACGCCCAGATTCGACATTGCAATCCCGGCTATCGAATAGCTTTCGGACGATCAGTTGAGGTGTCGGCGACATCGAATCGTTTGGTTGTTCGTAAAATTGTTGGCCAAGCGCTAACAAGTGAACCGTCAACCCGATGAACAACGGGATTAGAAGTAACGTAAAACTCACTTCAAGTAACGTGAATCCCCGCTCAAAGCGTCGGTAGACAAAGTTCCTCGTCGCATACTTCTGAACGTCCGCTCGGTTCAGCAGCATCGCGCAACACCTCCCCTTGCAAGCGCTCGTATCGCCGAACAGTCGTTTCAAGACGGTCGATTTGTTCCGTCGTAGCTTCGACAAAAGGTGCGATGACCCCTACCCATGTTAGGAGAAGTGCCAAGCTCAAACAAATTTCCCAAAACGTGATCCCTTGTTCATTGTTCTTCAATGCGAAGTACCTCCGGCTCATACGTCCCCATCCTAAACTTCAACGTCACTACCGTCGATCCCGTATAAAACTTCCACTGCCCTGCATACGTCGCTGCAGTACGCGAGAAAATAATCTCATTCGTCGAAGGGAGAATCATTTCTACCCCTTCCGGAACAACGCGTGATGCGATTTGCGTCGTACCACAAACAATCTGATAGCGACGCTCTTTTACATACCACCGTAGACGCGGCACACAAGCTTCATCGGCGGCGACGTATGGATGTTGTCCAGACTCGGCTATATCGTCGATAAGTGCCTCGGTGAAATCAAACAGGGCCAATCGATCCATTGATCGAACAACCGGGGTAGTCATGAGGAGTAGGAACGACAACATAACGAGCACAGACGCCATCTCGACCAATGTATGTCCTTCTTGTTTCATTGTTTGATTAGCGTACCGGTCGTCGGGGCATAAGTGTAAGTCAGCGACTGACAGCTGTACTCGAGCGGCGTTTCGGTGTCAGCACGCTCGATTACTGCCAACGTCTCGGGATAAGCCTTATGTTCTGCATAGTATAAGTTAATCTCTGCCTCGACAATGCGGACACTACCCTCACAACTGACACTATCTGCCCTTGATTTCCCGTCTGACATCGATGGGACGAGTAGTAGTAGCAATATCGAGATAATGAGTAGAACGGCTGCCATTTCGACAAGGGTAAACCCTTGTTCAGATTCAAATCGTGTCATGTTCATTTCCTCCTTGTTATAGTTGGGCCATAATCAACTTGACAGGTAAATAAATCGTGTAGAAAATCATCGTGACCATCATTGTCAAAAAACCGTATAGTGCCGGTTCCATCTTCGTGATCAATTGCTTCCAGTACAACTCCATCTCCTCAAACACGAGATCTCGATGGAGCACCATGATCGATCCGAGTTCGCCACTCACTGTACCGACACCAAACAGACTGACGACTTCATGCTCGAGCAATCGCTCTTTTCGGGCCGCCTCTTCGAGTTCGAGCCCCTCCGACATACGCTCATGCATTCGTTTCGCAATGGCCGCAACCTCTCCATCACCTAGAGACAGTCGTTCAATAATCTGGCGGATTGAACCTTGCCCTTCATTCAAAAGTGAGAGCTCGCTGACAAACAAATACGTGACGTATAACCGTCTACCACGTTCAATGAAGCGCAACGGAACGAGTCGGCCTCGCTTCCCATTCCAATAGAAGCCGGCTGCTGTCACGAGTAAACCGACAAAGAAACCTGGAAAGAACCACCGGGACAACAGAATCGCATTCAATCCGTCTAGCGCCTCAATGTCCACCATCGACAGCAGTTTCGGAAAAATATAGAGTGCATAGATTGCCCCGAGCCCAAGGAGCATCGTTAAAATCACGAGTGGGTAACGTGTCAATTGCTTAAGCTCTTGCTGTAGATTGCGACGCATCGTCGACAAAACGAGAACTTGCTCGAGACCTTCCATAAAGTGATGGCCACGTTCAGCCGTGACGAGCATTTCGCGCATTCTTGGGTCGATGACGAGTACCGAGAACACTTCCGCGAGCGAACCACCTTGTTCAAGTTTAAGCCGCATGTCACGCACCACTTGTTTAGCCTTACCTCTTTCGTGAAGTTCAAGTGTTTCAAACGTTTTCTTCAATCCGACCCCGCGTTTTTGTAGTCTCAGAAAACGCTGAATTGTGAACAAGTCTTGATTCATCTGATTTCGGACCATGAACATGTCACCTCCTCTTCCCGGTGCAGGATGCACCAATAGCGAGGAATTTCCATCTTACCGACAAGTTGTTCGATCCTGTGTTCGCCATCCTCAACATTTGCCGTATGGAACGTCGCAATCGTCAAGTGTCCGCTTAGTGCCGCGTCATGGGCTACACGTAATTCCTCACTTGTCCGGATTTCTCCGATGACGATAACGTCGGGGTCAGCCCGCAGGATCTCTTTTAACAAACTACGATGGTCAAGACCCGCTTTCAAGTTGACTTCAAGTTGAATCACTCCTGGCACTTGTTTCTCCGGCGGGTTCTCAATCGTGACGATACGGCGTCCCGTCAAAGTCTGCAAAAAAGCATAGAGGACCGTCGTCTTGCCCGCCCCTGTCGCTCCCCCGAGTAATACCAGCCCTTGCCGAAGCTCGGTTATGTTTAAAAAGTGACCGACATCCACGTCATTCAGCAGTTCGGATAATTGTAACGAGGCATTCGGGAGACGCCATGACATGAGCGTATGGTCGAAAGACGGTAAAAACGTAACCCGAATCGCATCATTGGCGCTGATATACATGCCGGACTGGGGCACACGATGATCCGTCTCCGTCAACGAGCACCAATATCTCATATGTAGCGTCAACCGTTCATAGTCAAACCGTGACATCGATTCAAGTTGCCGCAGGCGCATACCATGACGAACCTGAATCATCACCTCGTCTTCAACAGGCATAAAGTGAACATCGCTTGCGTTCAAATCTTTTGCCTTTCCCACGACATGCTCAATCATTCGTTTCACTTTCACCACCTCAATTGAAAGCATAAAAAAAAGCCCACTCATTGAAAAGTGGACTTGTCTCATGAAACGTTTGAAGTTGTTGATTCGTACCTGCGGGCATACGCTTCGATTGTCGCTTTATCGTAGCCAACAATGACTTCGTTGCCGTCCGTCAAAATCGGGCGTTTCAATAGTTTGGGATTGTCGCTCATCAATTTGAGCAATTCACTCAGCTTTAAGTCATCCACGTCAATGTCTAACTGTTTGAAGGCTTGGCTTCTTGTGGCGAGAAGCGAATCAACCCCATTTTCACTGAGCGCCAAGAGAGTCTTTAATTCGTCTACGCTAGGGGCATTGCGGAAGATATGACGCTCGCTCACCTCGAGATGTTGCTCTTGTAAAAACGCTTTCGTTTTACGACATGATGTACAACTCGGGTACGTATAAAACATCAGTTCATTAGCCATGTTAATACCTCCTTTTAAGATTGAAAATCAAATCGTTCAATGTGTGTAAGTTGATTATACAACTTCGTCGATGTGTTGTACATAGTTTGTACAAGTTTTTTTATTTTTTTGTACAACTTTGTCCAACCCGATTATTTCACATATTTTTCACGATTATTTTGCTCAATTCACACGTTTTCATAGCATTTTTCTGAATGTGTTGGTAAAATAGTGAATGAGAATGGAATAATGCACGTATGGGGGGATTAACATGGCGAGAATGTTCCGTGTCCTAGGCTTTTGGACTGGGTTGATCGCGGCGCTTGCTTTCGTAGGCGCACTCGGTGGAGATCAAAGCAGTAGCGAACATAGTGGTGACTTCGTCGTAATGGGTCTTGTCTTTTTAGCTCAAACTATTTTCTTCGTTGCACTCGGCTACTTAAAACTTACTGAAAAAACGTATGTATACGTGTTCGGCGCTTACTTGACTGTCTTTTTCGTCGTCTTCACGTATTGGAGTAACTTCCAAATGTAAAAAAGATTGTCTCCTCGTGAGACAATCTTTTTTTGCTTATCTGCTAAAAAACGGATTCGTCCGTATCTCAGCCTCGAGTGTCGTCTTTGGCCCATGGCCCGAATAGAGGATTGTCTCGCCTGGCAATAGTTGGCGCATACGGTCAATTGACCCGAGCAAAGTTGCTTGGTCACCACCGTATAAATCAGTTCGTCCTACCGACTGTTTAAAAATCAAGTCTCCACAGAATGCGATGCGCTCGATTGGAAAATAAAGCGTCACACTGCCCGGTGAATGGCCTGGTGTGTGATGAAGCTCAATGGTGAACGTGCCAATTTGAAGCGTTTTGCCTTGATAGACCCGTTCAGCCGGCCGCATTGCTGGATGTGGCAGATGAAACTTCGACGCCCCGTTTTTCTCACCGTCCATCAGCCATGTCCGTTCCGCTTCATGAACGTAAACAGGAACATTGTAACGGTCACGCAGGGCATCAATTCCCCCAATATGGTCAAAATGAGCATGCGTCAATAAAATGGCGCTCAAGCCGCCGAAACGTTCGACCGCTTCAAAAAATTTCGGGTCGTCCGTCCCTGGGTCAACAATGATGACGGTCCCTTCTTTTTCAAGCACATAACCGTTCTCTTGGGCTAGACCCGACGTAATTCTTACTATGTTCATATGAAACACCTCCTTCATCATTCTAATCGATATTGTGGCAAAATTGTAGCCGAGGCTTTCTTTGCTCGACACCGTCTGTATTATCGGATAAAATAATAATGATATTTCAGTGAAATTTTTATGAATTTCATGACGTACAATAAAGGGGGAACTCGTCATGCATTTGTATGAACCATTTGGTTGGATGTCGCTCATCGTAGCACTCGTTGCAATTTGGGGAATGGCTCGTTCGTTTAAGAAACGCCAATTCTTCCCACTTGCTTTCGCCGCTATTACTGTCCTTGTATTTGGATTCTTCGGTGTCGCGACTTTGATTTACGGCGGAATACCGAGCTAATGAATCCCAGCCTGAAGACGACCTCGGTCGTCTTTTTTGGTATAACAAACAGCGCCGTCCCAGCTGAGCAGGGCGGCGCTGTTGCTTACTCGTCGGACTGTTCTTTAAAACGAAGCAAATCCGAGTAAATCAAGTCATCATTCATTTGGAGAATCTTCTCTGCTTCTTCACTATCCGGTCCACAGAGTGAGACGTCCTCCACGACTTCACCACTCGAGGCCTCATAGCAAGTCGACTGCGTCCAGACATACTCGTCAGTGATGACAGTGCCGTCACGGAAGATGGCACGACTTGTACGATCTTCAGATAACAAGTCACTACCGAATCCGATCGTGTCCGACGTGTCGATTCCAAGCAAGTGAAGAATCGTCGGTTTCATGTCAACGTGACTGCCGATCGTCTCGTGCACTTCGCCCTTGACTTGTCCTGGCAAGTGGACCGCGAATGGGACTTGCTGAAGTTTAGCCACGTCAAATGGCGTCAATTCGTCTTTTCCAAGAAGTTCGGCCATGGCGTCGTTATGGTTCGTCGAGATGCCGTAATGGTCACCGTAGACGACGAAGATTGTGTCGTCCCACATGCCGTTCGCCTTTAACTCATCGATGAACAACCCGAGCGCGTAGTCTTGATAAGCAAGCGCCTGAGGGAAATTGTTAAGCGTCGTCGAACTCGTCTCGAACTTCGGTACGAGCTCATACTCTTCACTCGGCATCGTATACGGGAAGTGATTCGTCAGCGTGATGAACTTTGCATAGAACGGTTCTGGTAATTCCTCAAGCATCGGAATCGACTGTTCGAAGAAGCTATCGTCGAGCAACCCCCACTCCGTCATGTTCTCAGGGTTCCCGAGATCATAGCTCTTCTCGTCGAAGAATTGATCGACACCAATGTTTTGATACATCAAATCTCGGTTCCAGAACGATTTATTATTGGCATGAAATACGGCCGAATAATAATTGTCTTCCTTAATCAATTCAGGAAGCGCTTGGAACTCGTTGTCGGCGTTCGTGAAGTAAACGGCGCCGCGCGGAAGCCCATAGAGCGAGTGATCAAGTGCGAACTCGGCATCGGACGTCTTCCCTTGTCCGACCGTATGGTAATAGTTCGGCCAGTAATGTGATCCTTCGATTAATTTGTTTAAGTTCGGCGTAATGTACTCGCCGTTTGAGGCTTTCATGTTATGAGTGAAATTTTGGGCTGACTCGAACGAGACAACGATGACATTTTTACCTTTATATTTTCCGAAATAATCCGGATGCGGTGCCGCGTAGTGTTGGCGGGTGTACTGTTCAATCTTAGACAGTTCTGATTCATCTGCCATCGCCTTCTGAGCCGATGTCTTCGTTTGAAGCATCGCGTCATAGACGTGAAAGTTGAACGTTCCGATATTCTTGACCAACAGCTCCCGGTCGAACGACCGCGTCAACAGTTCAGGACGTTCCGTTTCGGCGAGCGACAAGTTGAACAAGAAGACGACGACCGCCGTCACGAACGTCACGAGCGCTCTGCGATGTGAAGCTGCCGTTGCTGTCGCGTTGATCCGCCATAAGATGAATGGCAAGACGAGAACATCTCCAAGAATAATCACATCTTTCCATTCCAACAGCGACGTGAACGACGTCGATAATGTCTCCATGTTCGACGGCTGCAAAATGACCGGCATCGTCAAATAGTCGGTAAACTCTCGGTAATAGACGGCATCTGCGAACAAGATGAATGACGCCGCGGCATAAAGCATGTACAAGACCCATTTCTGCTTATTTCCTTTGAAGAAGAAACTGAAAGCAAATAGGAATAAGGTCGAGCTGATCGGGCTAATCAGCAAAATGAAGGCCTGAGCCGTGTTTTCAATCGGGATGTTAAAGAAAAATTGGTAAACTACGTACGTCTTCGTCCAGAGTAATAACGTAAAAATCCAAAATAACCGATATTCTTGAAACGAAGCGCGGACCGTGTCATTCAGTCGGTTAGTAAGCTTCGAAAAGCCCTGTAAAGACTTCATCTGACGGTCTCCTCCTCTATTCATGGGACACAATATTTTACACACTGCGTCCGCCATATTATTTATTAATTCAATAAGCTTGTTATACATTTCACGTAAGATTATAGGTCAGTATCAAGTCCAAATCTTACCCCTTTTTTAACAAAAAATCAACTCTGTCATTACAAACTTTACATTATTCCATACCCGTTCCAAAGAAAAAGCACGCCTGTATCAAAACACAGGCGTGCGTAGACAATCCTTATAAACGTGTCGGCAAGAAATGTTTGCGAGCGAGCCAAGCACATCCGATGACACCTGCATCGTTCTCGAGTTCAGCGATTTTGAACGTGGTTGACGCGTAGACCCGTTCGAGAGCGAACCGTTTGAACTGTTCGTCGAGCGGCTCTAGGAGAGCTTCACGCGCTTTCGAGACGCCGCCTCCGATGACAATCATCTTTGGATTCAATGTGTTGGCGATATTCGAAATCGTCAATCCAAGATATTCAGTCATTTCGTTCACGACCTCTGTCGCAACCACATCTTTCGCCTTAAACGCTTCAAACACATCGCGTGCCGTCACTTCTTTCAAGTCGTTCAACGTTGTTGTTCGATTTTTGCGTTTTTGAAGAGCAAGGCGGGCCACTCCGGTCGCCGAGGCGATTGTCTCGATACAACCTTTACGCCCGCAACCGCACATGACGGCTTTCGACTCGTCACGCTCAACAGTGATATGACCAATTTCTCCAGCCATCCCAGCTACCCCGTGGACAATGTTCCCGTTCGTAATGACACCTCCGCCGACACCCGTTCCGAGCGTGATGGCGAGGAGTTCTGAAGCCCCTTCACCGGCACCTTTCCACATTTCACCGAGTGCGGCAGCGTTCGCGTCATTTTCTAAAACGGCTGGCAACCCGACGGCTTTTTCGAACTCACTGACAAGTGCGAAGTTTTTCCAACCAATGTTCGGCGAGTATTCGACGACACCTTCTGAAAAGTTGATGAAACCCGGCGCGCCAATACCGGCACCAGCAAACTCTTCTTTCGCTTTACCCGATTTTTCTAAGTAAGCGTCAAATGAAGCCGCGATATCGGTAGGAATATGTACCCCATTCTCACGGATGTCCGTCGTAATCTCCCACTTATCAGAAATGATCCCGTTCATATCGAGGACGGCCATTTTTACCGTTGTTCCACCGATGTCAATCCCTAATAACCACTTCATTCAATCCACTCCTCGTCTCGATTAAATCGCTTCCATCCCATAGTTTACACTATTAAACCCTTAGTGCAACCCTTTGCACTAAGGGTTTTTCTGTCAATCTCTTGAATTTTTCAATTCATGTGTCAAAATGATTTTGGCCGTATCATATTCCCGTTGTTCAATCATTCCGCCTGCATGCAACTCATCGAGTTCCATCATCATGAGCCCGATTTCGGCATCACGTTCCCCAATATAAATAATCGTACCAAATGACTTCAAAAATTGCTGAACGTCATAAAAGTTTTTCATCGTTCATCCTCCATCACCGTGAGCACGTAACGATAAAGCAGTTCTCGGGTCGCTACCAGCGATTTAATATGTGTCCGTTCATAACTATGGCTCGACTCGATACCTGGCCCGATGAGCGCGTGGCGCACGTCGTAGCCGGCTCCGACTGCTGCCGAGGCGTCGGATCCATAATACGGATAAATGTCGACCTTATGAGCGATACCATGTTCCCGGCACAACGCAGTAAACTGACGGCGTAGTCCGAGGTCGTATGGGCCAGACGAGTCTTTGGCACAAATCGATACCGTGTACTCGTCCGAATGTTGGCCGTCCCCGAGCGCCCCCATGTCGACGGCGATATATTCGGTCACCGCCTCCGGGATTCCGGCGTTGCCGCCGAAACCGACCTCTTCATAGTTGGAGATCAAGTAATGAACCGGATGTGGCAAATCGGCGCCGACGAGGTCTTTCGCCAAGTCGAGCAAAATGGCGACCGAAGCTTTGTCGTCGAGGTGGCGTGATTTGATATAGCCCGCGCCCGTCTGGCGAAAGCGTGGATCGAACGAGACAAAGTCTCCGACCTCGATGCCAAGGGCACGCACGTCTTCAGCCGAGTGCACGTCAGCATCCAGTCGTACCTCGATGTTTGATGCCGCCCGTTCGGCGCTGTTCGTGTCTTTATATACGTGGACGCTCGATTGATGGATTAAAATCGTCCCTTCAATCGGTTCCCCGACCTCGGCATGGACCAAACAATTCTCTCCTTCGATCGCGGTCCAGGCGTAGCCTCCGACTTGCGTTAATCGCAAGCGTCCGCTCGGCAAAATCTCTTTCACCATCGCCCCGAGCGTGTCGACGTGAGCCGTTAACAGACGCGCGTCAGACGACTTCCCCTCAAACGTCGCTAGAAGCGCCCCTTTCTTCAAGCGTTTCGTAGGGATCCCGAGCGACGTCAGTTCTTGTTCGACGAATCCGATCGCCTCGTCCGTCATCCCGGACGGACTTGGAATTTCAACCAGTTGCTTCAACGTTTCAATCATAGTGTTGCTCCTTTGTCATCGATTGTAGCCGAGCCAAAATAATGCGCCGGACGCCACGAGCACGAGCCCCGCAAATAGCAGGCGACGCTTCTTCACGTGTTCATCCGGTAACCCGACCACTCCCGCCATCAGAAAGCCCCCGACGAGTCCACCCGCGTGTGCGGAATGGTCTAAACTAGCGCCAAGGACAAAAGCGAGTCCTACGTTTAATCCTAACATAAGAAACAGCGGAGGACCGAGCGTCTTCATAAATAAGGAACGGTCACGAAGGCCGAAATAGAGAAGCGCACCGACAAGACCGAACAATGCCCCCGATGCTCCGGCCGAGATAGCTTCGCTGAACGCATACGAAGCGACCGTGGCGATGACACCAGCCAATAGATAAATGATGGCAAAACGCGTCGATCCATACATCCGTTCCACGAGTGGGCCGAGTGACCAGAGCGCGAACATGTTGATCGCGAAATGGAACCAACCGATATGAAGGAACATCGGTGTGATAAGACGCCACCATTCTCCTTCATCGATGAGTGGATTCACTTTCGCCCCGAAGCGAATGAGCGTGTTCGGATCGAGCGTCGAACCGATCGATTCGGCGAACCACATGACGAGGAACGTCACGAACATGAGGCCATAGACGAGTTGGGGTTTCCCAAACGAGAACCGTTGCTTCAATTCGTTCTTCCGTTCTTGGTCGAGCGCGACGGCGCGTGGGCGGTACGATTCTTCTGTTTGTCCACACGGTCTCATACCGAGCTTCACTTTCGCCGCAATCGGGAACGTGAGCGACGACAGCCGCTCTTCATCGACGAGCGGGTCGCCGTAAATGTGGACGTTTAGCTTTTCACGACCGATGCGGGCCAACCGAAATGAATTCATGACCGCCTCGATATCCATGGCGACATGGTTCGCCCAGGCTTTATCCGTTCGTATATAGAGGTGATAGACGTCACCGGCTTTCGTATCGAACAACAAGAGCGCGCGTGACGGTTCTAAGATGCCCTCGATGCGCCCTCCCGATTCGACCGCGCGATATACGTCTTCCCAAAAGCAAGCTGGCTCTGTCATTGATGGTCACCTCCTTGTTTACTTTTATTTTAGAGGAAATAATGGCTGACGACAAAAAGAAGCCTCTGTGCGACGTGTCAAGAAGAGCTGACGACAAAAAAACCGTAGCGGCGTGAGCCGGCTACGGTCATGGACGAACAAAAGTTTCGTTCTTATAAGACAGGTTCCATCGTTTTCAACAACACTTCTGCCGAATGATGCATCTTTCGTTTTTCTTCTTCCGACAATTCGATTTCCACGACTTGACGAACCCCTTGGCGGTTGATGATCGCCGGTACGCCGATGTGGATATCGTTCAGGCCGTATTCACCATCAAGATGCGCACCGACCGTCAACAAAGTGTTCTCGTTGCGAAGCACCGCTTTGACGAGACGGAGCAGGCCGAGACCGATGGCGTAGTACGTCGCCCCTTTGCGTTCGATGATATGGTAGGCCGCGTCACGGACGTTGACGTAAATATCTTCGAGGTCTTCCCACGTGTACTCGTCATTTTCTTCAAGCAGCTGTTCGACCGATTTTCCGTAAATACGGGCGTTGCTCCATGCCGCGAACTCTGTGTCGCCGTGCTCGCCCATGATGTAGGCGTGGCAGTTACGTGGATCGACGTTGAAGTAATCTCCGAGCATGTAACGAAGACGTGACGTATCGAGTACCGTCCCCGAACCGAAAACACGGTGTTTCGGAAGACCCGAGTATTTCCATGCCAAATGGGTCATGATGTCGACCGGGTTCGATGCGATGATGATGATGCCGTCAAAACCAGACGCCATGATGTCCCCAATCATCGATTTCATGATTTTAGCGTTCTTCTCGACGAGGTCAAGACGCGTTTCACCCGGTTTTTGCGGAGCACCGGCAGTGATGACGACGATATCTGCTGCACCACAGTCTGTGTAGTCCCCTGCCCAGACGCGCATCGGTGAAGAGGCGAACGAGACACCGTGATTCAAGTCCATCGCTTCCCCTTCAGCTTTTGATTTGTTGATATCGATGATAACAAGTTCCTCACAGAGGCTAGCTGTCGTCAATTGGTATGCAAAGCTGGCACCGACCGCTCCGGCACCGACGAGCGCGACGCGTGTTACTTTAGCATGATTTAATGTTTCCATATTGATTCTCCACCCTTCGAACAATCTGTTTCATGTTTTTGTTTTGTCTGTTACATAAAGATTGTAACATTGTTCACAAATACTCACTACAACGGAAAACGTTTTCACTTTGGCAATATTGTGACAAAATTCACATTCATTTGAAACATCTTCACTGACTGTACTACCCTCATTGCAACAGGAGGAAACTAATCGCCGCCGCTGAGGCGATCGCCAGAAAGTTGACGGCATCGTTGCCGAGAAAGCGCCAGCCTGAAACGTAGGTCGTCGGCTCGTCATGATGGGCGCGCTTCTCGGTCAACTTGCCGCATACGCAACACCGAAACTTGCGTTGGACCGTTGCTCCGAGAAGTGTGTCGACGACGCTCCCGGCGAGACCGAGTGCAATCAACAATCCCGCGAACGCCAAGCTGATATCGATAAACGGCAGTGAGGCGATTATAATAACCGTTGCCCCCGCGACCGACATGAACGTCCCGAACGGTGACACCCCGCCGCTCGTCCCCGGTTCCACTTCGCGGAACGTCAAAATGGATCGCGGTTTTTGTTTGGCAAGCACTCCGAACTCGGAGCCCCACGTGTCGCTCGTCGCCGCCGCAATCGAAGCGATGTAGGCGAACAACCAGGCATCGTTCGGCGCGAGAATCATACCGAGCGCCGTCGCCATCCCGACGCCACCGTTTGCGAGCACTTGGACGAAGTCACGAGGTCCCGATTTCTCAACGATCTCATCGACGGGTTCTTTGTCACGAGAACGGTATTTCGAGGCGAGCGATGACGTCGAAAAGAAGACACCGAGCAAATAGAGCCCGAACCAACCAAAGCCGTATCCGATCACCGTTCCCGTCACGACCGTCAAGATGGCACCGGAAATGGTCAATGAGCGCAGACGATAGCCGGCAAAAGCGACCAAGCAAGTTACGAGAAAGATGGCGAGCATAGAATCGTTTCCCTTTCCGTTACGATAAATTCGACAGGAATGTCGTGTGGTTCGACCGGAATGTCATCGAGCAGTTGGACGTCATAGGCCAGCGAGATGGTGACACCTTCATACGTTGCTAAAAAGCGATCATAATAGCCCCCGCCCCAGCCGATCCGATACCCGGACCGGTTAAAGACACGTCCCGGGACAATGCATACGTCGATGCCGAGGTCCGATTCCATGGTCATCGGCTCAAGTATGCCCATCACCCCCGGCTCAAGGTCACTGAACGTCTTGATTTGGTGGAATGTAAGCCCTTGTTTCGTTACTTTCGGCACGAGCACCGATTTTCCTGCTTCTAAAGCCGCCTCGATGAGCGGGCGTGTACTCACTTCAAGGTCGAGCGACAATGTGAGTGCGACTGTATGCGCTTGTTGCCAAATTGGGAGCGACAGTACGGTATGGATGATCGTTTCGTCGCGAGCGCCACGATCGGCGAGCGCGCGAATGTTCGCATGAACCTCTTTACGGAGTTCTTGTTTAGCTATCATCGTTTATTCCTCCTATCGAAAAAAAAGGCCGCCACATGAGTGACGGCCAGTCTCATTACTTCACTTCGCGGTAAAGCGTGTGACGACGGAGACGTGGGTTGTATTTACGCAATTCGAGGCGCTCTGGGTTGTTACGTTTGTTTTTCTTCGTGATGTACGTGCGATCGCCTGTCTCTGTGCAAGCTAGTGTGATTTTAACGCGCATTTCTTTCACTCCCATCTTACTAGTGTTGTATCAAGTGCTTTTGCTTTACAGTCTAAGCATACTCAATTATCCTACCAAGTTTTATTTAAAAAAGCAAGGTTATTTCGTGTTCTTTTTCAAACGTTCCTGTCCGTAAGGCGAAGCGTCGAGCGGCAGGCAGGTTTTCACATTATCGCCAAGCGGATAGCGCATCCCGACTTCCTCGGCCGACAGTTGTTCGCTAATGAAGACTGTATCGGCTTCAGCGAGGATACTGCTCTCGATTCGATGGATTGCGTCGAACAGTCCGCCATGTCCATGCGGATTGCGGGTCGTTTCAAACGACAACATAGTCGAGTATAACGGAACTTGTAGTGCTTTCGCAAGTGAACGTGCCGCTGTGATCGTCATCCAATCGAATTGATGGATCGCTTTGAACGTTACTTTCGATACGAGTTCATGTACGAGTTTGACATAGGCCACGTTTTGAGCCGCGACTTGGTTCATCACGTGCTCCAAGAAAGGGCTCGTCAAACGGACGCGGTAGACGTGAATTCGGTTGTGGCGTTCATATTCTGGCAACCCTTCCTTGAACGGTGTCAAGACGTACACCGTCTCTCCGTCCGCCGCTCTTGCTTCGACTTCGTCGATGACGCGGCGCCCGAGGTCTCCGACGACGTTGCCTGTATATTCTGGTGTCAAGACGAGAATGGCCTCGTCCTCTTGGACCCGCTCTGTAGTCACATAATAATCGTGTGGCGACAAGAACGTGTCGATATCAATATCCACATCATCAAGGAACGGATACGCGCGATAATGATCTGCGAGCAACTCGTCCGATAGCTTGTCTTGGTAAAGGGCCGTCTCGAGCTCGGCAAACAGGCGTGTATGTTCGCGGAACCGTTCCGCCGCATATTGGGCCGTCGTCTGGCCGTCGAGGATAAACGCCCAGTCACTCGATACGGCGAGCACATAATGGCGAACAAGTTGGATGAGCGCCCGGTCGACGAGTGGCGACTTGTGACGATAATCGGCCACATCTTTGACGAGTTGTGTCTCCATCATGTGCAAGTGACGAAGCATCCATTCGTTGCGTTCGTTAATCCAGACGTCGCCATAGCCTTTCCGTCCCCATGTGTTCATCGAGACATGGACCGTCTCGAGGTCTTGGAAATGGCGTTCGAGAAACAAGGCCGGGGTGATTGTCTCGATGCCAAACTCCTCGAGCCGCTCGGCGACTTTTCCGAGGAACTCAGGTCCTTCAAACCACCAATGCCCGAACAGTTCGGCATCGAACGGCGCAGTGACCAGGAACGGCGGGAACGTCTGCCCACCATGGGCCTCGAGGTGTCCTTCGAGCGTCTGTGCGAAATCAAGGGCATGGTTGTCGATTTGATGCTCGGCCCAAGCACGGACATAAAAATCTTTTTGATCCGTGTCACCAGTGATACGATGCATCTTCAAGCCCGTATCGAAGCGAATTCCTTCCGGATGCATGAACGCCTGGATATATTCCCAGTCACGGTCGTAGGCAAGGTCGCGATAAAATTCGCGATAGTCCGGATGGCCCGGATACCCGATCATCGAGCTCCAAATTTTCCCAGAGATGATTTGGTCACGCGGGAACAAGGCGACGCCATGCGGCGAGTAGACCGGGGCGCCGATGCCTTTATCCGGTGTCGGGTCGGCATCGAGCAAAGCGTGTTCGTCGACAAATGTATAGCGGATGCCTTCTTCATACAAAATGCGGTCGACACCTGGCGTGTAGGCGCACTCGGGCAACCAAATCCCGGTCGGACGGAACCCGTAATGACGTTCGAAACAGTTCAGTCCCGTCCGGATTTCAGCGCGGGCCGCCTGCTCGGTGAACAAATGAGGGTTGAAGCCGTGCGTCGCCGTACACGTGACCATATCGATGAAGCCCTGCTCCCGATATGTACGGAAGGCGTGGTTCAAGTTCTTCTCCCAATGAAGGAACGTGTTTTTCAAATCATTGTAACGCTGACGGTAAAAATAGAGTGCATCGACTTCTTGCTCGCTCCGCTCCTCTGACAGCTCGATTTGAATCAACTCGAGCATCTCATCTAAGTGTTCTAAATAGCGGTCCTGGACGAGCGGGTCAGCGAGCATCTCAACGACAGGCGGCGAAATGCTGACCGTCCAATGAAGCGGCTTTCGCAGACGGTCGACTTGCCACAGAATCGGGATATATGTCTCGGAGATGGCTTCATACACCCATCTCTCTTCTAAGCGATGTTTCTCTTCATGGCGTACGTATGGAAGATGGGCATGAAGGACGAGTGAAAAATAACCTGGTTTCATCTAAAAATCCTCCTCAGCGCACGAATCGGTATGCGGAATATTTCGGTAACGTGTCAAGTAGTTCAGGAGACTCGACTTCCCCGTATTGCCAACGTCGCACCGGTTCGGCGAAGCGCCCGTGGCCGGCTGGCTCTGCCCGTGGTGTGTCAATCGGGGCTGAGGCGAGTAGAGGAAGAAACTCTCCTTCCATCGTCCGAATCCCAAACTCGAACACATACGTCGTATTCGGATCGAGCGGTCGGACGAACCAACTGTTCGTCATCTCCGGCAATTCGAACGTATACGACCGGTTCGCATGCCCGCTCGCGTAGTCGAGCAACGTGATGTCGAGGATGCGGAACGCCTTCGGCAAGTCTTCCCATGGGCGCATGAATTGCATCGAAAGCGTCTCTTTGACGCTGTCCGACACTTCCCAGAAGACGTAGACGGCGTTCGGTGATTGGACGACCGCATGCATCAAATCTTGATTATAGCGGTCAGGGAGCTGCCAGAACCCTTCTGGACCTTTGTCAAGAAGCGGTGATTGGTCAGGCTCCTCGTGTTGCAGTGTCGAAGCGACCTGCTTCACAGACGAGGCGGGTACTTGTTTCGGTTTTGATCCCATTGATTGTTCCCCCTCGGTCTTTCGGGTTTTGACGGCTATCGGTTTAACCGGTTCACCTTGTCGGGAACGCCATTTCCGCCAAGCGTATTGAACTTTCCCGATTGGCATATCTAATTGTTCTGCAATCTGTTTTAACGTCAGTCCTTGTTGTTTCAAGGAAACGATTTTCTCTTCCATATATATGTGGCTCCCTTCCTAAAAAAAATCCATATGTTCTACTATTCGCTCCTTATCCGTGAATTCCTGCACAAAAAAAGTAAAGAACAACTGGTCTGTTGTTCTTTACCACTCTTGTTACTGATTTAAATCATAATGTTTCCCTTTTTCGAGAAAAATGAGGTGTTCTCCGAAGTTGGTCACGTGATCACCCATCCGTTCTAAGTAGCGAGCGATGTTCGCAAACTCATACACATCGTTCGTCCCGACAGTCATCGCCGGAACAGAGCCCATATATTGCTTGATTGCCCGCAAGTTCAAGTCATCGATGACTTTGTCCATCTCATTTAACTCACGGACTCGACTGACCTCGCCTTTTCGGTATGCACGTGTCGCAAGTTCAAGCATGTCGATTAACTGCTCAGCCATCTGTTTAAGCGGTTGGATGTCTAGCACATACGGGACGTGTTCGATACGGCCGACGGCTTTAGCGATGTTCGTCGCATAGTCCGCGATGCGCTCAAGGTCCGTCGCCGACTTCATCGTCACGATCAAACGACGAAGGTCGGTCGCGACTGGTTGTTGTTTTGCAATTAAAAGGATTGCCTCATCATTGATTTCGAGCTCGAGGTTGTCAAGTTCATTGTCGTTAAGGATGACGGTCTGAGCAAGTTCGAGATCCCGTTTTTCAAGAACCTCGATTGCCGTTGCTGTTTGACGCATCGTCAAGTTCGCCAAGCGGACAACCTTATCTTCTAATTCGTTCAACTTCATATCAAAGAATGTGCGATTTTGTGCCATCATTGTCTCCCCTTTTTAACCGAACCGGCCAGAAATATAATCTTCAGTCCGTTTATCAGTTGGATTCGAGAAGATTTTATCGGTCGCATCGAATTCAACGACTTCTCCGTTTAAGAAGAACGCCGTCTTATCCGATACACGAGCCGCTTGTTGCATGTTATGTGTGACGATGATGATCGAGTACTGCTCTTTCAACTCTTGAACGAGCTCCTCGACTTTAAGTGTCGAGATCGGGTCGAGCGCTGATGTCGGCTCATCCATGAGAATGACGTCCGGCTCGATGGCGAGTGTCCGAGCGATACAGAGGCGTTGCTGTTGACCGCCTGAGAGGCCGTAGGCATTCTCGTTCAAACGATCTTTCACTTCATCCCAAATCGCGGCGCCACGGAGTGAGCGTTCGACGATCTCATCGAGCACTTTCTTATTTTTGATCCCGTGTGTACGCGGGCCGTAAGCGACGTTGTCATACACCGATTTCGGGAACGGGTTCGGCTGCTGGAACACCATACCGACCGACGTGCGGAGATCTTCGACCCGATAGTCGCGATTGAAGATGTTGCGTCCATGATACAAGATTTCACCGTTTGTACGAACTGATGGTACAAGTTCGACCATCCGATTCAACGTTTTGATGAACGTCGACTTCCCGCAACCTGACGGACCGATGATAGCCGTCACTTCGTTTTTCTTGATGTCGAGGTTGACGTCGATCAACGCCTGATCGTCGCCATACCATAAGTTCAAGTTGTTCACGACATAGGCGCTGTCTTTTTGCATCACGGTATCATTCGGTTGGGTCGTCGTTGTATTCACTTCATGATCTCCTTTGAGTTCTTTTTGTTTCATCATCTCGAGAGTCCTCCTCGTTTACTGCTACGACTTAATGTCGATTCGTGTATTTGTTACGGATATAGATGGCTGCCGAGTTCATGATAATCAACATCGTCATCAAAACGATGATACCGGCTGCGGCCAAGTTTTGGAATTCTGCTTGCGGACGGCTCGTCCAGTTATAGATTTGAATCGGGAGCGCCGTGAAGTCTGAGAACACGCTGCTTGGCGTCGTGGAAATGAACGTCGCGGCCCCGACCATAATCAGTGGGGCTGTCTCTCCGATCGCACGAGATACGGCCAAGATGATTCCTGTAATAATTCCTGGAATCGCGGACGGCAAGACGACGTTGAAGGTCGTCTGCCATTTCGAGGCACCAAGCGCGAGCGACGCGTGGCGCAACTCCATCTTGACAGACCGTAATGCTTCTTGTGACGCGACGATGACGATTGGCAAACTCATCAGTCCGAGTGTCAGGGCACCGGCCATGATCGAGTTACCGAGTTCCATGACTCGTACAAAGATCGTCAATCCGAGCAATCCGAATACGATTGACGGGACACCGGCCAAGTTCGAAATGTTCACTTCGATAAATGACGTGATACGGTTTTTCGGCGCATACTCTTCAATATAAATCGCTGCACCGACACCGACGATGAACACCATCGGGACGATCAGAAGCATCAACCAGAATGTTCCAATTAAGGCAGGATACAAACCGGCTTGTTCAGGACGGCGTGACGGGAAGTTCCGCAAGAAATCGAGATTGACCCATCCGCCCCCTTTTGAGATGACGTCATAAATCAACGTCGATAAGACGAGCAGGGCAAAGACGAGCCCTGCCAAAAAGATATATTTAAAAATCTCGTTTAATTGAAGACGGCGTTTGATTCGTTGTGAAACGGAATCACGATCCATCAAGTTCTTCGTATTCTTGAACTCACTGTTCGGTAAAGCCATATTAGTACTCCTCTCTGAAGCGGCGCGTCACCCAGTTGGCGAATAGGTTCATCACGAGAGTGAATACGAACAATAGCGCACCGACCGCATAGATACTGTAATATTCGATTGTCCCGTACCCGGCATCGCCTTTGGCGATCTGAACAATATACGCCGTCATCGTTTGAATCGCGTTGAGCGGGTTGAACTCGAAGTTCGGTTGTGACCCGCCGGCAATCGTCACGATCATCGTTTCCCCAATGGCCCGGCTCATCCCGAGGACGATCGACGCGATAATCCCTGAGAGCGCGGCCGGCATGACGACTTTGATGGCGACTTCTAGACGTGTCGCACCGAGACCAAGGGCCCCGTCACGAATTTTTTTCGGCACGGCGCTCATCGAGTCTTCCGAAATAGAAGCAATCATCGGGATGATCATAATCCCGACAACGATTCCTGGGCTGAGGGCGTTATAGATTTGAAGTCCCGGAATCAATGCCTGCAAGATCGGTGTGACGAACGATAGGGCGAAGAAACCGAAAACGATCGTCGGTACGCCTGCGAGTACTTCCAGGATTGGCTTCAAAATCGTACGAGCGCGTTCAGACGCATACTCGCTCAAATAAATCGCTGATGCCAATCCGAGTGGAACGGCGACAATCATGGCAATGACGGTGATTTGCAACGTCCCCATGACGAGTGCCCAGACACCGAAACGTTGATCGGCGCTAAGCGGATACCATTCGGTCGAGCCTAAAAACTCAGCGACTGGTACGCGCTCGAAAAACTTGAACAGTTCAAAACCGAGTGTGAACGCGATCCCGACCGTGGTGACGACCGAAACGAATGCGCTCAAGAATAATAAGAACGGCATGACTTTATCAAACACGTTCGTTGAACTATATTTTTTTTGCTTGTTGGCTTCAATCATCTCTCGAATCGAAAACCCGTTGTTTGGTTGATTCATCTCGTGTATCGCTCCCTACCTCTTCATACTAGAAAGCACGGCGAGAAGGTGAGAGCGACTCTCACCTTCTGCCTCCTGCGCTATTTACTCGCCAGCGATTTCGTCAATCACTTTAGCGTTTTCATCATATCGTGCTTGTTCCATTCCGACATAACCAACTTCTTCTGAAAGGGCTGCTGCATTTTCATTCAAGAAGCGTGTGTAGTCAGCGACTTGCGGCTTATCTTTTAATGACGCGTTGTTCACGTACGTGTAAATTTCACGTGAGAGCGGGTATGAAAGATCGTTGATTGTTTCCGTCGTCGGCTCGATGCCTTCGACGTTCAATGCGCGGAGCGTATCTTTGTTTTCGATATAGTACGCGTAACCGAAGAACCCAATCGCGCCTTTTGTACCAGCAACACCAGTTACGAGGACGTTATCATCTTCTGACAACTGTGTGTCTTCACGGATATCTGTATCGTCAAGTACTGCTTCGTTGAAGAAGTCGTACGTTCCTGAATCTTTACCAGGTGAGAAGAATGAGATTTCTTCTTCCGGCCAGTCCGCACGAACATCTTTCCATGTTTTCACGTTCGGGTCAGTCCACATTTTATTGAGCTCTTCAATCGTAATGTCTTGTGCCCAATCGTTCTCTGGGTTGACGACGAGCGAGAGACCGTCAAGTGCTACTGCGAGTTGCGTGTACTCGACACCGTTCTTCTCAGCTTCAGCCGCTTCTTCTTCTTTGATTTCACGTGATGCGTTTGAGAAGTCTGTTTCGCCTGTCACGAAGCGTTTGAATCCGCCGCCCGTACCTGAGACACCAACCGTCACTTCGACTTCTGGCTGTTCTGCTGAATACTCTTCAGCTACAGCTTCCATGATTGGGAATACGGTAGACGAACCATCCATGACGACTTTACCTGAAAGTCCTTCACCGTCGGCTGCGCCACCTTCTTCATTGTTCCCACACGCGGCACCGATGATGGCCACCGAAGTAATTGAAGCGACTAAAGCTGATTTTTTCATCCAAGACATTTCTGACGTCCTCCTTGAGTTTGCTTTGATTTGTGTTGTGGCTTCGTTGTTCTGTCCTACAATTAACATCCTAATAAACTACTATTAACGAGAAATAAACGGAACGTAAAAGAATTGTAAAGACGAAAAAAAGAAGCCACCGAAGTGACTTCTTTATTGAATCTGTGCTTGGACGTCTTCTAAGTCAAAATACGCCTTCATGATGTCGTGCGCGACACGGGTGTTGATCCCTTCCGCCTCGAGGCCTGGCATGATGATGGCCCAAGCGATTTCCGGGTCATCATATGGCGCCCAGCCGACGTGGTTCGAGTTGAGTGTCTTAATCGGTTCACCGTTCGCGTTTCGCTTCGCTTGACCATCTGGCCCTTCCGCGATCGCTTGAGCGGTACCGGTCTTACCGGCCGCCGTGATTCCTGTCTGTTGCAAGATACGAGACGTTCCGCTCTCGACCCCTTGCCGGAATCCTTGGCGCGCCCGTTGAAGAAATTCATCACGAATATCGACTTTATTGAGCGCGTTCGGTTGGAACGTGCTGACGACTTGCTTGTTCGCTTCGTCGAGCGAGCCAGGTTCGATGATTTCTTTCAAGAGATGCGGTTGAATCCGGTATCCGCCGTTCGCAAGCGTCGACGTATACTGCGCCAATTGAATCGGCGTGTATGAGATGAACTGACCGATCGACATATCCATGAGGAGCGTAACACGGTCCGGTACGCTACGGAATCCGATTGATTCATATGGGAGGTCGATCCCTGTCTCAATCCCGAGTCCGAACTGCTTATAGTAATGTTCCATCGTATTGAATGCCTCGGTCACGTTCTCTCCGACGATTTGGCCGGTCGAGTAGTAATCGGCGAGCCGCAGGGCAATTTGGAACATATAAATGTTCGATGATAACGCGAGGGCATCAAGGTCGTTGATGTTCCCCATGTTCCGGTACGACGACTTGAGTGACGAACCGATACGAATCGGCGTGTCATAAATATATTCACCCGGTTGGATGACTTCTTCTTCAAGTCCGAACGCGACCGTCGCTCCCTTGATTGTCGAGCCGATTTGACTCGCCCGCAGGACCGTCCCGGTCGAGACGTCTTTGAATTCGTTCGTTTCATAGTCGAGTTCTTGTCCCGAGAGGGCGAGCAATTCACCCGTTTGCGGGTTCATGACGACGGCGAAGGCACGGTCAAAGTGCGGGCTGCCCGAGCGGCCGGCTCGAATCGCTTTCTTCAAAATCTCATCGATTTCTTTTTGGAATTCGATGTCCGTCGACAAGATGATATCTTTCCCTGGGTTCCCGCTGACGCGAGTCGGTTCTCCGACAGGTTCCCCTTTATACGTCGTGAAGACGTCATAGGCCGGGGTCCCGCGTAGCACGTCCTCATACTGTTGTTCGAGATAAGACGTTCCGACCCGATCATTCAAGCCGTACCCTTTTGCTTGATACGAAGCGCGCTGCTCGGCTGGGATTTGACGATAACTTCCGAGGAAGCTTTGGAACGTCTCACCGAACGGATAATCCCGCTGATAATATGGTTCGACACTGACGCCAGGGAGCAGTTCCAAGTTTTCTTCAATCAGTGCCATTTCTTTTGGAGACGCCCCGATTTTAATGACTTGTGGGTCGAGCGCATAGCCTGACTCCATGTTATGTTTGATAGCGATGATTTCTTCGGTCGCATCATCAAACGTGATTTCCGCGTCCGTGATGGAATCGAGCAACAACTGGTCGACGTCTTGGTTCGACAAGGCGGCCCGTTCTTCTTCCGATAAATCAGCCAACAGGTTTTGGACCCGTTCTTGCGAGCGCTCCGGATCGATGGCAATCCAATAATCCTTGCGGTCCCGCTCCGTCACTTTACGGTCCTTCTCCGGTACGTCGACGATTTCCGCGAGCTTGATGGCGACTTCGAGCCGCTCTTCCGTCTTCGTCACTTGCGACCGGCGATACATGACCGAGTAGTTCGAGATGGTGTCGGCGAGCACTTGGCCGTTGCGGTCATAGATTTTACCGCGCGGTACCTCGTACTTGATTTTGCTTGATTCGGTCTTCTGAACTTCACGGGCAATCAACTCACCGTTGACGATTTGGACGACGCCTAAACGGAAAATGAGTGTCGCGAATAAGATGAAGACGATAAAGAACAATAAGTTCAATCGCAACGGAAGGTGGTTGCGCCGTTTCTTCGGCACTTTCACACGGTTTCTGGCCAATTCAGTTATCTCCTTTCTGATTCAATTCCTTCTATAAGTATAGGTAACGTATATGTCAGTGTTATTTCTATTTTTCGACTCGATTTTCACTATATCATAATTTGTTTACAAAATAATGAAATGTAGAAAAAATCCCGAGATTCAATCGAATCCCGGGACAGTGTCATTATTTTGCGTCTGCGTAGAGCTTCGCGACGTAATCCCAGTCGATGACATGGAAGAACGCTTGAATGTAATCCGGACGACGGTTTTGGTAGTTCAAGTAGTACGCATGCTCCCAAACATCGAGACCGAGGATTGGCTGAACGCCTTCCATGATCGGTGAATCTTGGTTTGGAGTCGATGTGACTTCGAGTTTGCCGTTTTTCACGACGAGCCAAGCCCAACCAGAGCCGAAGCGAGTTGTCGCTGCTTTCGTGAACTCATCTTTGAAAGCGTCAAAGCTACCGAACGCTTCGTCGATGGCAGAAGCGAGTTCGCCTGTCGGTGCTCCGTTCTCGTTCTTCTTCAACAATTTCCAGAAGAAGGAGTGGTTCCAGTGACCGCCACCGTTGTTACGAACCGCTGTCTGAATGTCAGCAGGAAGCGAATCGATTTTTTGGAGCAAGTCTTCAAGTGAAGAGTAGTCCACGTCTTTTCCTTCGAGTGCATTGTTCACGTTCGTGACGTAAGTGTTGTGGTGTTTCGTGTGGTGGATTTCCATCGTGCGTGCGTCAATGTGTGGTTCGAGTGCATCGTATGCATAATCAAGCTGTGGTAATTCAAATTTAGCCATAACTAAAATCCCCCTTAAAATTGGTTTGAACAACGTTCGTTTTTAATGTAACAGATTTGTGACGGCTGACTCAATTGTAATGCCTCACTCGACGTCTTGTTCCGGCAACGCCCAAACCGAAATTGACCCGGCCGCCACTTTAAATACCCCGTTTCCGCCTTCGTCAATCTCAACGATTTCATCGACGTTCTGCGTCAAGTCGACCCATTTCTCACCGGCTCGTTGTTCGCCGACGAACATTGTTTTCTTAGCTGCTTCACTGTTCGAGATGATGACGGCACAACCTGAACGCTCGATGTCTTCGCTGCCGTGACGGACCCAACCGATGACATGCTCGTCATCGAAATAGTCGTCTTGTTGACCGTACGCTTTTTCACGACGGGCGTAGAGGAGCGGGTCGATTGCCGGCTTTTTGCCTTCGGCCGGGTGCGGTCCGTTGATGCCGTAATAGTCACCATAAAACACACATGGGTATCCGTCTTGGCGAAGCAAGATTAAGCCGTAGGCGATTTGTTTGAACCAATCCTCGACCCATGACTCGAGCGCTTCTTCCGGTTGTGAATCATGGTTATCGACGAACGTCACGGAGTGAAGCGGGTGGGATTGGACGAGCGTATCGTCAAAGATCGTCCGCATATCGAACGACTCCCCTTCAGTCGAGGCCCGCTGCAAATTATAGTGGAGCGGTACGTCGAACAAATCGACTTGATAGTCAATGTTGTCTAGGAACTCACGGCACGCATCGAGTTCTGACTTCCAAAACTCACCGACCAAGTAGAAGTTCTCGCCTTTTTCGGCTTTCATCGTCTGACTGAACTCTTTTACGAAATCATAGTTGATGTGTTTAATCGCATCGAGTCGGAACCCGTCACACTTCGTCTCTTCGATGAACCATTTGCCCCAGCTGAGCACTTCTTCCTGTACTTCCGGGTGATGATAGTCGATGTTGGCGAACATCAAATAGTCATAGACACCGAACTCGTCGTCGACATTATCGTTCCATTTTTTGTTCTCGCCTAGAATGAAGAAGATGCCGCTCTTGTCGTTCGCAGCGTCATAATCCGTCCCGTTGAAATGATGGAAGTTCCATTTAAATGAAGAATATTTATCTTTACGTCCTTCAAAATCGAATTTTGTCCATCCCTCGATTTCGAACGGCTCTTCCGATAGTACGTTCGTACGGTCTTCCGGGTCCACTTCGAGCACGTCGAACTTCTCGGTCGCATCGGCACCGGCTTTATGGTTCAATACGACGTCCATATAAACCTGCATTCCGAGCTCTTGCGCGTGTTTCGTCGCCTCGAGCAATTCTTGTTTCGTCCCGTATTTGGTCGCGACCGTCCCTTTTTGATCAAACTCGCCTAAATCATACAAGTCATACACGCCATACCCCGTATCCTCGTCGCTCTGTCCTTTCGTGACCGGGGGCAACCAGAGTGCGGTGATTCCAGCTTCTTTCAACTCGGAAGCCCGTTCTTTTAATCGCTTCCAATGCTTCTGGTCAGCCGGGACATGCCATTCAAAAAATTGCATCATCGTATGATTTCGTTCCATCTCGCTTCGCCTCATTTCATATTTTTCGAAAAACAAAATGCTAACGGATATTTACCCATGACTCCGGATTTGAAAACTAAAAATGAAAACAAAAAACAGCTTTCATCTGAAAGCTGTTCACAAATGGACCCTGTAGGACTTGAACCTACGACCGGACGGTTATGAGCCGTCTGCTCTAACCAGCTGAGCTAAGGGTCCTAATTGGTAGCGGCGGAGGGAGTCGAACCCACGACCTCACGGGTATGAAC
>NZ_QLVE01000064.1 GCF_003331145.1 Exiguobacterium sp. TNDT2 | reverse complement strand
CAACCTGTTGCGCCTCGCCGAGGATATCATGTCTTCAGGGCAGGGAATGCCCGATGAGCTTGGTCAATAATCGTGGCTAGTAAAAGCACGATCTTCCCAAGAAGCTCCCACTTCAGGTTGCGAAGCAAGCAAGTGGTGAGTAGTTCACAGTGACGCTAACTTTCTCATTGTGAAGTTGCAAGATAGTTACTCTCCTTTGAATGATGTGATAAGTTAAGTTTAGAAGTGAACAGTACACAGGACAAGGGGTAAATCATGCGATTTCACAAACTAGCTATCGGGCTCATCATGGCAGGCCTCATCGCCGGGTTGGGCTATAAAGGATATGACGAGTTCACAAGTCAAGAAAATGAACTGGCAGTCAGCATCGCCACGGACGACAGTGTCCTCGGCGGACTCGAAGTCGGTCAGCGTGCGCCGGGATTCGCCCTCGAGACGGTCGAGGGGGAAATGTTGTCGCTCGCCGATTACGAAGGACGACAAGTCGTCTTAAATTTTTGGGCGTCCTGGTGTCCACCGTGCCGAGAAGAACTGCCCGAGTTGATTGCGTTTGGTGAAGAGACGGGTATCCCGGTGCTCGGGGTGAACGCGACGAAAAACGAACGGCGCGGCAAACAAGATGTCGACGCTTTCTTACAGGAAGTCCCGGTCAGCTTCCCGGTCTTGTTGGACGAAGAAGGGACGGTCGAGAAGACGTATCGCGTCGTCGCTCTGCCGACAACCTATGTCATCGGTCCGGATGGTGTCATCACCGCTAAACAAGTCGGACCGGTCGACTTTGATTGGTTGCACGATCAAACGAAGTAAAGTGAACGGACAAAGACAGACTGGAAGTGAACCGGTCTGTCTTTGTCTATTTTTTATAATGTTGTTTGATGAGCGCATCAAAATTCGGTGTCATGTCTTCTTCGAGATAATAATGATGGTTGTCTCGAATGATTGTATCGCCAACACGTGCTTCTGATGGCAAGAATCGTCTCGGGATGAAACTCGAGCCGTTGTTCCAACGTAACACGGCGTACTTCCCTTCGACCCGCACCAATGTGCCGTATTTAATCATGCCTCTTCCTCCTCAACGAACAGCTTTCTGTCTCTTTATTCTTATAGAGTGTATTCCCACATTCCACAAAAGCTACACATATTTGAACAAGGCGTGACAAGCAAATCTGCAAGCGAAGAGGTGACGAAAATGTGAGAAAAGTTAGAAGAAAACGCTTTCTTTTTCATTTGTTTTCTTCTATAATTAAAGCACGGGGTGATTTTGACGAATTTGTGAACAATGGGGGTATGGTCAATGTTTTCTTCGGCTATGATTGGATTGCTCGCTTTAACCGGCGTGACCATTTATGGGATTGACCGTATGTTCACGGTCCGTTCAGAGCGCGTCACAAAGAAATAGGTCTACATAATAGGGGGGAATCGCAACGTCTGGGGAGACGTTGCGATTTTTTTGCGTCAATAATCTTGCTGCCTAGACTCTCGTTCCTTCTCCTTTTGTTCCACATGTTTCCGATTCCGTTCATGGACCCGTTGGAAGAAATCATGTTCCGGCCAATGCGGGGACCAGACCCGTTCTTCAGGCAGAGCGAGGATATATTCTTCGGCCGCGCTCAACCGCTCCATCATCTTGCTGCGGTCATCGCATAAGTCACCATGTCCTGGTATGAGCCAGCGGATCTCATATTCGTAAATGGCGGTCTGAAGTTTTTGCAAGGAATTCAAATACGCTTCAGCGTCATGCTCGATGAACGGAGGCTCGATATTGGAACCATAATCTCCGCAAATAAGAAGTCTCAGTGGTTCGATAATTAAAGACATGTGGGTCGATTCGTGACCAGGTGTCAATAAAAATGTGATAGAGATGGAGCCGAGTGCGATCGTCCCGTCTTCGGAAATCATGATATCGACGTCGGGTTTTACGATGGGGCGATCGATATAGTACTGCTCGTAAAACGACTGGATCTCGTCTAATTGCGAGCGCGCATCCGTCTCGACGAACGCTTGAGAAGCGATGACGGTCGCATCGGGGAATGCGTAGGCGCCGATGATATGATCGTAATGCTGGTGCGTATAGATGACATATAATTTTTTGCCTTGACGCCGCAGTTCGACATCACGACGTATCATGGCAATTTCTTCGGGCAGCCAGGTCGGATCGATGACGATCAGGCTTTCGTTCGTCTCGATTAATGTCGAAGTTGTTCGCATGAGCGCGCTTTCGTAAACTGTGAATGGGTGAAGACGTATTTGAATCACATGAATCCCTCCTTCTTGTCTTCCATCCTTTTCCCGAATCGTCATCATTTAAGCGTCGCCGGTATGACTACCATTATCGTGAAAAACAAAAAAGCAGAACGTCGAATGACGTCCTGCTTCATGCACGGTGTACCGTGCGGTTATGTGTGCGAGCAAATTCTCGCGTATATGTCGGTAATTGGAGCGGGTGAAGAGAATCGAACTCTCGTCATCAGCTTGGAA
>NZ_QLVE01000063.1 GCF_003331145.1 Exiguobacterium sp. TNDT2 | reverse complement strand
AAAGAAGATCCATGCTCACAAGTTTTAAGTCGTCAAAATCTTCTTGGAGCCGGTCAGGAAGGCGTCGAAGTGTGTAATGCAAAATAGGAGTGCAGAAGTGTGCAACGGAAACGTACACAACTCTGCACTCCTATTTTAGAAAAGAAAAAGGACTTGCCAGCAACCATAATCTCACCCTAACGTTTAAGTTGCGACACAAGAACGTTAGGAGATGGAAGGAATGCTAGCAATGTCCGATATCAATTGTATCAAATATCTGAGAAACCACAAATCACATTCGATCAATCGAATCGCTAAAAATCTAGACCTCAACTGGAGGACGGTAAAAAAATACGCGGATTCAGCTCAACTGCCGAGTGAAACCATTCGCCCCAAGAGAGGCATGATGTACGGAACGAAATGGGGCGAGATGGTCGAGGATTGGTTGACCGAGGATCAGATGCTTCGGAAAAAGTTGAGACGAACGAATAAAAAGATTTATGAAACGCTGGTGGCGAACGGATTCGAGGGCTATTATCGAACGGTCTGCAATTTCATCAAGAGCTGGCATATGACAAGCGAAGAGGAAAACGATACAAGGCATGAACGACTGCAGCACCCTCCGGGTGAGGCGCAGGTAGATTTCGGGACGATGGAAGTCGTCAAAGATAGTCATGCGGTCGATGTGAAGTGCCTCGTCATGAGTCTGCCCTTCAGCAACCGTACGGCAGCCGTCGCCCTCCCTGCAGAAAACCAAGAGTGCTTTCTGACGGGACTCAAAATGCTTTTTGAAGAAATCGGTGGAGTGCCGCAACAACTCCGAATTGATAATCTCCCCGCCGCAGTCATCCAACCGCGAACGACGAGGGAAGAGGCGATCTATACTGATGCTTTCCTGCAGTTCATGGCTCATTATGGATTCCAAGTCCAAAGCTGTAATCCTTACAGCGGGAACGAGAAAGGAAGTGTCGAGAACAAGGTCGGATACGTTCGATACAACTTTCTTGTCCCGGCCCCTGTCATGCATGATTACGATTCGATGAACCGACAGCTCGCAGTCTCCCTACGGGACGACATGGAGCGAGTGCATTACGAAAAGCATGTGCTGATCCGTGAGTTGTTCGAAGAAGAGCAGAGACATCTATTGCGATTGCCGCAAGAAGACTTCCCCGTCTTCAAAGAAGAACTGTTCAAGGTGAACAAGTACGGCGAAATAACGATCGATAAGACGAAAGTCTTGATCCCTTCAGGGGCTCGTCATGGGCAAGTACGCGCCATCTTAAGGTGGGATTCGATGAAGATTCTCTCACTTCACGGAGAAATCCTCTACGAAGAAAAACGTCCCTACATGATGACAAAGCGTGCGCTCCCATGGGAAAACATCATCAGCACTTGGCACAAGAAGCCGAGAAGCTTCGGGCACTCCCGTTATTCCGAATATCTGCCGGGTAGAATCAAAGAGTACCTGGGCGTACCCAACTTACTCGTTCGGCAGGAAAGACTGGCCTGCTCGCACTCTATCCAATCCTCGAGATCAATGAACGCCTATACGAGCTACTGAGCGAGGACGACGATCCAGCCGTGGTTGAGGACCATCCTTATGATGTGGATTGGAGCAAGTACGATAGCCTGAATCGGCCTTGGGGAGAAGGTGGTGCAGTATGAGCCTAAAAGAAATGTGCAAATCGCTCCGCCTTGCCTATGTCGCTGAAATCTATGAATCGATTCCAACGGAATCCCCTGAAAAGTTTCTCACGGAGCTTTTCTCGATGGAAATGCGCCTCCGCGAGGAAGCGAAAGCGCAACGGTTAATCAAAAAGGCAAAATTCATCAACAATAAGTCACTAGACGACTATCATTGGGGCAATCACATCTACTTCCCAAAGCATTTAGATAAGGACGAACTGACCTCACTGAATTTCGTCGAGCACTCACAGAACGTCGTTCTGACAGGGTCCCCGGGTACAGGAAAGACCCATTTGGCCATCGGGCTCGGGAGAGAAGCTTGTCACAAAGGTTATGAGGTGAGGTTCTTCCGGGTCTCTGAACTCGTCGAGCAACTTAACAAGGCCTGGCGGGATGGAAAACTAGGCAACTTCCATTCTCGTCTCGAGTCGGCAGATATGATTATTTTAGATGAGATGGGATATCTCCCTCTCACAAAAGAATCTGCGGAACTTCTGTTTCATCTCATCACCGACTGGTACGAGCGAAAGAGCCTGATCATCACATCCAACCTTGAGTTCAGCCAATGGAATCGCATCTTTGGCGACGCGCGCTTGACTGCGGCACTCGTCGATCGCGTCATCCATCACGCTCACATACTAAACTTTACAGGTGACAGTTATCGTGTCACGCATGCGTTGTCGAAACACTAAAACCCAGCTGGCAAAGTTCTGTACTTTTCGTTGCATTATTGTGCACATTTGTATTGCAAAATACAGTCGAAGCAATACCTCCGTCATCTCGTCCATCGTCTGTTGATCTAGTTGGTAACTGTCCATCTGAATCTTCCTCTCCTGTTGATAGCCTCATGATACCTCGCATCCAAGCAGACAACATCTCGCCTAATTTCACGTAAGCCCTAGGGCTTGTTTAGAAAACATGCTCATTTTCAATAAACAAACCGTGTTTTCACTTCTGTCATTTCATCAAATAGTCTTCTTACGAGACAGACCAAAACAACGTCCAACCTTCACACACGAACCATCGCGTTTTCGTCATGCGAAAACGACCCTTTTCCGGATCCCGCTCTATGGATCCAGGCGAGAGCAACGCGAG
>NZ_QLVE01000008.1 GCF_003331145.1 Exiguobacterium sp. TNDT2 | reverse complement strand
CTCATTAAAATCTTTTTTAATTAAAACTAACTTCAATTGTGCGATGACTGTAAAAAGATTTCCTGATAAAAAGTTCACAGGTATGTTTAACATATTTGAGATATTGGTACTTCGTGCAGGCCGATTTAATTTGAAACAATATAATCGTTCTTCATGTGCGCAGACATTTCTAAACATATTGACGGTTTTTAAAATATCCATCAAAGTCTCTTTAGGTATAGAAGCAACTGAATTATAATGTTTTCTGTAATTAATAGAATAATCCTTTGCAATTCTATCTTTAAGTGTATCATCAACATATTTGTAAAAATTATTTACGTTTCCAATAGTTAATTGATTTACCAGGACCCATAACGGCACCTCTTGGTGGTTGTCTAAGTAATGTTTTATAGAACTACCCGAGCGTTTAGCATGACGAGAAATGGTACTTGCGATGATAGCAATAAGCTCGACTGTGTCTTTTAATTTATCCGGGTTATTAGTAAAGCTTCTAATATCAAGATAAGCGTTGGCACTAGGATGTTCTTCAGAAAATCGATATGAAATTTTAGATTTAATATCTTTTTCAAATATTAATAAGTATTTTAGTAAAATATTTCGTAATTCACGATCTAACACATATAAAGAGTGAACTTCTTCAAAAGTAGTATTTTGTAAATATTGTTCAGGTTGGACAGGACTTCCGTTCGTATTTTTAATTAGAAATAAATCTTTATAGCCATTAATAACGTTGTAATAGCCTTCATTTTCTAAGATTCGTTTTGCTCTAGAACCATTAGTGATTACCATGTCTCTCGATCTAAGTATGGTTAATTGTTGATTATGGGTCTTAAAAGGTTTCATGATTGAACGCATCCTTGTAAAAAAAATAGCCCGGTCCTCGGAAGGAACACGGGCCTGAACGTTAATTAAATAATAATAGATTATTAGTGTTAAGTCAAGAAATGGTGTGGAAAAACCATCATAAATAATGTAACACTAGAGAAAGAAATAGAGAAGAACAACCTAAACAATCAGGATATAGTGTACGTGAGGTAATAGTAATTGGACCATAATTTTTCAAATCAAATTGAATTGGGAAGTGTAAAATTTGAAGAAGACGCTATTATTTTCATTGATGGGTATGGCCGCCGTGACGGGTACCGTGCTCACGCAATATAAACCGCTCGGCAAAAAGCCGAAAGCGCTCCGGTCGCCGAACCTCGTGAACGGCAAGTTCCGGAATCAGCTCGAGACGCCGATGCGGTTTTCATCAGACGACATGATTTCGATGTCGAAGGAATACTTGAACCCGGACTCGCTCCGGAAACCGAGCGAGCGGTTGCCGGTCGTCCCAATCGACTTCAGCGAGAAGCTCGGCTCGAGCTTCACGCGCATCTATTGGCTCGGACACTCGGCGATGCTCGTCCAAATGGATGGAAAGACGATGCTCGTCGACCCGATGTTCGGCCGGAGCCCGTCGCCGCTCCCGTTCGCGAAGAACGAGCGGTTCAGCGAGCACTTGCCGTTCGAGCTCGACGAGTTGCCGGACATCGATGTCGTCTTGCTCACGCACGACCATTACGATCATTTGGACTATGCGACGATTCAAGCGATCAAAGACAAAGTTGCCGTCTTCATCGTCCCGCTCGGTGTCGGCAGCCATTTGAAACGATGGGGCGTCGGGGCGGAACGCATCGTCGAACGCGATTGGGGCGAGACATATGGTTTCGGCCCATGGACGTTCGTCTGCACGCCGGCTCGGCACTTCTCCGGCCGCTCGCTCACCGACCGTAACGCGACGCTCTGGGCGTCATGGGTCGTCCTCGGGGAGACGGACCGCCTGTTCTTCAGCGGCGACGGTGGGTATGGACCACACTTCAAGGAGATTGGTGATACGTACGGACCGTTCGATTTCGCGGCGCTCGAGTGCGGGCAATACGACGAGCGTTGGCCGGACGTGCATATGCAACCGCGTGAGACGGCACAGGCGTTCCGTGATGTGCGGGCCGACAAGGTGCTCCCGATCCATTGGGGCGCATTCACGTTATCGTTCCACGCCTGGTTCGACCCAGCTGAGCAGATGGTGGGGCTCTTGCCACGCGAGGACGTGCTCACTCCAAAAATTGGTGAGCGCATCACACTCGACGGACGAAACGATACGAGTGAGTGGTGGCGAGATATCGAAGACATGAACAAGCGCTGACCGAATCCGGTCAGCGCTTGTTTTTATGAAGAGAGGCGTTCGGCCTCGTCCGTTTCGATATGAAGTTTATGTTTGCGCGTGTAGACGAGAAACGCACCCGTCATGAGAATCGAGCTGATCCCGAACAAGACGACCATGAGCTGTAAGCCGATCAAGTCGAGGAAGAAGCCGGTGACGAGCAACACGACTTGGAAGACGACTCGGTCGAGCATGTTCCGGAACGAGAAGAAACGTCCGTGATAGTCTTTCGGCATCCGTGTCTGGAAAATCGTCACGGCCGTCGGGAAGAAGCAGCCGACCGAGAAGCCGAACAAGACGAACGCCGCGATCGAGACGGCCGGGATGTCGGCGAAGTAGAGCATGAGCTGGGCGATCCCAATCAAAAACGAGAACGTGAACAAGATCGAGAACACGGAGAACTTCTCACCGATCCGTTTGATGAGGAACGCACCGACCATGAAGGCAATTCCTTCGGCCGTATAAATCCATCCTTTGATCGCCGTCGAATCCTGCAGCTCGCTAATGTTGATGACGAGCAAGTTGAAGCCGCCGATGAAGAGGAGCGGGATGAGCGTCATGACGAGCGTCATAAAGATGACCGGAATCGACTTGATGATCGGAAAGACGTCCTTGAACCCGCCGGACGACTTATCGACTTTCTTCGCGGATGGAGCGACCGTCTCGTCGATCTTCAAGAACCACGTCGCGACGGCGAGAAGTAGATAGGCGACAAGCGAGAGCGCATAGACGTCACGGAGCGAGATGAGCGTGAGTAAGATGCCGGCAATGGCCGTTCCGATGACACGCGACAGCGTCGATACGTTCATGTGGACCCCGTTCAAGGCGAGCAACTCTCGTTCCTTGACGATGAGCGGGATGGCCGCCTGGAGCGCCGGGAAGTAGAACGCGGCCGACCCTTGCAGGAAGACGAGGAAGACGACCATCCACAGCACGCTTCCCGTCTCGATGGCGACGAACATGAACAGGACGCTCAGCGCCCGGACAATACTCGAGATGAGCATGATTTTCTTTTTCGAGCCTTGATCGGTGAGACGGCCGGCGAGCGGCCCGATGGCGACCCCGGCGAGCAATCCGCCAGCGAGGATGAGGGCCTTGACGAAGTCAGACGGCACTTTCTCTTGCATGAACTCCAAGTTGCCGATGATGCCGAGCCAAAGCCCGAGACCGGCCACGAACTCCCCGGTCAAGATGATCCAGACGTTGCGATTTTTCCACATATAATTGAGTCCTCGATTCTTATTAGCTAATAATAATTATCCTTCAGAACGATTTAGAAAGCTACAAAAAGGAGCCAAGATTTCGAACTGACTGTATGAACATTACAATTCGTAATACAATGTGTGTAAAGGAGGTCGATCGTATGGGAATGATATCTGTACAGCTCGATGAGGAGGATGAGCGCCTCATTAGAGCGTATGCGAAGTCTAATAACCTGTCCCTTTCGACACTCATTCGTGATGCTGTCTTGAAACGAATCGAGGATGAGCACGACTTAAAACTTTATAATGAAGCGATAAGCGTGCACCAGAAGCATTCCGAGGCAATTTCATTTGATACCATGGTCAAGGACTTAGACAAGTAAATCGAATCTAAAAAGCATTCGTCCAAATATGGGCGAATGCTTTGCTTTTGTTCGTGTAACATCAGATATCGCAGTTGTCGTCCGTGCACGTCGCGCCACCCGAGAGCACTTGAAGCGTCGGTGCCGATTCGGCCCACGTCTTCTCGAGCACTTGCGTGAACGCCTCGGTCGGCTGCGCGCCAGAGACGCCGTATTTATTGTCGAAGACGAAGAACGGGACGCCTGTGATGCCGAGGTCGCTCGCGCGCTTCTCTTCAGCGCGGACGTCTTCTGTGTATACGTCTGAAGCGAGCACGTCTTTCACAGCGTCAGCATCGAGTCCGACACTCGTCGCGATCTCGACGAGGACGTCGTGATCACCGATATGTTTCGCATCGACGAAGTACGCCTTGAGGAGCGCCTCCGACAATTCTTTCTCTTTGCCGACCGTCTTCGCATAGTGCGTCAACCGGTGCGAGTCGAGCGTTCCGGTGACGACCATGTTGTCAAAGTCGTAATCGAGACCGACCGTGCGGGCCTGGGCAGCGACTTGCGCCGTCGTGCCTTTCGCCTGCTCGAGCGGCATGCTGTATTTCTTGGCGAGTGCTTCGTAAATCGAGCGCGAGTCGGTCGTCGGGGCGTTCGGGTCGAGTTCGAAGCTCTTGAACTCGACTTCGACGTTGTCCGCGTGTGGGAACTGTTCGAGTGCTTCTTCTAGACGGCGCTTGCCGATATAACAGAACGGGCAGACATAGTCTGACCAAACTTCAATTTTCATATTAAATCCCTCCTATAGTCAGTGTAGGATGTCTTGAATTTGAAGTAAATGAATGTGCTCACGAAAAAAGCCCTCGCAAGGAGGACTTAGAAGACGTACCAGAACACGCAGACGAAGTGGGCGAAACTGCCGAACAAGATGAACAAGTGGAACACTTCGTGGAATCCCCAACCGCGCCAGTTGACGAACTTTGGTTTGAAGCCGTAGATGAGTCCGCCGATCGTGTACATGACGCCGCCGAGGATGAGCCAGAAGATGCCGGCGTTGCCGATCACGTCATGAAGCGGCCCGATGAAGAACACGGACAACCAACCCATGCCGATATAGAGTGCCGTCGACAAGAAGCGCGGCGCGTGGAACCAGACGAGCTTGAAGATGATTCCGAACAAGGCGAGCGCGTGGACGGTACCGAACAACACCCAGCGCGTCGGTCCTTCGAGCGCGAGCAACGTGAGCGGGGCATACGTCCCGGCGATCAAGGCGTAAATCATCGCATGATCGATTCTTCGGAAGAAGGCGATGACGTTCGGCGAGGCGATGATGCTGTGGTACAGGCCGGACGACAAATAGAGAAAGACGAGACTAATCCCAAACAAAATCGCAGCCAAGATGGCGAGCGGTTCGCCGAGCAGTGACGCCTTCACCGTCATCGCGATCAACGCAACGAATGCGAGCACGGCGCCGGCCAAGTGGGTCAGTGCGTTAATCGGTTCCCGAAAAATCGAATTCATGTAAAACACTCCTTATCACATCATGTAGTATCCATAACTACATGATAAGCTGGATCGAAGAAAACGACAAGGTTTTTGTTTCGGCAAGACTGCTTTGTCCGTATACTGAAGGTGAGGTGATTTGATGAAACCGCATGAGATTGTAGAGTCAGAAGGGACGCTGCCAAAGCAGGTGCTCCCGACGGTCGACTTATACATGGACCAAGTCATCCAGCTGTTCGAGCAACATTACGGCAAGATGAAGCGGAGTGACGACGAGACGATTTTGACGAAGACGATGATCAACAACTACGCCAAAGGTAAGCTGTTCCATCCCGTCAAAAACAAGAAGTACACGAACGAGCACTTGATGTTGCTCAGCCTGATCTACGAGATGAAAGGATTGCTCTCGATCAATGACATCAAAGAGACGCTCCGGCCGCTGAACGAGTCGGACGAGGGCTTCTCGCTCGAGGACTTCTATGACGCGTACCAGGTTCAGAAAGAACAGAACATGCAGGCGTTCGAGGCGCAGGCCGAGACGCTTCTCGCCAACGTGCGCAAGAGTGAGACGAACGGTATTCAACAGTCGCTCGCCATCGCCTCGGCCATCCATATGAGCCACTTGTTCCAACGGCTCGCCGAACAGTTGATTGATGAAGGCAAATAAGAAAAGGCCCTCGCTTCCATTTGGAGTCGGGGGCCTTGTCCATTAGTTGTTGATATACTTCTCGAACACGTCACCGAAATCTTTGCGGTTCCATTCGTGGTAATGACCTTTGAGCCAGTCGAAGCTCTGCTCGTTCAATTCCTTGAACGTCGACGCCACATTCATGTCACCTTGGCGGAGCCCGCTCAAGATCGACACCGAATGCGTGAGTGAGGCGTTGGCATACTCCATCATCTTCCGGCCTTCGCGCTGTTTCTCGGCGATGGCGAGGAGCGATTTGTACAAGTCTTTCACATGCTCGATTTGTTTTTTGTTCACGTCGATCGAGTACGGCTTGTCGCCGATGGTGAACTTGATCTCGACGTCCATGTCGACCGTGCCGGCCGTCTCGAACATGACGTTATTCAACGGGAAGTGGACGTATGGATAGCGATACAAGACGCGTTTTGAACTCATTGCGCTTGTCCCGTCGAGGTGAATCATTGCCAAGTTCGTGAAGCAGTACTCGTCCGATTTCGACTTGATTAAGAAGTAAATCTTCTCATTGTCCTCATGGAGGACGTAATCGTCCGAATCCGCCTTGTCGAAATCTTTCGGGTCGATGACTTCACCGATATCGCTGAAGCCCGTCAAATCAGAAGCTAGTTTTTTGAACATGTCAAATCTCTCCTCAATAGTGGATTTTGTGCATCTCGTTCGGGTCAGACCCGGTCCGCTCGTCGCGGTTGAGTCCATCGATCGCCTGCATGTCTTCTTTCGTCAACATGAAGTCGAATACCTCTATATTCTCGCGAATGCGGCTCGGCGTGATCGATTTCGGAATGACGGCGACACCGTTCTGCAAGTGCCAACGCAAGATGACTTGGGCCGGCGACTTCTCGTGTTTTTCAGCGATCTCGGTGATGACCGGATCCTCAAGCGCCTCACGCCCTTTCATGAGCGGACTCCACGCCTGGATCTGGATATCGTACCGCTGGCAAAATGCGATCAATTCTTTTTGGGACAAGTATGGATGGATCTCGACTTGGTTCACCGCCGGGACGATCGAGCACGACTGGATGATCTGTTCGAGGTGGCTGACCTCGAAGTTCGAGACCCCGATGGCCCGGACCTTGCCTTCCTCATACAACTGTTCAAGTGCTTTATACGTCTCGACGAATTTGCCGAAGCGCGGCATCGGCCAGTGAATCAAGAACAAGTCGACGTATTCGAGGCCGAGCCGATCGAGACTATCTTGGAACGCTTGGAGCGCCTCGTCATAGCCGTGGAACTCATTCCACAGTTTCGTCGTCACGAAGATGTCTTCTCGGGGGACGTCGGATTCACGAATCGCTTGGCCGACGCTCTCCTCATTCTGATAGATAGCCGCCGTGTCAATCAATCGATAGCCGGCATCAAGCGCCGCTTTGACCGTATCGACCGTGACCGCCCCGTCTTCCACTTTGTACACGCCGAGCCCGAGCATCGGCAGTTTCACATCATTGTTGAGTGTTGTCCATTCCATATTGATTCCCTCCCTCTCATCTCCTACGTTACCGAAAATTGGACAGAAGTGAAAGCGAAAGCTACAGTCGAATGCTTTCGCCGTGCGCCTTGATCACGATTTGATCACGTTCGAGTTTGGCCGCAGCGACAAGACGCTCATACGGCTCCTCGACGGGTTCGTACGATAAGACGAACGTGTCCCAATGCATCGGGAAGAAGCGTTTTGCTCCGCTCTGTTTGAACATTGTCCACGCCTGTTCCGGCGTACAGTGTGCTTCCTCGAACGATTCGGGCTGATAGGCACCAATCGGGAAGAAGGCGAGGTCAATCGGTTCTTTGTTCGCGAGCCCGTTGAACGACTCGGTGTACGCGGTATCCCCGGCGAACAGCATGCGGACGCCTTTGTATTTCAAGACGTAACCGTTATAACCCATATGTTTGTCCCATGGGAAACGATTGCCCCAGTGGGCGACAGGGATCGCTTGGACGTGGAGCCCGTTCGCGAGCGTCAATTTGTCGTGCGGATGCATCTCAAGCGTCTGTAAGCTCGGGTATTTACGTAACAGCTTGCTCGTGCCCGGGGCCGAGATGACGACCGTGTCACGGGTGATCAGTCGTTTCAGACTCTTATGGTCGAAGTGGTCCATATGGGCGTGGCTCAGCAGGATGACGTCGACGTGCCCAATCTCCTCGATTGAGAGGGCGGGGGCGGTGTGGCGTTTCATCCCGAACGTGACCGGCCCGACGTGGACACCGATTCGGTTCGAGAACACCGGGTCGGTCAAAATCTTCAACCCGTACCAATGGATGAGCACGGTCGAATGGCCGACCCAAGTGGCGCCGACCATCGTCTCATCGAACGAGGCGAGATCGGGTTTGACCGTCGGGACTTTGAAGGCGGGGCGAGGCAGTCTTCGTTCGAATCGTGTGTATAAGAACGTACCGACGCTTGCTAGGACAGCGCTCGGGACGAGTAGGTTTCGTAATCGCATAGCAGTCACCTCATCATCTAAGTTGGTTTCATCATACCGCTCGCGCGACGCGCTTGCATCCGCCGGAAGGTGTAGAAAAAATGGGAGATTGTGGGGCGCCTCTTGCGAATCCGCTTTCAATTTGGTACGGTGGCAGTAACTTAGGAAAGGAAGGTACATCGTGCCATGAAAAAGTCACACGCACTCAACTGATGAAACGAATCATCACTGTTCGCACGAACGGTCACGGGTGAAGTGTGTCCAATTTCAGGCTACGGGGGTAACCCTTCTTTCCGCTTGACCGGAGCTCTTCACACCATCGCTTTTGAGCGGATGGTGTTTTTTGTTTCATCGCGTATCCGAACAATTAGCGAGGTGAAACAATATGTTATCAATCCAACAAGTCCGGTTCGACCACGACCGGCAACCATTATTCGATAACGTCTCGTTCGACGTGGCGGCAGCAGAACGGGCCATCTTATTCGGACAGAACGGGTCCGGCAAGACGACGCTGTTCAAGCTGCTTATCGGCGAGCTGACCCCACAGGCAGGCACGATCGACGTCTTAGGTTCGGTCGGTGTCGTCAAACAGACGGTGTTTGACGGAGAAGAGACTGCGCTGGACTACGTCATGCAAGGCGACCCGCAGCGCTATCCGCTCTACATGGATGTCACATCAGGTGACACGGCGCGCGTGCTTGAAGCATACGACGAGGCGCTCGCGACCGACGCCTTCGGACTCGAGCTTGAAGCGAGACAGGCGCTCAAACGGCTCGGTCTCAACGGGTATGAAGCGACTCGGCTCCGCGAGTTGAGCGGCGGTGAACAGACACGGGCCCAACTTGCCCGGCTCACGATGCGACACGTCGACATCGTCCTCTTGGACGAGCCGACGAACCATCTCGATTTGGATTCGATTGAGTGGCTGACGCGCTGGGTGAACGAGTTACCGGGGACGGTGCTCGTCATCTCCCACGACCGAAAGTTTATCGATGACATCGCGACGGTCATCCTTGAATTGGATGCAGGGAAAGTCGTCCGCTATCCGGGTAACTATACGGCGTATAAACAGCAGAAGGCCGAGGAACGGGTACGCGACGAGCGGGCCCATGCCCGCTATATGGCGCGGAAGTCGGAGCTGCTCGATATGATCGCCCAATACAAGGGCTGGCATTTGAAAGCGCAGGCGACGGCGAGCGTGCGGAGTCCAGGCGCGCAAAAAGGCGCAGCGAACCTCGCCGTCAAGATGAAGGCAAGGGAACGTAAGCTCGAGCAACTCGAAGGTTCTCGGCCCGATCGACCAAAAGACGCGACCCACGTCTCCGTCCGTTTCCAAGCCGACCCGCTCGAGGCGAAGACGTGGATCACGGTCGACGACGTCTCGTTCGGTTATGAGGCGCCTCTTTTTGAGAGACTTTCGTTCACGGTGAATCGAGGTGACCGTATCTCGATCGTCGGGTCGAACGGGAGCGGGAAGACGACGCTGTTGAAACTGTTGACAGGTGAACTCGTCCCGACGTCAGGTCGGATTCATCGTCACCCGAAACTGAAAATCGGCTACTTCTCGCAGACGCTCGCCCGATTGCCGAAAGACGGGACGTTGCTCGACGCGCTCCTGACCGAGAGTGACATCACGGAGACGGAAGCGCGGACGCTGCTCGCACACTTTTTGTTCCGTCGCGATGAAGTATATAAGCCGATCCGTGACGCGAGCATGGGTGAGAAGTGCCGAATCGCTTTTCTCATCTTGTACTTCTCGGACGCGGACCTGCTCGCCCTCGATGAGCCGACGAACTATTTGGACGTGGCGACACGAGAACAAATCGAGGCCGCGCTAGAGGTGTATCGAGGCGGATTGATTCTCATCTCGCATGACCGGACGTTCCACCGCTTGACGGACCGGACGATCGAGCTCGGGGAGACGGTGCGCATTCTCGAGTCCGGAGATACGAAGCCGGTCGACGTTGACGCGACGCTCCAGACGCTTGAGACATTGACGAGCGAACCGTATATTTTCTTCGACGAGGCAGGAAACGGCATCCCCCTTGCCGAATCCGAACAGAATAGACGAAACAAATAGGGGTGGAATCACATGAAAGAAGAAGTTCGGGCATCACGGGCCGCATCACGGAAACGGAAGCGGTTATGGCAAACGGCGACGGTCATCGCATTAATCGCTTCACTTGTCGGCGTCATCGCCTTCGCGGCCCTCATGGACACGAAGAAATCGGCGTTGCCGGAGACAGATGACATTGCAACCGAATCGGTCGACAGTGAATCAGAAAAAACCGAGGAGACCGAAGCGGAAGCGAAGGCAGAGGAGACCGATGGAACGTACGTCTATATCGCGGCACCGTATACGAAAGTGTTCGCCGATGACCGGGTGACGGTCATCTATGAGGCCGACCTCGGCGACCGTTTCGAACAACTCGAGGCCGTCAGTGGTTTCGTCAAGCTCCAATTGAACGAGCGGACGATCGGTTGGGTGACGGAAGCGCAAGTGACGAAGGAAGCGACGAGTGTCTCGGACGAAGATGTGACCGCGGCCTGGAAAACGGTCGTCCCCACGGCCGACCAGGCGACGCTTGAATGGCTCGGACAAGATATCTCGAGCGTCCGCGCCACGCTCGGGGCCCCGAAAGCGGTCCAGCGTGACCAAGTGAACGAATATCATTTCTATGACGGTTTCTTCTTGATGGTGCGTGACCAGCAGGTGAAGGCGATCGACTGGGACCGCCAAGCGGTCGCGACGCCTGATATGACGGCGACGAGCAGTCAAAATGCCGGCAGTTGGTATGAGGGCGAGACGCGACAATTGAAGTTGTTCCCATATGACGGGGTCATGCGGGTCCGGCTCGAACAAAAATAATGACGATCGTCGAGAGGACATCCCTTTCGGCGATTGTTTTTATGTATTCATTCAAACGAAAGTTTGAATGTTAAGGGAGAAAGGTATAGAATGAAAGGGAGAGGAGGGGATGGTATGGGTGCACATCACGATCACCACGGACATGACCACCATCATCACCATACGACGAACCAACGGGCATTATTCTGGTCGTTCGTCCTGATTGCGACGTTCATGGTCGTCGAGGTCATCGGCGGATTATGGACGAACAGTTTGGCGCTCTTGTCGGATGCAGGCCACATGCTCAGTGACGCAGCCGCGCTCGGTCTTAGTTTTCTCGCCGTGCGGTTCGGGGAACGGCAGGCGACGCCGGAGCGCACGTTCGGCTATCGGCGGTTCGAGATTTTGGCGGCATTCGTCAACGGATTGACGCTACTCGTCATATCCATCTACATTATCATCGAGGCGTATCAGCGCTTGTTCGCCCCACCTGAGATTTTGAGCGGGGGCATGCTCACGGTCGCCATCATCGGGCTGCTCGTCAACGTACTCGCGGCCTGGCTGCTCATGAGGGGTGAACGTGACAACTTGAACGTCCGCAGTGCACTGTTGCACGTGTTCGGCGATTTGCTCGGCTCGGTCGGTGCCATCACGGCGGCCGTATTGATCATGGCGTTCGGATGGACACTTGCCGACCCGATCGCGAGTCTGTTCGTCGCTGTCCTGATTTTGTTGAGCGGCTACCGCGTGACGCGGGAGGCGATCCATATTTTGATGGAAGGGACACCCGACCAAATCGACGTCGTGGCGATGCAACGTGAACTCGGTGGCGTCGATGGCGTCAAAGAAGTCCATGACTTACATGTCTGGTCAATCTCATCGAACGAACTCGCCGTCACGTGCCACGTCTTGATCGGGGCAGACACGGACGACCAGCGCGTCTTGCGTGAGGTGACGAAACGAATCCGACAGTTCGCCACGTTCGAGCGTTCGACCGTTCAAATCGAACGGGAAGCACAATGTTGCGAAGAACGGACGATCTGGTAAATAAACAAGCGGTCCCTGACAAGAGTCGGGGACCGCTTTCGTTATGGTTTCAAGACGACTTTGACACAGTCGTCCAAATGATCATTGAACATCTTGTACGCATCAGCTGCCTGCTCGAGCGGCAGACGGTGCGTGATGATATCGGTCGGGTCGAACTTCTTGTCGACGATCATTTGGAACAGCTCGGGCATATAGTGAATGACCGGCGCTTGTCCCGTCCGAATGCTGACGTTTCGGGTAAAGAAATCACCGAGCGGGAACTGGTTGTAGTTCATCGCGTAAATCCCTGTCAATTGTACGGTACCGAACTTACGCACCGCTTCTTTCGCGACTTTGATGGCGCTGAGGGTTCCTCCTTGGACCATCAACTTTTGTTCGACTTTCTCAATCGGTGATTTTTTTCCGTCGAATCCGACACAATCGATGACCACGTCAGCCCCGCCGTTTGTAATTTCATAAATATACTTGCCAGTATCGATCGGGTCTTTCATCAACACGGTCTCGACATTGTTAGAGAGTTTAGCCCGGTTCAACCGGTAGATTTCCGGGTCGACGGCGATGACGCGTTTCGCACCACGCACCCAGGCGAGCTTTTGCGTCATCAGACCGACCGGCCCCGATCCGAGGATGACGACCGTGTCTCCCGCTTTCATACCGGCATTCTCTAGACTCCACCATGCTGTCGGAATAACGTCCGACAAGAACAAGAGTGCCTCGTCGTCTAGTTCACATGACTCTGGGATAACAAGCGGCATGAAGTTTCCATATGGCACTTTTAAGTACTCGGCCTGGCCCCCTGGATGGTTCCCGAACTGCTCCGTGAAACCGAAGTAGCCGCCTGCATCGGTATGAGGAGCATGGTTCGAGTTATCGCATTGGCTCTCCATTTCATGTTCACAGTAGTAACAGTGACCGCAAGAAACGTTGAATGGTAAGACGACACGGTCACCTTTCTTCACTTTCGTCACATCGGGACCGACCTCTTCGACAATTCCCATCGGCTCGTGACCGATCACATAGCCGTGACGGGTCGGCATATTTCCTTGGTAAATATGCAAATCCGATCCGCAAATGGCCGTTGACGTAATTTTGACGATAATCTCTTCTCGGTTCTCAATCTCCGGATCTTTCACATCCTTGACTTCGATGTTCTTCGCTCCTTGATAGGTAACAGCACGCATATGTCCACTTCCTCCCTTTTTTAGAAAAACAGGTAAGTCACAACATGGATACTATACCCGTACAGCATGCATGCGAATCCGATTTTGAGGAAAATAGGAAAAGGGGCTCACTGGGAAGCCCCTTTCCCGATGACGTCGATGACGACAATCTCCGGTGGATTGAACACACGCGGTACACTGACGCTATAGTTGAAGCCGCGACCGATGACGTGGGTGAACGTCTCGTGCTTATATAGACCGCCGGCATACTTCGGGAAGAAGCCTTGGTCCGGCGCATACAGCCCGTTCAATAAATAGGGAATTCGGACTTGTCCGCCGTGGGCATGACCTGAAAGAACAAGGTCAAACGGCAAGCTGGCATATGTGTCGACTTGTTCGGCCCGGTGTGACAGTAGCAGGCTGAACAATGTCTCGGTGTCGACATCGCCGAGCGAGGTCAAGGCAGTCTCTTCCCAGCTGGCATAAATGTTTTCATTGTACGTCCGGAGCGGGTCTTCAAGGCCGCCGACAAGGATGTCGACACCGTTGACGTTGACCGAGCTCGTCTCGTTCTCAAGCACCATCACGCCGTAGGAACGAAACACATCCTTGACGTCGTGGCGGACGAAATCATCCGAGCCGTCGATCTCGTGGTTTCCGGTCACAAAGTACATCGGCGCGATCCCTTGTAGCCCCTCGATCAATTCGAACGAGGCGTCAGGGGAACGGAAGCGGTCGAGGATATCGCCGGGAAGGGCGATTAAATCCGGTTCCTGTTCTCGCACTTTGTCGATTAAGACGCGTTGGTCGTCGCCGTACGAGTAGCCATGCAAATCGGACAATAGGACGACCCGAAATGATTGACCCGCCTCGAGCTTGTCGGATTCGACCGCATAATTGCGGACGGTCAGGCCGTTATAGAAGGCGGCGAGTAGAAACGCGACCCCGAGGCCGATCGTTACATATTTACGTTTGCCTTTGAACATCGTCCGCCTCCTCTCATGTCTATCGTTCTTTCATTCTACTCTGTCGTTCAGCAGGACGCAAAAAAAGCCCGCTCGGAAGCGGGCCATCGAATTATGCTGCTTTAGCAGTCAACTTGACGTCGACGTTGCCGCGTGTCGCTTTCGAATACGGGCAGACTTGGTGTGCCGCCTCGACGAGACGTTCCGCCGTCGCTTGGTCGACACCTTTAATCTCGACTTCGAGTTCGACTGAGATGAAGAAGCCTTCATCGTTTTGGTTGAGCGTGACATGACCAGTTACGCTCGTGCCGTCTGTCTTGACGCGTTCTTTGCCGATGACGAGGTTCAAGGCGCTACCGAAACATGCCGCGTAACCGGCTGCGAAAAGTTGTTCCGGGTTCGTCGCTTCCTCAGCGTTTTTAGAACCAGGCATAGAGACGTTCAAGTCGATGACTCCGTCAGTCGATGTCACGCGACCTTCGCGGCCACCGACTGCAGTTGCTGAAGCTGTGAATAAGGATTTCATGATTCAATTCCTCCATTTCATTTTTAGACGATTAAGTTGTGCACAATCTAATTATAGAGCAGTCAAATAGATACGCAAATGATATGCTTGTCTTAATACCATAGCCGGAGGAAATCCTATGAAAAGTTCGTTAACATTAGAGCAACAGATCTGTTTTCAGCTCTATACCGCTTCAAAAGAGCTTACAAGATTATATCGCCCGATTTTGGCACCGCTAAACCTGACATATAGCCAGTATTTGGTCATGCTCGTCTTGTGGGAAGAGGACAATATTGACATGAAGCAGCTAGGCGACCGACTGACCCTCGATTCAGGGACGTTGTCACCGCTCGTCAAGCGGCTGATGCAACTCGATTACGTTGAAAAAATCCGGGCGACCGATGACGAGCGCCGAGTTGTCCTGTCCCTCACGCCTGTCGGGAGCGCACTGCGTGAGCAGGCCGAGGAGGTTCCACTCAAAGTGAGTGGTATGCTGAATATAGATGAAGCGACGTATGTCGCCTATATGGAGATGCTCATCGATATTAAGGCACGGTTGCGTGACTTCAGGGAGCGAGAAGGTTAGATGTTCGAAAGGAGACGCTATGTTTCGTAAACTAGTGATTTTATTGCTCGCAATCGGCATGTATGCGGCCTGGAAGTTTGAAGTGCCGAACGTGTCGGCGCCGACGAGCGTGCAAGTGAAGTCGACGGAAGTGGTGGACGAACAACAGGTACGTTCGACCGACGCGCCGCGATTTACGAGCCAATATGCCGGGCATGACTGGTACTTGCTCGAGAAGAACGGGGACCGTAGCCTCGAGTTGATCGACGGTGACGGTTCGAAGCAAGGCCATTATCAGTTCGAGACGGGGAGCATCTTTGAAGGGCTCATTGTGGGCGAGACGACGCGACAACAAGTCGAGCAAATCGGTTTTGATGAGGTCAAATCGTACAACAAAGGGTTGAAGCGCTACTTGATTCCGGACGATCCGTCGTTCGACGTATACGCGATTGATGACGACTATGTGACGCTCTTCTTCGATCAACACGACGGGGACACATTGAAGGCGGTACTCACCGTCGACCGGGATGTCGAGGAGTCGAGCGACGGCTATTACGGCGACGTGTCGGAAGACAATCTCGTCGCGAACGAGCAGTTGATGCGGATGCTCATGAATTGGGACCGTCAGAAGTTCGGATTATCGGCGCTCGCCGATTACGAACCGCTGCTCCCGGTCGTGCGCGCCCATAGTGAGAACATGGCGCAAAACAACTTTTTCAGCCATACCGATCCCGAGGGCCGTGACCCGTTCGAGCGGATGAACGAGGCTGGGATCGCCTACTCGCTTGCCGGAGAGAACTTGGCGATGGGGCAGATGAGCGTCTTCCACGCCCACTGGGGACTGATGAATTCGCTCGGCCACCGGGAGAACATCTTGAAAGATGGCTTCACGCACGTGTCGGTCGGTCTCGTCTATAATGAAGAGTCGAGCCCGTTCTATACGATTAATTTCATCACCCCACGCTAAAAAAACGGCCTGCCTGATTTCGGCGGCCGTCTTTTTGCTTATAACAGGCGTTTGACCGCCGACTCGATCTCGTCAGGAGTCGTCTGCGGCGAGAACCGTTCGATGACGTTTCCGTTGCGGTCGACGAGGAACTTTGTGAAGTTCCATTTGATTGTCTTCGAGCCGAGGAGGCCCGGTGCTTCTTTCGATAAGTATTGGAAGAGCGGGTGGGCGTCTTTCCCGTTCACGTCGACTTTGGCGAACATCGGGAACGTCACGCCATAATTCAATTGACAGAACTCGCTGATTTCCTCGTTCGACCCCGGGTCTTGATGGCCGAACTGGTTGCACGGGAAGCCGAGGATATGGAAACCTTGTCCTTGGTAGCGCTCATATAATTTCTCGAGCCCGTCGAGCTGTGGGGTGAAGCCGCACTTGCTCGCCGTATTGACAATCAACAGGACGTCCCCTTCGTATTTCGACAGCGGTTGGAGCTTGCCGCTCATGTCGGCCGCTTCATATTGATAAATCATATTGTTTCCCCCTTTTTTTTATCATTATACCAAGCAAAAATTCAAGGTACGACTTTGAACCGGTCGTCCGCAATCAAATTGTCACGAAACGATGAAATCGTTGTTACAATGAAACATGATGGACGGCGTATAATGAAACTCGTTGTAGAAAGGAACGGTGTCATGTACATACTGAAAAATGAATTTGTATGGATCAGTTTGATCCTGATTGGCTTATTCTTCTCAAGCGCGACCCCATACTCGGATCAGAGCATCGTCTCACCGCTCGAACGCATCGATTGGACGTGGGCCGAACCGGCGCTGTCGACCGTCGACTTCGAGTACGCGGGGAGCCCAGTGTCGCTCGAGGCGAAAGGAAGCGCCGGGTTGATTGAGTTTTTGATTCGTAAAGCGGCGCACTTCACCGTCTTCTTTGCACTCGGGGCACTTCTTGTCAAAGCGGTGGCGCGGACGCGACTCCATGCCGGGCTGACGCTCTTATTCGCCTGGGCACTCGCGAACACGGTCGCCATTTTCGATGAGTACCATCAAAGTTTGACGCCCGAGCGGACGCCGCTCATCCAGGATATCCTGCTCGATAGTTTCGGGGCGGCCTGTGGCGCGCTTCTCCTCGGCGGCTATTATTTTTGGAGACACCGCCGGACAAACCGTTCTCGTTCAGGCTATGTTTCCATGAGGTGATAAAAAAATGATACAGGTGGTTATCTGAAAAGCGCTTTCAAGAAGTGCTTTTCTTTTTGTTTATAACGTTTTTGTGACAAGGGTAAATGAGAAATCCCTTTATACCCCGATTTTTAAACGTATAAAACCTAAATCGAGTCAATGTAATGCGAATGAAATATAAGTGTAAAATAACTTTAGGTTTAGATTGCTATAATGAGTCTCAGAGCGATACGAACATTCGCCTTATAACTTATACAAAATTTGATCTATTTCATATAGAAATTCACAGGACTCAGCGGAGGGAAGCACATTGGTTAACTTGAAGAAACTTGCAGCAACCGTCACTTTAGGAGCTCTTCTCATTAGCGGCACGGCACCTGGCTATGCAGCGTCACTTACAGACAAGCAAAAAAAGGTGCAACAGCAACAACAACAAAATAACAGTGCACAAAGCAAAGCGAACGCTTCGATCCAAAAACGTGAACAGGCGATCAGCAAAGAGCAGCAAGCCATCAACAAGTTAGATGCTGAACTCCAAGACGTCATCAACGACGTCGCCCAAAAGAAGGCTGAGATTCGTGCGACACAACAAAAAATTGCGGCCCTTCAAGAGCAAATCAAAAAATACGAAGCGAAGATGAAGGCACAAGAAGAGTTGATGAAAGAGCGCATGGCGACGATGCAGAAAAACGGCGGCGGCTCGATTGACTGGGCAGAGTTCATCTTCGGCTCGAAAGATTTCGGTGACTTGCTCACACGCATGATCACAGCTGGTACAATCCAAGAGAACGATAAACAAATCTTTGAAGAATACCAAGCGACGAAAGAAAAATTGGCGAAAGCGCAAGCTGAATTGAAAGCCGAGCGCGATGCTCTCGTGAAACAAAAAGAAGAACGCGAACAACGTCAAAAGACGCTCAACAAGAAAATGAAAGAGCGCGCAGCGAAAATCAAGAAACTCAACGCTGAGAAAGTGAAGTTCGAATCAAAATTGATGAGCCTCCAAGAGATGGAGTCAACACTCAAGTCACAAGAGAAAGCGATCAAGGCTGAAATCGAGGCACAGCGTCGTGCGGCCGAGGAAGCGAAACGTGCGGCGGCAGCTGCGGCAGCGGCTGCGAAGAAACAACAGAGTTCAAACTCGAATGCAGTCAGCACGCCGACAGCATCGGCGGTAGCCTCAGTACCAGCAAGCGGCGGCATGTTCCAACGCCCGGCGAACGGTCGTCTTTCACAAGGTTGGGGCGCGGCGAGCGGTGCGAACGGCTACTCGTTCCACAACGGACTTGATATCGCGGGACCAGTCGGAACGCCGATCAATGCGTCACAAACAGGTACGGTCACGACAGCTGGATGGGGTGGGGCCTACGGCAACCACGTCATCATCACGCATGTGTTGAACGGGCAGGTCTGGACGACAGTGTACGCACACATGAGCTCGGTATCGGTATCAGCCGGTCAACGTGTGACACAAGGCCAAAACATCGGCGCGATGGGTAGCACAGGGAACTCGACTGGCTCACACTTGCACTTTGAGATTCACCGTGGCGGCTACTCGTACTCGTCTTCGAGCGCGGGCAACACGGTCAACCCAGCTTCATTCTTCTAAACGTATAGTAAAAGTGATCGACGAACGCGTCGATCACTTTTTTGTTGCCTTATACGCGATCAAGGTCAGCAGGGCGGCACCGATGACGCTCAGCCAGAGCGTATCCCAGTTCGGGTCGTTAACCATGCTTCTTCCACCGAGGACCACCATATAACTGAGCACGGCGAGCGTGACGACTGTCAAGGCGGTCATCCGGACCCGGCGCGGGATGCGGAGCCACCAACCGAATAATCTGTTCATCAAAAATCGCCTCCCCCTACAGTATAGGGGAGACGCATCAAATCAGCTAGGCAATCGAATCCACGCCGAGGTGAAGATTTTCTGATAGCCGACTTCTTTATAAATCTTGTTCGATGTCGGGTTGCTCAAATCCGTATAGAGCGTACAATATTGTTTCGACGTCAAGAGCTCCCGGCTCAGCTCGGCGACAAGCGAGCGTGCATAGCCGCGCTTGCGCAACGCTTTTGGCGTGTAGACGAACGAGACGGTGACGCCGTTTGCGGTCTCACGCGATTTCTTCGCACATGAAACGACCTTGCCGTCGACTTCCCAGACGTACACTTCTTGATTCTCGAGCATCGTCGCGATCTTTTGTTTCGCTTCCTTCTTCGACGAGACCCGCAAACCAGTTTCCTTTTCAAACGCGTTATACGCCTTCACGAGGAACGTCTCATCTTCCTCGGTGGCACGTCGCATCGACCCTTCCGACAGCGGGATGTCGTTGACGTGATCAAGACGATACAGGCCTTGCTCCATGAAGACTTTCGGCTCTCGCGCCGTCAAGATGTACCAGAGCGTGTAGAAGTTCATTGCTGAATCAGCTTGCGAGACGACCTCGGTGAAGGGAATATCCCCGTTCAACAGTTCAGGCACGAGCAGACGAAGGACGTCATTCTCTCGCTCAAGATTCACGAGCACATAATTGAGCGGATGAGGCGGCGTCACTTGCAGGATCGCGAGCACATCACCGTCATCTTCGACGGTCAGTTGATGATACGACTCGTATCGGTCTTGCTTGATTGCATCGAGCACACCGATCATCAAGCTGTTCTCGGCCTCATGTTCGAGCAGGTAGGGCATGACGCGTTCTTCAAATCCGGACAGGTCGTTCCAACGAATCAGTTCCATCTAAACACCCTTTCAGCGTATGTATACAAAACGGGCAAACCTGATGGCTTGCCCGTTTTTTTCATTCTATCAAATTAGAGACGAGATGACGCGATTTCCTCGCGCGCTTTTGCGTCATCCAAAATTTTTGTATTGCGTTTAAAGTAATGAACGATTTTAGCGATGGCCCCGTCTCCAGTGACGTTCGTCGCCGTACCGAAGCTATCTTGTGCCAAGTAGAGCGCGATGACAAGACTGAGCATCGTTTCGCTGAATCCGAGAATCGAACCGAACAAACCGAGCGAGGCCATGACGGCTCCTCCTGGTACGCCTGGTGCTGCGATCATCGTGACGCCGAGGGCGAGGATGAACGGGAGCACGATCGCGAACGACATCGGCATGCCGTTCAAGTACATGAGGGCGACACCGACCGATGTAAGCGTGATCGTCGACCCTGACAAGTGGATTGTTGCACAGAGCGGGACGACGAAGTTGGCGACGCCTTCGTCTGTGTTGTTCGCTTTCGCTTGACGAAGCGTGACCGGGATTGTCGCCGCTGACGACTGTGTCCCGATGGCTGTGAAGTAAGCCGGCATCATCGTCTTCAAGAGACGGAACGGGTTCTCTTTGTTGAGACCCCCTGCGATCGAGTATTGAATCAAGAGCATCGTCAAATGAAGGACGATGATCGTGACGAAGACGAGCGAGAACACCGAAAGAATCTCGGCGACTTGTCCGGCGTACGTCATGTTCATGAAAATTCCGGCGATATGAATCGGTAATAGTGGAATGATGACTTTGCTGATCAGTAGTTCAATGATATCGCGGAAATCCATAGCTAGGTCGAGCGAGCGCTTGCTTTCGATGGCGGCAATCCCGATGCCGATGACGAAGGCGAGAATGAGCGCCGTCATGACGCCGAATACCGGTGGGATCTCAAACTCCATGAAGCTTTTCAAAAGAGCCTCTTCCGGGTTTTCAGCAGATGTCGTGCTGCGTGACAAGATTTGAGGGAACAGGTTGCTTGTCGTGAAGTAAGCGAGCGTTCCGGCAATGATTGTAGACAAATAAGCGATGGCCGCTGTCAAACCGACCAATTTCCCAGCGCCTTTTCCGAGTTCCCCGATTCCTGGAATGATGAAAGCGAGAATGATGAGCGGGATGGCGAAGCCTAGGAATTGTCCAAAGACGGTGTTGAACGTGACGAACGTCCGGACAATCCAGTTCTGGCTTTCTGGTACGATGCTACCGAGTAAAATCCCGAATGCGATAGCGATGATGATGCGACCTAGAAGGCCAATACGTAATTTCAAAAAAATCATCCTCTCTAAATGTTTGAATTGTTGCTATTTTCGCACATTTCATGCGGTGTCGCCACCATATCTTTCATTTTTCAATAAAGATTGACGTTTGACAACTTTGAAATAGGGTATCACAAAATGTTAGTGCGGAAAAGAGAGGGACCTTCTTCTTTTCCTAATATACAAACGATGTTATGATTAATTTGGAATAGATGTAAAGGAGGGGTGACGCGTGCAGGTACAACGAACAACAATTCATATCGCGGGTCAAGACTATACGATCGTCAGCGAAGAGCCGGCCGATCATGTGAGGGAAGTGGGCTTTTTGGTCGATAGCAAAATCCGTGAAATTCGTGAACAGTCCCCTCATCTAGACGCTCGACAGGCAGCGGTTCTCGCGGCTATCCAAATCGCGAGCGATCACGTCAAAACTAAACGAAATTCGGGAGAATAAATCACTTTATGGTTACTCTACTTATATTATTTTTCTTGTTCATCGGAATCATCAACGGGTTCCGCCGCGGTGCGATTTTGCAGCTCGGCCATTGGGTCGCGCTCATCATCAGCTTCCTCGTCGCCAATGCGTACTACCGTGATCTTGCCGAAGCGTTCAAGCTTTGGATTCCATATCCGTCGCAACTCGACGGATCATTACCGGAAGGCGTCATCGATTTAAACGCGTTGACTGGCCTTGAGATGACGTTCTATAACGTCTTTTGGTTCGTCGTCTTGTTCGTCATCACGAAACTCGTCTTGCATCTCATCTTGTCGATGCTCGACTTCGTGACGGACTTGCCGATTTTGCGCCAATTAAAAGGTGTCATCGGGGCCGTCCTCGGATTCTTCGAGGCATACGTGATCACGTTCTTCATTTTGTGGGTCATCGCGTTCGTACCGATGGCAAGCGTCCAAAGTGCGGTCGACAACTCGTCGCTCGCCACGTACATCATTCAAGACACGCCATACCTCTCAGAATGGTTCTCGAATAAGATGTTGTAACACGACAGGCCGGAATGCAAGCTAGTGCTTGTGTCTCGGCCTTTTCTGTATGGAAAAGGGGGAATTGCAATGAATAAAGTTGAAGCGATGATGCTGTTAGAAAAGATTGCGCAGTATATGGAGATTAAAGGGGAGAACCCGTTCAAAATCAACGCCTTCCGGAAAGCCGCGACGGCGCTCGAGAACACGGAGCTCGAACTTGAGGATATCGAGGATTTGACGACGATCTCCGGCATTGGCAAAGGGACGGCCGCCGTCCTCGAAGAATGGCGGGACACGGGGCGGAGCGAAGTGCTCGAGTCACTTCAAGAAGAGATTCCATACGGTCTGATGAAATTGCTCAAAATCCAAGGGCTCGGCGGTAAGAAGCTCGCCAAGCTCCGTGAAGTCGGCGTCATCGATCTCGAGACGCTCATTACGGTGTTAGAAGACGGCACGGCCGCGAGCCTGCCGGGATTCGGCGCCAAGAGCGTCGAGAAGTTGCTCACGGCGGCACGGAACCTCGAGTCACGTCCGGAGCGTCTCGCCTACGCCATGATGCGTCCGGTCGTCGAAGAGATTGACGCGGTGCTCGAAGCCGAGCCGCTCGTCTTGCGCCATTCGGTCGGCGGCAGTTTCCGCCGTGCCGAGGAGACGTGTAAAGACCTCGACTTCATCATCGCGACCGAAGAGCCTGTCGCGCTCCGTGACAAGCTGCTCGCCCTCCCGTTCATCAACGAGGTGATCGCGGCCGGCGAGACGAAAGTGTCGCTCGTCCTTGAGCGCGAGGAGATGGTGTCGGTCGACTTCCGCATGGTCGAACCGGGTGCCTTCGCCGCGACGCTCCATCACTTCACCGGCTCGAAAGACCATAACGTCCGGATGCGCCAGCTCGCCAAGGCGAAGGGTGAGTCGATCTCCGAGTACGGTGTCGAGACGGCGGACGGACTCTGGCAACCGGAGACGGAAGCCGAGCTGTTCGCACGCTACGGGCTGCCGTTCATCCCGCCGGAGCTCCGGGCAGGCAACCTCGAGTTCGAGCACGACATCTCGAAGCTCGTCACGCTCGCCGACATCAAGGCCGACGCGCATATGCACACGGTCTGGTCGGACGGGAAGTTGACGGTCGACGAGCTCGTCGCGGCGATGAAAGCGCGCGGCTATGAGTGGATCGCCATCACCGACCACGGCAAATACATGTCGTTCGTCAACGGCTTGACCGAGGAACGGCTCGAGGCGCAAGGGGAAGAGATTCTCGCTGCCGCCAAGAAGCACGATATGCACGTCCTCCGCGGCGTCGAGATGGATATCCGCCCGGACGGGACGCTTGACTATGAGCCCGAGTTCTTGGCGACGCTCGATTACGTCGTCGCCTCGATTCACTCGAAGATGGACCAATCCGTCGACGAGATCATGGCTCGGCTCGAGAACGCCTGCCGCTCGCCGTATGTCAACGTCATCGCCCATCCGACCGGCCGTCTCATCGGCCGCCGTGACGGGTATCCGATTGACGAGGAGCGCTTGATCGCCCTCGCCAAAGAGACGGGGACGGCGCTCGAGTTGAACGCGAACCCGAACCGGCTCGACTTGACGGCCTCGACGCTGAAGAAAGCGAAGGCGGCCGGCGTCAAACTGATGATCAACACCGACACGCACCACCCTGATATGATGGAAGATATGGCACTCGGCGTCCTGCACGCCCGGAAAGCCTATCTCGAACCGTCAGACATCATCAACTGCCTCTCGTTCGAGGACGCCAAGGCGTTCATCGACGCGAAGCGACAGAAAGGAACATGCTAGATGGATCACGCGTTACGCGTTTTAGAATATGAAAAACTCCGCCAGCAGCTCGCCGCCCATGCCGCGAGCTCGCTCGGCAAAGAACGGGCGCTCAACATGCAGCCCGACTATACGTACGACCGGGTATTGTCGAACTTGAACGTCACCCGTGAGGCGACCGAGGTCGTAAGGCTCCGGGACCGTCTCCCGCTCGGTGGATTGACCGACGTCCGCAGTGAAGTGAAACGGGCCGCCATCGGCTCGGTGCTCTCGACGAGCGAACTGCTCGCCGTCGCCGCCGTCATGTACAGCGGCCGCCAAGTGAAGAACTTTTTCGAGAAGCTGCACGAGGACAATGAAGACCTCCGCATTCCGCGCCTCGACGAGTATGCCGAGCGTTTGACGAAGCTGATCGAGGTCGAACAGACGATCCGTCACGCCATCGACGACCAAGGCACGGTCCAAGACTCGGCGAGCGACCGGCTCCGTGGCCTCCGGACCCAGCTCCGTAGCTTTGAAGGGAGCGTCCGTTCACGGATCGACAACATCCTCCGTAACAATGCGAAGATGTTGTCGGACGCCATCGTCACAATCCGGAACGACCGCTACGTCGTTCCGGTCAAGATGGAGTATCGCCAAGCGTTCGGCGGGATCGTCCACGACCAATCGGCATCGGGTCAGACGCTCTTCATCGAGCCACAGGCAATCGTGTCGATCAACAACGAGATTCAAGAAGTCCGCTTGAAAGAGCGCGCCGAGATCGACCGTATCTTGAGCGAACTGTCGAACCTCGTCGGCGGTGTTGCCGATTCGGTCGTGACAAATCTCGACGTGCTCGCCACGCTCGACTTCGTGTTCGCGAAAGTCGCCTACGGCCATCAGCTCAAAGCGACGGAGCCGAAACTGAACGACGAACGCGAGATCAAATTGAAACAGGCGCGTCACCCGTTCATCCCGCAAGATGAGGTCGTACCGATCACGGTCGAGCTCGGTGAGGCGTTCACGTCGCTCGTCATCACCGGACCGAACACCGGCGGTAAGACGGTGACGCTCAAGACGCTCGGATTGCTCCAACTGATGGTGCAGTCAGGTCTGTACGTACCGGCCGAGTTTGGGACGGAGCTGTCCGTCTTTGACGCCATCTATGCCGATATCGGCGACGAGCAGTCAATCGAGCAGAGCTTGTCGACGTTCAGCTCGCACATGACGAACATTGTCAGCATGCTCGACAAGATCGACTTCATGTCACTCGTCCTGTTCGATGAGCTCGGTGCCGGGACCGACCCGCAAGAAGGGGCGGCCCTTGCCATCGCTATCCTCGACGAAGTGAAACGGCGCGGCGCCCGCGTGGCGGCGACGACGCACTACTCGGAACTGAAGGCTTATGCTTACAATCGCGAAGGCGTCATGAACGCCTCGATGGAGTTTGATATCGAATCACTCAGCCCGACGTACCGCCTGTTGATTGGCGTACCGGGTCGTTCGAACGCGTTCGAGATCAGCCGACGCCTCGGGTTATCGGAACAAGTCATCGACAAGGCACGGAGCCATGTCGGCACCGACGCCGAATCGGTCGAATCGATGATCAATGAGCTCGAGGCGGCCAAGCAACGTGCCGAACAGCTCGAGAAAGAATTGATTGTCAAACGCCACGACCTTGAAGAAGAGCAAGCGGCGTTCGAAGCGAAGCTGACCGATTTTGAGCGCGAACGCGACACGATGTACGGCGAAGCCGAGGCCCGTGCCGAGAAGGCCGTCGAACAGGCGAAACGCCAGGCGAACGAAGTCATCGACCGCTTGAAGAAGCTACGCGCAGAAGGGATCGTCAAAGAGCACGAGATCATCGCCGCGAAGAAACAGCTCGAATCGGCGAAACCGACGCTCCAAGAGAAAAAGATCCAAAAAGTGAAACAAAAAGCGCAACAGAAACGTACGTTCAGTAAAGGCGAAGAAGTGAAAGTGACGACGTTCAACCAAAAGGGCTATATCGTGAAGCAACTCAGCGACAACGAGTACAACGTCCAAGTCGGGATCATGAAAGTGAACGTCAAAGCGGACGACCTTCAGAAGATCGGCCCATCGAAAGAGCAGTCGCTCCAGTCGAAAGGCAGCTCGCTCAAGCGTCAGAGCTCGACGAAGTCGGAGCTCGACTTGCGCGGCGTCCGGGTCGAAGAAGGGCTTTCCCGCCTCGACAAATATATCGACGAGGCGCTCGTGTCCGGGTATGACAACGTCCGTATCATCCATGGTCTCGGGACCGGTGCGATGCGACAGGCGACACAAGAGTACCTAAAAGGACATCGTCACGTGAAGAGTCAGCGCCCCGGTGGGATGGGGGAAGGCGGACTCGGAGTCACGGTCGTCGAACTGAAGTGAGGGGAACATGGTAATGGGGAATGTGAACGTGAACGTCTTGCTTGAGTCGCTCGGCCTGTATACGATTGCCGGGCTCATGATTGTCGTCGGTCTCGCCATCTTCGAGGTGACGACGCCGTACAGCAATTGGCGCGAGGTTCAGAAGGGCAATATCGCCGTCGCACTCGCGACCGGCGGAAAAATCGTCGGTCTCGCCAATATCTTCCGCGTCGTCGAGAGCCATCACGACCAAACGATGGACGTGTTGGTCGGAGGGAGCTTCGGCTTCGTCCTTCTCTTGACGACGTATTGGTTATTCGAATTTTTGACGCCGTCGCTCAACGTGAACGAGGAGATCGGGAAAGGGAACATCGCCGTCGGCCTGATGGCGTTCCTGCTGTCGATTGGGGTCTCGCTCGTCGTCGGCGCGGCGTTGGTGAGGTGAAGACATGGTATATGAGAGACTAGCGAAGATTCTCTTCATCGGGGCCGGCCTGTTTTTAGTGGCAGCGGCACTGTGGTTTATCTTTTATTAAAGGAAGGCGACGTTTTCGGACGTCGCTTTTTTTGAAAGGGGGAGACAAGTGTGGCAATCGATTTGAACTTTTTGATGACGACGGAAGACTATGTGCTCGAGACGGAGTCGTTCCAGATGAAGGGCGTCACCTATTATCCACTCGAGTGGACGTTTTTCGGGGCAAGTGACCCGACGATGCTCTTGACGTGGGACGCGGAACGCGACCGCATCAGGATCCGTTTCGAGCAATATGCAGTGTTTCTTGGGACAATCGAGGACCATAGCATACATGAAGAAGGGTTACGTAATGCTTACCCAATCGTGAAACTGAAGACGTCCCATTTCACACGATTCGCCGCAGAGAACATGGGGACAGAACGTGTCAACACGTACCGAGGCGAACTATCCCACTATGTGATTCGGACGTTTGAACAAGAGTTTCACGTCTTGGCGTACGAAGAGCCGACCGTGCTCGACTTGGGGAAAGCCGGGGATACAGGGGTTGCAGTCGAAACCATAAATGAAGTTTCGTAAGAAAGCCTAACAGTTGCGAAGGAGGATCGATGATGAAGAAGTTACTCTTATCCGTCGCTCTGTTCGCAGGAGCAATGCTTGCTTTAACCGGTTGCGGAGGAACGGACACGGTTGAAACGATTGACGACAGACCCGTTATTCATTTCGATGCCGGTTCAATCATTTCGTCAGCACGCGACCATCAAATCAAGATGCTCACGTTATCGAGCATTCCGAGAGATGACGTCAACGTTCCCGGAGCGGTAGAAGAATTGCAAGGCATGCAAGCGGACAATGACATGTATTTAGCCGAACTGGAGGGCTTGCAACATAAAGTTTCTGCTGCCGATGAGTATAAAGACCTCGTTGTCGAATATTTAGAAGCGGAAAACGCGTATATCGATCAAACCATCGAGAACGTGCACGCGGGGAGTATAAGTCTCCCTAGCCGATTTTCGATGGACACGCTTTACTCGCGAACAAACGCAAAAGTGTCAGACTTTCGATATGAGCCAAAATGATGTAAACGCAAAGGAGCGCCATCCCAGGAAGGGACGACGCTCCATTTTTGATTTACGGTACTTCAATTTTAACCGTGTACACTTTCGGCATGGCGCCGCTGGAAGCATACAAGACGAGCGTTTTCTCTTTCTCTGGAACGAGGAAGACTAAATCAATTTCGGATTTCTCGCCTGCGAAATAACGAAAACCGTTTTTGAACGCTTTTTTATTGTGGTTGACCATATCGATTGGACTATATTTTTTCCCGTCTGGCGTGTACATGCGGAACCCGTTCGGTCGATAGTCCATAGTGCCGCCATATCCATCATCCTCATGAAAGAGAGAGAGGGGCAGACTGACGAATCGTTTTCCAGCTTCCGGTTCGGTCCCATCCGGTGAGGCGTAGACAGGTTCCCCGACTTGGAATTCACGTTTCTTCATTTGTGGATCCCCGATAAACGTTTGAAACGTACCGAGGTTCATGATTTTTTGAAGATCATCTTCTTTTGGTGTGGTAGCTTTGGCTTCTTTCGGTTTATCCGCTTTTAAATCAGCTTGTTTCGCACCAGTCGTCTGTGCGGTCGGAGCTGGTGTCGTCTTCGCTTCTTCCGTCACCGGTTTGACTTCTGGTGACGTGAAGACGAACAAGCTGATGATGCCGACGACGAGTGCCGTCGCGGTCGTCCCGAGGACGAAACGGAATCGTTTTTCGACTTTCTTCTGGTTGACGACGTGCCCCCCAATCGCTTCCGCCGGCGTGATCCGGACTGCGCGTTCGGCAGGCAACAAGGCTCCGAGGACACCGGTGACGACCGGAATGAGGATGGTCGCGAACAGGAACGGTAACTCGGACGTCGGGAACTTCTGATACATGATGGTGACGATGATGATGGTGACCGTCACGCCAAGCAGTCCGGCGAAGAACCCGGTCAACGCGCCTTCCGTCAAGACGAGCCGACGGATGGACGTGTTCTGCCAACCGAGCGCTTTCAAGACGGCGAGCTGCGGCTTGCGCTCTGAGACGTTTTGCCACATGATTTCAGTCGTCGTCAGCATCGCGATGAGCAAGGCGACACCCATGGCGACGTAATGCATCGTGCCGACCTCAAGGGCGACGAACTCACCGATCCATGTCGTATACAAGACGCCTTGAAGGCGGAACGTGACGAACAGGAAGAAGCCGAACAGGCTCGTCGGTAAGGCGATGGCGAGAATCGACAACGTCGTCCGTGGCCAATACGTCACGAGCTGGTTCAAGCTCATGCCGACGCTCGATCGGGAGCGGAGCAGGCGGCGTCCTTTCGACACCTCACCTGACTGCATCGTCTCATACGGCTTGATGCGTCGGACGAGTCGAATCGGGATGAGCGTCCCGAGCCAATAAATCAACAGACCGGCTAGTCCGATTAACAGGATGCGGGCAATCGACGTCGAGCCGGCTGCCGTCCACAGGAATGTCCCGAGAATCATCCATGAGATGAGCGCGACCATCGAACCGAGAATCGTCGCTTCGAGGAACAACAGTTTCGACAGCTGGCTCGGGCGCCATCCGAGCGATAGCAAGATGGCGAATTCTTTCTTCCGGGCGTACAGCATGATGATGTTCGAGCTGAACACGTACAGCATCGCGACGAGGATGACGCTCGAGACGACACCGGAGAAGCCGAGTTTCGCTTCTTGGAAAATCGTGATCGATGACCCGAGTTTGATCCACGGCTGTTGAATCCAGCCGAGGGCGCTCTCGCCTTTGAGTCCTGGGAGATACGTGACGGCATATTGCGGAGACGAGCCGAGCGTGACGTCCGTGATGAGACCGGTCTGATCCTCAATCTCTTTAGCGACCGCTTGCAGTTTCGCTTCACTCTCTTCGTTTAAGACATCGACGCCTTTCACGTTGACGCGAATCGCCGAGATGGCTTTGTCGCCGGCGATGGCGAACGCGGCATCGAGTGTCGTCAACATCGAAGGTGGTTTCGTGAGGAAGCTATACGGGTTGTTCGTCGGCTTGACCGTCGTCGGTGGGTTGACCGGTTTGTCCTTCGAGTTTATGACCCAATCGGCACTCGCCGGGAAATACGTCTCCATCGGAAGTTCCGTCAGCGGGTCTTTCGACAATTTCAGTTTCGACGGGTCGAACAAGCCGATGTAGTTATATTTTACCTTCGGTGCATCGTTAAGGTCTTCCGCGTATTTATTTGACTTGCGATACATACTTTCTTGGCCGTAAGCCACTTGACCCTCAGCGAGGAACGGTTTGATTTGATACGAGTACGGCCAACGTTTCGGGAACGGGCTCGTCACGCCTTCATATACGAGAGGTGAAGCCTTCTCGGCAAGCCAAGTATAGTCAACTGTGACACGAGGGTCTTGCGGTTGTGGTGTCCCTTCTAAAATGTGTTTCGTGATATTGTCATGCATTTGTTGCGCTGTAAAGTCGTATGAGGCGACCTCCGTCCCTTTCAAGCTATCGAGGTATTCATCTTTTCCTTGATCGAGATACGTTTTGATAAACGCCTCTTGATCGCTTGTATCGACATCCACTTCTTCAATCGTGTAGTTGATTGAGGCATCGACGTAGTCTTTTGAACTCATCAAAATCGGAATCGTCGTGATGTCTTCATCGTAAGGCTCTGGGACATCCTCATCATTGAAATAACGACTGAACTCTGTTGCTTGTACGGCATCGTCTAAGGCGACGAGTTTAGCTTCGGCGACCGGGTCAATCCCAGCCAACATGACATCGCTCCCGTAAGAGAGGGGAAACTCTTCGTACAGGGCGGTCGGACCGATTCCGATGTGGGTCGAATCACCGTTCGGCATCCAGCAGACCCAAAAGTAGGCTTTCAGATCTTGGAAGTCATTGATTTTTTCAATGCCCGTATCGATGAGTGTATTCATCTTGAGTCGATAAAGATCCGCTTTATCAAACGTATGCGTATGCGTGAACGAACTAGAATAAGTCGACCCAATCATCGCGATCGGTGCAGCGACATCGACGTCGGCAATCTGTTGAATCGTCTCGTATTGCTCGCGCGTGATGCCGCCCTCAAGCCCGCTCATATAGTTCGGTTCGAGCAGGTTCAAGTCCTCGGTCACACTGCGGCTGCCTTCCGGTCGGACGACGATATGGTATGACGAATCCCACCGTTTCTGGAGCTCGTTGACGACCGTGCCGTTGTTCGCCTGGGTCACCCCGAGTAGATAGCTGAGCCCGGTACTGACGATGAGCATCCCGACCATGAGCAGGATGAACCGTTCCTTATTCCGCCACCATGAGTTCCAGATGAACTTAAGCATGATGGACGTCGCTCATGGCGACGACCTGCCCGTCGCGCATCTCAATTTTTCGGTTCGCCCGATCGGCGAGCTCAGGGTCGTGGGTGACGAACAAGACGCCGCAGCCGTTGTCCCGGTTCAGACGCGTCAATAAGTCGAAGATGATATCGCCCGTATGCGTGTCGAGGTTCCCGGTCGGCTCATCCGCGAGCAACCACTTCGGACGGTGGATGAGGGCGCGGGCGACGGCGACACGTTGTTGCTGACCACCGGATAGCTGCGACGGCAGCGAGTTCGCCTTGTCGCTCAGTCCGACTTCTTTCAACAATTCGAGTGCCCGTTGTTCGCCGTCGTAGTCGACTTTCCGCCCGAATAGGGGTGCCATGACGTTCTCGAGCGCCGTCAACGTCGGGATCAGATGGAACTGTTGGAAGATGAAACCGATGTTGTCGAAGCGGAAGTCGGCGAGCTGTTTTGCGGACAAGGTTGAGATGGGTTCGCCGTTAAATAAGAGTGTGCCATCGGTTGGACGGTCGAGTGTGCCAATCAAGCTGAGTAGTGTCGATTTGCCTGAACCGGATGGACCGATAATCGAGATGAAATCGCCGTGGGTGAAGTGAAGGTTCACATCGTCGAGCGCTAGCGTCGCGATGTCGCCGTTATCAAAGCGTTTCGTCAGGTGTTTGCATTCAAAATCATAGGCCATTGTAAGCTTCCTCTCTTGGTGGGATAAGATAGTCAATATTAAATATGTAAGAACACGTAATTTTCTGACTATTTATCATAGTGTAAAGGAAAAAGTTTCCTGCTGATAGTCGGATAAATTTTCGTCTTGGTTTTGAGAGGAGTATGGGACGGAATGGGGAAAAGAGTTATGAGCGTGTTGAATCGAGTGAAAGGGAGTGGAAACAATGAAACAGTTCGAGATCGAGTTCCATATGATCAACGATGAGGTGTTGACGCAAGTGGTGGAAGCGGAGAGTCGCTATGCGGCGCTGGAATCGATTTATCAGTCGTTTCGTCACGCGACGGACGGGTTCGTCCAGTTCGAGGACGAGTGGATTATCTTCCTCGACCATGTCGTGTATGTGAAGGCGTTTGAGATTGTGGACTGAAAAGTTGAAATGTAATATGAAATAAATTGAATTTATAATTATAACGTAGATTGACTCTAGACTTCGATGACAATACCTTAAAACAGAAAAAAGAACAAATGTAGCATTATTACCACTTAAAATCCGATTTTTGTTGACGAAGAAAAATATGGTAAAATTTAAAAGCTGTCTCTTATACA
>NZ_QLVE01000062.1 GCF_003331145.1 Exiguobacterium sp. TNDT2 | reverse complement strand
CCCTAGATTTAGAAGTCCGTCTCCAGGAAAACGATATCGCCTTCGCCGTCCACGACCTCGTCGAACAGATCCCCGACGAGGCCTTCGAGCCGTTCTGGCGAACGACGGGCTGCCCGGCCTATCATCCGCGCATGATGATGAAGATCGTCCTTTGCGCCTACACGCAGTCTGCTTTCTCGGGCCGAAAGATCGAAGGCCTACTCAAGGACAGCCTTCGGATGATGTGGCTCGCCCAGGGCCACGAGCCGAGTTATCGGACGATCAACCGTTTCCGCGTCCACCCGGCCGTCGCCCCGATCCTGAAGGCCGCGTTCGTCGCCTTCAGATGCCATCTCGTCGAGAAGTCGAACTAACTGTACGACGAACTGATGGCCGACCAGGTCATCCCCGAAATCGAACGGGAGAGCCCGGACGCGCTCTCGGTCCAAGAACTCGAACAGGTCGCCGCACGACTCGAAGAAAAGATCGAGGCCATCGACGAGGAGATCGCCTCGACGACCGACGTCGCCGAACGGAAACGATTGCGTGCGGAACGGAAGGTGCCCCGTCGTCTCCACAAACAGGCCGCCGATTTCGCCGCCCGGAAACGCCGATACGAGGAGCACATGGCCATCTTCGGCACACGGAACAGTTACTCGGAGACCGACAGGGACGCGACGTTCATGCGGATGAAAGAGGATCACATGAAGAACGGCCAACTGAAGCCCGGCTACAACGTCCAGATCGCAACCGAAGGTCAGTACACGCTCGCCTATGACGTCTATCCGAACCCGACCGACATGAAGACGTTGATCCCGTTCCTCGACGAGGTCGAAACGTTCCTCGACCTGCCCGCCCATATCGTCGCCGACGCGGGATACGGGAGCCAGCCGAACTACACAGACATCCTCGAGCGCCGGAGGCGCCTGCCCTTGATCCCGCACACGATGTACCGGAAGGAACAGAAGAAGAAATGGCGCGAGGACCCGTTCAACACCGCGAACTGGGCGTACGATGGCGAGACCGACACGTTCACGTGCCCGGACGGGAGACGGCTCCCGTTCAGCCATGAGTCCCAAAGGACCGACCGGGACGGCTTCCCCCGCGACTTCCGTGTGTACGAGTGCGAGAGCTGCGACGGCTGCCCGTTCCGAGAGTTGTGCACGAAGGCCGAACCGGGGAGACACCGCCAGGTCAGCGTGAACGGGGCCTGGGAAGAACAAAAGCATATGATGAGAACGCTGCTTTCGGATGAGAAAACCGGTGCCCTCTACGCCCGACGCAAGACGGACGTGGAACCAGTTTTTGGATATCTGAAGGCCAATTTGGTTTTCACCCGCTTCTCCGTCAGGGGAAAACAGCGCGTGAAACGCGAGCTCGGCTTCGCCCTCATGGCGGTGAACCTACGGAAGTTCATCGCCAAAGGCATCGGGGGAAGTGCAAAGAAGGGGTCCGGCCACCGAAAATCGGTGACCGGACCCCTCTTTTTCTTAAAAAGCTCTAAAGCCGGCTAGTTATGTCCCAGCCTCGTCATCGTTCACCAACATTGCGTAAGAACCACTCCTATTTTGCACTACACATTCTACAACCATGACCGTTTCCAGAAACGGCTAAACGGCTTGAGCCCTGTCGAATACAGGTCTCAAGCCGCCTAGTTTGGTTTTCATTATTTGCCCTGTCTACTTGACGGGGAGCAGTTCACTTTTGTTTTCTGTTTATAAAAATTTTCTAATGAAATTACTTCGCTAACCCTTCTGAAATTAATGCTTGAACATCAGAAGTTAATTTTTCCCCGTTTGACTTGATGATTTCTTTATACCAATAGAAGCTATCCTTTTTTATACGCTCCATTGATGCGTTATCATCAAAATCTCTGTCAATATATATAAATCCATATCGTTTTTGATAACCATTTAACCAGCTGAGTAAATCTGTTAAAGACCAAGGTGTATAGCCAATCACCTCGGAACCATCCGCAATAGCGTTTTGAATCGCCTTCGCATGATCACGCAAATATTTAATTCGATAGTCATCATGAATTCTGCCATCTTCAACCGTATCGAATTCCCCTAATCCATTCTCTGTAATAAGAACCGGAAGATTGTATCGACTTGTAATTCTGGTAATTGCTACTTGTAAACCAGTTGGATCAATGGTCCAGTCCCAATTTGTTGCATCTGTAAACGGATTTTTTACTATTTTGTACAGGCCAGGAACCCCTTTCTCAGGAGTTGTTCCCTTTTCACCCGTGTTATTAAATGCATGGTTCATTTGAACTCCATCAAGTGGATTGGCAACAACTGTTTCTGTCCGGTAGTAGTTTACTCCCATAAAGTCTGGTTTCGCTTTCTCAAGTAACTGCCAATCACTTTCTTCAAATTCAGGCAGTAAATCATTTTCCTCCAAGTATCGCCACATTCTCTTAGGATATCTGCCAAACGCATAGACATCCATCCAAAAATAATTGTTATAATCATTCGCTTCATCTGCTGCTAATACATTTTCTGGCTTAGAATCTAATGGATAGTATGGCGAGTAAGCAAAACTTGGACCAATCTTTCCATCTGGTACATAATCATGAAATACACTAATAGCAGCTGCGCTAGCAAGATTCGCGATATGGTTAGCCTGATACATTCGTTTTCTGTCCTGTACACCCGGCGGATGGATGCCGGCCTCATATCCGTGACCAATAAAGACATTTTGTTCGTTTAATGTAACCCAATATTTAACCCGGTCTCCATACCGTTTAAATAAGGTAATGGAGAAGTTCTTAAAATCCTCAATGACCCTTCTTGATTCCCATGCTCCATATTCCTCCATTAGAGCTTGAGGGATATCCCAGTGATAGATGGTTAATACAGGTTCAATTTTATTGGCGATTAATTCATTAATAATATCATCGTAAAATTGAAGTCCTTTCTCATTCACTTCACCGTACCCTTTAGGATAAATCCGGCTCCATGCTACAGAGAATCGATACGCTTTCAGACCCATTTCAGCCATTAAACGAATATCTTCTTTATATCTGTGATAATGGTCAACTGCAACATCACCGTTTGTTCCTTTTAGTGTCTTGCCGGGAATATGAGAAAAGACATCCCAAACTGAAGGACCTTTCCCATCCTCATTCCATGCACCTTCTATTTCATAAGCTGCAGAAGCCGCTCCCCATAAAAAGTCTTTAGGAAATGCTTGTTTTTTGATATGTTCCAATTTAATATCCTCCTCTTATGATGCTAATTGGCTTAATACGAAAGCTAATGCCTTTTCAGGATTCCTAGTCAAATCTATATATTCTTTACCACCTGTAGATACCAATTTGATTCCTAAACGATCTGTATCCTTTTTTAGCACTTCATAGTTTGATGCAACCTGTGGAGCTAAAATAACTAAATCATAATCTTTCAAAATATCATTATGTGATCCATAGGCTCCTGCCGCAGCTGAAATAGAAACATTACATTCTTTTGCACCCTTTGTTAAGGCATTAGCTAATAATCCGCTTGTACCACCGCCTGCACAAAGGACTAAAACATTTTTCTCATCTGTTATTATGTCTTGTTTAACTTCAAGTACAACTGTTTCGCTTTTCGGAGCAATTACTTCTTTGACAGGATGATTATTTTCTTCAAGTTCTTGTTGAATCTTTTGCTTGTCGTAAACTTTGAAGAATGGATAATAAATAAGAAAGTCTACTATTAATAATAGAATGGCCAAGAGAAAGGCAAAACCGGCAAATCCAGTACCCATGATGATTCCAAGTGGACCAGGAGTTGTCCAAGGCAAGACATACATGAATGAATTCATACCTAAAACATCAACAAAGAATTTAAAAAGCCAAACGTTTACAATCGGTGCAAGTATAAATGGTACAAAGAAAACGGGATTTAGAACGATCGGTGCACCAAATAATACTGGTTCATTGACACCAAAAAGAACCGGGATGGAAGAAGCTTTACCAACAGCTTTTAGTTGTTTTGACTTTGCTAAGAAAGCGAACATTAAAGTAATAACTAAAGTTGCGCCAGTTCCGCCTAAAGTAGCAACGAATTGTTGAACACCAGGTGTTAAAATATTTACTGCTTGTTCCCCGTTTTGATACATTTGTAGGTTTGCTTGAATATTAACGTAATAAATTGCCGCAACAGCTGGTTCTACAATTGAAGGGCCATGTATGCCGATAAACCAGAATAATGCTATCGCACCATAAACAATCGTGAGACCTAAATAACCATCAGCCGCTGAAAAGAGAGGTTTGAAGAATTCTATAACTGCCTGTGCAAAGTTTATTTCGAAAAAGCTTCTAAATACCAGGTCAAAAAGCCAGAAGAGGATCGTTGTAACTGCAAATGGAATTAAATCCTTGAACGTTTGGGCAATATTTGGCGGAACTTCTTCAGGTAATTTGATTGTCACGTTATTTTTGATACATACTTTATAAATATTAGCTACAGTAAAAGCAGTAATAAATGCTGTAAGTAATCCGGTTGATCCCATATATCCACTTGCAAAACCACCGTCAATTGGATTAGCAGCTAACAGCAAAAATCCAACAATAGCCGCTAGCATCGTAGATATATTACTTATCTGATTATTCTTTGGCAATTCCCGATTAAATGAGTCAGTTAAATGTTTTGCTGTAGTAGCCGCGACAACTAAGCCCAATATTCCCATTGAATATGCATACGGTTTCATTAATATTGTTTCAATTTCTTTGCTCCAATAAAAACCAAAAATATTCGGCACGTATGCTACCAGTAAAAAGATACTTGAGAATAAGACAATCGGCATTCCAGAAATGAAGCCATCTCTAACCGCTCTTAAATAGATATTCCGAGAAACCTTTTCGAAAAAAGGTTTCATTTTTTCTATTTGTGTAATTAAGGAATTCATCATGGAGTTCATAAATAATCATCCCTTCGTATAAATGTCAATTAAATGTTCAACAATATCACTTAATAGTAAGGTAGTCATTAAATGATCCTGGGCATGTACCATAATAAAGCCTAACTCAATGGATTCCCCGCCAGCCTCTGCTGCTAGTATTTGGGTTTGGGAATTATGTGCTTCTGTTAAGCTTTCCTTCGCCTCTTTCACTAGTCCTTCTGCAGCATCTAGGTTGCCTTTTTTTGCTTCATTAACAGCTTGTAATAATTTTGAACGTGCTTCACCGGCGAATGCAACAATTTCGAAACCTACCATGCTCACTTCTTCTTTATTCATATCTAATCCTCCTTAGTGAAAATAATAGAAATGTTTTGTTTTTGTTCTATTATGTTCTTTTTTGTTTATTTTTGTTTACATTCAAACTATATATCAG
>NZ_QLVE01000007.1 GCF_003331145.1 Exiguobacterium sp. TNDT2 | reverse complement strand
GAAAATGGACGCTTATTCTCGCAGTACAACAGGATGCAAGACAGGGTGTTCCGATTTCCGAGTTGATCAGACGTCACCATATCGATCCAAAGACGTGCCGTAGATACCTAGAGATGACAGAGCCACCAAGAATCAATCGGTCATATCGACGACACAGCGCAGACATCTATAAGAGAGATATCGTCAGATGGATCCGCCAAGGCAGGACGACCGAATGGATGTACCGGACGTTGAAACGGAAAGGATATCTCCGTGGAATCAGTACGTTTCGACCATATGTGGCAAGATTGAAAAAAGCAGTCCCACACGAGATTAACATCAATCGACGAATCATCCAGAAAGTCCTCTGAGAGGACGAGCCTTCTAACAAACCACTTCTCATAAAGATACTGGACATTCACCCTTTCTTGAAGGTATTGAACGAGCTCGTCCGTTCGTTCAAGAATCTTTTCAACGAAGGGACGTCTGAACAGGATACCTTATGGTGGTGTGAACAGGTAGAACGGATGAACGAAACTCCACTAGCCTCTTTCGCAACCTATATACGAGGGGACATCGACGCCATCCGGCTCGGGATGACGCTACCCTGGTCGAACGGCATGGTCGAGGGACAGGTCAACCGGCTCAAGACGATCAAACGCCAAATGTATGGTCGGGCAGGATTGGAGCTGATGCGCATCAAAATATTGAATGTCACTTGAGGATCGTTGTTCTACTAAAATATGAATCGATGTCTACACAACCACAGGCAAGAAGCGTTTCATCAAAAGTGAGGAGGAACCATTTTAACAGCGTTGATTACACTGGAAGGATTGACATAAAAGAAGAAACCATTGTACAGGAGGTTATGAAGAATGGTAAAAAACATTACCATTATACCAGCAAGTACAAACAAGATGTTCCATCCAGAACAGTTCGATCCCCCGAAAAAGAAAATGGCAGCGTATTGCCGAGTGTCGACAGACCAATTAGAACAGTTATCAAGCTATGAAGCCCAAGTTGAATATTATACAACTTAAATTACCAACCACGCCGATTATGAACCAGCTGGAATATATGCGGATGAGGGAATATCGGGAACGAATACGAAAAAGCGGGGACAGTTCAACAAAATGATTAAAGATTGCAAGGCTGGCAAAATAGATATGATTATTACAAAATCGATATTAAGGTTTGCAAGAAACACGTTGGATTACCTAAATTATGTAAGGCAGCTAAAGGACTTGGGAATTGGGGTTATTTTTGAGAAAGAAAAAATTAATACGTTAGATGCCAAGGGTGAGGTTTTGTTAAGTATCCTTTCAAGCCTTGCCCAAGATGAAAGTAGATCTATTTCGGAGAACTCTATCTGGGAGATCCGGCGACGGTTTGAACAAGGGAAAGCAGCAGTTAATCATACAAAATTCCTTGGTTATGACAAAGATGAAGATGGCAACCTTATCATTAATGAAAATCAAGCTAAAATAGTTAGAAGGATTTATAAAGACTTATAAAGACTATCTAGATGGAAAAGGCCCAAATAGGATAGCAAGAGAGCGTGAGGAAGAGGGTGTTCCAAACTGGAACGGCAAAGCCAAATGGTATGAAAGCAGCATAAGGAAAATGCTTAGTAATGAAAAGTATAAAGGTGATGCTCTTCTTCAGAAGACTTATACGGTCGACTTCCTGACGAAAAAGAGAGTACAAAATACTGGCCAAATTCCAAGATACTATGTTGAAGAAAGTCATCCAGCAATAATCCCAAAGGGTATGTGGGAAACGGTATAGCTAGAGATGGAGAGAAGGCGAGCCTTTGCAGAGAAATATGAGATTGTAAAAGTTGATTATGCTATGATTGATAATCCTTTTGCAGGAAGAGTTATATGTGGTCATTGTGGCAGCCCCTTCGGAAGAAAGGTTTGGAACTCTACAGATGAAACTCTTAGAAGGAAAATATGGAGATGCAACAAAAAATATACCAATAAAGGTGAAAAGAGCTGTGGGAATAAACATATTGATGATAGAACTTTATACCAAGCATTTATAGATATATTTTACGCCATCTTAGAAAACAAAGAGCACTTTATAAATAAGTGGAGACAGCAAGGTGGCGACGATCTCCTACAAAAATATAAAATAGAACAGTTTACTGAACTTTTTAGAGAAGCTATTCTATTATCAAAGTTTGATATAGATTTATATTTTAAACTCATTGAAAAGATGACAGTGGTTAATGGAGAAAAAAATAATTGTGACTTTGTTGGATGGCACAGAAGTTGAATGCCAAATTGGATATAAAGGCTTGGAATAATATCCAAGCCTTTGAACTAATTAATATTGTACAATCTTTTAAGATTACCATGGTAAATCATCATCAAAATCAATGAATTCTGGTGGTGGTTCAAATAAAGTTGTTATTAGTTGGGGCGTTGCTTGTGTTGGTCGGCCATCTCCGCAACTTGGACATATAACATACCATTTTCTGCGACTTTCCACTTGTAGATGGTAGTTATTCATGTGTTTTACAAGTTTATGACGATTAGAGCGGCAGTGTACCTTCACCCAGAATTCATTACATGTTTTGCATGTGTAATAGTATTTTGGATATCCTCCTTGAGTTAGGAGTTGACGCTCATGTACTCCTTCAGCATCTCCACAATTCCAACATACTTTATGCTCGCAGAGATGGTATTCCATAATCAAACGGAACCAATTTTTAAAAACATAGGTTTTAGAGGGTATCATATAAATGGAACCGTACTTATGTGCCTTCTCATTACTTAAACTTGTGTTAAAAAGCGCTTCATTATACATGACATGGTATGGGTTATACTTATCTTCGGAGTTTTCAGAAATTGTTATATCAGAGTGTATAATACCGGATGCAAGTATGGGGGCTTGCCACTTTGAATCAATTGGCTGCATGTTTCCGTATTTATTAATTGCAATATCAATAATATCCTCTGACCACTGTTCTATTCCCTGTGAATTATAGTTTCGATATTTTGCATCTAAAACAACAATCCCCATAGACCTATTATTCTTTTTAAATTTCAGAACGAAGTCTGGTGTAAGGTATTGGCTAAAGGGTAAATCTATTTTTGGCTCATAATAGAGTTCAACTTGCCAATGTTGCCAAGAAAGTGTAACAGAGAAATTTTGGAGTCCTTTTTGATTTCCAATGAGTAAGTAGTCATCTAGGCAGGTAGTTACATCCTTATAACCATCTAACCTCCAGCCCATTTCCTTAGTTAATAGGTGTAAAATTTTATAAAGTGTCCAAACTTCGAAAATATGTTCTACTTTTCCTGTGCTAATCTGTCGTTGATGCTGTTCTACATATAATGATGCGGAAAGCTCATGCTTAATATGTTTGACTGCTTGCCATGCTACTCGGTAAGTTGGATTATGCAAAAATACTTGAGTTGGTCTTATTGGGAGTCGTTCATTTAAATCAAGTGATGAAAATAGAGGCAACTCCAATAAACGCTGTGCGGTTTCTCTCAACTCATCAAATTCCTCAGCAGCACTATGAATCTCTTCTTTATATTTGGTAAGTGCTTGGAGTTTCTCGAGTTGCTTTAAACGCATAAACGCTTCTTCACTTTGGTCTGCACCATGCATCATAACCGGTAATTCGTTATCTAAAAAAGCTAGGAGAGAATCTCTATCTACCGGAACTAGTATTTCGTTACCGTTTACGTGAATACTAGAAATATGCACAAAGTCAAATGTATAATTGTAATAATTATCAAGTCTTGGAGTGGCAACTGCATCAACACCATTTGGTTGTGGTCTCACAAATCCACGAATATAAATGGTTCTAGGTCGATGCTCTGACTGTATTTGTGCTTCTTCACAGAAAGCCTTATAAAATCTTATTTGGGACTGTACATGATTACTACCAAGTTGGATTGTACCAAAATGGCTATTTGGGACCTGGGGTATTCGGCCAAAAGCAGTCTCGATAGCATAGTTTCTTATCCTTAATTGTTGTTCACGTCTATCATACTTTAATTGTGCTCTCATTCCCTGAACTGATTGATGATGAAAATAGTGATTACTATTCGTAAATATGCCATTCATCTCAAGTGTTAGTTCAATATATTGGGTATCAAGTACTCTATTTGGATTTGCGTTAAAGTTCGCTGTAGCTTTAATATTTTCTCGAATACTGCTTTCTTCATCTAAGTAACGTTGCATATCCTGTATTAACTTACTATGTATTCTGTTGCATCTGTTTATATCCTCTATTTTATCAACAGAACCAAGTAATCTTTGAATTTCTAAATCACTTTTACGGAAATGCATTTCACGTTCATTTATTACATTACGTAGTAGAGACTTTGTTGTAATTTCATTTGAACCCATTGCAGCAGCATATCGAATTAAATCTCCCAATAGTTGTTTTATTAGCTTATTCTCATACGTAGCGACCATAGGTATGAGAGATCGACTTCGATAATTTGGTTTTCCAGGATTCATATATTGTTCAATTTCCATACGAAGGTCTAAGCGTCCGTGGCTCTCAGGCTTTTTCTTCGTTGTTTGCAATTCTAGTACTGTATGTGGGCTAGCATTAATCTGTTTAATTGCAGTTGTTAGTTTTTTTAATTGTTCCTGTAGTTCCATCACAACTTTATTTGAACTAATTGCAACTTTGGCAACATTTCGGTCATCTCGTACAAAATCCTCCCGGATTCTGTATAAATCAGCGATCATTTCTTCATAATCCTCAATTGGTAAGGAGGATGGAACAAAGTGGATGACAGAAAAATTGTCAGATTGACCATTTGCTATACAGTTTAACTTCGCTGTTCCTGCATTTGTGAGTCCAGTTAAAATACTAGATTCTTCATAAAGATAATAGTTCTTACGCTTCTTATTTGAAAAAAGGGTTGGTTCAAACCAAATATTCTTGTCGGAATGATAAACAAAATCATGACTAGATTTTTCGTCAGGTGAAATAATAGAAACTTTTTCAACATTATTTTCCTTATCAACGAAGCGAACACCAATTTGTCGCATGAAATTTTCATTTTGGTTGCGATAATGGTTTGGAATAACCCACTCTTCTTTATTTTTTCTTGCAATTTTATCGCCAATATCTATAGATTTTATCGGTAGCAGTTTTTGGTTTGGTTTTACGCTATGATCATACCTCACCTTGATCATGAATAACTGTACATACATGCCTTATCAACTCCAATATGAGTATAAGCCAGTTTGTTCAAATCTTTGCTGCATTTTTTCGAGTTTTCGCTTACTCAATAATTCATCTTTTACATGAAGCTCAACAACTTCTATTAATCTTGTAATTAGTTGTGCATCATCTACCATTTCGTGAATCCTAGGTAAAAGTTTCATTATGGTAATATCATCCGCTAGTTGTTTATTAGAAATTCCTAAGTTTTTTGCAGCTACGTAGTACAATAAAATATGTCTTTCTACACGTTCATTATATTCGATATGCCAGTTTTTAAGTTCTTGTTGTATATCATTTACTGCTTCACGTAATTGATTAGAAATTATTGGTGTTTCGGCTGCATTGGCTGTAAAGTACTGCGCAGAAATATCGTACTGTCCAATTTCTGAAACAGATGCTACTTTTTCATTTTCCTGACGAAAAAGGGGGATGATAAAGCTACGATCAATTACTTTTGGGCTCAGAGCTTGTACAGCACCATCCACATTCATTGTTCCTATAATACGAACATTTTGAGGAATACTAGGAGCTGGTGCGTATCGTTTCAAATTTTCAAATCTAGTAACCATCTCATAATGTGCTAACGAATCCATTTGAATCTTTATTAAGGCTTCATCAATTTCTAGTGTTTTTTCTTGAGACATTCTTTGAACGAACCATTTTATTTCATTCATATTTTGTTCGTATTCAAAATCACTGTATAAACGAAGCTTTCCATCTTCTAATTCCCTTATACTAAGTACGTCAGCTAAATAGTATTCAATCTGTGCAAGGTTCATTTCATCTAAACAAATAAAGTATAGCTGGTCCTCATTTTGCTTCGCTTCGATAAGACAATCTAAAAATGCAGAAGGTACATATAATTTTCTAATAGGATTATAAAAGCCAAGTAAATCTTGTTTATCAGTCCAGCTTGGCTGAACCGGAATTATTTCATACTTTGCATTAATAATCGACGCGAGCTGCTTCACAATTGTTGTCTTTCCAGTACCTGAAGAACCAGACAAGATAATCATTTGCTCTGTCATTAGTGCTAGTAATAGCTGACGTAATGTTTTTTCCTCATAATGATAGCCACGAGCACTAAGTTGTGATTGTATTCCTTTTAGTAATTCAGAAAGTGTTTCCGGTGTATCAAGAAATGATTCTTCTGTTTCTTCCAGTTGGTCTTCAGATTGTTTGTCAAATACAAAACCTAATTGTTCTAGTTTTTGCTGAAGTGAATATAGGTTTTGTTTTGTTTTATCTAAACGATCCTTCTGCCTTTCCATATCCAATAGTTGTTTTTTGTTTTCGTCTAATTTTGAATTAAGATTCTTTATATCATTTTCAATTTTACTTTTTATAATATTAGCGGCATCAATAAAACGACTTTCTCTGTCTTTATATAGAAATGACTTTGCTAAAGCGATAATACCTAAGTCCTCTTTTTTCATTCCTATTAAATCAAATATTTCATCAGAATCTTCAATTTGATAGACTTCATTATAGGTGGTATTAAATATATTTCCTTTTTTTATCTCATTGTCAAATTCAGTGAGTGTAACTTTTGCAGCCACTAATATACCGTCCTCATAGTACCTTTCCTTGCCCTTTGTTCGGCAAAAAATAGATTGTGGACGGCTAAAATTACTAAAAATTTGAGATTCTAAAACTACACCTGTATATGGGTTAATCAATTGTTCAATAAAGAAAAATGGTTTTTCTTCAAAAGGATTCCTTACACGTCCAATAAGCCAGAAATCTTCTAACTGTGCTCTTTCCAATACGTATGCCTCTCTATTATCAGACAATAATTTTGCGAACGCTTCTATAGTAATAGCCTCAATCATCTATAAGCCCCCATTAAAATATTTATAATTCGATTTTATCATAAATAACCATACCAATTTCCTACATATGGTGGTAGTGGCTGGCCAAAAAAACCACCAAATTACATAGCATTTAGGTATGATGGAAAGCTCCAATCAATCCACTACTTAGAAGGATATGATGTTTCAACTAATCCACACAATAATATAGCTGAAATGCCGGATAGGGAATGGGAACCACACTTTATTTATTCCCTAGGTCCTGCGATCAAGCCGTCAAAAGAAGTCAAGACGGGAAAGATTTATCCAAGTGGTCGAGTGTGGTGTCATTTAGATATATTACTTACATGCGATACAATTTCAGATGCCAGAGACATTACGAAGAAAAGAATGGAGTAAAGTCTTTAACGGGAGATGTCGAAATGATTACACTTACTACAGATCAAATAAAACTGGCAGAATAACTATTAATTACTGTGAAGAAAAGGGAGCCTATTGTGGAGTATAAGGAGTTGGGAGACAGAGTCTCGCCACCAATTCACCATCGGCAGGTTCCAAGGAATATTGGAGTTGTTTCGGAACTGTGTTTTCAGCTTGGGTTACCTTTTCTATCAGCAAAGGTTGTAACTAAAGGAGTAAATGAGGCAGGTGCTGGTTTTTATAAACTTTACACGGAGTATTTTCCTGAAGCAAAGAAGCTAACCCATAAAGAGGTGTTTTCTGAAGAACTGAAAAAAATTAGAGGATGTACCGAATGGTATAAGCTTGCAGATTATTTACATATCAATATTGATTTGCCAAGGCCGACTTCGAAAAATGATTTGCCTCCATCCATAAGGATATTGCCCATGAATAGTAGAGAAGAATTTCCCGAAATAAGCATAGAGGATGTTCAAAAGAACTATTCCTTAGGTAACCTTAATGATAATCGAGAGGGATTGTATTACTTTAGGAAAACCGGAATGAATGCATGTGAGGGCTGTCTAGTACTCTTTCAATTTGATAATTTGATTATTGCATCGGCAAATCTCCAGAGCATTGAAAAGTATGATAGTCCAATCGAGGGACAATATTATAAAGCTTATAAATTTGATATAAAGACGGTCAGAATCTTTCAACCTATTACGATAGCAGAACTAAATAAAATTGACAGTAGTCTAACTAGATTTTCACAGTCGAAACAGGAAATTAATGTTTCATATTGACCTGAAATTGATGGTCTTATAATAAGAAAGCAAATGACTCTCATAGCAGAAGAATTGTCTGCACAAGAATCTCCTAAGCTTAAAGAAGGAGCAAAGAAGCAGGTTTTGGTTAATTCATATGAAAGAAATTACAAAGCAAGATAACAATGTATAGGCCATTATGGTTGTTACTGTTCAGTATGTGGATTTGATTTTGCTAAGTTTTATGGGGACGAATTTGAAGGCAAAATTCATGTTCATCATCTTAGAGCTCTATCTGAAGTTAATGAGGAGTATGATATCGATCCAATAAATGATCTATGTCCAGTATGTCCAAACTGCCATTTAGCTCTTCACTCCAAAGTGGGGGATAAGGCTTATACAATAGAAGAATTGAAAGAAAAAATCTACAGAACTATATCTTTCAATTAGATGGGTTAAGTTTTTGTGGTTATTAAATTGGGGCGGGGGGATGAATTTGTGGTTTGAACAGCTAGCTAGAAACAATCAACTATCTCTTAAAACAGGTACATATGAGGGTATTCTAGGGAAAGCAATTTTTAATACGAATGGTACACGGCGATACTTTTTAGAAAAATGCTGGGGGGATGGAGGAAATATCCTAACCGCTATTATGATGAACCCAAGTAATGCAGCACATAATCAATCCGATGATACAGTTGATCAATTAATGGATGTTGCAAACGTACAACTTGGTTATGACGGACTACACGTTGTCAATGTTTCAAGTATTATTGATGGCACTAGCAGAAATGTAACTAGTGACCAATTTGCTTATGATTCTGTTAATTGGACGTTCATAAGTGAAGCGGTTTCGTATGGACAAGCCACTTTTCTGGGCTGGGGAATGAAAGGACAAAAAGGCATCATTAAACAACTAGATAGTCATTCTGAAATAATAAATGTTTTTAGAAATGCATCCGAAAAATTATATACTTACGAAGTATTAAAATCAAAGGATAAAAAATTTATTAACAACCCTATATATTATGTGCCTCATCCTCGTCCACTTACAAAAAAAGAAAAATATCGTGAACATTGTATCCAACCCATCACAGATCTAGAATTCACACAAATATTTGTTAGATGACATCTAGCCCTACATTCCAATCTTAGTCGGAAAACTTGCCCTAAATAGGGAAGTTTCACTTATTAGCATTTTTCATAAAATGTTTCTTGGTGTCAGTGTATAAAAATCTATTGAAAAGTCCGAGGAGATAGTTTAAATGTCTGAAGATAAAATGTTAATTAACTCAAATGAAATCAATGAAATTGTTGTCTCTAACCCTATAGGCGATGAGCTTTCTCTGGAAAAAGTAACTGATGATAAATTGGGAGCAAAGAAAAAATACAAGGAGGTCTTTGTATCTGACTTGTCATTAATGACGGGGAACGTTTCACAGACGGCACTGCAAGTTGCTAATCAAGGAATGACTTTAGCTCAAATTGCAAAACAAGCACCTAACGGCTTGTTTACTGCAACTGTAAATCCCGCCAATTTGTCTAAATTTGCAAATGGAACTACAACAACAATGGTGCGAGACGCATCAAATCGTTTAGTCGAGCATGCTGGATTCGCTGATGTTGGTTTAAGTGTTTCTGTGAATCCAGCCATTCTTCTTTCAGCAGGAATGCAAGTGATGTCAGCTGTTTCAGGGACAATTTATTTACATAAAATTAATACTCAAATGACATATATGGATGCGAAATTGGAAAAACTACTAAATTTTCATCATGATATAAACATTGGGCGTTTGATTGCAGCTAGAAAGGGTTTGTCTGAAATCTCGAATAGAGAATTTGTTGATACGGTAGATTTATCTGCGATTAGGAACTATAAAAAAACTGCAGATGAAATTCATGAAGAATATGCGTATCGTTTGAAAAGACAAAAAAGAGAATTGCACAATGAAATTGGTTCAAAAGCCGAAAAAGAGTTGCTTTTGGAAATAAATTTCACAATGACAATTGCTTTTGAGGCTAGTAAATTATCTCTGTTTGCAGAATTAATTGAGATTGGAACCAGAATGAAGATTGGTGGTCAAATAGAAATGATTAATGGACTAACCAGGCAATTAAAACAAAATTATGCTCAAAGTTTTTATCATCATATTGATTTAGAAGTTGAGAAGGTCTATTCTATTATACAGCAGCCGAGCAGTAATCAATTGATTGAGAAAAAGATAAAATTTGAAGAATCATTAGATGAATTAACTGACAATTATAGTTCTACTGGTTGGGGCATATTACCTGAAGCTTTATTCAGGATGGCCATTGCTGGCAAAGCTAAATTGGGTGTTAATAAAGTCAACAAAAAAGTTGAGTCAGAAAACAAAAACTATAGCACCTTAAAAACAGGTATGAAACAGAGCAAGGAGAGCGATGGAATTGACCATATTATTGATGAAATCGTTGAACTGCCATATAAAGAAAAAGAAATTCTGTATGTTCCCACCGAAAATAAGAAACAACGAATATTTGTGGCAGTTGAAGATGAGTAAAATGTTTGAGTCCCCCTAAAGATTAGGGGGTACATCATTACGCAAAATCGAATTTACGCGTTTTATTATCATCATTCTATCAAAACACATGTGGAGACGGTGGCGTGGTTGGAGAAAATTGAAAAGTAAGCTTGAAAAGTACATGGTAGATAAGGGGTTTTTAAGGTTTTGGGTTGGACTCAAGACTTTAAAAAACCTCTTTTTATTTATTCATCGGAAATATATTCATGTGCGGAAATGATATCACTACTTGGTAAAAAGAGTTGATGTTTATGCTAGTGAGTTAACAAGTTGAACGTGATACGTGCATTATTTAAAGGGAAAAACAAATGAGTGAAGAATCAAAAAATGGATATCGAATGCCACCAAAAATCATCTTTCATAGACACATATCAAATGATATCTTCTTTCTAGAGCATCGTTCTGTGCAACTTGTCGATAATAAAGAATAGAATGATTTTCTACATAATACACGCTAAAGGGACAGAAGTACGTAATGATCGACGCGTTTAAAGTAGTAAACAATGAATGAACGTTTATTAAAAAATTGAATCCACATGGAGACAAACGATGAGTAAAATTATCTTTTCAGTGCAATCAATATCAGAAGTCCTGCAAAATGGACATCTTAAAATCCCAGAGTATCAGCGACCATATAAATGGGAACGTAGGCATATTCGCAACCTTTTTTATGATATACGAGAAGCTATTGATAACAACGTTAGTGAGTATCGAATCGGCTCTATCATTTTGCATCATAAAGACAATGAAAATATAGATATCGTGGATGGACAGCAACGTTTGATTTCAATTTCATTATTTCTGTATTTTGCCGCAAAAGACAATCTGCCTGATGGTGCTAGCAACTTACTAAACGCAAATTACATAGGCGCCTCACAACTTCACGCAAAAGAGACCTATGATGAATGGCGTATTCTTTGTGGATTAATTTCGAAAGAAGAGGTCGACGTCATAAACAACTTTATGATGAATCATTGCAAAGTTTCCGTCATAGAGATGCCATCAGAAGGCTTAACAGAAGCTTTTCAGCTGTTTGATTCCCAAAATAACCGTGGCAAGGCCTTAGAACCTCACGATTTGCTAAAAGCCTATCATTTACGATCAATTAAAGATCCGGCAGAACGCACCATAGAAAAATGGGAAGAATTTGTTAATGACAAAGAATTTAATCTTCGCGATTTATTTGACAAGCATTTATTTAGAATAAGACGTTGGGTTAACGGTGATTCAGGATTGTCTCGAAAAAAGTATGGCAATGAACTAAAATTCACTGAGCGTTTTATTGATGATTTCAAGGGTGTTGATCTTCAAAATGCGTCATATCCCTACTTGCGGTTATACGAAGAATTACTTAAACACGAAATTGGATTCCCTAATTCGATTTGTATGCCAATAATTAATGGGAGTGCCTTCTTTGATTTTATCGAATTCTCATATGAACTTTTCAAAAATAATTTCTATGAAGACAGTATAATAGATGGCTTTCTTTCAGATGAACTCCAAGAGATAGTGAACAGCAAGAAAAGCAAATATTCTAGAAGCATCAATCTGTTCACTAACTTACTCGCAACATTTATAGATCGTTTTGGAGTGGAAGCACTCGACCGAGAAACGTGTGAAAAGATTTTCGTCTGGGCGTTTTATCCAAGAACTGCTGCAAAAGCAATATACGATACCACACTCGCAAATTATGCAGCGAGCGGGACATTTCAAAAGAAAAAAAGTCAGAAGCTGTTTCAAGAATTAGCAGTTTCAGCTACCCCACGTGAATTTGTTGCCCGAATTAATACTGATTTACTTGGCAATCTAACTGCTTCAGACATTATAAATAAGCTTAATCAGGAGGGGAAAGGGTGAACAATCCTCTATCTATATTTGATTTGCTGAATGATAATAGCTATTCAATCCCACTGTACCAACGAAATTTCGCGTGGACTGACGTGGAAATTACACAATTGATAATAGATGTTCTCGATTCGATTAAAGAAAATCGTTCCGAGTATTTTATAGGCACTCTTGTCGTGAGTAAAAATGGGGATGAATACTCGATCATAGATGGGCAACAGCGATTTACTTCTATACTGCTGATCGCTCTTGCCATTCAAAATGAATATATTTCTAACACAAAGTTCGTTAAAAAAATCAATTTGTGTTTTTCAGCACGAAAAGGGTCGAATGATACGTTAAAAAATTTATTTTTAAACGAGAGCATAACTGAAGAAACGTCAGACAATGAATTGCGTCGTGGTTATGATGAAACAGTGAGTGCTCTTAAAGAACATATAGGTTCTAATGACTTTCGAAACATTTCAATTGGGGAATTCTATAGATATCTTTTCCAAAAGGTTAAAATTTTTATTAGTGAAATGCCCGAAAGCTTAGATGTTAAACTATATTTCGAACGATTTAATTCGCGCGGTGAACAATTGGAATATCATGAAATTATAAAAACTGAGCTCATGCAACGACTTGTTGCAGAAGGGATCCCATTTACCAAAGTTCAAAAGTTCGCTAAGGTTTGGGATGCTTGTTCAGAATTTGAAACCCCTTGTATTAAGTTCTTCAATAAAAAAACAAAGGGATCAGATGCTGACGAAGAACGAGAAAAAGTTTTTAAGTGCGAGTGGAGTGAATATGAGCCAGGAAGGAATTCTTGGAGGTATGGATATAATCTTAAAAATATCTATTCAAAAATGGCCGTTAACAAGGAAAATAAAAAATCGCTTATTAGCGCCATTGACGAATCGTTTGATAATGGTACTGATGCAGGCATCGAATCTATAGAGAACGAAAGTTCCAATAAATATCGCTGCATTGTAAATTTTAATACATTTCTTTATTATGTTTTGTATTTGACTGATAACGTAGAAGTAGATTCAATCTACTTGGATGATAAAAAGCTGAAGTCAGCTTTTAAAGTATCTTCAAGAGATAGCCGATGGATATTAAGATTCGGGGAAAATTTGCTAAAAGCGAAATTCATTTTTGATAATTTGATCATCCGGAATTCTCTTGAAACGACCAATAGGCGCAAAGAGGGAGAATGGTTTCTGCAAAAATCCTATCGCGAAGACAAGAATGAAAAAGCGAGAGGGCATTTATATGTTCAAACACGATTTGATAAGAATTCTTTTTCGACCAATAATCTCGAAATACTTATGTTGCAATCGATGTTTGCTGTCACTTTTACAGCTTATAAAGATACTAAATGGCTATATTCAACGCTCAAATATTTATTCGAAAATGCAGAAGAATTAAATGAGGCTAACTTTGGTGAAAAATTTTATGTCTTTTTAGAGTCTATGTCTAAGAAGTTTGCAAAAGAAAGGATATGTAATGATAGTAAAGTTGATGCTCACAGACTAAGATACGATCAGTTTGTACCTGTGTATGCTTTCAACTTAACCGACTATGTGTTGTGGAAAAACAGAGAAAAGTTGAAACAAGGCTATGCTACAATCAAGTTTGATGATTTCCACTTTACATACAGACGTTCAATTGAGCATTGGTATCCACAAAATCCAAACGTAACCGAAGGGAAATCGAAAATGTCTGATGATTTGCTACACTGCTTCGGGAATCTATGTTTGATAGTGGTCAGTCAGAATTCTTCGTTTGGTAATCTTGATCCACTTGCGAAACTTGAAAATTGGCGAAATATTTTTTCTACTCAAAGTCTGAAGTTACAAATGATGGCAATAAGCAGCAAGACTTTTGGTGTTTGGGATGAAACGAAACGTAAGGAGATTTTAGAAATGGAAAACGATATTTTACAACTGCTAAGCGAATACATCGCTTGAGCTTTTTGCTGCAAGAGTACTTTAGAATACAATAAATAAAGGTGAAAGTCTTTTGTCCTTTTGTATGTAGAGCTAATAATGCACGTCGAGATGGTAGCTCGGTTGGAGAAAGTAGAATAAGATGAACGTATCATGCCTTCGATTGACTCAATCGGAGGTTTTTTACTAGTGACCGAAAGTGGGAGTTGGAGATGAGAAAAATCGTTGTCTTAGAACATCTATCACTCGATGGGGTAATTCAGGCACCTGGTGGGAAAGAAGAAGACCCAAGTGGCGACTTCGTACATGGGGGATGGACGGAGCCGTTTTCGAGTCCAGAGCTCGGGATTTGGATTCGAACCCAAATGAACAGTACATTTGATTTATTACTCGGTCGGAAGACGTATGAGCAATGGGCGAGCTATTGGCCGCATCACGACGATGTTTGGCCAGAAGCCAATCGGGCGATGAAATATGTGGCGACACGCCAATCCCACGCCTCGTGCTGGGACGCGACCACCTTTTTTACGGAACCGGTTGAAGCGTTGAGACGGCTGAAGCAACAAGACGGGCTCGACTTGCACGTTTGGGGGAGCAGTGAACTCGTTCACACATTGCTTGCCGATGACCTTATCGATGAGTATCGATTGATTGTCTATCCCGTCGTCATCGGTTCAGGGAAACGGCTTTTTCCAGACAATCTGATTGTACCGCTTCGACTCGATGTCATCGAGCAGCAGCTGATGCCAAACGGGGTCCACATCGTTCGTTACGAACGGAATCGACAGGAGGCATGACATGAAGATTGAACAACATCTCGAGATGGCGATCTCACCAGCTTTGGATGCGCCGTTGAGCCAAATGATCATCATCTTCCTCTTTTCGACTTATGATTACATTCATTATATCCGATTTGACTGGTCAAACAGTTGCTACATTTCCCGGTCCATAATAGAATGGATGAAGTGATTTTGTTGGACTGTATGAATGAAAGGAACTGATTTTACGATGAACGAAAACTTCTGGCGCGACCTGCCGCGTCCATTCTTTATACTTGCCCCGATGGAAGACGTGACCGATGTCGTCTTCCGCCACGTCGTCGCCCATGCCGGACGCCCGGACGTGTTCTTCACCGAGTTCGCCAACTCGGACAGCTACTGCCATCCGGAAGGGAAAGGCAGCCTGCGCGGACGCTTGACGTTCACCGAGGACGAACAGCCGATGGTCGCCCACATTTGGGGCGATAATCCTGACTACTTCCGCGAGATGAGCATCGGCATGGCCGAGATGGGCTATAAAGGCCTCGACATCAATATGGGTTGCCCGGTGCCGAACGTGGCGAAGCGTGGAAAAGGGAGCGGGCTCATCCTCCGTCCTGACGTCGCGGCCGAACTTATTCAAGCGGCGAAAGCCGGGGGCATCCCAGTCAGCGTCAAGACACGTCTCGGTTTTGCGAAGCTCGACGAGTGGCGCGACTGGTTGACGCATCTCTTGAAGCAAGACATCGCCAACTTGTCGATTCACTTACGCACACGCAACGAGATGAGTAAAGTCGACGCGCACTGGGAGATGATCCCGGATATCGTCCAACTGCGTGATGAGATCGCGCCGGACACATTGATTACAATCAACGGTGACATCCTCGACCGTCAGATGGGACTCGAGCTCGTCGAGAAGTATGGCGTCGACGGCGTCATGATCGGTCGCGGGATTTTCAAGAACCCGTTCGCGTTCGAGAAAGAGCCGCGTGAGCACTCGATGGAAGAGCATCTCGACTTGCTTCGTCTCCAACTCGATTTGCAAGATAAGTTCCAAGAAGAGGTGCCGCGTTCGATTTCGAATTTGCACCGCTTCTTCAAGATTTACGTGAAAGGATTCCGCGGGGCGAGCGATCTCCGTGTGAAGCTCATGGACACGAAATCGACAGACGAAGTGCGGGCACACCTTGATGCGTTCGTCGAGAACTATCATAAAGAAGAAGCTGCGCTTGCCGAGGCAGCATCGACAGTCGAATAATGTTTTACCGGGATTCAGTGTCTACTGGGTCCCTTTTTTCTTGTAGTCAGCTACCAAATTTTAGGATACACTAAATGTATCGGTAGGCGATATATCGTCAGACGTAATAAAGGAGATAAATTATGACGAAATCAGTGGGGAGTGTCGCTTTGACAGAGGCGGTCTATTACGTGTTGTTATCGCTTCAAGTCCCGAGGCACGGATATGGCATCATGCAGTTTGTACAAGAATTGAGCAACAATCGCGTTCAATTGGCGGCAGGGACCTTATATGGGGCACTTAGCAGTCTGGTAGAGAAGGGATGGATCGAGGCGGTCGAAGGAGCGAGCGGGCGAAAAAAGGAGTATGTCATCACCATAGATGGACAATCAGTGCTTGAAGCCGAACTCGTTCGCCTTGAAGAACTCGTCGCAAACGGGAAACAGTGGATTGGAGCGAACCGGTCATGAAAACAAAAACAGTTTATCGTGTTTATGTCGATTATGAAAAAGAAGAGAAATGGTTGAATGAGATGGCAGCAAAAGGCTGGTTGCTAGAACGATTCAAGATTGGTCGTTACGTGTTTAGTGAAGGGAAACCAGATGAATACATGTATCGAATCGAATTGCTCGAAGAACTTCCGAACCATTCCAAATCTAAAGCGTATCTTGAGTTTTTAGACGAGATGGAAATCGAAGTGGTCGATACATCGTTCCGGTGGATTTTTCTACGGAAGCGCACAGAAGACGGCCCGTTTCATCTCTATTCCGATTTTGACTCGATGATTGCGAAAACGAATCGCGTGTTGCAATTGTATCAGCTTGTTTTTCTCGTCAATATCATCGCTGTCTGCATCAATGTGTTGAGTCCATTTGCGGTATGGGTGATTTGGCCGAACCTCGCGCTTGCCGCATTCGTCGCTTATTTGATTCAACGGCAGACACAAAAATCGCGTACGTTGAAAGGACTGCGTGAAATTTCAGAACAAGACTAAAAGGGAGGAAATTAGCATGAGTGAATTCCAATTTATTACGAGCGATTACCCACTTAAAGAAGTCGAAAATCCATATATCCAACTCTTATCAATCAACGAGGCCATCAAAAAAGGTGTCGTGTTGCCCGACATGCTCACAGACGACGAGGACCTCGATCGTGACGAAAAGATTTTGATGAACGTCGAGTCGGAAGAGCAGCTCGACGAGATTGAAATCAAGCGAGACTTGTACTATGACGTGGCGAACGTCGAGGCGTACTCGGAAAAACCGCACGTCGTGGAGTTGCGCTGGCGTTATTCCGATGTGAGAGCAGAACAGCTCATCGAGTATATAGCCGACCACTTGAAGACGGCGGAGGAGGTCGAGATTTGGAAAGTGTGGGTTGATGAACAGACGGAGCCGAACGTTCAATCCATCAAGCTCGACGAGTTGACGATAGATGCGCTACGGTTTTTAGGTGAAGTCGGATTCGAACGACCACAGTGCCTTCGTGTCACAAAAAGTACGAACTGATTAAGGAGGCCGACTCATGGTATACGCAAGCGGGATTCAGTATGTGCTGGGTCCTCTTTTGTGAAGTGAGGGTGAGGAAAGAGGTGGAAGAATGGACATACGAGATGTGTTAAGCGACGGAGATTTGCGTTCGATCGGTCACGTCGAAGCGGTCGTCATTTTCATCGGGAATGACCCGGAACGATTCAAAGAATCGATGACCGGTCGTCCGGATGCGGAGCTCAGATGCGATGGAGAAAGTGACACGCCGTCACCCGGACCTGCTTCAAGTGCACTAACCGTCCTTGTTCTAGCGACTGTATCTCGCCATCCCACAAGAAGTGAGAGGGCACTTGGCCCAATTGATGCCACGGATGAGGCGGACAGAGGAAGAGGCGCCCGAGATTATCCGTCTGCTCACCGCTTAGGTAGTCACTGAGACGAGTAACATTGTCATCGTCAATTCCTTGCAGGCGATTTATGACTTGAGTGTGTACCTTCGAAAGGATGGGTGAAATGGTTTCGAATGAGTGGCAAACATCAGTTATCGGACTCGGACTTGTATTTGGATCAGGCATTGGCATCATCGGTTCGCTCTTGTTTGATTTCGAGCTGGTGTATGGGATTGTAGCAGGTGCAGCCTTCGGTTACCTCATTGGACTGGCGGTCGCGTTGACCGGAAAAACGTGACTTCGTCGTAAAAAGGGGGAACATGCCATGAAGATAGCGAAGAAAATCATACAGTGGATGAAAACGAAAAGGGGGTCGCGACATGGTAGAACAAGCGCTTGAGATCAAGTTCCGAGTTGGCGGTTTCGGAATCATGAACGAATCCACATTGACATTCTTTCCGGACGGGACGGCTGTCCGAGTCATTGACTGGCAAGAAGACAGCCGTGCGATGCCGAAGGATACGTTCGTCACGTATGATGAAACAGAAACGAAAGACGTGTACGCCGCGTTCGTGGCGTTAGGGACAGACAAGTGGCCGGCGACGTTTGAAGTAGAAGGCGACTTGATGATTCTCGACGGGACGCAGTGGAGTCTGACCATCACACAACCGGACGGCATCGTTCGGACACATAGCGGCAGCAACGCCTATCCGCGCAAGTGGAGGGCCGTCACGAAACTGTTCGGCATCTCGTGAACCAAGAGGAGGAAATCACATGGAACGCACCATCACCGTCAAAGGTACGGGAAAAGTATCGGCCAAGCCAGATTTGATTGTCGTGAGAATGGATTTGTCGTCAAGAGCCGTCCGCTATGAGGAGACGATGAGCGGGGCGGCGCTTGCCGTCACGCGACTACAAAAGGCGATCGAAAAAGCTGGCTTTTCAAAGAGTGATTTGAAAACAACCGATTTCTCGATCGACACCGACTATGAGAGTTACCGGGACGAAGAAGGCAACTATAAATCACGGTTCCGTGGTTACGTCTGCAAACAAAAGACGAAACTCGAGTTTCCGCTCGATACGAAACAGCTATCAGTGGTCATCGGACACGTCAGCAACTCACTAGCCGAGCCGAAGCTGTCGATCTCGTTCACAATCAAGGATGCGGATTCGATTCAAGACGAACTGCTCGCGAGCGCGGCGGCGAACGCGCGCCATCGGGCCGAAGTGTTAGCGAAAGGGGCCGGGGCGACGCTCGGTGACTTGCTGCAAATCGACTACACGTGGGGCGAGCTCCATCTTTATTCGCCGACACGCCTCACGCTCCATGACGAGGTGCTCTTCTCGGAGGCGGCAATGCCAGAACTTGAGCCGGACGAGATTGATTTAAGCGATTCGGCGACGTTCGTATGGGCGATTCAGTGAGACGCGTCATTGCTCTGGCGCTCTTGTTCCTATCCGTCTCTTTGTCGGCCCAAGCCTTATCGTGGGCGTATGCGTTCGTCGTGTTGGACGGACGGGTGTATGAAGTGATGGACGTTGCCGTATTGGAGGATGATTTGGGTGCCGTCGTCGGCAAGGTCGAGACGTTGGCTGACGATATGGACGGCAGCTATTACGGGGACGCCTCGAATATGTATCCGCTCGGGACGACGTATCGGAAAGTGAACGGGGAAGCGACAGAAGACGTGCTCGCGGTCGAGGATGGGTCTGAGTGGAAGCGGGCCGAGTATCGGCACGACGCCCCGTTCAGCCTGCGTGACCATTTGGATAAGGTGGCATATGCTGCCGTAGGAATCGGGGCCGCATTACTCAGCTTGATTCTCAGGAGGCGACAAGCATGAATCTATACGATTTTGAAGAACAGATTCCGAGTCGTATCATTGATCGGGGCTATGACTACTGGATGGAAGGCAGGGTCATGATTGAGTCAGAAGATGAATCGACTTATAGGCTTATAGCGGAAGGGTCCGAGCGATATGAAGTCATCATCACGTTGACAGGCATCGATATCGACGACTCGGACTGTGATTGCCCGTATATAAAAGGTCACTGCAAACATGAGGTCGCCGCATACTTCTTGTTGCGTGAAAAAGTGGCAGTACCGTCAAATCGAAAGATAAACCAACGACTCCAGAACCTATCGAAACAACAACTCGTCGATCTCCTGGTCGGATTGGCGAGTGATCCACAACTGTATCCGCGAATCGCCCGTTCGTTTGATACGAGTCACAAATCATTCGATCAAGTCATCAGAGAAATGCGCCGTCGCTTCAGTGAAAAATTTCCTGTGCCCGAACTTGACTATATGTTATTGCCAAGCTTTCAGTCATTCATTAACACACGAATCAGTGACGTGCTTATTGTGCAAGACCCGGAGATGCGACTGAAACAAGGCATCTCGTTACTGATTGCGATGTCAGACTATGACTTCGAAGAGGTGACCGAACTGAGCTGGGAGACGGCAGACGAACTAAACGCGGCGGTTTGCTCCGCGATCGATGCGATCTCGAATGAAGCCATCCTTGTTGAACTGGTGAACGTATTGAAGGCGGCGGAGACATGGATGTGGTCAGGTTTGCATATGGATCTCCTGACATCACTAGCATCCGTGATGGAACATGAGTTGCACGTCTTACATGAATACATGGAGAGGTACCGGGACACCGAGGAAGATGGCCTTGCGACTGAAGACGTAGAGACACTTCTTCAGATGATTGAAAAAAGACTGGATTCATGATGGGGTATCTCCCAGAAAGGGAATAGTCTTATATGGAGAATAGGGAGTTTCACTCAGGGGAGGGGCATCACATGAAAATCCTGATCATCTTTGACTCGATGTACGGGTGCACGGAAAAAGTTGCGCATGCCATCAAAGACGGGTTCAACGACTTGCACCAAGTCGACATCATGCAGATCAATCACGTCGGGTACGGCGACCTCGCCAATCTCGATTTGTTCGTCGTCGGCTCACCGACGCACGGCGGACGCGAGACCGAGGACGTAAAGACGTTTCTCGATGGTCTGTCGGACCATGCGCTTCGGGGCATCCGGGCCGCGGCGTTTGATACGAGCATGGCCGAAGAAGACCAAGGCTTTTTCGTCGGGAAAATCGTGAAATGGTTCGGTCACGCCTCGAGCCGGATCGAGCGATTGCTGCTCGACAAAAGAGCGGAACCGGTGTTAACAGAATCGTTCATCGTCCTCGACAAAGAAGGGCCGCTCAAAGACGGAGAGATTGAGCGGGCGACCGAGTGGGCTCGTCACTTGATGGACAAATAACCTGGCGTGTTCCCAAGGAATGCGTCTTTTTTCATCTGGATTTGACCGAAGCAACGGCAAAACGGGTAAATATAAGAGTAGCTCTGTTGCGAAGAACGGAGGGAGAATGATGAAAAAATGGGAACGTGACGTCCTCGTCGGTTGGATTGTCGTCTTAATCGTGCTCGTCGCACACTATCTCATCACGGTGTCGCTCGGCAACACGTATTTTGCCGAGTCGACGTTGAATCGGATGCTTTGGTTCAGTAGTTTCCCGGCCTTTTTAGTCGCCTTTCTCGCAGCCCTCTTCCAAAAAACGAACTCACTCACGCTGGCAGTCCGTCGTGGTGTCATCTGGACGGCCGAACTCATCGTCGGCTTCACGGTCGTCGCCTGGTTTTTCCGGGCATTCGATACGCTGTTCGAGAGCCCAGGCGCGTATTGGTTGTTCGGTGCCGTCCTGCTCGCCCCGCTCGTCTACTTGCTTGAGTTCCGGCGTCAAAATCGAGGTACAAAGGCCGGGGCCCATTGATTCCAGAAAACGTCTCCGTATGGGGGCGTTTTTAGTCTGACCTGTAATGGGAAAGGGATACAGAAGACAAGAATGGAGGGAGTCACTATGAGTCAGTATTTTTCATCATCATATGAAGAGTCGCGCGAAAAGTTTCTCGCCCTGCTCGACCGTGTCAAAACTGATTATCCGACGGCACGCGTGATGTCCCACTCGATCGGTGACGACACGATCGACATCATCATCGGGGAACCGGCGGGGTCACGCGAGGCGATCCTCTTCATGACGATTGGCGAACATGGTATCGAAGGATACGCCGGTGCGGCTGTGACCCATCAATTCGTCGAGACGCAACTTCAACACGTCCGGCATGAGTCGACCGGCATCTGTCTCATCCATGCCGTCAATCCGTGGGGGATGAAGCATTTCCGTCGCGTCAATGAACATAACGTCGACTTGAACCGGAACTATGTCATCGACCGGGAGTCGCTTCCGCGTAACGTTAACAAAGAGTATGAGGTCATGCGGCACTTGTTCGTCCCGGACGGCGTCATCGACAACTATCACGAGGCGCGCGAACAAATCTATTCGTTCCTCGGATCGGGCATCAAACTCGACGGGTTCGACGCGATGACCGAGGCGAAAGGGATGGGGCAATATCAGTTCCCGAAAGGCGTCTACTACGGCGGCGAGTCAGATGAGCCGTCCGCTGTCTTCATGAAGGCAATTCAACACGATTTGCTGGAACGTTATGACCATGTCGTCCACATGGATTGGCATACGGCACTTGGTCCGACAAACGAAGTGACGATGGTCCTCAGCGAACGCGACGGACGTGACGTGGACGAATTAAAACGGACGTACGGGTTGAAGAACATCCAGACGTTTGACCCGACCGACGTCCTCGGGGATTCGACAAACCATTTCTATTACGTGCGGGACACGCATTACCCGGAGAAACGACTCGTCTCCGCCTTGTTCGAATTCGGGACGTTCGGAACGTCGACGAAAGCGATGATTCGCGAGTTCTTGACGATCATCCTCGAGAACCGGCTCTACTTTGAAGGGACGAAAGACCCGGAAGCCCGCAACGGTATCCGTAAAGAATTCATGGCCATGTTTTATCCGGAAGACGAGTCGTGGCGGACGTCCGTATTACGCGAAGGAGCGGCGGCGATTGAGCATGTCATGAAAGCGGAATCGCTCTGGCGCGACCGTTGATCAATTTTTTCTTGAAACAAACCTAAGGTTATTCCTAGGTTTGTTTTTTAGTGACATTCATATTGAGTGAAATTGGTTTGTTACGGCTAGATTGGTTCTTTCTCGGGTATAGCTAAAATGAAGTATCTAGTTTATGTTGGGTTTGAACGAAGTCACACGGTCAAGGATGGCTATGGAAAAGCCGCTCGGGACCGTGCTTGTTTTGTGCGCTCCCAAAATTTGAACAGCTTATGTGGAAACAAGGACAAGGAAAAGGGAAGACACTTTTTTGTTGGGATGGATGACGGTTGAAAGGTCAATTTGTGATGACTAGACCTTGATACGTGATACAATGAAAAAGTGGATTTTTAGATTGAGGAGAGATTGTCATGAATATCGCTTTCTTTTTATATCCGAAAGAAGACGTCAAATATCTGGACCCGGAATCGACGGTGCGTCAAGCGCTCGAGAAGATGAAGCATCATCGCTTCACCTCGGTGCCGCTCGTATCAGAGAACGGCTTTTACGCCGGGACGATGACGGAAGGGGATTTACTCTGGGCACTCGCCGAACAGCTTCGCGGGGAAGAGGATTACGAGAAAGTGCTCCGGACACGTCTGAAGGACATCAAGCAACGCGTACGGTATAAACCGGTCGCCATCACGGCGCAAATCGAGGAGCTCGTCGATGCGATCACCGATCAAAACTTCGTACCGGTCGTCGATGACGGGAAGTATTTCATCGGCATCATCCGGCGCCGCGACATCATCGAATATTACTCGACGAAGTTGCAACAGCTCGAGAATAAAGTGAACTGAGCGAACGGACCAACCTGTGTGAAAGCAGGTTGGTTTTTATATGCGCACTGTGAGGAGGGTTAGGATGAATACATATACGATTCAGACGTTGGAGATTTGGTTTCGGGATGCCATTACGAAGGAAACGGAAAGATTGGCTGATTTTTCATTACGGACCAATCGACCTGTTCAGTATTTGATTGAAGACGAGGCCATTCAGGGAACGTTTGAATATCGTGTTACATATACGGACGGCACCGTTCAAGTCGTCGAGCACGACATAAAAGAAGTGGAAGACCGTCACTACTATCGGCCTACCCTATTAGCCTTTGCTGAACGTTATAAGGACATTATGGAATGGCGAAGCGGACAAGATTTTCGGACGAAACGACTCATCGAACGCAATTCTGTCGGAGACCGCTCTGCATACGGACGACTTCACGATATGGAGGTTGTTATGGAAAGTTTTTTGGAAGATGATTTAGAGAATACGTTGGAGTTGATTGAGGATGGTTATTATGTTGACGATCTTTTGGAGCGGTGGATTGATGTCGAGGCTTCACGGCAAGCGCTTACCCCACTCATTCTAAATCTCGTTTATGTCGAAGGATTGAAAGCAAATAGTCGTATCATTCAACAAATTGATGTCACATTTGAAGATGCAAGGACTGGTCTGCACGCACCATTAACCGAATATTTGTCTACATATCGCGCTTCCGTATATTTTTACGAAGATACGTCGGTAGAAGGAATGATCCACTTTCATATCAACTACGACGATGGAAGCGAGCAAACTATAACGAGTGATAAGAACGACGGTTTTGATGATCGGAACGCGACGTTTGTCGGTTGTTTTCTGCATTACTGGCAAGTGATGTATGAATATGATCAAAAACGAGATTTTTGGACGAATGAACCGTTTCTCTGTTACAGCTCTTATTATGACTACGCCATTACTTCGTTCACAACAGAGGATTGGGACATGGTCGGTGGGAAGTCACGTGAAGCCGTTGAAGCACGATTCGGGAAGGATAAATATGATGAAAGTCAATCACCAGATGAACAGTTTCTATTGACACACGATTTCGATGCAGCCGGAGTCATCGCGGAACTACAGGACGGATTATATTTTGATCACTTGTTAGAGCGCTGGGTGAACGTAAAGGATTCATACAAGGCGGTTCGTCAACTCGCTTTAGAATTGATGAATCAATAGACGGAATTCAAGGAATTGGGGAAGTTCAACCATTGGAACGTTTAATCTGGACCATACTTGTGCGTCATCTTCGGTTGCTTATACCAAGCAGCCGTTTTTTGTTGCCCCATGTCGGGTACAGTCACAAGAGACAAAGGAGGGGACAACATGGATGTGTCGACATATCGATTTGAAGACGACGGCTCGATTCCGAACAACCCATTTTTTCCGGTGCTCTTATATCGCGGCGTGTTCGACGAGACGGACGGGATCCAGGTGACGTTCGAACGTAACGGTTGGAGCAACAGTTGGGTCAACGGCGTGTTCGACTATCACCATTACCACAGTAACACACATGAAGCGCTAGGCGTGAAGACAGGCCGGGCGACGGTTCAACTCGGCGGCGCGACCGGGGACATCGTCTCGATTGAAGCAGGGGACGTCTTGATTTTGCCAGCCGGGACCGGACATCGCCGTCTCGAGGCAAGTCAAGACTTCGCCATCGTCGGTGCCTATCCGGAAGGACGCGACTATGATACGTTGACAGGGAGACCGGAAGAACGGCCGGACAATGTGTTGCGGATCGAGCGAGTCGACAAGCCGGCGACCGATCCCGTCTTCGGGACGACTGGGCCGTTACATGAAACATGGACGAAGGAGGAGATGGCATGAGTAGAATTCCACATACATTGATTTTGGCGGCATTGAAACAGAACGTGGTGGAGTTGCCGGACGGCCGTGAGATGCGAGCCCTCGGACAAGGCACATGGCGCATGGGGGAAGATGATTCAAAACGGGACGCCGAAATCGAGGCGCTCCGGACGGGACTTGACTGTGGGCTACACGTCATCGATACGGCAGAGATGTACGGAGATGGCAAATCAGAGTCGCTCGTCGGCGAGGCGATTCAAGATCGACGGGAAGAGGTGTTCCTCGTCTCGAAAGTGTATCCACACAACGCTGGGGGCGACAAACTTGTCAAGGCGTGTGACGCCACGCTCGAGCGGCTCGGCACCGATTACCTCGACCTGTATCTCTTACATTGGCGCGGGGACATCCCGCTCGAGGAGACGGTCGATGGGCTCGAACAATTGAAAGCGGACGGGAAGATTCGGGCATGGGGTGTCTCGAACTTTGATGTCGACGACATGAAAGAACTGCTCGCCTTGCCGAACGGCAAACACTGCGCCGTCAACCAAGTGCTGTACCATCTCGGCAGCCGTGGCGTCGAATACGACTTGTTGCCATTCCTAAAAGAACAAGGAATAGCAATGATGGCTTACGCACCGCTCGCCGAAGGGAGCGATGTGAAAGAGAAAGTCTTCAACGACGAGACGCTGAACCGGATCGCTGAGGCGTACAATGCGTCGCCCGCGCAAATCCTCCTGACTTGGACGGTGCGGAGCGGAAACGTCATCGCCATCCCGAAAGCGGGGCAAAAAGCACACGTGGAAGAGAACGGAGCGGCGATGCTCCTCAACTTGAGCGAGGACGATTTCCAAGCGCTTGACGAGGCGTTCCCGCCCCCGAGCCAAAAAGAACCATTGGACGTGATTTAAGGCACAAAAGGTGAGCTCACGGGTTCACCTTTTTCTGGTTGACATCATCGCGCGTCTAGCACGAAAAAACCCACTCACGCTGACGTGAGTGGGACCGTGTTAGTTCGCGAGCGGATGCTTCAATAGATAGTCTTCGATCTGTCCGACCGTCTGTTTCAACACGCCGTCCTCGAACGGCGACTGGAGTCCGGCGAGTTCGACGAGCTCGAGGAACGAGCGGCTGCCGCCAGCTTGGCAGAGCGTGAGGTAATCGCTCCACGCCGCCTCGCGGTCCTCATGCATGCGCACCCAGAACTGGAAGGCACACACTTGTGCGAGCGTGTAGTCGATATAGTAGAACGGGCTTTGGAAGATGTGCCCTTGTTGATGCCACCACGCGCCTGACTCGAGATAGTCGTTCGTCTCATAGTCACGGTGCGGGAGGTATACTTTCTCAAGGTCACGCCATGCCTGGCGACGTTCAGCGGCCGTCATTCCTGGGTTGCGGTAGACGACGTGTTGGAACTCGTCGACGAGGACGCCGTACGGGAGGAACGTGATGCTTCCGGCCAAGTGATTGAACTTGTACTTGTCGACTTGGTCGCCGAAGAACAGCTCCATCCACGGCCAGCAGAAGAACTCCATCGACATCGAGTGGATCTCACACGCCTCGTACGTTGGGAACGCGTATTCCGGCGTCGTCAAATGACGGCTCTCATACACCTGGAAGGCGTGACCGACCTCGTGCGTAAGCACGTCGATATCGCCGGCCGTCCCGTTGAAGTTCGAGAAGATGAACGGGAGACCTTCTGACGGGAGGTACGTGCAGTAGCCGCCGCCGGCCTTGCCCGGTTTCGCTGTCAAATCGAGGGCGCCGCGCTGTTGCATGAATTGGAAGAACGCGTCCGTCTCGTTCGAGAGTTCACGATACATCGTGTTCCCGCCTTCGATGATGAACGCCTCGTCGCCTTGAGGTGTCGCGTTGCCGTCCGGGAAAACGAACGACTCGTCGTAGTACGTGAGCGCGTCGACGCCGATCCGCTTCGCCTGCTTCTCTTTTAACGTCGTCGCGAGCGGGACGATGACGTCGCGCACTTGTTTGCGGAAGTTGTCGACGTTCGACTCGTCATAGCCGACGCGCTGCATCCGGGCGTAACCGAGCTCGACGAACGACGGGAAGCCGAGCGCATGCGCGATGTCGGTCCGGACGCGAACGAGTTCGCCGTAGATACGGTCGAGTTCGTCCCCGTTGTCGGCGAGGTATGTATACCGGGCCTCGGACGCCGCTTTTCGTACCGAACGGTCAGGGGACTGCAAATACGGGCCGAACTGGGACAAGTTGAGCGTCTTGCCGTCGAATTCGATTTGGGCCGCCGACATGACTTTTTGATAGGCGGTCGCTAAGCGGTTCTCTTCCTGCAGTTTCGGGATGAGCGACTCGTCGAACGTCTTGAGCGCGCGCTCGGCGAGTTCGAACAACTGGCTGCCCCATTCCTGTTCGAGTTCACGGCGCAAGTCGTGCTCGGTCAAGACGCGATAATACGCCTGGACCTCTTTCTCGTAAACCGGCAAGGCGTCGTCAAAAAACGTCTGCTCGGCCTCGTAGAACGCATCACGCGTATCGATTGAGTGGCGGATCGCGACGAGCTGGCTTTGCGTCTCGAACTCGTTCCGTTCCTGGTTGATTTGGCGAATCAACTCGTTCGCCTCTTCAAGTGTGCTCGCTTGTTGTAATTCGACTGAATAGTCCGACAATCGGCTGTTCAAAGCGTCCAAGTCGGGCCGTTCATATGACAATTTTGTGAAAGTCGTCATTGTAAGCGCCTCCATCACGTGAAATTTTTATAAAGTGTAAAAAGGGCTTGCAAAAGCGATTGCACACTCGTATCCTTACGATGTGTAAAACGAATTCGCACTACCTTATTACAACTATACCGTTTCTAGGGTAGGGATTGAAGTGGAAGCTTTTCGGGTATAAAAGCTAAGACTTTGATTAACAGAACATGTTGGAGGGATTAAGCTATGGGATTCTTTAAAAAACTTTTCGGTGGTAAAGAAGAACAACTTAACGCGGTTTCACCGCTTACAGGGAAGGTCATTGACATCACGAACGTTCCTGACCAAGTGTTCTCGCAAAAAATGATGGGTGACGGCATCGCCGTCGAACCGACAGACGGTAAAGTCGTCTCGCCGGTAAATGGGACAATCGCCACTGTCTTCCCGACAAAACACGCGATCGGGATCAACGCAGACAACGGGGCGGAGTACTTGATTCACATCGGTCTCGACACGGTCAATCTTAAAGGAGAAGGCTTCGAGACACACGTGACAGAAGGCCAAGCCGTCAAAGCGGGCGACACGCTCGTCACGTTCGACCTCGACTTCATCAAAGCGAACGCGCCGTCGACGATCACACCGGTGATCATCACGAACCACGACAGCTTCGGCGTGAACAAACTCGTTGCAGAAGGTGACACGGTCACAGCCGGTTCTTCAGAAGTCGTCGAATTGACGAAAAAATAAGTGGAACGATTTACTCGGAGGCGTATGCTTCCGAGTATTTTTTTGTGGATTTGGGAACTATACTACAAAGAGAGGGGGAGAAAGATATGGATGGGAAAAACGCACCGTACCGGGGTTATGGCGACCGAATTCGAATATTACGGGAGCGGGCCGGCATCTCGGTCGAGGCACTCGCTGACCGCATCGGTGTCGCCCCGTACTTTATTCGCAGGACCGAACTGAGTGAAGTGTACCCGACGATGCCTTACATAGAGGCGCTCGCCGAGGCGCTGAAGATTGACGCGAACTATTTGGCCCGGCATATTTGGACGGGTGAGTCGCTCAAAGTGCTCATGAAAGGGACAGTCCCCGAGCTCGAACAGATGAAACTCGCCTACGAAGAAGCGATGCACGGCAAGTCGACCGAGGACATGCAGCGGCAACTCGAGGCGCGCATGCGCATCTTCGACCTGATGCATGAGGAAGAACTCCGTCGCATCTTCGCCGAGGACGAGGAACCGACCACACATCATGCGCTCGAGGCGCTCGTCGACGCGGTGCTCGGTCTTGGTCGCTCGCACGAAACGACGCATCGAATCGTGCCGTTCGCTCGTTACATTGATCAGCTCGTACCAGACCAGTTCGTCGACAACTCGTTCCAATACACGGAGTTCGGGGTCGTCGGTAAATCGTATAAATTGCAGTAAAAGCCGTGGGGGACCACGGTTTTTCGCTATGAACGAAAGGAATGTTGTCATGATTGCGATTCAAGCGCTGAAGCGGCGATTGGTGAACAACCGGTTGGATGTCCAGTTAGAAGAGGGATACGTGAACGAGTTGATGTTCTCCTTCAACGGTCCAGCTACTGCGACGGAACTAGAGCGGTTGCCGAAAGAAACACCCGCAGCGGTCCGGGCGTGGTTAGGCGAACATAACGGTGCCAAACTGTTCGAAGACCCGGAGTATGGTGGGGCAATCGAATTGTTCTCGATTGAGGAGATACTTGAATACCGGCAACATTGGGATTGTCCGGCTCCCTTTCTGCCGGTCGGGGCGGGACGTGACGGAGAATGGATTGTTTGCGAATACATAAGTGAGACGGACAATCGGATGTGGATTGGAGAGTTTTTGAGCTTTGATGAAGAGGACGCTAGGTTGAACCGCTTGCCGTTCACCTTTTCACTATGGTTGGATTACGTGATCGTGGCACAAGGGGCCGCGTTCTGGGACTGGTTTCGAGGAGGCTAAAAAAAGAACGGCCGCCCAAATGGGTGGCCGTTCTGTCGTTCAACGCGCCATGCGCGCGTCATAACGTACTTTCGGTTGTGTCCCGGCAAGCAGGAAGCCGAGCACGATATTGAGAATCGTGAGCACCCAGCCGACGTAACCGAACGTATAGGCGAGGCTCGCGAGCATCGTCTGCCAGTCGAGTAAGGACGCGGCGTCACCGCGCACGGTGAAGCGGATCGCAGTGAATCCGATGAGCGTCGCCGCCGTGATCAAGATGCCGATCCACGCGCCGCCGAACCGCGACGTCTCCGGACGTCGGCTGACCGGATACCAAAAAGCGAGCGTCCCGAGGAACGTGCTTCCCGCGTATGCGAGCAAGATTTGCCACAGCGCATCGGCGTCCAAGAAGACGGTATAACAGATGAACGTCGTGAGCGTCGTCATGAAAGTAAAGATTAAAGCTGCGAGTAATCGTGATCGCATAGTTCGTTTCCTCCTCATTTTGCACATTCTTTAGAGTATACGAAAACGAAAATGCTGTAAACGTTATTGTCGATTCTGTAATATTTGTCGCCATTGTTTAATCGCGTTGTTGCCGTAGAATAAGACGCCGCCGCGATAAAATTTCGAGCCGACCCATAAAATCACACCGATCGTGGCAATCATGATGCCGATCGATAACGCGACTTCCCACACCGGCACGTCGACGAGCATGACGCGAAGGAACATGAGCATGGGCGTGAAGAACGGTACGTACGAGAGAATCGTGACGATCGGTGCTTCCGGGTTGTTCAAGCCGAACATGGCGGCGAGGAACCCGGCGACGAGGAGCATGATGACCGGCATCGTCATCTGTTGCGACTCCTCGACCCGGCTGACGAGCGAGCCGAGCACGGCGAACATGGCCGCATAGAGCAGATATCCGAGCGTGAAGAACGTCAACAAGTAGACGACGGCCCGGACGTTGCCGGCGTTGTCGATGACCGACTGGGCCATCTCGTTGCTGCGGGCACTGAAATACCCGAAGCCAAGGAAAATCGCGATTTGGAGCAGAGCGAGCGTCCCGATGGCCGAGATTTTGGCGAGCATATGCGTCACAGGGTGCGTCGTCGAGATGATGAGTTCCATGACACGCGACGATTTCTCGGTCGTGACCTCGGTCGAGATCATCGAGCCATACGTGATAATCGAGACGTAGAGCAACATGAGCATGACGTAGACGAATGCGAACGACGAGAACAGCTCGTCCGAGTTTTCCCCGCCGCGGCCGAGATACGATTCCTCGACCGTTACGGGCTCATTCAACGCCGCGAGGACGGCCGGGTCGATGTTCGACGTCTCGATCAGTTCGGCGTTCCGGATTTCGCGGAGCGCCGTCTGGAGCACCGTCGTGAAATCTGGTTCCGGCCGTTCCGATAAGACGCGGGCCGAATTCCCTTCCACGAAGGCGACGATCTCATAATCCCCGCTGTCGAGCCCAGCGCGTGCCTCGGACTCGGAGATGGATGCCGATTCGATGTCTTCATAGCCGAGCGATTGCATGAGCGTCGTCAGTTCATTGTTGTCAGTGACGAGGATGGCTTGCGCCTGGTCCGTATCCTCGAAGTTGGCGAGCAGACGGTCGATGTTCGTGAAACCGAAGATGAACAAAATCGTCAACATCGTCGAGATGAGAAACGCCTTCGAGCGCAGTTTCGAGCGTAACGTGAATGAGTAGAGCGGTCCGAAATTATGAAACATGTTGGCCGACCTCCTTGATGAAGATGTCGTTTAATGAGACGGGTTGACGCATGAACGTCTTGACGGCGGCGCCGTTCGTCACGAGGGCCCCGAGCACCGCATCGCTGTCAGTGAACGAGTCGAGTCGGACGAAATGGCCGTCCTTATGCGGCTCGACCGCCCGGACGACCGGGAGGGCTTGAAGCACGTCAGGCCGGTCCGTCTCGATAAAGAGCACCGGTTCAGCGTAACGCGCCTTGATCGTCGGGACGTCGCCGCTGACGACCGCGCGGCCGCCTTTCAAGATGCCGATATGCTGGCACAATTCCTCGACGTGCTCCATCCGGTGGCTCGAGAAGACGATCGTCGTCCCGGTGTCACGGAGGGCGAGCACTTCACGCTTCAAGATCTCGACGTTGACCGGGTCGAGTCCGCTGAACGGCTCATCGAGGATGAGCAGCTCCGGGTTGTGGAGCAGGGCGGCCACGAGTTGAATCTTCTGTTGGTTCCCTTTGGACAGTTGCTCGACGCGCATCGTCTCATACTGCGGGATCTCGAGCCGTTCGAGCCACGACTTGACGGCCCGTTTCGCCTCGGCCTGGCGCATGCCTTTTAAACTCGCCAAGAAGACGAGCTGGTCCCGCACGGGCGACTTCGGATAGAGACCCCGTTCTTCCGGCAGATAACCGACGATGCGATGGTCGACATGTTTTCCGTCCCACGTAATCGTCCCGTCACTCGGTTTCAAGATGTCGAGAATCATACGGAACGTCGTCGTCTTGCCGGCCCCGTTCGCCCCGAGCAGGCCGAACATCTCGCCTTTCGGGACGTGGAAGCTCAAGTCGTCGACGGCTGTAAAGTCACCGAACTGTTTTGAGACACGATCGATTTGTAACGTCATATATGTACCTCCTTATAGGTGTCTACTCTTAGCGTACGCCATATTGAGCGAAAAGTTTCACATTTTTTCAAAAATGATTTATCTTGAAATCAAGATAATAAAAGGAGGGCATGACATGACGAAGCAATCAGCGGGCATCCATCACATTTCGGCGATGGTGAAAGACCCACAGCGTACTTTAGATTTTTATGGGAATGTCCTCGGGCTCCGGTTCGTCAAACAGACGGTCAACTTCGATGACCCCGGCACGTACCATTTCTATTTCGGGGACGAGCAAGGGTCACCAGGGACGGTCATCACGTTCTTCCCGATTCCAGGGATCGGCAAAGGCAGCGTCGGCAGCGGACAAGTCGGGGTCACGGCCTATCTCGTCCCGGAAGGCAGTCTCTTGTTTTGGGAGAAACGATTGAACGACCACGGCGTCGGCACGGTCGCGACCGAACGGTTCGGCGAGCCGTCGCTCTTGTTTGAAGACCCGGACGGACTCGTCGTCGAGCTCGTCGCCCGAACGAGTTCGAAACAGACGAGTTGGGTCGTGCCGGGCGTGACATCAGCTGAAGCAATCACCGGTTTTGCCGGAGCGACGTTGTTGTCGAAAGACCCTGAGGCGACGGTCCGCTTGCTGACGGGACTGTTTGGCTTTGAGACGGTAGGGGAAGATTCAGAATGGATTCGCCTACGAGCCTCGGCCGACTACGGCAACGTCATCGACGTGAAAAAGACCATCCTGTCGAACGGAGTGCCCGGTTCAGGGACGGTCCATCATATCGCATGGCGTGTCAATGACGGGGAGGACTACGCGGCGTGGCAAGACGCCATCTTCGAGCTCGGGCTCCGTCCGACCGAAGTGAAGGAGCGCCATTACTTCCGCTCGGTCTACTTCCATGATGGCGGCCGAATTCTCCATGAACTCGCGACCGACGCCCCTGGGTTTTTGATCGATGAAAGCTTGGAAGGCCTAGGCTCGACACTTAAGCTCCCGGCCTGGTTCGAACAAGACCGTGAGGCGATCACCCGCACGTTACCGACGATTATAATCCCGAGAGGAGACATGACATGATTCATCAATTCATCAAAGGCACGACCGAGACGACACTCGTTTTATTGCACGGGACGGGAGGGACGGAGCAGGACTTGATCCCGCTCGCACGAAGACTCGCTCCCGAGGCGAATATTTTGACGCTCCGGGGGGACGTGCTCGAGAACGGCATGTCCCGCTTCTTCCGCCGTCACGCGGAAGGCGTCCTCGACCTCGAGGACTTGAAGCTACAGACGGAACGGTTCTTGACGTTCTTGGACGATGCGGCGGCGGAGTATGGCATCGACCGCGACAAGATGATTCCGCTCGGCTATTCGAACGGGGCCAACTTGATCGGCTCGGCGCTTTACCGGAAGCGTGCGTTCCACGCATCACTTTTGTTCCACCCGATGGTGCCCGACCGCTCACTCACGTTGCCGGACCTTGCTAGTGCGAACGTGTTCATCTCGGCTGGGGAGCGTGACCCGATTTGCCCGAAAACAGAAACAGAAGAGCTCACGTCGACGCTTCGTGGTGCCGGAGCGGACGTTGAACTCTTCTATCACGAAGGCGGACACGAGTTGCGTATGGAAGAAGTCGAGGCGGCGCAAGTTTGGCTGAACCCGTTCCTCGGTTAGGCCATCTTCTTCGGTTTTGAGGGTCTCGAGTAGACGACGAGCACCCCGCGATCAATCAAATAGGCGGCGAACAGACGCTTCGCCTCTTCAGAACGGACGGTTCGGTCGATTTGGATGTACAATCGGCCGAGCTTTTTTTGTGACGTGCGGGTCAATAACCAGATGGAGTCGAGCGTATACTGCCAACCGCGGAGCGTGTCCGCCCCGATGTACATGTACCGGTTCGATGTGCGTTCGAGCAAGTAGTTGAGCCACCAGACGTCACGGGCGAGTTTCATGGCGACGCCGATGAAGAACGAGATGAACACGAATGAAAGGACAGATAGAATCGGATGGATGGCGGTGAATCGTTCCCGGATCGGTTCGAAGGCGACGATGAGCAGTCCGACGGAAAAGGCGCCGGTGAACCACCAAAATCCGAAGTTAGAGAATGAACGTTTCGGGTCATGTACCATATGGTGACGGTTACGAATGACTGAAGCCATTCTCCACACCTCCTTTTATTAGAATATTCAGATTATTTAGTAACACCACTATACTATACTCTACCCACTCTCGTCCATTTGAATACGCACGAAACGTGCTGTCAGATGAAGATTTGTTGACGTTTCGGCTTGCGAATCGTAAATCCAGGGAATGATGACAGTGACGTCATTATTTTTTGTAGAAACGTAATTTCATCAGACGAAAAAATCGGCTATGATGAGTGAAGCAAAATTTGAAGTGAGGGATGATATGAAAAAGATGAAAGTAGGCGAGTTGCGGGCCGAGCTCAAGCAATTCGACCAAAACGAGTTGATTGAACTGATCGTCGGGTTGTATAAACAGCATGCGGACGTGAAGACGACGTTGAACCGTTATTTCATGGAAGGATTCGAACAGGAAGAAGTGGAGCGCTTGATTGAATCCATCAAGAAGCTTGATTCTCCCAACGCAAGGAACATGTTTCGATTTGATCAATTACGCGAGGGGGCGAAACTCGTCAAACGAGCGGACGCGTTCGCAGACCCTGTCTTGCGAAATTACGTCCGTGTCTTCTACCTGTACTATTTTGTTGAATACGTGGAAAAACAAGCCGATGCCATCCATTCAGTCGCACCAGGCGAATTGAATGCGTTCTTTACGGAGTTTGAACGACTGATCAAGACGATTCAAACCGAACCAGAACTTGTCGTCTTCGGCTTGACAGAAGAAGTCGATTTCTTGATGGAGCATGTTCCGGCCGAAGATAAGGCTGGCTTGCTCAAATGGTGGGAACAGAAAAAACGGTCACTCAATCAGCTGTGATCGATGAGAAGAAATATGTAAGATATGAGGAAGAATTATGCGAAATCATTGGTACGACAATATTAAAGGCGTGCTCGTTCTGCTCGTCGTGTTCGGTCACTTGTTGACCGACGTGCGCGGCGCTTATGACGACATCTTGCCGAAGTGGGTCTATTTATTCTTATACACGTTCCATATGCCGTTATTTATCATGTTGAGCGGTTACTTCTTCCGGGAGAACCGCTATTTGCGCGTCATCCAGCTGTTCGTCGTCTACGTCATCTGGCAAGTCATCCTCGGCTCCTGGTTCTCCTTCACGGAAGGGATTCCGGTCTTGTCGATTGAAAATCCGGGACTGAACGTGCTCAAGCCATATTGGGCGCTCTGGTATTTGATGGCGATCATCATCTGGTACGTCATCACCCCGTATGTGACCCAGTTGAAAGGGTACGTGCTATACGCGCTCCTCTTCGCGCTCTTATTCGGCTTTCAAGCGGAGTCGACCGGCTTTTTCGCCCTTCGGAAAGTCATCATGTTCTATCCGTTCTTCTTGATCGGGAACTGGATGAGCGAGCGGAACACGATGAACTTCTTCGAACTGCCGAAGCGGGCCGAGCAGCGTAACCGGTACCGGATCGGCGGCTTTGCCGTCTTCACGACGCTCACGCTCGGGCTGCTCGCCTCGATGAGCTTTCAGAGCGAAGGGACGTTCTATCACATCGGTAACTTGTTCAAGTTCCGCTTCGCCTACGAGACGGCGGTGCCAGAGGCAATCTGGAGCGGGCCGTTCGCTTTCCTGATCGTCTATACGATATCGGCGCTCATGGCGGTCAGCTTCGCACTCATCATCCCCGGTCGCGAACTGCCGGTGTTCACCCGGGCCGGGAAGTATAGTCTCTATATTTATTTGGTGCACGTCTTTCTCGTCGTCGCCTGGAAGGCGTTCGTGCCGGCCGGCTTCATGCCGACATCATGGCTCCAAATGCTCGTTTTGTTCGGCGTCGCATTCTTGATCGTGCTGGTCATCATCAGCCCGCCGGTCGTCAAGCTGTTGAAACCGCTCGTCGAGATTGACGTTCGCCGCGTCCAAGATGTGAAGGACGCAAAACCGTAAACTCTTTTCTAAACGGCCGTTTTCCGCTACACTTTATACAGGGTAGCGAAACTAGAGTTAAGGAAGTGACACCATGCCATACGAAAATGGAAAGTATAGTTCAGAAGGAGACGTCAACGTCTCCCGTCACGTTGTCGAAATGATTGCCGCAGTCGCGGTCAAAGAGACGAAGTACGTGTCGTTCACGCAAGAAGACACGAAGTTGTCGGAGCGTGCGCTCATGAAGCACGCCAAGGTCGACGAGTCGCCAGAGGGCGTCATCATCAACCTGTCGCTCTACGTCGCCTACGGCCAGTCCATCATCAAGACGGTGACGGCCGTACAAGAACGCATCACGCAAGACATGGACACGATGCTCGCGATGACACCGCTCGCGGTCAACGTGAAAGTCGTCGGTATTCAGTTGTAAGCAGTGGGAGAAGGATTTACTTCTCCTGCTTTTTTATTTTTTTGCGAAAGCGGTTGCATGAAGATGGCTTTTTCATTTATAATAGAAATCGAACAAGTGCAACCGTTTGCATCAATGACCAATCGTGCAACGGGTACTTGTCAAGTTCCCTTGATGTAGTCTGACGACACAAGCATTAGAAGGAAAGGCGGAAAGCATGTATGTCTACGATTGAAGCAGTCATTTTTGATTTGGACGGTGTCATCACTGATACCGCGGAGTACCATTACCTCGCTTGGAAACAGCTTGGAGAAGAGCTCGCTATCCCATTCGACCGTGAGTTCAATGAGACGCTGAAAGGCGTGAGCCGGACGGATTCGCTCGAGCGCATTCTCGTACTCGGTGGGAGACAAGACGACTTCACACCAGATGAGAAGGCGGAACTCGCACAGAAGAAGAACGAGCATTACGTTGAACTGATTCAACACATCTCTCCGAAAGATTTGTTGCCAGGCATCGTTTCATTCCTCGATGAAATCAAAGAGGCTGGTCTCAAGATCGGAATGGCATCGGCTTCTAAAAACGCATTTGCGGTTGTAGACGCACTTGGTGTCCGTCATTACTTCGACCACATTGTCGATGCAGCAACTGTCGCCGAATCAAAGCCACATCCCGAAGTGTTTTTGAAGGCCGCCTCTGCCCTTGGCGTGAAACCCGAACATGCCATCGGCGTTGAAGACGCGGCCGCAGGCGTGACTGCAATCAAAGCGGCAAACATGTTTGCTGTCGCCGTCGGGGAAGAATCGATGCTTGGTCATGCAGACCTCATCGTCTCTTCGACCGATGAACTCTCGCTCGCACGCATCCTCGAACGCGTCGGCGCGTAAAGACTACGATCATCTTCCGTGAGACGACGACTGCCCCGAACAGTCGTCGTCTTTTTGTAGTTCAAAAGTCCTGAATAGGAAGAGATGCCCAAAAATAGATGACAAACACATTACAAATCCGTTACACTTTTAGAAGATAGCAAGTAATAATTAGAAAATCTTGATTCAAAATAGGTAATCGAGAATTTCAATTGGGTGTAGAAGGAGATTTGTGTATGGAATCTGCGAATGTCAATGAACACATTTATCGGGAGCTCATGGAAATCGAAGAATCGTATCGGCAGTTACAACGCCGTGCCGAGTATTTGATTTCTGAACTGAACCGAAGCAAACATGAAGAGGAATCGTTGCTCGATTCCGCGAAACGGCTTCGTCCACGACGCGTCAATCAACGTTATCCACTCGAGGTCTACGTCCATCAGGTAACAGACCTATTGAAGGAACGGAGAACGATGAGCGTGCGGGACATCCAGATGGAGCTCGAATTGCGCTACCGTCATAACATTAGCAACATTTACCAGTTGATGGTGAAAATCGAGTCGGTCAATCCGGACATCAAAAAGATTGGCCGCGGCTTGTATACATACGAGGCTGCAGATGAAGTGACGACGCATCCGGCCCACGCCTGACCATGCCCCGACGAGACGACCTCGTCGGGATTTTTTGTTGTAATATTTCTGATACGTCTCGCCTCAAAGGAAATATGCTATAATTCGCCAGAGTCTATTTTTATGAGAGAGGAACGTTGGCCCATGCTATGGATTGCCATGTTGGTCAGTTTTGTGATGGCCATCTTGATCACGCCGCTCGTTCGCCGGTTTGCTTTTCTGATCGGAGCGGTCGATCACCCGAACGCCCGAAAAGTACATTTACGGACGATGCCACGGATTGGCGGCCTCGCCATCTTCATCGCCTTTTTTATCGGCTACGCCCTGCTATTGCCGACGAGTCGATATAACGACGCCATCTTGATCGGGGCCGTCGTCATCATTTTGACCGGATTCATCGATGACCGGTTCCAGTTGACGGCCCGCGTCAAGCTGATGGGGCAGATGATTGCGACCGTCGTCGTCTTGAACTCCGGTATGCGCATCGAATTGATTAACCTCCCGTTCGACCAACAGCTCTATCTCGGTTCATGGAGTATCCCGGTGACGGTGCTCTGGTTGATTGGAATCACGAATGCGATCAATCTGATTGACGGTCTCGACGGTCTCGCCGCCGGCGTCTCAAGCATCGCCCTCGGGACGATCTCCCTGCTCGCCATCATCCAGGGAAACGTCTATTTGACGATGATGGCTTTGTTGCTTCTCGCGAGCACGCTCGGGTTTCTCGTCCATAACTTCTATCCGGCGAAAATCTTCATGGGCGACACCGGGGCGCTCTTCCTCGGCTATATGCTCGCCGTGTTCTCGCTCATCGGGTTCAAGAACGTGACGTTGTTCTCGCTCGTCGTGCCGGTGCTCTTGCTCGGTCTGCCGATCTCGGACACGATTTTTGCGATCGTCCGTCGGCTCGTTCAAGGAAGGCCGCCGATGTCGCCCGATAAGTCGCACATGCATCACCAGTTGATCGACATGGGCTTCACGACGCGGCAAGCCGTGTTGCTCATGTATGGGATGACGTTCTTCTTCGGCATCGCCTCGATCCTGTTCGCGAAGACGACGATGCTCGGGGCGGTCATTACGTTCGTCATCGTGCTCATCGTCATCGAGCTGATCGTCGAGTCGACCGAGTTGATTCATCCGAATTATAAGCCGATCATCCAGACGTCACGGCGTCTGCTCGGCCGGCCCAAGACATGATCAGAACATATAAAAACGACCGGGGACGCGTGTCCTCGGTCGTTTTTTGGTCGTCAGTATGTCGTCGTCTCGCTGAACCCGTCGTCGGTGCCGGTCAAGCCGTCATCCGTCTCTGTCTCGGAGTCCTCCGCCGTCACCGGTAGCCCGAGCTCGGTCTTCAAGAGCGTACGTTTCTCGCTCAAGTCAGCCGGGTCGAGTTCATAATAGTATACACCGCCGAGCGTCAAATCGCCGCCTGCGAGCGTCTCTTGGTTGAACGAGCGGAGCGACTTCGTGTACGGCTGGAGCTGTGACGCCTCGGAGAGAGACATATTCGTTCGGATGTTATTGCCGACCGCATTCATGATCCGGTTGAGCTTTGTGAACGAGTTGATCGTCGTCGCCTCGTTGATGATGGCCTCGAGCACTTGCTGTTGACGTTTCGCCCGTCCGATATCGCCCTCAGGGTCGTCCTTGCGCATGCGGGCATAGGCGAGCGCTTCTTTCCCGTTCAACATCTGGACGCCGGGTTCGAGCTCGACGTTGCCGGTCGCCCGTCCGGAGATGGGGATGAGCACATCAACCTCGACGCCGCCGACCGCATCGACGAGGTCCTCGATGCCGTCAAAGTTGATCGTCGCATAGTAGTCGATCGGGATGTCGAACAGCTTCTCGACCGTCGCAATCGTCGTGTCGATGCCGCCATAGGCGTAAGCGTGATTGATTTTGTCTTTAAACTCCCCCTCGTTCGACACGATATCGACGTATGCGTCACGCGGGATGCTGACGAGCGTCACTTGACGCGATTCCTTGTTGAACGTCGCCACCATGAGCGAGTCGGTCCGTCCTTCTTCGAGCGATTCGCCGCCATCGACACCAGCGAGTAGGACGGAGAAATGATCTTTCGTCAAGTCGACGGTGTCTTCCCGACGATCCGACTTGTCGCCGCGTTTCAGCTCGCTGTTCGTGTTCTCCGCCGTCTCGTTCGCCTTGAAGACGAAGTAGCCGAAGGCCGACCCGCCAATCAGTAAGACGAGGCCGAGCACGAGCAGGACGATTTTCCAAACACGACGTTTTTTTCTGGAGTCTTGTTCCATGTCGTCTCCTCATTTCATTCATTTCTTTTAGTATACGTGACCTACCGCACAAAATCACGTTCGATGATGTGCTCGCCCCGGGCCTCAAGTTCCCCTTGTCCGTTCGTCAAATCGACGAGCCAGGCTATCGCAGTCTCAGTCGCTTCGACCGGTACCGAGACGTGGAACGTGACGCGGTCGGCATAGACGATGTCATCGAGAAGATACGACGATTGACGGAGCTCGTTCTCGACCTTGCCGATCCAGCCGTAATCGACCGTGAGCGTCAACCGTTGCATCACGATGCGCTCGACGATGCCGATGGCGTCGAGTCCTTCGCTCACCGTGCCGCCATAAGCGCGGATCAGTCCGCCGCCGCCGAGCTTGATGCCACCGAAGTAGCGGGTGACGACGACGACCGTGTCTTTCAACGCACGTTTTCGGAGCACCTCGAGCATCGGAAGGCCGGCCGTGCCGCTCGGTTCCCCGTCGTCATTCGCTTTTTGGAACTCACTGCGCTCGCCGATGATATAGGCCGAACAGTTATGATTGGCGTTCCAATGCGCCTTCTTGATCGCTTGAATGAACGTCTGCGCCTCTTCCTCGGAGGTGACCCGTTTGAAGTGGGCGATAAATTTTGACTTTTGGATGATGACCTCGTATTCTCCGTCTTGTTTTATAGTATAATTTTGTACAGCAGACATTTCTGAAAATTCTCCTTTCTATTTTTCACTATTTTTTTTAGAATTCAAGTAGGCGTCAACACTTGGTGCGACGAATGGGAAGGAGAGCCTCCATGTTTTACTGTAAGCGAACGTTCCACAGACGATAATAGGAATAGATGGGGACTTACTACCGAATTATTAGGGGATGGCATCGTGAATCATATTACCGATCGTACAGCTTTAGAACATATCATAACAAATATGATTGAGACGGTGACGGAAAGTAAAGAGGAAATCGTCCGGATTACCGAGAGTTCGGCCAACGAATATTCAGTGATTCAAAACGAGTTGAAAGAGTTGACGCAAAAGATCGAGTTTTATATCGAGGAGTCGGAGCGGCTCGACGTGCTCGTGAAAGCGGCGAAGAACAAGCTCGTCCAAGTGAGCAAAAAGTTTCATATACATAGTGAGCAAGAAATTCGGGAGGCATACGAACGTGCCAACCAGATGCAACTCGAGCGGTTCCTCATCCAAAAAGAGGAGATGGCCGGCCAACAGCGGCGCAACGACCTTGAACGCCGTCTGCTCGTCCTCGAGGACACGATGGAGCGGGCGGACAGGCTCGTCAGCCGTGTCACCGTCGTGTTGAACTTCCTGCGCGACGATTTGCAGCAAGAGTATTCCGACATGATGAAGAAGCAAGAAATGGCCATCAGCGTCTTCGAGGCGGCCGAACGTGAGCGGCGCCACCTTGCCCGTGAGATGCACGACGGACCGGCGCAATCGCTTGCTCATATTTTGATTCGAGCTGATTTGATTGAGAAGACGTTCGACAAGCGTGGGAAAGACGAGGCGTTCGCCGAACTACACGAGTTGAAGCGGCTGATTCGCGGTGCGCTCGTCGACGTCCGACGGCTCATTTACGACCTCCGTCCGATGTCGCTTGACGACCTCGGCTTCTTGCCGACGCTCGAACGGTATCTGCATCAGACCGAGGAGTACACGGCCATCAAGACCCGGCTTAACTACCGGGGGTCACGCGTTAGACTGCCTGAGAAATTAGAGATTAACGTGTTCCGGCTCGTTCAAGAGGCCGTCCAAAATGCGATCAAACATTCGAAGACGGCAGAAATCGTCGTCAATGTCGAACAAGCGCATGATGCGATTCATATTTATGTGAGAGACCATGGCGTCGGATTCGTGCCAGCCTCGATTGGCGAAGGCTCGTTCGGGATCGTCGGGATGAGGGAGCGGATCGAGCTCGTGAACGGGAGCATGACCATTGATTCGGAAGTCGGTAAAGGGACGGTCGTCCGAATGTCGATTCCGATCACGTAACAGAAGAACAAGGGGGAGTATCTAGATGGAACAATTACATACACGCATCGCGATCGTGGATGACCATGAGCTGTTTCGAGAAGGCTTGAAACGGATTTTCGATTTAGAGGATGAATTCACGGTCGTCGCCGAAGGGCGGACCGGCACCGAGGCGATTCAGATCGCCGCGGACCATAAGCCGGAAATCTTGATTCTTGACATCAACATGCCTGAATTGAACGGGATCGAGGCGACGAAGCAGTTGTCGGTGCTGTCACCAGACACACGCGTCCTCATCCTGTCGATTCACGACGACGAGTCGTACATCACGCACGCGCTCGAGGCCGGCGCATCGGGCTTCTTATTGAAAGAAGTCGCATCGACCGAACTCATCTCGGCGGTACGTTCGATGGCAAAAGACGGGGCGTACTTACACCCGAAAGTGACGACGAACGTTCTGAAAGAATATCGGCGTCTGCTTCAATTCAAAGGCGAGCAGGCGGTCCGTAACGTCGAGAACCGGACCGACGATCCCGTCTACCAATTGTTGTCGCGCCGAGAGGTCGAAGTGTTGCATCTGCTCGCCGAGGGCCGCTCGAACCGCGACATCAGCGATATGCTGTTCATCAGCGAGAAGACGGTCAAGAACCACGTCTCGTCTGTCCTTCGCAAAATGGATGTGAACGACCGCACGCAAGCCGTCGTCGATGCCATCCGCCGCGGATGGGTCGAGATTTGACCTCGACCGATGCAATACATCGTTTTTATGCTACAATATGGGATGGAATCCACATTCAACTGAAAAATGAAACGATGTAAAGTGAGGATATAGCATGGGAAACATAGCCATTTTGACCGACAGTACCGCCTATTTGCCGGCCGAATTTTGTGAGCGTCACGACGTCCACGTCGCCCCGCTCAGCGTGATCTTTGACGGGGAGTCGTTCCGCGAAGCCGTCGACATCACGACCGAGGCATTTTATGACCGGATCGAGGCAGGGAACTTGCCGACGACATCCCAGCCGAGCATCGGGGAGACGATCGAACTGATTGAACGCCTGCCGGACGAGGTGACCGACGTCATCGCCATCACGCTCTCGAGCGGGATCAGCGGCACGTACCAGTCGATGATCGCCTTGAACGACATGGTCGACGTCAACGTCCATGCGTTCGACTCGGAAATCTCATGTATGCCCCAAGCCTTTCTCGTCGAAGAGGCGATCCATATGCGTGACGCGGGCGCGTCGGCGCAGGAGATCATCGCTCACCTTGAAAAGATGCGCGAGTCGATTCAGGCCTACTTCGTCGTCGATGACCTCGACCATCTCCAACGGGGCGGGCGGCTCAGCGCGGCGCAGGCGCTCGTCGGCTCATTTCTTCAAATCAAACCGGTGCTCCATTTCCAAGACCGGTTGATCGTCCCGTTCGAGAAAATCCGGACGTACAAGAAAGCGGTCCGTCGCATCGAAGAGATGATGGAACAGTCAATCGACGGCGATGGGGCAGGGTACTGCATCGGCATCATCCACGCCAATTGCCCGGATCGCCAGGCCGAGGAGATCGCATCGATGAAACAAAAGTTCCCACAGGCCCATGTCACGGGTGCTTATTTTGGACCGGTCATCGGGACACACCTTGGACCTGGTGCGATCGGCATCACGTGGTATCGCCGCGAATGGTAAAGGAAAGACGGCCGTCGGGTCGTCTTTTTCGATAGAGAGGAGTGAGCCTGTGACCAAATATCGTCAAATCTATGAGCGTCTCGCCGAGCGGATGAAGACCGGTGAATATGCGGCGGAATCGAAACTGCCGTCTGAGACCGAGCTCATGCACGAGTATGGGGCGAGCCGGGGGACGGTCCGGAAAGCGCTCGACCTGCTTCAAGAGCACGGGTACGTCCGGAAGCATCACGGGAAAGGCGTCTTCGTGCTCCGGCGCGACCAAATCGAGTTCCAGTTCAACGGGATCGTCAGCTTCTCGGAAGTGTATGCGTCCTTGCTCGGCCGCTCGATTCAAACATCGGTCGTCTCGTTTGAGGACATCGAGGCGCCGCACTGGCTCGTCGACCGGATGGACCTCGAGCCAGGGACGCGGATGTATCGAATCGAACGTGTCCGAAACTTCGACGGGGAGAACGTCATTTTAGACGTGAATTATTTCGTCAAAGACCTCGTCCCGGGGCTGACGCAAGAGATTGCCGCCCGCTCGATTTACGCCTATATCGAGCATGAGCTCGGGCTCCAAATCAGTTACGCCAAACGGAAAATTGCGGCGGAGGACGTGACCGAGCTCGACCGTTCGCGGCTTGACCTGTACGATTACGAGTACGTCATCGTCATCACGAACGACACGTTCCTTTATGAGGGCAGACAGTTCGAATATACCGAATCCCGCCACCGGCTCGACAAGTTTCAATTCAGTGACGTGGCGCGTCGGTAGGACTCCTTTTTCGAAAGGGGTCTTTTTTTCGTTTTGAATCAAGGCAAGAGGGAACAAAAATAGTGAACGCCTGGCACGAATTTGTCACACGCAACTTATATAGATAAGTTATTGACAGGACTCGTCTATATAAGTTACACTTTGTTTGTACTCATAAGTAACCGCTTTCAACAAGCGTTTTCAAACAAAGGAGGTAACATGTATGAAGGCAGATTATCGCCAAATCGCCGCGGATATCCTTGAAGCCATCGGCGGCAAGGATAACGTCGATAAAGCGGCACACTGTGTCACGCGGCTCCGTCTTTCGTTGAAAGACCAGTCGCTCGTCAATGAAGCGAAAGTAAAAGAAGCGGACCTCGTCAAAGGCGCATTCGAAAACTCGGGTGTGTATCAAGTCGTCATCGGGGCCGGTGACGTCGAACGCGTCTACGCCGAGTTCATCAAACTCGCGGGACTTGAATCAGCAACCGTCGCCGAGGTCAAATCGGCCGGCGGCAAGAAGATGAACCCGCTCCAAAAACTCGTCAAAGTGTTCTCGGACGTGTTCATGCCGATCATCCCGGCCATCATCGTCGCCGGTCTCTTGATGGGGATCAACAACTTACTCGCCTCAGAAGGGCTGTTCGTCGACGACGCCACGCTCATCGAGGCGTACCCGAACCTGCAAGGCTTATGGGACCTCATCAACATGATGGCGAACACGGCGTTCGTCTTCCTGCCGGCACTCGTCGGTTGGTCGGCGACGAAGCGGTTCGGCGGCAGCGAAGTGCTCGGGATCGTCATGGGTCTCTTGCTCGTCCACCCGGATCTCTTGAACGCATGGGGTTACGGGCAAGCAGCGCTTGAAGGTGACGTCCCGACGTTCAACATCCTCGGCTTGTTCGAGATCGAAAAAGTCGGCTACCAAGGTCAGATTCTTCCGATTTTGGCCGCGGCCTTCATCTTGAGCCATATTGAAATGTTCTTGAAAAAACACGTCCCGAACGCGATTCAACTGCTCGTCGTGCCAATCATGACGATCGTCATCACCGGTTTCCTCGCTCTCTCGATCGTCGGACCGCTCACACGTGGCCTCGGTAACTTGATTGCGACGGGAATCGTCAACGTGTTCGAAGCAGTGCCGGTCGTCGGGGCACTCCTGTTCGGCTTACTTTACGCACCGCTCGTCGTCACAGGGATGCACCACTTGTTCCTCGCGATCGACTTACAGCTCATCGCTGAGACGAACGGGACGTTCCTCTGGCCGATGCTTGCCTTGTCAAATATCGCACAAGGTGCAGCCGCACTCGCGATGTTCCTCGTGTTCAAACATGACGCGAAACAAAAGAGCATGGCGTCGACGTCATCCATCTCGGCTTTCTTCGGAATTACCGAGCCGGCTATGTTCGGGGTGAACTTGCCGAACAAGTTCCCGTTCTACTCGGCCATGATCGGTTCGGCCGTCGCGGCGGTGTTCATCACGTTGAACGACGTTCAAGCGTTCGCTGTCGGAGTCGGGGGCCTTCCTGGATTCCTGTCGATTTTCACCGATAAGATCTTCATCTTCATCATCGGCATGGTCATCGCCCTCATCATTCCATTCGTGTTGACGCTCGCAATGTCGCGACGTTACATGAAAAAAGGCGAGATTGAGAAAAACAAAGTCGCATAATACGGGAAAGAACAAGGGGAGGGACGGAGGTTCTTCCCCTTTTCCTATACAAATGAAAACTCTTACAAAAGGAGACTACACACATGACACCATCAAACTGGCGCCAATCCGTCGTCTATCAAATCTATCCGAAAAGCTTCTATAGCCCGGAAGGCAACGCCACCGGCTCGATTAAAGGGGTGACCGCGAAGCTCGACTACTTGGCCGAGCTCGGCATCGAATACATTTGGATGACCCCGGTGTACAAGTCACCACAACACGATAACGGCTATGACGTCAGCGATTACTACGCGATCGACCCGTCGTACGGGACGATGGACGACCTCGATGAGCTCGTCCGCGAGGCCGAGGAGCGTGGCATCGGGCTCATGATGGACATTGTCGTCAACCACTCGTCGACCGAGCATGAATGGTTCCAGAAGTCGCTCGCCGGCGACGAGCGGTACCGCGACTACTACATCTGGCGCGACGAACCGACGAACTGGGAGTCGAAGTTTGGCGGTAACGCCTGGGAGTACGACGAGAAGAGCGGACAATATTATCTCCACTTGTTCGACGTGACCCAGGCCGACTTGAATTGGGAGAACGAGCAGATGCGCGAGGACGTCTATGAGATGATGCGCTTCTGGCGCGACAAAGGCATCAAAGGGTTCCGTCTCGACGTCATCAACTTGATCTCGAAACGGCAGGACTTCCCGGAAGACGACTCGGACGGCCGCAAGTTCTACACGGACGGGCCGCGCATCCACGAATACTTGAAAGAGATGAACCGCGAGGTGTTCGACGGGCACGACGTCATCACGGTCGGTGAGATGTCGTCGACGACGCTCGACCACTGTGTCCGCTACTCGAGCCCGGACGAGCACGAGCTCAGCATGACGTTCAGCTTCCATCACTTGAAAGTCGACTATCCGAACGGCGAGAAGTTCGTCGCCGCCCCGTTCGATTTTCTGCAACTGAAAGACATCATGTCGACGTGGCAGGAAGGGATGCACGGCAAGGGGTGGAACGCCATCTTCTGGTGCAACCACGACCAGCCCCGCGTCGTCAGCCGCTTCGGGAACGACACCGATCACCGCGTCGAGAGTGCGAAGATGCTCGCGACCGTGCTCCACGGTCTCCAAGGGACGCCATACATCTATCAGGGCGAGGAAATCGGCATGACGAACCCGGGCTTCGACTCGCTCGACGAGTACCGCGATATCGAGACGCTCAACATCTACAAATTGAAGCGTGAACAAGGCGTGTCGCACGAGGACATGATGGCCGCCATCAAACAGAAGTCGCGCGATAACTCACGGACGCCGATGCAGTGGGATGCGTCGAAACACGCCGGATTCACGAGCGGAACGCCATGGATCAACGTGGCGCCGAACTATCGTGACGTGAACGTCGAGGCGGCACTCGACGACCCGAACTCGGTGTTCTACCACTACAAGAACTTGATCTCGCTCCGGAAAGAACTCGACGTGTTGACGGACGGGGACTACACGCTCCTCACGCCGGACGCGCTCGACGTCTGGGCGTACACGCGGAAGACGGAACACGAGGAGGTGCTCGTCGTCGCGAACTTCTACGGACCGGAGACGACGTATGAGATCCCGGCAGGTTTCTCGCACGCCGATGTTGTCAGCCACAACTATGACGTGCCGCAACTCGACGGGACGACGTTGTCGCTCCGGGCGTATGAGGCGATCATGTTCTACAAGCGTAAATGATGGGCAGGATGAAGCGGACGGGACGGTCTTTGAAGACTGTTTCGTCCTTTTTTGTCGGAACGCCCCCGCCTATGAACAACAAGCCGGTTTGCGCGAGGACGTGCGCGATGATAGCGTCAGAGGAAAAACGGAGGAATCGCTATGGGACAACTCGTCGTCCGACCGACCGGGAGACCGGCCATTCGCTTTGGCATCTGTCAACGCTGTCTGAGTACCGATGTCCGCGCCTTCACTTGTCATCATGGCGCGTGCAGCTATTGCCGCAACTGTCTGCATCTCGGGCGCATCTGTCGGTGCGACCGTCTTGGGGAAGAAGACATCACGACACCTGTCGAGCCGACCGAGCTCGTCATGCCGTTCGAACTGAGCGACGGCCAACGCCATGTGAGCGAGCAGTTGCTCACCTGGTGGGATCAAAAGAAGACCGGGCTCGTCCACGCCGTCTGCGGGTCCGGCAAGACGGAAATGGCGTTCCCGGTCATCGAACGTGTCGTAAACGTTGGGAAGCGTGTGCTCATCGTCTCGCCGCGGCGTGACGTCGCCATCGAATGGGCCGAACGATTGGAGTGCGCCTTCTCTGTCCCGGTCACGCGGCGCTACGGTGGCGGGGAGAAAGACACGATCGGCATGATCACCGTCGCGACGGCACCGCTCCTCTTGAACTTAAAACATGTTTTCGACTACGTGCTCGTCGATGAGTCGGACGCGTTCCCGTTCGCCTTCGATATGGCGCTCTGGTGGACGATCCGACGCGTGGGGAAAGGCATCTTTTTATTCGTGACGGCGACGCCGACCGTCTGGCAGCGCCAATTCCCGACGGCGCACTTGTCCCGCCGCTATCACGGGCACGACTTGCCCGTGCCGACGCTTGTGAAACAGACGGACGAGGCGATCGTCGCATTTTGCCGACGCAAGACACCGCGGCTCTTGTTCGTGCCGACGAAGGCCGACCTCGTCCGCTACGGAGAATTGCTTCACGCGAACGGATTCACCTATCGGGCCGTCTCGGCCGACACGGACGAGCGGACAGATACGCTCGAATGGCTCGAGGCGACGAACGGAATCGTGCTCGCGACGTCGATTTGGGAGCGGGGCATGACCGTGCGCGGGGTCGACGTCGCCGTCCTCGACAGCAGCCACGCCTTGTTTTCGTCCCGCGCCCTCGTCCAGATGGCAGGGCGGGCCGGGCGTAAACCGACCGCGCCGACCGGGGACGTCGTCTTCTTCTATCACGAGCGCACGTTCCGGCAAGACCGGGCCATCCGGGAGATCGAGGAGGCGAACCGACGATGAACTGTCTCGTCTGCCGAAAACCGTTCGCCATCCCCTGGAGCCCGGCGACGCTCTTGAAACGGGACTGGGTGTGCCCGGACTGTGCGGGGTTATTGACGCCGCTCATCTCGGGCTGTCCGCGCTGCGGTCATCCGGGTGCTGACGGGGTGACGTGTGACGACTGTGTCCGTTGGCTCGCGCTCGGCCTCGATTTGACGGTCCGCTCGCTTTACGCCTACGACGAGGCGGGCACCAACTGGCTCCATCGTTATAAGTTCGGCGGCGACGTCGTCCTCGTGAATCAGATGCGGCCGATTCTTCGATCGTTACGGGAACGTGGCGTCGTCTACGTCCCGATCCCGCTCAGTGAGGAGCGGTTACGGACCCGGCGTTTCAATCAGGCGGACCTGCTCGCCCGGATGATCGGGCCGACGGAACGGGTACTCGTGAAATCCGAGGTTTCAAGTCAGCGTGAACTTGGGAAAGAAGAAAGGCGGCACCGTCCAAACCCGTTCGCTATACATAAAGCGTCTCGGTGTGAGAAAATCGTTCTCGTCGATGACGTCTATACGACCGGGACGACGCTCCATCAGGCGGCGTTCACGCTCAAGAAAGCCGGCTATGAAGAAGTTTCTGCCGTTTGCCTGTTCCGGACGCTAAACAAATCAAAAATGCGTCCGATATAAAAGGCAGAGGTGAATGACTGTGGAAGCAACAACTTGTCAAACATGCGGACGGCTCTTCATGAAACAAAGCCGCTCGCCTTACTGCCCATCCTGCGCGGAAGTCGATTTCCAAAACTTTTTGAAAGTCCGGGACTTCATCCGCGAACCGGCCAACAAACAGACGACGATCGGGGCCCTTGTCGAAGCGACAGGCGTCTCCGAACTTGATATCACGCGATACATCCATGAAGGACGCCTGATCATCAAGGACAACCCGTCACTGAGCATCGCCTGCGTGCGTTGCGGCAATCCGACGAACCAAGGAAAGGTATGCGCGGACTGTCAGACCGACATGCAGCAAGAACTGAGAGGGCTCGAAGCCACCGTCACGAAACAAAGCGTTCGCGCTTATCGTTTGGACTAACAACTAAGAAGAGGGGGGACACGTATGCGCATCGATTCTGCAAAGTGGGTACACTTACCGAACACTTATGAGAAGAAAACGCAACCTGAGACGAAGCCCGAGCTGAAACGCCAAACGGACCAACTATCGATATCGGCCGAAGCCCGCGCCCGGTTTGAAGAGCCGGTGAAACATCCGGAGCGCCTGGAGAAGATCAACGCCTTGAAGGCGGAAATCAACGCCGGGACGTACACACGGGACGCGCGCGAGATCGCCAAACGCTTTCTACAAGGATGAATGAAAGCGAGGTCCGAGGGAGACCTTCGCACACATATGATGGCACGGAAGCTGACTAAACAAGGGACACCCTTTCTTTAGTCGGCTCTTTTTTTGGAAAAAGGAGAGACTTATGCTCACATACCATACACGTTTGCTCGAACTCGCTTATGACAAGGAACGACTGCTCGTCAATGGGGACATGCCCGCGTTCAGCGCGCTCGTCAAGGAAGAGGCGACGATTCTCAGACAAATTAAACAAAAAGAAACGGAACGACTTCAAGGAACGCTTGTTTTGGACGATGAAGAGAAGGAAGCGTTACGACCGGTCGTCTATGAGCTGAAACGGCAGAATGAACTGAACGCCGTCCTGCTCGAACAGTCGCTCCGGTATATCGAATGGCATTTGGACATGCTCATGCCAGAAGCAGATGATTTCACGTACGGTCAACAGGCGCTCGAGACACGCTCGTTCAGCCGGGATGTATAAGGAGGAAGTGTAATGGGCTCAACATTTATGGGATTAGAGACGGCGCGACGGAGTCTTTCCACGCATCAATGGGCGCTCCAGGCGACGGGGAACAACGTCGCCAACGCCTCGAACCCGGGCTACTCGCGCCAGCGCTTGTCGCTCGGCATGACCGAACAGCTCAGCGTCAATTTCGGCGGGACGAAGGCCGGACAGTTCGGCACAGGTGTTCGCGGCGAGACGCTCGCTCGGATCCGCGACTTGATGATCGACCAACAGTACCGCGACGAGTCGGTGAAGAACGCCTACTACGCCACGAAAGAGGCGGCGTTCGGACGAATGGAAGATATCATCAACGAGCCGTCGGAGAACGGGCTCGCCAAATCGCTCGACTTGTTTTGGGCCTCGCTCCAAGACTTGTCGGTCAACCCGGATGATACCGGCGCCCGAAGTGTCGTCCGGCAGCGGGCGATGACGCTCACGGACACGTTCAACTATATGTCGTCCTCGCTCACGAAAGTCCAAGGCGACTTGAAGGCAGAGGCCGACGTCGTCGTCAAAAAAGTGAACGACCTGTTGACGAAAATCAACAACGTCAACCGTCAAATCGGAGACGCGGAACCGCTCGGCGTACTCCCGAACGAGCTGTACGATGAGCGCGACCGCTACATGGACGAACTTGCTCAGTATATCGAGTTCGAGCGTAAACCGATCGATTACTTGAACGGCGAGACGCGCGGCAACTCGCAGCGGATGGCCGAGGGGCGAATCGATATCGTCATCAACTTAGGTAAGACATCGCCAAAAACACCAGTGACGTTGGTCGATGCGGCTAACGGAAAGGTTGGCTCGATTGGGGCGTCGAGTTATAAAGCGGCTGGGGCGCCTGAGGCGGACCCGATGCTTCCGATGACGTATGCCGATATGCCGAACGGAAAACTGAAAGCGCTCGTCGAGATGTATGGAGAAAACGCGAGCGAAGGCATCGACGGAGAATTCACGGGCATGCTGAACGATTTAAACGAGATGGCGAACGTGTTCGCCACGGCGTTCAATATCGCCCACGGCAAGAACAAGGATGCGGACGGGAACAATGGAAGAACCGACTTCTTCACGGACGCGTCGGATCCGTCGAACATCAGTGCCGCCACGATCAAAGTGCATGACGACTTCATGCAAGAGTTGAACCTGATCGCCGCATCAAGTGACGGCAACATCGGGGACGGCAGCGGGGCGCTCGCTTTGGCGCACATGAAAGAAACCGGACTCGCGTTTGACGGTTCGGTCACGACGACGACGTCGATCGGCAAGTATTATCAGAACGTCATCGGCAACATGGCGGTCAAAGCGAGCCAGAGCGGCAGTCTCGCGAAGAGCACGCTCGCCCTCATGGCGAGCTCGGATCAACGCCGGCAATCGGTGAGCGCGGTCTCGCTCGACGAAGAGATGACGATGATGATTCAGTACCAACATGCCTATAACGCGGCGGCGCGAAACATCACGGCCGTCGACGAGATGCTCGACAAAATCATTAACGGCATGGGTGTCGTAGGGAGGTAATGAGTAATGCGTGTCACACAGACGATGCTCACACAGACGAACTTGAAACACTTATCCAGCAGCTATAATACGCTCGCCCGTGTCCAAGAACAACTCATCAGCGGGAAGCGGATTCAAAAGGCGTCCGAGGACCCGGTCGTCGCGATGCAAGGGATGCGCTACCGGACCGAAGTGCGTGAAGTCGACCAGTTTCGCCGCAACGTCAGCGAAGCGACGAGCTGGATGGACTTGACCGACTCGACGCTGAACGAAGTGACAGAAGCCGTCAAACGGATTCGCGAGTTGACGACGCAAGCGGCGAACGACACGTACGAGTCGTCGCAACGCCAAATCATCAAGAGCGAGATCGACCAGCTCGTCGAACATATCGGTTCGCTCGCGAACTCGAAAGCCGGCGAGAAATATATCTACAACGGGACGAAGACGGATGAGCCGCTCATCAATATGGACGCTTTGAAGGCGTTCCTTGCCGACCCGAGCGGGGATGTCAACAGCATCTACCCGAATGGGGCACCTGCCACGAGCGGGAAAATCGAGTTTGAAGTGTCAAAAGGGATCAAGGTCCAAGTGAACATGCAGCCGGAGAAAGTGTTCGGGGCAGAGCTATTCAAGGGTCTCCAGAAGTTGAGCAGCATGCTCAACACTCCGACGACGACCGGGGCCGATCTATCCGCCGAGCTCGCGACACTCGACACGCTCGGCCAGAACTTGATCACGAAGCGGGCCGAACTCGGTGCCCGTGCCAACCGACTCGAACTCGTCGACAACCGCCTGCAAGACCATGAGATTATCGCGAAGACGATCATGTCTGATAACGAAGACATCGACATCGAGAAAGTCATCATGGAGCTCAAGTCGCACGAGACGGTGCATCGGGCCGCGTTATCGGCCGGAGCCCGTATCATCCAGCCGACGCTCCTCGACTTCCTGCGGTAAGCGCGGATGAATCTCGCGAGACTTGAGATGCGGCAGACCACCGCCGCCATCCAGATGACATCGAACCGGCCTGTGCTCGAGATGTGGCAAGGCCGGGCCGACGTATCGATGACGCAAGGCAAAGCCGTGATGACACAACAGACGACACCAGGGACGCTCGAGGTCGACTCGTCGGTCGCGCGCAGTGAAAGCAATTTGAAAGGCGCGCTCGAACTCGGCCGCTATTTCGGTCAGCTCGGCGAACAAGGCGTACGCGAGGCGACGAGCCAGGCGGCGCAAGAAGGCGACCAACTCATGCGCATCGAGAACGGCAATCCGATCCCGAGCATCGCAGCGAGCAAAGTGAACGACCCGTACCCGATCGTCGAGATGGGCTATATGCCGAAGTCGATTGACCGCGTGAAGTTGACGTATACGCCGGCGGATGTCAAAATCGAGTGGAACCTGACGCCGGCCCAGATTGATGTATCACTCACCCCGGCCGACATCTCGTTCACGCCATGGACGACGGACATCTCGCTCCGTCAACAGGCGTCACTCGAGATGTGGGCGGTCGGGGGCATGTATGACGAGACGCGTTGAAAGTGAGGACAATCCATGTTCATTGAGACAGACTATTTTGGCAAGATTGAAGTGAAAGAAGACGAGACGATCTCGTTCGTGAGCGAGATTCCTGGATTCCCGGAGTCAAAGACGTTCGCCCTGATCCCGTACGGCGACGAGCTCCCGTTCTGGTCACTCCAGTCGATCGAGGACCCGGCCTGCGCCTTCGTCGTCACGAACCCGTTCTGGCATAAGGACGATTACGCGTTCGAATTGACGGACGGGGCGAAAGACCAGCTCGGCATCGATGAGGCGGAGCACGTCTCGGTGTATGCCATCGTGACGCTTCGCAATCCGTTCGACGCCTCGACGCTCAACTTGAAGGCACCGATCGTCATCGAGACGAAAGAACGCCGCGGCAAACAAATCATCTTAGATGACGCCTATCCGGCCCGCTTCCCGCTCGGCGGCCAGAAAGAAGAGGTGCGCTGATGCTCGTATTGAAACGAAAGCAAGGCGAGGCGATCCATGTCGGGGACGACGTGACGCTCACCGTGCTCGCCATCGAAGGCGACCAAGTGAAGCTCGGCATCGACGCGCCGCGCCATATCGACATCCATCGTCATGAAGTATACGTCCAGATGCAGACCGAGAACGAGTCGGCCCGCGACAGCGCCAATTTGATGAAACAGATGATACAAAACAAGTCGGAGGCGTGAGCTTCCGGCTTTTCCATGCGACGACATGTGACATGGATGACAGGTTCGTTCGAATGGAGATCGGATGGACCGAGCGAAGTGGGGGAAAGGACGGGTTGGATTGGGACAAGTATTGAATATTTTCTTCATCAACATCAGCATCATCTATTTACTGATCTCGCTGACATTTTACGTGCTGCGTGACGTGCTGCCGATTCAAGCGTCGTCCCCTGTCTCGGTCCGCATCGGGTTCGGGCTCTCGACCGGTGTGATCGCCATGTTGTTGACGACCAATGCCATCATGGTGGACGGGGCTCGGATCGACCTGCGCATCATTCCGTTCGCGCTCGCGGCGGCGTTTGCCGGACCGGTCGGGGTAAGCGTCGCCATCATCATATCCGTCGCGGCCAGACTGATGACCGAGGGCTTCAGCTCGATCATCATGAGCGCACTCGTCATGATCGGCATCTTTTGGACGATCGCCATCGGTCTCGGCCGTCAACACATACGGCGAGGCCATTTGTACGCGGGATATATCGCGCTCGGGATGACGCTCGTTCTCGTCCGCGTCGTCGGTCACGTCTCGCCCGATACGTTCATCCATGTATTCATCCCTTATTTTTTGATGACGTCCATCGGGGCCTGGATGTGCTATTGGGGGGCGAAGAAGTTGGAGTCACATCTTTGGATGTTCCGCCTGCACACCCACCGGGCGACGGTCGACGAGTTGACGGGTCTTCCGAACCGCTACATGACGCTCGAGCGCTTGAGCGAGGTCGAACTGTCGGGTCGACCGTGGGCGCTGTTCGTCATCGACGTCGACCATTTCAAACAATTGAATGACACATATGGCCACCGGGCCGGTGACGAGGCGTTGCGTCACATCGGGGAGACGTTGCGCGACAACTGCCCGGCCGACGGTTTCGTCGGGCGGTACGGCGGCGAGGAGTTCTTGATGGTGATCGAAGAGGTGGGCGATGACGTCGTGGCACTCGCCGAGGCGGTCGTCGCTGTCGTCCGTGAGACGCCGTTCCTATTTGAAGGGGAAGCCATTTCGATGACGGTCTCGATCGGGGCCTCGCTCGCGAGTGCCGAACTCGGGTCGGTCGTGTTCGAGCGGGCTGACGCCGCCCTGTATCACGCCAAGACGAGCGGGCGCGACCAAGCCCGATTCGGATAACGCAAAAAGTCGGCCCCGGGGCCGACTTTTTTAGTGGATGTTTTTCTTTTTGAACTGGCCGCCCCGGACGTCATGGATGTTGCCGATGGCGAGGAACGCCTTCTCGTCATAATCGTCGAGGATGTCTTTCAATTTCGTCTCTTCGAGTCGGCTGATGACGGTGAAGACGACTTTCTTGCCGTCGCCCGTATAGGCCCCTTCCCCGTGCAAGTAGGTCACGCCGCGGCCGAGCCGGTCCATGATGGCTTGGCCGATATCATCGGGTGATGTCGTGATGATCCACGCCGCCTTCGACTGGTCGAGTCCCTCGAGCACGATATCGATCGTCTTGAAAGCGACGAAGTACGTGATGAGCGAATACATGGCCCGGTCCCAGCTGAAGACGAAACCCGCCGTCCCGAGGATGAAGATGTTGAAGAACATGACGATCTCCCCGACGGAGAACGGGAGGCGGTCCGTGAACGACACGGCCAAAATCTCGGTCCCGTCGAGCGACCCGCCGGCCCGGATGACGAGGCCGATGCCGGCCCCGAGCAGGAAACCGCCGAAGACGGTCGACAACAGCAGGTCATCGGTGAACGGCTCGATCGTGTGGAGCAGGACCGTGAAGCCGGACATGAGCATGATGGCGACGAGTGTGACGACGGCGAACGTCTTCCCGATTTGACGATACCCGAAGAAGATGAACGGCAAGTTGAACAAGACGAGCCAGATGGCGAGTTTCGTCTCGGTCAAATAGGACGTGATGATCGAGACGCCGACGATGCCGCCATCGATGATTTGGTTCGGGACGAGGAACGCCTCGAGCCCGATGGCGAAGATGAACGAACCGATTAAGAGAAGTAGCCCCTTGGAGAGAAGTTCGGTCGGTTTGATCGGATTGTGTTCGCGTTTCAAACGGAGTACTTCCTCCGGTGACGGGGAAGGCATCGGTGGACGCTGCATCGGGGTCACTCCTTTTTTCTTTTTAGTATAGCAAACCTCACAGTGGATGTTACGGTCGAGTCAGGAAATCCGACACAAATTATGGCGCGAGATGCGAGGTGTGGGAAAGTATGGAGGCACATCAACAGTCGTTGTCGCTCGAGACGACGCAGACGTTGATTGGTCGGGCAAGGCCGATTTTGGCCGACATCGAGCGCTTGGCCGTGTTCGAGCCGAAAAGTGAAAACTAAAAATCCACGTCCGAGGACGTGGATCGTGGGTCAAGCTTTCGTCAGGCTCCCTTTGACTTTCTCATAAAAATCGTCCATCATCCCGGTACGGCTACCGAGCTGGCAGATGAGTTCGAGCGTTTCTTTGTAAAACTTTTTGACGAGCCCTTTGTTTTTGATGCCCTCCATCGACGCGAGCGTCTTGTCGAGGTTTTGCAGAATCTCTTCGATTTGGTCGTCTGAGTCCGGTTTCACGACCGTCATGTTGTCGGGGATCTTGACGACTTTGTCTTGCTCCTGATGACGGAACGAGGCGCCGTAGCCGAGGTTCTCGATGAAGAGGTGTGGCATCACTTTCTGGCCGAAGAACTGTTTGTGCCAGTCTGTCGCTTTCATCGTGTCCATGTCCTGTTTGAACGTGGACGCCGTCGAGACATATTTTTTGAACAGGTCGGTCATGAACTTCTCGATGACCGGGATTTGAAGGGCGAAGACGTTTTTTAAGAGCGCGTCGAGCTGTGCGCGTGTCAATTGGGATTCGTTTGACATGTCGGTTCCTCTTTTCTCTAATGCGATACTTTTATCGTATGGGATTGCGGAACGTGCGTCAACGCATCGGAAAACATTTTTTCAGAATATTTAATGATTTGGTGTCGATTTGTGCGATAATCGTCTCATAGTCAGACGAAAGAGGAGAGGATTCAGATGAATAAAACGGTGAAATGGGCGGTCGCGCTCGGTGTGACCGGTGCCCTCGTCGCAACGGTCGGCGTCGTCTCGTCACGTGGACGGACCGAGGACACGACGCAGACGATTCGGGACCGTGCCCTCGGTTACGAGATCATTCTCCCGTCGAAGATCGTCGAGGCGATTGAGCGCGGGGACGTCTATATCGAGAAGGCAGAGGACGTCGTCGATGTCGGCGACAAGAACAGCTACGGCACGTTCGACCTGTATTACAATCTAGAAGGGGGCGACGACCAGCTGTTGTTCCATTTGGACTTGGTTGACCGTGAACTGTCGGAAGAGGCGTTCGCAGAAGAAGTCGGCTACGGCAATTACCTCGGTGCGAGCGATAAGACGTTCTTCTGGGTCGAACCGACCGAGGCCGTCCCGGGTGCCGAGGCACATACGGACGAGATCGCGGAACTGCTTCAGACGCTTCCGGAGCTCGAGTTCCGCACGTTATAAGTTCGCCCGCCACGGCGGGCTTTTTCGATTATGCTACAATACAGTTGAGGTGATCACATGAATTGGACAGTAGAAGAAGTGAGACAGGCAGAGCAGGTAGAAACGCTTGAGACGGCGGTCAATACGCATGACAACATCGATGTGAAAATCGGACACGTATCAATCGGTCAGAACGACTACGCCGTCTATGACAATGATACGCTCGTCGGCTATATGGTGCTTTTCCCGTATCTTCCGAACGAGTACGAGGTGAACGCGCTCGTGCATCCGGACTACCGGAAGCAAGGCGTCTTCACGGCGCTTTTGGATGCGGCGAAGCAGGACGCGAAACAGAACGGTTGCGAGGCGTTCACGTTCGTCATCGACCGCAAGTCGACGTCGGGCAAGGCGGTCATCGACCATCTCGGTGCGGCGTACCAGTTCTCGGAGTACAACTTGGTGCTGAAAAAAGCCGAGTTGTTCTTGAAGCCAGACGAGGTGTCGCTCCGCGAGGCGACGGACGCCGACCGTGCGCTCATCATCGAGACGCTCAGTGAGGCGTTCGGGGACCCGCTCGACGTGACCGAGAACATCTATGAACAGATCGACACGCCGGACCGCGTGACATACATCGGTGAAGTCGAAGGCCGTCCGGTCGGGGTCATCCGTGCGCTCCTTTCGGGAGACGATGCCGGCAGCATCCACGCGTTCGGCGTGCGCGCGAGTGAGCAAGGCCAAGGCTACGGCACGAAGATGTTGAAGCAGATGGTCCAGCAACTGTTCCGCATGGGCCGGACAAAACTCGAACTCGACGTCGAGACGGAAAACAAGGCCGCGCTCGAGATTTACAAGCGGGCCGGGTTCGCGGAGAATGGTGGCTATGAGTTTTACTTACTAGAACTGTGAGGTGAGACAAATGGTTCGGAATTTGAAATGGATGGGTGCCGCCTTCGAGGCGCTGCTCGGGATCCCGGCACTCGGTGGGCTGTTCATCATCAGTATGGGCTATGCGCCGCTGGGGTTCATGCTCGTGTTCCATAGCGTGGTGCTCGTCTTGTCAATGACGCGGCTGAAACGGATTTCGGTCGGGCCGATTGTCGGCATCATGGCGTCGGTGCTCGGGTTCATCCCGTTCCTCGGTATGATGTTGCACTGGATGGCGGCGATTGCGCTCGCGATTGATGCGCTCATGACCCCGCGCGAACAGGTGCACATGACAAAAGAAGACGACCGTTTTTAATCTGCACGCTCTCGATGACGAGGGCGTTTTTTCATTGACCAAATCTTCAACTGGAAACGCTATACAAATCGTTCCAAGTAGACGATATAGTAGGTGATGAGTTACACAAAGGAGGAACTTATAGTGAAAGTATTTAAAGACTTTACGACCCAACTGCTCGCTTGGATTTTAGTCACATCCTTTATCACGGGCGGAGCGGTCGGCTTGATTACGCTCTTGCTGCTCACGGAGCTTGAGATGGCGAAGGGACAGGTCATGCTCGTCGGGACGGCAGTGGCTTTGCTCATCTCGGTGCTCGGCGGAGTCGTCATCTATTTGATCGCCCGTCGACCGCTGAAGGCGATCGAGTTGGCGTCAGACAAGGCGGTCGAAGTCGGGAACGGTGATTTGACGGTCGTGTTCGCGGACGAGACGACGACAGACCGTTCAGAGATGGGTCGTCTGCTTCTGTCGATGGACAATATGGTCGAACACCTGCGGGAACAAGGGACAAATATGCGTTACACGGCGGACCAGCTCACCGGTTCGGCGCAAGAGATCGCGGCAGCGGTGCATGAAGGGAATACGGCCGGCGAGAACATTCGCTCGGCGATGAACGCCTTGAACAAAATGCTCGAAGACAACGTCAATGCGACGTACAGTTCGATGGACCTGCTCGGTGCTGTCGCCCGGACGATGGAGAACATTCGTCAAGAGATGGGCTCGGCACTCGAATCGGCGAACGAGATGCAACAAGAAGCGGAGAGCGGCAAAGGGCTCGCCTCGTCGTCGGTCGATGCGATGCATGCGATCGCCGGTAAGGTCGAGCAGTCATCGACCCTCAACAGCAAGTTGACAGAGATGACGGGCGAGATTTCACGCATCACGGACGTCATCAGCGACATCTCGGCGCAGACGAACTTGCTTGCCTTGAACGCGTCGATTGAAGCGGCCCGTGCGGGGGAACACGGACGCGGATTTGCAGTCGTCGCAGCGGAAGTCAAGAAGCTCGCCGAACAGACGGCGAACTCGACGCAAGAGATCACGGATTTGATTGTCGACGTCAAACGCTTGGTCGGTGACACATCGTCATCGATGGCGAACGTGAAAGCGGAAGTCGAGACGGGCGTCGGTCTCGTCGAGAAGGCGGGCGGTGCGTTCGCGTCGATCCACAACTCGGCGAACGAAGTGTACAGCCACGTCCATTCGGTTGATACGCTCTTGGATGAATCGCGTGGACAGATCGATTCGGTCGTCACGAACTCGGCCGGCATCGTCGGCATGGTCGAAGAGGCGTCTCGCTACGCGACAGAAGTCACGTCAGCGGCGAGCCAACAAGCGGCGAGTCTCGGTGAAGTGAACGGCGCGATGACGGAGCTCGTCCGTGCCGCGGAGAGTTTGCAGAATGAGACGGAGCAAGTGAAGGTGGAAGTGTAATCATGAAAGCGTATGCGAGAGCATGCGCTTTTTTGCTACACTGTGGATGGAGGGATGTCTCGTGAAAATGGATGTGGAAGCAGTGTTGGGACTGCCGGCGTACGCTGGAGCAACGGTCATCGCCGGTCGGAACGGAATGGGCCGAGACGTGAACAACGTCTCGTTCATGGAAGTGCCGGATATTTTACCGTACGTGTCTAAAGGAAATCTATTGTTGACGACGTTTTATCCGATCGCTGGGAACGAAGAGGCGATGCGGCAATTGGTGCCGCGTTTGGCTGAAAAAGGACTGGCCGGTCTTGCGGTTAAAGTCGGACGATACGTCACGACGATTCCCGACGTGATGATTGAGGCGGCTGACCGAAACGACTTTCCGCTCATCGTCTTGACCGAAGATGCGAATCTGTCGGAACTGAGCAATGCCGTCCTTGAAGTCTTGCTCGAAAAGCAAAACTCGATATTAAAGTTTCGGGATGAGATTCACCAACAGCTCATGCGCTTGTTGTTGAACGGTGCCCACATCAACACGTTTGTCACCGTCCTATCCGGGATGATCCAAATGCCTGTCTTTTTATTCTCAGGACATGGGGAGTTGCTCGCCCAATCGGTCTCAGACGAACCGTTTGAACGGGACGGGGCCGCAGTGACGCTCGGGGAGCGGACGTTTCGTCTCGATGAAGTCATCCGGCAACCGATTCAGGTCGGTGAGGAACAGCTCGGGGAGCTGCTTGCCCTAGACGTCGCCGGAAAACGGAATACGAACATTCATGTCGCGATGGAGCAGGCCTCGATTTTGCTCGCGCTCGATTTTCAACGGGAGCGCGCCATCGTGCAGCAAGAACGCAATTATTTGGATGCTTTTTTACGTGACATCTTGAACGGTAGGTTCCGGAGCGAGGAAGAAGTCGTGCGGCGCGCCAACACGTTCCATTGGGAGTTGACACTACCTCTCGGCATCATCGCCGTCGAGCGGAAGGACCCGTTCGTGTTCACGGAGAACGAGACGATCGAGCGGTTCGAACGCTGGCTGTCGGGCCGGTTTGCGGACCATGAGCTTGTACATAAAGTCATGTACTATGAGGACAGCTTGATTTGTTTCGTGAACAAGCCGACACAGCAAACACTGGATGAAATCGGGCACTATCTCCATGAACAGGCCGGACGGGCCGGTTACGACGTGATCGTCACCTATTCTCGATGGGTCGAACAATTACGGGACGTGGCGACCGAGTATGAACGATTGCGTCAGGCGCTACGGATCATGCGTTCAATCGAGACCACTCCAGTGCAGTCATACGACGCGCTCGGCGTCTATTCGATTCTATTTGAGCTGCAAGACGAGACATCCTTGCATGAGTTCGTGGAGAGCCGAATCGGTCAAGTGCTCGGGGAAGACGAATTGTTGCGGACGTTGCTCATGCTGATCCGTTGTCAAATGAACGTCCAAAAAGCGTCAGAACGGCTGTTTATTCATTACAATACGCTGCGTTACCGGATCGAGCGATTGAAAGATTTAGGGTTACAACTGCATGACGGTGAAAAAATGAGTGAATACTATGTGGCCTATCATGCCCATCACTTATTGAAAAGCCGCTGATGAGGCGAATGATTGGCCATATTTTGGCCGCCATTCGTCTTTTTTGTGTGTACAATATGTGACAACTTATAGACGACTCGACTTGAAAAGAGCGTGGTTGAGCCGTTTGTGGAGTATTTATCAACAAATGCTAAATTGAAAGCGCTTCATTCGTATTCTATTGACAATGATTGATAAAAGAGTCGGTGTTATCTTATGGGTGTACCAAATATTCGCGAATTTGCAGTCATCCTTTAGAAATGAGGTCACGCCTATGGACTCACCATTTCGAATCAAGTATTGGACAAGGGGAGATGTGGACGGTTATTTCGGACTTTTCACCAACAACTTAACGAATTTACTTGTCATGGCGGGGCTATTACATCTCGCCATCGGTCTGCCGGTGACGCTCGTCTACGGCAAGATCTTGCCGGCCGTCGGTTTATCGATTTTCGTCAGCAGTCTGTTCTACACGTACATGGCAATCCGTTTGTCGAAAGCGGAACAAAGGACGGATGTCACGGCGCTTCCGACCGGGGTCAGCGTCCCGCACATGTTCCTCATCGTCTTCTTGATCATGGGTCCTGTGTATTGGAAGACGCAAGACCCGTATCTCGCTTGGACGACCGGGCTCGTCTGGTGCTTCGTCAACGGGTTGATCGCGATGAGCGGTTCGCTCATCGGTCCAAAAATCAGAGAATGGCTACCACGCCCGGCGATGCTCGGAACACTGACGGGGGTATCACTCACCTTTATCGCCATGGCACCGGCGATGGACACATGGGACGTCCCGTATATCGGTCTCGTCTCGCTTAGCATCATTCTTCTCGGCTGGTTCGGGAAAGTGAATATGCCGTTCCGCCTCCCGGTCGGCCTCGTCGCGATCGTCATCGGGACGTTGATCGGGTGGGTGAGCGGGGTGATGGATGTGCGCGAAGTGAGCGCCTCGCTCGCTGCCGTCGATTTATCGGCCCCGACGTTCTCGATCACACGGCTCATCGACGGTTGGGCAGTCGCCTTACCGTTCCTCGCATCGGCCGTGCCGCTCGGCATTTATAACTTCATGGAGACGATCGACAATCTAGAGAGTGCGGAAGTCGCCGGCGACAAGTATCCGACGCGACAAGCGCTCGTGTTCGACGCCACGTCGACGCTCGTGGCGAGCTCGTTCGGCAGCCCGTTCCCGATTGCGGTCTATATCGGCCATGCCGGGTGGAAAGAAGCGGGGGCTCGAATCGGTTACTCGTGGATGACTGGCGTGACGATCCTCGTCTTGACCTGGTTCGGCATCATCTCCGTGTTATACGCCATCATCCCGGTCGTCGCCATCTTGCCGATTTTGATTTATATCGGTCTCGTCATCGGTGCCCAGGCGTTCCAGGAAACGAACCCGCGCTATGCTCCCGCCATTATCTTGGCCATCATCCCGTGGGTCGCGAACTGGGGGCACAATATCGTCAATACGGCATTGAACGCGGCCGAAACGGATGCGGCGAGCGTCGGCTACGGTTCGATCCTCGCGGCCGGTCTCAACTATGAAGGGCTGTCCGCGCTAGGGACGGGCGCGATCCTCGTCAGCGTCCTATGGGCGAGTATTCTTGTCTTCATCATCGACCGTGATTTTACGAAAGCCTCGTTCACAAGCCTCATCGCAGGGGCACTCGCTTTCTTCGGTATCATCCATGAGGAGGCGGTCGGCTTTGCCGTCAACAACGGCATGGCCCTCAGCTATCTCCTCATCGGCATCTTGTTTTATCTCGTCGGAAAACATAAATCAACCCATCAACTAGGAGGACTTAACCATGAACACGACAACCGAAATGACCATGCAAGCTAAACCATATGCATTCACGTTCCGCCCTGAATCGACGGCGCTCGTCTTGATCGATATGCAGCGCGACTTCTGCGCACCGGGTGGATTTGGTGAGAAGCTCGGGAACGATATCACACTCACCCGCTCGATCATCCCGCAGACGCAACGTGTCCTCGAAGCGGCAAGAGCCGCTGGGATGACGGTCATCCACACGCGAGAAGGACATCTGCCGGATTTGTCGGATTGCCCGCCGAGCAAGTTGAACCGTGGCAAGAAGCAAGGCGCCGGGATCGGTGACGAAGGGCCGATGGGACGCATCCTCGTCCGCGGTGAGTACGGCCATGACATCGTCGATGAGTTGAAACCGCTTGAAGGAGAGACGATTATCGATAAGCCGGGGAAAGGGGCATTCTACAACACGAACCTTGACGAAGTGTTGAAGCAAAATGGCATCACGCATCTTCTCGTCGGCGGTGTGACGACGCACGTCTGCGTCCAGACGACGATCCGAGAAGCGAACGACCGTGGCTACGACTGCCTCTTGCTCGAAGACTGCTCAGCGGCGTTCGACCCGAAAGACCACGAGGACTCGATTCGCATGATCCATCAACAAGGAGGCATCTTCGGCTGGACGGCACCGTCTAGCGAGTTCTTGAACGCGATTGGAGGAGAAGACCATGAATGACCGACACGTCACCCCATGGTTCGTCAAAGGGGATTTGAACGGATTCTTCGGCTTATTCAGTAACGTGCTCACCAATTTGTTGGCGGCGATCGGACTGCTCGTCTTCGCCATCAATATGCCGGGCGACATCGTCTACGGGAAAATCGTCCCGGCGACGGCGGTCGCGGTCGGGCTCGGCGGGATCATTCTCGCCATCCAGGCCCGCCGCTTGTCGCAGCGTGAAGGTCGCGACAACGTCACGGCGATGCCGTACGGGATCAGTGTCCCGCACTACTTCGTCGTCGCGTTCGCCGTCATGCTCCCGGTGTACGTCCAGACGAACGACTGGATGATCGCCTGGGCGGTCGGTGTCGCCTGGAACATCGTCCAAGGTCTCATCATGACGATCGGTGCGTTCATCGGACCGTTCATCCAAAAATATATCCCTCGTTCGGCGATGCTCGCCTCACTCGCAGGAATCGCGCTGACGTATATCGCGATGAACCCGCTCGGACAGGTGTATACGACACCTTACATCGGACTGCTCACGCTCGTCATCGTGCTTGCCGGTTGGCTCGCCCATAAACGCCTCCCGGGAAATATGCCTGCTGGCCTCATGGCGATCGCCGTCGGGATGGTGCTCGCTTGGGCGACGGGCTACATGGACTTCAATGAAGTACGCACGGCCGCAGCTGGTTTCTCGGTCGCGTTCCCATCGATTTTCGGATTTGACTTGCTCGCGGAAGGATTCGCGTTGCTTGGACCGTTCTTGCCGGCCGCGATCCCGCTGGCGATTTATGACTTCTTAGAAAGTCTTGACAACATCGAGAGTGCGTCTGCGGACGGGGACCACTATCCGACGACTGTGACGATGCTCGTACCAGGTCTGCTCACGCTTGTCGGTGCGTTCCTCGGTAGCGTCTACCCGATGATCATTTACATCGGGCACCCAGGTTGGAAGAAGGCAGGAGCTCGTGTCGGTTACTCGCTCGCGACAGGGGTCGGGGTCATCTTCCTCGCCTTCCTCGGGTTACTTCCGCTCGTCTTGTCGGTCATTCCGCTCGTCGCCTTGCTGCCGATTCTTGTGTATATCGCAATGGTCATCGGAGCACAGGCATTCGGGGAGACGGAGAAACGGCATATCCCGGCGCTCATCATCGCGCTCATGCCATTCGTGGCGAGTTATATCGTCACACAAATCAACAACGCCCTCGGTGCGCTCGGGACGTCGGCACAAGAAGTCGGCTATGCGACGCTTGCGGCGAATGGGATCCCGTATCTCGGTTGGCGGACGCTTGGATCGGCGGATATCTTGGTGTCGATGCTCCTCGCGACGATCGTCATCTATATCATCGATAAGAAGTTCCGGCTCGCCGCCATTTATGCCGGGATCGCCGCACTGCTCTCCTTCTTCGGCATCATCCACAGCGCCGAGATTGGGATCGGTGTCGGCCTAGACGTCGCCATCGGTTACGTTGTCGCCGCGACCGGTTTGATCGCGCTCAGCTTGTACCGGGCGAAAGAAGACGCCGTGACGGAACGGGAGAAGGTGTCATAATGTTTCGGCTCGAGGGAGTACGGCGGGATGCGACGCTCGATGTCGGCTTGTTGAACGGACAGATCGGTTACGTGCACAGCGTCTTTCAAAACGTCTTGAACATCGAGTTGATCGAACAGGATCGTTTAATCACCGTCTCCACGCCCCGGCGTCCGCTCGCGCCCGACATGGTTCGACTGAAGGAGACGCTCGACTTTCGGTCCGTCGCCCCGGATATCGGGACGCGCGTCGTCATCGGGGAAGATTTTACGTTCGAGAACGGGTTGACGGTGTCGCTTGATGCGGCACCGGTCGACCTTCGCGTCAAGACGCGCGTCTTTGACGCCGCCGCAATCGAGGCGCTGTATACGTTTCTCGTCGTACACGGGAAAGAAGGCGGGATGCTTCGGCCTTACCGGAAACGAATCGAGGCGGTGAGTAGCGGCCGTTGGAACACAGAGGAACGGTTTATCGACCAAGTGATGAAAGAAGGAGAGCTGGCCCGGTTGATCGGCCTTGGACCCGGGCTGACGCCAGCTGGTGATGATTATGTGACCGGCCGATTGCTCGCTTGTCATCTGCTTGGGCGTCCGCTCGAGGTGCCGATCGACGTCATCCGGCTCAGCCGCGACAAGACGACACGCGTCAGTTACCATATGCTCCGCCATGCGTACCACGGACGGACGAACGAGGCGGTGCTCGACTTGTTTCATACGTTGACCGACATCGATGCGCTGAAACGTGTGCTCGCCATCGGCTCGACATCAGGGACAGATTTTTTAGTCGGCGTCCACGCCGGCATTATCGCACAAAGGAGTGGGAATCGTGATTCATCAAACGATCGTGAAGAAGAAGACGTATCATGACTCGGTGACGCTCATGTCGCTCGCCGGGAAGTTGAAAAAACAAGACGGTGTCGAGGAAGTCATCGTCTCGATGGCGACCCCGATGAACAAAGAGTTGCTTGAGAACGTCGGGCTCATGACGGACGAGGCGCGCGAGGCGACCGATGCCGACCTATTGATCGCCTGCCGCGCTGAGGAGACGGTGCTTCCGCGTATCTTGGAAGAAGTCGAGGCTGCACTCGGTGCGAAGAAAGCGGGCGCGAAGCGAGGCGAGAAGACGAGTGTGAAAACGTTCGACGCCGCGCTCGAGATTAGCCCCGAAGCGAACCTCGCCGTCATCTCGGTACCGGGCGAGTTCGCGGCGCGTGAGGCGCGCCGGGCGCTTGAGAACGGACTCCACGTCATGCTGTTCAGTGACAACGTCTCCGTCGAGGACGAGCGTAACTTGAAGACATACGCCGCCGAGAACGGACTGTTCGTCATGGGACCGGACTGCGGCACGGCGATGATTAACGGGACCGGCCTTTGTTTCGCCAACGATGTGAAACGGGGCGGCATCGGCATGGTCGCCGCTTCTGGGACAGGCCTTCAAGAAGTGATGGTCCAAGTCGACCGGCTCGGCTATGGTGTCTCCCAAGCGATCGGGACAGGGGGACGCGACTTGTCGAGTGACATCGGTGGCATCATGATGCGCCAAGGAATCGACGCGTTGCTCGCGGACGAGACGACAGACGTGCTCGTCCTCATCTCGAAACCACCGGCCAAAGAAGTCGAACAGATGATTCTAGAACGTGTGATGCGTGCCGACAAACCAATCGTCCTCTGTCTTCTTGACGGGAAAGCGCCTGATGACTTGCCACCACACGTGACGTTCACGACGACATTGTTCGAGGCGGCGCTCGCCGCGGTCCGGACGTACGAGCCGAACTTGAGCGTTGAGCTCGTCTCGGACGAGGCGAAAACGTGGAGCAACGTCGTGCACCGGACGCAAGGGACGGAGCGGTTTATCCGCGGCTTGTTCTGCGGGGGCACCCTCACGGCCGAGGCGCTGTCGATTTTGCGAGGGCGGGTCAGCCCGCTCACGAGCAACGTCGCAAAACGGAAAGATGAGAAAATGACCGACGTCTTCACGAGCACAGGCCATACGCTCGTCGACCTCGGCGATGACGCGTTCACGGTCGGCAAGCCCCATCCGATGATCGAGCCGGCGCTCCGTAACGAGCGAATTTTAAAAGAAGCGGCCGACCCGACGTGCGGCGTGCTCCTTCTCGACTTCGAACTCGGTTACGGTTCGCACGATGACCCGGTCGGGGAAACGATCGAGACGTTGAAGCAAGCCCAAGCGATTGCCAAGCAGGAAGGACGCATCTTACCGATTGTGACGTACATCTGCGGCACCGAGACTGACAAACAAGGGTATGCCGACCAGAAACGTCGGCTCGAGCAGATCGGGGCGTACGTTGCCCACAGTAATGCCGAGGCGGTCGAAATCGCCTGCACCATCGTCAAAAAAGGAGTGGAGATTCATGGCTAACTGGTTCAATTCAACGTTACACGCCATCAATATCGGGGCGTCGACGTTCTCGAAAGATATCGAGCGACAAGGCACGGACGTCGTCCAATACGATTGGTCGCCTCCGGCGGGCGGGGATATCGCCTTGCTCGAGGCGCTCGACCGGTTGAATACGGCTGAGACGGACGAGCGGAACGCGGAAGCGGTGGCAAAGATCAAAGCTGCCCATCCGATGCTCATCGGCATCAATCACGCCCGCTATGAGATTCCTGGGATGCACGCGCAACTCATCTTGCACGCCGGTCCTCCGGTCGAATGGGCGGACATGTGCGGGCCGATGCAAGGCGCGGTCATCGGGGCACTTCTCTATGAAGGACTCGCGACGACGGAGGCCGAGGCGCGTGAACTTGCGGCGTCCGGTGACATCGAGTTCGCCCCATGCCACGAGCACGACGCCGTCGGGCCGATGGCCGGCGTCATCTCGCCGTCGATGCCGGTCCATATCATCGAGAACGTGACGGACGGGAACCGGGCGTACTGCACGGTCAACGAAGGGCTCGGGAAAGTGCTCCGCTTCGGGGCGTTCTCAAGTGAAGTGCTCGATCGTTTACGATGGATCGAGAACGTGTACATGCCGGCGCTTCAAAAAGCGCTCGAGGTGTCGGGCCCGGTCGACTTGCGTACATTGATCGCCCAGGCGCTCCATATGGGCGACGAGTGTCACAACCGCAACAAGGCGGCGACGAGCCTGTTCCTCCGGGACATGATGCCGGCGTTCCTAGAAGCGGATCTCGACGAGGACGTCCGGAAGCAGGCGCTCGCCTTCATCCAAAAGAACGAGCATTACTTCCTCAACTTGTCGATGCCAGCGGCGAAGGCGTCGCTCGACGCCGGGCACGGCGTGAACGGTTCAACGATCGTCACGACGATGGCTCGGAACGGTGTCGACTTCGGGATCCGGGTGAGCGGTCTTGATGGATGGTTCACGGCACCGGCGAATTTTGTCGAGGGGTTGTTGTTCCCAGGATTCGAGCCGACAGACGCGGCACCGGACCTCGGCGACAGCGCCATCACGGAGACGCTCGGTATCGGCGGCTTCGCCATGGGCGGAGCGCCGGCGATTGTGCAATTCGTCGGGGGAGCGGTCGAGGACGCGCTCGACTATTCACGATCGATGTATACAATCACAGAAGACGAGAACAACACGTACTCGATCCCGACGCTCGACTTCCGCGGTACACCGCTCGGCATCGATATCCGTAAAGTGATCGAGACGGGTATCCTGCCGGTCATCAATACCGGGATGGCGCACCGCGAGGCCGGTGTCGGTCAAGTCGGGGCCGGGATCGTCCATCCACCGCTCGACTGTTTCACGAAAGCGTTAAAAGCGTATTCAGAGGAGGTCAGCCATGTCTAAGTTACTCATCGCCCTCGGCGGGAATGCCCTCGGCAACAGTCCGACAGAACAGCTCGAACTTGTCCGGGAAGCGTCGCGCTCGATCGTTGACTTGATCGAGGCCGGCCACGCCGTCATTTTATCGCACGGGAACGGGCCGCAAGTCGGCATGATTCATCAAGTGTTCGACGAGACAGATGCGCAACCGGACGTCCCGATGGCGGAGGCCGTCGCGATGAGCCAAGGCTATATCGGCTATCACTTGCAGCAAGCGCTCCGGGAAGAGTTGGGTCGGCGTGGGATCGAGAGAGCGGTAGCCTCGGTCGTGACGCAGACGCTTGTCGCGAAAGACGACCCGGCGTTCCGGCATCCGACTAAACCGATTGGACAGTTTTATACGAAAGATGAGGCCGGTCGGTTCGAGAAGAAAGGCATGATGTTTGTGGAAGACAGTGGACGTGGCTATCGTCGCGTCATCCCGTCGCCGGAACCGATTGAGATCATTGAAGTGGACGTGATTCGTTCACTTGTAGCGGCAGGTCACGTCGTCATTGCCGGTGGCGGTGGAGGAATACCGGTCATCAATGAAGCTGGGCGTCTGGTTGGGGTTGATGCGGTCATCGACAAGGATCGGGCGAGCGAACTGCTCGCGCGTGAACTTGATGTCGACGTGTTGTTCATCTTGACGGCGGTTGATCGAGTTGCGGTCGATTTTGGGAAACCGACGCAGAGAGGTCTGGAACGGATATCGGTCGCAGAAGCCCAGAGGTATATCGAGGACGGACAATTCCCAGCCGGCAGTATGTTGCCGAAAGTCGAGTCGGCACTCGCTTTCGTGACATCTCGTTTCGGGCGTGAAGCAATCATCACGTCGCTTGAGCGAGCCGGTGAGGCGATTGAAGGGAAGACGGGAACGAAGTTTGTGGATGAAGCGAGAACAGCTGTAAAGTGAGGAGGAGCGGCCCAGTGATGGGTCGTTTTTCTATGCGGATTGAATACAAGTAGTCAAAACGTGTAACTTTTTTTGAAAAACGCTAAACAGATTGAGTATGACTCCGATATAGAGTATGGAAACGATAAAACGTTCCAACTAATACAAGGTGAGGGGCCGGCCTAAACCTTGTATGCTCGGACAAATGGATTTGGAAGAGTGGAAAAAACTTAAACCTATGGAGGGAAATTACAATGATTATTAACAACAACTTAAATGCGATGAACGCTCATCGGAACATGACGTTTAATTCAACTCAAACAGGTAAATCGATGGAGAAATTATCTTCAGGTCTTCGTATCAACCGTGCGGGCGACGATGCAGCTGGTCTTGCAATCTCTGAAAAAATGCGTGGACAAATTCGTGGCTTGGATCAAGCGTCACGCAACGCACAAGATGGAATTTCATTGATTCAAACCGCTGAGGGTGCATTGAACGAAACTCACTCGATTCTTCAACGCATGCGTGAACTTGCTACACAGGCAGCTAACGATACGAATGTCGGCGTTGACCGTAATGAAATCCAAAAAGAAATGAATACATTGACATCTGAAATCAATCGCGTCGGTAATACTACTGAATTTAACACACAAAAACTCCTCAATGGCGGCCAAAGTGGTACAGGAGCTTTAGCGGCTGAAAAAACTGCAGCTGATAATTTCACGGCTACGGATTTCTCTTCAATCGCTAACGCAGGTATTGTATTGAACGGTCAAGCGGTAGGACTAGATAATTTATCAGCATTAGATGCTACAGCTGATATTGATGCAGTAGCAACTGCTTTACAAAGTGATTTAGATGCAGTATTCGATGGTTCTGCACACGGAGGTCAACAATTCACAATAACCAAAAATACTGCAGACACAAAACTTATTATTACTTCAGTTAATACGGGTGTGGATGCAAAAGTTGATTTGACAGGATCTACTGCAGCTGTTACTGACGCTTTAGGTTTCTCAGATGTGTCTGAAGTTCGTGGAGAGGGTAATGAATTCACTGCTAATTTCCAAATTGGTGCGAACCAAGGTCAATCGATGACTATTACAGTAGCGGATATGCGTGCACAAGCGTTAGGCCTTTCAGGCACTGCTAGTGCTGCAGCTAACGGTGTTGGTGCAACTAATGCTAATGCTACTTTCGGTGCAACGGTCAATGTCACAAATGGTACTACTAACGCGAATTCTGAGGCGGCACTAGACGTGTCTACTCACGAAAATGCTACTGCAGCTGTTGAAGTAATTAACCAAGCAATCGAAAGAGTTTCTGCTGAACGTTCACAATTAGGTGCTTTTCAGAACCGTCTAGAGCACACGATTTCTAACTTAGGTAACGCTGGAGAAAATCTTCAAGCTGCCGAATCACGCATTCGTGACGTAGATATGGCGAAAGAGATGATGAACTTCACGAAGAACAACATCCTCAACCAAGCATCACAAGCAATGTTGGCTCAATCTAAATCTCAACCAGAAGCGGTTCTTCAACTTCTTCGGTAAGATTTACGGGCGTCTTATCTGGTAACGGATAAGAGTACAACTGGGTGAATTGCTGGGACTCCTTAGAGCCCTCCTTACGACAACGTGACTGGAAACGGTGAGCGTGAACGTTTTGAAAAAAGGAAGGGATTGGACAATCAGCAGCCAAGCATCTGTCAGGAAACTGTGATGAAGGTTCAACGACTAGGATGAACGACCTACCGACATAACGTCCATGGTTATGAGATCCGTACCTCGTAAACGGCGAGGGAAGTGCCCAGCCCCTATCTTACAATAATAATTTATACTATATTAGTATTGTAAAAGGGTGAAGATATAGTCTGGACCATATTGAAAAATATGGGCATCTGCAAGCAAATCAGCAGCCGCAAGCTGTGCTTCAATTGCTCCGTTAATATAGCAATTGACTATCTAAACGTTATATTAAAAAACCGTGGAGCTTATGCTTCACGGTTTTTTAAGTCTTGCCATTTATAAACGACCGACCAGTATGTTCGATTCAATCGACGGGCAATCTCTTTGTCCATGACTCCTTGTTGTTTCCAATTGATGAGTAAAGCGATCTCTTCGTCACTATACGGTCTAGCGGGGACGGAGACGCGAATTTTGTAGTCTGGATGTGTTTGTTTATACGTCTCTACTTCGGTCTGTAGACGTGTTTCCCATGACAGTTTATATATGAAGTCAGGTAGTTCGGCAATGTAAGGCTCGAATAAATTTAAGATGTCGAACGTGTCAGTCACTTTTGTCGTTTTCAAATAGTAGCCGGTGCCGCTCGGCGTGCCTGATGTTCGAACGTTAATGTCATAGCGTGCTTTCATCCAAATAGCTAACTGTTCCAACTGCTGTCTTGAAAAGGCTTGTAAGTAGAAAGCGATATGAGGAGTGAATTGAATTTCTTTCTTATTATGATTGAAACGCTTACTGAGGAGAAGGGAGCCGTCATCCAAGTAGAGTGTGAGCAGAAATGAAGGATGATGGATATCTTCAAGCAAATCAAACGGAATCTGTTTCTTATTATTCGGATAAAAAAGCGGGAAGAGTTTCGTCATCAGAGGAATGGAGCGCGACACGAGATTATTCCCTCGTAAGTACAATAAATCAGATAGCTTTTGTTGTTTCCATTGGCGATAACTTAACTGTCCCATCCCGAAATGCTCCCGGTAACTGTTGTTCACCCGTCGATCATATGGATAGCACTTCGTGATTTCTCCATCTCCTAAAATACTAGCCACTAGAATCGCTACATGTTCGTCGAATAATCCTTCCCAATCCATTCTGATTCTCTCCTTTGTAGATTAGTTTCCTCACATGAAGTATTCCCGATTTATTTGAACGACCTGATTCAATAATTCATTAGCTCATATCAAGTTTTTGATTGACAAGTCGATATATAGAATGAGAGAAGGTGTCATAATGATTGAGGACCTGATTGCTGAATTAGAAACGGTTTATGCCGAACAAAAACGATTAGCTGAAGTTGAGGATGTATTGCAGACGATGCGATCCGTCGCAATCGAAGCGACGACATGTAGTGACGAGAGGCGAGTGCAGCTAGCTGTACAATTTCACGAATTACAGACTCAACTTACCTATTTAGAAACAGAGAAACGAGAACCATTTCATCAAAGTACTATAAACTAGCCTAACTTTTACCGATATAGTCCATGAGAACAATCATTAGAGGAGTAGACACATATGAACCCGACCATTTCAGAAGTCCGGCTTCACCTACCTTCTTCCGTTTTGCCGTATGAACAAACGAAAAACGTGTTCGTCGAAGCGAATCAAGCGAAGCTCGCCGACGAAGGCATCGTCATTCTTCCGACGCCTCAACACGTCACCAAGTTAGAGGCGGCCGTCGAGAAGGCGAATCAAGTACTCGAACAACAACGTACTGGATTAAAGTTTATGAAACATGAGAAATTAAATGACTACTATATTCAAATCGTGGATACGAACAACGAAGTCATCCGCGAAATTCCAAGCAAGAAGTCACTTGACTTCTTCGCCGCGTTCATGGAGTTCAATCAGCTCTTCGATGAACGTGTATAAAGGAGGTATATTATGACGACACCAATCCGATTCGGCGGACTCGCCAGTGGAATTGATACTGATACAATCATCAAGCAATTGATGCAGGCAGAGCGTGCGCCGGTCGACAAGCTCGAGCAAAAAAAACAGACGACCGAATGGAAACGTGATGCATATCGTGAAATTAACCGCTCGCTCATGACGCTTCGTAATAGCGCTGTCGATTTGACGTTTAGCCGGAACTTTTATGCGAAGACAGCCAGTTCGTCGGACACTTCACGCGTAGCGGTGGTCGCTGGACCTTCAAGCGGGAATACAGCCATCCGCATCGATTCTGTTGAACAATTGGCGACATCGGCATCTGCAGTTGTCAAACCACTGACTGTAAGTAACCAACAAATTTCCGCTGCGACAAAGCTATCGGATTTAAATGGACTCGTCGCTGGACAAAAGCGTGTTCATGTCGAAAAAGAAGCAACTGAAATCATTGTCGGGAAAAACTTGGACCCATTAAGTATCAAACTGGAATTTGAAAACGGGGACCCAATTGAAATCAATGACTTTAATTATGATGCGGCTACCGGAAAACTAACTGTCAAACAAGAGGTTACTACCGATTTGTATTTTAAAGACGGAAAGATTCCTGCCGGGGTCGTTGCACAGTATTCACAAGGTACTGGTTATGAGATGCAGTATAAATCTTCAGAATCAGGAAACTATAAGAAAATTGAACTTGCTGCTGATGCCACCGTTCAAGATTTGATGAGCCAATTGAATGGTAAGGATAGTGGGCTATCTGCATTTTTGGAGCCGTCGACTGGACAAATTTCTATTTCGACTAAAAATACAGGAACTGATTCAGTCATTCAGTTTGACGATGAATTGAAGACGGCACTAAATTTCGCAACTGGTGAACATAAATTAGCCACCAATGCATCTTTTACTGTCAATGGAATCAAGGTAAATCGTCAAACAAATACAGTCACATTTGACAATATGACCATCACCCTAAAGTCAGATTTCACAGCTACTGAAGGTGCAGTCACACTCTCCGCTGCCACCGACACACAAAAAATCTTCGATAACATCAAAGGTTTTGTCGATAAATATAATGAGACGATCGACTTGATGAACAAGAAAGTGCGGGAAGAGAAATTCCGTACGTTTGCACCGCTGACGAAAGCTCAGCGTGATGAATTATCTGAAGACGAAATCAAGAAGTGGGAAGAGAAAGCGATGAGCGGGATGCTCCGCGGCGACACGATCCTTCGCGGGACGATGGACACGCTTCGCAGCAAATGGTCAGGCGCGACGTCTTCGACAAACGATAAAGAGATGCAACAGCTGTTCCAAATCGGTCTTTCGACCGGTTCTGACTTCACGAACGGCGGTAAAATCGAGCTGAACGAAGAGAAGCTGAAGGCCGCCATCGAGAAAGACCCGGAACAAGTATATAAACTGTTCACTGATGAAAAGACAGGGCTATTGCCACAAATCCGTGACGCGGCGACGAGTTCACGGACATCCATCACTCGGATTGCCGGTGCTGATGGGGCCGGGGCACCGACGTACACGATGGGTCGTGAGATGACGCAAATCGATACACGGATCCAACGACTGAACGACTTACTCGTCGATAAAGAGAACGCCTACTACCGTCGCTTCGCGGCGATGGAGACGGCGATGAACCAGGCAAATTCACAAGCCGCCTCACTGCAACAGTTCATGGGCGGCGGGATGTAAGAGGAGGAATTTACATGGTAGCAAATCCATATGCAGCATATCAAAACAACGCGGTCACGACCGCGAATCCACAGGAACTCACGCTCATGTTGTATGACGGAGCGCTCAAGTTCACGCGTCTCGCCAAACTCGCGCTCGAGCAAGGAAATCCTGATTTAAAGAACACGAACATCCAAAAGACACAAGCGATCTTCCAAGAGCTTCGTCTGACGCTCAATAAAGACATCGCCATCTCGGCAAACTTAGACTCGCTCTACGAGTACTTGTGGCGCCGTCTCGTCGATGCGAACGTCAAGAACGATACGACCATCCTCGATGAGGTGCTCGACTTCACGACGGAGCTCCGCGACACGTGGAAGGAAGCGATGAAGCTCGCGAAACAAGGATGAGATCGATCGATGAGATCATTCTCAAAACACAACGGCTGAAGGATTTGTTGGCGCAAGTACCGGAAGAGCCGACATACGATACGTGGATGGACCAAATCCACGAATTGCTCGACGACCGTGAGCAATTGCTGTCGGCACATGGTCCCGATTTAGCAGCGGCCGATCAGACCGTCATCCGTCAGCTCGTCGACGACAGTCAACAGATCGCCCGCTTAATCGAGGCCGAGCATCAACGGCTCGGCATGACGCTCGGGACGACTCGTCAGGAACGGAAGACGGTCAAGTCGTACGTCGACCCGTATGAAGACGTCGATTCGAACTTCTCAGGGTTATTTGACCAACAGACATGAAACGCTCGAGGGCACGCGCTCTCGGGCGTTTCTGCGTTCACAATGTTTTAACAAGGTAAAGAGAACGACTCCGCGTTGCCATTCCTTTTCTCAATAAAATCAGATGCTTCACTTTTTTGGCAGGGATGCAAAGACGCCTGTTTTCGTATAAAATCGGGTAAATACCACTATACCGTTGCTTCTGTTCTGAAAAGGGGAGGGAAACGAGATGAGTGAGAAAAAAGTGAAACTGAACGCGAAAGATCGTCGTTACTTCGTCTACGGTCCAGAAGGGGCGTATGATGAATACGTGGAACGGGACCCGAAACTCGAGGCGTACGTCGAGGAAGAAGCGCCAATCGAGGACAATCCCGACCCGTACGAAGAAGAAGACTTGAAAGCCAGAGGATAAATGTCAAGACCGAACAAGGCTCAATCGCGAGCCTTGTTTTTTATTTTGTTGGGGTGTGCACCTGATACTTTTTATTACCAAGGTAAGGTGAGTAAATCCGTTATGCTCGTCGTATCAACCACCACTCGTCACATAAAAAGGAGAGACTACCCATGAACATGAAACGATACGGATTCTTATGTATTTCGCGATTTTAAGTACTCGTTGTTGAAGTTTGTGGTGAAGGGGAAACTATGTAACGGTCGAACGATTAATAAAGAAAAAAGTTGTGAATTGAAAATACCTTAAGAGAATTATGAAGATAAGTTTTTATAA
>NZ_QLVE01000061.1 GCF_003331145.1 Exiguobacterium sp. TNDT2 | reverse complement strand
GAGATAACCGGCGTACTGAAGTCAGAAGAGGGTGTTGGCGACGACGCGTTCATCACGAAGCTGGAACATCATTTGCTCAGTCGATTCAACAAACGAAGAAAAAAAGTGAAAGTCACAATTGAGGTAGAACTGCCATTACCGGAAGAAGCCTACAACTTTTGTCAGCGCGAACGATTTGGAATGATTGAACGCGTCACTCAACATATGGACGAACAAAACGTGAAGGATTGGCGCATCGTAAACATGCGGAGGATATAATTGAACATAGATCGTATTGACTCATCTACATATATACATGCTATAAGGAGAACAAAATGAAATTTACCTACTTAGCCTTGCCTTTGGCCATCCTGCTGATGGCCGGTTGTACCAGTGAAAACACCCCTTCTACAAATGAGAAAGCAGAGGAGCCTGCTACTCAAACAGAAGAAGTCGTCGAGACGACCGAAACGAGCACAGACGACGCAAATACGGAGACGACCGCAGAAGAACCTGCAACAGCCGAAGAAACGGTCACAAATTCGGATAACAATCAATTCTCCGGCTATAAACTGATCAATGTTGATGGTGGGGACTTGTCCGGGTACCGTGAGGCGAACGTCGTCGTCGATATCGGATATGGAGATCGCGAGTATTGGGCGTTCACGAACGAACATGGTCAATTGATTCGTGTCATCGCCGATCAGATCATCTTGCAGGATGATGATTCGGAGGATGTGACCTCGGATGGCCGTTACTATCATGACGAGGCGAAGGTCTCAGGCGTCGAAAACAGTGATCTCGATGAAGGCCACGTCATCGCTGACTCGCTCGGGGGCGTCTCGAACGCCTACAACATCACACCACAAGATAGCACGCTCAACCGCTACGGGGACCAGGCCTATATGGAGGACGTCATCCGTATGGCCGGCGGCGCGACCGACTTCGAGGCGATCATTACCTATCCGGATACGAAAACTTATATTCCGTCACACTACCAATACACCTATACGGTCAAAGGAAATGTCGTCACCGATTCCTTCGACAACGTTAACCCGGATGAAGTGAATGCAGCACTCGGCCTAACAGAAGGTGAACCGGAACCCGCAGCTGCACCTGAGGCCACAGGCGATGTCTCGAGCGTAGATACGAATGGCAACGGTCAGGTGACGATCCAGGAAGCGAAAGACGCCGGTTTCACGATGCCGATCATGAGCGACCATTGGCTCTACCCCTATATGCGTGATAACGATAATGACGGAATGGTAGGGGAATAAAAATAGAATCATTTTAATACAAGGAAAATTGCAAATAGGAAGGCAGCATTTTTTTCAAGTGCTGCCTTCCTATTTTTTCAGCTATTTTGTTGAATCAGACGATGACTAAGGACTGTTTCGACAAGTACCACCGTCTCAAATGTTGCACAATAGTCAACTTCCTCGAAGTCTGTATGCTCGTCACGGTAACCGATGGATAGATTCACAGACGGAATACCGAATTCCGCAAATACTTTTGCATCACTTGATCCCCCGTTGCGCGTCGCCTTCCAGTCGTTCATTCCGACCAATCGCCCCGCTCTTTCGAACAGTTCTCCATAAGACGCTTCACAAAAATCGAACATGCCTCGACATCCGGTGACAATGTCGCGTGTGCCCCGACGGTCCAACACGATGGTTGCATCCACGTCATGGATAAATTCTTGATCGATGCCACGCGCACCACATAACCCTGTCTCTTTATAATGGACCCAAGATTTCAGACACGAAAAAGGAGATGTTAAGGTAGGTATATGAAACGAAAAAGATATACACCCGAATTCAAAACTCAAGTTGTGTTGGAAATCTTGAAGGAAGAAAAAACAATGAGCCAGATTGCTTCCGAACATGGCATCCATGTGAACCAGCTGCATAAGTGGAAAACACATTTCCTGTCAGAGATGCCACAAGTGTTCAAGAAACAGAACAAGGACCAAGAGAAGATGAGAGCCGACTATGAAGAGAAACTGGAAAATCTCTATGCAGAAGTCGGAAAGTTAACCACGCAGCTGTCGTGGATCAAAAAAAAATCTGGCATCTACCACGATTAGACAGGAACGGGTAGAGATGATGGAATGGGGAAACAGTAAACTTCCTGTTTCCCAACAGGCCGATCTGCTTGGGCTCAATCGTTCCAGCCTTTATTACAGGCCGGTTGCCCCTTCGCCTGAAGAGGTTGCCATCAAGCATAGGATTGATGAGATCTACACCAAATATCAGTTCTACGGGTCACGCAGGATTGCCGAAGTATTGAAAAATGAAGAGGTGAATATCAACCGCAAGAGAGTCCAGCGTCACATGCGCGAGATGGGCATACAGGCTCTCTATCCAGGCCCCAATCTGAGTAAACGCAACCTGCAGCATCGCATTTATCCATACCTACTGAAAGGGGTGAACATTACCCGTCCCAACCAGGCTTGGGGCATTGATATCACGTATATCCGCCTGCAGGATAGCTGGATGTATTTGGCAGCCATCATCGATTGGCACTCCCGGTATATCATCAGCTGGGAACTGGACCAGACACTGGAAATAGGTTTTGTCCTGGATGCCGTCCGGCGGGCTTTCACGATCGGGCAGCCGGACATCTTCAACAGTGACCAGGGTAGCCACTTCACCAGTTCCAAATATATCCACCTCCTGAAGGAACAGCCTGCCGTCCAAATCAGCATGGACAGCAAGGGTCGGGCACTGGATAACATCATGATCGAACGTTTCTGGCGGAGCCTCAAGTACGAAGAGGTCTATCTGAAGGACTACGGGACACCAAGAGAAGCGAGACAGAACATCCGTGACTACATGGAATTCTATAACTGGGAACGTCCCCACCAGTCATTGGGTTATAGGACACCGGCATCCATCTATTTTCAGTAGGTTACTGTCCTTGCCATCTCGGAGCAATTATCTTTCCCACCCCAGGACCTGTCAAGGGAAAATACGCCCTTGACAGAACCTGGCATAGGAAAGGCTGGGTCTGCAAGATGGGACAAGGACAAGAAGAATGACTGTTTTCACCTTATTATTATAAAATTAGTGT
>NZ_QLVE01000060.1 GCF_003331145.1 Exiguobacterium sp. TNDT2 | reverse complement strand
GGTAGATATGAAAGTGAAATTAGAAGAAAAGCGTAATCGATTCAAGGTGCGTGGATTGCAGGTGAAATCTTAATTGGACCAAGCGGAGTCATTCTTTATACTCTCATGAGGTTATGATTCTACGTGTGAATGAAGCATCTTTGGTCAAGTCATTGAACATGTAGCAGACGATTTCTTCAAACCGTTAAATACTTTGTTTGTAATAAACATAAGGGTACTAGATTCAGTCACTGGTTGACTCAACCTAGTACCCTTTTCGTATCATTGTTTATTTTGTTGGGTGCTCCGCTCACGCAGGACCGCGAGCTCGACCTGTTCCTGTAACCGGTTCTCGAATGTCTCTTTCTCTCGATGGAGGAGCTGGACTTCTAAGTGCAGTTTCTGGTTCTCTTCTTCAAGCTGGTCAAGACGGCGTGTACGAGCTTTTAAGTCGTCGACAGCGTCCATAAGACTTTGATTTTGCCGATAGAGCTGGCTACGTTCATCTTCTAGCTTTTTCATGTCTCCTTCTAGATGAAAAACTGTTTTTTTCTGCTCTTTTAGTTCTTCTTTGTTAGACACACGTTCTGTTTCCAATGCGTCTTCAACGATTCTCTTTTCAGCGATTAGTTGGTTGATTTGATCTTGTAATTGAGTGAGTGCAATTTCATGTGACGACACCTTTCGCTCATACTCCTCTTGGAGTCGTTCAGCTTCTGCAATTACGCTTTGTTCAAGGTCATGAATGGTATTTTTATATCGCGCGTTGATTCGCTCATGTTCTTTTTGTTGCGTTTCTAGTCGAGTGGCTCGTTCATTGAACAGGGCAAGCACTTGATTCAGTGCTGCTTCGAGTGATTCGTTCTCCTTGACGACTAAGGGGTCCGGTGACTGTTTATCGGCCAATGATATTAATTGCTCGAATAATTGGTTGGTTGATATTTGACGTTGCTCCATTAAACGCTGAATATGTTCTTTCACTTCTTGTGACACGCGGAATGACGTCACCTTGGTCTCGTTTGATTCCAATTCTAATCCCTCATTTGGTTATTATTTTGTATACAGCATATGTAGTTCCTATATTTAAATCATTTAAATACAAGTTGTTATAAAAAAAATCACTCATAAACTGGCACTTTGTGGTGTAGGAAGGTATACATTTCGACGTCGAAATGTATACCTTCCTACACTTTTTACTTATGAGAATGTCTCAATAGTAAGCTAGTAGTCGAATCATCTATTTAATCCTAGCGACTAAGCAACAAAACGCTTAAGACAATTCCTACTTTGTTTTATTACATCATATAAGAGATGACAGTAGTTAACAATTTAAAGCTGTATGAGTTCAAAATAAATACGACCCAACTAAATACGAATCGAATTAGTGTTTTGAGAGAAACAATAAGCTTAAAGAAACATACAAAATGGACACGAATATATAGATTGACAAATAACGTTTACAGTTGTAAATTTAAATCGATTACAAACGTAAACGAAAAGAGAGGAGAAAAAATGCTTTCGAAATTTCAATTATCTGATTTGCAAATGGTTAATCACTCTACGCAGCCTGTAGTCTTAAAGTTCACCACCGATTGGTGCCCGAGATGCCGTCAGCTCGCACTACTATTTGAAAGCGTTGCTGAAGGATATCCAGATGCGTTTTCTAGACAAGAATATAGCCAATGAAGACTGAATAGCGAACCCAAAAACATAATGGTTGACAGACGACGTTTACGATTGTAAACTTAAATCAAACAAAATGTTTACGATTGTAAACTTAAAATTTGGAGGTTAGACAAATGGCTGAACATGTCGAAAAACAAATCACGGATTCAGAATGGGAAGTCATGCGTATCGTTTGGGCCCAAAATCACGTGACCAGTAAAGAAATCATCGAGGTATTGGAAAAGAAGATGAGCTGGAAGCCTGCGACGACGAAGACATTCATTGGAAGGCTCGTGAAAAAAGGGATGCTCTCAACCGAGGCCGAGGGGAAGAAATTCATCTACTCCGCGAACGTCGTTGAAGGTGACGTCATCAGAGAGACGTTACACGATCTACTCGATCATATCTGTGACAGGGATGTCGGGAACACAATCGGAACGATGATCACACAGGCGACACTGAGTGTACAGGATATCGAGAATCTCAAAAAAATCCTTGAGATGAAGGAAAGTGAAGCGGTGGAGGACATTCCATGCACCTGTACCCCGGGTCAATGCAGATGTCAGGACCATTCTTGTGGATCCAGACATTGAGTTTGAAATGATGTCATGAATGTAGTGAATAGGAGGAGACTCAAGATGAAAAAAACGATTTTAACGATTAAAGGTATGTCATGCGCTCATTGTGTCAACAAAGTCGAGTCAGCACTTGAAGGTCTGAATGGGGTTGAAAGTGCGAAAGTCAACTTAAAGAAAGGCATCGCAAAAGTGAAGTACGATGAAACACGACTAGATGTGAATGAATTTAAAGAAGTTGTGGGCGAGGTCGGTTACGAAGTCGAATCAGCCCAATAATAATGGAGGTAAGACGATATGGAGAGTAAGACATTTGCCGTGGAAGGGATGACCTGTGCGTCCTGCGTTCAGACAGTTGAAAAAGCAACAAAAAAATTGCCTGGCGTAGTGACCTCCAACGTCAACCTAGCGACTGGGAAATTGAGCATTCATTACGATGAGACGAAAATCTCGCCGCTGGATATTCAGACGACCGTCGAGAAGGCTGGCTACAAGGCCTCAACCGAGACCGAGCAAAGATCATTTGTCATCACAGGGATGACTTGTGCCTCGTGTGTGCAGACGATTGAGAAGGCCACGAGGAAAATGGTGGGTGTGACTGAGTCGAATGTGAACCTGGCGACAGAAAAATTAGTCATTCGATATGATCCTCAGCTGGTGACTGTATCAGATGTCGTCCGAGTGGTGGCAAACGTCGGATATGAGGCAAGAGAAGATCAAGAATCAACGGATGGCCAAGATACAGAGAAAGAAAAGAAACTGAAAAAAATTCAATCGATGTGGAACCGATTTGTAGGGTCGGCGATTTTCACGATTCCATTACTCTATGTGGCGATGGGGCATATAATCGGCCTACCCCTACCGATGGCATTGCATCCAACGATGAACCCAGAATTGTTCGCTGTCTTGCAGCTCATGATGACCATCCCAGTGATGTTGTTCGGATGGAAATTCTTCTCCGTCGGATTTAAGACATTGTTCCGAGGGCATCCGAATATGGATTCACTTGTCGCCCTAGGGACGAGCGCAGCCTTCTTCTATAGCGTCGGTGCCACCATGGCTATCCTCTCAGGTTATGAGGGATACGTGAATAGCCTCTACTATGAGACAGCCGCAGTCATTCTCACGCTGATCACATTAGGTAAATATCTTGAAGTCCGGTCGATGGGTAAAACATCCGAAGCGATTGAAAAATTGATGGGACTGGCACCTAAGACGGCAAAGGTCGTCCGCAACGGACAAGAGTTAGAAGTATCAATCGACGAAGTCATCGTCGGCGACACGATTATCGTAAAGCCTGGTGAGAATATTCCGGTGGATGGCGTGGTTCTATCAGGTAATACGTCTGTAGACGAATCCATGCTGACCGGTGAAAGTATCCCTGTTGAAAAAAATGTGGGTGCTCAAGTCATCGGTGCCAGCATCAACAAGAACGGGATCATCCAATACCGAGCCACGAAAGTCGGTAAGGATACAGCGCTATCTCAAATCATCAAATTGGTCGAGGATGCACAGGGCTCTCGAGCTCCTATCGCAAAACTGGCCGATATCATCTCCGGATACTTTGTACCGATTGTCATCGTCGTCGCGATCCTTTCAGGAATTGCATGGTATTTAGGCGGTCAGACCGGCCTCTTCGCCTTGACGATCACGATTTCAGTACTGGTCATCGCCTGCCCTTGTGCACTAGGTTTGGCCACACCAACAGCAATCATGGTGGGTACGGGCAAAGGTGCTGAGAATGGTGTGTTGATCAAGAGTGGCGGCGCCTTGGAGACGACCCATAAAGTCCAGACGATCGTGTTCGACAAGACAGGGACGATCACTGAAGGAAAACCGAAAGTGACAGATATCGTGACAGTGAATGGACATCAAGAAGATGAGTTGTTACGCTTGACCGCTTCCGCTGAAAAAGGGTCTGAACATCCATTGGGCGAAGCAATCGTAAGAGCGGCAGAGGACAGAATGATGCGTGTCATGGATATCGATCGTTTTGAAGCCATCCCAGGGCACGGGATCGAAGTCCTGATCGACGGAAAAGTCTTGCTTGCCGGAAACAGAAAATTGATGAAAGACCGCGGCATCTCACTGGATGTCCTTGAAGGCGCTTCAGACAAACTCGCACACCAAGGCAAGACGCCGATGTATATCGCGATTGACCAACAAATCGCAGGGATCATCGCTGTCGCAGACACCGTCAAAGAAAACAGTCGTAAAGCCATTCAGAAACTTCAACGAATGGGTATCGAAGTAGCCATGATCACCGGAGACAACAAAGGTACGGCCATGGCGATTGCGAGACAGGTCGGGATCGATCGGGTACTGAGTGAAGTGTTACCTGAAGACAAAGCGAACGAAGTGAAGAAGTTACAGGCCGAAGGGAAGAAGGTCGCAATGGTCGGTGATGGAATCAATGACGCACCAGCCTTGGCCCAAGCAGACATCGGAATCGCGATCGGTTCGGGTACTGACGTTGCGATCGAATCTGCAGACATCGTCTTGATGCGAAGCGATTTGATGGATGTACCTACAGCTGTCGAATTGAGCAAGTCAACCATCCGCAATATTAAACAGAACCTGTTTTGGGCATTTGCCTATAATGTCATGGGTATCCCGTTTGCAATGGGGATTGTTTATCTACTTGGTGGGCCCTTGTTGAACCCGATTCTTGCTGGAGCGGCCATGAGTTTAAGCTCAGTCTCGGTCCTGGTGAACGCACTCCGTTTGAAACGATTCCAGCCTTCGATGATCAAATAAAAGGAGGAATTGGGATGGATAGAGATCTACAGCTCGAACTTTACACGCGTCCGACGTGTTCAGATTGTCAGGATGCCAAAAAATACTTAAAAACAATCTCAGTTTCTTATGTGAACAAAGATGTGGGTGTGAACCTTGACCTTGAACAAGAAATGGTAGCGATATCAGGGAATCGAATCGTACCACTGTTTGTCTTCTACAAAAAAGGGATGCTCAGAAAAAGAAGAGTAGTGAAGTACTTTGTTGGCTTCGAGAACAACAAAGAAGAGATTCTAACATTGCTACGATAAGCAACGATAGCTCACTCTCAGAACCTGTTGAAAGCGTGTCGCGCAATGAGGGACACGAACATAAGGTGGCGAGGGTGTAAAAAAATCGATACTTTTACACCCTACCCATGTATGGTAATTAAATAATCAGGAGGAACATATAATGAAAAAATCAACATTTCAGGTAGCGGGTATGTCTTGTGGATCTTGTATCAATAAGATTGAAGGACACGTTGGAAAGTTAGCGGGTATTGAATCAGTGAAGGTCAATCTTTCGGCGGGAGAGGTGGACGTGACGTTCGATGAAAGCCAACTCACACTTTCTGAGATTGAAACCGCAATTCAAGAGACTGGCTACGAGGTAACGGAGGCGACCGTTAAAATCGGTTGTTCTTGCTGCAAGTAATGGAGGTCGAGTGACGGTGCGATCAAGGACTACACAAAGGAGTGTTAAACGTGAAAGACCATGGACATCATCATATGAAGAACTTGACGGGAAATGAAGTGTCTGTAGAAGCTAAATATGAATTCGGGAAAATCAGTATCGAGTTAAAGGATCAACATCAGCAAGCCCCGGAACTCGAAGTCAGCCATGAAAAGGAATTCCATTTGATTCTCGTGAACGAAGACCTAACTGAGTACCGACACCTCCATCCGTTTAAAAAGGGTGAGGGTCGATTCGAGCACCCCGTCCAACTTGAGGCAGGGGCGTATAAACTCTTCGTGGATATTCAGCCTAAGGGACTGGCATATCAAGTGAAGCCGGTTCACTTACAGATTGATCATCAGTCCTCTTCCTCTATCGAATCGTCACTTAAAGTGGATGAGCGTCTGACGAAGACGATCGAAGGTCATACCGTCGAGCTGTCGATTGACTCTTTAAAAGCGCATGTCCCGACTGTCTTCAGCTATGACACCAAAGAAAGTAACCCGGAGCCATACCTTGGAGCACTTGGTCATGTCGTCATCTTGGATGAAGCCGGAGAACAGTTTATCCATGTGCATCCTTCTTCTCATGATACGACGGAATTTGAGACGGTCTTCCATAAACCTGGCCTATACAAGGTCTGGGCCGAATTCCAGTTCCATGGGACTGTGCACACCTATCCTTTCGTCATTCGTGTCTCAGATTGACCATGAGCGACCCATGGTTCCTCGTTGGGTCGCTTTCCTGTAATCGTTGTAAGCATAATTTTCGAAGGAGAGGACTCAGATGATAGAAAGTGAGCGGCTGGACACTCATGGTGATCGGAAAACCAAGATGAAATTCATCCTTCTACTCGCGTTACCAGCGGTTGCCGAGAATTTTTTCCAAACGTTGCTCGGATTTGTCGATACGCTGTTCGTCTCAAGAATCGGCCTAGCAGAAGTGTCAGCGGTAGGAGTGACGAATGCCATCCTCGCCATCTACTTTGCTGTCTTTATGGCAATCGGTGTGGCAGTAAACGTTTATGTCGCCAATAACTTAGGCTCAGAACGAATCGAGCGCGCGAGACATATCGCGCAGCAGGCCATCGTCCTATCTGTCGTGGTCGGGGTGACCTTTGGGGTCGTGACGCTATTTTTCGCTGAGCCTCTCCTGCGGTTGATGGGGGTGGAGAATGACGTTTTAGAAGCTGGTAGCACCTACTTCAAAATTGTCGGGATCCCATCGATCGTGATGGCATTGATGTTTGTGCTCAGTAGTATCTTACGAGGTGCGGGAGATACAAAATCACCGATGAAGGTGAGCATCGTCATCAATGTCGTCAATATTGTGCTCGACTATATGTTGATTTTCGGTTTTTGGATCATCCCCGAACTTGGTCTCGTCGGAGCGGCACTCGCGACCGTCATCGCCCGGCTCGTCGGGACGCTCTTATTGATGAACTATATTCGTAAGACGGAAGTGATCGCCTTCAAGAAAGATTTCTGGAGACCGGATCTCGAGCACCAGTTGGAGCTCGTGAACCTTGGAAGCCCGGCGGCTATCGAGCGATTGGTCATGAGAGCCGGACAGATCGTGTATTTCGGATTCATCGTGGTACTCGGGACGAACACCTTCGCCGCGCATCAAATTGCAGGGAATCTAGAGGTGTTCTCTTATATGTTGGCATATGGTTTCGCGACAGCAGCAACCATTCTCGTCGGTCGCAACATCGGAGCGGGAGACCACGAGACCGCCAAAGAATATGCCAGATTGAGCACGTTCATGGCGATGGGCTTCATGTCCTTATTCGGGGTCGTCTTATTCTTCTTCGGAGGATGGGCAGGTTCACTTTTCACCGACGATCCCCAAGTCATCAAAGACATCGATGTCGCGTTAAAAATAGCAGCGGTCTTCCAGCCTTTCCTAGCAGTTGTCCTTGTATTGACCGGTGGATTCCAAGGAGCGAACAATACGAAGTTTCCAATGTATCTGACCACGATCGGTATGTGGGTGATCAGGACTGGGGCAGTATATGTATTGGCGATTCAGATGCAGATGGGCATTGCAGGAGTGTGGATCGCCATCGGTCTAGACATCGTCTTTAAGGCGATCGTCCTTTGGATTCAATTCAGCCGAGGGCGTTGGATTGTAGTGGAATCCGAACCGCAGAAGCCCTGTCATCCCAAAACTAAGCATGAAGACGTGCGATGTATAAATAATTATTAACACTTGACTGAAATTGTAGGAAAGAGCAAAGTTGTTCTTTCCTTTTATCTTTTCTGAAAAAGTTATTAAAGGAGCCCGTCACGCCGATCTAAAGAAATCGAATCAGTGGTGAAAAACACACATATGTCATGCGGCCTATAGCTGCTCGATTATAAAAAAAATGGATATTTTTTTGTTCAGTATAGAAAAAACATGGTCTTCGTCAAAAAGAACCAGGTAATTAAGAAAGTTATTGTTTATTCAAATCCATATTAGTTGTCAGTCGATGAATATGAACGGCTAGATAAGCTAGTTCCTCATTAGGAATTGTCACACCGTGCAACTGTTTAAGGTAGTCCCGTACTTTGAATGAACCATTCATGGTCTTTGGGTAGATGTTCGCAATCTGTTCAAATAGTTGATCGGATTCTTCATTCAATATTTTTCCAGCATAAAAGCGTTCAGCGAAATATTTCACATGTGTGATGAATCATGAATAATGAATATCTTCTTCATCGGTTTCAATATTGTAAGCATATCGAATAAGGTTCACAATACTCCCAATCATCTTGGCGTAGCGCATGCCATCACGTGTTTCTTCTCTTTCTCCTTGCGCGTTGATAATATGAAAAGCAATATTGGCTGCCTCTTTAATAGGCAGTTCGATTTTAAATCGTTCATTCATGAGCTTGACCGCATAATTTCCAATCTTGAATTCTTGTGGATAATAGTTTCGAATTTCCAAAAATACTCGTTTGCTGATAGTAATACCTTTATAATAACGTTTTACCGCAAAGTGAAGGTGGTCTGTCAGTGTTAAAAAGATACCGGCATTGAGCTTTGTAGCTAGCTTTTCCTCAGCTTATGCAACGATTTCTCGAGTGATCTCGACGAATTCAGGAGGAATTTCAGTCACCAGTCCTATGAACTCTTTAATACGGACATCGTCAGCGGGTATGAACATTTGGGAGGCTTCAGGTGGAGCGACAACATTTCCGATTTTCTGCCCGAAACCAATTCCTTTTCCAATTAAAATGTACTCAAGCTTTGATTTGTCCTCGACAATCACGACACTTGAATTTAATACTTTTTTGATACGAATCATTCCATACCTCCGTCTTAATTCAAGTCAGATCATCTCCATTTGAAGCTATGACTTTTTTATACCAGTAGAACGAATCTTTTTTAATCCGTTCTAGGGTCCCGTTCCCTTCGTCGTCCAAGTCTACATAGATGAACCCATACCGTTTCTTCATTTCTCCCGTACTGGCTGCAATCAGATCGATTGGACCCCATGCCATATAGCCAAGTAACGGAACCCCGTCAATCGCGACTGCTTTTTTCATTTCTTCGATATGACTCCAAAGATAGGCGATACGATAGTCATCATGTACTTTCTTGTCCGGCGTGAGCGTGTCAACGGCCCCAAGACCGTTTTCAACAATCATAAGTGGTAACTGATATCGATCATACAAGTAATTTAAGGAATAGCGTAAACCTTTCGGATCGATACTCCATCCCCATTCACTTTGCTCCACATGCTGGTTTTTATAGCCTGTCTTCACGCCATTCAAACCAGAGAATTCGAGAGGCGACTCCTTGACGATAACGTGAGTTAAGTAATAGCTATATGAAATAAAATCAACAGGACCACGATACAATGTATCGGCGTCTCCTTCTTCAAACGGCAAAGAGATATTCTCGCGCTCTAATTCTTTTTTAATGTAGTTCGGATATTTGCCACGACAAAGTACTTCACAGTAGTACTGCATTTTATGCATGAATTCCTCAGTTCGTTGGACGTCATCTGGGTCTGGGGAGTTTGGATATGCGAAGTGGCCATTATACATCATCCCCACTTTGTTCTCTGAATCAATTTCATGGGCAAGTGTCACGGCTTTGGCATTCGCCAACATCTGATGGAATGCACCGATAAACTGTGATTCTTTCGTTGAAGAAGGGATTCCTCCCCCCATCCATGGTTTTGTCGACATGACATTGATTTCATTAAAAGGAATCCAATATCGGACTTTACCTTTATATCGAGTAAACATGGTTTCGCAGTAGTGAAGGAAGAAGTCGACCACATCACGATGAAGCCAGGAGCCATATTTCTGTAATCCTAGCGGAGTCTCGAAATGAAGAGAATCATGAAGAAGCACCATCTCCAGTGTCGGATCAAACCCAAACGAAAATGGAAGTCTCAGGGTGAGAGTATCGTCATCGCCCCTGACCTTCTCAAGCGAGACTTCACTGCCAGTAGACCGAATAAGAAGTGGGTGACGGACATCACCTACATCCAATACGGGGGCACGACGAAGTACCTCTCCACGATCATCGACCTATTCAACAATGAGATTGTTGCCTATAAGCTATACGATCATCAACAGACGCCCCTCGTCATCGATACGTTAAGGATGGCGTTGGAGAGTCGGAACAATCCCGAAGGGGTTATCATCCATTCAGATCAAGGAAGTGTCTATACATCGTATGCCTTTCAAGATTTCGTAAAGAGGAAGTATCTGACGAGCAGCATGTCTCGAAGAGGCAACTGTTGGGATAATGCGGTGATCGAATCGTTTCATTCGAACTTGAAGTCTGAGGTGTTCCAGTACGTCAAGTTCAACTCGTTAAGCGACTATGAAGTGCGTGAGCGGGTGAATAATTACTTAACTTACTACAACGAAGAACGGATCCAAGAAAAATTAGGCTACCTCACACCGATAAAATATGGTGTGGCGGTAGCCTAATCAAGGTATTTTTATTAGTGTCTCATACAGCTAGGTCAGTCTAATCTTTTCTTTTTTTTTAGGTTACAAATAGTTCATTGGGTTGACACTATTCGCTGCAGAATAACTGCTGTATTTATAACTGTTTTTATGAATCTCAAAGTGCAAATGATTTCCGAACGAGTTTCCTGTATTCCCAACTGTTCCAATCTTCATACCTTTAGAGACTGTCTGACCATTTTTTACCGAAAGGCTGTTCATATGAGCATAAACGGTTACGTATTTTTGATTCTGTAGACTATGTGAAATCATAACGTGTTTACCGTATGCACCGCTGTTTTTAGATGTAATGACTTTTCCACTGGCAGAAGCGTAGACGGGTGTGCCTTTTGCTGCAGCTAGCTCAACGCCATTATGGAATGTATAACCGTAAGCACCATTAGAGTTTCCGTATCCTTGGGTCAGCCGACCTTCTGTAGGAGAAGCAAAAAGAGAGTTATTATATGATGTTTTTTTGGCAACGTGGCTCTTATATTTTTTTAGGTAAGAACTATAGATATACCGTGTGTTTCCTTTGTAAAGGACTTTTGTCCAAGCTCCTTTTTTTCCTAAATAAGAAAAGGTCTGCCCAGTGTTAGTGATGCCGACAATTTTGTGATTGAGAGAAGGACCAGTCCGAACACGAAGATCGTCTGTCTTCACTTTTACGTTATATGCACTACTTGCTTCGACTTTTGGACTATGCATCGAAAAATTTGTTGTGAGTAAGACACTAGAAGCGATAAGTATTACCTTGTTTTTCATTAGTTGTACTCCTTTAAAGATAAAGATACAGTGACGAACGATTTGTTAAAAGGAGTATAGCATCACTATATTACAAAAAAAGTATATCAAATTCATTTCAAAAATTGACAAGAGATTTAATCAAAAAATGCATAGTTTTTTCACAAACGGATTTTATG
>NZ_QLVE01000059.1 GCF_003331145.1 Exiguobacterium sp. TNDT2 | reverse complement strand
AAATATTAAGTTCAATTTTATATATTAAGTTCAAAAGATATTAATTGAACTTAATCCAAAAAGTTGGATCATGAAATAGATCATCTGGTGACTTCGACAACCTAGGTTTGAATTTGGACCTTCATATCCGTAAATTTATCATCGACCGTTAGACACGGCCTTAGTAACCTAAGGTTCGTCTCGACGTATATTGCCAGTTGAAGGTCATCAAAGGAGAGAAGAGTCTGTACTTCAAGATTGAATCGATTAAAGATTGTCTACCCATCCATATCGTTTTTAATATCTACATAGTGAATGTGTATGTCGCACCTGAGATTGTATTCCCCAGGCACTCGTAGGGGGGTGGGGGCACGAACGAAAGCTCATCCTAACTTTCTGAAGTTTTTCTTGCGAGTCAGTTAGCGTTTGGTCACCGAGACTTTAAAAGCTTTCGGACATAAAAATCGCCCCATAAAAATTAGATTATCAGGTCCAACTTTTACGGGGCATCTAATATTCTGTGGTCTAAATATTAAGTGATTTACTGAAGTAATTATATAGTGTTAAACAATTTCGCCTCTGAAATTCAGAAAAATTGGGATGGGTTGACTGTATTCCCTGCACTTGTAGCTGAGTACGAATAGTTTCCTCGATGGACTTCAAAGTGTAAATGAGAACCGGTCGAATTTCCGGTACTCCCCATCGCACCGATGTTCTGTCCTCGGGTCACACGTTGTCCGGCGGAAACGGACAATGAGCTCATGTGAGCATAAAGGGTAGTCCAAACTTGACCGCCTATGACATGCGTAATGATGACATGATTTCCATAAGGTCCACCCCAGCCTGCTCGAGTTACAGTTCCTGTTTGAGCAGCCATAATAGGAGTTCCTACTGGTCCAGCTGTATCTAGTGCATTATGGAAGCTGTAGCCATTGGCCCCGCCTGCTGGACCCCATCCTTGGGTTACGATACCTGAGGTTGGACGTTGAAAAACTCCGCCACTTGTTGGAGAAGCGAGTGAATCCGTAGTCTTTGAAGTGTTTACCACTTTCTCAGAGTTTGGTGATTTTTCGAGAGAGGCTTTATTCTCGCTGATTTCATTTTTTTCGGCACTTTTTGCTTCTGCAGCTTTACGCGCAGCCTCTTTGGTACGAATTTTAGCTTGTTCTTCAAGCCTTTGGGCTTCAATCTCTGCTTGAATTGATTTTTCTTGTTCTTGAAGCGTCGATTCCATTTGTTGCAAGCTTACCAATTTAGATGTGAACTGGATTTTTTCGGCCTCTAATTTTTTTATTTGAGCAGCCCGCACTTTAATTTTGCCGTTCAATTTTTTCTGACTATTCTCTAGCTCTTCTTTTTGACTAATAAGCTTATCTTTTTCAGTGTCCAATTCAGCTTTAGCAATTTGAAGCTTATTTTTTGTTGATTGATATTCTTTGAAAAGTTCTTGATCATTTTCTTGAATCGTCCCTGCGGTGATCATGCGTGAAACCAGATCACCAAAGTCTTTTGAACCAAAAATAAATTCAGCCCAGTTTATAGAAGAACCACCTTTTTTTTGCATCGTGACCATGCGTTCTTCCATCAATGTCTTTTGAGAGCTCATTTTTTTCTGGAATTCTTTAATTTGAGTTTGAATCTGAGCAATTTTCTTTTGGGTTGTCCGAATTTCAGCCTTCTTCTGGGTGACCTCATTGATAATATCCTGTAACTCGGATTCCAAGTCATTCAGTTTCTGTTCTTCGAGTGTGATATCTTGTTCACGCTGCTGAATTGACGTATTAGCTTTACGTTGCTCTGTAGAATTTTGCGCTTGCTTCTGCTGGATATTTTTTTGTTTTTCAGTCAAGTTTAAAGCGTAAGAAGGGGATGCGCTTTGAACTAACATAACACCAAGTAAAGTTGAAGCTATAATTTTTTTCATGGTAAACAATGTTGTTGCCTCCGTAACTTATCTCTATTATAAAAAATGCGTTGCTGGATAAAAGTATTCGTATCATGATTAAAACTCGAACCGGAATCATTGTATCAATATTACTTCACCATCTATATTTCTATTTCTTTTCATTTCTATGTCAGTTGTTCTTTTGAGTTTATTGTCATTCGAGTATATCAAGAGAAATACTTATAATGCCATTTTGATGAGGAAATGAATGATGACCACTGAATTTAGGACATTTTGTCTCAAATTCAGTGGTCAAATCGTTTGTTAGTATTTGTTTGGTGTTTATTTAGTAGTAACTCTTCATAAATTTATCAATTCCTTTGGCGGTTGCTTTGATCATGTTACTTCCCGACATATAGGAGCGATCTACTGAGTTAGCAATAAAGCCATATTCGATGAGAGTAGAAGGTACCGTGTTTCTTCCTACCACATAGACATCTTGTCGCTTAACGCCTCGATTTTTAAAATCTGGAACGTTCATGGCGATTTCTTGATTAATTACTTCACCTAATCTGCGGCTAGCGTTCGCATATGGATTTGTGGTGTACGCGCTAGAAGTAGGGACGAGTGCTTCATGACCTGTAGCGAAAGAAGGTGAAGAATTAATGTGGACGCTTATGAAAGCGTCAGCATCAAGCCTTTCTGATAGATTGGTCCGCTCAACAAGTGACAAGTATCTATCATTTGAGCGCGTTAGTTTCACTTCATAAAGCTCATAGTTTTTCTTTAGTTCGTCGGCCACACGATTAGCAATGTTTAGGGTGAGTACTTTTTCTTGAACTGTACCGTTTGAAGTCACTGCACCAGCATCTCCCCCACCGTGTCCAGCGTCAATTAAAATCACGTGTTTGTTAGCTGGAATCACCGGTGATTTTATAGGAGTTTTTCCGGTAAATGGTTGCACAAAACCAGATGATACGTAACCGACTTGATTGTTATATCGCACCTTGTACCAACTGGCGCTTTTCGATATGACAGAAATCGAAGTGCCTGAGGGAATTGTTGTCAAAATAGATCCGTAACGACTCGCTTGGTTACGTAAATTAAGATTTTCGATAGTAATATATGTTGGATAAGTGGATAAAGAATCCCCCGGTGCCACTTGCACTATATAATGTCGAGCAGGTGTGAATCCTGTAATACCGTTATACATAACTTTTAACCAAGAACCCGTTGTGCCCGATTTTCCTAGTACAGTCACTTCAGTAGATGCTGGAATCGTAATAAGGACCTTTGAGTTCACTAAAGACATGCTTGAGCGAATCTCGGTCGTTTGCTTACTTCGTGACTTCATAGCCGAGGGCGATATGGTTACATACTGACTTGCCACATAGCCTTGAGTCCCATTGTATGATACTTTATACCAAGGGCCTGAGGCAGCATGGTACATTAGTGGGCTGGACTTTGGGATAGTCATTAAAACGGGTGATTTGACAGATGGGCCCTTACGCAGATTTAGTGAAGTTTTAGTTTTATATATTGTGTTTATTGAACTGACTGAATTTTTAGGTATAGGTTTTGGCGTCACGTACTTCGTTGAGACATAACCGATTTTTGAATTAAATGAAACTTTAAACCAGGATTTATCTTCTCCATATACACCTATCTTCTTAATGGTTTTTCCTTTTGGAATCGTCAAAAGGACTTTGCTTTTTGAAGAGAACGAGGAACGCAAATTCAAATTTTCAGTTGTTATGAATAGAGATTCCTCTGCATGTACGACGTTTAGGACGTTAACACTAGTTAAAAGCTTAAAGGGATAGAAAAAAGAAGTTAATAAAGCCAAGGAAATTACTAAGCTTATTCGAAATTTATGTTTAGACTTCATAATAGACTCCTTATATGTAGTTTTTTTGGTTGTAAAGACCCATGAATGGTTTTTTACTATCTGTATGGTACTTATCCTTTAAATATTAGTCATTCTATGCAACGATTATTGGCTTTCGTCTATCTACAGTTAAAAGTTTTCTTGCCCTGTTTTAAAATGCACTATTATTAAGGGGAATAGACGTATTTTAAGAAATAAATTGGCCCTCCTTTCATCTGCATAAAAGTTTAGTTGCATGAATGTGTTAGAATGT
>NZ_QLVE01000058.1 GCF_003331145.1 Exiguobacterium sp. TNDT2 | reverse complement strand
GATTTACAGAGAAAACTTATAAATAAACCTGAACATTACGTTACTAGTTATAACTATCTTTATACCTATCCATTTATTCTCCATCAAGAAAAAAGATACTTCCCTTTACCTCATACGTTGACAGAAGCAGTTACAACCTCCCTTTTGACAAGGCTTACAGCAGGGAATAATGATCTGAGATCAAAGTTTGGTAAGTACGTTCTCGAGTCATATTTAACACACATAGTAAGTCTAGGTAGTTTCTTTGAAGAGTGTATCGAAGAATACCCATATAACTTTAAAAGAAATCAAAAAAGAACCGTCGATTTGATGTTAAGGAAACAGGACTTAGCACTACTAATTGAATGTAAATCAATAGTGCCTCAAAGAGGATTACGTAATCTCAATGAAGGTGACATTGAAAGAACCATTTTACGATTAAGTGAAAACATGATTCAGTTATACGGGAATGCTACCATGAAGTTTGGCAAAGAATATCATCCCTTTGACGAACGAAAAACCTTTGAGTTAAGTGATACATTTGGAATAGTGATTATGTTAGAAGATAGTTTTATTCGTAGAGAAGAAATATATAAAAAAGTCGCACAAGAACTGGATTTGGATATAGATCAATACAACCATCTGTGCTCGAATTTCAAATTTATAAGTTTATATGAGCTTGAACGAATTATATTTGAGGATTGGGATTTGTTTGAGCTATTAGGGAAGAATAAAGTGAATCCTCAAGCATGGTTTGATTTCACTCTCATTCCTATAGAAATACGTAAAGAAGGATTAAACACACATTTGAAATCGTTCATTGATGAATTGAATAGAGAGTTAACAAATTTTGTAGATGTACTTCACAAAGAAGGAATTATTAAGTCCTAACGCATCTCAAAAAACATCTTAGTCTTATTGTCTATACAACAAAATATAGAAAGGAGGTGGGTAAATGACAAAACATTCCGGTGGAAAGGTAGGAAAGGCGGGGAAGACATTAGGTAGTAAAACGTCTTCGAAGAAACAAAAAAGTAAAGCGGGAAAAACTTTAAAAAAACATCAAGACGATAAACATTAAAAATGTCCCCTAATTAGGATATATAACCGAATGTTTTACGATTAACATTCGGTTATATAAAAGGATGTTCATGTGTTTAGAAACTAGTGTTTAATACATTAACTATCAAACTTTTTATCGTTAAAAAAGTCATTTAATGAAATATTCAATCCAACGCAAAACTTTTGAATCGTACTTACCTTCGGATGTTTTGTTCGTCCGCTCATCAGCTCTGAAATCGTAGCTTGATTCAATCCACCTTTTTGAATCACTTGATGGATTGTCATATTATGTTCTGCCGCGAGCTCCTTCATCCGCTCGACAATTGCCTCATTCAGCTCCACTTGCTCACCCCACGATCAAAGTACTCTCTTCATCACTTATTCTTTATGAATCCTTCTATTCCTCTACCCTACCACAATCTCTTGAAATCAAAATACTTGTCATTATTTTCTATAATCAACACGTTATTTTTTTACAGTTGTGCTACAAAACCAAAAATATTGAGTTACTGTTGCCTATAAACCTTTATGTAGAGCGGATTCGACAAGAATCGTCAATTGTAAAATTTCTGACATATCAGAAAACTGATGATTTTTATTTCTATCCCTGTTATATTGGAACCAACAAAAGGAAACATCTGTTTGGTCGCCGCTCTGGTTTACAGAAAGGGGAAGGCTTATGTATCGATTCGGGGAGTGGTTGAAGGAGAACCGCCGGCTCTCGGGCTGGTCACAGGTCGAACTATCCGAGAAGACACTCGGGGAAATCTCACAGCCCGCCATCAGCCAGTATGAACAGAACCGCTCGGTGCCGTCGATTGCGGATATCGACCATCTGGCCCGCGCGTTCGGGCATACGCTCGCGACGGTGCCATGGGACGCCATCGACTTCGGGTACGGAGCGAAGCGTTCCGTCACTAAGCTTGAGCGACGCCGGTTCGACCTGAAGGAACTCCCGCAGGCCGACTCGGTGCGCACGTTCGACGGGAAGACATACGAACTGCACGGTTTCATCGGTGTCGAGAAGGCAAGCGGTGAGGCGGTCCAGTTGACGCAACTCTATTACCGGATCCGCACGGTCGTCTGTGACGCCCACGTGCTTGCCAAACGCAAGAACCCGGACGACGAGCTCATCCACGTCAAGAAACGGAAAAGAGTTCGACAGTAATCGACATCGACGCAGCAGCACATCCTTAAGGATGGTCTCCTCCAATCACATACCGGCGTATCCCCCACCAGTGACCGGGTGGGCGGGATCTACGCACAGATGGTTCGGCGAGAGTCGCCTAAAACTCGCCATAAGGTCACATCATCGTTCCGGGTCATCGAAAAACCCTGTACAGTTCCTTTGATTCATAAGGAGCGGAGTTCGTGGGGGAACGGCTAGAAACCCACCGCACCGAATCCGACTGTCCTTAATGATGTGCTGCTGCACATCAAGAAATCCAAGGAAGGAAGTGTGTACTGTGGCATCAAAGGAACAGAAACAGAACCGTAGCTTCGCCGAGAAACTCTTACGCATCCGTGGGAAGGACTATGAGGAATGGCTCGACGAACAACATCAACAAGTCATCCAGGACAACCAGGAACTCATTTTGGAGGCACTCGAGGCGAAGCTCAGCTTCAAGTCACCGGCGCACCAAGATTAAGGAGGGAACGACATGGGACTCAATGAGACAGGGCTCAGCTTGCTTCAGTTCTTCCAGGGACTCGCCGTCATCGCCGCGGCCATCGCCTTCGCGATCGGGGGCTTCTACTTCATCTTCGGCGGGGATCGGGGCCGCTCGAAGGCCGTCGGTTGGCTCGTCGGCGGTGCTGTCGGCTTGATCATCGTCATGGGCGCGTTCACGCTCGCTGAAATGGTCGACCAGAACATCAAATTCTAATGCACATTCGCGCAGCGTTCCAATCGGAAGGCTTTTTTTGTTGCTTGAAACGAGAGGAGGAACGAGATGCTGTTTGTACGATTCACCGACGTGCCGGACACACGGATCCAGAACTATGAGCGGCTCACCTTCGTCGAGGCGGTCATCGCGACCCATGACCTGTACCAGGCACGGAGCGAGGAAGGGAAGAGCTGTTCCGGTGACTTCCGGCTCTTCGACCAAAAAGACGAACTGCTCTATCGGGGGACGTTCACGTTCGGAAATGAAGGCACCTATCCGAACCTATACCATCAGGTGAAGGACCGGGTACAACGGATTCGGACAAAGAAGGAAGATAACGCAAAGAAACTATGGCTCCTCGACGAGATCGAGGCCGAGACACCGGATGACTATAAGCGCCAGTTCGTTAAACCAATCACAACCGTCTCGTCGACCTATCAGTCGAAGCTGACCCGACTACAGCGCCGCCTCATCTACGGGACGGCCACAGCCGGGATTCTCTTCACATCGTTGTTCACTGCCACGCAATGGTTCATCGACAAGGAGGCACACGCCGAACAGGTGACCGGTGGCGAACAGACATGGTTGGATGCTTACGAACAAGCGCTCCAAGGCGAGGAATCCTCGCTCATCGATTTACTAGAACGGAAAGACCGGTCCGAGGAGGAGGATTCCCTATTGGCCGACCTCTATTTGGCGGAAGGAGAAGACCTGAAAGCACTTGAGCTCACGGATGACCTGATCCTGATCGAGACGAAGCTGGCCGCGCTCGATCTATCCGATCAGGAGAAACTGGAACGGCTCCAGGACTTCCAAGCGTCACATCCGACCGAAGAGGGCGCATTTGATATCGCCGTACTGGAACGGAATCATGAGATTGTGGCCAAGACGAAAGACGTGGAGTGGACCGCGCCCCGCGTCTCGGCGAAAGTGACTGCCTATCTCTATCTAGGAGATATCGAGTCCGCGAATGAATGGGCGTCCAAGACGAACGACCCTGCCGTACAAGAAAAAATCGACAACTATCAAGATAGTACGGCCACGATCGACGGACTGAACGAGAAACTAAAGAAAACTTCTAGCAAGGACAGCTCGGCTCGTGAGAAGATTCAAAGCGCTATCGCTGCTGAAGAAATTGACTTGCAAACAATTCTTTATTCAGATTAAGGTAGGTGAAATAATTGAGAACTCAGTCTCTATCACCACGATTTCGGATACGTCTGATCTTCCCCGCCCTGTTCTGCCTGTTGGTGTTGCCGGTCGGGATTTTTTATCTGCTGAACGGGGTCTACAACATCATTCGACAAATCATGACCCCAATTCTAAAAGAAGGGCTTTTGGTCGGGGCGACGATTCCGACACTCTCCCCCTCCTTGTTCTTGGAGGTGGGTCTTCCCTCTTCGACCGTCTTAATTGGACTGATGGCATTCAGTCTGTTCATCGGACTTGTCGTGTTCGGCAAGGTATGGCTGAACTTCCGGGATCTGCGAAAGAATCAAAAAGGGAGCGCCCGCTTCACCTCATTCGATGAACTGAAGCAACAGTACCGCCGCGTCCCGGACCGGAAAAAGCGGTATGACGGATTGGGCGGTGTCCCCGTCGGACGGGTCAAAAACGAGTTGTTCATCGATGACTCGCCCGTCAACAACTTGGTCATCGGGACAACCCGGTCCGGGAAGGGCGAGACGTTCGTGTTCTCTACAATCGACCTGTACAGTCGAGCCAGTGATCAGGCCAGCCTGATCATCAACGACCCGAAAGGCGAGCTCTTCGCGGCCTCGAAAGAGACGCTCGAGCAACGCGGTTATCAGGTCGAGGTGTTGAACCTGATGAACCCGCTCCAATCAATGTCGTACAACCTGTTGCAACTGACGATCGACGCATTTCTCGAGGAGAACTATTCGCTCGCCCAACAGTATGCGCGATCGGTCGCGTTCATGTTGTACCATGATCCGAAGGCACGGGACCCGTTCTGGGCCAACTCGTCAATCGACCTGTGTACGGCGCTCATCCTCGGGCTCTGTGAAGAGGCGAAGGACACACCGGAGAAGATCAACATGTACAACGTCGCCCTCATGCTCTCGGACTTAGGGTCGCGGACGGTCATGACGCGACAAGGGCAGGAGATCTCCGCGCTCGACGAGTTCTTTCAACGGTTCCCTGAGAACCACCCGGCCCGACTCCAGTTCGCGACGCTCCACTTCTCCGGTGGCCAGACACGAGCAAGTATCCTGGCCAACACGAATGCGAAGCTCGGCATCTTCACGTTGAACGGGACCGGGAAGCTGACGTCGATGAACTCGCTCGACATGCGACGCATCGGATTCAACCGATGGATCAGTGGACGGACCGAGCCTTTGACACGACTCACGTTCACGTTCCCCGATGGGACGATCCATGCGCTCACGACGGACGACGATGGCAGCTTCATCGTATACCACGCGTCGTCACTTAGAACCGGAGACGCCGTTCAAATCTTGACCGACTCAAGCACTGCGACAATCCAGCTGAAAACGCATGATGAGGAGAGCGGTCGCTTCCGCTACTACATCGACGGGACGATACAGATTCGTGAGGTAATGCACCAGCTCCGTCCTGTGGCGGTGTTCCTCATCGTCCCGGACTATGACCCGACATTCAACGTCATCGCGTCGCTCTACATCAAACAAGTGTACACAGCGCTCGCTCGGGTCGCCTCGCAGACGAAACAAGGCAAATGTGAGCGCCAGGTCGTCTTCTTACTCGATGAGTTCGGCAACATGCCGCCAATCGAGGGCATGGCCAACATCATCACGGTCTGCCTTGGCCGGAACATGCGCTTCAATCTCGTCATCCAAGCCTATTCCCAGCTCGAGAACCTGTACGGGGAGGACTGGAAGACGATTGACGGCAACTGTGGGAACACCCACTATCTGTTGACAGCGGACGAGTCGACCGCCGAACTGATCTCGAAGAAGCTCGGTGAGGCGACCATCGTCACGAAATCCCGGTCCGGACAGACGTTCTCGCTCAAGAAATCGAAGACGGAGAACGTGGACGGCCGTCGGCTCATGACGGCGACCGAAGTCATGGGGTTAAAAGAAGGTGAGATGCTTATCATCCGTGTCATCAAGCGTCAGGACACGAAGAAGCGACGCATCCAGTCGTATCCAATCTTCCTGAGCGGCAAGACAGCGATGAAGTACCGCTACGAATACCTGGCGGACAACTTCGACACGGACCGTTCCCTGCATGATATCGACATCCCCTGTCGTCACGCCGGTCTCGACTTCGAACAGATCCGCGTCCGTTTCGCGAAGCAAGAAGACGAAACGGATATCAGTATTCCATCGAATCAGGAAGATAAGTCCTTGACGGTACGTGACGTGCTACAGGACAGCATCCTCCGCTCGATGTTCGAAGGACATGACATCGGCGGAATGCCCCTCCCCGAGTTCGAGACGAACCTGAACCTAGGAGTTTACGACGTCACCGACAGCCAGAAGAGCTTTTTGAGCACGATGATCGCGAAACGACTCGAAAAACTGAAGCAAGGCACACCGTAGAGAGGAGGCCGAACCCATGGCCGAGAGTGCGAGAGAGAAGCGAATCCAGAATGAATTACGTGTCGTCGCGAGGATCATCGAGACGCAACGCGTCCGCCTCGAACGGGGCGACGTGCTCAATATCCAGACGACTGACGGCTTTCTGACCGTCTATCAGGACGACACCTCAGACACCCCGAAAACTGTTACACTAATAGATAAGTTCGACTTCCGCGTCAACCTAAAAGTCGCGGATCTATTGAAGGGGAAAATCGTCTGACGGAGGGGTAAACGTTATGAGGAAAATCTTGATTGGTGTCCTATTTGGAAGTTCGTTACTTTTAGCATCGTGTGGTGCCGAAAGTTCGAATTATCTTTCTACGACTTCTGTTGAAGAAATTGCAGATATTAAAACTGAGCAAGAAAGTGCATACCTTCTTGTAGACAGCGACAGTCAAGGTAATGAAGGGGCTTACGTTGATACTGTGCGAAAAGTCGCCACGGAAAAAAAGAAAGATGTTCTCTTATTCAATCCATTTCAGCCTAATGGGGAAGATCTTGAAGAACGTTCTACCCAAGAACATCCTGAACTTAAAGGTGGCAGATTGTACGAGATGACTGATGGTAAAATCAGTCGTGAATTAAATGTATCTGTCCTTACAGAAGATGAATTAAAGGATCAAGTCACTAACTTCATTAAATAGCCTCTGAATGGAGGGATTCTATGGGTGATAACGAAGTCGTAAATAAGCTACAAGAGTTCACTGATATCCTTAGTCTCAGTACACTGGTACTGGATGCCCTCCGCTCAATGGGTTGGATTTTAATACGTGGCTTAGCAGTGTTGATTGACGGACTTGAAAAAGTGACTGACAGCATATTACTAACTAAAACATTTTTTAATAACTCTCAAGTGGTTGAATTCGTTTCTACGATTCAACCTTTTTTGTACGTTCTTTTAGCTGCTAGCTTCCTATTCACGGGTTACCTCATCATTTTTCAAAAGAAATTTGATCGAGAAGGATTTTTAATCAATCTGTTTATCACGTTGCTCATTCTCGGACTATTATCTCCAACGATGACGCAAGTAAGTGAATTCAGTGATACCGCGATTGATTTTACAACTCAAAACTCTGGCGAAAACTCTTCCAATGAATCGATATCAAATCAGATTTTACGAGAAAACATTCATGATTTGATTGAATATGATCGAAACGATTTTTCCGGTTTGGAAGGTGAGGCTTTGAACTCTCTGCCTCAAAGTCATTTACGAAATATCGATATCAACGAGGTATTCGATAGTAATGAATTTCGCTTGGGAAGTACTGGCGAACAAATCTCTCAGTCCAAACTAACCTGGAATGGTGAAACGATGGGAACCTCAAAACTCGACCAAGGTGGCGTCGAATGGAACAACCAGTATTACTACCGCTATCAGCCGAACTGGTTGACCATCTTCGTGACGCTCGGGATGATGGGCTTCACGCTGTTCTCGATCGCTTATAAACTGGCACGTCTCTCGTTCGAGCTTGCCTTCAACTATGTCTTGGCAATCCTCGTCGCACCGGCCGATCTGCACAGTGGTCAAAAGACGAAGAAGGTCATCCAGAGCATTCTGAACACGTTCCTTGTGATTATCCTGATCTTCTTCTCCATCAAGCTGTACACGATCGGGACTGCCTATCTCGCGGAGACGTTAGACGGGTTCGCCTATCTGATCGCCCTCATCGCCTTCTCGGTCGCATTGATTGACGGGCCCAACATGGTCGAGCGGCTATTCGGAATCGATGCGGGGCTAAAACGAGGCTGGGGTGTCGCGCTCGGCGCCTATGCCGCCGGGAAAGGCGTGACCTCGGTCGGTGCCCACGCGGTATCGAAGGTCGCGCGTGCCGGACAAGGCGTACCGAAGATGCCGTCGCTCCATGAAGCCGCGACGGCTCGGATGGATTCAAACGCCATTCGTCAGAATGGTTCCCCGCTTAGTGCGGCGAGCCAAGCTCCACAAAGGATGGACAATGAGCGACAGATTGATTCGAATGAGTTCGACCAGGCGAATCAAACCGCCAGTCGCACGCAGACCGACCAAGAGAATCCGACAAGTCCGAAGGACGTTGCGCAACCAATCAGTGGTCAAGAATCAGAACCGGAAGCGCTAGGCTCTCCAAATGTGAAGGAAGCGTCGGGTCGCACGTCTCCTGAATCGATTACCGAACGTGCCGACCATCCAACAACGTCATCGGAGACGCAAAGACCGGAGTCGATTCACGACCATTCAAGTTCTGGTCATTCTCCAGTCCCTGCTTCGTCGACTCTCGAATCGGTCACCGGGTCCACCGATACCACATCCGGACCAGGCCATCGTCACAATGAATCAGTAGACAGAAATGACGTAACGACACCGACACCTCATGAAGCATCACATTCAAGCAACTCATCCTCGTCTTCGTCCTCTACGACGGGTTCGAATGATGCGACAACAGAGAAACGCCAAGGACGCGCCCGACGGACCATCCATCAAGAGACCGTGCTCGACGTCGAGACCGAAGTCATCGAACAGGTGCGTGAGAGTCAGACTCACCGTCATAGCCAGCACCAGGAAGAGTCGCGACGGATCTATCCGACCTCGCCGCCTAAACCTGACTACACCAAGAAGAAGGAGTGATGACCCATGCGCAAATACCGGATCCCGAACGAGGTCACGACCGAACTGAAGATCAACAAGATGCTCTATCTTCATGACTTCCTATTCCTCGTCGGGCTCATCGTACTCCGGCTCGTGACGCTCCCGTTCATCCCGTCGGTGCTACACATCCTGTTCACGGTCTTCCTCGTCGTATTCGGTCTGTTCATGGTACTCCGACCGGCGACGAACCCGCAGAAGCGGATGGTCCACGCGCTCTATTACGCGCTCATCAAACGGAAAGACACCTATCTCGCGCTCGACGCGCACACGAAAGGACGTGATTGAGATGGCTTTCATCGAGGAGTCGCTACAAGAACCGAGACGCACGGGCACCTGGCTTGACGAACAGGACGTGGTCGAGAAACGGAAAGTCAAAGACAAGGTCGTCGTCAAACCGACGGTCGCCGAACTGATGCCGGTCGTCGACATCACCGGGACCGAGGCGTTCGAGATGCGCGACGGGACCTATCTCGACATGGTCCAACTCACCTCAAAGGACATCTACTCCTTGAATGAGGAGGAAAAAGACCATGACGTGTTCTCGCTCGCCTATCTTCTGCAAGCGTACACGCACCCGCTCAAGGTCGTGCCACTGAACACACCGCTCAGTCTCGAGCGGCAGAAGATCAGCATCGAGCGTCAGATTCGACAAAATCAGACACCGGCCTACCTACCCTTTTTACTCAAAAAGAAGCAGGAGCTCGAATACCTCGAGGAGCATCGCACCAATCGCGATTATCTCCTCTTTTTTTATGCCGATGACGAGCGGACGCTACGCGAGCGGAAGACACACCTCTATAAACTGCTCCGCCGCTCGAATCCGATGCGCGAGCTGACGCTCAATCAGAAGGTGCATGTGCTCTATCAATTAAACAACCCGAACACGAAACCGCAACTCGACGCCTGAAGAAAGGAGTGACGCGCATGTGGCAGCGCCTGCGTGAACGACTGTCCAAACAACAGGACCCTGAGACCGTCAAGATTGAGAAAGGCTATAACCCCGACGTCATCGCCAAGATCCAGCCGCAGGGCGGCATTAAGTTCGACGCCAACTTCGTCCGGCTCGGGGACGGCTACCTGTCGTGTCTCCATGTCTACAAATATCAGTCGCTCGTCTATGACTACTGGCTCGAACCCATCCTGAACATGCCCGGTGTTTTGACGACACTCGACATCGGGACGGCCGACAAGCGTGAGATCATCCAGACCATCAACAAATCGATGGCCGAACAGAACACACGCTTTGAAAACGCGAAGGACAACATCGACCGCATCGACGCCCGGGAGACGTATAAGGAGCTGAACGAGCTCTACGAACAGATCACCCAGGGCGAGACGATGAAATATCTGCACCTCCGCCTCTATGTAAAGGCGAAGACGCTCGACGCGCTCGAGGTGAAGGTGCAGGAAGTGATGGAAGAGCTCGAGGCCCGAAACTTCCGTTCGACGATCTTCCTGAACGAACAGGAATGGGAATGGCAGAGCCTGTTCACGAGCTATGATCAACAACAAAAGCTCCCGAACCGGCGCCGTGGCAAAGAAATCCCGTCCCTCTCCATCGCCGGTGGTTATCCGTTCCATTTCACGTCACTCCAAGACGCGACCGGGACGTATTACGGGACGACCGACACGAACGGAAGCGTCATCTTCGACCTGTTCCATAAGGATAAACAGCGCAAATTCTACAATGCGCTCATGATCGGCAAGATGGGGTCCGGGAAGTCGACGCTCCTCAAGAAGACGGTTCTCGACCAGGCGATCAAGGGCAACAAGATCCGCATCCTCGACGTCACGGGCGAGTTCTCCGACCTCGTGCGTCAGCTCGGCGGGAAAGAGATCGCGCTCGACGGGTCGGCCGGGCTCATCAACCCGCTCCATGTCTATAAAACGGTGACCAATAACGACGGCAGCGCCAACGAGGCACTCTCGTTCATGCAGCATCTGTCGAAGATGGCCGTGTTCTATCACTACATCAACCCGGCGGCGACACAGGAAGAGACGAACGAGTTCGAGATCCTGCTCCGGGACTTGTACGTTCGGCACGGGCTCTGGGACGAACAGGGCGAACTGCCGATCACGACGCATCCGGCGAACCGGTACCCGACGTTCTCTGACTTCTTGAAACTCGTGCGTCGTGAGCTCTACACGGACGACACACGCACCTCGATCAAGGAGGCGATCAGTCCGAACCGGGTGCGGCGTCTCGAGAACATCGAGCTCGCCGTCACGAACCTCGTCCATAACTACGGCAACATCTTCGACGGGCACTCCTCGATCGACCGGTTCGACGAGGAGCTCATCGTCTCGTTCCCGCTCCGGAACCTGACGAGCCTGCGGGACGAAGTGTTCCAGGCGCAGGTGTTCTCACTCATGAACATGCTGTGGGACGGGATGATTGCCAACGGCTCGAGTCAACTGAAAGCCTATAACCAGGGCGTGCTCCGGACCGAGGAAGCATGCAAGTACCTCATCGTCATCGATGAGGCGCACCACTTGATCAACACGCGTGACATCGCCCAGCCGGCCATCCTGTATCTGCAACGCTGCATGCGCGAGGCGCGCAAGTATTTCGGCGGCATCTTCTTCGTGTCGCATCTGATCACCGACTTCGTACCGGCCGGATCGAAGTCCGAGAACGCGGAGAACGTCAAGTCGCTCTTCCAGTTGACGCAATACAAGATTATCGGCGAGCAGGACGCGGAGAGCATCCCGATCATCCAGACGGTGTTCGACGGGCAGCTCTCGAACTCCGAGATGCGGATCATCCCCTCACTTGAGACGGGGCGTGTCGTCCTGAGTATCTCCGGTGTGCAGAACCTCATCTTTGACGTCGATGTCGCGCCCGAAGAGCTCGCCCTGTTCGGTGGAGGTGCCTGATGTGGGCGGCCGCGAAACGGACGGCCCGCTTCGCCGTCACAGCGAAATGGCAGCTCGCGACGCTCAAGTGGCGGCTCATCCTGCTCGGCATCGCGGCACTCGTGTTGTTCCTGGTCATCCTCGTTGTCGGCATCCTCGACACGCTCACAGGTGTCCAGAACGAACAACCGACCGACGTCACGTTCGACACGGCGGGCGGTCTTCAAGTGAGCGACCAGGTGCTCCAATATCGGGGCTTGGTCGAATCGGAACTGTCGAAGCACGGACTGGCCGAACAGACGAACCTCGTACTCGCGCTCATGATGCAGGAGAGCGGCGGACGCGGGAACGACCCGATGCAGGCGAGCGAATCGAAGTGTGGACGCATCGGATGCATCACCTCCCCCGAGGAGAGCATCGTCTACGGCGTCGAACATTTCGCCTCCGTTTTCGAACGGACGAACCGTGACGTGCAGCTCACGTTACAGAGTTACAACTTCGGCGGCGGCTTTATTGACTATGTGCAACAGAACGGAGGACGGTACTCGAAAGAGCTCGCCATCTCGTTCTCGCAGATGATGTACCAGCGCGTGAAACACACCGGCATCTATCGTTGTCATCGCCCGAGTGCGGTCCAGCACGGTGCCTGTTACGGGGACATCGAGTATGTCGACGCGGTGTTGAAATACCTCGCGCCGATCGCCGTCGCCGACGGGGTCGTCACGAAAGAATTGTTGTCGGGATTACGTTCCCCGCTCGCCATCCCACTCAACGTGACATCACGTTTCGGGTGGCGCGTCGTCTTCGGACAACGGGACAACCACACCGGTATCGACTTCAGTTGCACCCCGTCCGACACGATCCATGCGGTCAAAAGTGGCACCGTTATCTATAGTGGGAACCGCGGACCGTACGGCAATCTCGTCCAGGTCCGGCACGACAACTACATCACGGCGTACGCACACTTAAGTCGTCTCGGCGTCCAGACGGGACAACAGATCGACGCTGGGCAGGCGCTCGGGTACTGTGGCACGACCGGCCGCTCGAGCGGGAACCATCTACATTTCGAGATCAAGACGAGCGAATGGTCCGGTCACATCGACCCCGCCCCGGTCTTCGGATTTTGAGTCATGGATGTATGGAAAGGAGGAGGAAAAATGAACTTCACCGCCCGTCACCTCGCGTATCTGTTCGGGGTACTGCTCCTGATTTCGATTGCGGCGAACGTCTTTTTCTATCAACAAGTGACGGCTGTCACGAGTACTTCAGACACGAATCAGACGGAAAATGAGAGCGTCACTCACTCTGAATCGGCAAACTCTGAAGAGTCGTCGTCGGGCACTGAACAAGTCGTCGCTTCGACGGAGACAAAACGAATGGAAGAGCTGGTGACACGCGCGACGCGCTTCGTCGAGTATGCCTTCACCATCACGAAGGACAGTTACACGACCCAGAAACGACAGGCGAAAGACGTCATGTCGGAAGAACTCGTGGCCACACTTTTCGCCGCTGATGGCAGCGATGTCGGCACGTTCGAGACGACCGTCCGCGACATTGAGGTGTTCCCTTCTGTCTCCGGAGAAGATTGCCTCGTACGGTTCGAACAGCAGCTGTGGATCACCGAGACGGGTTATGAAGAGACGACGCAAGAACTGTTGGCCCTGACGTTCGAGTCCATCGACGGACGTTTGGTCGTCACCGAAATGGAAGATCTGACACCGGAAGGAGGGATCTAGATGCGACGACAAACGCGACGGCGTCTCACCCAGAACGTCTCCCGGTTCTACCTCGGACTCGGCGTATTCTTTGTCATCGGCTTCCTCTTTTTCGGTACTTCGTCGTTCTTCTTTGCTGAAGAAGCACCGGTCAATGAGACGCCGATCAACGAGGCAATCCGTCTCTCGAACGGGGAGACCGTGACGCTCCACGCGTCCAGTTACGATACGGAGGCCAAGACAATACGCATCCGACTCTCGCTCGATGAAGCACCAGATAACACGAACAATCATCTCTTCCTCTATGTCTATAAGGCACGTCCGGATTCCGAGAAGGAAGTCATGGTGCTGTATGACCGGAACGATCAATACGTGCTCGAATTGAAAGATGTTCCGAGCGACTTCGACCAGCTCGCTGTCCGGATTTACGGATTGGATGAGTCACAATCAATCGACACACTCACATCCGAGGAACGGGAGAACAGTTTGTTGACGTCACTCTATGCCGACCGCCGGACCATCGAACAGGCGAGCCACACCTCATCTGACGAGACAACTTTCACGAGACTATTCGTCGAGGACGAGCTCGCGGAGACCGAGCGGCATTTGGAAACAGCACAGCAGTCAGTCGAAGCGCAACGGCAACAGATCGAGCGACTCGACCGTGACAAAGAGGAACTCGAAGACGAACTTCCCTACCTCTCGCTCGACGAACAGGTCGAACAGGAAAACGAAATCTTCGATCTCGGTCGGAAGCGTGACGAGCTCACACTTGAACTCGAAAAACTCGAACAATCGGTCGAAGCGCTCGAAGAAAAGCACGACAAGTTACGCGTCCGGCTCCGAGAACTGTCAATTTAAGTGGCACATTTTGTGCCAAATCGCTGGTTTCACTGGCACATTTCGTGCCGTTTTCGGACTTTTGATGATATCACGGAAACCCCAGGCTCTGCCTGGGCTATCACGACAAGTGATAGCAGTTTCCCCTTATGCTCTTTGAATCAGTTTTTAAGACGCCGGCAAAATACAGCCTCTAGAAAGGTGGTCAGGCAAATGGATCTGTTACTCCGCGACATCGACCCCGTCATCGTGAAGCAGATCGATGAGTGGGCGAAGGAACACAACCGCTCCCGGCAACAATATTTGAAAGAACTACTCGCCTCCTGGTGCGCGAACGGCATCCAATCGACGCAGGTCGATCGACTCGAACGACAGCTCGAGGCGAACACGCTGCACTTAAAAAGGAGCGCGGACGAGCTCGCCGCGGTGACCCGTTTGTTGAACGAGGTGATGCAGGATGCGTGAGACACCGGGCGTCGTCATCAAGTCGAAGTTTAAGGTCCCGGGCACGAAAAAAAAGTCGCGTCGCTACACGACGTACCTCGACTACATCAATCGTCCGGACGCGAAAGACAGCCGGGAACAGTTTGAGACGTATCAAAACTATATGGAAGACGAGACGAAATCGAGTGGTTTGTTCACACGCGAGGACGACCGGTTGAACCACGAAAAGCGTCGCGCCGTCCGCGACATCTTCAAGCATGCGCAAGAGAACGGGAGCATCCTCTGGCAGGACGTCATCTCGTTCGACAACACCTGGCTACTAGAGACCGGTGTGCTCCACGACGACCTCGTCGACGAGAAACGGTTGATCCAGGCGACGCGGAACGCGGTCGAGGCGATGCTCCAAAAAGAGAAGATGGTCCATGCCTACTGGACCGGTGCGGTACATTACAACACCGACAATATCCACATTCATGTCGCAATCGTCGAGACGAGCCACATGCGCGAGCGCGGCAAGCGAAAACCACAATCGATCGAGCTGATGAAGTCGAAGGTCATCCATTCCCTCGCCGACCGGACGAAAGAACAGGAGAAACTGAATGCGTTCATAAGAGACGAACTGGTCGCCCATAAACGGAACCGAAAGATTCCAACGCTCCCGAACCGTGTCCTGCATCCCGAGCTCGTCCGTCAATTCAAGGACATCTATGAGCGGTTGCCGGAAGACAAACGACAGTGGCGCTATAACATGAACGGGATGCAGCCGCTCCGTGAATCGCTCGACCGTCTGACTGACCGTTATATCGACATTCACTTCAAATCAGAGTTGCAAGCCTTCAACGCGCGACTCGAACAGGAGGTGTCGTTCCATCGTCGTAGCTACGGCGACACGGAGAAGGCCGAGCGATACCGGACGACGAAGCGACAGGACCTCTATACCCGGATGGGGAACGCTATCCTCTCCGAGATGCGCGACTTGTCAATAGAACAAACGACAGTTGAGAAAGATGGAGCCCCCAAACATCCGGTCAGACGCGCATTCAACCAGCAAAAGCTATTCAACGAATCACTCTACCGGCTCGAGCGGCACATGAACGACGAGTTCGAACATCTGAAGAATCAACGCGCTTTCGAACAGTTGGAACGAGACATCGAATATGGAAAGTGAGGGAGGACGATGGAAGAGTTGAGACAAATCCGTCTTCGCTTGAAACCGGAGACGGTCACATATTTGGAGGAGTTCTCCGACGACAAACGCTTCGGTCATCTTGGTCAGGTCATCGACCATATCGTAGACGAGCATAGACAACTGACCGACGAGAAGTGGGACATGCAGTTCCTCACCCGCTCGATCAGCACACAGGTCTCTCGTCATATCGAAGAGTTGGTGAACGAGCAGATATCGACGGAACTCGAGCGGATCCGACTCGCCGCGAACCGCTCCGACCGCCACGGGCAGATCCTGACAGAGCTCCTGCAGGCACTCATGCAGACCGAGGGCATCGAGGACATCATGACGACGGACCAGTTCAAGCCGACGTTCCTCGCGACGGCGGAACGTGTCGTCCAGGAACGTATCGAGCATCAAAAACAGAAGAAGGACACTTTAACTTTTGAGAGAGGATGAATCTTATGCGACCACTTGACCGTCCCTTCACGATGGGACAACTGTTGACGCTTCAATCTGATACCGTCACGGTCCTCATCTATGGAAAACGGTACGACATCCCGGTGTCCGTTTCCGAGCACCAACTTTTGACCGCCATCGCGCAAGACGAGATCGTCTTGCTTCCCATCAATTTCGAGCGGACACGGCTGTTACTCGACATACCGGAATTATCGCCACAACTCGAACGTGAACTGAACGAATTTGCGGATAGTGATGAATCTGTCACCGCCTTGTTGAAGGAAGGAGTCTGACACGATGGCCAAGATGAAGACGAACGAAGAGCGGAAGGCCGAGCTCGAGGCCTTGACCGAACAAATGGGAAAACAGATCGACAGCTACTTCGAGAGCCCGGAAAAGATTCGTGAGCATCTACAGTTCCTCGGCAAGTTCCATCAATACTCGATGCGGAACGCGGTCTTGATCGAATCCCAGTTCCCCGGCGCGGTCGCGGTCGGCTCTTATCCGTTCTGGGAGAAGCAAGGCGCACAGGTTCAAAAAGGTGAACGTGGCATCAAGGTGTTCGTCCCGAACCCGGTGACGTACGCCTTACACAAAGATGAATGGGTACCGCTCAGCAAGGCACCGAAGTCGATCAAGGACGGCGTGAAACAAGGGCGAGTCCCGTCACGCAAGATGATGTATTTCAAGATTGGTCACGTGTTCGAGTACACACAGACCGACGCGCGCGAGAAAGGAATCGAGGTCTCGGGCATCTTCAAACGGTATCACCGGGACGGCGGGCTCGAGAACGAACAAGACATCCGTGACGCCTTGACGACGCTCGCAGATGCCCGGAATGTGACACTATTGGAGGAACCGCTCGACGAAATCGGGACGGCGAAGGGTTGTTACTATCCGGAACTACATGCGATCGCCTTGAACCCACGAAACACGTCGATCGAGGACATCAGCGTCCTGATCCACGAGCTCGCTCACGCGGAGCTACACAACCAAGAGCGGAATTTTGAACGCGATCAACCGCTCACGGCGCCCGAGAAGGAGTTCCAAGCCGAGATGGTCGCCTATGTCGTCTCACATCAACTCGGGTTCCCGACGGACGATTTCTCGCTTTCTTATCTGGCCGGCTGGACGAAAGACAAGGAGCTCCTCGACAAGGAACAACTGTTGCAGGAAGTCCATCAGACGTCCGCAGCTTTTATCGACCATATCGAATCACATTTAGAGAAGGTGAACACCTTGCAACAAGAGAAAGAGCAGAGCCCTCTTGATTACCTTGAACAGCTGGAGCGGCGCATGGGATGGAAAGACGCTGACCTCAGTCTTTATGAACGAGTGCATGCCGTACAAAGTGTGTTTCCCGAGGAAGTGGAGCCCTATCTGAACGCAAAAGCGGCCCTCGAGACGAACCTGAAAGTGGATCGCGTCGATGAGCCGCTCATGTATATTCACGGTATGGGTCTCGGGTTTCAGCAGTTCGGCATCACCAATAATCATGACTTCAGTGAAGACCAGGTTGTCGCTTATACAATCGCCTTACCGAATCAGCCATTGGTCAGTGGTCACTTCGACCCGGAAAGTGCCGTACATCCTTTACACCATCTTGAAAAAACCAATCGTTTGGAGAGACCGGTCCTGAAATCGCTTGAAAATCACTGGCATGACGTGTTGTTAGATGAAGAACAAAAGTCCCTTTCAAGAATTTCATTGTTTAACATCGAAAGACTCTGGTGACATTCGTGGGTATGATGATTTAAAAATTCATACCCTTTTCAATTTCAGAGCGCTGCCATTGCTTTTACCTCATACATTTTGTGTAAGCATATGAGCAGCTGTTTCACGCATATCTTGTAGGTCAGATATCTCTGCGAATTCAGCTACAGTTATTGCGCTGGTTGTTAACAACTCAATTATATGCTCGTCCATTCTTGACCATGTTCTTCCGCCTGCATTATCGTAAGCATCGAGTAACTTTGTCAAACCATCCTTACCAAACAGTAATAGATGTGATAGAAAATCCACAGATGTGTCCGCAATACTAATTTCTGTCCAATCTATCAAACCAGAGACCTCAAAATTCTTATTTATTAGTATGTGGCCAGGGTGTAAATCCCCGTGGCTTACACCTACATGCGATGGCCATAGCGAATCATTCGCCAACCATTCTTGCCAACGCTCCCATAGCTCTGAATTCACATGATACTTCTGTCTCACCTTCTCCATCCGTATCTTCATTGAACTGTTTAAATCTCTAGCATATAGAGTTTTGATACCGATTTCTTTGAAGTGTCGATGTGGTAATGTGTGTAGTTCTGCCAACACTTTACCTAATGACTGATAGTAAGATTGTGGTGTATTCTCTTTGTCAAAACTCCAGATGTAATCTTGTTGCTCTACATCAATTGTTGCAACCGGAACACCATCTAATTGCTTATACGCAATTAGTTCATCATCAAAAATTGACCAATTTGGAACTTGAAAACTCACATGTTCTTCCATAATTTCTAGTGCCCTCTTTTCTTTCAAGGCGCTCCTCATCGAATCTAATCTTCGAGGAATTTTTAGTATCCACTTGCTACCAAGCGTATCTTTTGCATAAGCAACCTGAAAATCAACACCCGATTCATTTACCACAATGCTATTCTCTAACACATCTAATCCTTTATTTTTTGCAAGCCGTTTAAATTCGTTCATGATTTGTTCCTCCAATTTTTATGTTGTGCGATAAGCAAGTGAAATTTATGCATTTTTAATACTTTTTCA
>NZ_QLVE01000057.1 GCF_003331145.1 Exiguobacterium sp. TNDT2 | reverse complement strand
AATCGGCCTCGAGCTCACCGACGAGACGGTACGTCTCGTCGGCCCCGTCCGGTAATTCCCGAATGATGACTCGGCTCCCGAACGCGACGACGTCGGGCCGACCCTCGTCAACGATGACAGCATCGGCGAGTGTGCGCTCAAGTTCGATGATTTTCGTCTCGATGCGCTCTTGTTCGCGGACTGCGTCAAAATACGTCACATCTTCTCGAAAGTCACAAAATTTCCGGGCCGCCTTGACGCGTTCGAGCGCTTCACGCCGACCCTCGATGCGAAGCGTCTCGAGTTGTTCGACCAGACGCAGGCGACCCGCCTTCGTCAGCTGTGGTTTTGACATCTCGGTCTCCTTTCCAAACATGATAAAAAAGTCCCGCCACGTGGACGGGACCGTTGATTCTACTCATCACGTGGCATGAAGACGATGAGCGCCAAGCGGATCAGTTCGGCGACGGCGACGAGTGTTGCCGCCACGTACGTCCATGCTGCCGCGTTGAGCACTTTGCGCGCACCCGACTCTTCGGTTGCCGTGACGATGCCGTGGCTCGTCAGTTCAGTCATGGCCCGTTTCGAGGCATCGAATTCGACCGGGAGTGTGACGAGTTGGAACACGACCGCCCCGAGCATCATGATGACACCGAGTTGGGCGAGGCCCATCGCGCCGAGCAAGAAACCACCTATGAGAAGCGGGAACGACAAGTTCGACGTGATGTTCACGACCGGCACGAGCCGGTGGCGGACACGCATCATCTTATAGTCGGTCGCATCTTGAATGACGTGGCCGATCTCGTGGGCCGCAATCGCAGCCGATGAGATTGTCGAGCCTTGATACACTTCCCGTGAGAGACGGACGACTTTATTGACCGGGTCGTAATGGTCGCTCATCAAGCCGTCGACCATCTCGATGCGGACGTTGTGGACACCGTTTTGTTTCATAATGAAGTCAGCGACTTGTGCACCCGTGACGCCGCTTTGAATCGGTTGTTGGAGAAACTTTTTGTACGTACTTTTCACTCGCATCTGCGCCCATAATGGGATGAGCATAATCAGTGCAAGATAGAAAATATAGCCACCTAATGACATGTTCTCGATCACCTCTGCGTGTATTTGATACCCTGATTTTACATTCTTATGAACTTATTATCAAGCGAAGTGCGCAGGATGAAGTGGTATCCCATAAAAAAACATAATCCCGTCAACCAGAATGACCCGTAGCCGATCCAGGCGATGTGCTCGGCGAGCGACGGATAGCGCGGCCATTGCCCGAGCACATAGTCGACGACATCGTTATGGATGACCCAGACGAGCGTCAAGACGAACGAACGGACCGTCCAAGTCATGAATGGCGCGTATAACAGTGCCTGCAACGCCATCGCCCCGTGTGACACCATCAGCATGACGGCCATGAGCACGGTGAACGTCTCCGCATCCGGACCGAGTTCTCGCAAGAACAACAGGTTCATGACGACGGCCCACACCCCGTATTTGATGAGCGTGACGAAGGCGAGCGTCTCGATAAGCGGCGACTTCTTTCCGGCAAGCCATAGGCCGAGCACGATCGTGAAGAAGAGCGAGGCCGTCGGGCTGTCCGGTACAAACGGCCAATAGAGGAGCGGCGTATCGCGAAGCTGGGGCTCATACCAGATGTATCCGTAAATGGTGCCGAGCAAGTTGATGATGAACAAGAGCATTAAAACGATTCGATGGGTAAGGATTGGGCGTAACATATGTATCATTCGAGTATTCCATCCTTTTTTGTCTATTGTAGCGCACAGGCGCCAAAGTAAAAAGAAGCGTGCCCCGCAAACGGGACACACTTCTTGAACCAATCGTTTATTGGTTGTTTTCGCCGCCTTCACCATATGAGGCGATGAATTCAGACATGGCTTGGAGGTCCTCATCCGAACCTTCCCATTGGCCGGCCGGCATCGTTCCAATCCCGTTGACCGCGATATCCGCAATTTCTTCAGCCGTGTAAGCTGTTCCGACGAGACCTGGTGCGGCTGCGCCGCCTTCAAGGTTCTGACCGTGACAGTTCACACAAGACTGGGCCGCATAAATCTCGTAACCTGGTGCAGCCGTATCGATTTCTGGGCCTTCGCCCGGTACTTGAAGAATTCCTTGCTCGTGAACTTGATCCCAGTGTGTCGTTTGAACCGACTCCCACGTCAAGTAGAAGATCGACAAAATTCCGAGAAGCATGAAACTGATGGCGACCGGACGTTTCGCCGGACGGCGTTCGAGTCCTTGGTCAAGCCATGGTGCGATCAAGAGTGCCGTGAAGGCGACCCCTGGCAAGATGACCGTTCCAAGAAGGATCCAATCCCCTGCTGCGAATTGGTACTTGAGCAATTGATACAAGAACAAGAAATACCAGTCCGGCAACGGAATGTAAGACGTGTTCGTTGGATCGGCGATGTTTTGAAGCGGTGGTGCCTCGACGATCGTCAAGGCGATGAATCCGATCAAGAAGACCGAACCGACCATCCACTCTTTCAACAAGAAGTTCGGCCAGAACGCCTCAGTGCGTCCTGGGTATTCAGAAAAGTCTTTTGCAATGTTTTGTTTCCGATTCGAGATTCCTACTCGAGAGTCGGTTACAAATTTCATCCCTTTACCGCGATGCATATCGTTTCTCCCCCTTTATATCTTCGAATCGGCTTATAGCGGTCCTGAAATCCCTTGTTTACGAATCATCAAGAAGTGGGCTCCGAGGAGTCCGAACAAGGCCGCCGGTAAGAAGAAGACGTGAATGGCGAAGAAGTTCGTGAGCGTCCGTGCGCCGACGATCTCGCCACCGGCGAGAAGCGTCTTGGCGATGCCACCAATGACCGGGACACTCTCGGCAATTTGAAGCGTAACTTTCGTCGCGAACAACGCTTTCATATCCCACGGCAACAAGTACCCTGTAAGACCGAGCGCCAAGACGACGAAGAACAAGAGAACACCGACGACCCAGTTGAGTTCGCGCGGTTTCTTATACGATCCGGTAAAGAATACGCGGAGCGTATGTAAGAACAACATGACGATGGCGACCGATGCGCCCCAGTGGTGCATCCCACGAACAATTTGTCCGTGTGCGATCTCGTTTTGCAAATAGTACACCGACGCGTGCGCGTTGATGATGTCTGGTACGTAGTACATCGTCAAGAACATCCCTGATAGAATTTGAATCACGATTGTGAAGAACGTCAGACCGCCAAAACAATAAACAAATGCTGAAAAGTGATGGGCAGGGTTGACGTGTTCTGGAACTTCATGGTCAGCGATGTCGCGCCATAACGGCGTGATGTCGACGCGTTCATCGACCCAATCATAAATTTTTTGTAACATCGACTATTCCCCCTCTCACAACTGTGCGACTGGACTGCCCAAGTATAGGAAGCCGTCTTTTTCTTCTTTTTCGTAGCGTGCAAGTGGTGACGTCGGAGGCGTACCCGGAATGTTCGTTCCATCTTTCTCATAGCGACCGAAGTGACACGGACAGAAGAACTCTGTCGGACGAGTCGGGTCTCCACCATATGCTACTTGGCAGCCGAGGTGCGTACAAATTGGAGACAAAGCGACAATTTCACCGCTCTCATTTTTAAATACCCACGCCGAAAGCGTTTCTTCAAATTCATACCAAGCATCTTGCGTTTGTTTCTTAAAGTCGACACGTTGCGGCTCAGTCGTGATGTCGTCGAGACTGATGACTTTTACTTTATCGCCCGCATCCGATTTTTTTAAGACCGGATCGATCGCAAAGTTGACCATCGGACTGATCAATGTTGCCGCCATAAAGCCACCTACACCAGTCAACGTATACGTTAAGAACTGACGGCGTGTGACTTTTGACCCATTTTGAGCCATTTCGTTCCCCCCTCATTCGTGTGCATAACCCCATAATTCTTTATGCATTCTTCACAAAAATTTCTCACTCAACAAAATAGTATATCAATAAAACCTCCACGTCAACCGCTTCATGTCGCCATCCAACGGCTCGAAAGCTCGGTAATGACTTGCGTCGCAAAATTTTGAACCATCGTGTGCGACTGCTCGCCGGACATGCCTTTTAACGCAAGCGGCGGAACAAACATCATCGGCAGTTCAGACCCTTTGAAACGCAAATCCGAGGAGATGAACAACACATGGGAAAAGCCAGAGGATACCGCTTTCGTTAGCACCGCTTCTGCCGTCGCCCGACCAGCGTCCACGTCGACGTAACTTAGCGTCGGGCTGAGCATCGTCCGCCCCGACAGTTGCCGTTCGGTCTCAAGTGCCACTGCCTGAATGACTTCGTTCCCTTCGGCTTTACGCACCATGTCCTCATCAAACGCCAGTTCGACGAGTGGGACGACGAGCGTGTCGACGTACTGGCGTTCTGTCAGCGATTTCATCGCGTCTATGCCATCGAACCTCATCTTCCTCCTCCTCTCCTCCAGACATACATCATCATGTCCATTGTAACGTACCTCCAAACGTTCCTTCTGCGAAACTTATGAACGAAATGTGAAATTATTGTGTGTTCCTACGTCATTAATATATCAAAAAACAAGCGCCGACCATAACGGAAGCGCTTGTTTTTATTAAAATAATTTTGAAGCCCGTACTTGATGTAGCTGGCTCGTCAAATTACGGAACAGTTTCTCGTCGCGCCGGTCGAGCGCTTTGTCGATTTCGACGAGCAGACGTTCTTCCTCGAACTGGGCGACCGAGGCCCGGATGACCGTCTGGGCGGATGTCGTCACTTCATCCTTCAGTTCGGCGACGGGTTCGAACGGGTTCAATTCAACGATGTCGATCCACATCTCGTCGATCATCATCCCTTGAAAGTTGAGCTCCACGTAGATGGCACCGTCATGGAGCCGGATGTCGTGATACGCCTTCTCGGGATTGACCGTGATGAGGTCACCCCGGCGGTAACGGAACGGTTCCCCGTCAAAGCCGTACGCCGTCATGATCAGGCTACGCGGTGAGACTGAGGCGTTCGTGACGAAATGAACGTTCCCGAGTTTTTCTGGATGTCTGAGCCAGTAGTCGATAATCCACTTGGCCTCTCGTTTGCGAAGCGTATGATGAGCGAGGAATCGCTTTAAGAACATCTTTTTCCGCTCGACCATATGACCCCATCTCCTTTGTATCGATTAATCGTGGTCCGTCAACCGGCCGAGCCGCTCCTCAAGAGTTTGGCGGTCGTCGACATCGACGGTAAGCGCAAGCGTTTGCTCGAGCACTCGTTGCGCTTCGGCACGCTGTCCTTCTTCTATCAATAGTGTAGCCCATTCGATGGCAAATGACACGTCCTCTTTATAAACTTGCTCGATCGACCCGTATAACGTGACGGCTTGCTCGTAGTCCTCAAGCTCATAGGCCGCTTTCGCTTTGTACCAGGTCATAAGCGGTGACGTCGAATGTTCCTCGAGCGCATCGATCGTCTCGAGCACTGCCTCCATATCCCCAGCTTCGAACAACACCGACAAGAGCAACTCAGTCGCCTGGAGCGATTCCGGGTTCAGCGCGAGCGCCTCACGGAGTTCCGTGACCGCCTCGTCCTTCCGCCCTTGCTTCAAGAACAGCTTCGCCTTCACCGTGCGCAACTCATCGTTGTAATCGTCACGATCGATGCCCTGATCGATCACGGTCAGCGCCTCATCGAGACGGCCGAGCGCGTCGAGCGCTTCCGTATAAGGCAGATAGAGCGACGTGAAATCGGGGTCCATCGCTTGGAGCGACTCGAACTGTTTGACGGCGACTTCGTCGCGGCCGATACGGTGGGCCGTCATCGCATGCCCGAAAACGGTATTCAAATTGCGGTCGTTTGCTTTCTCATACTCATCGAGCGCCTCTTCGAACGAGCCGATCATCGTGAGCGCCTCGGCGTAGTCCGCCTGATAGTCCAGTTCTTCCGGCAAGCGCAAGTGCGGCAGACGGGCATAGAGCGGGACAGCCTGTTCGAATGAACCAATCGATGCATATAGTTCAGCTAATCCGTAGATGAGCAGCGGTTCGTCAGGATTCGCTTCAAGTGCCTCCATCAATTTCTTCACTGCGACTTCGTCCAACCCTTGCGATTGATACAGGTCAGCGAGTAAGACGAGGCTGCGCATATGCGCTTCCTTGTCCGCCGTATCAACCTTTTCAAGGACGGCGATCGCTTCTTCTTCCCGGTCGCTGTCCAAGTACGCCTCGGCGAGCGACAAAGCGACATGCGGGTTGCCCGCGTAATCGACGTAGAGCGCCGCGAGCACGTTCACGGCCCGGTCGGCGAGCCCGAGTTCGAGGTAGATGTCGGCAATCGCCAGACGGTCTTCATCAGACCCTTCCTTCTCGAGCGACTCGAGATGCATGAGGGCATGCTCGGTCTCGCCTTTCTCGAGCATCTCGATGATATGGTTCAATTCTATTTCGTCTAACATGGTTATCGTTCCTCCTACCGGCTACTCGTATTGACGTTATTCTATCTCACGACCGAGGCGTTGTAAATCGTCACGGAATCGCGGGTAACTCACATCCGCTGCCTCGACGTCTTCAATCGTCACACGTTCTGTCGTCAATAAGCCCGCGATTTGAAGCATCATCGCCAAGCGGTGATCCCCGTGCGAGGAGACATGTCCCCCGTGCAACCGGCTCGGATAGACGTCAAATCCGTCCTCGGTTTCGCGCACATCGACGCCGAGCGCCGAAAGTTCGCGCACGACCGTCCGAATCCGGTCCGTCTCTTTCACTCGGAGTTCGCCCGCGTCCCGGACCGATGACGGACTCGTCGCTTGTGACGCGACGAGAGCAAACAACGGCAACTCATCGATTTGGTGCGGGATGGCGTCCCCGTCCAAACGGATGCCGTGAAGAGTACTCGTCGACACGGTCACGTCGCCGACCGCTTCTTCCCCGAGCGCGCGGACGTTCGTCACTTCCGCCTTCGCCCCCATCCGCTCGAGCGTGCGTAAAAACCCGATCCGTGTCTCGTTCAAGCAGACGTCGGTCGTCGTGACGCGACTGCCCGGGACGAGCGCCGCCCCGGCCCACCAAAAGGCAGCCGAAGATGGATCGGCCGGAACGGCCACTGTCGCGCCCACGAGTTCGGACGGGACGAGCCGAATCGTTCGGACACCGTCCTCTGTCGTGATGTCCAGTCGGCCATTGAAAAGAGGAAGCATCCGTTCCGTATGGTCCCGCGATAAGACAGGCTCGCGCACGATCGTCGGTCCGGTCGCACGAAGTCCTGCCAACAGGACGGCTGACTTCACTTGCGCGCTCGCGACGGGCAACGTGTAATCGATGCCCGTTAGCGCGCGTCCGTGAATTTGAATCGGGGCGAACTCCCCATCGATTTCCGCACCCCTTTGACGAAGCGGGTCCGTCACTCGACGCATCGGACGTTTTGAGAGCGAGGCGTCCCCGGTGAGTCTGAACTCCCCCTCATATCCGGCGAGAAGCCCGGCCATGAGACGCATCGTCGTGCCCGAGTTCCCGCAATCGAGTTCGGCCGATGTGAGCGTCTTCGCCCCCGTGATGAGAAGACGGTCCGGCTCTTCGATGACGTCCGCTCCTAACCGCCGGATCGCCTCGAGCGTCGACCGGCAATCCTCCCCGAGGAGCGGATTATAAATCGTCGTCTCCCCGGTCGCCACGGCCCCGAACAAGAGAGCGCGATGCGTGATTGACTTGTCACTCGGCACGCGTATGAATCCGTTCAATGCCATGTCAAAACCACCCTTTCAGTTGATGAAACGCTTCAGCGAGCCGCTCGACCGTGACACGTTCCACAGTCACGTCTTCACCGAGCAAGACGAAACGGATGTGTCCATCCCGATTCTTTTTATCATGTCCCATGCCGGCGAGATATGAGTCAAACGGTTGCCAGTTGACCTCCGAGATCCTTTCTTGCTTCATGTACGCAGCAAGGGATTCCGCCCGCCTCACGTCGCCGGAGACGAGGAAGGCGTACACCATGCCGTACAGGATGGCTTCCCCGTGCGATAAACGGTACGCCTCGGCCGACTCCAACGCATGGCCGAACGTATGGCCGAAATTCAGCCACTCCCGTACGCCTTGTTCCCGTTCATCGGTCTCGACGACCTGTCGTTTCACTTCGATCCCACGCGCGAGCCACGTCTCCCAATCGAGCGGTCCATGCGCCAAGGCGGTGAACAGCTCGGTCTCGAACGAGTGCCCGAGGACGTATCGTGACAAATAGGCATGTTTAATTAACTCGCCGAGCCCACTCAGTACGTCTCGGTCCGTCAACGTCTCGAGACGGTCCACGTTATAGTGGACGCCCGCCGGTTGATAGAAGGCACCAATCGCATTTTTCGCGAGCGGATGGTTGACCGCGACTTTCCCCCCGACGGCCGAGTCATGCGCGAGAACGGTCGTCGGCACTTGTATGTAACGCACACCGCGCATATAGACGCTCGCTAAAAAGCCGGCCAAGTCACCAATCATGCCACCGCCAAATGCAATGATGAGCGTGTCCCGGTCACAGCCAGACGTCAACCCGTCTGCGACGAGCCGTTCGATCGTCTCGAGCGACTTCGAACCATCGCCAGGGCGAACGACCGACCAGACGACGTTCCGATGTTTATGCGCAAGCCGGTCCCGGAACGCACTTCCGTGCAGCCGGTCGATCGTCTCATCCGTGACGACCCAAACGGTTGAACACATAAAGTATGGGACATGGTCAAGCCAGGCGTCACCCTGTTCGATCGTGACCTCATACGGGGTCGAGGCGTTCACATGGAGCGTCACCATGTCCGAATCTCTTCCCGGTATGCGGCGACGCGTGACTGGATTCGGTTGACCGTGTCATGCCCGAACGTCTCGCACAGTTCACGGGCGAGCTCGAAGGCGATGACCGCCTCGACGACGAGCGAGGCGGCCGGGACGGCGCAGGCGTCGCTGCGCTCGATTTGCGCGAGAAACGGTTCTTTCGTATCGATATCGACCGATTGGAGCGGTTTGTATAGCGTCGGAATCGGCTTCATCACAGCCGTACAGACGATTGGCATGCCCGTCGTCATCCCGCCTTCGAAACCACCGAGATGGTTGCTCAGCCGCGTATAGCCGTCCGGGCCATAGGCAATCGGGTCCATCACTTCAGAACCTGGCCGATACGCCATCTCAAACCCGTCACCGAACGCGACACCTTTGATGGCGTTGACGCTCATGACGGCGCGAGCGATGGCCGCATCGAGTTTTCGGTCGTATTGGACATACGACCCGAGCCCTGGGATGACGCCATGCACTTCCGTGCAGACGACACCTCCGAGCGAATCGCCGGCAGCTTTCGCCTCATCAATCCGTTGCATCATCGCCTGGCCTGCCGTCTCGTCCATCGTCCGGACCGGTGACGCCTCAATCGCGGCGTGCAACGTGTCGAGCGACTCGTATGACGCCTCGGCTGTGACGCCGCCAATCACTTTCACATAGCTGACGAGCGACATGCCGACCGACGCGAGCAACTGCTTACTGAGTGCCCCGACGGCGACACGAGCCGCCGTCTCCCGTGCGCTCGAGCGTTCGAGCACATCCCGCAGGTCGCGATGGTCATACTTCAGTCCGCCGACGAGATCGGCGTGTCCCGGTCGTGGTCTGACGACGCGGCGCTTGATTTCCACGTCTGCGTCGACAGGTTCGGCTTGCATGACGTTCCGCCAGTGGGTGTGGTCCTTGTTCTCGATCCAAAACGAAATAGGGGCCCCCGTCGTCACCCCGTGACGAATGCCGGCCCTCACCTCGATTCGGTCTGATTCGATTTGCATGCGACGGCCGCGTCCGTAACCGGATTGCCGTTTGGCGAGCTCGTCATTGATTGCCTGCACGTCAACTTCAAGCCCGGCCGGTACACCTTCGATGATGATCGAGAGTCCCGGTCCGTGCGATTCTCCTGCCGTCAAATAACGCATCTGCGCCACCTCATTCTTCAAATTTTTCGTAAAAGAAACTTTGTTTCATCTTGTAGCCGTACCGTTTCGGTTGAAAAATCTGCTCCGTGCCCCCCACAAAGAGGACCCCGCCTGGCCGAAGGGAACGGTGGAACGATTTATAAACTTTCTCTTTCGCTTCTTCGGTGAAATAAATCAGGACGTTGCGACAGACGATTAAATCGAAATTGCGCTCGTACACATCGGCCAACAAATTGTGTTTTTTGAACGTCACCAATTTTTTAATGTCTTCTGTAATGTAATAGTCGTCCCCGCGGCGGGTGAAGTAACGC
>NZ_QLVE01000006.1 GCF_003331145.1 Exiguobacterium sp. TNDT2 | reverse complement strand
ATTTTAATATAGGCCAAAAGCCCGTTGATTAGACGGGCTTTTGGCTCATTTTTCATAAACTTTAGAAAAAGATAGGATGTACGAAGGACCGATGACCGGAAAACCGATATTTGCATATTTGGAATCCACAGCGTAAGATTTTCCAGCTTGGTAGATTGGGATAACGACAGCTTCTTCTAAAAGCCGTTTTTCAGCTTGTCGGTATGTCTGATCACGTTCTTCTTGATTTTCTTCCGAGCGTGCGTCATCCATCAATTGATCGAATGTTTGATCGGCGTAACCGCTTGAGTTCAAATAGTTATCTGCCTCGAATTGAGTCAAATAGGCACTGAATGCCGGATAGTCCGGTTGCCAGCCTGAAAGGGATAACGCATAATCGCCTGCGACTTCTTTCCTAACTTTGTCACCGAGCGGCAATTCGACGACGTTCACTTGAAGACCTGGAAGCTGCTCAAGCTCTGTTTCAATCGTCTCGGCAATCCGTTGCGCTTCTTCATCGGCAAAACTGAGCAATTCAATCTCGATTTCCTCTTCCTCGAGTCTTTCGAGTACTTCCTCAAATAGCTTGACTGCATCTCCACCAAGTGATGATTCTCCTTCTTTTGGATCGATGACGAGCAATCGTTCCGTCGTCCGTTCAGCCCGCGCGAGTGACCCTTCCACGGCTCCACGATCTAAAGCGAGCGCGAGCGCGCGGCGGAAATCGGTATCATCGAACGGATACTCATAAATATTTGATTTAAGATAGAAGACGCCACTTCGTGGAACGTCGACGATTCTGCCTTCAAGCGATTCGATGGTTTCCACGTCTGTGCCGTACGGAATCGGATGCATACCGCCCGGCCCAGCACTTAACCTTTCATCCGCCCAAATGACAACCTTCTCGAGTGTGACGTCATCCGAGTCATAATAAGCCTCGTTTTTGATTAACGTGACTTGGGCCGCGTCGATTGACTCGACCTGGAACGGACCGTTCGCATCGAGCTCTTGCCACTCTCCGATCATCGCCTGCGGCAAAAAGGCCGGCATCGCCAAGATTCGCTCAAACCCTTCCATCGGCCGTTCAAGCGTCAACTCAAGCGTCTGCTCGTCGATCGCTTTCACACCGAGCGTCTCCGGTTCTTTCGTCCCAAGACTGATCGCTTTCGCGTTCAATACGTCCTCAAGCAAAAAACTGAACGGAGAATTTGTATCATCGTCAGCGAGCTTTCGAAACTGATTGACAAACGTTTCAGCCGTGACGGCGTTCCCGTTCACGCTTTCACTCGCTTTCAAGTTGAACGTATACGTTGCCCCGTCATCCGAACGCGTCATCGTCTCGACGAGTCCCGGCTCAATCTCACCGTCTGCTCCGAATCGATACAACCCTTCATAAATATGCGACAGCACGGTTTGCGAACTCGGATCAATCGCGAGCAGCGCATTCGGCTGCTCCGGCAACGTCTCGCCATGGATTGTCACAATCTGTTCCTCGGGTGGTAGTAATTCTCGTGCCTGCTCTCGTTGTCCGGACCAAATAACGAAAAAAAGGATAAGGACTGAACCTAACAAGGCGGCACCGATGAAAAATCGTTTCATCTGGCATTCTCCTTTCTGTTAGACCAACCCTTATACCCTACCCGTTTTTGTCACTTTTTTCTACTATTAGTCGTTCACTTTCGCGAATGCGAGCGTCGCGTTGTGGCCCCCGAAGCCAAGCGAGTTGCTCAATGCGTACTGGATATCAAGTTCCCGATTCCCGTCGCGGACATAGTCTAAATCACAATCATCTGCCGGTGTCTCGCAGTTGATCGTTGGATGAATCCGGCCCTCATGGATTGACAGCGCCGTGATGACCGCCTCGACTCCGCCGGCCGCGCCGAGCAAATGTCCGATCATCGATTTCGATGAGTTGACGGCCAAGTTGTATGCGTGGTCACCGAAGATGTTGTGGATGGCTTTCGTCTCGAGCATATCGTTGAGCGGTGTGCTCGTCCCGTGCGCGTTGATGTACTGAACGTCTTCTGGACGAATCCCCGCGTCCCGAAGTGCCTCCTTCATCGCTTTCGATCCGCCTTCCGCTTCCGGTGACGGTGCGGTGATATGGTACGCGTCCGAGCTCATGCCGTACCCGACGACTTCCGCATATATTTTGGCACCGCGCGCTTTTGCATGCTCATATTCCTCGAGAACGAGCACGCCCGCGCCTTCACCCATGATGAAACCGTCACGGTTCTTATCGAACGGGCGGCACGCCGTGTTCGGGTCCGGATTCGTCGATAGCGCCTTGTTGGCACAGAATCCTGAGAACGAGAGCGGCGTGATCGGTGCCTCGGCCCCACCCGCGAACATGGCGAGGGCATCACCACGTTGAATGACTTTGAACGCTTCCCCGATCGAGTTCGTCCCAGAGGCACAAGCTGTGACCGAGCAGTTGCTCGGCCCTTTCGCCCCGAGGTAAATCGAGACTTGACCGCTCGCCATATTTGGAATCATCATCGGGATAAAGAACGGACTTATGCGACGTGGTCCCCGTTCATGCAAGATGGTCGCTTGTTTGTCGATCGTCTCGACCCCACCGATCCCGCTTCCGATCCAAATCCCGACATCGTCCGCCATCGCCTTCACATCTAGACCGCTATCCCGGTGTGCGGCGTCAGCCGCAAGAATCGAATATTGAATGAACGAATCCATCTTGCGCGCTTCTTTCGGCTCGACCAAGTGATCGATGTTCCATTCCTTTACTTCCGCCCCGACTTTCGCCGGATACTGGCTAATATCAATCTTTGTTAACGTATCGACTGCATTTTCCCCGTTCAACAGTCGCTCCCACATTGCCGTAACGTCGTTCCCGAGCGGGGAAACGACTCCTAATCCTGTGATGACTACTCGTTTCATGCGTTAATCTCCTCCGTGATGTTAGCGTTATTCCATGTTAGACAACTCGCTCCCCAAGTGAGTCCGGCGCCGAATCCGGCGACGACGACCGTCTGACCGTTTGAGATTTTCCCTTGCTTGACCGCTTCGGCCAAAGCGAGTGGAATCGAAGCGGCTGATGTGTTCGCATGGTCTTGAATCGTCACGACAACCTTCGCTTCGTCAATCCCTAACCGTTCAATCGCCGCTTCGATGATCCGTCGGTTCGCTTGATGCGGCACGAGGACGTCGAGGTCCTTGATAGTCTTCCCAGCCTCTTCTAGCGCCCCTAAGACGATATCGGGCATTTTTCGGACGGCGAATTTGAACACTTCACGGCCGTTCATGACAATCTTACCTTCTTCATTCTCGTATAAGAACTTTCCGCCGGTACCGTCACTTCCGAGAATGACCGACTCGATGGCGGCCATTTCGTCTTCACCGAGAACGACGGCACCCGCCCCATCACCGAACAAGACAGCAGTCGAACGGTCGTCCCAATCGATCAAGTCGCCCATTTTCTCGGCTCCGATGACGAGTGTGCGCTTTAACCCTTTCGCCTGCATCATGTTCTTCGCCGTGTCCATCGCGAAGATGAAGCCGCTACAGGCGGCGCTGACGTCGAAGGCGACCGCTTGATTGGCCCCAAGGTTGGCTTGTACGAGACAAGCCGTCGCCGGGAACGATGGCGCCGTCGCCGTCGCGCAGATGATCGCGTCGATGTCCTCAATCGACACTTCCGCACTTTGAAGCGCCCGTTCGGCAGCCTTTGTGGCCATATCGGCGACCGAAAGATCGGTGTCGGCCAAATGGCGCGCCTCGATCCCGGTCCGGGTCCGAATCCATTCGTCGCTCGTATCCATTCGTTTTTCCAAATCGATGTTCGTGATCCGGTTGTCCGGAAGGAACGAACCGATGCCAATGATTCCAATGTTCATGTTGATGACCCCTATTCTTAGTATCTGGTACTAATATAAGGGAATAAAAAAGGGATGTCAACGCATCCCTCTCGATTATTCGCTTTGACCGAGTCGTTTCGTGACGGCCATGACCATTTTCGCCGAGTTAATCGATGCCGTCTCCAAAAATTCGTCGAACGACAAGTTCGCTTCCTCATCGGCGCTGTCCGAGATCGAACGCGTCACGACGAACGGGACCCCGAACTGGTAACATGTCTGCGCGATCGGAGCGGCTTCCATCTCGACGGCGGCGACGCCATCAAAATGTCCGAGGATGTCCACCACCCGTTTCGAGTCATTGATGAACGAGTCGCCCGTCACGATGAGGCCGGTATGGACGTTCACGTCATGGAGACTCTCGATGACTTCTTTACAGACGTCCATCAAGTGCGCGTCAGCCGTATAAGCCGCCGGCATGCCTGGAACTTGCCCATACTCGTAGCCGAACGCTGTCACGTCGACATCGTGGTGCCGGACTTCTGTCGAGACGACGACGTCGCCGACTTTCATCCCTTTTTTGAAGCCGCCGGCAGAACCGGTGTTGATGACGACGTCAGGTTTGAACTTGTCGATCAAGAGCGTCGTCCCGATGGCCGCGTTCACTTTGCCGATTCCTGACTTTAAGATTACGACTTCAACGTTGCCGAGATACCCTTCATAGAAGTGATAGTTGGCGATTTCCGTGTCTGTCCGTTCCGTCAATTCGTTGCGGAGCAAGTTCACTTCTTCTTCCATTGCGCCGATGATTCCGATTTTCATGATATGTGCCTCCTCAGAAAGAGAGCGACCTCCAGATGGATGTCGCTCGTTAGTGTTACTTGATTTCTTTAATTTCGACGACCATGTCGCCGCCTGGCGTTTGAACGTTGACCACGTCGCCGACCGTACGGCCGAGAAGCGCTTTGGCGATCGGTGATTCGTTCGAGATTTTCCCTGTGAACGGGTCGGCCTCGGCGCCACCGACGATTGTGTACGTCTCGTCTTCGTTGTCTTCTTGAATAAAGAACGTTACCGTTTTCCCGATGGCGACCATCGAGTTGTCGGCCACGTCATCTTGGATGATGACGGCGTTACGAAGCATCTCTTCAAGTTGGGCGATGCGTCCCTCGACCATTGCCTGCTCTTCTTTCGCTGCATCGTATTCAGCGTTCTCAGACAAGTCTCCGAAATCGCGGGCGATTTTAATATTCTCAACGACTTCTTTACGGCGCACCGTCTTCAGTTCGTTCAATTCATTTTCGATCTTCGCTTTTCCGTCTAACGTCATATAATGTTGTTTTTCAGCCATTTCTGTCACTCCTTCATTGTCTCCTAGTATATTACAGCCAAATTAAAATGGAAACGATTTATTTCCTTAAGCCCGGTTGCGTTCCGTGAGCACCCAGCGAATCTTTGTCACGAGCAAATCGATCGCGACGAAGTTCTCGCCGCCTTCAGGCACGATGATGTCCGCATAGCGTTTCGTCGGCTCACAAAATTGCAGGTGCATCGGCCGGACGACGTTCGTATATTGGGCGACGACCGAATCGATTGACCGGCCCCGCTCATTCAAATCACGCTGCATCCGGCGCAAGATGCGGACGTCCGCATCCGTGTCGACGAACACTTTAATATCCATCAAGTCACGCAGACGGTCATCCTCGAGCGCCAAAATGCCTTCGACGATGACGACGTCGACCGGCTCGATTAAAATCGTCTTGTCCGAGCGCGTGTGCGCCGCGTAGTCATACACCGGTTTCTCGATGGCCTTGTGCTCTTGTAACTGTTTGATATGCTCGATCAATAAATCGTTGTCGAATGCGAACGGATGGTCATAGTTCGTCTTATATCGTTCTTCCATCGTCATCTCTGACTGATCTTTATAATACGCGTCTTGCTCGATCATGACGACCGATTGTCCTTTGAACGCATCCACGAGCGCGCGGGCCACGGTCGTCTTACCTGATCCGGTCCCCCCGGCCACGCCGATAATGACGGGTTTATGTTGCATCAAAGTTAAGTCCTCCTCATCGTAATTTACGACTGATTGCTAGGCCATCACCAAGGGGCAAAATTGCAGTATGATAATCGGTCCGTGCCATCAATTGCTCAGTAAATTCTTTTACGAGACGAACGAGCCGGCGCCGTCGACGGTCAAGCACTGACACATCCTCGAGCAGGACGTCCCCTCGTAAAAATAAATTATCGCTGTAAATCGTACCACCAATTGGTACTAAAGCGCCATACCCATCAAAGAATTTTTGATACTGACCTTTGGCTGCGTCGATAAAGACCGCATCGAATTCTCCTTCAATCGTCCCGATCAACTCCACCGCGTCACCGTGAATGACCGTGATTCGGTCCGACACGTCCGAGCGCCCAATAAAGCCGAGTGCCTCTTCGTGACGTCGCGCGTTCCGTTCAATCGTGACGATTTCCGCTTCCGGTAACAGTTCAGCCATTCGAATCGCACTGTATCCGATGGCCGTACCGACCTCAAGAATACGTTTCGGACGCTGCATCGCGAGAAGCGACAGCAACACTTCAGATCCGGTCAAGTCCATGATCGGCACGTGATGTTCTCGGGCGAACGCCTCCATCTCCGCCAATAACGGCGACCGGGGCGTGACCAAGTTCTCCACGTAACCTTCATAGGATGAATGTTCCACGTCGTACACCTCAACCTCTCTAATCATTCAAACGACCGGAAGCCAAGGCTTCCGGTCGCATATCCGTCAATTGTTGTTTGCTTCTTCGAACGCTTCCCACTCCGGGCGATACTTATTGACGTTCTGTTGGTGCGCCTCGTACTCCACTTCGAACAAGACTTCCCCGTTCGGGAATCCTTCACGCGGTGGTCGGGCGTAGAAATAAATGTTATCCGTATCGTTCGGATTGAGCGTGGCGACGAACGCGTCACGACTGACCGAAGCAATCGGTCCGATCGGGATGCCTTCATAGCGGTAAGTGTTGTAGAGCGAGTCGTTTTGAAGATCGTTGAACGATGTGAAGATTGACGTCTCCCCGGTGCCGTACCAGACGGTCGGGTCGGACTGCAACTTCATACCATCGGCCAGACGATTCTCAAACACACCCGCGATTTCTTGCCGGTCTTCCGTCGAGACCGCTTCTTTCTCGACGACCGAGGCGAGGGCGAGCGTCTCATGGAACGTACGGCCCGATGCTCTAATCGCATCACCATACTCGAGATAGAGTTGTTCGGTCGGCTTGAGCATCTCATCGATGATTTGCGTGAGCGTCACACCTTTATCGAACTCATACGTCGCCGGGAACAAATACCCTTCGAGCGGGTGATAAATCCCGTCGGCGAGCACTTCCTCCGTCAACATCTCATGCTCATTGACGAGCGAGCGGATATACTCCTTGTCACTCAGCTGATCCGAAATCTCTTCTTTTGGAATCTCAGCCTGTTTGGCGAGACGTGAGATGACCTGATCGATTGTAAAGCCTTCCGGAATCACCAATTTGATATCCGGGACGACGATGACTTTCCCCGTCTTTAACGTGGCGATTAACTCGTCAAGCGACTGTGACGGAGACAACGTATACGTCCCCGCTTGGAACGATGATTCATTTTTAAACCGTGTGTAAAAACGGAAAATCGTGCTATTCCTCACGAGTCCATTCTCTTCGAGTAGTTCACCAATGTACCCAGAACCTGCACCGAGCGGAACCTCGACCTCGACTGTTTCAGACGAAGACGGGTCGACAGGTTCGAGCGATCGTTTCACGAACGCATACGACACCGCGGCACCTGTGGCGATCACGAGAAGAAAGACAGCAAGGATAATGACCGTGATCCGCCGAACGATCCGGTTACGTACACGCTTCTCATCATGCATCGATGGATGGTTCATACGCATTTCTCCCCTGTTCTTCTGTTATGAAGATGGGCGACGAGGGTTTCCCCTAGCCGCCCGTCCACGTATTAGTCTAAGCCAACTTCATCATTGACGATATCGAACGCTTCCATGACTTCCTCGAAGTCATCATCGTCTTCGACGAGCTTCAAGATGAACTCGCCTTCTTCAAGCTCTTCGATTTCAAACGCATACACTTCGATTGTGTCGTCATCTTCGTCTTCTGTCTCTGGATTGCCGACCGGCTCAAGAACGACAAACGTTTTCTTCGAGCGGTCACTCGTCATCCGGAAAATTTCTGCAAATAGATGCTCGTCTCCATTTTCATCTGGAATACGGTACATTTCTTCTTCACGACGGATTTCTGCCATGAGTAATTCCTCCTTATTTCCCGGATCGATCCAGGTAATTTTGTAAAATCATGACGGCTGCCATCTTATCGATGACGGCCTTTCTCTTTTTGCGGCTGACGTCTGCTGAAATGAGCATCCGCTCCGCTTGCATCGTCGTCAGGCGTTCATCGACGAGAACTGTTGGTAAGCCTGTCGCCTCGGTCAGGGCAGCCGCAAACGCTTCTGACGCCTCACCGCGAGGTCCGATCGTCCCGTTCATGTTCTTCGGGAGACCGACGACGACTTCTAACACACCGTACTGCTCAATAATCGGTTGAAGCAGACGGACGGCTTCGTCAAAGTCCGGCTCGGTCCAATAGACCGTCTCCACACCTTGCGCCGTCCATCCCATGAGGTCGCTCACGGCGACCCCAATCGTCTTCGAACCGACATCGAGCCCCATGACTCGCTTCATATTAATCCTCTCTACGATCGTTCAAATACGATTTGACCAGCTCTTCGAGCAGCTCATCTCGTTCGATTTTGCGAATCAAGTTTCGCGCATCGTTATGACGCGGAATGTAGGCAGGGTCACCTGACAACAAGTATCCGACGATTTGATTGATCGGTTGGTAGCCTTTCTCTTCGAGTGCTTGATATACCGCAATCAGCGTCTCCCGAGTGTTGGCTCGATTATCATCTTCTGGAAAATTGAATTGCATCGTGCGATCCATTTGGCTCACAAGAATCCACCTCTTTCCGTTTGCACTTCACACTCTATTATGCCAGTGATTGAACGTAATGTGAAGCAAACTTCAATGCTTCGTCCAGTTTTGTCGCATCACGGCCTCCGGCTTGCGCCATGTCAGGACGGCCGCCACCACCGCCGCCGCAACGTGTCGCCACTTCTTTGATCAATTTCCCAGCATGGAAGCCGCGGTCATTCAAGTCTTTCGTCACACCTGCGACGAGGTTGACCTTGTCGCCGTTCGCCGAGCCGAGCAAGATGACGGCCGAGCCGAGCTTGCCTTTCAATTCATCGACCATGCCACGAAGCGCGTCCATGTCTTGTCCGTCGACGCGTTTGGCGATCAATTGGACATCTCCGAACGTCTCGATGGCGTCGGTGAGTGACGACGCCTCGATGTTGGCGAGTTTCGCTTTAAGCGATTCGCTCGCGCGCTCAAGTTCTTTCATTTCAGCTTGAAGCGCTTGGACACGTGTCGGCACGTCGAGCGGTTTCGTCTTGAGCAATTTCGCTGCCGTCTCGAGCGTCTCGATATGCTGGTTCATCACTTCGTAAGCTCCGGCGCCTGTGACCGCCTCGATACGACGTGTGCCGGCTCCGATGCCTGACTCCGACAAGATTTTGAAGAGTCCGATTTCAGCCGTGTTGCCGACGTGGCATCCACCGCAAAGTTCGACCGAGTCACCGGCCGCGACGACGCGGACGACGTCCCCGTACTTCTCACCGAAGAGTGCCATCGCACCTTTCGCTTTCGCATCGGCGATGTTCATCTCTTCGATATCGACAGTGATCGACGCCCAGATTCGTTCGTTCACTTGACGTTCAATCGATTGGAGCTCTTCAGCCGTCACTTGACCGAAGTGTGAGAAGTCGAAGCGAAGACGGTCTGGTGTCACGAGTGAACCCGCTTGATTGACGTGCTCACCGAGCGTATCTTTCAACGCGCGATGCAACAAGTGCGTCGCCGTGTGGTTTTTGATGATCGCTTGACGCGAATCGAAGTCGACCGTCGCCGTCACTGCGACTTCTGCCTTGGCGACGCCCGATGTGACCGTGACCGTATGCAAGTTCTGGCCGTTCGGCGCTTTCGAGACGTCTTTCACGTGAAGGACGAAGTCCGACCCTACGATTTGACCTTTATCGCCGATTTGACCGCCGCTCTCCGCGTAGAATGGTGTCTGGTCAAGGATGACCTGTGCTTCTTCACCTGCTGCGACGACGTCAACGAGCTCTCCATCATGAATCAAGCTGATGATTTTGGCTTCCGTGCCGAGGTTCGTGTACCCGACGAATGATGACGGGAGCGTGATGTCTGCAAGAACGCCTGACTGGATTTGCATCGACTCAACATCGGCGCGGGCCGTCCGGGCACGTTCACGCTGGGCGTTCATCGCTTGTTTGAACCCATCCTCGTCGACCGTCATTTTGTGGTCTTCGGCGTACTCGATCGTCAATTCGAGCGGGAAACCGTACGTATCGTAGAGACGGAACGCGTCTTCGCCGCTGATAACGTTAGAACCGGCCGCTTTTTGTGCTCTCGCGACTTCGTTCAAGATGGCAAGACCGTCATGGAGCGTCTCGTGGAAACGTTCTTCTTCGTTCTTGACGACTTTCTTGATGAAGTCTTTCTTCTCACGGACTTCCGGATAGAAGTCGACCATGATGTCGCCGACGACGTCGACGAGCTCATACATGAACGGACGCTCGATGCCGAGCATCTTCGCATAGCGGACGGCACGACGGAGCAGACGACGAAGGACGTAGCCACGGCCTTCATTCGACGGGAGCGCCCCGTCACCGATTGCGAACGACACGGTCCGGATATGGTCGGCGATGACTTTGAACGCCACGTCTTTGCTGCTGTCGGTGCGATACGTCTCACCGCTGATTTTCTCTGTTTCGCGGATGATTGGCATGAACAAGTCCGTGTCGAAGTTCGTCGGTACGTCTTGCATGACGCTCGCCATCCGCTCGAGACCCATCCCTGTATCAATGTTTTTCCGTGGGAGCTCGGTATAGTTGCCGTGCCCGTCATGGTTGAACTGACTGAAGACGATGTTCCAAATTTCAAGGTAGCGTTCGTTCTCGCCGCCTGGGTATAGTTCCGGGTCGGTCGGGTCGTCGCCGAACGCCGGTCCGCGGTCGAAGAAGATTTCTGTGTTCGGGCCAGACGGGCCTTCCCCGATTTCCCAGAAGTTCTCTCCAAGCGGGATGATGCGGTCGGCCGGCACGCCTAAAGCGAGCCAAAGTTGTTTCGCTTCTTCATCGTCCGGGTGAATCGTCACCGACAAGCGGTCCGGGTCGAGTCCGTACCACTCATCGCTCGTGAGGAGTTCCCAGCCCCATTTGATCGCATCTTCGCGGAAGTAGTCACCGACCGAGAAGTTCCCGAGCATCTCGAAGAACGTATGGTGACGCGCCGTCTTTCCGACGTTCTCGATATCGTTCGTCCGAATCGACTTCTGCGCGTTGACGATGCGCGGGTTGGCTGGAATGACACGGCCGTCAAAGTATTTTTTGAGCGTCGCAACGCCTGAGTTGATCCAAAGAAGCGTCGGGTCCTCGACCGGTACGAGTGAGGCACTCGGCTCGACACTGTGTCCTTTCGATTTGAAGAAATCTAAATACATTTGGCGAATCTGAGCGCCAGTTAATGGTTTGAGCGGTTTCATCAACAATTCCTCCTTCAGTTTAAACGAAACGAAAAAAAGCGATGCTCATCCCTGTGGAAAGGGACGAAAGCATCGCTTCGTGGTACCACCCTCGTTCGCACGGCAAAGCCGTGCCTCGAACATCCGATAACGCGGATGAGACGCCCAGGGTGAGTGGGGACTCCAGACTAGCTTCGGTCGACCGGACCCCCATCTTCTCACAGCCTTGGAAGATGTCTCTGGTGAGGCGGTTATGACGTACTCATTTCCTTCATCGTCTTTAATCGTTTCAGTTTTCTATTCGTCATTATCACACGTCGATCGGAAGACGTCAAGACTTGCCGCCTAGCCGTTCGACGAGTTTCGTCCGGCGCACCGGTTCCTCTTCCCGTGTCGCCGCCTCGAGCGCACGCACATCCCCAAACAAGAGCAAACTCTTTTTCGCCCGCGTGACGGCCGTATAGATCAAGTTGCGTGACGAGCGGAAGCCGCCGTTAAAGAAGACGGGCATGAGTACAATCGGAAACTCCGACCCTTGCGACTTATGGATGGTGATTGCATAGGCGTGGGTGAACTGATCCCATTCGCTCCGGTTATACTCGACCTCAGTTTGATCAAAACGGATATAGATTTTATCGACCTTGTCGACGTTCTCTTTGGCGTAAAAGATATTCGTGATTTCACCAATGTCACCGTTATAGACGTTCTCCTCGGCGTTATTGACAAGTTGGAGCACTTTATCCCCGTTCCGATACGTCCGGTTGCCGTGCAACACTTGCCGTGCCGCCGATTTCGGATTGAACACGTTTTGAAGTGCTTCGTTCAACCCGTCGATGCCGCATACCCCGCGGTACGTCGGCGCGAGCACTTGAATATCGAACGGTGAATAGCCTTTTCGTAGCGCGGCCCCTGCCATTTGGCAGATGGCTTGAAGTGCCGTCTCTTGATTCGCTGTATAAAAGCGACGGTCCGGCAGTGCCGCGAGCAAATCGTCCGGCATTTGTTTCGCGTTGAGCGCGTGCGCCAAACGCAGGATGCTCGACTCGGACGCCTGTCGATGGACGACATCGAGTCGGACGACGGGAATCCCGTCGGTCGCCATCAAATCGGCGAGCACTTGGCCCGGCCCGACCGAAGGCAATTGATCGCGGTCCCCGACGAAGAGGATTTTCATCCCGTTCGGCACGGCCCGGAGCAGGCTGCGGAACAAGAAGATATCGATCATCGACGCCTCGTCGACGATGAGCACTTTTCCGACGAGCGGATTCGTGTCATCGACTTGGAACGAGCTGCCGTCGAACTTCAAGAGACGATGAATCGTCGAGGCCGGCAAGCCCGTCGACTCACTGAGCCGTTTCGCAGCCCGGCCGGTCGGTGCGGCGAGCACGAACGGGAACGGTTGGTTCGGCACCGGTTCGAGCTTCCAGTCGAACACGTCGCTGAGCGCGTGGATAATCCCTCGAACGACAGTCGTCTTCCCGGTACCGGGTCCGCCGGTCAGCACCATGAGCGGCGACTTCAAGGCGAGCTCGATCGCTTCCCGTTGTTGCTCAGCATACTCGATCGAGAACATCTCCTCGACGCGCCCGACCGCGTCAAAAATCGTCGTCATATCGACGTCTTCTGTCGTCGATGTCGACATGATGCGTGCAAGTTCTTCAGCCGCTTTTTGTTCGGCGCGGTACACCCGTGGATGATAGACGACCCCGTCCTCGACGATGACACGCTCGTCGTTCGCGAGCGTCTCGAGCGCCGAGACGAGCGCCTCGCCCGGGTCCCCGCCGATGATGCGCGGCATCTCACTTGCGAGTTGGTCGGCCGTGACGAACAAGTGCCCGTTCCCTTGCTCAAGTTCGAGCACATACAACACGGCCGCCGCAATCCGTTCCGGGTGAATCCCTTGAATGCCGAAATGGGCGGCGATGGCATCGGCCGTCTTGAAGCCAATACCTGGGACATCATACATGAGGGTGTAAGGATTTCTCTCGATTATCTCCATCGCCCGACCTTCATATTCTTTATGAATCTTCGAGGCGAGGCGCGGTGTCACGTCGAATGGTGCCAAAAATAACAGTAACTGGTCGACTCCATACAAGATGTTCAACCGTTCGGTGATGACGCGGGCCTGTTTCTCTTTCAACCCGTCGACGTTTGATAAAAGGCTCGGATGCTTGACGATTTGGTCGATGCAGTCGTCTCCGAGTGCGTCAGCAATCTTCTGGGCCGTCTTCTGTCCGATCCCGGGGAACGAACCGTTCGTCAAAAAACGGACGGCGGCGCGCTTTGTCATCGGGACGACACGGCGAATCCACTCGGCCTTCATTTGTTTGCCGAACCGAGGATGGTCGACGAGACGCCCGTGCGCCTTGTACGTCTCACCTTTCTCAATGCCGACGCCGACGCCGGCGATGACCATCTCGGTCTCGTCTGTGTCAAAATTCTTTTCTTTTATACGTACGAGCGCGATCGTGTGCGCTTCTTCTTCCGATTGAAACAGGACGCGGATGACTTTTCCTGTCAACTCGTAAGGTGCTGCCATCATTCGAGTCACCTCCAGCTAGTTTTCCATCCTTCATTATAGCCCGAGTTCGAATGATAGGACAAATCGCCTAACTGAACAGGTTCAGGATGCGCTCGAGTTGGTCGAGGTCGACGCGTTCGAGTATTCGAATCAACTGTCCGACATCAACTCGAGTTAACAGCCGTTCGAGTTGGTCGATGTCGACCGTTTTGAACAACTCTTCAAGTTGTGCCAAGTCCACGGTTTCAAGCAGTCGTTCGAATCGTTCCAATTCACCCGAATTGACATACCCTTCGAGCCGCTCAAACAGTTCGGTCCGCTCGACTCGGAACAATTGCTCGAGCGATGGACGTTGCACCAACAACACGAGTCCAGCAGCGATGACATGGACGCTCCAGTTCAAGATAACGTGACCGAGACGCACCGTCTGACCGACAAATGGAATGAGCGGAATGAACGATAATTGCAACACGACGACGCCTAGCTGAATATAAGGGTTCGGAATGAACCAAGCGATGAGAGCCAGCATGGTCGGAACGACCCAGCCCAATCCGACCGCACCAAACGTCACAGACCAAGATCGGTTGGCCGACAACAGCCAATGCATGACGACACCGATCACGAAGAACGTTGCGAACATGAATAAAAACATCATTATCGCCTGCTCCGATTCGACGACGACGCGAAACAAAAGATTATTCGTCCATTCGCCGTTCGCGAGGCGTTCATCAATTGCAGCGAACAATCGACCGAGCATGAACCATTCGATGATCAAGAATACAGGGACGCTGACCAAACTGACGACACGCATACTAAATCTCTCCTTTCTCACATTGTCATTCACTTCCCGAACATTCGAACAGCTATGCACGTTTTTCGTCGAATCAAAGCGGGAACTGTTCGAGTGAACCTATGAAGGAGGGACTAGGAATGAAGAAACGCTTACCGATTAGTGGACTATGTGAATTGGTGTTAGAAGTGACCGACATGGCGGAGGCCGTCGACTTTTGGCACGGCAAGTTAGGTCTTCCCGTCGTTGAACAATGGGTCGGAGACGATGCCGAGCCGAGCGAAGCTCAAGAACAAGCAGATGAACCGTGGGCAACTTGGTTTTATGTCGGCGGAAACACGCGTCTCGGTCTTTGGCTGAAGCGTGACTTCACATCAGAAGAAGAATCGAACCGACAAGAGGATGTGACCGAGTGGGACACACTCTATGATGAAGGGGGCGCCCACGTCCACTGCGCGTTCTTCGTCCCGATGGAGTCGTTCGACCAAGCACTCGAGGTGCTAGAAGCATCAAACATCCCGACGAAACTACGGACATGGGACGAGGATGAGACGGTCAACGGCAAAGAGCGCTCGGCCTACTTCAAAGACCCGAGCAAGAACGTGATCGAGTTATACACGAAAAACATGGACGAGGCCTACGGTGAGTTCGGCGGCGAGCCCGTAAAAATCACGACGAAACAGCTCTGATTCACATTTACGCTCGACAACCCACATGATACGATGAGAGAAAATGGAAAAGGTCGTGCTATATGCGTTTCTTCCCGCTTTTCCTCATGGCTTGTTTAGGCTTGCTCACCTTTGGGCTGTATTTTGTGATCGATGCGTTTCCCACGCTCGACCGACCCACTTCGTTTGCAGCGTTGGCGTTCGTCTCATTCGGGACGAGTTTCCTGATTTTGATGGATGGTGTACGACGAGCCAAGTCCGGAACGCGTGTCTTGTGGAGCTACCTCGCGCTCTCCGGCACGCTTGTATTGATGACTTTTAATCTTTTGATTTGGGTCGTCGGGGAGGTGTCCGCATGACGCTCACCCTCCCTGAATGTATCACCGGCTTTTCATACGGCGACTGTTCCGCCCCAGGGTCAGATTGGAAGACGTTCAAATCGATTTGTTTTGAGTTCACCCGGATTAAACGAGGAATATGTTCCTTTACCATTGGGGACGAAATCACTCCGAATTATCACCAGGCGAGTATCACATGGAGTGAGCAAACCATCTATGTCCTGCTCAGCAGAAACTATCCTGTCATCGGCATCTCCAAACTCGAACCGTTTCAATATGAATTCATCGATGTACCCGAACTGACCGACATGTTTCCTGACACCTATCAGATTCCGTCAGCGGCTGAGTTGAATGAGCGGTTCGATTTGTCGCTACAGCCATTTCTGAACAAGGCAGAACGTGGAGAAATCAACTATTGGCAACCGAAGACAATCGGAAACGTCATCTTCCATTATTGGGACTAACAAAAAGCGCCTCTCACAATCGTGAGAAGCGCTTTTCGTAGTCACTTTCCGAGTAACTCGTCCATCTTCGCTTTCGCGTCATACGCGAGCGCATGGTCCGGTTGCAACTCGAGCACACGCTCAAGCTCGGCGTACGTCTTGTCTTGTTCACCGAGGAAGGCGTAGGCGATCGCCAAGTTGTAGCGGGCGTCCGTATGGCTCGCATCGAGGTCGAGCGTATGCTCAAGCGCTTCGACGGCCGAATCGAGTTGCTCGTTCTGAGCGAGCGCGAGCCCGTACTGGAACGAAATTTCGACGTCTTCCGGCGCCTGCTTCATCGCTTCCCGGAGACGTGGCAACGCTCGGACGAAGTCGCCCATCGCCTTGTACGTCAAGCCGAGCATGAAATGCAGGTCAGCGTCGTCCATGCCGGCAAGGAGCGCCTGACGAAGCGATGCCTCGGCCAAGTCGAGCTGTTCGAGCTCATAGGCGAGCGCTCCCTTCGCATAATGCGCCGCGCCGAACGTGTTATCGAGTTCGAGCGCCTTATCGTAAAAGACGACGGCCCGTTCATGGTCACCGATTGCTTGCAGGAGCGTACCCATATTGACGTAGCCGGTCGGGTCCGACGGATCGGCCTCGATGGCAGCGTTGAACTGCTTGGCCGCCTGTTCGAACTCACCTTGTTGCATCGCTTGGATGCCTAATTCGTTTGCGTTCAACATTATCACCTCATCCGATATAGTCGAGTCGTTTTCCGTTTCGATACGCTTCGTCAATCGTCGCGCCGCCGAGGCAGATGTCGCCGTCGTAGAAGACGACTGCTTGCCCTGGCGTGATGGCACGTTGCGGCTCATCAAATTTGACGAGCACTTCGCCATTTTCAATTGGCGCGATTGCCACTGGCACATCCTGCTGGCGATAACGGAATTTCGCCGTCGCCCGGAACTCACCTGTTGGGACGGCACCTGTCCATGACAGCTTCGATGCGAGCAACGCGTCCGAATAGAGCGCGTCATGATGGAACCCTTGGCCGACGTAGAGGATGTTTTCTTCCACGTTTTTGCCGACGACGAACCAAGGGTCCCCGTCGCCGCCGATACCGAGGCCGTGGCGTTGACCGAGCGTGTAATACATGAGCCCGTCATGGTTTCCTTTATGCTCTCCATCGAGCGTCTGCATGACGCCTGGTTGTGACGGCAAATACTCCGAGAGGAACTCTTTAAAGTTGCGCTCTCCGATGAAGCAGATGCCGGTCGAATCTTTCTTTTTCGCTGTCGCGAGTCCCGCTTCTTCGGCGATGACACGGACGTCTTTCTTGTCCATATGACCGATCGGGAACATCGTCCGCGCGAGTTGGTCTTGTGACAACTGGTTCAAGAAGTACGTTTGGTCTTTGTTGTCATCTTTCCCGCGCAGGAGTCGATGCTCACCGTCGACGTACTCGACCCGCGCATAGTGCCCGGTCGCGACGAAGTCGGCACCGAGGCGAAGCGCGTGGTCGAGGAACGCCTTGAACTTGATTTCCTTGTTACACATGACGTCCGGGTTCGGCGTCCGCCCGAGACGGTATTCGGCCAAGAAGTATTCGAACACGCGGTCCCAATATTCCTTCTCGAAGTTGACCGCGTAATAAGGGATCCCGATTTGGTTCGCGACCGCGATGACGTCTTCGTAGTCTTCCGTCGCCGTACAGACGCCAAACTCGTCCGTATCGTCCCAGTTTTTCATAAAGATCCCGATGACGTTATACCCTTGCTCTTTCAGCAGATGGGCCGTCACTGATGAATCGACGCCGCCTGACATCCCGACGACGACCGTCGTCTCGGCAGGGGCTTTTGTGCGTAAGTTCATGATTTATCTCACTCCGTTCGTGAATGTCGAGACGACTTCAGAGAGTCGTTCGGCGAGCCGCACCACGTCTTCGACCGAGTTGCCGTGTCCAAAGCTGATGCGGACGGACTGTTTGGTCCGCTCCGACGAACCGTACATCGCCGTCAGCACATGTGACGGTTCAATCGACCCGGCCGTGCAGGCACTGCCACTCGAGATGGCAAAGCCGCGCATGTCCATCATGATGAGGAACGGTTCGAGCTCGATGCCCGGGAGATACAAGTTGACGATGTGCGGCAAGCGGTTCGCCCCGTTCACGTCATACTCGACTCCAAGTTCATCAAGTTTCTTGAAGAGCGCCTCACTCATTTGTCGGTAGGCGTTCACCCGTTCGACCTGTTCGATGTTGGCCAGTTCGGCTGCTCGTTGGAACCCTACGGCACCCGGAACGTTTTCCGTGCCGGCTCGACGTTTCCGTTCTTGTTGTCCTCCAAAAGAACGCGTCGCTAATTTTACACCTGTTTTTATAAAAAGAAAACCGATACCTTTCGGGCCATTGATTTTATGGGCCGAGGCCGACAATAAATCGACACCGAGCGCCTTGACGTCGATCATTTCCGTGCCGAGCACTTGGACCGCGTCCGTATGAAAGTAAGCCTGGTGGTCGTCAAGGAGCGCACCGATCTCGGCAATCGGTTGAAGTGTGCCGACCTCGTTGTTGCCGTACATGACCGAGACGAGGATCGTATCGTCCCGGAGTGCGGCACGAACGGAGTCAAGCGTCACCGCACCTGTCGCGTCGACATCGAGATACGTCACGTCAAAGCCTTCACGTTCGAGTTGCTTCATCGCGTGCAAGACGGCGTGGTGTTCGACTTTCGTCGTGATTACATGTTTGCCTTTATGTTGATTCGCGTACGCCGTGCCGAACAAGGCATAGTTGTCCGACTCGGTACCGCCCGAGGTGAAGACGATCTCGTTCGAGGTCGCCCCAATCCACGTGGCGAGCGTCCGGCGCGAAGCGTCGAGTGCGGCGCGAGCCGTCCGGCCGATGCCGTGGATGCTCGACGGGTTGCCATAGTGTTCGAGCATATAGGGCGTCATCGCTTCGAGCACCTCGGGACGCATCGGCGTCGTTGCGGCATGATCAAAGTAATTCATCTTCGTTCACCTCACCTTTAAATATAAAACATATAGCCATCAGAATCTTCTTCAGCGAGATCGGCGAGTGTCGTCTCTTCGAGCACTTTCTCGATCGCCGCTTTGATTTTATCCCAAAGCTTCCGTTTCACGGCATCATCCGCTTCCGAGTCCTCAACGATCGTGAGCGGGCCTTCGAGCAATCGGATGATCTCTCCGGCTGTGATGTCTGTCGCCGGTTTGACGAGCTGGTAGCCGCCATACGCGCCGCGGACACTCTTGACGAGTCCGCCATTGCGGAGCGGACCGATCAACTGCTCTAAGTAATGTTCCGGCAAGTCATGGCGGGCCGCAATCTTTTTCAAGCTGAGCGGTTTGTTGTCCGTCTCTCGGGCCAATGCGATCATGATCGTCAATCCATAACGACCTTTTGTAGATATTTTCATCTTCATGTCTCCTTCTGCTATACTAATCGAACAAACGTTTGTCGAAAGGAATGTGTACGTATGAGTGATTTATTTCAGCAATCGAATAGCGGCCCCCTCGCCAATCGGATGCGGCCGGAAACGTTAGACGAAGTCATCGGTCAACGCCACATCATCGGCGAAGGCAAGTTGCTGCGGCGGGCCATCGAGGCCGACCGCCTCGGCACGATTATCTTGTATGGACCGCCGGGAACGGGCAAGACGACGCTCGCCCGCGTTATCTCGAATTATACGAAAGCGACGTTCGTACAATTGAACGCCGTCACCGCTAAACTCGATGAGCTTCGGAGCGTCATCCGCGAGGCCGAATCCCGGTTCGACTTCGAACAAGAACGAACGATTTTATTTTTAGACGAGATTCATCGTTTCAATAAACTGCAACAAGACGCCCTGCTCCCGGCACTAGAGGCCGGCAAGCTCATCTTGATCGGAGCGACGACCGAAAACCCGAGTTTCGAGGTCAACGCGGCGTTACTGTCGCGCGCGACCGTGTTTCGGCTCGAACCGCCTGGACCAGACGAACTGCGCGTCGTCTTGGAGCGGGCCTTGTCTGATAAGAAAGGACTCGGCAACTATCCCGTCCAAATCGAGGAAGCCGCCGTGGACCATTATATCAAAATGGCGGACGGTGACTACCGTGTCTTGTTGAACGCGCTCGAACTGGCCGTGTTGACGACGCCTGAGGTCGATGGCAAGATTCAAATCACGCTCGACGTCGCCGAAGAGTCGATTCAACAAAAAGCCATCAAGTACGACAAGACGGGTGACCGGCACTACGACGTCATCTCGGCGTTTATCAAGTCGATCCGCGGCTCGGACCCGGACGCGGCGCTGTACTGGCTCGCCGTCATGATCGAGGCCGGCGAATCGCCGCGTTTCATCATGCGCCGTCTCTACGTGCATGCGGCCGAAGATATCGGCCTTAGTGATCCGAACGCGCTCGTCATCGTCGATGCGGCCGCTCGTGCGAGCGAACACGTCGGTTTCCCCGAGGCACGCATCCCGATGGCCCAGGCCGTCCTTTATCTCGCGACGGCACCGAAATCGAACGCGGTCATCACTGCCATCGACAAGGCGATGCACCACGTCCGTACCGTCGAAGGCGGTCCGGTACCGGTCCACCTCCGTGACGCCCATAGCCCGGGTGCCCGCGAGCTCGGCAACGGTGCCGGATACAAATACCCGCACGACGAGAAAGACGGCTACGTCGCGCAAAACTACTGGCCGGAGAACTTGGCCCGAAAACGTCCGAAATATTATACCCCGACGAGCCGCGGCTTCGAGCAACAGCTACAAAAACGGCTCGATTATTGGGAAAAACGACGCTGACTCTTTTGAGCCGCGTCGTTTTTTACTTTTGGATGCGAGCGATCTCGACCCCAGCTGTCTCAAGCATTTGGTTGATGACATACCCGGCTGCGACGAGACCAGCGACCGAAGGGACGAACGCGTTCGAGCTCGGTGGCATCTTCGCTTTACGGATCGGGGCGTCTTTTTTCCCGACGATCTCGTTCACGTCTTCGCGTGTCACAATCGGTGACTCGTCTGAAAAGACGACCGGGACGCCTTTGTGGATGCGCTCCTTACGGAGACGTGTCCGGACCATCTTCGCGATCGGGTCATACGTCGTATCCTTGATGTCGACGACTTTGATGCGCGTCGGGTCCATCTTGTTGGCCATGCCCATACTCGAGATGACCGGGATGCCCCGACGTTTACACTCGACGATCAAATGAATCTTATAGATGATCGTGTCCGAGGCATCGATGACGAAGTCGAGATCTTGCGCGAAGAACTCCTCGAACGTCTCTTCTGTATAGAACATCTTCAACTTGACGAGCTCGAGCTCTGGGTTGATGTCAAGGAGACGTGTCGCCATTGCTTCGACTTTCGGTTGACCGACCGTCGACAAGAGCGCGTGGATTTGACGGTTGACGTTCGTGATGTCGATGTCATCCTTATCGACGAGGACGATTCGTCCGACGCCGCTCCGGGCAAGCGCCTCGGCCGCGAACGACCCGACACCGCCGACGCCTAGAATGGCGACCGTCTTGCCTTTTAATGTTTCTAACCCTTCTTGACCGATGGCCAACTCATTACGTGAAAACTGGTGTAACATACTCTTCCTCCAAATGAATCCTATTTTCTCATACTATTTTACTCGGAATTACATACAAAAAAAAGACGTCTAGCGACGTTTTTTAAAAAAAAATCGATGGGGCCCGGAGTGCCGTGACGATGCCCTGCTTTTGAACCTGCTTAAGCAGGTGGGTGACCTAGCGTCCCCTTCACAAGTCCTCCTGCACGTGATGAGGCAGTTGATCTGGATAGCAGTTCGGTCTCCCGTATTCAAAGTGTTGGCTCAAAATAACGAAGGCGGCTCTCGTACACCTCAGGTATCCCATCTGTTGCCCTTACTATAGCATTGTCTGTTAAAAGAAGTCAATCAGAAACGACGACTTCGCGTGACAGTTTCGTCACAACCACATGTTCCGAAACGCACCGGTCGGGTCGTACGTATCTTGTTGCCGAGTGATGTTAAATCGGCGATCCCGCGCGTCATTGCCGACGCCAGCCTGGTACGTCCAATTGCCATAGTTGTTTGCAACGTCGTAGTCAATCAGCTTCGATTCGAAATAGGACGCGCCGATGCGCCAGTCTTGTCCAAGCTCTTTCGCAAAGTAGTTCGCGACGATTTGACGACCCCGGTTCGACATCCATCCCGTCGCGTTCAATTCACGCATGAACGCATCGATGAATTCAACGCCCGTCTCACCTGCTTGCCAACGCCGGATGACCTCATCGTCCACGCGCCATGTCTTCTGTTTCGAACGGATGCCTTGGGCGCGGAACAGTCGTTTCCCTTGTTCGAGGGCGACCCATTGGAAGAACTCACGCCAAAGCAGCTCGAAATAGAGCCAATACGTCGACTCGTTCGCCCCATATGACCGCTCATGTTGCTCGAGCTCGTGCAGCACTCGGCGCGGTGATAACGAGCCGTTGGCGAGATAGGCCGACAGCTTCGATGAGTCGTCGACCCCGAAGCCGTTCCGTGTCTCCTTATACATCCGGACCGGTCCTGCCAAATAAGTCGTGAGCCGGTCTCGCCCTGCTTGTTCCCCACCTCGGAACGGGAACGCAGTCCGTGCGTCCGGTTCCGGCTGTTCATAAGCGACCGGAAAATCGACGGAGCGCAATTCTTTGGAAACCGAGCGCTCGATCAAGCGCTCCGGTCTCGCATCATTCTCCACTGCTTTCCGAAACTCGGTGAAAAGAAATGGCAGTTTCTCGAACGGAATCTCGTTCCGTGGATAGAGGGTGAACCCATCGAACGCCTGACACGCTCCGCGCCATGCAGTCATGACCTGTCGTTCTCGTCCCCGTTCGTTATAACCGATCGACCGTTGAAACAATAAGCGGTCGGTCGAGTCGAGTATGTCAAGCGGATGGCCGACATGGACGAAGAGCGGGACGCCGAGCGCTGCGAGCGAACCGGCCAAGTCGTCGAGTGACTCGTTCAAAAACTGGAGTCGCCGTGGTCCTAGCGGAACATGGCCGAACCGGTTTTCAATGAGTTCTTCTCGTGGAATAAAGTAGTGACCCTCGATGGGATCGTCATGCCGGAGCGCCACCTCGAGCGGACGATGGTCGTCGACCCGTAAATCATTTTGATACCAGATAATCGTCTTCATATTTTTTGCCTCCTCCTTTCATTATGGGACATGATTATCGGTGTCACCTCAGACGAAACTGTTCAAAATATGTTTTTAATTCCGGAACAGGTGGAATATACATCATTAGAACAGAAAGGGGTGCAGCAACATGGCTAAAAAAGGTAAATTTGGTACACTCATTAAAGTCGCGACGGCGGTCGCACCGTTCGTCTACGATTACTATAAAAAGAACAAAGCAAAGAAACCAACAACACCTAAAAAGTGAGCAAAGCGCTTCGGACTTCGTCCGAGGCGTTTTTTTCTTGCGTTGAAACCAGATATGATATGATGATGGAACATTTCAGGGAATCGAGGCGACCATCATGCACGCGGTATGGATACAAGCTTTACGAATCAGTTTGAAGTGGACGTTATTCATGAGTGGTCTGTTCTTGCTCGCCCTCGGTTCGTCGATGATGATCACGGCCGACCTCGGCGTATCGACATGGGACGTGCTCCATCTCGGGCTCGCCCGTCATACCCCGATTTCCGTCGGGACAATCATCTTGCTCGTCGGTCTCTTGCTCGTTCTCTGCAAATTTTTACTCGACCGGATTCGGCCCCAGTTCGGGACGCTCGTCAACGCCGTCTTCGTCGGCGTATTCATGAACTTGATTCTCGATCATCATTGGTTGCCGCAGCTCGACGGCCTCGCGCTCAATATCTCCTGGCTCGTCCTCGGCATCTTCGTCATCGGGATGGGTGCCGGCTTGTACGTCGCCATCGGTTACGGGGCCGGCCCTCGGGACGGATTGACACTCGCCTTGGCTGAGCGGTTCAACACGTCGGTCCGGATGATGCGGACATGGATGGAACTAACGGCTTGCCTCATCGGTTGGGTGCTCGGCGGACCGGTCTTTTTCGGGACGGTACTGTCGATTTTTTTGATCGGTCCGTTCTTCCAGTTTTGGCTCGAACAGTTCCGGCGGCTCGTCTCGGTCATCGACCGGGCGAAAGTGGCCGCATAAAAAAGAGAGGAAACCGGACATCGTCGTCCGGTTTCCTCTCTTTTGTTTACGGGACGAGGACGATCTTCCCGAACTTGCCCCGTTGTTTGAAGTACGTCTGTGCGTCTCGCGCCTCCGGGAGCGGGAACGTCCGGTCGACGATGGGCCGAATCTTCCCAGATTCAATCGCTTCAAGCATCGCCTGGAACTCGGCCCGCGTACCGAGTACGGAGCCGTACATGGTAATATGTTTCAAATACAGCTTCCGGAAATCAAGCTGCGTCGGTTGACCGCCGGCTGAACCGGAAATACAGAACTTGCCGCCATTTTTCAACACCTCGAGCGCTGTCGCGAACAAGGCGTCGCCGACAACATCGAGCACGGCATCGACCGGCCCTCCGTTCGCCTCAAGAATCTCGTCGACGAGCGTCTCGGAACGGTATGAAAAGACACGGCTCGCTCCGAGTTCTTTCAATTTCGCCTCATCCTTCAAATCTCCGACGATGGCGAACACGTTCGCGCCATGCACGTTCGCCGCGATTTGAACGTTGAACGACCCGACCCCACCGCTCGCACCCGTGATGACAATCGTCTGCCCCGGCTGAATCTCAATCTGCTCATTCATATGCCATGCCGTCAACCCGCTCACCGTGAAGACGGCACTGTCAACGAAACTGTCGAGCGGCATGTCGTAACAGAGCGCGGCCGGCCAGACGACATACTCGGCGTATCCGCCGTCGTACTCGGAACCGATGAACGACACGTCACCGGCGATATGCTCTTCCCCCTTCCTGCCCGCTCGACGTGAACGGGAACAGGACAACGCGGCGTCCGATCATTGTCTCCTCGACCCCGCTACCGACTTTCACGATTTCGCCCGTAATATCAGAACCTGGGACTCGTGGGAACTGGACCCCTTCCGGTCGCCAGCCCGACTCTTTGTCCGTGCCGTACGCGCCTTCCCGCATCCAAATCTCTGTATTGTTGATTCCGCACGCCTTGACGCGGACGAGCACTTCCCCTTGTTTCGGGTTCGGGATTGGAAGGTCGACGATTTGTAATTGATCGACATCCCCGTACCCGACGACTTGAACTGCTTTCATCGTGTGTTTCGCCCTCATTGCCATCATTCCTTGTCTATACCCAACTCACGCACGACAGCCACCAAAAATCTGGTGGCTGTTCAGCATTCATAGTTGTTGGCGTCTGAGCAATCCAGCGAAGACGCCGCCTTTCGCACTCAGTTCATCATGCGTCCCGTCCTCGACGATGCCGTCAGCGGTGACGACGAGGATGCGGTCAGCGTTCTTCACCGTCGCCAAACGGTGGGCGATGATGAGCGTCGTCCGGTCGGCCGCGAGCTCATTGAGCGAGTCTTGAATGATCGCTTCCGTCTCTGTATCGAGCGCGGACGTCGCCTCGTCTAATATTAAGATCGGTGGATTTTTGAGGAACATGCGGGCGATGGCGATGCGTTGCTTTTGTCCGCCAGACAGTTTCAAACCTCGCTCTCCGATTTGCGTCTCAAGACCATGTTCGAGCTCCTCGACGAGCGAGTTCAAATGTGCCTTCTCGACCGCATGCATAATCTCCGCGTCGGTCGCGTCCAGTTTTCCATAGGCGATATTCTCACGGAGCGTCCCGGCGAACAAGAACACGTCTTGTTGCACGATCCCGATTTGACGGCGCAGACTCTCTTTCGTCATTTCGCGGATGTCCATACCGTCAATCGTGATGGCACCGCTCGTCACGTCATAGAAACGTGGGATGAGCGAACAGATCGTCGTCTTCCCGGCCCCGCTCGTCCCGACGAGGGCGACCGTCGTACCCGACTTGATGTCGAGGTCGATGTCGGTCAACACTTGGCGATAGTCCGAGTAGCCGAACGAGACGTTTTGAAAGGCGATATCGCCTTTCAGCGTCTTGACGTCAACAGCGTCCGGACGGTTCTCGATATCCGGTGCCTCATCCAACAGTTGCGTGAATCGTTTGAAGCCGGCCATCCCTTTTGGGTACATTTCAAGGAGCGCCGTGATTTTTTCGATCGGCTTGATGAGCAAATTCATATAGAGGATGAACCCGACGAGCTGCCCGTAAGACAGTTGTCCTTGATATGTCAAATAGGCACCGTAAACAAGCACGAGCAACGTCATGAGCCGCGTCGTGATGTAAATCCCGGCGAGCGACTTACTCATGACTTGATACGCCTCGATTTTCGAGCCGCGATAGAAATTGTTGTCTTTTTGGAAGCGGTTAATCTCGAACGTTTCGTTCGTGAACGATTGGACGACGCGTGCGCCGGAGACACTGTCCTCGACGCGGGCGTTCACTTCGCCGATGTTCGTATACATCTTTTGCCACGCCTTGTTCATGTTCTTGTTGGCGTACGTGATCATGATGACGAGGAACGGCACGGCAACGACCGTCACGAGTGCGAGTTGCGGGTCGATCGAGAACATGATCCCGAACGCACCGAGGAGCGTCATGATGGCGATGAAGAAATCTTCAGGCCCATGGTGCGCCACTTCGCCGATATCAAACAAGTCGTTCGTCACCCGGCTCATCAAATGACCGGTCTTATGGTTATCAAAGAACCGGAACGACTGTTTATGGATATGGGTGAACAGCTCTTCCCGCATATCGGTCTCGATATTGATGCCGAGCTTATGCCCCCAATAGTTGACGACGTACTGCATCATCATGGCGAGTATGTACAGAATCAATAGGCCGATGCTGATAATGATAATCCAGTTCCATTCCCCACCCGGCAACAGGTCGTCGATGAACCATTGCACGGCGAGCGGAAAGCCGAGCTCGAGCAGGCCGACGAGGATGGCGAACGAGAAATCGAGGATGAATAACTTCTTATGTGGACGGTAATAACTAAAAAAACGTGAGATCATATCGTTTCCCCCTTCTAAACAAATAGTTTACGCCTTTTTGCAGGAAGTGGAAAACGAGAAGCACGTCTTTTTCAATCTTTTTTCCAGCGCGGTATAATAGAAATAAGGAGCTGATTCAAATGAACGTACAAATTACAGAACGTGCCCAGGCGCGGATTGACGCCTTAAAAGGCGACCGTGACGGACAGATGCATTTGTTTTATGAGACGGAAGGCTGCGGTTGCGGCAATAGCGGCATCTTCGAGATTCGCTATGTGACCGAGACGACACCGGAAGACGTCGAGATTGATTCGAACATCGGCCCTGTCCTCATCAAGAACTGGACAAAAGTGTTTCTCGACGAAGACATGATCATCGACTATCGCGAAGATAAACGATCGCTCGTCTTGAAGAGCAACGGCCAAGTGTTCAACTCGAACTTGCTCGTGACCGATGGGACCGGTTGCCAGTTGAACGTCCCGAGCCGATGAAGCAGGCGTTACAAAATCATCCGAGCCTCTGGCTGTGGTTCATCCTCAGCTTCGGGCTCGGTTTGTTCGGCATCTACCTCGCTTTCACCGACTCGGTCTACACGATGACGGCCGTAATCGCCTCGCTGTTCGCCTTCGGGTTCGCGCTTCAGCAGACTAGTAAACGAATGGATAATTAGGGGATATAAGGTTTTTATTCCAATCCACATGATATAATTTCTAAAAAGGGGGCTATCTCATGTGGTTTACAAACAAAATGCTTAACTATCCGACAGCGCTCTGGGGCGTATTTATTACAGGGCTATGGGTTTGGTTCAGCATCCGATTTGAAGATACTTTATCTTCACTTTTCGTGAATCTAACGTATATCAGTTTTATGTTAGCTTTGCTTCTTCTCGCTATGGTGATCCTCCGATCAATCAAATCTAGAAGCCGGACGAATCATAAAACGAGTAGATGAAACAACAAAAATCGTCACTTCCATAACCGGAGGTGACGATTTTTGGTTTCCATGTCAGTTCACATCGATGGTGTAAAACGTAATCAACCCGCCATCCCCAAGTTCGGCGTAGGCGATTTGACCATCACGATAGATTGGCTTAGACGTCGTGCCGCCTCGACTCGGCAAATACGAAACCGTCGCTTCATTCAAATCCGCAACTAATAAGCGATTCATGCCTTCGCGGAATAGGATGCGCTGATCCGGCAAGAAACGAAACGAGTCAAATGTAATCTTTGACTGTGTGCTTTTATGTTGGAACTGTTTCGCTCCCCCCGTCAGCCCTACAAAATCGGCACGTCCTTCTTTTCCAAGAGCAACATAGTCCGCACCTGTTTCAAAGTCGACCAATGCGCCCATATCCTCGTCAAACGTTCCATCGAGCGTGGTTAACTTTGTCGTTTTTTCCCCATCAGCGAATGAGCTTCGATGGACGATGACACCGTCCTCACCAACTCTGTAATCGAATACGTACTCGCCATCTCGTTTCTCCCCTTCTTGAAGCGTGAACGTTTGAATCGTTTCCACCGTGGCCGTATCATACAAATACTGCATCACCGCCGACGTCGTCATCGTTTCTGATGCCTCATAATCAACCCATGTGACGCGATCATCCGATGCATTCAAATGAGGAACGGGCGTCTCGAACATACTGACCCCGTTATAAAGTTCAGTCAGTTCCGATGCGTCGAGCCTCATCCGGAAAATGGACCAAGCATATCCATTGTCTTCAGTCAGTTCATATTCAATCCAAAATATTTCATCTTTGATGCCGACGAGACTACCGATTGTTCTTGATGTCTTATGTAACGACCGATTAGTTGCTCGTTCCGTATCATACACGTAGATGTCACGGCCGACTTCACCGACAGAATCCGTATAGACAATGTGTTCATCGACCATATGCTCCGGTGCAATCATCGCGACTTTATGTTGGAAGAACGATGATAGGTCATAGTCCTTCACTGCCCCGATTGAGGCGTCCTCGGCGACGGGACGCAATCGAATCATTTCCGAATCTTCCGATTTGGCCTCCTCGACGGTCTCGTCAACTTTCGGCGTCGCTTCCGTTTCTTGATTACATCCTGCTAAGATTGTCGTCAATCCAATCACCAACCCGATCGATTGAACAATTTTTCTTGGTTTCATGCTTCCCCGGCTCCCCCATCTTCATCATACAATTTATTCCATAACTATATCACTTTTCCACTTATTCACATATACGCAAAAAGACCCGCCAATCGACGGGTCCTTGTGACTAAACGTTATTTCTTCTCTTTCACCGCTGTCCGAATCGACAACTCCTCGAGTTGTGCATCCGCGACCGGGCTTGGTGCTTGTGTGAGCAAGTCGCTCGCCGACGCCGTTTTCGGGAAGGCGATCGTGTCACGAAGGTTCGAACGACCCGCGAGGATCATGACGAGACGGTCGAGACCGAGGGCGATACCTGCGTGCGGCGGTGTACCGTATTCGAACGCTTCGAGCAAGAAGCCGAACTGGTCGACCGCTTCTTGTTCTGTGAAGCCGAGCAATTTGAACATGCGCTCTTGAATGTCACGTTCATAAATCCGTTGCGATCCGCCACCGAGCTCATAACCGTTCAAGACGAGGTCATAGGCAAGGGCGCGTACGCTCGCTGGGTCCGTCTCGAGAAGATGGAGGTCGTCACGGTTAGGCATCGTGAACGGGTGGTGGTTGGCGTAGAAACGGCCGTCTTCTTCTTCGAACGTGACGAGCGGGAAGTCTGTCACCCAAAGGAAGTTGAACTTCGACTCGTCAATAAGACCGAGCTCATGACCGAGTTTGACGCGAAGCGCGCCGAGACTGTCGGCGACGACGCTTGGTTTTGACGCCACGAAGAGGAGCAGGTCGCCCGCTTCCGCGTTCGTCGCTTCCATCAACTTCTGAGCGTACGTCTCGTCGAAGAACTTGGCGATCGGACCGTTCAAGCCTTCTGGTGTCACTTTGAGCCAAGCGAGGCCTTTCGCACCGTAGACGGCCGTGAACTCTTGAAGCTTGTCGATATCTTTACGCGAGAACTTGTCCGCCTCGCCTTTGACGTTGATCGCTTTCACTTGTCCGTTTGACTCGAGAGCCATATCGAACACTTTGAAGCCGGCACCTGTGACCGCGTCGACGACGTCGATGAGTTCGAGACCGAAACGTGTGTCCGGTTTGTCTGAACCGAAACGGCGCATCGCTTCTTCGTATGTCATCCGCTCGAACTTGGCCGGCGTATCGGTGCGACCGAGCGTCGCTTCCATGACTTGCCCCATCATCGATTCCATCATCGCCATCAAGTCTTCGACGTCCATGAAGCTCGTCTCGATGTCGACTTGCGTGAATTCCGGTTGACGGTCGGCCCGAAGGTCTTCGTCACGGAAGCAACGTGCGATTTGGAAGTAACGGTCGAACCCGGCCACCATGAGGAGCTGTTTGAACAACTGTGGTGATTGCGGGAGCGCGTAGAACTCGCCGCCGTGGACACGGCTTGGGACGAGATAGTCACGCGCGCCTTCTGGTGTCGATTTCGTCAAAATCGGCGTCTCGACTTCGAGGAACTCTTCTTCCGTCAAGAAGTTACGAATCGTGTTCGACGCTTTCGAACGAAGACGGAACGTCTCTTGGAGCGCCGGACGACGGAGGTCAAGGTAACGGTATTTGAGACGGAGGTCTTCCGATACGTTCTCGGCCTCGTCACCGATTGGAATCGGTGTCATCTTCGCCGCGTTCAAGATGTTAATCTCTGAAGCGATGACTTCGACGTTCCCAGTCGGCATGTTCGGGTTCTTGTTCTCACGCTCGAGGACAGTCCCTTTGATATCGAGCACGTATTCGCTGCGAATCGATTCGGCGAGTTGGTGCACCGCTTCGTTTTCCGGGCGAACGACGACTTGGACGATGCCTGTGCGGTCACGAAGGTCGATGAAAATGAGTCCTCCAAGGTCACGACGTTTTTGTACCCATCCTTTAAGTTGTACGTCTTGGCCGATGAGTGACTCTGTCACGCGGCCGTTCATATGTGTGCGTCCGATCATTGTCCTGCTCCTTCCGATAGTTCACGAATTTTGTCTGCGACGGCCGAGAGCGGCACGTCGACTTGTTCCCCGGTCGCCATGACCTTGAGGGAAGCTGAGCCGCGTTCGACTTCATCGTCTCCGAGGATGACGGTGAACTTCGCGTTCAAGCGGTCGGCTTGTTTGAATTGGCCTTTGAACTTGCGGCCGAGATAATCGCGGTCCGCCTTGAAGCCTTCGCTGCGAAGCAGTTGCAACAGGCGTGTCGCCGTCACTTCGACTTCCGTGCCGCCTTGGGCGACGACGAAGACGTCAAGTCCCGTCTCGAGTTCAGGAAGTACTCCTTCGTTCTCAAGAGCAAGGATGAGACGCTCGAGCCCGATCCCGAATCCGATGCCCGGCATGTCCGGTCCACCGATGTCTTGGACGAGACCGTTATAGCGTCCCCCACCGCAAAGCGTTGTGATGGCGCCGAAGCCTTCTGCTTCCGACATGATTTCGAACGCCGTGTGCGTATAGTAGTCGAGACCACGGACGAGCGTCGGGTCGACGACGTAGGCGACACCGAGCGCATCCAAGTGCGCGAGGACTTTCTCGAAATACGTCTTCGACTCTTCGTTCAAGAAGTCGAGAATCGAAGGTGCCGATTTCATCGACGGGTGGTCGCGGTCGACTTTGCAGTCGAGGACGCGAAGCGGGTTTTGATGCAGTCGCGTCTGGCAATCTTGGCAAAGCTCGTCTTGGACCGGCTCGAAGTGACGGATGAGCGCTTCGCGGTGAGCGTTGCGGCTCTCAGCGTCACCGAGCGAGTTGACGACGACTTTGATTTTTTTGAGCCCGAACGATTTGTAAATCGTGTAGGCGAGGCTGATCACTTCTGCGTCGACGGCCGAGTCGCTGCTACCGATTGCCTCGACACCGTATTGGTGCAGTTGGCGGAACCGTCCTTTTTGTGGACGCTCGTAACGGAACATCGGTCCCATGTAGTACAGTTTCGTCGGCTGGTCGGGGCTACCGAACAGTTTGTTCGTGACGAAGGCGCGGACGACCGAGGCCGTTCCTTCCGGACGGAGCGTATACTCGTCCTTGCCTTTCTTGACGAGCGTGAACATCTCTTTTTGGACGATGTCCGTCGTCTCGCCGACGCTCCTTGTGAATAGGTCGGTCGTTTCAAAAATCGGGGTACGAATCTCTTTATAGTTGTAACGGGCGCTGATGTCGCGTAGTTTCTCTTCGACATACTGCCACGTCTCGACCGTGCCCGGAAGCAGGTCTTGTGTGCCGCGTGGTGCTTTCATCCAATTTCCCTCCTTAGCATACAAAAAGGCCCTCGTCCGCAAAGGGACGAGAGCCTGTTAAAGTTTCCCGTGGTACCACCCTCGTTGCAGAGCCAATACTTGAAACTCTGCCACTCGAAATCGGTTAACGCCCGATGAAACGGCTCCCCCTACTCTAAGTTCAAGGAAGCACCTCCAAAGTGTCGTTCGGGTCATCATCCAGTCGATGCTTTCAGCCTAGGCATCGCTCTCTTTGCTGGTGGGGTGACCGTACTCTTCTTTATCGCAGGTGTTAGGTTATATGGTTCATGATGCCGAATCGTGCCCGCTTCTGTCAAGCGTTTTTTTCGAGCATGAGCGTCACCGGTCCGTCATTGACGAGCGCGACGTCCATCATCGCCCCGAACTGCCCGGTCTCGACGACGAGCCCGTGCGTCCGCAATCGTTCATTGAACTTCTCGTAAAGTCGTTCCGCGATGTCCGGCTTCGCCGCTTGCGTGAACGCGGGACGACGGCCTTTCTGCGTGTCGCCGTACAGTGTGAACTGTGATACGGACAACACTTTCCCGTCGACGTCTTGAATCGATAAGTTCATCTTCTCATCCGCGTCCTCGAAGACACGGAGTCCGGCCACCTTGTCGGCGAGCCAGTTCACTTCCGTCTCGGTGTCCTCGTGGGTCACCCCGACGAGGAGCAGATAGCCGGCCTCGATTTGGCCGACCGTCTCCGCATCGACGGTGACAGAGGCTTGTTTCACTCGTTGCAACAATACACGCACTGAAATCTTCCTTTCGTCACGTCATCATGACTCGGCTGACCGAGTACACGTCCGAGATTTGCTTGATCCGGTCGACGACTTTTTGCAGATGGTTTACGTTCGGGATTGAGATCGTCATCGAGATGCGGGCCTGTTTGTTCTGGTCCCCGCGTCCGCTGACGGCCACGATGTTCGTGTTCGTCGCCGAGACGGCTTGAAGCACGTCGTTCAAGAGCCCTGAACGGTCGTAGCCGGTGATCTCGATATCGACGTTATAGTTCTTCTCTTTCGCTTGCCCGGCTTCCCACTCGACCGTAAGGAGTCGCTCCGGATGCTGCTCATTGATGATGTTCAAGCAGTCTTTCCGGTGAATCGACACGCCGCGTCCGCGCGTGATATACCCGACGATTTCGTCGCCCGGTACCGGGTTACAGCATCGGCTCATGCGGATGAGCATGTTGTCGATCCCTTTCACCGAGACGCCGGCCTCGGCCGTCTTCTTCTTCGGTGACTGACTGACTTTCAATTCGTTGATCGCGTCCGACAGTTCAAGTTTCGGTTCTTTCCGCTGCTTCTCCGTCAACTTGTGGGCGACTTGCGCCGCCGTGATGCCGTGATAGCCGACCGCGGCATACATCTCTTCTTCATTTCCAAAATTGAACTTTTCGACGACGACGGAGAGCGACTGGTCATCAATCACTTCTTTTGGCTCGAAGCCGAGTTTTTTGATTTCGACGTCGACGAGCTCTTTGCCTTTCTCGACGTTCTCTTCACGCTGTTGGCGCTTGAACCATTGGCGGATCTTGTTCTTCGCCTGGCTCGAGACGGCGAGTTTGAGCCAGTCCTTGCTCGGTCCATAGCTATGTTTCGACGTGATGATCTCGATGATGTCACCTGTCTCGAGTTTATGGTCGAGCGGTACCATCCGTCCGTTCACTTTCGCGCCGGTCATCCGGTGACCAATCTCGGTATGGATGCGATACGCGTAATCGATTGGGACCGAGCCTTTCGGCAACTCGAAGACGTCCCCTTTCGGTGTGAAGACGTAGAGCATATCGCTAAAGAAATCGACTTTGAGCGATTCCATGAACTCCTCAGCGTCAGTCGTATCTTTTTGTAGCTCTAAAATCTCGCGCAGATGGGCGATCTTTTCATCGAACCCGTTCGTCGCGACGTTCTTTCCTTCTTTATAGGCCCAGTGCGCGGCAATCCCGAATTCGGCGATGAAGTGCATGTCCTTCGTGCGGATTTGCACTTCGAGCGGCTCACCTTTCGGTCCGATCACCGTCGTGTGGAGCGACTGATACATGTTCGGTTTCGGCATGGCGATGTAGTCTTTGAACCGACCTGGCATCGGCTTGTACTGCGTGTGGATGATGCCGAGGACGGCGTAACAGTCGCGAATCGAATCGACGATGATGCGGACGGCCATCAAGTCGTAAATCTCATTGAACTCTTTCTTATGCTTTACCATCTTGTTATAAATCGAGTAGATATGCTTCGGGCGGCCGTTGACGTCGGCCTCGATGCTCACGTCCTCGAGGACGGCGTTCACTTCCGTGATGACCGATGTGACGAGCGCTTCCCGCTCGGTCCGTTTCTGTTTCATCATCGAGACGATCTTATAGTATTGCTGCGGGTTGATATAACGTAACGAGATATCTTCGAGTTCCCATTTGATCGTCGAGATCCCCATCCGGTGGGCGAGCGGTGCAAAGATTTCGAGCGTCTCTTCCGCCTTTTGCACTTGCTTCTCTTTCGGCATATGTTGAAGCGTCCGCATGTTATGCAGACGGTCGGCGAGTTTGATCAAGATGACACGTACGTCTTCAGCCATCGCGATAATCATCTTGCGGTGATTCTCGGCGAGCTCTTCTTTTTTCGATTTATATTTGATTTTACCGAGCTTCGTCACACCGTCGACGAGCATGGCCACCTCGACCCCAAACTCGTCAGCGAGTTGTTTGAGCGTGATGTCCGTGTCTTCAACGACATCATGAAGAAGCGCACCGATAATCGTCGTCGCGTCTAACCCGATATCAACGAGAATACCGGCCACTTGGACCGGATGCAGAATGTAGGGTTCGCCGGAACGTCGGAACTGACCGGTATGATGCAGTTTTGCGTATTCGTAAGCGCGTCTCACTTCGGCAATCTCGTCTTCACCCATATACTCCCCGAGCGCGTCGAGAAGGTCCTCAATACTTACGATTTGTTTTTTGGTCATAACATTCGACACCCTTTTTCTTGCCGCTCCAATCGACTCGGACAAGTCGCAGCATGGTAGTAGTTAACGTACGTGGTTGTTCTAATTTTACTTACTATTATCGAAAAAATCTGACGACCTGTCAAAGGTTGTGGGTTATTTTACTCAAAAACTATTCAAAAAAGGGAAGCCATCGCTTCCCTTTGATTAATCTTCGTAACGAATGAGTGAGAACACGTCGTATCCTTCGAGACGCTCACGTCCACCAAGTCCATCAAGCTCGATTAAGAATCCGATCCCAGCGACGACGCCGCCGAGCTGTTCAATCATTTTGATTGTCGCTTCGATCGTTCCGCCTGTTGCGAGCAAGTCATCTAAGATGACGACTTGTTGGCCTGGTTTGATCGAGTCTTTGTGCATCGTCAAAATATCTGTGCCGTATTCGAGTCCGTAAGAGACGCGAACCGTCTCCCGTGGCAACTTGCCTTCTTTACGGACCGGGACGAACCCGAGCTCAAGTGCGTACGCTGCCGGGCAACCGACGACGAAACCGCGTGCCTCAGGGCCGGCGATGAGTTCGGCACCGCGCTCCTGTGCGTAAGCGATGAGCTCGTCGACCGCTTTTTTGTAAGCCGGACCGTCTTGCATGAGTGACGTGATGTCCTTGAAGCTGATCCCTTCTTTCGGGTAATCCGCTACTTCTTTAATATGCTGTTTGAAATCCATTTTATGTGTAAGCCTCCTGCATCTTGTTCGATCGCAATGATTGTAACCGCTCTTTCAGTTCTGCCAACGACGCATAGATGAAACGCTCCTCGAGTTGGACTCGTCCAACCCGGCGCTTATAACATGGCGCTTCGGTCAAATCGCGTTTCGGCGCTTCTGGATTCACTCCAGGCAGTCCGTCTTCCATTGTAACAAGAAACTCGAGTTCAGAGAATACTTGATGCATAAATTGAATCGTATTTTTTGACCATTTTCGCTCGATTGACAAACGAATCAAGTTTTCGCGCAGGTTTTTCCGTTCGCACGTCGCCATGTGGACGTAGTATGTTCGGAAATCTTCACGCGTCGGCAACTTCTCGAAGAACGAGCCGCCTTGTCCGAACGCACAGTAGATACGTTCTACGTCCTCGGTCAACAAGTCCGCCAATACGTCTTCCTCGTCCGGCAAATCGAGCAAGACGACAAAAGGCTTGAGCGGCGTATCGAGGTCGTGGAGCGGGAAGTCGTCCCGCCCTTGGAACGATACGAACGACGTCGTGTCGCCCGGGAGCTGTTTCAATTCGTCAAGCGAGTTTTTCTTACCCCGATAATCGAACACTTGGAACCCGTCGACACGGATGTCTTGAATCATGAGCTGCGGCTTGCGCATCCCGTTCCATTCATTCACTTGCAGACTGCCCATGACCGAGACGTGGGCCATCTTCGAAATCTCGGAGACGACGTGGCCGAATCCGAAACCGATCCCGTCGAGTTCACGTTTGTCCCCGGCAAGCTGAACTTTCAAATGGGTGTTGTCACGTCCGATTTGACGGATGTCTCGCAGTCTTGCGTCTGCCACGACGACGCGTGGTGACGGATTACCCATCCCGAACGGGGCGAGCTTGCCGATTTCCGAGATCAAGTCGAGCGACACGTCGTTCACGTCAAGTTTCAAGTCGACGTTGACGCGGGCGACGAACGTCTCGTCCGGAATCGACTCGGCTTGTTCGTTCAGACGACGGCGCAGTTCGGCCACGTTCTCCGATAACAAGGTCATCCCGGCTGCGGCCGGGTGTCCGCCGAAGTGCGGCAAGATGTCTTCATTTTTCGATAGTTCTTTGAACAAGTCGAAGCCGTCAATTGACCGGCCCGACCCCTTCGCTTTCCCCGTCTTCGGGTCGTGGCATAATAGGATGACCGGACGATAGTACGCCTCGACGAGCCGTGATGCGACGATCCCGACGACACCCGGATTCCATCGTTCGCTGGCGACGACGAGGACGCGGTCGTCCGTCATCGAAGCCTCGACGAGTTCCGTCGCTTCCTTGGCGATCGTCTTGACGATGTCTTGACGTTCTTTGTTCTGTTTGTCGAGCTGCTTCGCCAGTTCGAGTGCCTCCTCGACGCTCTCGGCTAGTAGCATTTGGAGCGCTGGCATCGCCGAGTCAAGACGACCGGCAGCGTTGATGCGTGGTCCGAATGCGAACCCGACCGACTCCTCGTTCAACGTCCCGTCCGTCAAGGCGCATACTTCGCGGAGCGCAAGAATCCCTGGACGTTTCGAATCGTCGAGCGCCTTCAGTCCAAGCTTCGCGAGCAGACGGTTCTCCCCGTCGAGCGGGACGAGGTCGGCGATCGTACCGAGCACAGCCAAATCGAGTAACTCTTCTGGCATCCGGCCGAGCACGGCATGCGCCACTTTGAGCGCGACGCCTGCCCCGGCGAGCTTGTCATACGGATATGACGGATCGATGTGAGGATGGATGATGGCGAACGCGTCTGGGAGCGTCGCTTTCGGTTCATGGTGGTCAGTGATAATCAAATCGACACCGAGCTCTTTTAAGAGCGCTGCCTCTTCAATCCCTGAAATCCCACAGTCGACCGTGATGATGAGCGTGAACCCTTCACCCGCGGCCCAGCCGAACGCCTCTTTGTTCGGACCGTAGCCTTCCGTGAATCGGTTCGGAATGTAACATTCCGCCATGACACCGATCTCGGTCAAGGCGTGCCACATGACGGCCGAGGCGCTGACACCATCGACATCATAGTCGCCGTAGATGAGCACCATCTCACCATCGTCGGCCGCTCGTTTCAAACGGTCGACGACTTTATTCATCTGTTCAAACAAGTATGGATCGTGGAACGTCAACTTCTCTTCAACGTATAAAAACGCCTTGGCCGCCTCGACATCGCGGTGCCCCCGTTGCGTGAGGAGCGTCGCGAGTTGCTTCGATATATTTAGTTCTGTCTGTAGCTGTTCAACCGCGGTCGTATCCGTCTCCGGATACACCCATCGTTTCTTCGCATGATACATAGTCCTTCACTCCAATCAATTGTAGATTATATCAGAACGAGCGACTGAAGTGCCGTCTTGACATTCATAAAAGGTCCCCCGAACGATTCGGGAGACCTGCGGTTACGCCTCTGGGGCGGTTTCTTTCTTTTTGTTGAGCGACATGCCTTTGAGAAGCATCCACAAGTACGAGGCGATGAAAATCGATGAGTACATCCCCATGACGAGACCGATGAGCAACGCGATTGAGAAACCGCGGATCGACTCGGCGCCGAACACGTACAAGGCGATGACCGTCAAGAGCACGGTGACGACCGTGTTGACCGAGCGGACGATCGTCTCTTGAATCGACGTGTTGACGATGTCACGATACACGTCCATCGATTTGATTTTCCGTTCCTTCTCATACGCTTGGATGTTCTCACGGACGCGGTCGAACGTGACGATCGTATCGTTGACCGAATACCCGATAATCGTCAAGACGGCGGCGACGAAGTACAAGTTGACCTCGATACCGAAAATCGAGAACGCCACGATCATGAAGAACGCATCGTGGAGCATGGCGACGACCGTCGCGACCGCATACGAGAATTGGAAGCGGAACGTGATATAGAGGATGATCCCGAGCGACGCGAGCGCGACCGCATAGATAGCATTCCGAGCGATATCACGACCAACTTCGGCCGACACGGTGCTGATGTTCGGGTCGTTCCCGAATGTTTCCGTGAACACGGTCTTCACTGACGCGACTTCGTCTTGCGCGAGCTGACCGACGAACGTCACGTTGGCGAGCGTTCCACCTTCCGCGTATTGGACCGACGAGATGTCCTCATCGACACCAGCTTCTTCAAACGCGGCTGCCAATTCTTCTTGAGACACTTGTGATTCGGTCAACACTTCGACCCGAGTACCCGACGCGAAGTCGATCCCGAGGTTCAAGCCACGGAAGAACAAGATGCCGAGGCCGATGATGACGATGGCACATGAGATGATGAACATCGTGCGCATATGTTTCACATAATTCAATTCAGTGAGCTTAAAGTTCACGGATTTCACTCTCCTTCACACCAAACCAGCCTTTTCGTTTGTCGAACAGACGACTCGAGACGAGGAGGTGCATCAAATAACGCGAGATGAAGACGTTCGAGATGAACGTCATCGCAATCGAGATCATGAGCATGATGGCGAACCCTCGGACCGAGCTCGTCCCGAAATAGAACAAGACCGCTGCCGAGATGAGGGTCGTCAAGTTGGCATCGATAATCGTACTGAGCGAGCGCCGGTTCCCGGCACGGAATGCCGAGAGGACCGACTTCCCTGATCGGAGTTCATCCTTGATGCGCTCCGCCGTGATGATGTTCGCATCGACCGCCATCCCGACACCGAGGACGAGAGCGGCAATACCAGGGAGCGTCAAGACGGCGTTAATGCCGTTGAAGAACAACATAATCAAATTGATATACAAAATGAGCGTGATAATCGAGACGAGACCGGGTAAACGATAGAAGAACAACATGAACAAGAAGATGGCCGCGATCCCGATGAGAGACGCGAACACCGTCTTATCGAGCGCGTCTTGACCGAACTGGGCCGAGACCGACGTCGAATAGATTTCTTCAAGTTTGACCGGGAGCGCCCCGGCGTTCAAGATGTCAGCAAGACGTTGACCGCTCTCGGCATCGATGCCGCCACCCGAGATGATGGCTTTATCCGATAGGATCGGAGACGTGACGGATGCATCCGACACGATCTTCGAGTTCTCTTTTTGAATCTCCTCGGCATACGTGTCGCCTTCTTCATAATCAAGCCAGATGACGAGACGGTTTTCCGGTGCCGGACGCTGGGCAATTTGCGATGTGACTTCACCGAATTTATCCGCTGACTGGAGCGTCAGTTCAACGACCGGGGTGCCTTGTGGGTCATAGCTGAGTGCCGCGCCACGTGGAGCGAGATCTTTCCCGTCGAGGAGGACGTTATCGTCGACGTCGCGGAACGTGAGTTGTGCCGTCGACGAGAGCACTTCGCGCGCATCGTTTTGGTTCGATACGCCCGCAAGTTGGACACGGATGCGGTTACTGTCCTCAATCCGGATATCCGGTTCAGACACACCGAGGACGTTGACCCGGTTGTTGATGGCGCGAACGGTTGCATTCATCGCTGATTGATCGATGACATCGCCGTCTTCGAGCGGCTGGACTTCGTACAGCACTTCGAACCCGCCTTTAAGATCGAGGCCGAGGTTCGTATTCTTGACGACCCATGGCGTCGACAAGGCGGCGAGCATGATCGTTGCAATCATGATGACCGCAAAGATCGCGATATTCCCTTTTTTGTACATACGACTATTTCCTTTCTAAACACATGTTCTCTTAAAAAAACTTCTCTCGTTAACATTACAAATATTCTAAACATTTATCAATCGTTTTCCTAAAATTGTAACACGACACGTTGATTTCCCACGCTTTTTTGCGTGTGCGACTAAATGTTGCATTAGGGCAAAACTTGAGCTATGATATGATTATCAACTTACACATTACACGTAAAGGAGTCCTTTCCAATGGATAGTACGATACTCTATGCCTTTTTACTGACGCTGTTCGCTGGACTCGCGACGGGAATCGGAAGTATGATCGCCTTCTTCGCCAAACGGACCAACACGGCCTTCTTGTCGGTGTCCCTTGGCTTCTCAGGCGGGGTCATGATTTACGTATCCTTTATCGAGATTTTCCCGAAAGCGCTCGACGAGCTCGTCGGGGCCCATGGCGAGCAGACCGGGACGCTCTATACCGTCCTCGCCTTCTTCGGCGGGATGATGCTGATCGCGTTGATCGACAAGTTCATCCCGTCTCCTGAGAATCCACATGAAGTCAAATTCGTCGAGACGATGCAAAACGACCCGTCGTCCCAAGAACTCGCGACGACGGCGACCGAACGCGTCCCATTGAATCACGAGACGAGACAACGACTTCATAAGATGGGTCTGTTTATGGCGCTCGCCATCACCATCCATAACTTCCCGGAAGGTTTGGCGACGTTCATTTCGGCTCTCGATGACCCAGCGGTCGGTCTCGCCATCGCGATTGCTATCGCGTTACACAACATTCCGGAAGGCATCGCCGTCTCGGTTCCGATCTATTACGCGACCGGCTCTCGAAAGAAGGCGTTGAAACTGTCCTTCTTGTCCGGTCTCGCCGAACCGCTCGGCGCGGTCGTCGGTTTCCTTCTTTTGATGCCGTTCTTGAATGACACGGTGTTCGGTCTCTTGTTCGCAGGCGTCGGCGGTATCATGGTGTTCATCTCGCTCGACGAGTTACTCCCAGCTGCGCGTGAATACGGACGGGCCCACCATGCGGTGTACGGCATGGTCGCCGGTATGATGGTCATGGCAGCCAGTCTGATTTTGTTAATGTAACCAACTGAGTAAAGTAATTTGTGAAATTTTAAGAGGCCGTGGACACAAACAATTCGTGTCCACGGCCTCTTTTTTGTTTGTGCTAAATATGCGTAACAGTTACCTACCTTAGCCTAGATCCAAGTTTTCATTCTTGATTATTCCCACCGCTTCTTCTAAAGCGATTCCCGTCAGCAGAGCCAACTTCTCACGACTCACCTGATTTTGCCGAACCCATATTCGGGCTAATGATTCCCCACAACTTGCTCGAATCATCTCATCCGTACCCTCGTCATTGGCAACGGTCAACAAGGCGACTTCTACTTCCTCATCATCTGAGATATCCCCCAAATCGATGGCAGCGTCATCCCGGTCTGCGTCACTTGCCGTTTTATCTAGCAAAATCTCGATTAATGCAGTCGCTTGATCCATGCCTGGCTGCTCCTCACTCGTTAGAAGATGTCTTAAACAAATGCACGAGGTCTTTCAACTCGACCGACATATGGCTCATCGTCTCGGCGATACCGTTGATCTCTTGAATGGCGGCGAGTTGCTCTTCGACGTTCGCGCCAGCTTCTTCCACGCTTCGTTGCGTCGAGACAGCGTTCGTCGACATATCTTCGACCGAGACCGCGACCTCGGTCGTGTTCGCGCTCACTTCTTCTGTCGCCGCCGCGATTTCACTCATTTGGCGGGACGTCTCTTGAATGACTGAGACGATTTCGCGGAACGCACCGGCGACTTCTCCCATTTGGGTCACGCCGCTCGTCACATGTTGACTCGTGACGTCAAACGCGGATTCGACTTCTGACGTATCGCGCTGGATGTCGGCGACGACCGCTTGGATCTGTTTCGCCGACTGTTTCGACTCTTCGGCGAGTTTTCGGACCTCGGCCGCGACGACGGCAAACCCTTTCCCATGTTCTCCAGCCCGTGCCGCTTCAATCGCTGCGTTCAAGGCGAGCAAATTGGTCTGTTCGGTGATGGCGGTGATGGAGCGGGTGATCTTCTCGATCTCGAGCGACTGGTTCGACAAGCGCTCGACCATTTGTTGCGTCAAATCGTTCGCTCTTTGAATCTCACGCATTTGCCGTTCCGCCAACTGAATCGTTTCGAGTCCTCCACTTGCCGCTTCGAGCGTATGAATCGTCTGTTCGTTCACGCCTTGTGAGGCTGCGGCGATTTGATTCAATCCGACGACGGCTTGGTTGACGCCGGACGTCCCTTCCTCGGCACGTTTCGCCGAGACTTCCGCCGCGAGATTCATCTGTTCGAACAGCCCGGCCACATCTTGCGTCGTCGTGGCGACGTGATCCGTGCTGGCGTACAGCTCTTCCGAATAGGCCGTCACTTTATCCGAGGCTGCCCCAACTTGACGAATCAAACCGACGAGATTACGTTTCATGTCGTTGAACGCCGTGACGAGGTCACCAAGTTCGTCGTTCGAACCGACCTCGATATCGTCTCCGGTCAAGTCTCCTTCGGCGACGACGCGCGCTTCGCTGACGAGTCGATTGATCGGCTTCAAGAACAGCTTTTGGAGGGCTAGTAGTGAAAGTAGACCGACAGCGACGCCGATGATGCTGATGACGACCATCCAGATGATCGATTGCCCGGCACTCGCCTGGACCGCTTCCGATTCAGCGGCGAGCGCTTCGCCCTGATATGCGACGAGGTCGGTCACCGTCATCCGGACGCGATCCGTCGTCGGTGTCACACTCGTATTGAGCACCGTCTTATAGCCGATTTCGTCTTGCTGTTGACGGAGGTCGATGACACGCGCCATTTCCGTGTCGAGAAGTTGATTGAACTTCTCCAAATCACCGATCCAGGCGATGACTTTCGGATCTGACGACGATTGTTTGAGCGTATTCATCAACTCGTCACGTGTTGTCTGCGCCGCTTCGAGACTGATCAATGTCTTCGGGTTCGAGACGAGCAAGTAGTAGTTCAAATAGCGCTCGGCATCGGTCACAGTCAGCGCCAAATCTTCGGCGACGAGCATATCTTGGAGCCGTTCGTTCAAGACCCGGTCATACTCTGACGTCGCACTCTGTAATTGGTACGACCCGAGTCCTCCGACCAGCAATAAGGCGATCAAAGTCGGGATAAGCGCCATCGCCATTTTCCGCCGCATCGATGAACGGCCTTTCAGCCTCTCAGGACGACGGCGAACCTTCCAATTTTTAAGCGGGCGTAGCATTCGTTTCACATCCATGTCTTCTTCTCCTTCTTTCCCATTCTTCTCAACTTGACGATAATGCAAACGTTTTCACGATTCAATTTGATTTTTGTAAATAAGGTGGATGATTCCTCGGATTGACGAAGTTTGACAAAAAGCCGCCACTTCCGCTATGATACAAATCGTAATAATTACTATTTATGAGGTGACACGATGATTTCTTCACATACACGGATTTAATAATTGGCGGTGGCATCCATGGAATGACGCTCGCCGTCTCCTACTTAGAACAAGGCGGGACGCTCGACGACTTGATGATTATCGACGCGAACGACTCTCCTCTCCATAATTGGAAGACACAAACCGGCCGCATCGCGATGTCGCACTTACGCTCGACCCGGGTCCATCATCTGTCGTCCAACCCGCACGCGTTGAAGCAGTTTGCCGCTTGTTACGATTACGGCTCGCATCATTTCAAAGACACGTTCGGTCGGCCTTCGCTCGCCTTGTTCAACGACCATTGTGACCAGACGATTGATGATTGGCAGCTACCGTCCCGCTTTATTGGAAACGAACCTGTCGTCCGGGTGACACGTGAAGAGAATCTGTACATCATCGAGACGAATCAGCGCCGCATCACGGCCGACTTGGTCATCGTCGCGACCGGACAATCAAACGCCGTCCACCTTCCGGACTGGTCGGGACTCCCGGGTTGCCGTCACATCTTCTCTACTGAGGAGGTCAACGAGCAAGATCATGTCACCGTCGTCGGTGGTGGCATCACGGCGCTACATTACGCCTTGGCCCGGCATCAGAAAGGACATCATGTCACGCTCGTCACGAAACGACCGCTCGAGGTGAGCCAGTTCGACGCCGACCGTAGCTTCATGGGCCCGAAAGGCTTGCGGGCGTTCCATCGGCTTGAAGACGATTGGATCGAGAAACGCTCCTTCGTCAAAGCCGAGCGTCGGCCCGGGACGTCACCGAACGACCTCGTCCTCAAAGTAAAACGACTCATCCGTCAAGGCGTGATTGATCATGTGATTGGTGAGGCGGTCCGGTGTGACGAACAATTGTATGTCGACGGACAGGCACTCCCTTCGACCGAGATCGTCTGTTGTACGGGCATCCGTCCGCTCGATACGAGACAATCGTTTTTACGACCGCTCCTCGAGCAACTCGACTTGCCGCTCACTCCATGCGGCACGCCCGTCCTCGACGAGACACTCGCTTGGACCGACGACTTTTATATGACTGGAGCTTATGCCGACCTCATCGTCGGACCGTTCGCCCGCGCCATCTATGGCGGACAAGAAGCGGCGCGGCGGATTATCCCCCGATTATTTTCCACACAAAAATACGCCTGACCAATGATGGTCAGGCGTTGTTTGGTTACTCAGCGAATGATGAGTTGCCTTTTTTCGTCACTTCAGCAATCGCACTGCGATTGAACTTAAGGAGTGACTGGTCACATTTCAATGTGACTTGCGTGTCTTCGATTTGGTGGACGACGCCGTGAAGGCCGCCGATTGTTACGACGTGATCCCCACGCTCAAGCGCGTTTTGCATCGATTGTACTTCCTTCTGACGTTTCGTCTGCGGACGGATCAACAAGAAGTAGAACACGACGAAAATAAGGATCATCGGTAATAGTGCTACGAGAGTTTCCATGCGTAAAATTCACCCTTTCCTTCAATATCAGGTTCATTATACCGTGAAACTGAAACGTTGTCACATAATCGCTGTCAGAACAATTAGAAATTCTTGGCGTTTGGTTTGTTATACCCATATTCTTCGAAAAACTCTTCCTTGAAGTCCAAAAGACGGTCTTCGCGGATCGCTTGACGCACTTGACTCATCAAGTTCACGAGGAAGTGAAGGTTGTGTGTCGAGCAGAGGTGAAGCCCGAACATCTCGTCGGCGCGAATCAAGTGGTGCACGTACGCGCGCGAATAGTTCTTACACGTGTAGCAATCACACTTCTCGTCGATTGGTCCGAAGTCCGTCTTATGTTTCGCATGTTTGATCGTGACGCGGCCTTTCGATGTCATGAGCGTCCCGTTGCGGGCGATCCGGGTCGGCAAGACGCAGTCGAACATGTCGATGCCGCGAATCGAGCCTTCGATCAACGCATCCGGTGAGCCGACGCCCATCAAGTAGCGTGGCTTGTTCTCCGGCATGAACGGTGTCGTGAACTCGAGCGCTCGGTACATGACGTCTTTCGGTTCACCGACCGATAGTCCACCGACGGCATAACCTGGGAAATCAAGCGAGACGAGGTCGGCCGCACTTTGACGACGGAGATCTTCGTATTCTCCGCCTTGTATGATACCGAACAACGCCTGGTCTTCCGGACGCTCGTGTGCCGCGAGGCAACGCTCTGCCCAACGGCTCGTCCGCTCGACCGATTTCTTCATGTATTCATGTGTCGCCGGGAATGGCGGGCACTCGTCGAACGCCATCATGATATCCGAACCGAGCGCGTTTTGAATCTCCATCGCCTTCTCCGGTGACAAGAACAACTTGTCGCCGTTTAAGTGGTTGCGGAAATGGACGCCTTCTTCTTGGATGTTGCGCAGGTCGGCGAGCGAGAAGACTTGGAAGCCGCCCGAGTCCGTTAAAATCGCGCCGTCCCAGTTCATGAACTTATGAAGACCGCCGGCTTGTTTGACGACCTCATGTCCTGGACGAATCCAAAGATGGTACGTGTTCGAGAGGATGATATTCGCTCCCATCGCCTTGACTTGTTCCGGGGCCATCGTCTTGACGGTCGCCTGCGTGCCGACCGGCATGAAGACAGGCGTCTCGAATGAGCCATGCGGCGTATGGACGATTCCGTGCCGCGCTCCCGTCTGTTTACATGTGTGGATGTGTTCATATGTGACTGCGTGTTTGGTCATTTGTTCTCTTCCTTCCTCGTGATGAGCATCGCGTCTCCAAAGCTGAAGAAGCGGTAACGTTCTTGTACCGCCGTGCGGTATGCGTTCAAGATGATGTCGCGCGACGCGAACGCCGAGACGAGCATGACGAGTGTCGACTTCGGCAGATGGAAGTTCGTGATCAGTCCATCGATCGCCAACAACTCGACACCCGGGTAAATAAAGATGTCCGTCCAGCCCGATGACTCGACGAAATCCCCATGGTCGCGCACGATTGTCTCGAGCGTCCGGGTCGACGTCGTCCCGACGGCGAAGACGCGGCCGCCGCTTGCACGGACGTCGCGGAGCGCTTCAGCCGAAACGGCTGATAGTTCGAAATACTCGCTATGCATCGTGTGTTCTTCAATCGTATCCGCCGTGACGGGACGGAACGTACCGAGCCCGACGTGGAGCGTGAGCGGGATCAACTTGACGCCTTTCGCCTCTGCCGCTGCGAGCAGTTCTTCCGTGAAGTGGAGACCTGCCGTCGGCGCGGCCGCACTCCCGCGTTCACGGGCGTACACCGTCTGGTAACGGTCCTGGTCGTCGAGCTGTTCACGGATATATGGCGGGAGCGGCATCGTGCCGAGCTCATCTAAAATCTCGTAGAAGATGCCATCGTAGTCGAACTTGAAGCGGCGGCCACCTTCTGGGAGTTCTTCGACACACTCGGCCCGGAGCAACCCGTTGCCGAACTCGACGATGGCGCCGACGCGCACTTTCTTCGCCGGTTTGACGAGCGCTTCCCAGACGTCGTCTTCCGTCTGCTTCAATAAAAGCAATTCGACTTTCCCACCCGTCTCCTGCTTCGCCCCGAACAGTCGGGCCGGGAGCACACGCGAGTCGTTGACGACGAGGGCGTCGCCTGCCTGCAAATAGTCGAGCACGTCGCGGAAGTGACGGTGCTCGATGTCGCCCGAGTCGCGGTCGAGGACGAGCAGTCGTGAGCTCGTCCGGTCGAGAAGCGGTACTTGGGCGATCAGTTCTTCCGGTAAGTCAAAATCATAGTCATTAACGTTCAATTGAATGTCTTGCATATCGTTACTCCTCTTCATAGCCAAAATGCGTCTTTGCGTACTGGGTGATCATGCGGCCGCGCGGCGTCCGTTGCAGGAAACCTTGCTGCAACAAGTACGGCTCATACACGTCCTCGATTGTCTGGGCGTCTTCTCCGATCGTCGCGGCGAGCGTCTCGAGTCCGACCGGTCCGCCTCCGAACCGTTCGACCATCGCCCGTAACAGCCGGTGGTCGACCTCGTCGAGCCCGAGGGCGTCGACGTGCAACCGGTCGAGCGCGTCTGAGGCGAGCACCGGGTCGATTTCTTTCGTCCCCGCCACTTGGGCGAAGTCACGAACGCGGCGTAACAGCCGGTTGGCGATTCGCGGCGTGCCGCGTGAACGTTTTGCGATGGCACCGCTCGCCTCTGGTGAAATCGACAGGCGGAACAGTTGGGCCGTCCGGCTGACGATGGCGGCGAGCTCATGCGTCTCGTAGTATTCGAGCTTTAACGTCACACCGAAGCGGTCACGGAGTGGGGCCGACAACATGCCGGCCCGCGTCGTCGCGCCGACGAGCGTGAACGGTGGCAAGTCGATGCGGACGCTTCGTGCCATCTCGCCTTGTCCGTAGACAATGTCGAGACAGTAGTCTTCCATCGCCGGATAGAGAATCTCTTCGATCGTGCGGCTCAAGCGATGAATCTCGTCGATAAACAGGACGTCGCCCGGTTCAAGCGTCGACAGGATTGCGGCGAGGTCACCCGGGCGTTCGATGGCGGGTCCTGCCGTCGTCTTGATGCCGACCCCCATCTCGTTGGCAATGATTTGGGCGAGTGTCGTCTTTCCGAGTCCCGGGGGACCGTAGAGGAGGACGTGGTCGAGCGTCTCGCTGCGGAGCTTCGCGGCCTGGATGAAGATCGACAAGTTGCCTTTCGCTTTCTCCTGTCCGATGTATTGCTCGAACTTTTGCGGACGCAAGCTCCACTCTTCTGAGTCTTCATATTGTTGATGGGATTGTGACAACAATCGTTCGTCCATGGTCTCCTCCTTATTTCAATAGCAATTGCAGGGCGCGCTTTATGTAAGCGTCTGTCGTCAATATTTCTGAGTTCAATTCCTTGCGGACACGTGTGATCTCACGTTCCGAATAGCCGAGTGCGACGAGCGCCTCGCACGCCTCGTCGAGTTCGGACGCGCCTTGGGCAAATAAGCCCGTGTTAGGCACATAGTCCGGGGCGAGCTCGGATAGTTTGCCTTTCAAGTCGAGCGCCATCTGTTTGGCCGTCTTCTTGCCGACTCCTGGGAACTTCATCAAATACTTCTCGTTCTCGGTCTCGATTGCGTCGATGAGCGCGTCCATATCGCCCGAGGCGACGATGGCGAGCGCGCCTTTCGGTCCGATGCCGTTGACACCTAGCAGTTTATTGAACAGTTCACGTTCGCGGCGTGAGCGGAAACCGTACAGCGTCTGTTGGTCTTCACGCACGTAATGATGCGTAAACACGATTACATGTTCGTCTTGTTCACGATAAAAAAACGGGTTAGGCACATGTACTTTGTAGCCGACGCCCGAAACATCCAACGTTATATATTCCGCGCACACATAGGCGACGGAGCCTTTTACGAATTCAATCACGGTCATATCTCCTCTTCATGGGAAAACTGCATTCATTGTACCATAACCGTCGCCACGAAAAAAGGACAGGCGATTGCCTGTCCTCAGTGTGCGAGCATCCGCTCGAGGGCGAGTGTCGCCCACTTTGTCGTCTCTTCGTCGACGCGAATGATATTGACGGGATCGGTCTCGAGCGACTCGAGCGCCCAGAGCAAATGAGGCAAATCGATTCGATTCATCGTCAAGCACGGGCACATGTACGGGTTGAGCGAATTGATGTCGAGCTCGGGGTGCGTCGCCGCGAGACGGTTGACCAAATTCATCTCGGTGCCGACGGCCCACTTCATCCCCGGCGCGCTCGCCTCGATCTGGTCGATGATGTATGATGTCGATCCGGCCTCGTCCGCCGCCTGCACGACATCGAACGTACACTCCGGATGGACGATGATGCGTCGCTCCGGGTCGTTCTTCCGTAACGCCTCGATTTGGGCGACGTTGAACTTCTCGTGGACCGAACAGTGCCCTTTCCACAGAATGACCCGCACGTCCTCGATGTCCCCCTCATAGACGAGTCGTTCCCGGAGCGGATCCCAGACGGCCATCGCCTTGAGCGGCACGCCCAAGTCATACGCCGTGTTCCGTCCGAGGTGCTGGTCCGGTAAGAACAAAATCCGTTCGCCCGCCTCGAGCGCCCAGCGCACGATGTCATGGGCGTTCGACGACGTGACCGTCGCGCCCCCGTTCTTGCCGACAAACGCTTTGATTGCCGCCGTCGAGTTGACGTACGTGATCGGAATGATATCATCGCCGAACGTATCGGTCAGTTCTTCCCAAGCGACCTCCGTCTGATCGATATCGGCCATGTCCGCCATCGAGCAGCCGGCCCGCATGTCCGGCAAGATGACGAGCTGGTCGTCACGCGTCAGCATGTCGGCCGTCTCGGCCATGAAGTGGACGCCACAGAAGACGATGAACTCCGCCTCGCTCATCTGTTCGGCGAGCCGTGCGAGCTGGAGCGAATCTCCGGTCGCATCCGCGAACTGGACGATCTCATCTTTTTGATAGTGGTGGGCCGGTAAAAACAGGCGGCTGCCGAGTCGGACCTTTATAGCTTCAATCCGTTGTTCCATCTGTTCAATCGTCAACTCAGCGTACTGCGCTGGCATCGTTCCGAGTAATTGCATGTTTGATTCCTCCTACAAGATTTAGACTGCAATCGAGCGCCGTCACCGAATGCGTCAACTGTCCGACTGAGATGACGTCGACACCCGTACCGCGATACGCTGCAATCGTTTCGACAGTGATGCCTCCTGACGCCTCCGTTTTAATATGCTCTGGCACGAGCGCACGCCACGCCTTCAGTTCTTCGGGTGCCCGGTTGTCGAACATGATGATGTCGGCGTTCGCCGCGATCGCCTCATGCAATTGTTCGAGCGTCTCGACCTCGACTTCAATCGGCGTCGTGTGGCCGGCAAGCATCCGAGCCCGTGCGACCGCGTTCGTGATCCCGCCGAGTGCCGTGATGTGGTTGTCTTTGATCATGATGGCATCGTCGAGACGGAGCCGGTGGTTCTTCCCACCACCCGAACGGACGGCATGTTTCTCAAGCATGCGGAGCCCGGGCGTCGTCTTCCGCGTATCCGTGACGGCGATCGTTGGGTCGTCGAGCCGTTCGACGCAACGCCGCGTCATCGTCGCGATCCCGCTCAAGTGCTGGATGAGGTTCAACAACACCCGTTCCGTCTCAAGGAGCGTCCGTGTCTTGCCCCGCAACGTGAACAGTTCATCTCCGACCGATACATTCGAACCGTCCGTCAGGCAAGACTCGACGACGAGCCGTTGCATCTGGGCCATCTCAAGGACGACGTCCATGCCACAGAACACCCCATCCATTTTGGCGGTGACCGTGGCGAATGACGTCTCGCGCTGATCAATCAGTCCGCTCGAGATATCGCCGAAGCCGATGTCCTCATGTAGAAATGCCGTCAGCTGTTCGCGCAAAGCGATCTTGTTCATAACCATCCTCCGTCTCTATCATGGCACGGGCCAACAGGCGTGCCGCTTTCAGACTTAACGTCTGTTCACTTAATTGTCTTGACACGTGTTTCGTCTGTGCCAGTTGTTGGGTATTTTCTAAGAAACTTACGATTTTGCCGAGTCGTGGCGAGATTGTCAACCATTCCCCAATCTGTTGCCGATAGCGGCTGAACAGATCAAGCGTAACCTCATATACGGTCGTCTCGTTCATCGTGAACGGCTTCTCCTCCACTGTCACCGCCGCCGCCACCCGCTTCCCGAACACCCAGCATTCAAGTAACGAGTTTGACGCCAGTCGATTTTTCCCATGGACGCCCGAATCGGCGACCTCACCAACCGCATAGAGTCCAGCTACCGTCGTTCGTCCATAGGCGTCGACATCCACACCGCCCATATGGAAATGCAGTCCCGGCCGGACCGGGATGCGCCGGACGTCGATTCCGTGTGCGTCACATGTCGCCACTAGTTTCGGGAACCGTTCATCGATCCGCTCGACACGGCTCGTATCCAAGTAGACGGCGCCGTCATGACGCGTGAGCGTCCGGGCGACCTCATCTCTAGGGGCGAGGCTCCCGAGTGGATGGTAGGCCATTATGTGACGTCCCGACGCATCGACGAGCGTCGCCCCTGCTCCTCTTAACGCCTCCGTTACGAGGTGGGGCGACTCCACCGCGAGTAGCGTCGGGTGGAATTGGATTCGGGACAAGTTCGTGAGTCTCGCCCCGACCTCGTCCGCCAAGACGAGCCCGTCTCCCGTGACCGAGCGACAGTTCGACGTCCAGTCAATCAGACCGCCGATGCCACCGGTCGCGAGGACGACGGACCCGGCCTGGACGTGCAGACGCGTCTCTCCGTTGAATCCGGTCGCCCCGGTCACACGGCCGTCGGTCTTCACCAACGAATCGATCAAGACGTGTTCCATGACGGTCACGTTGTCAGGCAGTTGACGCCGCAGCGTCGCCATCACGTGCCGTCCGGTCTCGTCCCCACCGACGTGAAAGATTCGATTCATGCCATGCGCCCCTTCACGACCGACGGCGTAACCTGTCGCGTCGCGGTCAAAGACGACGCCGAACCGTTCCAGCTCTTGAATCGCCGTCCGCCCTTCTTCGACGAGTGTATAGACACGGTCGGGCACGGCCGCGAGTTTCGAGGCGACGAGCGTATCTCGCTCATGGTCGACACTCGACGGTTCTAAGTACGAACTCGCGATTCCGCCTTGAGCCATGTCCGAATTCGCACTCGTCACTTCATGCTTGGAGACAAGCAGGACGTTCAACGTCCGGGGCAGATGGAGCGCAACCGTCACCGCGGCCAAGCCGGCCCCGACAAGCAACACATCGACCTTTTCAAACTGTAAAGACATATGTATATCACCTGTTTTTCATATGTAATGTTGACTTGTAAACTAGTTTCGCATAATTTTGTGAAGAAGACAACATGAGAAAAGGGGAACTTACGATGAACCGTTACTTTGATTACGCGGCGACGCACCCGATGACAAAATCCGCCCTCGACCATTACGTGGCCATGGCGCAGAGTGTATACGGTAACCCGTCTTCCCTTCACACGCACGGCTATATGGCTGAGGATTACTTGACCGAGGCAAGACGACTGGTGAAGCAGGCACTCGGCCTCGACATGCTTCGCGGCAAGCTCCTCTTCACCGGGAGCGGCTCCGAAAGCAACTATATCGCCCTCACGAGTCTCCGTAAGCGCATGAAAGGCAGTGAAGTGATCACGTCGTGGCAAGAGCACGACTCAGTCGCACTTCTGCTTGACGAGTGGGAAGCCGAAGGCGTGACCGTCCATCGCCTGAAACTGAAAGACGGACGGTTCGACCACGAGACGTTCACACGTCTGCTCGACCGTAATATCGGGCTCGTGACGTTCCAGCACGTCAACTCGGACACGGGATGGACGCTCCCGCTCCACAACATTCTCTGCCAATTGAAATATAAGAAAGTGTTGCTTCACGTCGACGGCGTCCAGGCGCTCGGCAAAATCCCGGTCTCCGTCGATGGAATCGATGCCTATTCCTTCAGCGCCCATAAGGTCGGCGGTCCAAAAGGCGTCGGTGGCCTCTATATGGAAATGCTGTTGCCCCCACCCTATTATCCGGGACACCACCAGTACGGCATCCGCCCCGGCACGATTGACGTGCCCGGCATCTGTGCGTTCGTCAAAGCGTTCACCGACCGGCACGAGGCGCGGACACGTCATGAAAGAAATTTCTTGGCGTTTCGTGCTATCTTGAAAGAGAAGACATCGTCTTACGTGGATTGGCTCGAGTTCGATCAGCAGAGCCCCGCCATCTTCTCGTTTGTCTCGAAACAGCGGGACGGGCAATGGTGGATGACCGAACTCGACGGGCTCGGCTTCCAAGTCTCGGCAGGGTCGGCCTGTCGGGCCGGCCAGAACGGACCGAACCGGATGCTCGAGTCGCTCGGCTATGAGACGAGCACCTGCCACGGACTCGTCCGCATTTCTTTCGGCGAAGCCACGACCATCGAGGCCACGACGGCACTCGCCGAAGCCATTGTCACTTTAGCAAGGAGAGTAGGATCATATGAACAAACGCTTAGCCGGTGAAGAACGCCGGCGCACGTTACTAGAAATGATTGAACAGAGCACCGAGCCGATCACCGGCTCCGAACTCGCCCGCCGCGTCGCCGTCAGTCGACAAGTCGTCGTCCAAGACTTGTCGCTCTTGAAGGCGAAGGGCCATCAAATCGTCGCGACCGCCCGTGGGTACGTCTATCTACCGGGTGAGGCGTCCCCGTCCGCCTGCACCCGTAAAATCGTCTGTCGCCACGAGGCCGAGGACATGGAAGCGGAAATGAACGCTATCGTCGACGAAGGCGTCACGATTCGGGACGTCATTATCGATCACCCGGTCTATGGTTCGTTGACGGGCCAGTTGATGGTGAAGAGCCGTCGCGACGTCCGGGCTTTCCTCGAACGGGTCGAGGCGAACCAGGCCGCCCCGTTGTCGCATTTGACAGGCGGTTTGCATATCCACACGCTCGAGGCCGATAGCGAAGACGCCATTGATGCCGCCATCTCGGAACTCGAGCGGCTCGGCGTTCTCGTCTCCGAGCTCGACTAAGATGTCACAAATACGTGACATCTTTTCTTTTGCTTTCGACTCCTGTTCGTTATACTGATGGATGGAATGCATCCTGTACAAAATTTGGAAAGGGGGAAACGGTCATGTGGCACTTTCTCGAGCAACTGTTGATCGGGTGCGGCGTCTTTAGCGTCCCGCTCGGTATCTTCATCCAACTGATTCCGAACGAGCTCGTGCTCGCCTACGGCGGCTACCTGACCGGATCTCTCGACACCTCGTTCTTGTTCGTCGTCTCGCTCGCATGGGCGGCGTTCGTCATCAGTCAAATCGTCTTATATGGGATTGGCCGCTACGGGGGACGCCCTGTCGCCCTCCGTCTCTATCGGTCGTTCCGCATCAGTGAGGCGAAACAGCAACGCGCCGAGACGTGGTTCGAAACGTATGGCGCCTGGATCGTCTGTCTGAGCGTCATTTGGCGCCAACTGTTCGCCGTCAGCGCCGGCGTGATGCGCTTGTCGTTCCGGAAGTTTTTGACGGTGACGGTCGCCGTCTTCGCCGTCTGGTCGTTCGTGTTCGTCAAACTCGGGATGATGCTTGGCGACAATTGGCGGCACATCGGTGAAGTCACACACGGATTCTTGCCGTACGTCGGCACCGCCATCGGACTATATGTCCTCATCCGCTATATCCGCGCAAATCCGCGTCTATTTAAAAAGTCAGCCTGAGCGCATGCGCTCGAGCTGACTTTTTTTGAATAGAGGGAAAAACGAATCCGGTACCGAATTAAGAACAGTGAGGAAAGCGTTTTTTTCTCGGAATAGAGATGACCACCTTCAAAGGAGGAATTACCATGTTCCATCGTCGAAAAACGTACACCATCCGTCCTGAACGCTTAGATGAATTCACCGAGTTTTTCCATACATACCTGTATCCGATCCAGGTATCGCACGGCGCCCGTCTCGTCGGTCGTTGGGTGACCGAAGACAAGAGCGAGGTCATGGCCCTCTGGGAATATCGTGACCGCGAGCATTACGAACAAGTCGAACGCGATTACCGTTCGAGTAGCCTCCGCCGTGAGGCGATGAAGAAGCGTGCCCGTCTCGGCAAAGACTTATATATCAAGTCGAGCGAGGAGTTCATGATGCCGACCGGTCACTACACCCCGCCGCGCACCATCGTCTCTGTGACGGCCTACGTCACGAACGCCGACGGCGAGGTACTCCTCGTTCAGAACACGCACCGGAATGACACGTATGAGATGCCGGGCGGACAAGTCGAGGAACATGAATCGATCGTCGACGCCGTCCATCGCGAAGTAAAAGAAGAGACCGGGATTGAGATTGAGGTCGACGGAATCACCGGCATCTATCAAAACGTCTCCTCACGCGTGCTCTGCGTCACGTTCCGCGCGCGCTACGTCTCGGGCGACCTGCAACCGCAAGCAGGCGAGACGCAAGAAGTCGGCTTCTTCAAGGTCGACGCCTCGAACGTCGGCGACTATATCAAGCGCGATCATTTCCAGATGCGCCTGCTTGATGCGATCGATCCGACGTATATGCCGCACGCCATCTACAAAGTACGCCCTTACGAACTGCTCGAACGCGTCGAGCGCCATCATACCGTCTAAACAAAAGGAGGGACCGCCGGTTGGCGGTCCCTCCTTCAGTTCGTTTACGCTTGTTCGACCGGTTCGGATTGACCCGTCTCGACGAGCAATTTGCGAATCCGACGCTTTTCGACGTGGAGAACGGTGAACGTCATGTCATCGTACGTGACACGCGCCCCTTTCTCTGGAATGTCTCCTAATAGTTCGACGATCCAACCACCCATCGTGTTGGCATCTACTTCAGGTTCTTTAATTCCCATCTCATCCGCGAACTCATCGACATCCATGTCGGCCATACACTCGTAGACGCCGTCACGAAGTCGTCTCAAATAGACGATCGATTCGTCGTGCTCGTCCCAAATGTCTCCGACGAGCTCCTCGAGCATATCTTCGAGTGTGATCAGACCGGCCGTCCCGCCGAATTCGTCAAGGACGATGGCCATGTGCGATTGTTTTTGCTGGAGTACAGGAAGCAGCTCAATCAATTTTGTCTGTGGCGATACGTACGTGAGCGGACGAATGAGCGAACGGACGTCCGTCACTTCATCACGCATCATCGAACGAAGGAAATCACGCTCTGACAACACCCCGATAACGTTGTCAATCGAGTCTTTATACACCGGCAGACGAGAATGTCCACCGCTAAAGATCGTGTCTTTGATTTCTTCAAGCGTATCGTCGATGTCGACGGCGAGGATGTCAATCCGCGGCGTCAACACATCGTCGACGGTGATGTCGTTAAAGGCGAAGGCGCTGTGCACGAGTTCCGCTTCGGTCTCGCCGAGCACCCCTTCTTCTTCTCCCATATCGACGAGCACTTTCAACTCTTCTTCCGTCACCGACGGTTCTTTGTCGTTCATCCCGATCATACGGAGCACCAATTTCTTCAACCCGGTAAAGATCATCGTTACCGGTTTCAAGATTTTGACGAGGAACAATAAGATCCCGCTGATGAGAAGCGAATACTTCTCCGCGAACTCTTTCGCAAGCGACTTCGGTAAAATCTCACCGAAAATCAAGATGACGACCGTCGTCGCGAACGTCGAGATGACGAGCCCGGTCCCGCCCGAGTAAATGCTTGTGGCAATCGCGGTCGACACCGTCGCAGCACCGATGTTGACGATGTTGTTCCCGACGAGGATCGTCGAGAGCGTATCGTCGAACCGGTCGACGAGGCCGAGGACGCGCTTGGCGCCCTTGTCCCCATCTTCCGACATGCGAATCATCCGGACGCGGTTCACACTCGAGAGCGCGGTCTCAGCAGAAGAGAAAAAGGCTGACAACATAACTAAAACTACATAAAGAATCAAACTAGACGAGGGCACAGGGTCCACGTTTACTTCACACTCCATTTCCTAATTAAAAAGATTATTCGACGAATTCGAATTCAAAGTCTAGGATGGCGACGACGCTGCTGTCTTCGGCACCGAGTTTACGAAGATCGTCATCGACGCCCATTTGACGCATTTGACGCGCAAAGCGTTTAATCGACTCATCGTGATCGAAGTTCGTCATCTTGAAGAGCTTCTCGATACGCGGCCCTGTGATCACGAAGCGTTCGTATTCATCAATATGAATCTGATACCCCTTCTCTTCCTTCTCGTAACGATAAACGACACGTGGTGTGGCCGTCTTCTCTTCGAGCTCTTCGAGTGGGAACTCAGGTGTCGAGTCTACAAGGTTAGCTACTTCGATGAGCAAGTTGCGAAGTCCTTCTTTGGCGAGTGCCGAGATCGGGAAGACTTTGACGTCGTCTCCGACTTTCTTCTGGAACTCTTCAAGCAATTCCGGCGCATCCGGCATGTCCATCTTGTTGGCGACGACGATTTGCGGACGCTCGAGGAGGCGTAAGTTATACGACTCGAGCTCACGGTTGATCGTCGTGTAGTCTTCGAACGGGTCGCGCCCTTCCATGCCACTCATATCGATCATGTGGACGATGACTTTCGTCCGCTCGATGTGACGCAGGAACTGGTGACCGAGACCGACGCCTTGGCTCGCCCCTTCGATGAGTCCTGGCAAATCGGCCATGACGAAGTCACGGTCGTCCGCCGTCTTGACGACACCGAGGTTCGGTGTGATCGTCGTGAAGTGGTACGCGCCGATTTTCGGTCGTGCCGACGAGACGACTGACAAGAGCGTCGATTTCCCGACTGACGGGAATCCGACGAGACCGACGTCAGCGAGCAATTTCAACTCAAGACGCAATTCGCGCTCTTGACCTGGCTCTCCGTTCTCGGCGATTTCTGGTGCCGGGTTGGCTGGCGTCGCGAAACGACAGTTCCCGCGGCCACCGCGTCCGCCTTTGGCGATCGTGGCCCGTTGGCCGTGCTCGGTAAGGTCGGCGATGACCGTATCGGTCGATGCATCGAACACGATCGTACCTGGTGGGACTTTGACGACGAGCGGCTTCGCTTTTCGTCCGTGCATACCTTTCGACATCCCTTTTTCACCGTCATGGGCGATGAACTTTTTCGAGAAGCGGAAATCTACGAGCGTGCGCAATCCTTCTTCTACTTCGAATACGACATCACCACCGTGACCGCCGTCTCCTCCTGCTGGTCCACCGTCTGGAACATACTTCTCGCGGCGGAACGCGACCATCCCTTTACCACCGTCTCCAGCTTTTACAAAAATATTAACCTGATCGACAAACATTTAATTCCCCTCCTTTATAACGAACGTAGAACATTCTACTGTCTGCTCGTACACTTCGTCTGACGTGAACACGTCGTCCGGCACATGACCGAAGACGCGGACCATCAGTCCGTCCGTGAACGTCACATGAATCGGTCCATCCGTTCCTGACAGAAGACGGACAAGTTTGTCCGCCACGCGCGCGTCGTCGAGCGACACGCGGTCGGCTGATACCTTATAGGTCAACCGTCCTTCCCAGTTCGCTTGCATGAGGACGAGACTCGTCGTCGGCAAATCCAAGCGAATGAGCGCACTCTCCTCGTCGGCGTGCTGACGATATCGCTCGTACAGCTCCTCGAGTTTTTCAGGCTCGAGGGCCGCATACAAGGAGATCATCTGAAGCCGATTCATCCATTCGTGACGGACGGTAGATAATAGTTTCAGTGCTGCCTGTGAGTTCATGGAATCCTCTCCTAGGTCAAACTAGTAAAAAAGACTCTAACCAAATAAGTGGCTAGAGTCTTCTGCGTGGTTCTACTTACGCAACTGGGTAAACGCTCACTTGTTTCTTGTCGCGACCAAGACGCTCGAAGCGTACTACGCCGTCAACTTTAGCAAACAATGTGTCGTCGCCACCACGGCCGACGTTTTCACCTGGGTGAATTTTCGTACCGCGTTGACGGTAGAGAATCGATCCAGCTGAAACCGTTTGTCCGTCAGCGCGTTTAGCGCCGAGGCGTTTCGAAATCGAGTCACGACCGTTTTTAGTCGATCCTACTCCCTTTTTCGATGCGAAGAACTGAAGGTTCAATTGTAACATGAGGTCCACCTCCTATTGTTCAATTTGGATATAATCACCGTAACTATGGGCGATCGTGTCTAGTTGCACGAGCATCCCTTCTAATAACAATTGGGTGCGAGTCATATCCTCCGGTGATACGTCAGGATACGTCTCGACATAAAAGTAGCCACCCTCTGTTTTGTCTGCCATTTCTACAAGAAGCGATTGACCGGCGAGTACCTCGACAGCGTTGTATGCCCCAAAGATGATGGCAGAAACGCCGGCACATACCAAGTCAGAACCGGGTTCAGCAAAGTTGGCGTGACCTGTCACTTCGACGGAACGAATCGACTTCGTTTCGTCTCGTCTGACCGTTACTCGAATCATAGCTTACGCTTCGATTTTCTCGATGCGAACTTTCGTGTAAGGTTGACGGTGACCTTGCTTACGACGGTAGTTTTTCTTAGCTTTCATTTTGAAGACAGTGATCTTCTTCGCGCGGCCGTGTTTTACCACAGTACCGACAACTTTAGCGCCCTCTACGAGTGGAGCTCCGACTTTAACATCGTCACCACCAACGAAAAGAACTTCACCGAATTCTACAGTACCCTCGACATCAGCATCGAGTTTTTCGATGTAGATCTCTTGACCTGCTTCAACTTTGATTTGCTTACCACCAGTTTTGATGATTGCGTACATATACGTGCACCTCCTTATTAAACTCAGACTCGCCATCCAGGGCAGGGCGAAACCGTTTCAACCCGTTCTGTGCGGTTGTAGCCATTTGGGTGCTTCCAAACGAACTAACGTTATAGATAATACCACTCTCGTTTCATCGTTGTCAATGACGAGATACGAAATTCTGACATTCCTCGAGCGTCCCGTAGAACGCCATATCCGGTTCCCCGTCGACGAGGAGGACCGTACAGGCAAAATCGCCCCATGACGCGTCGTGCCATTTGCTCGGGAGCGTCAAAACGACCGCTTCGACTTCCGGCGCAAGCTCCATCAAGGCACGTTCAAGTCGAGAGAAGACGGCAAGCTTCGACGGCTTCCCGTTGTAGGTCATCCGGTCTTGAATCGAACGTCCCGTGCGTTCCCGGGACAGCTCGAACAAGCCCATACGCGTGAAACCGTACACTTCGACACGGCGCGGGTCACGGGCGCCGAGCTCTTTCATCTTCTTCAAGAGCCGGGCCTGCCCGTCTTTTGAACCGCGTAAGAAGTCGATAACGACCATGCCGCCGATATTGCGTAGCCGGAGTTGCTCCATCGTCGTATAGAGCGCGGCCTCGTTGATTGTGTCGGCCGCCCGTCCCTTGTCTTTGACGGCGACGTTCTTGCCGCTGTTGACGTCGATGACGGTCATCGTCTCGACCTGCTCAATCAAGACGTACGAACCGCCTTCGAGCCAGACGACGCGCTGACCGAGCTTCTCGATCGCCCCGTCGAGCCGGACCGCTTCTTTCATCCGGCCTTTGCCGACATGACGTTCGACGTTGACCTCGAGCCGCGTCAACCGCTCTTGCGCTTCCTTGTCGTTCAGCATAACCGACTCGACCGCATGGCGACGCACGAACTGTTCGCACAACAGCTCGTCCTGCCCGCGTCGTGCCGTGATGACGTCCGCGGCACGACGCCGAAGCAAGGCGAGTTCTTCTTGAAGGACGTCCGGGCTCGCTTGCCCCGACTCGGTCCGGAACAAGACGCCTTCCGCATCCTCGAGCTCGAACACTTTCGACAATCGGTCCTGGGTGACGAGGTCGAGCTTGCGGCTATAAAGCTGGCGCCGCCCGTATGGGAAGTAAACGATATAGCGTCCGCCGAAACGGATGTTCTCCGTCACTTTATGATGTTTGCCGTTGATGCCTTCTTTCGTCACTTGGACGAGCCGTTTGTCACCGACGACGGCCGCCTGACCGATGGCCGGCACGTTCGGATACGCCTCGAGCGCTTTCAACGTCTCGGCAATCGGCAAGAAGAACGTTGTCTCGCCGGTCGTTAAAAATGCGGCGCCGAGCGACGGGTGAATCCGTTCAATCGCGGCCTCGAGAATCGTCCCAATCGATAGTTGGTCGATGAAACGTTCCTCGACTTCGAGCAGACGCTCTCCGTCGACGAGCATGGCCCGTTCAATGGACGGGGTCCGTTCATAAATCAATCGCACGCGTATCTCTCCTTTCGACACAAAAAGGCAACTTTCGTTGCCTCAGGCTTTTTTCATTCCAAACTTCATCATGAGCCGCGTCCAAAAGCCAACCGGTTTTTGTTCGGTCTGGATCGACATGAGCGGCACCGACTCGCCGAGAATGCGACGTGTGATGTTGCGGTACGCTTGTCCGGCGTTGTTGTCCGGGTTCATCGTGACCGGTACCCCGCGGTTCGCAGCGGCGATGACTTCTTCATCATCGACGACGACGCCAAGAAGATCGATCGACAAGATACGCATGATGTCATCGATGTCGAGCATGTCACCTGATTCGACGAGGTGGTTCTTGACACGGTTGACAATCAGTTTCGGTGCCGCGACGTGTTCCGCTTGCTCGAGCATGCCGATGATGCGGTCCGCGTCTTGAACGGCTGCCTTCTCAGGCGTCGTCACGACAACAGCCTCGTCGGCGCCGGCAATCGCGTTCATGAAACCTTGCTCAATCCCGGCCGGGCAGTCGATCAACACGAAGTCGTATTCCGTCTTCAACTGGTCGATGATTTCTTTCACTTGCTCCGGTTGAACCGACGTCTTGTCTTTCGACTGGGCCGCAGGCAAGAGATACATCTCTTCGAACCGCTTGTCACGAACGAGCGCCTGATGCAATTTGCACTGCCCGTTGATGACGTCGACGAGGTTATAGATGCTCCGGTTGTCGAGTCCTAAGATGATATCCAAGTTCCGTAGACCGATGTCCGTATCGACGAGACAGACCGAGTGACCGGACAATGCGAGGCCCGTTCCAAGGTTCGCGGTCGTGGTCGTCTTCCCGACGCCACCTTTCCCCGATGTCACGACGATGGCCCGACCTTTCTTCACTTCTTTCGCTGTATGTACAGGCTCTACTGCTTGCTCCATCAAACTCACCCTCTCTGTAATTCCATTGCATATGCGTCTTTCAGCCCAGTCATGACTTGACGGAGACGCGTCATTTCAATGCCTTGATTCGTCCGATACGCGCATCCCATCTCAATCTCCGGAAGCTCTTCGCCGTCGTCCGACGCGAGCGCATGTTCACCGATCGCTAAAAACTTCGGATGGAGCAGACTGGCGGTGATGACCGCTTCTTCCCATCCTTCGACACCGGCACGCACATTTCCTCGTATCGTCCCTAAACAATAGATGCTGCCCGTCGCCCGAACTTCAGACCCCGGGTTGACGTCTCCGATAATGAGCACCGAGCCGTCGAAGTCGAGCACTTGGCCGCTTCGAATCGTCCCGCTATGGTAGTGGAACGTCTTCTTGCCATAGGTCGCTTTCGCCTCTTCGGTCAGCATGACCTCGCTCGATAGCTCCTCGATATAAAAAACGCCATGACGAGCGACGACTTCACGAATTTGACGTGACAGCTCCTCGTCTAAATAACGAGTACCCGCATGCAATTTGAGTGCAATCTCCCCAGAAGGCGGCGCCATTTCTTGTAACGTGGCCTCAAGCTCTCCGAGCACCTCATCGATGCCACTCCGTGGATTGAAGTGGATTGCAATCCCGTTGCGATGTCCTTTAATCGTAATGTGTCGTTTACGCTCCATCATGGCTACCCTCTTTTCGCTACAGGTCGCGGCGCCACGTACCGCGTCATCGGCACATATAACAGTGCGATGGCGACAGCATTGACGGCGAGCGTCCCTGGAATCTGTTCAACTAATAGTGTTTGAATGGTCATGGTCGTCCCACCGATTGCCGTCATGACACTGAAGATTCCGAAAGAAAACATGAGAATCATGAATGTGAACGTGATGGCGACCGAGAAGAAGTTCTCACCTATATATTTTAACACGAAGCTGACTAAGAGAGGAATGAGTGAAAAAGTAAATAAGTAAATTCCGAGCAAGTCAGTGTAGACGATGTCATACAGCAATCCGAACACGAGACCGAATCCGAGCGCCGACTCCCAGCGGCCATACAAACTGACGTACATCAAGCCGATCAACGTCAAATACAAAAACGGCGTCACATAATGCCATGAGAAGATGGCGGCCCATGTCCCTTCAATAAGAAAGAGGAGGAACAGGGCGATGAACACTTTCATGTTACTCACCCGCTGCTCCTCCTTCCTCGGGACCTGTCAAAAATGGTTCGTCGAGCGCTCGATCGATGACAAACATTTGTGAGAAGTCGTTGAAGTCCGCCTCAGGTTTGATGCGGGCGACTTGGGACACACCATATTCGTCCGTCTCAATCGACTCGACCGTACCGATGACGAGACCGGCCGGATAGCGCCCACCGAGACCTGACGTCGACACGATCTCACCTTCTTTCAGCTTGACGCTATTAGAGACCTTCGTGAAGAAGAGCTCGTTCGTCTCGCTGTCAAAGCCGTCAATCGTCCCGTACGTCGCTTTGCCGTCCGCATCTTTGACGACGGCCGAGACGTTGTTCGTCCGGTTGTTGTCAGAGAGGAGCTGTACTTGTGACGTGTAAGCGCTCGTCTGGATGACGCGACCGACCATTCCGCCGGCGGCCGTGACGGCCATGCCTTTCTCGACCCCACGCTCTTCGCCGACGTTGACCGTCACGTAGCGTTGCCAGTCGTTCGGCGTACGCCCGATCACTTCGGCGGGAATCAAATCATAGTCACGGAGCGACGTGTCGGACGCCTCGACCATTTGCCGCAACTCTTCGTTCTCACGGCGCAGGTCATCGGCTTCGACCGACACTTCCGCATATTTCGTCAAATGTTGTTTCAGTTGTCGGTTCTCTTCATAAATATCTCGTACGTTCGAAATCGAGGACACGGTACTATCCATCCAGCCGATCGGCACCGTGAACACCCGTTGGAACGTTCCGACCACATCACGCGTGACGTCTTGGTACCAGGCGGATTCCGACCGTCCTCGAATCGAAACCCCTAAAATCACAACGAATAAGATGATACCGATCAGCGTGATGATGAGCTTTTTATTGCGTACGAACCGGCTCATCGTGTGTCACCACTCATCGACGCGACGAGATGCCTGATTTTGAACGGAGGACGTCCATCATTTCAAGAGATTTTCCTGTCCCGATGGCGACGCAATCGAGCGGCTCATCCGCGACGAGCGTCGGGATGTGTGTCTCGTCCGAGATGACATCATCCAAGTTTTTAAGAAGTGCCCCACCGCCTGTGAGGACGATGCCGCGATCCATGACGTCAGCAGCAAGTTCCGGCGGCGTCTGCTCGAGCGTTTGTTTCACGCCTGCGAGGATCGCTTCGACCGTATCCGAGAGTGCTTCGCACACTTCAGCGGCTGAGACTTCGATTTGTTTTGGAAGGCCTGTCACGAGGTCGCGACCACGGATCTCCATCTTCTCCCCTTCGTTCGAAGCGTCGATGCGAGCCGAACCGACTTCCATTTTGAGCGTCTCGGACGTCCGCTCCCCGATCATGAGGTTGTATTTGTTTTTGATGTAACGAATAATGGCGTCATCCATTTCGTCACCGCCGACACGAATCGATTGGCTCGTCACGATGCCGCCGAGTGAAATCACTGCGACTTCGGTCGTACCGCCACCGATATCAACGACCATCGAGCCTGTCGGTTCCCAAACCGGGAGACCGGCACCGATTGCTGCCGCGAACGGTTCTTCAATCGTGTACGCTTCACGCGCGCCTGCTTGCTTGGCTGCGTCTTCCACGGCACGTTTTTCGACTGACGTGATGCCGCTTGGCACACAGATCATGACGTTCGTCTTCGATGAGAACAAACCGCTCTTCGACTTCTGCGCTTGCTCCATGAAGTATTTGATCATCGTCGCTGTCGTCTCGAAGTCGGCGATGACCCCATCTTTCATCGGACGGCGTGCCGTGACGTTGCCCGGCGTACGTCCAATCATATCCTTGGCCTGGTTACCCACGGCCTCAATTCTACCTGTATCTGTACGGAACGCCACGACGGACGGTTCACGAACAACGATGCCTTGACCTTTTACATAAACGAGCGTATTTGCCGTTCCAAGGTCGATTCCGATTTCTCGGTTAAAACTACGAAACATACGTGCTGCTCCTCTCTTGGTTACACTATTTTTTATTATAACGGAAAAATCATGTTTGAAAACGTTCATTCGATTACAGGTTATTTACAATAACGCGAATCTCAGTCCTGTCTCACCGTATATTAGTGTGCCTTCTTTTCGACAAAAACGCAAATCAAAAAGCAAGCACGTGTAAGCGCCTGCTTCGTTAGAATACTGAGTTAGAGACCCGATTGAAGTAGTGGTAAGCACATCGACGCGCAGAGGACGAACGGAAAGACCGCATCGATAATAAAAGTAGAACGAACGCTCATGGGTCAATATTAGCTAACGTCAACCGTTCATATAGCCCCGTTGCTTCATACTGACGTAATGGTCCTCCCCGATGATGACGTGATCGAGACAGGCGATGCCGACGATATGACCGGCCTCGACAAGCCGCTCCGATACCTCGATGTCTTCCCGGCTCGGAGTCGCATCCCCGCTCGGGTGGTTATGCACCGCGATAAAGCACGCCGCCGACAGTTTGAGCGCTTCGCGGAACACGTCGCGCGGGTGGACAATCGACGAATTCAGTCCACCGACGAACAACGTCTTCCGGGCGATGAGCTGGTTCTTCGTGTTCAAATACAGACAGATGAAATGCTCCTGATTCAACAGCCGGAGTTCATCACGGAGCAGTTCATAGGCGTCCTGCGGCGAACGGATCGTCGGCGTCTCCACTTTCGGTTCTTCGACGTAACGGAGACCGATTGCGAACGCCGCAAGCAACTGCTCGGCTTTCTTCTTCGTCATGCCCTCGATTTGACAGAGGTCGCTCACAGACGCCTGCGACAACGCCCGGAGCGTCGGATACACGTCAGACAGCCGCCGGGCCGTCTCATGTGGGTCGCCGCCCCTGCCACCGATTTGGAGTAGCCGGGCGAGCGCGGATTCAACACTTCGGTCGAGCACCATGGTCATTCCTTCACCAACTTTCGCTTCATTCACAGAAAGCGCGGCGATACCCCGTGTCGTTCGAGCGTCTCGACGAGTGGACGAATCGGCAGACCGACGACGTTATAAAAGTCCCCATCGATCCGTTCGACGAACAGACCGCCCGACCCTTGGATCCCATAGGCACCGGCCTTGTCGTACGGCTCCATCGAATCGAGATAGCCGTCGAGCCATGTGTTCGGGATGTCGATGAACGAGACGTACGTCGTCGTGACGAACAAGTCCTGCCGTTCGGGTCCGATGATACTGACGCCGGTGAGTACTTCATGGGTCATCCCCGATAGGCGCTGTAGCATATCCCGCGCGTCATCACGGTCTTTCGGTTTCTCTAAAATCATCCCGTCTAAGACGACGACCGTATCTGAGCCGATGACGACGGCGTCACGGTTGTCTCGGGCGACGTCCATCGCTTTTTCACGGGCAAGTCGTCCGACATATTCGTCCGGATGTTCCCGACCGTTCGCCCCTTCGACGACGTTCGATGGGATGACTTCATGATTGATTCCGGCCTGGCTCAACAGCCCGGTACGCCGCGGCGACATCGAGGCGAGGATGACACGTTTCTGTGTTGCTTTCATTGTAACGACTCCTTCCATATGTGCGTAACGGGCTTCTTTCCCGTATCACACTTCACTGTCGATTGTAGGCAAACGAGCAGGCGTTTACAATCCGCGACGCCTCAAAAAAACGCCCCTTCTTTTTTGAAGGGACGTTCGGATCATGGCGTCGTATAATCGTACACCGGGATGTCTTTCGGGGTGAACGTCTGCGCCGGTACGTAACGATCGTCGATAAGTTGATCGAGGTCTGGCCGGTAGAAAGCGTCGAGTTCGACCGTGAACTCGAGCGGCTCAGCCGTCTCGGTCGTATTCGGGCCCGTCTCGCTCGGTCCGGTGAACTGGACCGTACGCAGGATATGAATCCGGTTCATCGACTCGACCGACTCGAGGAACAAGACGAGCGACTCATACGTATCTGCTTGAAGCGATACGGTCGAGCGGACCGACGAGGCGTTGACCGGCGTGATTTCGACCGGTTCGACCGGTTCAGCCGTCGCGCTCACGTCGTTCGGTTCCGGCTCGTCGATGTCTTCCGGGACTTCTGACTCAGCAAGGATACCGTCAGCGAAGGCGATACTCGTCACACGGACGTCCGACAGTTGGCTCGCCTGAGACAACGTTTCGACAACCGTATCGAGTGCCGGTTCAGTCGGGACACGCGTCTGTAGACGTTGCGAGTCGGCGACGTCGACAACCTCCCCTTCTTGACGCAACAGCTCGAGCTTCGTCTGTTCGAGCGACAGTTCCCGTTCGAGCGACTTGACGTTACCACGGTGTATGAAATACTCATAGCCGTAATAAGATGGTACGGCGATCGCCGCGAACAAACAGATTGTAAAAATCAAATAAATCGTTGAACGTTTCATTCGCTCACCACCTCCTCATCGGTCGTTTCTTCTGTCTCGCCGTCCGGTAGCTCGTCATCTGGGGTCTCCCCTTCCGGCGTCTCCGGTTCGGCATCGATGAACGTGAAGGTGAACTCGCCGATGTAGCGCGGGAGCGGTTCGTTCGTGGAATCGAGCACGCCTGGACTGAACGGTGTGTCGGCGTTCGTCTCTTCTTGCCCCGTCTCTTCTTTCGTCTCGGTCGTCACGCCGAGCAGTTTGACGTTCTCAAACCGCACATCGTTCATGAGTGAACGTTGAAACACGTTCAAATCGGCGAGCGTCTCGAACTGGGTGCGCACGCTCATGAGCGAACCGTCGGCGTAGTTATACGTCAACACGTATCCTGTCGGCGGCAATTGCTCGGTCAACGCCCGGAGCGCCGGCACGGCTAACTTTTCTTCGGCCGAGAGCGCCGTTACCGTCTGATCGAGCGAGACGACTTGCTGACCTTTCGAGTTCACTTGTTCGGTCTGGTAAATCCGGACAAGTTGCAGTTGTTCCTCGAGTTGAGCCTCGTTCTGTTGAAGTTCGTTCACTTCATAAAACAAGTAGCCGGTCGCTCCCCCACCAATCAAAAGGGCAAGGAGACTCGCGATGAGCGGCCAGCGTAGCGTCACATCGGTCGAATTGATGAAGTTGGCGTCGTGCTCCTTGTCGAGCGTCGCCATCCCAAGAAGCGGCAGCATCTGATGAGACAGAGGCGTTGCGTGGGATAACGGAAGCGGGTCAGCAATCCGTTTGACCGGTACCATCGCCTCACTCTCGATCGTCTCGACAAGGTCGTCAAGGTTCGGGACCGTCCCAGAGATGATCAGTTCATCAATCGGGCGCCCATCCGTCCGAAGCGAGTAGCGATAAAAGTCGAGAAAACGGGAAAGTTCATTCAACCATTCGTCCGTCTGATTCGCAAACGCCTCGTTGGAGCCGTTATATGTATAGGTGACCAGTCCGTCCGTCGTCTCGACGCGGTACGGGAGGTCGGTCTCGATGGCACGAATGAACCGGACCTGTCCTTCCTCAAGGACGAGCAACTGGTGCGCGAATGGCGTCACGTGCCAGAGGAGCGTCGATTTGAGCGGGTCGAGCGTTTCAAGACGGGACACCCCGTTCGCGACGGCGACCGGACGCGGAACGATTTTTTTCAATTGGAACCCGCGTTTCTTCATGTAGGCGCGGATCGCTTTCGTCAAATCGACCGAGACGGCGTGGAGCATGACCTCGGTCTTCGTGTCCGTCTCACCGAGCACCTCATAGTCGAAGGCGACGTCGTCGAACGGCAAGATGATCGAACTGCCAATCTCCATGAACAGATAGCCTCGAATCTCATCTTTCGGGATTGTCGACGGAATCTCGACTTTCCGGGATAAGACTTCGGTCTCAGCCATATCCACGGCGCAGACCATCCCTTTTCGTACTTTAATTTTGCGGCACAGTTCGTCGAAGGCGAGACCGAATGCGTTCTCGTCTTCAATGCGTCCCCCTGCGTAAGCACCTTTCGCTAACTGGACAGAAGCGCTTCGCTTGAAGACGCCTTGTTTAATCACGGCCCCGTGGATGCTGAGCGCATCGAACGAGAAATACGCGACCGTTCCTTTCTCTATAGACCGGCTCATGCTGGTTTCCCCCTACATCAAATCAAAATACCAATCAAAAAATCGTTCGCTGAACCAAAACGTCAGCATCGTGCCGAGTGCGATCGACGGCACGAACGGAATCGGCTGTTTCCGATTCATCCGTTTCAAGCCGATGAGCGTCAGTCCGACGACTGCTCCAATCAAGCTCGATAAAAATAAGGCGACGAGGACGTCGCGCGGTCCGAGCACGAGCCCGATTACCGTAAATAGTTTGACGTCACCTGCGCCGAGTCCCCCCTTGGATACGAAAAATACGGTGGCCAGAACGGAAAAACCGAGCGCCGCTCCGGCGAGCGGGCTCCACCAGACCACACCTGCGCTATAAGCGAGCAACATGAGGACCGGTGCCGTGAACAGCAAGATGACGTTCGGCACGAGCATTGTCGACAAGTCCGACATCGCCAAAGCGAGAAGCGTCGACATGAAGACGAACGCGAGAAGCGTCGTGAGGCTAAACCCATACAGCCAAAAACTATAGGCGTACCCGACCGCTCCGAGCAATTCAAAGAGCGGATACGTCGGCGCGATCCGCCCGCCACAGCCGCGACATTTCCCACGCAGGAACACATAACCGAAAATCGGGATCAGTTCGCAAGCAGACAAGACGTGTCCGCATGACGGGCAGTGCGAGCGCGGTGTGACGATGGACTGTTGGCGTGGCACGCGGAGCCCGACGACGTTCGTGAATGACGTGATGACGGCCCCGAGGACGAGGCTATATATGAGTCCTATAAGTTCAACCAATCAAGGTCACTTCCTTACTTGTAAGTATATGCCAAAAACAGAAAACCGGCTAGGCTGAGCGAGTGCCCAGCGCCAGCCGGATTAATACACATTATGGTGAAGTTACAGCAGTCAGGTTTGAACTTTCTTTGTTAAGAGAAGTTTCACCTTTATTCTCAATTTTAAACTTTGATCCAACTAAAGTAGTAGTGTAAGTATATTTCCCGCCATTTTCCGTGATTTTCACTAAAGCAGTTGTATAATCTGTTCCAAATGGATCTTGGAGTTGTGAAATGTATTGTGAACCATCTGCCTTAGTAGCCCCTGTACTCTCACTGCCTACAAAAACCAATTCAACAGGTGCGTCTTTTTTAACTGGGTTAGAAGCTGTATATAATTTCGCCGCACTCACCATCTGCTTCGCGTCAGCCACCATCGCATCTTTCTTCGAGTTCTCGATAATCCCACCAATCGCGACAACCGCGATGGCTGCGATAATTCCTAAGATGACGACGACGACGAGCAACTCGACGAGTGTGAGTCCGCGCTCATCTTTCAATTGTTTGGCATCTTGCCAAATCATTTTCATTTTCTCTAACATGATTCATTCTCCCCTTTTGTGTAGTTTGCTGTATTTTGTGCCGGATTCATTACTGAAGTACTAAATCTAGTAGAACAATTTTACTATACATTCAAAATTTGGCGTTGAAAAGTAGTTTATCTGCATAAACTAAGAAATTTCTACTGATTTTGGATATCCCCATAAATTTGGAACATCGGGACGACAATCGCGATAACGATGACCCCGACAATGCTCGCTAAAACGACAATTAACAGCGGTTCAATAATCGATTTTAATCGGTCTGTCGTCGTCTCGACCTCGGTCTCGTAGAACTCCGCGACCTCGTTCAACATCGAGTCCAAATCTCCGCTCTCTTCTCCGACCGCAATCATTTGCGTCATGAGCGGCGGGAAACTGTCATTCCGCTCAAGCGGTTCATGGAGCGGAATCCCTTGGGCCATCATGTTGCGGGCTTGGCCGAGTCCTTTTCGAATGACACGGTTTGAGACGATTTTCTCGGTAATCTCGATTGCCGTTAAAATCGGAACCGCCGCCTGAAGTAAGACAGCCAAACTTCGCGTCAACAACGCAATCTGTGACTTCAAGACGATCGGCCCAAAAATCGGCATCTTTAATAGCAATCCATCAATCACATACCGCTCTTTGTCGCGCTTTAACATCCACGTGAAGATAAGCAATGCGAGAATCGCCCCGCCGAAGATGAGCCACCAATAGGCCGCGATGAAATCTGACACGGCGACGACGATACGCGTGATGAGAGGGAGCTCCCCGCCGAGCTGTCCGAAGATGCTCGCGAAGGTCGGGACGACGTTCACCATGAGGAACGCGACGACCCCAATCGCAACGATTGACACGACGAGCGGATACGTCAAAGCCGAGATGACTTTTCGTTTCACGTCATACTGTTTCTGGAGCTGGAGCCCGATTTGGTCGAGCGCTTCTTCTAAGTTTCCGCTCGCCTCGCCCGCAAGTGCCATCGAGCTGAAAAAGTTCGAGAACACGCGCGGGTGTTTCTTGATCGCCTCTGAATAAGCAATCCCTTCTCGTAAATCATCCTCGATTTGACTGAGCGTCTTCTTCAACATTTTCGATTCGGTTTGAACGCGTAAAATCGAAGTCGCTCGCACAATCGGCACACCGGCCCGGATGAGCGTGGCGAACTGACGCACGTACATAATCAAATGTTCAATTTTGACCCGCTCCGGGAGCAAGTTGACTTCTTTGTTCAATCCTGTCGACTCGAGTTCAGCGAGTTCGGTGACGAGAATCGATTCTTGGCGCAGCTTTTCTTTCGCCTCACGGAGCGAGAGCGCGGTAATTCGCCCTTTCTTGCGTTTGCCGTTCAGCAATTTGCCTTCGTATTGGAAGATGGCCATTTAGTCACCTCTCCTCATTTGGTACGGCGTTCGGGTTGATGACGCCTTGACGGACGAGCTGCTCGATCGCCATGTCCATCGTCTGCATCCCGTTTTGCCGGTTCGTTTGAATGACGGTCGGAAGTTGGAACTCCTTCTCATTCCGGATCAAGTTGGCGACAGCTGGATTACCAAGCATAATCTCCATCGCGGCGACCCGCCCTTTCGGGACATCGACACGCGGGAATAGGCGCTGACTGACGACACCGAGAAGCACATTGGCGAGTTGGGTCCGAATCTGGTCTTGTTGTTCGGCCGGAAAAGCATCGATGATTCGGCTGACCGTCGACATCGCACTCGACGTATGGAGCGTCGCCATGACGAGGTGACCCGTCTCCGCGGCCGTCATCGCCGTCGAGATCGTCTCGAGGTCACGCATCTCTCCTAGTAAAATGACGTCCGGGTCTTGTCGGAGTGCGGCACGGAGGCCGTCGACAAACTTCATCACATCTGAACCGATCTCACGTTGGTCGACGATGCTCTGGTCATGTGAATGCAAATACTCAATCGGATCCTCGAGCGTGATGATACGTTTACGCTGCGTCCGATTGATCTCATGGATCATCGCGGCGAGCGTCGTCGATTTCCCTGACCCCGTCGGTCCAGTGACGAGGATGAGCCCATACGGTTTCTCGATCAATCGCTTTAGCACTTGGGGCAAGTCGAGTTCGTTCATCGTCGGGATTTCCCCGGAAATGGATCGGAACGCTATGGCGACCGTGCCCCGTTGGTAATACGTGTTGACTCGGAAACGAGACACACGCGGAACACCGAACGAGAAGTCGAGATCGCGTTGCATCTCGAGACGGCCTCGCATCTCTTCGGTCATAATCTCTTTTAAATACACCTCGATTTGGTGAGGCAGCACTTTCTCGTCACCCATCGTGACCAGGCTTCCGTCGACCCGAATGATCGGCGGTGAGCCGGCGGTCAAATGAATATCTGACGCACGTTGTTCGACCGCTTTCGTCAATATAGCTTCTATCGATTGATGGATCATCTCTTCACTCCGTTATGACTGTTCTTAAGATTTCCTCGGTCGTCGTCAAGCCGAGCGCGACTTTTTCAAGTCCATCGGTGAGCAGGAAGCGGACACCCGCTTGCTTCGCATAGTCGGCCATCTCGGCCTCGGTCGCTTGGTTCATAATCATCCGACGTAGCCCTTCATCAATCGGTACGACTTCATGGATCGCGAGGCGGCCTCGGTATCCGGTGAAGTTACAGGATGCACAGCCGTTGCCTCGAATGACATGGTCGATGGGAACACCTTCTGCCGTGAATAGCTCCTGTTCTCGTTTCGAGACGGGCTGTTCGTGCCCGCAGTCGCGACAGACGCGACGGACGAGCCGCTGGGCGACGAGCCCTGAGGTCGAGGCGGCGACGAGGAACGGCTCGACGCCCATATCGATGAGTCGGGTGATCGAACTGATCGCTGAGTTCGTATGCAGCGTCGACAACACCAAGTGACCGGTGAGCGACGCGCGGATGGCAATCTCGGCCGTCTCCGTGTCTCGAATCTCCCCGACCATGACGATGTTCGGGTCTTGCCTTAAAATCGAGCGCAGACCTGAAGCGAACGTCAATCCGACTTTTGCATTGACTTGGACTTGGTTGATGCCGTCGAGCTGATACTCGACCGGGTCCTCGACTGTGATGATGTTTTTTGACTCATCGTTCAATTCCTTCAATGAAGCGTATAACGTCGAGGATTTTCCGGAACCTGTTGGCCCCGTGATGAGAATGATGCCGTTCGGACGTTTCAGCATCTCCCGGTACAACCGTTCGTTTTGGTCCCCGAACCCGAGTTTTGTCAAATCCGTCAATCCTTCTGACGAATCGAGTACCCGGATGACGATCTTTTCGCCATACATCGTCGGCAAACTCGACACCCGAAAGTCATAGGGACGTTCCCGGAGCGTATATTTGATGCGACCGTCTTGCGGCAGACGGCTCTCGGTAATATCGAGATTACTCATTACTTTTAATCGCGTCAGCATGACACTTTGAATTTTTTTCGGATAGACTGCTTCGGTGCGCAAGTCTCCGTCGACCCGGAAGCGGACGTGGAGCTGCTTCTCATGCGGGTCGAAGTGGATATCCGAGGCCCGTTGGTCAATCGCGCTCAAAAACAGCTGATTGACGAGCCGGATGACCGGTGCGTCGTCGCGAGAGACCGTCTCTTCCTTTTCGAGTTCGGGCGCTTCTTCTTTTAAAATCTCGATGAGCGAGGCATCCATCTCGTAGTACCGGCTGATCGTCTTACGGATTTGTTCACGCGTGGCGATGCCGACCTCGATGTTCATCCCGGTCTGCAGGCGCACGTCGTCAATCGCAATCAAGTCGAGCGGGTCTGCCGTCGCGATATGAAGGGTATTGCCTTGAAGGTCGATCGGCATGATGTCGTGCTTTTGAGCAATCGCTTTCGGCACGAGCTTTGTCACCGTCACGTTGATATCTTGAGAATATAGGGCAATGATCGGCACGTTCAATTGTTCGTGCAACACTTGAATCAATTGCGTCTCGGTCAAGTAATTCAATCGCATGAGTGCATCCCCGAGTTTCTCTCCGGTTCGCTTTTGCGAAAGGGCTTCGTCTAGCTGCTCTTGCGTGATGATTCCCGCCTCGACGAGCATCTCGCCAAGCCGTTTTTTCGTTCGTCTCAACTTACTTCACCATCCTCTGTTGTGCCTCCTGTGCGACGTCTCGCTGTTCGACGAACGTACTGAGTGTCGCGCCACCGGCCAAACCGAGGACAAGTAATCCCCATGCCCACCATGTTTGCTCGAGTCCTTCTATGTAAAGGCTGTACACACCGAGCGAGAGGACGGCAACGACCAACGAGATGACGCCTTTCGTCTCTCGTTTCCGGACGTAGGGAACGGATAAGGCGAACATCGTCAATGTGGCAAGTACCCAAAAGACGATCAAAATCAAATAACCGATCATCCGACTGCCTCCTCACTAGGCACCGGCTCATCTTCGTACACCGGTGGCTGTTCTTCAAACTCATTTATTCCGTCATCCTCTACATCGTCATTAAACGGGTCGTCTTCCAGTGATTCGTCCGGAAAAGTTGGAATCACGGGTTCAATCGGTTCAGGTGGCGGGAGCGGGACGGAGCTTTTCGTCACAATTTCTGGAATCGGCTCGTAAAAATCAAATCCGAGCAATTCGAGTGACTCCCCGGAGTCCGTGATCCGGACACGATACAGTTTTCCGGACTCTCCCGTCTGTCCGGACTGGGTCACAGATGAACTGCCGGCCGGGAGAGACGGAGAGAAACGGACGATATTTTGGTACGGAACGCTCGTCACTTGTTCAACGCGCGATTCGTATGCACCGACAAACGTCTTGCCGAGCAATTGGACCGTCATCGTATTCCCTTCTTCTAGCACGATGAGCGCATACGGCGTCGGTTCTGTGTTCTGCACGGCGAAATTCGAGCGTTCGTCGACGTTGACGTCGTAGCCGAGTTCAATACCGGCCGGCAGCGTCTCATGCGGTACCCGTTCTAAAATTTGGAACGGCGTTGCCGCAAACAGTTGATACAACGATGACCCAAGCGTACTGAGCGCATCAAAATCTTCTCCGAACGCCTTCAGGCTGAAGATATCCCCAGATTCCATTTCAAACCCATTCATTCGCTCGAGCGCAGCACGCATCGCCGGCGTCGGACTGACTGCGATGGAAGCGACAATCTCACTCTCCGTTGCCGTCATCTCGAGGATGACGTCTGAATTGAGCGATGAGGCAGATTCGATGAGCGGCGGTGTCACCATCGAGAGCGTGACCGGTTGGTTCTCGATGTATGGCGTTAATCGCTCCTCATCGACCGTGGTGATGAGCGGATAGTCTCCCGGTTCGGAGACCCCGTCGAGCGTGTCACCTACATTGTACGAGACAACATCTTTTCCGACTTCAATGGCCGTCCCATCCATGAGGGTCACGACGAAGGGGACGTTTGTAAAGTCTTCGATGGCATTCTCGAGCCGGACGTTTGCCTCTTGTTTTGTCATACCAGACAGGTCCACCCCGGCGACCCGTGTATCTTTATATGTAACACTCGTTTTCGCAGACGCATCGAGATAGTTGACCAGCCCGATCGTCGGCAATGATACGAGCAGCACAAGTCCTGCGAGGATCAAGAGATGCATCCCGTATTGCTTCATTCCAATTCCCCCTATATAAAATGAGACTTTCGATTTACTATCCGTTCACACTGTAACTTTAGTATAATATGCATTGGACGTAAATTAACAATTATTTAAGTAATCATACGCTTTTTTCCTAGTTATTCACTATATTTGAAAAGGAGGTCAATGATGTGCATCGGTCTGAGGAAGGCTTCACGCTCGTCGAAGTGCTCGTGTCGATTGTCATTTTGTCGATCGTTTCATTCTCATTGTTGAACATCTTTAGCCAAAGTTTGAAGACGACGAATGATAGTCTGAGCACGACCATCGCCAACCAAGTTGCTCAAAATGCGCTCCATACATTGGACCGGCGAGCCTCGACTGTTCAAGACCCACTTCAATTGAACAAATTGTTGAATCAAAACGGCGAGAGCTCAAATTGTGATTTTTGCTCCGACTACCGGATTCATGGTGAGACATACGTCGCGACCATCACCCAATTGTCACCCATGCCATCCACGACACTCGAAGTCAAAATTTCCGTGACGACCGACCGACTCCGAACACCTGTCACGTTGAAAGGAGTGATTTCGAATGCATCGTTACGTGAGCCGTTCCCTGAAACAGCTGTTCCAGAAAGCGAGCTCGTTCAGTAAAGCCTCAGAAGGATTCACGTTAGTCGAGCTCCTCGTGACGGTCGTCGTCGCCTCGATTTTAAGCGGTGTCATCATCACCGCCTTCATTTCAGGAACGCTCGGTTTTCAATTAACGAACGAAACGAGTGAGCTCCGGAGTGAGGCGGACTATTTAGTCACGTCGATTTTATCAGAAGTGAACCGCAGTGAATTCGATGCCGTCACCGAAATAAATGATACTTACCAATTCCATCAATTATCTGAACCTCGAATCTCATCGACCGGGATGATTTATCGAGAAGCGGGGTATGAACCGATTAGCTTGAACTTATCTGCGGATTCATACGTGCCGAGCAATCCGAACGTCTTGATAGATACGATTTCGATCAAAGTGGTCGAGTCCGTCTATGACCCCCGGCGACCGAGCTATATGACGAGCGGCTTGATCGAGATTGAGATGAACCTCTCGTTAAAGGCAAATCCTGATTCCGTCAAAACGTTTAAAAGCTCCATCCCATTTTGAGAAGAAAGGAGGCATCCTTTATGCACAAACGAGAAGAAGGTTACGTCCTCGTACTCGTCCTCGTGACGATGGCCGCGCTCGCCGTCTTATCGCTCGCTGCCATGCAAGTGAACTTGGTCACGAACAAACTGACGGTCATCCGGACGGAAGATACGCAACTGAACGAAGACGCGAAAAGTGCCCTCAACCTGATTGCGGCGGACGTTCGAAATCGTTTCCCCCTTCATGATTCGAACGATGTGCCGGCCCATATGCAATCGGAGTCTGCCTTCAACGACGCGATTCAAGGAACGCTCGTTTCAAATGAACCGTTTCTCGGTCTCCCTAGCGAGAGCGATAGCCAGGTCAGCTACTCGATTCAGTTGAAAGAAAGTTCGGACGCCAATTTGCTCGACACTGCACCGTTTACGAAGATTTTGCAAGTGAACGTCACTGCAAGTCGTCAGCTGAATCCAGAACAACCGCAACTATCGGTCGAATATACGCAAGATTTGTATTTGACGGCCCTGCCCTCTTTCTTGTACTACGTTCTTGGTTCCGATAAACAGTTGACGGTAAACGGTATGCCAAAAGTGAAAGGGAATATTTACTCTGCAGGTCCACTTACGCTTAATCGTGACGCGAACTATCAACTAGACGGTCAAGCAAATCAACTAGAAAATTTAACATCAGCCCGATTCTTTTTAGACGGTCGTATCGATATTCCAACGCTCGACAACTGTTTGACTTGTACCGAAGCAAATTATTTTACCGATGATGTCGGTCAGGCGAACGAACTTCCAGATGCCGGACCGACTCCGAGTCAATTCTCATCATTCCAATATGACTATTCTATTATCGAATACGTAAACCGGCATGTAGCTGTCAAACTACCATTTGGAGGCAATGTTTCTGAGACGATTTTTTCAGCCCCTTCCATTCCTAAAATAAAAAATGTGTTTGAAATGTCTCAAGTCCTGAGTGATGATGGAGCGTCAATTCTAACAAAGCCAACAAGCTATCTAGACTCTTCACGATACAATCAATTAAGTGACACGAGCATTATTCAATTACCAGACTCACTAGAGAATCAGACGATGTATTTGACTGAATCAATCACTGAGGCAAACACACCGCTTCTTTTTGACGGCAACGTGACGATTGAATCTCTAGGCAATTTAAAAATTGAGAGACCGCTCATCATCAACGGCAACTTGACCATCAAGGGAAACGTGGCTTTCGCTTCAACCGTTTACACTCTTGGTGATACATTCATTGACCGAGCAAACATTTTACCAGTCGGTACCGCTGACGAAGCGAGTTCTCTAATTTTATTGGCTAAGGGAAAGTTGTTACTTAATCGTATCAACGCATTCGAACAAACGCCGACATTGTTACAAGCGTTTCTTTATAGCGATTCTATTGATAAAACGTACGTCTATTCAGTTGGATCCGTGCAAAAAATCAATGGTGGACTATATAGTCGTGGGCCTTTAGAATTAAACGTTTTTCGCGGCGAATTTTCTGAAGTGAAAGGATTGTCACCAACTCAATACTTTGATACACAAGTACCTCTTCACCACCCAGATTCATCCCGATTAAAGTTGACGTACAATGATTCCGTATTCAATCAATTAAATACATTACCGGTGACAAATCAATTGCAGTTTTTTGTTAGTCAACCGGTGCAAATCGATTAAAAACAAGCTTCTCCGAAATAATCGGAGAAGCTTGTTTTAACGTTTCATCTTTAGTATTAAATCCGATCCATATGCACGTGCCGTCTCGTCATGAATCGGCGACCAGACGGCACCATGTTCAAGAAGCAACTGAGTCAACTCCACTTGGTTATGACGAATTGGTTGCAAAAGAATCGTTATCTGCTCTTCATCAGGTACTGTATATCCTTTGGCAAACAGTTGCTTCGTCGCCTCAAGATTTAATTCATCTACCGTCAGCTGGATGAGCCGCTCGTCTTCAACCAGTTCAAGAACACCTTGCCATTTTTCAGGATCTCCATTTTCATTAAATACGGAAGCCAAAGCTGGGACGCCATCCACTAACTCAAAGGGTGAAATTCCTTGTTGCAAATAGGCAGCGACAGTCGTTAGTGGACCAGTGGATGCAGCGATTGCCATTTGTCTGGCTGTCGGATCGAACTTTTGTTGAGATAGGGCCAGTTCGACCGCCGACCATTCAGCACGTGCTTGCAAATCATCTACCTCTGCCTCGTCGAGACGTGGTTTTGCTTGAACGGCCTCAAGTAATGTCGTGCCGGTCAAAGTAGACAAATCTCGATTCGTAGCATGCATTTGTCCATAAATAAACCAGATCACCGTTGCAAGGAAAATAATGAAGGCAAAGGCCAGCCATTGCTTTCGTTTCATATGTTAGTCAACTCTCTTTATTAAAGGTTAATAACGGTCGTCGTCTTGTCCACTCTCATTCGTTTGAATGACACGGACATAAAACGTATCTTTTACCGCATCGAATGGTTTTCCGGCAGGTATGGTCGTAAAGACGTCAACTTTTGCTACGCCTGGTTTTAACGGAATGAGATTTTTTCCGCTACTATCTACTTTCACATAAGCACTACCTGAAATGACTTCCATTCGATAATCTCGCCATGTCGACGTCATTGGCCAAAAATCAAGTGAAGGCGTACTAGTAGCCGTTGTTCTTCCCAAATCAATTGTCATATCGTTAGCGATGAGACGCGCTGGATATTCATTGACACGCACGATAGTTGAATTAGAACGTACATCTTTCAACAAATCATTTACGAATGTCGATTGAAGATTAATCGGAGTAACGACCCCATCTGTACCATAGCCTTCGTTCGCGCGCAAGATGAAACCATTAGTGGTTTGATTCACCGTTATAGCGGAAGGAAGCGAATTAGCTAATCGATACGCTTCTGCGACAGCCGGTGAGATGGTAACCGAAATCAATGCTTCTTCATTGATGCGTTTTGATGTTCGATCAGCGTTCAAAGCATCTGTATTCCAAGCCCATAAATCAAGCTGAGTCGGTGACTGTGTCAACGTCGGTGACATCACTTTTACTTCAAATGTAGTGGTTGGCACGAATACATTTAAACCATTGAAAATGTTTCCTGGGACGACTGTGACTTTCAATTTCGTCGAACCGGGCTTTAAACCGACGAGTTCGATGCCGTTTTCTGTCATTGTATACGTGACGCTCTCACCAGACATCGTTTCTACCTTAACGGTCTCGAATTGAGCAGTCGCCGGCAAAACAATCGGCTTAACGGTTGCTTTTTGTCCGACATAAAGTGTTTGGTCAGCGACAGAAATCGATTCGGCAGGACTGACTATCCGAAGCGTTGACTCTGCTATAATTATAGCTTGATTATCTCCAGGATTAACGGTTAATCGAATTGTTTTCAGTCCGGACTTTTCTCCCCTAATAATCGCGTTAGTACCGCTACTCGAAATCGTAGCCACACCTTCTGAATCAACAATTTCCCATTTTAAACTGTTCCATTTCGGATTCGAAAACACATCACCTTTTTTATCCCGGATGACTGGAACCACTACTTGTTGCGCTCCTACTTGTAAAGTCACATTCGGAATAGACGCTGTGTGGGCAAAAGGTGGACCAACGCTGAGAAGTAGGTCGGCAAACCTCGAAGAAATAGACGTCTCTTGTTGCCACGCCGCGTTAGGGTTTAGTTGATCCGTACTTTCAATAGGGGACTCAATCGTTGAAATTAATTCGTTGTTTTCCTTCGCAAACTTCACAAGTGAAGCGGTCGGTTGTTTCGCTCGAACCATTACTTCAAACTTGAAAGTCGTTTGGTCTCCAATAAGAATGTTTTCTTCGTTTTTGAATTGGTAATAGAGATTCGGATTAAATGTCATATCAATAATTTGTCGATCTTTTGGTTCGATCACGTTACCGTCAGGCGTCTGAATGGAGACGATTTCGAACTCAGCAGGTAGCACTTCTTTAAAATCAGCTGAATTGATCCGAAGAAACTTCTCATCTTTTTGGGTTGCCAACGGATCAAACATTTTAGGATACTGAATCGTGTAAGTGATTTTCCCTGTTTCATATAAGCTAATGGTCGATGAGTCTACGCTACGTGACACATTGACGAGTTTTGTGGTGTCGGCCGCTTTTTTCACGTTAATGGTAAAACGGTCTGTTACGCTTGCTCCCCGTTTGTCAGTTGTCATAATCGTCACATCAATGGGTTTGTTCGCAATAACTAACTCCTTTGGGATAACCAGTTCTTGCATTTCGAAATTTCGTACGTTTGAGTATGTGACGGACTTCCCATTATAAGTTACGATCGATGTGAGTGTCTTGTCCTGAAAATCGTAATCACCAGGTCGCCAAAGAATTTTAACATCTTGGCCAGAGGATACTTTGGCAGTCCCATTCTTGATAGCGTTCTGGTCAAATGAATCAATCTGATCGCTTACAGATTCAAGCACGTTGTACGGCTTATGATTTGCTCCAATGAAAGCACGGTACATCGTGTTGATGAGAATTTTTTTCTCATCTTCTTTATTTGGCAAGTTTTTCTGAAAATCAGTATGTCCGGCTCCAGAGTAAGTAAAATTGTTTTTCGTATACATATAGTAATGATTATTGGCATCGCCATAAGAACGATTTGGACTTGTCTTGTCTGAGGACAAATTGTACCATGGCGTCACATCGGGATCATTTAAATCAAGTGTGAAATATTGATTATGGGTTTTTGCAATATTTTTAGGGGCGTCGTTTAACAAATACGGGTACGACGTTAAAATACCGTCTTGTACTTTATCAGCAATTTGAGTTTCTTCCGGAGCGTTTTGTCCCATATTTGTGTAATACTTTTGTCCGGAAACATTGTTTGAGATAGAACCAGCATCAATAAACTGTCTTTCCCAATTCGATGTAGGCGAAGTTCCTCCGCCAGAACGGAAAATCATGTCATGGGTTAACATGACGCCCTGACCAGTTTCTGCAAATTTTTTCACCTTGCTCGTAGAAGCTATATCCATTGAACCATGCACATTGTATGAATCTTGAAATCCGAAAATGAGCATGTCATAAATATTATCTTTTAATCCTGTGTCAAAGTTACCTTTTATAAATTGATTAGTTGTACCATTATGCAAAGTAAATTTGTAATGGGTACTATCCAGTTCATCTTTAGATAAAACAGAAGAGAGTTCACCAGTTGTGCCGTCTTTTGCAGTCAGTTGAAGAATGTTCGCTTCTACTTTTTTATCAATATACATAAACGTACCTTTTTTATAATCCGTGCGTCCTGTGACTGTATCTTTCGCGACTACCATCCAGTTCTTAGGCCCCGTAAATGTAGGTTGAGATAGAGCAAATTCTAGACTGTTTTTATTTGATGCAATTTGTTCGCTCACTTTTTCACTCGTGTTTTTGTTGGTCTCATTTCCGATTTCAAATCGATCGTTATGATTGAAATCAATATAAAGTTCTACAATTGTACTAGCTAAAGGCGGTTTCTCAAATTCATAATTAAATTGAAACGGTTTACGTATATTGTTTAGAATTTCTACTGTATTATTGACCATTGCTTTTCCATCATATGTGACAGAAACAGTTTTTAACAAAGGTCGAACACTCGTTTGAGCTTTAAGAGCTGTTGCGATTTCTTGTTCACTAGGCATAATTTGTACATTAGAATACTCTTTGAAATTCGCCAATCGGGAAACATTCGTCCCACCAGATGTTACATCTGCATGTAATAACACTGGCAAGCCGACTTTTACATAGTAATCTTCAATTTCTTTAAATTTTAAATTCGTCAAATCGTTAAAATAAGATGTCGTGTTATGTTCTAAGGCTCTTCCTGCCTTATCCTTTAAGTGAATCTTATTAATATCAGCTAATTTAAGTTGATATTTCTGATTCACCGATAACGGGCTACTTCCAAATACAATTGCATCGTAAGCCCCATCCATCGGGAATCGCATCGCGTTTAACTGTTTGACTGTCATAAAATCGATACTTAATTTAGAAGGGACGCCCCCGCTACCGAATACCGATTTCGCGTACTCATCAATCGCTTTATTTAAATCAGTTTCTGTCGTTATGTTCTTCGTGCTGAACGCATCTCGTATAAAAAGGACTTTATATTTCGGTGTTGTAGTTTCTTCAGCCTGACTAGATTGAGGGATGAAGGAAAATAGTAGAACGAGTACGATGATGGAATGTATAATTCTACGCAACGTGAAGTCCTCCCCGGATTTAATGTTTACTCTTAATTATCCCACCGTCTTCAAAAAATATACATCAATTTCTTCCATTATAGGTAAATGGTTTTAGTCCAATATGCTCTCACTTCACTAATGAAATAAAGTGAGCCCGTGACAACTAACGTGCTTGTTTGTGGCTTCTCTAGCCAATCCAGAAGCCATTCCTTCCACTCGACGTAGTCAGCCCCGTCCTCAACCAAACGTCCCTTCATCCGCGCCCTCGGAAAATCGAACGTCGTCTCGTGTACGTGTCCGACCTCCTGTAGCGAATTGACCATCGCGACTCTGTCCTTATCTTCTAGAATCGCAGCAAGCACGGTCACGTCCTGTTCAAGTTTTAACTGTTCAACTAAAGCGGCAATCCCTTCCGGATTATGGGCTCCATCCAAAATGATGCGCGGTTCTGTTGAAACGAGCTCATAACGTCCTGGATGTTGCGCTCGCTTGAGACCGATTCGTATCGCTTTCTCAGACCATTCGAGCTGACGCGCGACCGCGACCGCACACGCCCCGTTGTAGGCCTGGTGGTGCCCCGTCAAACCGAGCGTCACCGCAGACATCCCTTCATACGTGACGACCGTTTCAATCCCGTCCTCGATGGCCATCACAAGCGGCGTGACGTCCCGGATCGGTGCGTTCATGTCTTTCCCTTTTCGTACGAGCAAATCAATCAACCGCTCATCTGTCAGACTATGGAACATCGGCACGCCCGACTTCATGATGCCGAACTTCTCCATGGCGATCTCTTCGAGCGTGTCGCCGAGAATCCCTTGATGATCGTGCCCGATCGATGTCACGACCGTCGCGAGCGGACGCTTCAACACGTTCGTCGAATCGAGACGACCGCCAAGGCCGACTTCCCAAATGACAAGGTCGGGCTGTTGCTCATGGAAATACAGCCACGCCATGACCGTCAGCAGTTCGAACTCGGTCAACGTCTCCGGTGATGAAGCCGCACAGTCACGCACGCGGTTGGCGATACGGACGAGGTCTTCTTCCCGGATCGGTTCTCCGTTCAACATGATCCGCTCCTCGAACTGGATGATGTATGGCGAGATGAACGTCCCGACGCGTAATCCTTGCGCCATTCCCATCGCCCGCAAAAAGGCGACGGTCGACCCTTTTCCGTTCGTTCCTGCGACATGGACCGATGGCAACTCTTCGATCCCTAACGCCTCAAGCATCCAGGCGACCCGCTCAAGTCCCGGTTTGATCCCAAATCGCAACTGTCCATTTAACCAACCCAACACATCTTGTCTCGTCAACATGTTCACTCACTCCTGTATTTACACTTCTGTTCCATCTTACCAAAAATCGTCGGACTCTAAGAGAAAGAATCGGTTGTGCTATACTCAAAGCGAATCAAGATAGGAGGAATCCATATGTCAACCTCAGATTGGAACTTTGAAGCAACCTATCTCGAGCTTCGCGAGTTGTTTTACAATCGAGGACCGGTTCATCCGGTTGCTTCTCCACAACTCGTTCTATTGAATGAACCACTTGCCGACACACTCGGCTTAAATAGATTGACGCTACGAGACGATGTCGCTTTGTTAGCGGGCAATGAACAGACGTCCACTTCGTTCTCGCAAGCATATGCCGGCCACCAGTTCGGTCACTTCACGATGCTCGGGGACGGACGGGCGCTCATGCTCGGGGAATACGTCGCCCCGAACGGAAAACGTTTCGACGTACAATTGAAAGGCTCTGGTCCGACCGCGTATTCAAGAGGCGGCGATGGACGGGCCGCCGTCGGGCCGATGGTGCGCGAATTTCTCATCAGTGAGGCGATGCACGCGCTCGGCATCCCGACGAACCGAGCGCTCGCCGTCGTCACGACCGGTGAGCCGATTATGCGCCAAGGTCCGAAGCATGGGGCCGTGTTGACGCGCGTCGCCTCAAGTCACATCCGGGTCGGCACGTTCCAATACGCCGCTGCAGCTGGCTCGATCGACGACGTCGTTGCGCTCGCCGATTATGCGATCCAGCGCCACGACCCCGACCTTAAAGGGCTACCAGATCGCTATGAACAGTTCCTCGGCCGCGTCATCACCCGGCAGGCGAAACTGATCGCGAACTGGCAACTCATCGGATTCATCCACGGCGTCATGAACACGGATAACACGTTCATCAGCGGTGAAGGACTCGATTATGGCCCGTGTGCGTTCATGGACACGTATCATCCAAACACCGTCTTCAGCTCGATTGACCGCGAGGGACGCTACGCCTACGCGAACCAGCCGTATATCGGGTCGTGGAACTTGGCCCGCCTGGCCGAGACATTGCTCCCGCTCCTCGCCGACACGCATGAAGCTGCCGTCGATATCGCCAACAAGCTGTTGAACGACTACACGGAGACGTACAAAGACGCCTACTTCACCGGTCTCGCCCATAAAATCGGACTCTACGTCCGTAAAGACGAAGACGACACACTGACGGACGAATTGTTACGACTCATGATGGAAACCGAGGCCGACTTCACGAACACGTTCCGCGCGCTCACGCTCGGCGATACGGATGCGCTCGCTTTCGCCAATCGAGATGACGGCAAGGCGTGGCTCGCCGCTTGGCGGAAACGTCTCAATGAACAAGGTCTTCCTGATGAGGACGTCATCCGGCTCATGCGTCAGCACAACCCGGCCGTCATCCCGCGCAATCATCATGTCGAGGCCGCCATCACGGCAGCCGAACGCGGTGACTTTGAACCGACCCATGCCTTGCTCGACGTATTGCGAAACCCGTATGACTATGAAGCCGACTACGGACGCTACGTCTCACCCGGACCACCACGGACGTATCCGTATCAGACGTTTTGCGGCACATGAACCATCTCGCTTTTGCGGGATGGTTTTTTGTAGGAACTTTTTTGCGATTCGCCACGTAGCATAGACAAAATCTGTTTGGAGGTTTTATAAACCCGCTTACTCGCCTCAGTCGTTTCCTTAGGTTTTGCTTGCATGATTTCGCTTGAGCTCTGGCAAGGACCGTTTCTCAGTAACTGGGTCTGGACGATGCCCGCTTTCTTCTTAGGTGTGTCGTTCGTTCAATTTATGAAACTTTTGAACGAGCTTGAATGGAGTGAAACAAAATGAAAATGACCATCTTGCCCCTGATGACTATAATGAGTTTGTCAGTTTTCATCGTTTACAATTTATATTTATTATTGACGAGTCAACAGATTCAATCTCATTTGACCGGCACCGGATTTGCCGCACGACGATTTCCTTCAACAAACGACCCGAATGTCTCTATCGACGCTCGGGTCGTGATTTTATTTAGAATCGACGAATGGAAAAGACACAGATGAAGGTTTTGGGAGAGAATCAGCCAACGTCAGCAACTCTTCTTCTGAGATATTTCCTGTTACAATGATCAATCGACCTTGAGACAGATAATATAAACCGTTCCCATATGACTGGTCCAATACATATCGCTTCGGTTGATCGGACATCTCCCCTTCGACTTCACTAAAATCGTCTGTCGAAATGATGCTGATGAGTCGTTTTTCATCGTATAACGTCCAAAGCATTACCGGCCAATCCGCACCTGAATAATCAGAGTGAATCACATTCATCTCTTTTACTGGAAAGTCTAATCCATGGGCAACTGCCGTTGATGATTGTGGCATACCAAACCGCTGCATTCCACGCTGGCCCCACTCGCCCTCTCGATCGTAAATAAATACGCCGAATGGATTCTCACGATCCGGGACGGTCATCGCGACCAACCCGATTCCTCCGATCATCGTTTCAGTTAAAATCATATCCTTCGATAAATGTCCCGTAGACCCATCTTCATATTGAATGGTAATTTGTGCCACGACCGCATCCGAGATCCGCTCAGTTCCTGCTGGTACATCTGTAATCGTTGTCCCTATCACGTCCTGACGAGGTAATGGCGATTCGTCAATCGATTTTACTTCTTTCACTTCCTCCACTTGTACAGTTTCGACAGACTCCATCTCTTTTGGCGTCGTACACCCGACTAATCCCAATGTTAGAACACATGCTGCCCCGATTCGTTTCATTTGATATCCCCTTTTCATGTCTATCTCCCTAACATTCCACCAAACGACAAAAAAACCTTCTTCGGAGAACAAGTCTCCAAAGAAGGTTGATTCATTATTTACGCAACTCTTCCAAACGCGCACGGACTGCGTCACGCTTGTCGAGGTAGTCTTTCTCTTTCGCCTTCTCTTCGTCGATGACGTGAGCCGGTGCCTTGCCTGTGAAGCCTGGGTTGCCGAGTTTCTTCTGAACGCGCTCGACTTCCTTCTCGTACTTCGCCACTTCTTTCTCAAGACGGGCGATCTCTTCTTCAAAGTTGATGAGGTCGGCGAGCGGGATGAACAGCTCCGCACCCGTCATGATGGCCGACATCGACTTATCAGGAGCCGTCAAGCCGCGTCCGATTTCGAGCTCGGTCGCGTTCGTAAACTTGCCAATCGTCGTCTCGTTCGCGCTCAAGTAACCTTGTGTCGCCTCATCCGACGTCGAGATGAAGAGCTGAATCGGTTTCGACATCGGGGCGTTCACTTCCGAGCGGATGTTACGGACCGAACGGATGACGTTCATGACTGCTTCAAACGCTGGTACCGAGTCCGCGAAGTGGAGCTCGTCGCGACGTGTCGGGTAGCTCGCACGGACGATCGAATCGCCTTCGTGCGGCAAGTGCTGCCAGATTTCCTCGGTGAGGAACGGCATGAACGGATGCATAAGACGCATGATCGAGTCGAGCGTATACGCGAGCACTGAACGTGTCGTCGCTTTCGCCGCCTCGTCCTCACCGTAGAGCGTGAGTTTCGCCATCTCGATGTACCAGTTACAGAACTCTTCCCAGATGAAGTTGTACAAGTAACGACCGGCTTCGCCGAACTCGTATTTGTCGACGAGACGCGTCACTTGGTCGATCGTGTCGTTCAAGCGAGTCAAAATCCACTTGTCGGCGAGCGTCTTCTCACCTGATAGGTCGATATCTTCGTACTTCATGCCGTCCATGTTCATGAGGGCGAAACGGCTCGCGTTCCAAATCTTGTTCGCGAAGTTCCATGTCGACTCGATCTTCTCCCAGTAGAAGCGAAGGTCGTTCCCTGGTGTCGATCCTGTGAGGAGGAACCAGCGGAGCGAGTCCGCGCCGTATTGGTCGATGACTTCCATCGGGTCGACGCCGTTTCCGAGCGATTTCGACATCTTGCGGCCTTCCGAGTCGCGGATGAGACCGTGGATGAGCACGTCGTTGAACGGTTGCTTCCCTGTGAACTCGAGCGATTGGAAAATCATGCGCGATACCCAGAAGAAGATGATGTCATAACCCGTGACGAGCGCGCTCGTCGGGAAGTAACGTTTGAAGTCTGCTGAATCCGTGTCCGGCCAGCCCATCGTCGAGAACGGCCAGAGCGCCGACGAAAACCACGTGTCGAGCACGTCTTCGTCTTGATGCCAGTTCTCACTGTCCGCCGGCGCTTCTTTGCCTACATAAATCTCACCTGTCTCATTGTGGTACCAAGCCGGGATGCGGTGCCCCCACCAGAGTTGACGGCTGATACACCAATCGCGGATGTTTTCCATCCAACGGAGGTATGTGCCTTCGAACCGTTCTGGGACGAAGTTGACTTTCGTATCGTCATGTCCTTGCGCTTCGAGCGCTGCTTTCGCGAGCGGCTCCATGTCGACGAACCACTGCTTCGAAAGATACGGCTCGATGACCGCGCCTGAACGTTCCGAGTGACCGACCGAGTGCGTGTGCGGCTCGATTTTGACGAGCGTGCCGTCCGCTTCTAAATCTTTCACGAGTTGCTTGCGGCATTCGAAGCGGTCGAGCCCTTCGTACTTGCCGGCGTTCTCGTTCATCTTGCCGCCTTCGTCCATGACGAGGATGCGCGGGAGCTCGTGGCGGTTCCCGATCTCGAAGTCGTTCGGGTCGTGCGCCGGTGTGATCTTGACGCAACCTGTACCGAACTCCATGTCGACGTAGTCGTCAGCAACGATCGGGATCTCACGGTTCATGACCGGAAGCATGATCGTCTTGCCGACGAGGTGCGCATAGCGCTCATCTTTCGGGTTGACGGCAACGGCCGTATCACCGAGCATTGTCTCTGGACGTGTCGTCGCGATTTCGATGTGGCCCGAGCCGTCAGCGAGCGGGTACTTCATGTGGTAGAACGCGCCTTCGACTTCTTGGTAGATGACTTCGATATCGGAGACGGCCGTCTTTTGCGCCGGGTCCCAGTTGACGATATACTCGCCGCGGTAAATCAAGCCTTTCTCATAGAGACGGACGAACACTTCCTGGACCGCTTTCGAGAGCCCTTCGTCGAGCGTGAAGCGCTCACGCGAATAATCGAGACCGAGGCCAAGTTTTGACCATTGGGCCCGGATCGTGTCGGCGTACTCGTCTTTCCATTCCCACGTTTTCTCGAGGAACTTCTCGCGTCCGAGGTCGTAACGCATGATGCCGTCCTCACGGAGTTTCTGTTCGACTTTCGCCTGCGTCGCGATCCCGGCATGGTCCATCCCTGGGAGCCAGAGGACGTCATAGCCTTGCATGCGCTTGAGGCGCGTCAATAAATCTTGGAGCGTCGTGTCCCATGCGTGTCCGAGGTGAAGTTTCCCCGTGACGTTCGGTGGTGGGATGACGATCGTGTACGGCTGTTTTGAATCGTCCTCGTCTGCTTTGAATACGTCGTTCTCTAACCAGTAGTCATACCATTTCGCTTCCGTCGCACTTGGATCGTACTTCGTCGGCATGGTGATTTCGTTTGTCTCGTTGGCCATATGCCCAACCTCCTCTAGTAATGTGGACAAAAAAACGGCTACTCTCGTCCTTAACGCTAAGGACGAAAGAAGCCGTATCTTCCGCGGTACCACCTTAGTTCGCCACATGTGGCGCCCTCAAAATCGAATAACGGTCGATGGACCGGACCTTCCTACTTCGTTCAAAAGGTCAGCTCCGAGGCGACTTCCGCACCATCCTTCGCGGCCTCGCACCAAGCGGCCGCGTCTCTGAAAAAGGATGTTGTTGGCGTACTATTCCTCATCGTAGCTTTTGTTCGTATCTGTTAAACAATTGTAGCGACAGAAGCTGTTTCCGTCAAGATTACAATGAAAACTCTTGTTGCAGCTCTTTGAATGTCGCGTCGACCGCTGCGAGCGTCAAGTCGATATCTTCGTCCGTGTGAACGGTCGAGAGGAACAAGCCTTCGAACTGTGACGGTGGCAAGAACACGCCGCGCGCCGCCATCTTCTGATAGTAAGCACGGAACAAGTCGAGGTTCGCCGTCTTCGCTTTCTCGAAGTTCGTCACTTTCTCGTTCGTGAAGAAGAACCCGAACATCGAGCCGGCCCGGTTCGTGTCATGCGGGATGTTATACTTCTCGGCCGCTTTCGTGTAGCCTTCGGCGAGGCGGTCCGCTTTGCGTTCGAACTCGGCGTAGTGCTCAGGCTTGAGTTGAGACAGCGTCGTGTAGCCGGCGATCATCGCGAGCGGGTTCCCTGAGAGCGTCCCGGCCTGGTAAATCGGCCCTTGCGGCGCGATTTGTTCCATGATCTCGCGTTTCCCGCCGTAGGCACCGACCGGAAGGCCGCCGCCGATGACTTTCCCGAGGCACGTCAAGTCCGGCGTCACGCCGAAGTAGCCTTGGGCACAGTTATAGCCGACCCGGAATCCGGTCATGACCTCGTCAAAGATGAGAAGCGCGCCGTACTGTTCCGTGATCTCGCGGAGTCCTTCGAGGAATCCCGGTTGCGGGGGCACGAAGCCCATGTTGCCGGCCGCCGGTTCGACGATGACACCAGCGATATCGTCGCCGAACTTTTCGAACGCGACGCGGAGGGCATCCAAATCGTTATACGGCACCGTGAGCGTCTGGCTCGCCAAGTCTTTCGGCACGCCCGGTGAGTCCGGTAGACCGAGCGTTGCGACGCCTGAACCGGCCTTGATGAGGAGCGAGTCGCCGTGACCGTGGTAGCAACCTTCGAACTTCAAGATTTTCGTCTTGCCCGTGTACCCGCGTGCGAGGCGAAGTGCCGCCATCGTCGCTTCCGTACCCGAGTTGACCATGCGCACCATCTCGATCGATGGGACGCGCTCGATGACGAGCTCGGCCATTTTCGTCTCAAGCTCGGTCGGCGTCCCGAACGTCCAGCCTTTCTCGGCTTGTTCTTGAATCGCCTTCGTGACGACCGGGTCACGGTGGCCGAGGATGAGTGGTCCCCATGAGAGGACGTAGTCGATATATTCGTTGCCATCGACGTCGTAGACGCGTGAGCCTTCACCGCGTTCAGCGAAGATTGGCGTCATGCCGACAGATTTATAGGCACGGACCGGGCTATTCACCCCGCCCGGCATGAGCGGACGTGCTTGTTCGAACGCCGCTTCTGAGCGTGTTTGTTTATAGGTCATGAATAGTCTCCTTCCAAATAGCGACAGACGTCTTTTGCGAAATACGTGACGATGAGGTCCGCACCGGCCCGTTTGAAGCCGACCATCGTCTCCATGACGATCCGCTCTTCATCGACCCAGTCGTTCAACGCAGCCGCTTTGACCATGGCGTACTCTCCGCTCACGTTATACGCCACGATCGGCATATCGAGCGAGTCGCGCATGTCCCGGATGATGTCCATGAACGCGAGCGCCGGTTTGACGATCATGAAGTCGGCGCCTTGCTCGACGTCCGATTGTGATTCACGGAACGCTTCACGGCGGTTGGCCGGGTCCATCTGATAGCCTTTGCGGTCACCTTCACCAGGTGCCGATTGGGCCGCGTCACGGAACGGTCCGTAGTACGCCGATGCGTACTTGACGCCGTAACTCATAATTGGGATATGGTTGAATCCGTTTTGGTCGAGCCCTTCACGGATCGCGGCGACGAAGCCGTCCATCATCGAGCTCGGCGCGATGATGTCAGCGCCGGCTTGCGCTTGCGTGATGGCCGTCTGGACGTGAAGCGGTAATGACGCGTCGTTATCGACGTCACCGTTCTTCACGATGCCGCAGTGGCCCGTCGACGTGTATTCACAGAGGCATGTGTCGGCGATGACCGTGAGCTGTGGCGCCCACTCTTTCACTTTACGGATCGCTTCTTGGACGATGCCGTGGTCATGATAGGCCTCGCTACCTTCCGGGTCTTTATGTTCCGGCACGCCGAACAAGAGCACCGATTGAATGCCGAGGTCGACGATCTCGTTGATTTCGTCCTCAAGACGGTCGAGCGAGAAGTTGAAGACGCCAGGCATCGAGCTGACCTCACGTTTAATGTCTGTCCCTTCGATGATGAAGAGCGGGTAAATCAAATCTTCTTTCCGAACATGATTTTCACGTACGAGTGCACGCATCGACTTCGAGGAACGAAGGCGACGGTGACGGTCAAACTGGTTCATGAAAAATCCTCCCCTATACACTGTATTAATGCATCCATAGTATAACACTCAGGCACTCGGACCGGTAACGTCGACACTTCCCGTACAGCGCGCTCGGTTACTTCACCGATGGCGTACCACGTCCCGTGGAAATGGTCGAGGTACGGCGTGAGCGCGTGGACGGCGGACGGGCTGAGGACGAGGAGCGCCTCGATTCCTTCGAGCGCCTTGACTTCCATCTCCGTCAGTTCACGGCCGATCGTCTCATAGACGATCCAGTCGTGGACGTTATCGAGTTGTTTCATATGGTCCGTGTTCGCCAAGTCGCCCCGGGCGAACAGGACGACCTCGTCTGACTTTACGACAGTTGCAAGGTCATGGAACAACGCCTCGCCCGTAAACGTTTCCGGCATGAGCGCGACGGTGAATCCAACGGCCTCGAGTGCTTGTTTCGTTTTCTCGCCGACGGCCGCGACTTTGACGTCACGCGGGACGTCACAAAGCGCCGGTACCGCCGTCTGGCTCGTCACGACGAGCCAATCGAATCGGCTGATCGGCATCTGGTTGTGCGTCAATCTCGTCTCGATGAGCGGGACGTGATGAACGGAAAGACCGCTCGCAGTGAGCCGGGCTCGCTGCGAAGCGGTCAGTCGTTTTGTCCCTGTGTACCAGACGTCACGCATTGACCGAGGCGAGAATGTCGCGCCCGCCGCGTCCGAGCAAATCGTCTGCTACGTCTTTCCCGAGTGCGACCGCGTCTGACGACGTCTTCGTCACGCGGAGCACTTCTTTACCGTCGACCGAGGCGATGAGGCCTGTGAGCGTCACGTCGTCCCCGTCGACCGTCGCATAACCGCCGACCGGTACGTGGCAGCTGCCTTCGATCGCCTTGAGGAACGTCCGCTCCGCTGTCGCGGCTTTCGCCGTCACGTCGTCATGCAGGAGTTGCAGAATCGCCGTCACTTCAGCGTCGTCCTTCCGACTTTCGATGGCGAGCACACCTTGTCCGACGGCCGGGACCATCATGTCGGCGTCAAGCGCTTCGAAGTCGACGCGGTCCGTCCAACCCATCCGTTCGAGCCCGGCTTTGGCAAGCAAGATGGCGTTGAAGTTTTCCGTCTCGAGTTTTTTGAGGCGCGTGTCGATGTTGCCACGGATCCATTGAATCTCGAAGTCCGGGCGGGCGGCGAGCATCTGGGCACCACGACGAAGCGAGCTCGTCCCGATGACGGCACCTTCCGGGAGCGTCTCGAGCGTATAGCCGTTCTCACAAATGAGCACATCACGCGCGTCGACACGTTTCGGCATGCAGCTGATAAAGAGCTCTTCCGGCAACTCGGCCGGGACGTCTTTCATGCTGTGGACTGCGAAATCAATGTCGCCGGCGAGCATCTGTTGCTGGATCTCTTTGACGAACAACCCTTTACCGCCGACTTTTGATAGTTGCACGTCAACGATTTGGTCCCCTTTCGTCACGATTTCCTTGATTTCGAACTCGTTTTGAGCCCCAGCTTTCTTCAATTGGTCGATGACCCATTTCGTCTGTGTCATCGCAAGTTGTGAGCGGCGTGAGCCGACGATAATTTTACGCATAGTCCATATCCCCTTCATAGAAAAAGACGACGAGATCCGCCGCCTTTTTTGTTTTGTATTAGCGCATCAAAGCGCGGAGTGGTGCTTTCGCTGACATAGCTTCGGCTTCTTCCGTCTCCGGTTCGGCATCTGGAACGTCGACATTAAGGCCGAACGTCTCGACGAACTGATTGATGCGTGTGTTCGCATCTGGTTGCGCGGCGGCGTCTTTGATATAGTCGATCGGTTCACGAAGCATCTGGTTGATGATTGACTTCATGTGCTTGCCGATGACTTTTTTGTCGCGGTCCGACAGATGATCGAGCTTGCGCTCGAGGCTTTCCATCGTCTCTTCTTGAATGTGGAGCGCACGGGCACGCAATTCGTTCATAATCGGGACGACGCCGAGCGTGACGAGCCACGTTTGGAACTCTTGAATCGCCTCATCGATTTTGATTTCAATCTTTTCAGCTTCAATTAGACGGGCCGCCAAGTTTTTATTGACGATGCCGTTCAAGTCATCCACATCGAACAAGTGGACGCCTGGAAGCGCCCGGACCGCTGGATCGATATCTCGCGGCACGGCAATGTCGATTAATAACAATGGACGTTCCCGGCGAAGCAGTTGCGCGGCGGCAACGTCATCATAGGCGATGACCGCTTCTTTGGCACCGGTCGAGCTGATTAAAATATCGGCGTCTAAAAGTCCGCAGGCAATCTCGCGAATCGAATGGGCCCGACCCTTGAACTTGTCAGCGACCGCTTTCGCTTTACTCTCGGTCCGGTTGAAGACGGCGATTTGTTTCGCACCGGCCTCGAACAAATTGAGCGTCGTCAACTCGCCTGTCTCACCGGCACCGACGACGACGACTTGTTTGTCGTCGAGCGACGAATACATCTCTTGGGCGAGCGCGACGGCCGCCGAGCTGACCGATACCGACATTTCCCCAATTTGCGTGTCGGTATGGGCGCGTTTGGCGAGCGTCACGGCCTCTTTGAACAGTTTATTGAACACCGTTCCCGTCGTCCCGTTCTCTTGGGCGCGGAAGAAGCTCGATTTCACTTGTCCTAAAATCTGTGTTTCCCCGATGATCATCGAATCGAGTCCAGACGTGACACGGAACAAGTGGCGAATCGCCTCTTCTCCTTCACGAATCGACAAATAAGGGGTGAATTGGTCCATCTCTAAATCAAACCAATTCGCTAAAAAACGTTTTGTATAATAACGACCCGTATGGAGCTGGTCTGTGACGACGTAAAGCTCCGTTCGGTTACAAGTCGACAAAATAACCGATTCAAATATGCTCTTCTCTTCGCGAAGTGCAATCATCGCATCCACGATTTCTTGCTCCCCAAACGAGAACTGCTCCCGAATCGCGACAGGGGCTGTCTTGTTATTTAGTCCAACGACGACAATATGCATGTACCTCTTCCCCTCATCCCAAAATCCACCGACGGTTGTCTCTTCTTTTACATCTCTACCGTACATTATAACAATTTTTATTTAGGAACTATAATCTTCTGTTCGATTTTAGTGAAATAATTTAAGAACTTTCTGTGACAGAAAAAAGTAGAAACGGACACAGAGACCATTTCTACTTGTTCAATCATTTCAGAGAGGACGGATCGGTGATGATTGGACTCTCATGTTTCTCTTCTTCTTCCACTTCGAGGTAATGCTTCCGCTCCCTCAGTTTATAGATGCGAACAATATTTTTCACGACGACTTTTGCCACCGCATAGAATGGAACCGCAATGAGCATCCCGATAATTCCGGCCAAGTTCCCGGCGACGAGCAAGACGATGATGATCGTCAGCGGGTGTACCTTGAGCGACTTGCCTTGGATGAGCGGTGAAATCACGTTCGATTCGATCTGTTGGACGATAATGATGACAACGATGACCCAGAGTACTTTAATCGGATCTTGGATGAAGGCGACGACGACGGCCGGTGCCGCACCGAGGAACGGTCCGACGTACGGGATGATGTTCGTCACCATCATGAACAGCGCGAGCAAAATCGCGTAGTCCAGGCCGATAATCCATAACCCGATGAGCGATGTGATTCCGACGAAGAACGCCACAATCAACTGCGCGTGCACATAGTTTTGAACTGTCATGTGCATATCATGCAGAATTTTACGTGTCTCCGTTTCATAGCTTGACGGGAGTAACTTCACAATTGAGTCTGGGAGACGTTTTCCGTCCAAAAGCATATACAATAGCATGAACGGGATGACGACGATGGTGATGACGGCCGAGGTGATAAAGCCGACGAATTGGCCGAGCGATGAGGCGATATTCCCAAAGATATCTCCGAGGTACGTCGTGACATTGTTCGTGAATTCGGTGAACATGTCGTCGTTCTCGGCGACGAAGCGTGACAAGAACTCGTTTTGCATGAGCGAGTCCCGGACCGCGAACGCCTGCACCTGCAACTCTTTAGCGATGCTCGGCAACGCATTGACGAGTGATGAGATTTGTTCGCCTAATACAGGTCCGAGAACGCTGAAGACGAGCGTAAAAATCAGCACGAGTCCTCCAAGTGTGATGCCGACGGCAAGCGGACGTTTGCCTTCCATCCGCTTCTCTAAAAAGTCGACGATCCCGACCAAAAAATAAAAGAAAAGTCCGGCAATGATAAGCGGTACCGTGACGAGCGCCAAAATGACTTGGATCGGCTCGAACACAAAAGAGATTTCCGTGCCGACCAAGATGACCAAGAAAATCGTCAGTGTCCAAAATAAGAAGCGGTACCATTTGTTCTGAAACATGATTTGCATCTTTCCACCTCGTTCTTTATGAACTTGTCTTATGTATTACACAATTATACGATACTTACCCGCTCGCGTAACCCCGAAAACAAAAAAGACGAGGGATCCCCTCGTCTACTCAATCTTCGTCTTGTGACAATAACTCATAAATCGCTTTCCACGCTTCGTCTTTTCCTTCTGCCGTCTCTGCCGAGAAAGCGACGAACCGGTCCGTCGACTCGAACTGAAGCTTCCGTTTGACGGCCGCCTCGTGTTTTTGACGTTGCGCCTTCTTGATTTTATCGAGCTTCGTCGCCACGACGATGACCGGGATCTCATAATGCTTCAAGAAATTGTACATCGTCACGTCGTCACCCGTCGGCTCATGACGGATATCGACTAAGAGGACGACGCCGCGAAGCGCGCTCTGTAACGTCAAGTACTGCTCCATCATGACGCCCCACTTCTCGCGCTCCGTCTTCGACACTTTCGCGTAGCCGTAGCCCGGGACGTCGACGAACATGATCTCATCGTTGATGTTGAAGAAGTTCAGCGTCTGCGTCTTCCCAGGTTTTGAAGATGTCCGCGCGAGTGCTTTCCGCTGACAAATCTTGTTGATGAATGACGATTTCCCGACGTTCGAACGGCCGGCGAGTGCGACTTCCGGCAACTCGTGAATCGGGTAATGGTCCGGTGCGACGGCACTCGTGACAAATTCTGCTTTAGTGATTTTCATTAGTTTCCTCCAAATGCTACTTCTAATACTTGATCGAGCGTCGTGACCGGGACGAACGTCAATTTCTCACGGACGGTGTCTTGAATGTCATCGATGTCACGTTCATTGTCTTTCGGAATGACGATCGTCGTCAAGCCGGCACGGTGTGCGGCGAGCGCTTTCTCTTTCAAGCCGCCGATTGGCAGGACGCGGCCACGGAGCGTGATTTCTCCGGTCATCCCGATATCACGGCGGACTTTCGTACCGGTCAACGCCGAGATGAGCGCCGTCGCGATGGTAATGCCGGCTGATGGCCCGTCTTTCGGGACGGCACCTTCCGGAACGTGGATATGCACGTCTTGGCGTTCATAGAACGTCGGGTCAATCCCGAACCGTTCTGCGTTCGAACGGACATAACTATACGCCGTCTGCGCTGATTCTTGCATGACGTCACCGAGTTTCCCCGTCAATTGCAGCTTGCCCTTACCAGGTGCAAGCGCCACTTCAATCGTGAGCGTGTCGCCCCCGAACGCCGTGTAGGCGAGTCCGGTGACGGCCCCAATCGAGTCTTCCGTCTCACCTTTGCCGTAGCGGTATTTCGGTTTCCCGAGGTAGTCGCCGAGGCTCTTCAATGAGACGGTGACGCGTTTCTTCTCGCCGATGGCGATTTGCTTCGCCGCTTTCCGGCAAAGCGAACCGATCACACGTTCCAAGTTTCGGACGCCGGCCTCACGCGTATAGCGGCGAACGACTTCGTAAAGTGCATCTTCTTTAATCGTGAGCTGGCTCTTCTTCAAGCCGTGCTCTTTATACTGCTTCGGTACCAAGTGACGCTTGGCGATCTCGACTTTCTCGAGTTCCGTGTAGCCGCCGATTTGGATGAGTTCCATCCGATCGAGAAGTGGCGCCGGGATTTGCGAGACGTCGTTCGCTGTCGCGATAAAGAGCACGTTCGATAAGTCGAACGGTTCTTCGATATAATGGTCCGAGAACGAGACGTTTTGTTCTGGATCGAGCACTTCGAGCATGGCCGATGCCGGGTCGCCCCGGAAATCGGACGCCATCTTGTCAATCTCATCGAGCAAGAACACCGGGTTCTTGCTTTCGGCCTGTTTCAAGCCGCGGATGATGCGGCCTGGCATCGCCCCGATATACGTGCGGCGATGACCACGAATCTCGGCCTCATCGCGCACGCCGCCGAGCGAGACGCGGACGAAGTGACGCTCGAGCGCCGAGGCGATTGATCGGGCGAGCGACGTCTTCCCCACCCCTGGAGGTCCGGCGAGACAAAGGATTGGTCCGCGGAGCGAGTTCGTCAATTGACGGACCGCCAAGTACTCAAGGATTCGGTCTTTGACCGATTCGAGACCATAATGGTCGTCATCTAACACATCGGCCGCGTGTTTGACATCGAGTTTATCTTCCGTCTCGATGCCCCACGGGAGCGAGGCGATCCAGTCGAGGTAGTTGCGGATGACCGCATACTCTGGTGACGTCGCCGGGACGACGTTCAACCGCTCGGCTTCGCGCATGACGTTCTTCCGTGTCGTCTCAGGCAACTCGAGTGCCTCGAGTTTCTCACGAAGACGGTTCGGCTCGGACTCTTGCGTCTGGTCGCCGAGCTCTTGCTGAATCGTCTTCATCTGCTCGCGTAAATAGTATTCTTTTTGTGCCTGCTCGATCGTCTTCTTCGTTCGCTCGCGCAGCTCTTGCTCAAGCTCGATGATTTCGACTTCATGCGTCATAATCTCGAGCAGCTCTAAGCCGCGCTTGACCGCATCCGCTTCTTCAAGCATCGCTTGGCGGATATCGACGTCAACATCGAGTTTTGAAGCGATGTAATCGGTCAACGACTCGAGCCGCTCATACATTTCGAAACGACGCCGCTCATCCGGTGACAATCCTTTGATTGACCCGACGAGCTTACCAAATTGTTCTTTCAGTAGTCGTACAAGTGCCGTCCGTTCGACTTCTTCTCCTTCGACGAGTTCGAGCGGCTCGACGTCGGCGAACCAGCCATCCTTCGTCTCTTCGATCGAGTTGACTTTGACGCGCTCTTTCCCGACAAGGCGGACGCGGACCGTATCGTTCGACAATTCGCTCATCTTGGCGATATGGACGCGTGTCCCGATGGCATATAGGTCCTCTGGTTCAGGTGATTCTTTGCCTGTCTCTTTTTGTGTCACGACAATCAAATCTGTCTCATGTTCCTTTGCGGCAAGGAGTGCCTGTAACGAGAGCGGGCGCCCTACGTCGATTGTCACGCCAATGAGCGGATACACGACGACTCCACGCAAAGGAAGGATTGGTAACTGTTCCATTACAACGCCTCCTGTGCAAAAAGGCCCAAAACTCGGATGTGCCGAGTGTTTGAGCCTTTTTCGTTAAAATTATGCTGTCTCTTTATTGTCGCCTGTCTGTTCGACAGTGCCATCGCGAAGCACGTATTTCGGACCGGCAAGACCCGTAATCGTTTCATCCGTGATGATGACTTTCTCGATATCGTCGCGCGATGGGACAGTGAACATCACATCGAGCATCATTTCTTCGATAATCGAGCGGAGACCGCGTGCGCCTGTCTTGCGTTTAATCGCAAGTTTGGCGATTTCAACCAACGCCTCTTCTGTGAACGAGAGTTCGACATCGTCGAGTTCGAGCATCTTCTCGTACTGACGAACGAGGGCGTTCTTCGGCTTCGTCAAAATCTCGACGAGTGCTTCCTCGTCAAGCGTCGTGAGCGTCGCCATGACCGGTAAGCGACCGATAAATTCCGGAATCAAACCGAATTTCTGAAGGTCTTCCGGAAGCGCGCGGGCGAGCAAGTCTTCTTGCGTCAACTCGCGGTTTTCTTGGTCGTTCCCAAATCCGATGACTTTCTTCCCGATACGGCGTTTGACGACCGCTTCGATGCCAGCGAACGCGCCGCCGACGATGAACAGGATGTTCGTCGTATCGATTTGGATGAACTCTTGATGCGGATGCTTCCGTCCACCTTGCGGCGGTACGCTTGCGACCGTACCTTCCAAAATTTTAAGAAGTGCCTGCTGAACGCCTTCACCCGATACGTCACGCGTAATCGATGGGTTTTCCGACTTACGGGCAATCTTATCGATTTCATCGATATAGATAATCCCTTTTTCAGCCTTCTCGACATCGTAGTCAGCCGATTGAATGAGCTTGAGCAAGATGTTCTCGACGTCTTCCCCGACGTAACCGGCTTCCGTCAAGCTCGTCGCGTCCGCGATGGCGAACGGGACGTTCAAGACGCGAGCCATCGTCTGAGCGAGAAGCGTCTTCCCGCTACCTGTTGGTCCGATCATGACGATGTTCGACTTCGAAAGTTCGACATCATCAGAACGGCCACCGGCGTTGATACGTTTATAGTGGTTATAGACAGCTACTGAAAGCGCACGTTTGGCGCGGTCTTGGCCAATGACGTAATCGTCTAGAATGTTACGGATCTCTTGTGGTTTTGGAATGTCTTTAAATTCGACTTCTTCCTCCACACCGAGCTCTTCCTCGACGATTTCATTGCAAAGTTCGATACATTCGTCACAAATGTATACGCCAGGACCGGCGACTAATTTACGGACTTGTTCTTGCGATTTTCCGCAAAACGAGCACTTGAGTTGCCCCTTTTCCTCGTTAAATTTGAACATTCGGTACACCCCTTCTGAATGGAAATGGATGTAAGTGCGATAAATCGCCTATTTGTATTTCCAGGTGCGCCTGCACCGTGAAAAGACATTTACATCTCTGCGTTGCAATAATTGTAGCATGAACAAATCACTTCATCAAAGATAAACACATGCAAAGTGTCGTGACGAAAAAAAGGACGACTGCTCGGCAGCCGTCCTTCTGTCATCCGATTACTTCGCTTTCCCGTTTTCAACGAGAACGTCGATCGCTTTACGGAATTTGAGGTCACCTTTGAGTGTCTCGATTCCGCCTTGTGGCGCGAGCATCGTGCGGAGTTGATCCGGTGCGATGTTGTAAAGTTTAGACATTTCTTCGAGTTCTTTCTCAGCATCTTCGTCAGACACTTCGATCGCTTCTTTCTCAGCGATTGCTTTCAAGACGAGACGAGCTTTAACGCGCTCTTCAGCTTGCTCTTTCATCTCTTCGCGCATCGCTTCTTCAGAAGTACCAGTGAGTTCGAAGTACATGTTGAGGTCGATTCCTTGTGAAGACACACGCGTGCCGAACTCTTGAACCATACGGTCTACTTCTTGGTCAACGAGTACTGCAGGTACGTCGATTGTCGCGTTCGCAGTTGCTTGCTCGACGAGTTGGTCGCGCATCGTGCCGTCCGCTTCTTGTTTCTTCGCAGTTTCTAAACGCTCACGGATTTTCGCTTTCAACTCGTCGAGTGATGAGACTGACTCGTCGATGTCTTTTGCGAACTCATCGTCGAGTTCAGGAACTTGCTTCGCTTTGACTTCGTGAAGTTTGACTTTGAATGTCGCTGGTTTACCCGCCAAGTTGTCAGCGTGGTACTCTTCAGGGAATGTTACTTCAACGTCTTTCTCTTCGCCAGCCGTCATGCCGACCATTTGCTCTTCGAATCCAGGGATGAATTGTCCTGAACCGATTTCGAGCGTGTAGTTTTCAGCCGTGCCGCCTTCGAATTGCTCTCCGTCAGCGAAACCTGCGAAATCAAAGACAGCTGTATCGCCGTTTTCGATTGCGCCTTCTTTGACAGCAAGCTCTGCGCCTTGCTGTTGAAGCGCGTCAAGTTCAGCTGTAACTTCTTCGTCAGTGACTGTTGTTTCAACAGCTTCGTACTCGAGACCTTTGTATTCGCCAAGCTCAGCTTCTGGCTCAACAACGAACGTTACTTTGAACGTTACAGGTTGGCCTTTTTCGAGCGTGCCGTCTACATCGATGTTTTCGAGAGCGATTGGTTCGAAACCAGCTTCTTCGACCGCACCTTGAACTGTGTCACGGTAGAGGATGTCGAGCGCATCTTGATAGAGTGCTTCTTCTCCGTACATTTTGTTGAACATTGGGCGTGGCAATTTCCCTTTACGGAAGCCAGGCACGTTCAAAGTTTTGACGACATCTTTGAATGCGGCGTCGACTGCTTTATCAAAAGCTTCTGCAGGTGCTTCGTACGTGAGTACGCCTTGGCTACCTGATGTTTTTTCCCATTTTGCTGTCATGCTAAGTCCCTCCAACAATTCGTTTATACGTACAAGAATGTACAACAATCCGTATTATAGCATAAATCCGGCGACTGCACACAAGGATTTAGTCTAGAAACGCCTCGGTGAAACGCATGTCCGCCTCAAGGATTTCCGCGGCGAGGCCGTCCGTTTCCTCATGTTGCAAGATGGCCGTTTTCGCCTGCCCGATCGCCGCCTCCACGTCAGACGCTTCTCGCGGTGTGAACGGGTAGTGCGTATACATGTAGTTCATGAGCAGCTGCGTCGCGATCTCGTCACCATACACGACCCGCTGCAATTGATTGGTCATCGCTTCCCACGCTTGCGTATGCACGGTCGCCTCGTCTTGCGTCAAGCGATGCCGTGTCCCGAGGTCCGTCCATTCGATGACCGGCAACTCGTCGAACGCTTTTTGGAGCACGATCAACTTCATCAACTTCGGCCGTTCCGCGACGAGGAGCTCTTTCAAGACGTTGTCGAGGACGTCATCGATATTGAAATGAACGTGTTCGAGCGTCTCGATTTGCTCGCCGATTCCGCCTAGATGTAAGATCCGCTTCACTTTGGCGATCGCAGCCGGGAACTCGGTCAACTTCAACACTTGCAGCACTTGATGGGCTTGCGTGTTGACGTGGTCGGTCTTTTCTTGCCACTCAAGATAGAGATTGATCCAATGGGCCGCCTCGAACGGTTGGTCACGCATGATGTAATACTGGGCGATTTGAAGCCCCCCGGTTGCAGGTTCTTCTGCTTCATGAATCTGTGTCGTGACGAGCTCTTCGAGTTTCTCCACCGTCTCCGGTTCTTCCGGACGCTCCATCAGACATTGGAATATTTCCATGAAAATAAATGAATCGCCGGGCACTGCCGCATACCAATCCCATAGAATCGGTTCGACCCGTTGCCGTTCCCCGGCCGCGTCTGCCTCTTGAATCATCTTCTGAAGCCGCGACCGGTTCCCTGGAAACGGGTACGCTTGCTCTTTTGCCATCTCCCCACACCCTTTCCACTCCTCTTCATCTTCCTTTAGGAATCGATTCGTTGTCAATCAATACCCCGAAAAACGAAAAAAGAGACAACCTCCGTGGAGGCTATCTCTATTTTAAATGGAAGTGTCCCAAGAGGGATTCGAACCCCCGACCGACGCCTTAGCTTACCACCATGGCTTTCGCCACCAACGTGTGTTGTTTGTAGTCTGGACTATATCTTCACCGTTTCAGGTGCGACACGTGTAGTCTCTACGGAACCTCACGAGCAAACTGCTCCTTCAACGGCTCTACCTCTAAAGGATGACCTTTAGTCCTTCGAACCGTCTTGTCCTCGAAAGGAAATAAGTTTCCTCGGTATTACCATCAGCATGATCTGTTAAGGCTTCACCGATATAGTGTCGTCCACTCTATAGGTTTCTGTTTCCCTATAAAGGCTCCTATTTGTCTTGAAGGGCGTTGCTCTATCCAGCTGAGCTATTGGGACATTGACAAGAAAACTATAATAGAAAAATGGTTTGCTGTCAATTCCTTCTTTTCATTCCGTCACAGCTTTCCGCTCACATCGAGATCCTCGACGGCCGAACCGTCCTCTGACCGATAAAAGCGGACCGTGGCCTGTCCGTTCTCGAGATCCATCAGTACATACGTCTTGTCACTCCGTCCACGCGGCATCCGAATCGAGCCCGGGTTCACATAGAGCACCCCGTCCTCAATCAATGCTCCGGCGACGTGCGAGTGGCCGAACAAAACGACGTTCGCCCCGACCTCTTCAGCCCGGTAACGCAACCGGTTCAAGTCGTACTTCACGTCGTGGTGATGCCCGTGGACGATGAGAATCGTCCCTTCAGCCGTCTCCTCGATTCGCTCGAGCGGCAAGTCGCCGCCGAAGTCGCAATTACCCCGCACCGTACGATACGGGAGCAGATGTTCATCGACGAGCGCGAGCTGGGAATCCCCACAATGGAACGCGTCATCGATTTCTTGTTCGTGCCGGTTGAAGATGATCGCTAGTTCTTCTGTCAATCCGTGACTGTCACTGACTACGAGAAAACGCATACAGGTCACCCCTCCATAAACGGAATAATTTCTGCCTCTAACTTTCGTAGTGCTTGACCGCGGTGACTGACCGCCGCCTTTTCGTCGCGTTCAAGTTCTGCCGCCGTCTTATGAAGCGACGGGACGATGAAGAGCGGGTCGTAACCGAAACCATTCTCCCCGTGCGGCGCGTAGCCGATCGTCCCTTCAATCGTACCGCGTACCGTCAACGTCTCTCCGGTTGGTTTGGCCAGACAGAGGGCACAAATAAAGCGTGCCGTCCGGTCGGTCGCCCCGTTCAACTTCTCGAGAAGAAGCGCGTTGTTCGCCTCGTCCGACTTCTCCGGTCCGGCGAAGCGGGCCGAATAGACACCGGGCGCCCCATCGAGCGCGTCGACTTCGAGCCCTGAATCATCCGCGAGGACGGCGTGGCCGAAATAGCGGGCCGCCTCGGTCGCCTTCAGCTCGGCGTTCGCTTCGAACGTCGTACCCGTCTCGTCCGTCTCCGGTGCGTCCGGGTAATCCAAGAGCGATTCGACTTCGAAGCCGAGCGGCGTGAGCATCCCTTCGATTTCTGCGACTTTTCCTTGATTGCGTGTTGCGACGATGAGTTTCATGTCGTTTCCTCCAATTGTTCCCCGACATACCACCAGGAGGCACCGAGCGCGTCTTCGGCCGCTTTGAACAGCGTCTCGATTCCATTTTGGGCCATGTGGAGCATCTCGTTCATCTCGAGCAACGTGAACGTCGCTTCTTCCCCCGTGCCTTGCACTTCGACGAAACGTCCGCTCGCCGTCATGACGACGTTCATGTCGACCTCGGCCGCGGCGTCTTCTTCGTAGTTCAAGTCGAGAAGCAGCTCATCGGTCCGTCCGACCGAGATAGCGGCGACGCCTTCTTTGATCGGCGTGTCGTCGAGCTTGCCTTGGCGGATGAGTGCGTCGACCGCGAGGACGAGGGCACAGAAGCCGCCCGTAATCGAGGCCGTGCGCGTGCCACCGTCCGCTTGGATGACGTCACAGTCAATCCAAATCGTCCGTTCACCGAGCCGTTCCAAATCGACGACCGAACGGAGCGACCGCGAGATTAACCGTTGAATCTCCATCGTCCGGCCCGATTGTTTGCCGCGGACCGATTCGCGGACCGTACGGTTACCGGTCGCACGTGGGAGCATGGCGTACTCGGCGTTAATCCAGCCTTGCTTCTTGCCGCGCAAGAAGTTCGGGACGCGTTCTTCGACGGTCGCCGTACAGATGACTTTCGTGTCCCCGATCGAGATGAGGACCGACCCTTCCGCATGTTTATTCACATGGGGAACGATCTCGACGGGCCGGAGCTCGTCCTGTTGTCTTTCGTTACGCATCGACACCAGACACCTCTACTTTCTCCGCTCGCACGGGTTGACCGAGCCACTCTGTCGCCAAACGGTCAAAGATGACGACGTCCCCGGTCGCATAAAACCGGTGCACCGGGACCGTGTCCAAATCATTCTCGAGCTCTTTGAAATCCAAAATCGCGGCCACTTCGAGCGCCGTCTCGTCACCGGATGAGATCAAATGGACGTCAGGTCCGACGACGTCTTGAATGACCGGTGCGAGCAGCGGATAGTGTGTACAGCCGAGAATGAGCGTGTCCATCGCGGACGACTGGAGCGGGCGGATCGTCTCAGCGACGATATCGCGGACGCGTTCCCCGTCGAGTTCTCCGGCTTCGACGAGCGGGACGAACGGCGGACAAGCGAGCGAATACACATCGATTTCGCCGGCCACGTGCCGGAGCGCCGTCTCGTACGAGTCGCTCTCGATCGTCATCTTCGTGCCGATGACACCGATATGCTTGTTGCGCGTCCCTTTGACGGCCGCCCGGGCCCCCGGGTCGATGACGCCGATGACCGGGATATTGAGGCGTTTGCGAGCTTCTTTCAAGACGACCGCCGTCGCCGTGTTGCAGGCGATGACGATCATCTTCACATTTTTACTTAACAGGAACTCGATCAGTTCCCACGTATAGGCTTCAATCTCATCGTGCGGACGCGGGCCATACGGGCACCGTTCCGTGTCGCCGATATAGATAATTTCTTCTTTCGGTAGTTGGCGCATCAGTTCTTTGACCACCGTCAAACCGCCAACTCCTGAATCGAGTACTCCAATCGCTCGTTTCATGATCATCACTTCCATTCCCATCTATCTTACCAAAAAAGCCGATTCTGAAAAAGAAACGGTCTCGTGACAAACAAAAAAGACGAGGTAGCCGATTGGCCGCCTCGTCCGTCGCTCAATTACTGAGCAAGACCTTCGCTTGTGAGCATGTCAGAAAGCGTGTTAACCGCTTCTTCTGCATCGTCACCAGCTGCAGTGATTTTGATTGTAGAATCTTTAGCGATTCCGAGTGAAAGAACACCCATGATTGACTTGAGGTTTACTGTCTTACCGTTGTACTCAAGGTTGATATCTGATTGGAACTTAGAAGCTGTGTTAACCAACTGTGTAGCTGGACGAGCGTGAATTCCTGAATCTGCAACGACTGTGAACGTTTTTTCCATGACGTGATAGTCTCCCTTCAAATTTCAATTCTACAGGCGGACCTGCCGAATAATTGTTTGTGAACTCATTATCAAATGATAGCGGATTCGCAATAATTCTGCAAGCGATTTTTATATTCTGGAGTCCATTCGGTCGGACGACCGGTTTTTGACAAGTGCACGAGACTCGTGCGCCCCGCGAACATAAGCTGGTCTCCATCATATGCCCCGTAATGAATATCACATGAAGTGTTTCCGACCGTCAAGACATTGGCATACACCTTGATCGATTGGCGCGGCATCACCTGGCGGACGTAGTCACACTGGGCATCCGCCACGACGACGAACCCGTCTTTCAACGAAAATCCTGTCGCTTCAAGCAACTCGATTCGCGCGTCCTCGAAATAGATGAACGGAATCGTATTGTTCATATGACCGTACGGGTCGCACTCTGAGAATCGGACTTTGACATCTAGCGCGACCCCTGCTCTGACACGTGTTTCCCAATCGGCTTCCCGGAAGTACTTCGTCATCTGCAGCCCTTACGCCTCGACCGCAGAACCGGTGCGGCCTTTGTCGCTTCCGAAGAACGATTTAAACGAGTGAAGCGTCGTTTGACGGTTCATCGCGGCGATTGACGTCGTGAGCGGGATGCCTTTCGGACAAACCTCGACACAGTTTTGTGCGTTTCCGCACTGTGCGAGGCCGCCGTCTTCCATGAGCGCTTCGAGACGGTCTTCTGCGTGGAAGGCGCCAGTCGGATGCGAATTGAAGAGGCGGACTTGTGAGATTGCGGCCGGTCCGATGAAGCTCGACTTGTCGTTGACGTTCGGGCACGCCTCGAGGCAGACACCACACGTCATACATTTCGATAGTTCATACGCCCATTGACGTTTGTTCTCTGGCATCCGTGGTCCTGGTCCGAGATCGTACGTCCCGTCAATCGGAACCCATGCCTTCACTTTTTTCAACGCGTCGAACATACGCTGACGGTCGACTTGAAGGTCGCGAATGACCGGGAACGTCTTCATTGGAGCCAGTCGGATCGGTTGCTCGAGCTTGTCGACGAGCGCCGTACACGACTGGCGCGGCTTGCCGTTGATGATCATCGAACAAGCACCACACACTTCCTCGAGACAGTTCATATCCCAGTTGATCGGTGTCGTCTTGTCCCCGTTCGCATTGACCGGGTTCCGGCGGATTTCCATCAGCGCCGAGATGACGTTCATATTCGGACGGTACGGGACGGTGAACTCTTCCGTGTAGGTCGGTTGATCCGGACCGTCCTGACGTTCAATGATAAAACGAATGTCTTTTTGATCTGCTTGCATCGGCGTCGTCATTTCGTCTTCGCCCCTTTCTTCGAGTAATCCCGTTTACGTGGCGGGATTAACGAAACGTCGATTTCTTCGTACGAGATATCGACTTCCCCATTGTCATAACGTGCCATCGTCGTCTTCATGAACTTGTCGTCATCACGTTCCGGGAAGTCCGGTTTGTAATGAGCGCCACGGCTCTCGTCGCGTTTCAAAGCGCCAAGCGTGATGACGCGCGCGAGGTCGAGCATGTGGTCGAGTTGTCGGATGAACGATGCCCCTTGGTTGCTCCAGCGGGCCGTATCGGTCGCGGAGATGTTGTGATAGCGTTCACGAAGCTCACGGAGTTTGAGATCCGTCGCTTCGAGCTTGTCGTTGTAACGAACGACCGTGACGTTGTCGGTCATGAGTTCACCGAGCTCACGGTGGATTTGATACGCGTTTTCCGTACCGTCCATCGCGAGGATATCGTTGAACCGCTCGATTTCTTCACGTTCGTTGAAGTTGAAGAGCGCTTCTGGCACGCTCTCTGTCGCCTGGTCGAGACCGCGCATGTAGTGAACGGCCGATGGACCGGCTTCCATCCCGCCGTATACGGCTGAGAGGAGCGAGTTGGCCCCGAGACGGTTCGCACCGTGCATCGAGTAATCGCACTCACCGGCTGCGAACAAGCCTGGGATGTTTGTCATCTGATCGTAGTCGACCCAGAGTCCGCCCATCGAATAGTGAACGGCCGGGAAGATCTTCATCGGGACTTTTCGTGGATCGTCGCCGACGAACTTCTCGTAAATCTCAAGGATCCCGCCGAGCTTGATGTCGAGCTCTTTCGAGTCTTTATGCGACAAATCGAGGTACACCATGTTCTCGCCGTTGACGCCGAGCTTTTGGTTGACGCAGACATCGAAAATTTCACGCGTCGCGATATCACGCGGCACGAGGTTCCCGTAAGCCGGATACTTCTCTTCAAGGAAGTACCATGGTTTGCCGTCTTTATACGTCCAAACGCGTCCACCCTCACCGCGTGCCGACTCACTCATGAGACGAAGCTTGTCGTCCCCCGGGATCGCCGTCGGGTGGATTTGGATGAACTCACCGTTCGCGTACACCGCCCCTTGACGATAGACCGCTCCAGCCGCTTGGCCGGTGTTGATGACCGAGTTGGTCGACTTACCGAAGATGACACCTGGGCCGCCTGTCGCGAGGATGACCGCGTCCGATGGGAACGCTTTAATTTCCATCGAGCGCAAATCCTGACAGACCGCACCACGGCACACACCTGCTTCATCGATGATGGCCCGGAGGAACTCCCAGCCCTCATATTTCTCGACGAGCCCTTGCGCCTCGTAGCGACGAACCTGCTCGTCTAGTGCGTACAGGAGCTGTTGCCCCGTCGTCGCACCGGCGTAAGCCGTACGGTGATGGAGCGTGCCGCCGAAACGACGGAAGTCGAGAAGACCTTCTGGCGTCCGGTTGAACATGACGCCCATGCGGTCGAACATGTGGATGATCTTCGGTGCCGCTTCCGCCATCTTTTGGACCGGCGGTTGGTTGGCGAGGAAGTCGCCCCCATAGACCGTGTCATCAAAGTGTTGCCAAGGAGAATCCCCTTCCCCTTTCGTGTTGACGGCACCGTTGATGCCGCCTTGTGCACAAACTGAATGTGAACGCTTGACCGGTACAAGCGAGAATAGTTTTACCGGAACACCCATCTCAGCCGACTTGATTGTCGCCATGAGTCCAGCCAGACCGCCACCGATGACGATCAAACTTTGATTTGCCATGAACTTTTCCCCCTAATTACAAGATGCCCGCGAACGTCAAGATTGAACGGATGCCGACAAAAGATAGTGCCAAGAAGACGACGCCTGAGACATAGCTCATGAAGCGCTGTGAACGAGGCGACTGTGTGATCCCCCACGTGATGGCAAACGACCAGAGACCGTTCGCGAAGTGGAACGTAGCCGAGAGGATCCCGACTATGTAGAAGATGAGCATGAGCGGATTGTCGACGATGTTTTGCATCATCTCCGCATTTACCTCGACGCCACGCAACTTCGCCAAGCGCGTTTCCCAAACGTGCCATGCGATGAAGATGACGAGGAAGACGCCCGTGAAGCGTTGGAGCATGTACATCCAGTTACGGGCGTACGAGTAACGGTTCGTGTTAATCGAACCGAGAAACGCGTAGTACACGCCGTATACCCCGTGGAAAATCATCGGCAAGGCGATGACCGTCACTTCAAGGAAGTACAAATACGGTAAGCTCCCCATAAATTTTGCTGCCTTGTTGAACGATTCCACCCCATCGACGATATAGTAGTTGACCGACAAGTGAACGATCAAAAACAATCCGATTGGGATGACCCCAAGTAGCGAATGGACTTTACGACTGAAATAGTCACGACGCGTTGCCATTCTAGTTCCCCCTTTGTACGAGCCCTTGGCTCGTTTTGTAAATAAAAGCGTTTTCAAATGCAAATATAGCTTTCTGTCTCCTATTCTACTCTTGTGAAATTTGTATGACAAGACAACCCGACCGATTTGTGCCACATTCTTTTGCAAAATACCCGGTGACCAAAAGGTGAATCGTCGTTATAATGGTATAGAGAGAATGGAGTGATGGAAGAAGATGGAAACGATGAGCCAACCCACTTTCGCGATCGAACTGCTTCGCGATTATGTGTTGACGGATTTGCTCGGGGACGATTACGCCCAAGTCATCTATTGGTCGGGCAAACGGGTCGCACGCAAATTCCCGATCATGACGAATGACGAACTGAGCGCCTTCTTTATCGAGGCCGGATGGGGGCAATTGACGCTCTTAAAAGAAAAAGGGAATAAATTCTTGTTCGAACTCGTCCCTCCGCCTTCGACCCAAGAAAAGGCAACCGGCTACCACCAGCTCGAAGCTGGTTTCTTAGCCGAACAGATTGCCGGTCGTTTCCAATGTGTCGCCGAGGGCTACGCCGATGTGACGCGCCAGGCTGTCCAGATCACCGTCCAACTAGACCGAAAAGATACGTATGAATAACGAAGAGCCGATGCGTGAGTGCACCGGCTCTTGTTTTATCTTCATTCGTCCGTCTCCTCATGGACGTATTGCAAAACGGTCTCGGCCAGCTTCTCCGGTAGCCCTGCTTCCTTCAACTGTTCGAGCGAGGCGAGACGAATTTGTTTCATCGACCCGAAATGACGGATCAACTGCTGACGCCGCTTCGGCCCGACGCCCGGGATGTCGTCGAGCACCGACTTCGTCATCTTCTTCGTCCGCAGGCTGCGGTGGAACGTGATGGCGAACCGGTGGACCTCGTCTTGCATACGTTGGAGCAAATAGAACGCGCTCGAGCGCGAATTCAGTTCGACGACCCCGCCGCCCTCCCCGAACAAGAGCTGGCTCGTCCGGTGACGGTCATCTTTTTTCAACGAGCCGACGGGCAAGTCGAGCCCGAACTCGTTTTGCAGGACGTCGAGGGCCGCGTTCAATTGCCCGATGCCCCCGTCAATCAACAGCAAGTCCGGCAGACGTTTCTCTTCCGTCAACAGACGGCGGAAGCGACGACGGACGACCTCTCGCATCGTCTCATAGTCGTCCGGTCCTTGGACGGTACGAATCTTGTATTTCCGATATTCTTTCTTGAGCGGCTTTCCGTCTTCGAAGACGACGAGTGCCGAGACGGCGTCAGCTCCTTGGATGTTGGCGTTATCGATGATGTCGACACGCGACAAGTTCGGGATGCCGATCGCCTCACCGAGCTCACGCATGGCGAGGAGCGTCCGCTCTTCGTCCCTCGCGAGCAACTCGAACTTCTCGTTCAAGGCGATGCCCGCATTTTTCGTCGCCAAGTCGAGCAGTTGCCGCTTCGCCCCGCGTTTCGGCTGCATCACTTTCGTCCCGATCGCTTCGTTCAACAGATCGATGCGGACGATCTCAGGCACGAGCACTTCTTTCGGCAACACGTTCTGCTCATAGAACTGGACGATGAAACTCTCGAGCTCTTCGGACGGTTCGCCGTGGAGCGGGAACAGCGACACGTCGCGCTCAATCATCTTGCCACCCCGCATATAGAACACTTGAACGCACATCCAGCCGCGGTCGAGCGTATAGCCGAAGACGTCGCGCGCCGTCGGGTCGGCCGTAATCATGTTCTGTTTGTTCATAATCGACTCGACGGCCCGGATTTGGTCACGGAGCTCAGCAGCGCGTTCGAACTGCATGTCTTCGGCCGCTCGTCCCATATCGACTTGGAGCTTGGCGAGCGTCTCACTCGTCTCTCCATTCAGGAAACGGCGAATCTCCTGAACGATGGCTTTCTGCTCGTCCGTGTCGATGGCGAGCTCACACGGTCCGAGGCACTGCCCGATGTGGTAATACAAGCAGAGCTTGCGCGGCATCGGTTGGCATTTCCGGAGCGGATACAGTTTATCGAGCAACCGCTTCGTCTCGTTGGCGGCATAGGCGTTCGGGTACGGGCCGAAATAAAAGCCGCCGTCCCGCTTCAGCTTCCGCGTCGTGAGTAACCTCGGGTACGGTTCGTTCGTGATCTTGATGTACGGGTACGACTTGTCGTCTTTGAGACGGATGTTGTATTTCGGGTCATGCTTTTTGATGAGCGTCATCTCGAGCAGAAGCGCCTCGAGTTCGCTCGCCGTGACGATATACTCAAAGTCGCGAATCTCAGCGACGAGGCGCATCGTCTTGATGTCATGCGCCCCGGTAAAATAAGACCGGACCCGGTTTTTCAGATTTTTCGCTTTCCCGACGTAAATGATCTCTCCGTACTCGTTCTTATGCAAGTAACAGCCGGGCTCGTCAGGGAGCAGCGCCAATTTATGTTTAATGTGGTCAGAATGACTCAAATTCAATCACCTCAGTTTAAGTTCCTTCCAGACGGGAAAAATTTGATGAAGTCTCAGAGGGAGGGTTTTAGTTATGAAACGGTACGATGTCATCATCATCGGCAGTGGCTCGGCAGCGAGCCAAGCCGCTAACGTATTATGCGACGCCGGTAAACAAATTGCCATCGTCGAGAATTGGACGTTTGGCGGGACGTGCCCGCAACGCGGATGTGACCCGAAAAAGATGCTCGCGGAAGGTGCAGAGCTCATCGCCCGTGCGGAACGGATGAAATCGCTCGGCGTCCACGGCGAGCTCACGCTTGATTGGCATGCCTTTAAGCGCCGCGTCGATGAGTATCGTTTCGCCGTCCCGACGACGAAGATGCATCATTGGAAAGAGCACCACATCGACTTGTTCGAAGGAGAACCCCACTTCATCGATGAGGACTCGATCGTCATCGAAGGACATGAGATTTCGGCGCATCAGTTTCTGATCGCGTCAGGTCTCATCCCAAGACCGCTCGACATCCCAGGTGGCGACTTGGCTATCACGAGCGACGATGTTTTCGACCTCGACGACTTACCAAAACACGTCATCATCATCGGGGCCGGCTATATCGCGTTCGAGTTCGCCCATATCCTCCGCCGCTTCGGGTGTGAGGTGACCCTCCTCATCCGGTCGCGGTCGCTGAAGGCATTCGATCGCAAAGTCGTCAAACGGCTTGTCGATGAGACAATTCGGATCGGCATCGATGTCCGCTACGGGATTGAGCCCGTCCGGATAGATGGGAACGTGCTGACGTTATCAGATGACTCTACCCTCGAAGGCGTCGTCTTTAACGCCACCGGGCGAATTCCGAGCATCGAACGGCTCCGCCTGGACGCAGCCGGTATCGAGGCCGACCACGGCGGCGTCCTCGTCAATGAGTTCCTGCAGACGACGAATGAGAACGTCTATGCGGCTGGGGACGTCGCCAAGAGCCGCAACCCGGCCCTCACCCCGTTCGCCGGGCAGGAAGGTCGCATCGCCGCGCTCAATCTGTTGCGAAACAATACGCGGCCTTTGCCGGAGCGCCCTGCCCCAACGGTCGTCTTCACGACACCGCCGATCGCCAAGGTCGGACTGACGGTCGAGGAGGCGAAAGCGCGCGGCATCGACTACGAGTGTAAAGACAACGACTTGTCCCATTTCTTGACGTATGAGCGGATCAACGACACGACGGCGTTTTCCCGCATTCTGCTCAGTAAGGACGGCCATGTGCTCGGGGCCCATTTGATTGGGCAACATGCACCGGAATTGATTAACTTGTTCTCGTTCATTATACAAAACAATATCACCCATCAACACATCAAACACTTGGAGTTCGCCTATCCGACGTCAGCGTCCGATTTGTCGTTTCTCATCTAAAAAAGGCACTTCCATACGACATGGAAGTGCCTTTCGTCATTCGATTCCTTTATCTTTATCTTCTCTAAGTGCGTCTTGGAGCGATTTTTTCCAAAGCGGGACACCTTGAGAATGGGCCGCACGGGCCACCAAATGACTACCGACTGGTGCCGTCAACAAGACGAAGAACAATCCGAGCAGAAGCCGGGCGTCAAAAATGCGCTGGTCGACCCAGACGTGCAGGAGCGCCGCGAACAGGACGAACATGACGCCAAGCGTCGCGCTCTTCGAAGCGGCGTGGGCACGGGAATAGATATCCGGGAGCCGGATTAGGCCGATGGCCGCGACGACGGTGAAGAACACCCCGATAATCGTGAAGACACCGGTCAAGATGTCATAAATCATTGTTGCGGTCATGTTGGATGATCTCTCCCTTCTCGAGGAATTTCGAGAACGCCACCGTCCCGATAAAGGCTAAAATCCCGAGCAAGAGGATGACCTCGAAGAACATCGTCGTATCGAGCAAAATCGATAACAACGACACGACCGAGATCAACCCGATGCCGATCGAGTCGAGGGCGATGACGCGATCCGCCGTCGTCGGGCCTTTGACGACCCGGTACAGCATGCCGAGCATGGCGAGCACGAGGATGGCGAGGGCGACGTAAATAATAATATTTAACATTAGCTGGTCGCCTCCTTGATGTTCGACTCAAAGTTATCGTAAATGTCTCGTTTGAGCGACTCTTTATCCGGCATATGGAGCGCATGGATATAGAGCGTCTTATTGTCGTCTGACACTTGGACGACAAGCGTACCCGGTGTCAGCGTGATGAGCATCGATAGCCAACTCACTTTCCAACCGGCATCGAGTTCGGTGTGATACCGAAAAATGCCTGGTTGGATTTTTAGTTTCGGGCTCAAGACGAGCCGAAGCACTTCGATGTTGGCCACGACGAGCTCGCGACAGAAAATCAAGAACAGTTTAAACAGTTTCAACACACGGATGAAATAAAAATCCGTGTTTTTGAAGAAGCGGCGCATCATGAAGATGACGAGTAATCCGAGCAAATAGCCGATTAGAAATCCGCTCGTCGTGAACGTACCCGTGAAGAACATCCAAATAAACGCCAGGAAAAAGTTGATGAGTAGTTGGTAAGCCATCTCTAAATCACTCCTTAATCACGGCATCGATATAGATTTCGGGTTGCACGAGCGGTTCGATTGCCTGGGTAATGAACGGATGCATCGCTTCAGCGCCGAACCCGTAGGCGACGGCGACGGCGACGAGCAAGAACGTCGGCACGATGAGACGGTTCACATACGGCACGAGCGGGCCGTCATAGACGCGTTTCTCTTCTCCCCAAAATCCGTACAAGAAGATTTTGATGACCGAGAAGAGGACGAACAGACTGGACAGCAAGATGAGGAGCGGGCCGAACAGGCTGCCTTCCTCGACCCCGCCTTGAACGATCAACAGTTTCCCGAAGAATCCGCTAAGTGGCGGAATCCCGGCGAGCGACAACGCCGCGATGAAGAACGTCCAGCCGAACAATGGGAAGCGGGTGATCAAACCGCCCATGTCGCGCAGTTGACCGGATTTTGTGATGCCGATCATCATCCCGACAAGCATGAACAAGGCGGCCTTGATCAGCATGTCATGAATCAAATAGTAGAGTGCCCCTTCAAGCGACGTCTGCGTGTTGAGTGCGATCCCGTACAAGATGACGCCGACGGCGATCATGATGTTGTAGATGATGATCAACTTGACGTCGTTGTAGGCGATTGCCCCGATCATTCCGATGACGATCGTCAACACGGCAAGGATGATCAAGAAGTTTTGCATGAACGCACTCCCTCCGTCGAACAGGAGCGTATACGTCCGTAGGATCGAGTAGACGCCGACTTTCGTCAACAGCGCCCCGAACATGGCGAGAATCGGGGTCGGTGCCACGACATACGAGCCCGGGAGCCAATAGTGAAGTGGCACGAGTGCCCCTTTCAAACCGAAGACGATGACAAAGAACACACCGATGACGGTGATGACGCTCTGATTCTCAACGAGTGGAATCTTTTGCGCGAGGTCCGCCAAGCTGAGCGTGCCGACCGTTCCGTAAATGAGCGCGACGGCCATGACGAATAGCGCCGAGGCGATGATGTTCACGAGCAAATACTTGATCGACTCGCGCAACTGGACCCCTTTCCCGCCGAGCACGATTAACACGTAAGACGAGATGAGGAAGACTTCAAAGAAGACGAACAAGTTAAAAATATCGCCTGTCGTGAAGGCCCCGTTCACCCCGACGAGGAGGAACAGCATCGCGACGTAGACGTAGTTCGATTCATAGGCGTCTGAGAAGTAATGAGTCGCAAACCAGACGATGAAGAAGACGAGCAACGTCGACGTGGCGACGAGCAGTGCCGACAGCATGTCTGAGACGAGCGTGATGGAGAATGGTGCCGGCCAGTTCCCTAAGTCGACGGTCATGATACCGTCTTGAGACACGGTGAAGATGAGCAGCACCGTCACTATAAACGTTACAAGTAAAGCCCCGAGTGCCACTCCGCGTTGCAGACGAACTTGCTTCGGTGCGAAGAGAAGAAAGATGGCCGCAAGCGCCGGGATGACAATCGGAAAGATCGGTAAGTTAATCATTCGATTCCGTTCCTTTCATTTCCTCAATATTATCCGTGTTCAGTTCCTGGTAAGCCCGATACGCGAGCACGAGGAAGAACGCGGTCACCCCGAAGCTGATAACGATCGCCGTCAAGACGAGCGCTTGCGGGAGCGGGTCGGTATATTCCGTGACCCCATCGACGAGGACAGGTGCCGCCCCCGTTTTCAGCCCGCCCATTGTCAAGACGAGCAAGTGAGCAGCGTGGCTGAGCAACCCGGTACCGATGATGATGCGCAACAAACTCTTTGAGAGAATCATATAGACCGCGCTCATCGTCAAGACACCGATGATGATGCTAACGAAGATTTCCATTATTCACTCTCTCCAATCGTTTGAATGATCGTCATCGTCACACCGATGACCACAAGGTAAACGCCAAGGTCAAAAGCGATCGCCGTGTGAAGCGTCTGTTCGCCCAAGAGCGGCAAGTCAAATTTATCGTAGGCGTGCGTCAGGAACGGACGGTCCCAAAAGATGCTATGGAGTGACGTCAGCATCGCGATGACGAGACCGAGCGCCGTCATCTTCCGATAGTCGAACGGGAGCACGTTGGCGAGCGTCTTCGAATCGAAGGCAAGGAGCAACAACACGAGCGCCGCCGCTGTCATCAACCCACCGATGAAGCCTCCGCCCGGCGAGTAGTGCCCGGCGAAAAAGAGATTGATCGAGAACACGATGATGATGAAGAAGATGATCACCGCGGCCGTCTGTAAGATGACGTCATTGACTTGATCATTTTTTCGGTTCATGTTCGCGCGCTCCTTTCGTACGTACTGTCGTTCTAAATTTGATCATCGTATAAATCCCAATGGCCGCGATGGCAAGGACGACGATTTCGAACAACGTATCAAAGCCACGGAAGTCGACAAGGACGACGTTGACCATGTTCTTCCCGGCTGCCAAATCATAGACGTTTTCTTTATAGTACTCGGAAATCGACGACAGCGATCGGTTCGACAGCGCCATGAAGCTGAGGAGCATGACCGTCACCCCGACGAAAATCGAGACGATCGCATTTTCGATCTTGAATTTGACGCGCACTTCTTTCTTGCTAATTTCCGGCATGTGATAGAAGACGAGCAGGAATAAGGCGACCGATACCGTCTCGATGACGAGTTGTGTCAAGGCGAGGTCCGGTGCGTTGAAGAAAACGAAGAACAGCGCGACCGAGTACCCGACGACACCGAGCAAGATGATCGACGGGAGACGCGAACGCATGAACAGAATCGCAAGCGACGCCAAGATAATGACGGCCCCAAGGACGTATTCATACGGTGCGACGGCTTCCATCTCGCCGAACGAGAAGTCGAACAAGTCGAAGCGATACATCGAGAATAACATCATGCCTGACAAGAACAAGAAGATGTACACCAAGTACGAGCGGATGAAGCCCGTCATATAGTTGTCTTTAAAGCGGTACGCCGCCTTGTTCGACCAGACGAGCGTCCCATCGTACATCCCGTTCAAGGTCAGGCGATGCGGGATGTGGTTGTAGATGCCCATCCACTTGTTGATCGTGAAGAACATGAGCGTCCCGAGCAGGATGACCCCAATCGTCATATAGAGTTCAGGTGTCAATCCGTGCCAGAAGTAGATGTCGACTTTCACATCCTGACCGCTCGCGACGAGCGTCGGATAAATCGACTCGACGGCCGGCTTGATGAGCGAGTTCGACAATACGTTCGGTACGAACCCGAGCACGACGACGAGGATGGCGAGAATCGCCGGCGGGATGAGCATCCCGATCGGTGCCTCGTGCGGCTGTTTCGGCAACTGGTCGAACTGGGCTTTGCCCATGAACGTCCGTGTGAAGATGATCAAGCTGTAGATGAACGTGAACACGCTCGCGATGAACGCGACGACCGGAATTAAAATGCCGATCGTATCGAGCGCGAAGAAGTCCATCGAGAACACTTTTGTCGTCGCCTTCAAGAACATCTCTTTACTGAGGAAGCCGTTGAACGGCGGCAACCCTGCCATCGACAATGAGCCGATGACGGCGATCGTGAACGTGATCGGCATGACGGTCATCAGACCGCCGAGTTTACGGATGTCACGTGTCCCCGTCTCGTGGTCGACGATCCCGACCATCATGAACAGCGACCCTTTGAACGTCGCGTGGTTGATCAAATGGAAGATTGCCGCGATCGTCGCGACCATATAGATGTTGTCATCCATGCCGTCATAATGCAGCGCCGCGGCTCCAAGGCCGAGGAGCGACATGATGAGACCGAGCTGACTGACCGTCGAGAAGGCGAGAATCCCTTTCAAATCAGTCTGTTTGACCGCATTGAACGAACCCCAAAACAAGGTGAACGTCCCGACAGCGGCGATCGTCCATAGCCAGATCGGTGACTCTTGGAACACCGGGCTCATCCGTGCGACGAGATAGAGACCGGCCTTGACCATCGTCGCCGAGTGGAGGTACGCACTGACCGGGGTCGGTGCTTCCATCGCGTCCGGCAACCAGATGTGGAACGGGAATTGCGCCGACTTCGTGAAGGCGCCGAGCAAGATGAGAATCATCGCCGCGATAAAGAACGGGCTCTCCGCGATCATCGCCTGATTGGCGACCATGTCGCGGATGCTGAACGAACCGGCGATCGACTCGAGAATCACAATCCCCCCGAGCATCGACAGACCACCGAACACGGTGATGAGCATCGATTTACGCGCCCCGTAGCGTGAGCGCTCTTTCTCGTACCAATACCCGATCAACAGGAACGACGAAATCGACGTGAGTTCCCAGAACATGTACATGACGACCATGTTGTCTGAGAGGACGACACCGAGCATCGCACCCATAAAGAGGAGCAAGTACACATAAAAATGTCCGAGCGACTCTTTGTCTTTATTCAAATAGTAAATCGAATAGAGGACGACGAGCGCCCCAATCCCTGTAATGAGGAGGGCAAACAATAGTCCGAGCCCGTCCACGTAGGCCGTGAAGTTGATGCCGAGCGATGGCATCCATTCGACCGTCTCCGTCACGACGTCCCCCGCGCTCGTGATTCCGATGAAGCGGAAGAAGTACACGAACAGGACGACCGGAACGATTAACACGAACCAACCCGTATGGATTCGCTTCAGCGCCCGGAACAAGAACGGGATGAACGGAGCCGCGAGAAGCGGCAATAAGATAGCTAAATGTAACACCGACAAGAAAATTCCTCCTTCGAGCAGAGTCTTACAAGCGATGGGCCAATTATTAAGTTCATTTGACGTCATCATGTCTTCCTCATGAGTATAGCGTACATTTTCAGTCCGTTTCCATGATAAAACCTTCCCGTATTTTCGAGCATCGTCAAAAAAACTTGGACTGTTAAATATGAAGGGAGACGACTAAAAATGACGAAAAAAAATTCTAATCAAACCTGATATGTATCCGGTTTCAGATGGTGCTTTTCCCGAATTTCCCGCTCACTTCAAACCGAACCTTAACCGTTGTTATTCCATGCGAAACGACTAAACTCCTTCTTCCCTAACGAGCCCAATAAAAAACAGCCGACCAGTTCCCCAGTCGGCTGTACGCATTATTTTGCTGTCGCGATAAACTCTTTGAGTGCTTCTTTTGGTTGGAAGCCCATTGTTTTTGAGACAGGTTGTCCGTCTTTGAACATCATGAGTGTCGGGATACTTTGGATTTGGAAAGCGCCCGCTACTTCTGGGTTCTCATCAACGTCGAGTTTCACGATTTGGACTTGGTCGCCCATCTCTTGGTCAAGCTCTTCGAGTACCGGTGCGATCATGCGGCACGGTCCACACCAAGCTGCCCAGAAATCGACGAGGACGACGCCCTCTTTTACTTCTTGTTCGAATGTTTGAGTCGTTGCGTGTTTAATAGCCATTTGATAAATACCTCCCCAGTAAGATGTAAGAGCCGATTAAGGACTCTCATGCATTTCATGTTCAGAGTATACCACGGAGGGTACGTTTCCCCAAACGTTCTGCATATCAGCTGTTGACGAGGTGTTTGCGGAACTCTTCTGTTAACAGTGGGACGACGTCGAACAAGTCGCCGACGATGCCGTAGTCGGCCACGCTGAAGATGTTCGCTTCCGGGTCTTTATTGATGGCGACGATGACTTTGGCGTTGCTCATCCCTGCCAAGTGCTGGATTGCGCCCGAGATGCCGCAGGCGATATACAAGTCCGGCGTGACAACTTTCCCGGTCTGCCCGATTTGAAGGGCGTAGTCACAGTAGTCGGCGTCACACGCTCCACGTGAGGCACCGACGGCCCCGCCAAGAAGCTCGGCGAGTTCTTCGAGCGGTTTGAAGCCGTCCTCGCTCTTGACGCCGCGGCCTCCGGCGACGATGACTTTCGCTTCCGTCAAATCGACTTTCCCCGTCGCTTTGCGGACGACTTCTTTGACGATCATGGCAAGGTCCTTGAGCTCCACGCTCGGTGTCTCAACCGATGCGCTCGCTCCAGCCGTACGTGGAAGGGCGTCGATGTTGTTCGGACGGATCGTGAAGAACATGACCGAGTCTTTGAACTTCACTTTCTCGAACGCCTTCCCTGAATAGATTGGGCGGACGAACTCGGCATCTTTGCCAGACCCTTCGATTGAGACGACGTCACTGATGAGTCCCGCGTCCAGACGAGCCGCGAGTTTCGGGGCGATGTCTTTCCCAAGCGCCGTATGGCCGAGCACGATCATGTCCGGTGATTCTTGCTCGATGACTTGGCGGAGCACTTGCCCGTAGCCGTCTGGCGTGTAGTGCTTGAGACGCTCGTCCTCGATGACGAGGACGCGGCCCGCACCGTATTCCCCGAGTTCATTGGCGAGTGCTTTGACATCATCCCCGATGACGACCGCCGTCACGTCGTCCGTCAGTTGCTTCGCCGCGGCGATCGCTTCAAATGATACGTTCCGTAAGGCGCCTTCACGCGCTTCTGCGAGTACTAAAGCTTTCATCTATGTGTCCCCCTTAAATGACTTTTGCTTCCGTGCGAAGTAATTGAACGAGCTCGCTCACTTGTGACGACGTGTCCCCTTCAAGGATGCGTCCTGCTTTCTTTTCTTCCGGCAAGAAGCGTTCGATCGTCTCGATCTTCGCTTCGATCTCGTCCTCATCGAGGTCGATGTCCGACAGTTCGAGTTCTTCGAGCGGCTTCTTCTTCGCCTTCATGATGCCTGGAAGGCTCGGGTAGCGCGGTTCGTTCAATCCTTGCTGCGCCGTCACGAGGAGCGGGAGCGGCACTTCGATTACTTCCGTGTCCCCTTCGACGTCGCGTGTGACCGTCGCCGTCGTCCCATCGATGTCGAGCTTCGTGATCGTCGTCACGTAGTTCATATCGAGCAGTTCTGCGACGCGCGGCGCGACTTGACCGCTGCCGCCATCGATCGCGACGTTCCCGGCGAAGACGAGGTCAGGCGCTTGCTCTTTCAAGTACGTGGCGAGCACTTTCGAGATCGTCACGTGGTCGGCGTCCTCGACGTCATCCTCGATTGAAATCCGGACCGCTTTGTCCGCACCCATCGCGAGCGCCGTGCGAAGTTCTTTGTCCGCGTCTTCCGGTCCGACCGTCACGACCGTGACTTCTCCCCCGAGATCGTCACGTTTGCGGATGGCCTCCTCGACTGCATATTCGTCATACGGGTTGATGATGAACTCCGCGCCGTCTTCTTGAATTTCCCCATTCTCGAGCTGAATCGCTTCTTCTGTATCAAACGTACGCTTCAGCAATACAAAAATATTCATCGTAGTTCCCCCTTATAAGTTGTTCGCACCATCATTCATGAATCAGCATTCATTTTTTGAGCTAGCGAGAGGGCTTACGATTAAGCAAGCCCTTTTTTTAACATATGGTGTACTTTTGGTAGCGTCGACATCAAATCATATTTGAAGCCGCTCGCCATCCAGCTCGTGACCACTTCATCGATCGTGCCGAAAATCATCTGCCGGGCGAGTCGATAATCGAGTTCGTTATCAAATTCGCCGGTGTCGATCCCATGTCGCACGACCGCGTCGATCAAGTTCAAGTACGGCTTCAACACTTCGCTGATTTTTTGACGGAGTGCCAAGTTAGACTGCCGGAGCTCGATTTGTGTCACGACGGCAAGGTCGTAATCGGCCGACAGTTGTTTAAGATGCGACTCGATCAATTGATACAGTTTGTCGCCAGCCGTCGTCTCCTGCTCGATCTGTTGCTTCGAGTAGTCGATAAACAGGCCCATCTTCGTCTGGAACAATTCAATCAACAAATGTTCCTTGTTTTTGAAGTACAGATAAATCGTCCCGTCGGCGACACCCGCCTCTTTGGCGATGGCCGTCACCTTTGCACCGTGATAGCCATGATTTGCAATTACTTTCACTGCCGCATCGATAATGCGGTCACTTTTTGATCCATTCTTTGTCATAAACACCCAAGCTCCTTACTGCTGCAGAAAAATGAATGATGGTTCATTCATTTATTATTCTATCATGTGACACGATTGTGTCAACTGCTTTGTTTCACTTGTTTCGCCTTCTCTTCGTCGACAAGGACACGACGTAAAATCTTACCGACGAACGTCTTAGGCAATTCTTCCCGGAACTCGTACAGCTTCGGTACCTTATACGCCGCGAGCTTCTCACGGCAGTGCTTGTCGAGCTCATTTTCTGTCACGTTCACACCGTCACGCGTCACGATGAACGCCTTGACCGTCTCGCCGCGATACGGGTCCGGAACGCCGATACAGACAGCTTCTTTGACAGCCGGATGCTCATAGAGCACTTCTTCGATCTCACGCGGATAGACGTTGAAGCCCCCGGCGATAATCATGTCCTTCTTCCGATCGACGATATAGAAGAACCCGTCCTCGCCCATATAGCCGAGGTCACCGGTCGCGAGCCATCCGTCCTTCAAGACGGCAGCCGTCTCTTCCGGCTTCTGCCAGTACCCTTTCATGACTTGCGGGCCGTGCAACATGACTTCTCCGATTTCACCGATGTCAGCCGGGGTCTCTCCGTCTGCCTTTACAATTTTAGCAGAAGTGTCCGACAGCGGCACGCCGATCGAGCCGACGATTCGTTTATCCCATAGGAAGTTTGCGTGTGTGACCGGTGACGTTTCCGACAGGCCATATCCTTCGACGATGCGACCGCCCGTGATGCTCTCGAACTGTTCTTGCACTTCGCCCGGCAGCGGCGCCGACCCGGAGATACACGCCTCGATCGACGACAAATCATACTTTTTCAATTTCGGGTCGTTCAGGATGCCGACATACATCGTCGGTGCACCAGGGAAGAAGTGCGGCTTCTTCTTGTGAATCGTCTTCAAGACGTCGGTGACGTCAAAACGCGGGACGAGGACGAGCTCGTATCCGTTCGCCATCCCGAAGTTCAGACAGCACGTCATGCCGTAGACGTGAAAGAACGGGACGACGCTCAAGACACGCTTTATGTCGCCTCGGTTATATTTATAGAAGAAGTTCGAGATTTGGTCGACGTTCGCCGTCAAGTTGAAGTGGGTCAGCATGACGCCTTTCGGCAGCCCCGTTGTCCCACCCGTATACTGCAAGACGGCGACGTCCTCTTTCGGATCGATCTCGGTCGGGGTGATTGGCCCGTAGTTTTTATACTCTTTGAACGCGACCGAACCTGTCGTGTCGATGACGATGTTATTCTCACGTTTCACTTTGATCGGATAGAGTTTGTTCTTCGGGAACGGAAGATAATCGGCGATGCTCGTCGTGACGATCGTCTTGATGTCCGTCTTCTGTTTCACACGAAGCGATTTCGGATAGAGGAGGTCGAGCGTGATGAGGATGTTCGCACCGGAGTCGGTGATCAAGTTCTCGAGCTCATGCTCGGTGTAGAGCGGATTCGTCTGGACGACCGTTCCACCAGCGTACAAGACGGCGTAGAATGAAATGACGTATTGCGGACAGTTCGGGAGCATCAGGCTGACGCGGTCCCCTTTTTGCAACCCTTTCGATTGAAGCATCGTCGCGAGCCGTCTCGCCGCGTCATCGACCTCGGCGAACGTCAACTCTTTGCCGATGAAGGAGACGGCGGTCCGGTCCGGGTAATCGGTAGCGGCCCGGGTTAAGGCCTCGTAGAGCGGTTTCACCTCGTAATCAATCGTTTCTGACATGTCAGTTGGATAATCTTGCAACCACGGTTTGTTCATCGCTTTTCCTCCTTGAAATGAATACTCATTCAGTTAACTCTATTATAATGCCAAGAAAACGCTTTCATCTACCCTTTACCCGATAATTTTCAGAAAATATCGAAAAAACGTGTGCGGATGAAAGTTTCCGCACACGCTTAGATTCTCTTGAAATAGGCTTCGGTCTGCTCTTGGTTGCCGATTTTCTCGTCCAGGTGATCGTTTAAATCCTTTTCCCACTTGATGGTCGAGAAGTCGACATCGAGCCACGCTTCCATCTCTGGGCGCGAGAACGAATATGTTCGGTTCGGGAAAGCGAAGCGGACAATCTCCGTGTTTTGCACGAGTGTGAAGTACGTCGCCGCATTCCGAATCGCGAGCCGCTCCTGTTCGATCCGTTCAATCTCAGGATCACTGTAACGAATCGTCAGCCCGTAAGGACGTTTTTTCGTCTGCAGCTCGATCGACTTGTAGCAGTCGTGCATCGGCAACGTCTGGGCGATCCCGGCGACGGCGCTGTTGTCCCCGACGTAAGACCCTTTGTATTGGAAAGCGTTCGATCGTTCGGTGTCCCCGCATCCAGCGAGCACGATGAGCAAGACGACGAGCAGACTGAGCCGTTTCATGAGAATCCTCCTATCAAGATTTTAGTTTCAAGTTCAAGCGATAGAGCAGACGTTTCGCAAGCAAGTGCGCCAGGAATCCACCGATGACAAAGCCGATCAAGTAAAGAATGCTGTTCGTCGGGTACGAGAGGTTGGCCAGAATAATCCCGCCGAGCATGGCGAAACAGACGACCATGATCACGTGGACGAGCCAAAGCCAGTTCGTGAACATGAAGAAGCGGCCATTGTTCTCTTGCGGGGCCCGGTTGAACATCCATAAACCGAGACCGAACGAGAGGATGATAAAGCTGAGGGCGCTCATCATCGCCACCGTCATAAAGTTCTCCCACACCGTGTTGTCCGTGAACATGTTGAACGTATCGACGTTAAATACGTTCGCGAGCGGTGAGATCACCCGCATGAACACACTCTCGATCGCACGTTCGAATAGATCGTAAACGCCCGCTGTGTTTTCTGTGAGCGAATAAATCGACCCTTGAATCAACAAGATGATGCCGACAGGGAACAATAAGGCGACGACCGACCAGAGCACTTGCGAGACGGCCTCCCCGCCGAATGAACCCATCCATAATCCTAGTGAGAAGACGGCAATGCCGGTCAACATCATAAATCCGACGAGTCCTGCGACTTGCAACGCATGTCCGTCCATCAAAAACGAATAGCGTGATGAATGAATCACCCAAAGCATGAGCGGTCCGCCAAGGAGAGATGAGACGATGATGCCACTCGTCCCGATCAACCACTTCGATATGTAGAGCTGGTTGCGGTTGAACGGGAGCGACATCGTAAAATCAGACATTTGGCTGTTGCGTTCGCTGCCAATCAGGACGGACGCCATCAAGAAGCCAAAGATGATGTAGAGGAAGATGACACCACCATACGGGATCAGTGTCTGTAAGTCGCCGATAAAGTAGCTGTACTCCGGGCTGAACAATTCTTCAACCGACGGATTCTTCACATTGTCGCCATACCATTCGGCATACTCCTCGGGGTTCGCTTGAATCTCTCGAACTTGTTCATCGAACGTCTGCATCTGCGTCCATACTGGAAGCGTATAGGCGACAATTCCAAGGAAAACGAGCAACATCCATAACAACGACACTTGTTTCCAGTCTTTCTTTAACAGCACTTTAAAAGACACTTGACTCACCTCCTAGTTGAACTCGGAACACGTCTTCGAGCGACATCGGAATCTCTTCGACGAGCATCGGGTCGTGCGCATCGACGAACGTATCGAGTTCCTTCGTCCGTTCTTTCGCCATGAACAAGGCGACCCGGCCTGTGACGTTGATGATTTCGATATCTTTTCGTTCGAGCAGTTCGACCGGCACTTGATTGTTGAAGACGACTTGCAGCTTGACGCTCGTCTCACGTGCCTCCTCGAGCGACATGATCGCTTTGACGCGTCCTTTCTCAATCATGATGATGCGGTCGGCGATGCGTTCGAGCTCATGTAATTGGTGGCTCGACACGATGATCGAACAGTTACGCGCCTCGACTTGGGCGATCATCAGTTTCAAGACGTCAGCCTTGGCGACGACGTCGAGCCCGTCGGTCGGTTCATCGAGCAGATAGTACTTTGCTTGGACGGCGAACGCGAGCGACAGTGTCACCATCGCCTTCTGTCCTTTCGAGAGCTGACGGATCTTCTTGTTGTCGATGTTGTAACGAGTAAGCGTCTCTCTGAAGGTTGACCGGTTGAACTTCGGGTAAATCGATTCGTAGAGTGCGGCCGCCTCGTTGACCGTATAGTGTTTGAGCGCGTCGGCCGAGTCTGGGACGAAGATGACGTCACGTTTTAATTCTGACTTCTCAAAAATGCTCGCTGGGCCGTAACGGACGTCGCCCGTATCCGGTCGGATGATCCCGACCATCGTGCGTAAGAGCGTCGTCTTCCCGGCCCCGTTCCGTCCGACGAGGGCGATGATTTCCCCGGCGCCGACGGTGAAGTCGATGTCGTCTAAGACGCGCTGTCGATCGATCGTCTTACTCAGTTGTTGGACTGTCAGCATGGTTCTCCCCTACTTTCTTATATTCGGTCTCAAATAGCGTCAGCGCTTCGGTAAGCGCGATGTTCGCGTAATGGCAATCGATGGCGAGCTTCTTGATTGCTTCTAAAATCGGTGCGCGCGGCGAGTCCTGGTCGACCCAGTCCTCGGAGACGAACGTCCCCCGCCCGCGATGCATCTCGAGCAAGCCGAGTCGCTCGAGTTCCTGATACGCCTTACTGACCGTATTCGGATTGATGACGAGATCGGTCGCGAGTTCGCGCACCGACATGACCTTGTCGCCCGGCCGTAATATCCCGCGGACGACGAGCGCCTTCGTCTGATTTACGATTTGTTCATACAACGGTTCTGCGCTTTTCATATCAATTTTATATAACATGGGTCACACCCTCTCTTGTGTACGTGGTATAAGTGTATTATACGTATTAGTACACGTAAATACAATAGTTCTTAAAGGGCACTTTCAGTTTACAGGGAATTGGGAATAAATTGAATACGACTTTGGACTGAGACGCGCGTCGTGTTTTTCAGGTACATTGGACGAGAGGTGAACCAAAAATGAAAAAAAGATTGTTGCTTGGGGCCATCGGCTTGCTCGTCGCCGGATCGATGTACGGAAGAAGCGAAGCGACCGAACGCTATACGGACTACATCGATGCCACGTACGGGGAACGTGTCGATGTCGACGTGTCACAAGACTGGAAACTGACTGGGTACAAGGCGACGTTCAAGCTCGAAAGGCAACCACTTCGCGGGACGTATTCCGCGCGAACGTATGGTGACGGCACCATCCATGACGACGTGATGCCGACGTACTGGGTAAAAGAGGCAGAGACGACGCTACACGACCGTCTCGTCACGGCGAACGTCTTATCACGTACAGAGACGGTCCGGGCGAACGTGCCTGTAGACGTCGTACGCATGCGAGACGTAAACAGACGACAACCGACGTCCGTCTTCGAGTTGAATCCAGAGACGTTTTTAGGTGTCTCCGTCATGTTGCATGAAGCATGGAACGACACCAATGCTCAGAAGCAGCGCGTCCTCGACGTCATCCGCCTACTCGAGGACGACGTCACGTCGATTCATTTCTCGTTCGACGGGACACCGAATGAGGATGACGACTTCACCGAGCGCTACTTGAACGTGTCACGCACGTCCCAATCCGGCGATCCGTCATTCGATTCGCTCCAGACGATTGACGACTTGAACCGCCACGATCGCCTATATGGGTTTGACGAGACGACGTTCATCACCGAGTACCGATTTGACGGTACAAAATATGAAGACTGATCGCCATTCGCACGAGCGGATGGTTTTTTGTGTGAGCATTCTCCTTTACAGCACGGCATGAATGTTTTACATTTGACGAGTCAATAATTGACTTATCAAATGAGAGGAGTGAGACACCACAGATGGAATTACGAGATATCAGCCGACTGCTATACCAAATTAAACTGGCGGACCAACGCGTCGCGACCTCGTTCGAGAAAGAGACGGGGTTCAGCCTGACCCGCTACGAGATGCTCATGATCGTGCATGACAAGGGCGTCTGTTCGCAAAGCGAGATTCAGCAGGCGATGAAAATCGACAATGCGGCCATCACCCGCCATTTGAAGATCCTTGAAGAAAAAGGCTACGTCCGCCGGGAACGGAACACCGCGAACCATCGTGAAGTGTTCGTCCATTTGACCGACGAAGCCAAGCATGACTTGACGAGCTGTGAACAAGACCACGACCGCGGCAAGCATTTGATCACGAAAGTGCTGTCCGAGTCAGAGATCAATCAGCTGTCGAGTCTGCTGCAAAAGCTTAACCAACTATAACAAGAGAGAAAGAGGTAATCCCCCATGGCAACTACATTCGAAAACAACACATTCACTGACGTGATGCTCGGTCGCAAATCGATCCGCGTCTACGACGAGAACGTCAAAATCTCACAACTTGAAATGCTTCAAATGATCGAGGAAGCGACAACAGCTCCTTCTTCAGTCAACATGCAACCGTGGCGCTTCGTCGTCGTTGAGAGCCCAGAGGCGAAAGAGACGCTTAAGCCGCTCATCCGCTTCAACGTCCGTCAAAACGACACGTCGGCTGCGATGGTCCTCATCTTCGGCGACATGGAATGCTACGAGCTCGGTGAAGAGATTTACGACCAAGCTGTCGCGGAAGGCAAAATGCCGCAAGAAGTGCGCGACCAACAGCTCGGCGCCATCCTCCCGTACTACAAAAACTTGTCGAAACAAGAAATGAACGACATCGTCAAAATCGACTCGAGTCTCGCCGCGATGCAATTCATGCTCGTCGCTCGTGCCCACGGTTACGACACGAACCCAATCGGCGGTTTCGAGAAAGACCAACTCGCGGAAGCGTTCGGATTAGACAAAAACCGTTACGTGCCGGTCATGATCCTCTCGGTCGGTAAAGCGGCAGAAGAAGGCTACCAATCTGTACGTCTCGACGCTGAAAAAATCACATCATTCAAATAATCGGAGGACACCCACATGATCTTAATCAACGCCATTTTCGATGTGAAAGAAACAGAATTTGACAACTTCTTGGCAGACATCAACAAGCTCATCGATTCGTCGAAACAAGAAGCCGGTTGCTTGGGCTATGAGCTCTATCAATCGACGACTTCGGAGAACCGCTTCGTCATGATCGAGAATTGGGCCGATCAAGCGGCCGTCGAGCAACACAACCAAAACCCGGACCTCATCGCGTTCGCTCAAAGCGTAGGCTACTACGTGACGGCGAAGCCGGTTATCCATGTGACGGAAGTCAACTAAACAGAAGACGGTCGACCTCGTGTCGGCCGTTTTTTTGTCCCATCGATTCATCGGTGCGATGTTTCGGCATACAAAAAACCGCTTCTACGCATTGGTAGAAGCGGCTGTTTGTTATACGCCGAGAATCGCGAACGAGACTCCGACGACACCGATGAGTGCCATGGCGTAAACCGGTACGCGTGGCATTTCACCGTTATTATCGAGCGCCTTCCCGAACATGTAGAACACAATCGGGTGGACGAGGAATGGCATCGAGAAGATGAGCGGGATGAGAAGCGATGCCTCTGTCCCGAACATGCCGCCCTGCACGGCTGCGAAAAGACCAAAGTGCGAGATGGCTGACGATTGAGCCATCGTCGTGTAGTCGAACGCGATCGAGCTGAAGCTGAGGATGACGAGTCCACCGAAGACCGCCATCATCTGCCAACCGAACGAGAACTGCATGAGCGCCTTTACTTCTTTGAAGTCTTCTCCGTTGGCACCGCGCAAGTTTTTGAGCGCGAGCGCCGTGAGCACAAGACCGACCAAGACGATGATCGCCGTCGGCCAAATCCAGAGCGCCCCGTTGTCGGCACTGACTGCCAAAATCGAGAACACGAAGATGTGACCGAAGAACGGGATGTTGATCATGATTGGGGCACGTTTGGCTGCCACTTGACCGAAGTCACCGGCCGTACATGCGCCTGTGAGACCACTGTGCGAGAGCGACCCGGCCATACCAGGTGCGAGGTTGCGGATATGTCCTGTGCGGGCGAACCACATGAGGAGTGCAATCCCACCGAACATCCAGAACAATTGACCAAAGAAACCGTAAACGAGAATCGAGTTCATGCCTTCGATAGCGAACGCATCACCGATCCGCGAACCACCGACCATGAAGTTGGCGGCCAAGACGACCGGGATTCCGGCAAACAGAAGCGCACGGACGGTCGGTCCATACGTCCAGTTGTGGAAGATGGCACCGAGTGCTGACGAAATCAACATGGCGAAGAAGATTTGCGGAAGCGCGATAATCGGTTGAACCGCCACGGCGATGCCGTATGAAACGAACAAGATGACGAGCATCAAGACTGTCTCGATGACGCCTTTACGCATGTATACCTTCTTATCGTCGATTTGAGCCTTGTGGTCGATCAAGAGGAACGATGCCGCGAGACCGATCAACGCGAGGATCGGGTAGTAGAGCATGATGCCCTCTGCCGCGCCCGGTTGAATCATCATGCGGAAGAACCCTTCGAGACCGACGAGCAAGAAGAATGAACGGAGGATGAAGATGAACTGTGTCCGTCCTGTCCCGAGGAACATCTCTTCTTTCGATGGCACGACGATATCTTTCACGTCGAGCTCTTGCTTGCTTAAGATTTTACGAAGTTCTTGTCCACCGACGAAGAACGATACGACGAGCGCGATGATCGTCGTCCGTGACATAAAGTCGACGAGCGGGAACTCAGGAAGACCCGGTGTCGCGATGCCCATCTCGACCATGGCGAAGCCAAGTCCGAGACCAAAGATGACGATGACGAGGATTGGCGAGAACCGTGAACCGGCCACGACCATCCGCGATAAAATGACCATCGGGATGACGAAGGCCATGAGCAACCAGAATTGGTTGAGTAATTGTACTTGCGATAATTGCTGAACGATTTCCATGGATAAACCCCTTATACATTTTTTTCACACTGTTTCGAAGTTTACAGGATTGAACATTCTGTGACAAGGGTATGTGACGTATTGTAAACATTGAAAGCGGAACCAACTGAAATGGTTCCGCTTTCGGTTACTTATTCGGTTGGCGAAGGCCCCAGATGCCCTTATTTCCCGTGGAATAAAACAAGTCTTCTTTCCCCGCGAAGCTGGCCGAATCACTTGAATGGGCCCGAATCTGTTTATTGACGTGAGCCTTCCAATCTTTATACCGATCGAGCTCGAGTTGATAGTATGACCGCTCGATATATGCGTTGATTTCTTTCAATGAAGCCGTCCCACCGTGATGCTGGAGGGCGAATTGGATTTTGCGAAGTAGTGCGCGTTTCAAGTTAAAGACTCCTTTCCCAATCATTCTGAAGCTTTCCGACTGAAGTAGTGATGCAGTCGGATTTCAACGATTTGACTGACCCATTCGTAAACTAAAGGATGAGCAAATGCTTCATTATGCTCGATGTGTAATGACTCCTCTGATACGAAGAACGGTCCTTTAGCTATTTTATCAAATGGCATCCGCAACAGTAACTTTTCAATCTTTTGTTGATGGAACGGGGATTGGAAGTCTTTCGTCTGTCCGTCAATCTGCTGACGATATGGGAATTCATTGATGAACTCATAGAATGGACGAGCCGCCTCGCTAGCTGAGAGTGGTTGAAGCCATCCCGCGACCCCACGACTTAACATGATGGATAACACAATCATCTTATAGCTCTTCGTCATGTCTGTGTATTCTACTTCAAGCAATAGCGACTTCGCCTCTTCAAACAGGTGACTCTCTTCCTCATCCAGCTCCCCCATCCGATTGAGGAACCCGTAAAACCCTCCATCTTTCTTCCAATCAGAGCGATAGGCATCCATCGAGTATTCGCCTCGTTGAATCAACTCTAGATAACTCGGCCGTCTTCCGAGTTCTTCTTTCACCATGAAGTAGTTCCGCTCCAACTGTTGTCGCCGTGTCGAAGAACGGGTGACCATTCGCTTCAATAAATCGATGGCATGTAAATCAAATTCGATGGTACATTCGCCTGGTAAATCCACATCTGTAGGAAGTGCTTTGACAATCGGCTGCCGCTTCGTCGTCAACAGCGCCAACTTTTTATCGATGTTCTTATAGTTCCCAATCAAATCGATGATGGTGCAGTGCGTCTTCCCACTCAATAGACGTAATCCACGGCCGATCTGTTGCGTGAAGACCGTCAACGATTCGGTCGGGCGGCAGAACAATAGCGTATCAATTTCCGGGATATCAACACCTTCATTGAACAAGTTGACCGCGAAGATGATATCGAGATGTCCTTGCTTCAATTGACGGATGACTTCTGCACGGTCATATTCGGTCTGATTATGTAAAGCTACGGCTTGAACACCTTGCAGACGGAAATAGTCGGCCAAGTACTCAGCCTGAGCGACCGACGAACAGAAGCCAAGAGCTCTGGTCTGGTGATGCATCCGCCAGGCATCAAAGATTTTTTGAGCGACACTTTCCTTCAACTGCTCCGCCAACAGTTCGTCCTGATCATAGCGACGACCGTTGATCAACCGAATCTGCGAATAGTCAATCTCATCATAAATCCCAACGTAATGGAATGGTGTCAAATACGACTCTTCAATTGCTTCGGTGAAGTGCATCTGATACGCAACATTGTCATCACATAAAGCATAGACGTCTCCCCCGTCCAACCGATCCGGCGTTGCCGTTAATCCGAGCAAGAATTTCGGCTCGAAGTAGTCAAGGACACGCCGATAGGATGGTGCCGCCGAATGATGGAACTCGTCGACGACAATCAAATCGAACTGATCTGGTGCGAACTGCTGCATTCGATGTTTCGAGGCCAACGTTTGAATCGAGGCAAATAAGACATCTGCCGATTCCTCATCTCTCGAGTCACCGCCAAGCAATAATCCCGTCTTCCATCCGCTCGCGACTTTCTTATACGATGCCTCAGCTTGAAGCAGAATCTCTTTTTGATGGGCAATGAAGAGCACCCGTTTGAACTGACGCGCGAAGAAAGCGCTCAAATACGTCTTTCCTAGTCCGGTAGCGAGCACGAGCATCGCTTTGCGTCTGCCTTCGTCCATCGTCTCGCGTAACGCCTTTAAAGCAGCGTCTTGCACAGTGTTCGGCGTGATTGTATCGTCCTCAATATAAACAGGTGGTGGTTCTGCAATCAGCACCGCTTCCTTCATCCGCTGTTGCTTCGCATCGTATTCTTCCCGATAAGGCTGCAACGAGACTGCGTTCATGATTTGCGCATAGTCACTATAAAAGAGCTCATGAAACGCGTCGACAGACTGTTCGAACACGTCCTCCGAGATGCTCGCCGGTATCTCGACGTTCCATTCGACACCTCGATTCAAGGCGCTATGTGACAGATTGGACGAGCCGACAAAGAACGTCCCTCCATCTTGTGTGCGGAACAAATATGCCTTTGGGTGGAACGACTGGCCTTTCGATCGATAGAGCCGTAGCTCCACACCTTGAATGTTCATTAGCATCTCAAGCGCGTCTGGGTTCGTCAAATAGAGGTAATCCCCAATCAGAATGCGGACTTGGGCACCGCGATGGACTGCTTGTTGAAGTGAAGCGGTAAGTTCTTGAACACCCGATACTTGCGCAAACGCGACGACCATATAAATTTCAGTCGCCGCGTTGATTTGATGTTGTAATGGAATTCGTAAATGACTCGTATGCAGACGTAACTCACTCATGATCAAGAACCTCTTCTAAGAAGAGACCTTTTTCAAACCCGCCCCGCTTCTCACGTTTCTCCTCGCGGATACGATTCAACTCTTCGAAATTCGCACCATGCATCTTCCCGAGCGTATAGACAAGTTCCAAAATGTCAGCTAGTTCTTCAAGGGATTCTTCATCAATGTTCGTCTCTTCGTACTCTTTGATTTCTTCATAGAGTTTCAATCGTGCCTGTTCAAAATGTTCGGCTTGATTCAAGTGTTTGACGACAGGAATTTGTCCTGTTTCATGGATGATTTCAGGGATGCGATCACGGATTAGCTTGTTGTGTTTTTTCAATTGATTATCTCCTTTCATCATTTCATTCTCATATTTATTATGAAATATATTTGTTTGTAATAGTTAAGTTAAAAAAAACAATTCTAGCCTTTATTTGATGTTTCAATTATAATTCCCTTTCCTTTTTTAAGTTGCGATTAGACCTCTTATGAGCTATGCTGCTAATAGATAAATATATTTTTGAAAGGATTCGTGCGATGAAAGAACCAAAATATGACCTGATAGACTTATTTTCTGGGGCTGGCGGATTAAGTAATGGCTTCATACAAACAGATAGATTTAATGTTGTTGCAGCGGTTGAAATTAATAAATCTGCACAACAGACTTTTATTAAAAATCATGATAATAACTCAAGTATCATTTTGAAAGAACTTCAAAGTAATGATAGTGACATCACTAAAATTGATTTTACTAAGTTAAATTTCAATCCTGAAAAAACCGTTGTAGTTGGCGGGCCTCCTTGCCAGGGATTTTCAAACGCTAATAGGCAAAAAAATTATTTAATTTCTGGAAATAATCAACTAGTAAAAGAGTTTGTGAGAGCTATTAGAGACATTAAACC
>NZ_QLVE01000056.1 GCF_003331145.1 Exiguobacterium sp. TNDT2 | reverse complement strand
GGCAAATAAAAAAGACTGCAGGCAATGTTTTGTCTACAGTCTGAAACGACCTTTCACTCGAAAGGTCGTTTTCTTGTTAAGATTGGTTTTTGTCATCCTTAGATGTATCGTCGCTCGAAGAATCGTTAGAAGAAGAATCATTAGAAGAAGAATCGGATGACGTTTCTTGGCCAAGCGCCGTGTCTTTTGCCTCGACCACTTTCTCGCCGATCGATTGAAGGTCGGATTTTGCTTCCATGGCGGTTCCGGCAACTTTTACCAAGTCTTGTTTCACCGTATCCACTTCACCAACGACTTTTTCATAGACATTTTGAACATCGGTGGCCACCTCTTGGATTACACCAGAGGCTGATTTTACTTGATCGATGACTTGTGATGCTTTTCCGCTCGGATCTTTTGCGACTTCACTTACTAAACCACCCACAGATGATTTAGCAGTGGAGAGGGATTGTTTTGTATTTTGACGATTTGATGAGCTAAGGAGAGCAAGAGCACCTCCAACAACAGCCCCTAAAAGAATTCCTTTCATCAATGTAATGCGGGGACCATTTGATTCTGCAGAGTCAAATTGGCGATTCGGATTGTTGGCTTGCTCGACTTGTGGATCATGTTGTAATTTCGGTTCCATAGTAACACTCCTTTTTTAAGTTGGCATTGATACTGTTATACCCAACACAAAATGGAAAATAACGTCTTCCTTCATTTCGACATCAAAAAGTAATAAGCAGGCAGGATATTTTTTTGCTGATGGGGAATGATACTACTAGATTGGCCAAAAGGGGGATGCCGTTATGAAGATCAGGGAAGCCGTACCAGAAGATGCCGCCACTATTCGCGACATCGCACTCGCAACGGTCAGTGAACAGGACGAGGTTCGTTCAAAAGTGATGGAACGGGCTTATCAGCAAGAAGAGATTGTCCGCGCCATCAGTTCGAGCGAGGAAGCGAAAGAACAGTTGTTCATTGTTGGTGAGGCCGAAGGCGACGTCATCGGGTTCTATCATGCAATCGACCGCGGAGACACGTGGGAAGTGCTACGCCTCTATCTTCATCCGGCCCATCACCGACAAGGTCTCGGAACGGTCCTGCTGACGCATCTACGTGAACGTAAAGTACAACCGATCGAACTGTACGTCGAAAGCTCGAACGAGCAGGCGATCGCCTTTTTAAATCATGAGGCGTTCATCGAGTTAAATCGGATTCAAGAGGAAGTATACGATCAACCGATGGAACTGATCCATTTACGCTATGACCCGAGCTAAGACCCTAGACGGATTTTCTGACAAACATCAGTCTCGGCTGATGTTTTTTGTTAGTATAAAAATATGGACATAATAAAATGAGGTGACAGCATGACATACGAAGAAGAATCACGAAAAGGGGTCATCGTGATCGTCTATCCGCTCCAGTTCACGTCACGCTTGAGCGAGGCGTTTTTAGGACGGTTGCGAGATGAATATGAAGTTCTCGTCGTTACCGGACAGACGGTCGGCTTGACCGCGGAAGACCATAAACTGTTAATCAAGAACACGCTACGCGAGGCGAGCCAGTACAAGTTGCCGATCCATGTCATCGCCTTCAGTCTCGGGGCGTTATTGACGAATCGGTTGCTCCAGGAATACGAGGTGCCGCTCGGTAGTTTGACGTACATCTCGCCCTTGTTCGATTGGCATCCGTCCCGCCAAATCGGTGGCTTGAAACAAGTCGTCGCCAGTGCGGTCGACCGTTTCCGTCCGGATTTGCCGCTCGGCATGATGACGTTCATGGGTGGTGGGGAAGAGTCGTCGCGCTTCGGGGAAATCACGTACGGCCAATACCGTGAAATCGAAGAGGAAATCGTCGAACATCAGGAAGAGAAGAAACATTTGCCGCGGCTGCCGCTCGCTTGCTTCTATGCGCCGGACGACCGCTTCGCCGATGTGAAGCTGACGCTCAACGTCTGCCGAAAAATCGGCGGCGACCAAGTGTACATCCGTCGGCTCGAAGGATTCCCGCATTTCGGCTATGAACGACTGAACACGAAGTTCGCGGAGACGCTTATCACATTTTATGAATTGATCCGAGAATAACAAAACAGGCGACTCGAGCGAGTCGCCTATTTTCATGTACGTTTTTCAATCGCCACGATAAACGGGGGATGATTGATTTGATTGATGAAGCCGTAACGGAGGACGCCGGCGCGTTTTTGATCGAGTGACTCGGCATATGCGAGCACCTCGTCGCGCTCGACCTTGCCACTCTCATGGCCATGATAGATGACGACGACGATGACACCGCCGACGGCCATGACGTCGAGCAATTGCTCAAGGGCGTCGATGGTCGTGTTGCCCGTCGTCGTGACCGACTTGTCACTTCCCGGCAAGTAGCCGAGATTGAACACGGCCGCGGTGATCGGACGCGTCTCGTTCGCGACGATCGCTCGGACCGTGTCATGGCTGTCGTGGATGACGGTGACGCGGTCCGTCCATTCTGCCTCTTCGATGCGAGTGCGTGTCGCTTCGACCGCCGCTGCTTGGACATCGAACGCGTAGACGTGGCCAGATGCTTGGACGAGTTCAGCTAAAAACAATGTATCGTGCCCGTTGCCGGCCGTCATATCGATGGCGACGGCACCAGGTATGACGTGTTCACGGAGTAGGTACTTCGCGAACGGTAAGACTCTCATTAATCCCATGGCTCTCATCCTTCTTTTTTCCTTGGAAGGAATCACGACGCACCAGTTCGGCATCGATGGCGTTCAAGACGGCCATCTTGTGCCGGCTCCACGTCGGACCGATCAACAGATCCGGTGGCCCGTCACCGGTCAACCGATGGATGACGATCTCGGGCGGTAACAATTCAAGCTGGTCGCAAACGAGCGAGACGTAAGTCGTCTCGTCCATGAGCTCGAGCAACCCTTTTTCATATTGCCGGGCGAGCGGAGTCTGTTTCAAGACGTGGAGCAGATGAATCTTGATTCCTTGTATGTCCATTTTAGCAACTTCTCGCGCCGTGTCGAGCATCATCTCCGTCGTCTCGCCGGGGAGACCGTTGATGATATGGACAACGACGCGAATGTTGCGCCGGCGCAGTTTGGCCAGACCATCGAGGAACGTCTTATAGTCATGGCCCCGGTTGATCTTTTTCGCCGTCGTATCGTGAATCGTTTGCAGGCCGAGTTCGACGTATAAGGACGTCCGCTCATTCAACTCCGCGAGATAGTCGACGACGTCGTCCGGCAGACAGTCCGGTCGGGTCGCGATCGACAGACCGACGACGCCATCCTCCTCGAGGGCGGGCTCGAATAGTTCACGGAGCCGATTGACCGGGGCATACGTATTGCTGAACGCTTGGAAATAAGCGATGTAGCGGGCTTGTCTCCACTTGCGGTGCAACCGTGCCTTCACTTCGGCGAATTGGACCGGAATCGGATCACAGGCGTTGCCCGCGAAGTCGCCGCTGCCGTCATCCGAACAGAACGTACAACCACCTTTCGAGACGAGGCCGTCCCGGTTCGGGCAAGTGAAGCCGCCATCGAGGGGGACTTTGAACACTTTCCCGCCGAACTCGCGGCGATAGGCTTCATTCAATTTGTGATATCTGGCTTCGCCAAATGGATGTTGCATAAATATCCTCTCCTTCTTTGCTCATGCTATCACAAGGATTCAACTCCTTTACTTCATAATAAGTAATTTTTCTTGACAGTTATGGGGTGTTCCGTTAGCTTGGAGAAGGACTTATTCTTGATTCGGCCGTCGAGCCGAATTTTTATCGTTTAATGGGAATGAAAGGAGTAACGGGTATGAACAACAAAATGCCGATTTCGGTATGGATTTTGGTCATCGCGATGGCGCTCAATACGACGGCGGCGTCTTTTTTATGGCCATTTAACACACTCTATATAAACGGATATTTAGGCGAGTCGATGACGCTCGCAGGGATTGCCCTCCTCGTCAACTCGGCGCTCGCCATCGCGGGGAACTATATCGGAGGCACACTGTTTGACCGCATTGGCGGGAAACAGACGCTCATCCTCTCGGTCGGACTGTTGCTCGCGAGTTCGCTCGGGTTCTTGTTGTTTCATGCGACATTCCTTGGTTACTTGGGCTGGCTTGGATTGATTGGCTTCTCCGGCGGTCTTGTTTTCCCGACCGTGTATGCCTTCGCCGGCTCGATTTGGCCGGAGGGTGGCCGCCGCTCGTTCAACGCGATTTACGTCGCCCAAAACGTCGGAGTCGCCCTCGGGACGGCAATGAGCGGACAAATCGCGCGCATCGACATCGAGTGGATTTTTTATGCAAACTTCTTCCTATCGGTTTTGTTCGTCGTCGTCCTCTTGTTCGGGCTTCGCTATTTGAAGGACCCGGCCCGTCCAATCGTCCAGTCGCAGCTTGAGGCGGCGGCGACGACATTGTCAGGCGCGACGATGAAATCGATGTGGTTCGTCGCCATCGGCTATGCGGCCCTTTGGTTCGTGTACGTCCAGTGGCAAGGAACAATCGCCGTCCATTCGAAAGACCTTGGCGTGACGATCAGCCAGTATTCATTGCTTTGGACGGTGAACGGCGCCTTAATCGTCTTCGCTCAACCGCTCCTCAACCGTGCGTTACGTTACTTTGAAGACGATTTAAAGAAACAATTGGTCGTCGGCGCCGTCATCTTCCTTGCCGCCTTCGTCATCGTCCCGTTCGCGGGCGGCTTCACGATGTTCATGGTTGCGATGATCGTCATGACGATCGGAGAGATGTTCATTTGGCCGGCGGTCCCGACGATCGCCGCGAAACTCGCACCATCAGGGAAAGCCGGACAGTTTCAAGGGCTCGTCAATATCGCGGCCTCGGTCGGTCGGATGATCGGACCGACGCTCTCGGGTCTCGCGTTTGATGTACTTGGCATGAATGCGGTGTTCGGTCTGTTGCTCATCCTCATTGTGACGGCACTCATCTTCTTCATGAAGATTCGGACACTGAATGTTCAAAATTGACCGGTTTCGCACATTGACTGCATGTCCGAATGAAGCGAGGACAGGTTCAGCCAGATAAAATGAAGTCAAAGGATCCTTTCACATAATCGTTCCGTCGTTTCCTGTTTCAGCAATGAGGAGATGTACAGCATGAACGAAGAGGTCAATCTGCTCGTACTCGCGACCCAGTATATGTTTTGGGTCGCCTTTGTCGGAATGGCAGCCGCCACGCTCTATTTTTTAGTCGAACGGAATAGTCTTGATCCAGAATATCGGTCTGTCGCCACCGTCGCGGCTTTGGTCACGTTCGTCGCTGCGATTCATTATTACTTTATGAAGGACGCGGTCGGTGATTCGGGTCTGCTATCGGAAATCACGGGATTCCCGACGGAGATTCGCTATATCGACTGGCTCGTGACGACGCCGCTCCTGCTCGTGAAGTTCCCGCTCTTGCTCAGTCTGAAAGGGAAGATGAAGACGGGATTATTGACGAAGTTGATTGTCGCCGACATCATCATGATCGTCGCGGGATATCTTGGCGAGTCTTCAATCAATTTGAATGGCGGCTTCACCCAGCTTGGATTATGGGGCTATCTCGTCGGTTGTTTGGCTTGGATCTATATCATCTATCTGTTGTTCACGAACGTCACGAAAGCGGCCGAATCGTCTCCGGCCCCAATTCGGAAAGCGCTCCTCAACATGCGTTTGTTCATTTTGATCGGTTGGGCGATTTATCCGATTGGCTATGCGGTCACGTTGTTTGCGACCGGTGTCGAAGTCCAATTGGTGCGAGAACTCATCTATAACGTCGCCGATTTGATAAACAAGGTCGGTTTCGGGTTGATTGCCTTCTTCGCGGTCAAAACGATTTCGACGCTTAAACAAATTAAGACGTAAAGATAAGTTGACGTTGACGTAGATTTTTATCTTGCGCTAGAATGTAGAGGTGAGATAAAAATTGCGTTGATAAGGAATAGTATCGTGACGTCTGTATGTGTAGAGAGCCGGTGGGTGGTGTGAACCGGTATATGGACCGCGAGAACTCGCCTTGGAGCAGTTCGCCTGAACGAATAGTAGGGTGAACCGGAGTTACGCCTCGTTACCGGCGTCTCAAGTGGCAGAAATGCAACATGGGTGGTACCGCGGAAAGCTTTCAAGCCTTTCGTCCCATTACCGGGGCGGAAGGCTTTTTATTATGCAGAGGAGGATGAATGTTGGACTATTTTAAACATCAAGACATCGAGCCGAAATGGCAAAAGCGTTGGGACGAGAAAGATGCATTCCGGACGACAGAAGACCCGGACAAGGAGTGTTTCTACGTCCTTGACATGTTCCCTTATCCATCAGGAGCCGGACTTCACGTCGGTCACCCGGAAGGTTACACGGCGACAGACATCATCGCCCGCATGAAACGGATGCAAGGTTTCAACGTCCTCCATCCAATGGGGTGGGACGCGTTCGGTCTTCCGGCCGAACAGTACGCCCTCGACACAGGGAATGACCCGCGCGAGTTCACTGAGCGCAACATCGGCACGTTCCGCCGCCAGTTGAAAGAACTCGGTTTCTCATACGATTGGGACCGTGAAATCAGCACGACCGACCCGAAATACTACAAGTGGACGCAATGGATCTTCACACAGCTCCATGACCGCGGACTCGCCTACGTCGACGAAGTCGCTGTCAACTGGTGCCCGGCCCTCGGGACGGTACTCGCCAACGAAGAAGTCATCGACGGGTTGTCGGAGCGTGGGAGCCATCCGGTCTACCGTGTGCCGATGAAACAGTGGGTGCTTCGCATCACGGAATACGCCGAGCGGTTGCTCGATGATTTAGAAGGGCTTGACTGGCCGGAAAGCGTCAAAGAGATGCAGCGCAACTGGATCGGCAAGTCGGTCGGAGCCGAAGTCGATTTTAAAGTCGACGGTCACGATAAAGTCGTGACGGTGTTCACGACACGTCCGGACACGCTTTACGGCGCGACATACGTAACGCTCGCACCGGAGCACCCGTTCGTGAAAGCGATCGCGACACCGGAACAAACCGTCGCCATCGAGGCGTACGTCGAAGAAGTCTCGAAAAAGACGGACCTCGAGCGGACCGACCTCGCCAAAGAGAAGACCGGCGTATTCACAGGCGCTTACGCCATCAACCCAGTCAACGGGGAGAAGCTTCCGATTTGGATTGCCGACTACGTGTTATCGACATATGGCACCGGCGCGGTCATGGCCGTTCCTGGACATGATGAGCGCGACTATGAGTTCGCGAAGACGTTCGACCTTCCAATCCGTGAAGTCGTCACAGGCGGCAACTTGGATGAGGCGGCGTACGTCGAGGACGGCGTCCACGTCAACTCAGGTTCGCTTGACGGCCTCAATAAAGCCGATGCAATCGCCAAGATCATCGAAGAACTCGAACTCGCTGGCACCGGCCGTGCCAAGACGACGTATCGTCTCCGCGATTGGTTGTTCAGTCGTCAACGCTATTGGGGTGAGCCGATTCCGATCGTTCATATGGAAGATGGCACGCTTAAAACGGTACCGGTCGAAGACCTCCCACTCGAACTCCCAATCATCGATGAAATCAAACCGTCGGGTACGGGCGAATCACCGCTTGCGAACGCGGACGAGTGGTTGACGTACACGGACCCGGTAACCGGTGAGAAAGGTCGGCGCGAGACGAACACGATGCCGCAATGGGCCGGCAGCTGCTGGTATTACATCCGCTTCATCGATCCGCACAATGAGGACATGATCGCGGACCCAGAGAAGTTGAAGCGCTGGCTTCCGGTCGACTTGTATATCGGTGGTACGGAGCACGCGGTCCTTCACTTGCTCTACGCTCGCTTCTGGCATAAAGTGCTTTATGATATCGGCATCGTCCCGACGAACGAGCCGTTCCAAAAGCTCTATAACCAAGGGATGATCCTCGGTGAGAACAATGAGAAGATGTCGAAGTCAAAAGGAAACGTCGTCAACCCGGACGATATCATCAAGTCGCACGGTGCTGACACGCTTCGCCTTTACGAGATGTTCATGGGGCCGCTTGACGCAGCCATCGCTTGGTCGACGAACGGTCTTGACGGCGCTCGTCGCTTCCTTGACCGCGTCTGGCGCTTGTTCGACCAGACGGAACTCACAGATGTTGCGCCGTCGGCTGACTTCGAACGGACGTACCATCAGACGGTGAAGAAAGTGACAGAAGATTACGAGGCGCTCCGTTTCAACACCGCGATCTCGCAACTTATGGTCTTCATCAACGAGGCGTACAAACAAGACACGCTTCCAAAACAAGAGATGGTCAACTTTATCAAGATGCTCGCTCCGGTCGCGCCACACTTGGCCGAAGAGTTGTGGGAGCGTCTCGGCATGACAGAAGACTTGACGTACGCGGCATGGCCGACGTTCGATGAGTCGAAACTCGTCAGCGACACGATTGAAGTCGTCATCCAAGTGAACGGCAAGCTCCGTGCGAAGATGCATGTGGCCCGCGACGCTTCGAAAGAAGTACTCGAGGCCGATGCGCTCGAGAACGAACGCGTTCAAGAGTTCACGGAAGGGAAGACGGTCCGCAAAGTGATCGTCGTTCCAGGGAAACTCGTCAATATCGTCGTCGGATAAGCAAAGGAATGTGTGACATTGTCACACATTCCTTTCAGACTGTAGACAAAACATTGCCTGCAGTCTTTTTTATTTGCC
>NZ_QLVE01000055.1 GCF_003331145.1 Exiguobacterium sp. TNDT2 | reverse complement strand
TGCTGATGACAGACGATGAGGCACGAGGCGTTGTTCAAGATGGCGCATTTGAAGACCTCCCGTGGGTGGACGACACTCGAGTTGACGCTCCCGACGTGTGCCCGGTGGACGCCGATGACCCGGTTCTTTGTGTTGAGCATGATGACGAGGAACACTTCACGGTCGTCGTCCCCGATGAACGAGGAACCGATTTGTCGGGCACTGTCCGGTGATTGGATGATGGCGTGCTCGAGAGCGACCATCTCCTCGCGAATCTCTTGTTTGATACGAATGACCTCGATGATGGATGTAAGTTCCATGATGGTTTGTCCCCTTTCGGATAAGCCGAGCTCAGAACGAACACCGTTGTGCGTCCTGTTGACGGGAACGAAGCGAGCGTCGGGAGACGGTGCAAGGGCGACCGCAGGGAGAGCCTCAAAAAAATGCGTAGAGCAAACGGAGGGACAGGCTTCCGTAGCCAACGAGCGAAAAGCCTCGCTTTGAGCCTAAAGCGAAGGAAGACGGGCCGGAGGGCGCGTCATTTTTTTGACGTCCCTTGCACCGAAGACCAGCGAGCTAGAGTACGGAAACAGGACGCACGGATTACCAATCACGAAAAAGGCTGTTCAAACGGGACAAATCGGGTATAAAATAAGAACAAACGTTCGTTTTATTGAGAGGGGTAATTATTATGACGATGTATCGCGATCGGGGCGAATTGAAATGGATCCCATTCCTCATGCCCGAGCACAAGGCGCTACTGACGAAATACTATAAAGAGATTCAAAAAATTGAGATGCCAGATATCGATGAACAGGTCCTATCGGTCTATGAGAATGTGCTGAACGACGCGATCTTCAGCGGAGATTTGGTAGAGGTAAAATATGTGGAGAAGCGGGAGATGAAACGATTCAGAGGATTCGTGCACCGGACGAACTACATGGAGCGGACCGTCGAGCTGGCCAATCAAAGGGAAGGGATCATCCATGTGCCGTTCGAGGCAATCATTCACGTCGAACAATCGATAGACTAACGCCCTGGCGGTTGCTGACGAAAAATCCTTTGCTGCTTTTATAGATGTATCAGTTAAAAGTTGCAGTACACTGATATCTTTAAATCATTCCGTTTGTCAATTTAAGCTAGACAGATCGACTCCATTCAGGTGACTCAAAAATGCCTCCAACGGTGTGCGGTAATTCAGTGACTTTCTTGGGATGTTATTCCGCTTGTCGGCCACCGACGAAATGAATGTTTGATCCACCTGGTTGAAGTCCATTTCCTTTGCCAAGCCGTCTTTCCGCAGGAGCCCGTTGGAGTTTTCATTCAAGGCGCGCTGAGAAGGCGTGCCGGGATCCGCAAAGTAAATCGAGACGTCGTGCCGGTTGCACAACGGTTTCCAATTGGAGAATTCCTTGCCGCAATCAAACGTGATGGATTTGAACAGATTTCTCGGGACCCCTTGGAACCACTGGTTCAACGCAGTTTCAATATCGCAAGCCTTGCGTCCTGCAGGCTTCAGGGCGATGATGACTTTCGTCAGCCGTTCGACCAGCGTGATCACCGCACTTTTGTGGCGGGCACCCACAATGGTGTCGCCTTCGATATGCCCGAACTCTTTTTTGAACGACGGGTTGTCGGCTTCCCGTTCGGAAATATGGCGTTTGAACGCCTGTTTTCCCCGGCGTTCCTGGTGTCCATTGGGTTTCCGTTTTCCTTTCATCGGCAGCGTGGCGGCGTCAAAGACCTGATTTTTGAACATGCGATAGATGGTGCGCGCGGAACAATCGATGGCCGTTTCTGCCCGGCCGACAATGACATCCGGCGTCCAGCCCTGCGCCACCTTGTCTTGAACATAGGCCACTTGTTTCTTCGGCAGGACAATCTTCCGCCGGCCGCAGCGTTTCTTATTTTTCTTGTATTGCGTGTAGAAGTCGAGCGCTGTATGTCCTGATTTCAGGAAATTGATGACGTTGTAGATTGGCTGCCTGGAACGGTTCATCAACTTAGCAATGATCGCTACAGGTATATTTTGGCGGTGGTAGGATTCTATCATCACCAGTTCATCCGTGGTAAGATGGGTGTAGGTCATTCGTGATCACTCCTATGTTTTTCTTTGGTCGGAAAATACATTGTGAGTGTACCACGAATGGCTTTTTCAATTGTCTAGCTTAATTTTACAATCGGCGATTAATGAATGAATGATCAATTTTTGAAAACTTTTTTGTGTTAATTGAATTTAAGTAGAAAAGAGAAGAAGCTTTTGGGCTTCCTCTCTTCCGATAATATCTCATATGTTAACTATAAAAA
>NZ_QLVE01000054.1 GCF_003331145.1 Exiguobacterium sp. TNDT2 | reverse complement strand
CATCAGCTTGGAAGGCTGAGGTTTTACCATTAAACTACACCCGCATGGTTCAAATGTGTCGGCTGTAAAAGCGACTACAATCAATATACATCTATACTTTTAGGAAGTCAATACTTTTGAAGAAATTTATTTGATAGCTTATGAAATCCATACTTAATGGTATATGAATACATATAATTCCCTTATCTCTCTTCTTCAAATCATATCTCACTATAAGATAAACGTCGCGGTATAAAAATATCCTGCCGACTCTGTCGGCAGGAAGTTCTATTACAATGACGATGTCTTTGGTTCCCGAAGCAAATGTTTAATATCTCGGAACGTGACGAACGTCTTGTTTTTAGCATCATAAAGCTTATAGCGCAGCGACTTCAAACTAGAAAATAGTCCGATTGTCGTAGCCTTTTGTAACGGCGGTGTCGACGTATGAGCTTGTTCAAGGTTATAGTTCGGTACGCGTGGGCTCAAGTGATGCACGTGGTGGAAACCAATGTTTCCTGTTACCCACTGCAACACTTTCGGCAACTCGTAGTACGAGCTTCCTTCAATTGCAGCTTTCACATAGTCCCACTCGCTCTCGTCCTCAAAATACGAGTCTTCGAACGTATGTTGGACGTAGAACAACCAAATCCCGAGGACGCCTGCTGTGAACATCGTCGTTCCTTGGACAATCAAGAACGCTTTCCATCCGACGAGCGCGATAACGAGCGCATAGAGTACAACGAGCGACAGGTTGATGAGATACGTGTTGTTCCGTTCTTTTTTACGAGCGTCTTTCCGGTTAAAACGGCTCGTAATGAGAATCAAGAACAATGGACCGAGACCGAACATGACGAGCGGGTTACGATACAGACGATATTGGAGACGTGTCCATTTCGAAGCTGCGACGTACTCTTCGATTGTCATGACCCAAATATCACCGACTCCCCGTTTATCCAAATTTCCACTCGAGGCGTGGTGAATCGAATGCTCTCGTTTCCACTTCTCATACGGGAATAACGTCAAGATACCCATGATTGTCCCGACGATGGCGTTCGACTTCTTATTCTTGAAAAATGAACCGTGTGTGCAGTCGTGGAAAATGATAAACATCCGGACGACGAAACCAGCTGCCACGATGGCGAGTGGGATGGCCACGAAGACCGAAATTTGGAGCGCCTGATAGGCAAGGATCCAGGCGGCAAGAAACGGCAGGATCGTGTTGATCATCTGCCGGACGCTCTTCTTCGCGTCGGCCTTTTCAAACGGTGAGACGTGTTTCCGGAGCTGGGCGATTTTTTCTTTACTCATGTACAACTTCCTCCTCAATTATATACAGCGCTGACGACTACAAAATGAAATATGAAACCAAATACACTATGAAATTGACGACGGCATCCATCGCCATAAGAATCAATTTGTCATAAAATATTATTACCAGGTAATTATACCACATCAAATATAATAAATCGTTCACTCACGATTAGTATTTGAAGTAATTATTCTTTCCTTTGCAATAACAATCACTGCAATTTTCTATGATGTCCGGAGAGGAAAAAACGATATTCAATCACTGCTCGCGAGGTGATTTTTCTCATGCGAAAAAGGAACAAGAGCTTCCTCCAAGCAAGTAGAGGTGTTCGGACGGATTGGCGACCGAGAACGAAGAAGAACTCTTTATTCTGAATAATTTCGAGCCTCATTACTTAGACACATTTGATGAAATAGCGTTGACGTCATACGAAGAGTCATCTCATTGATGATTCTTCCCTTTTACTTTAGCAAAGGCAATGAATTTCATTTTGGCTTAACCTTTTACAAATTACATATAACACAAAAAAGACCCTAGCCTCAGCTAGGATCTACGGATACCGGTGGTCGGAGTCGAACCGACACTCCAGAGGAACACGATTTTGAGTCGTGCGCGTCTACCAATTCCGCCACACCGGCATATTATGTTGGAGGCGCCAGTCGGAATCGAACCGACGATAGAGGAGTTGCAGTCCTCTGCCTTACCACTTGGCTATGGCGCCAAATTGAATGGAGCGGAAGACGGGATTCGAACCCGCGACCCCGACCTTGGCAA
>NZ_QLVE01000005.1 GCF_003331145.1 Exiguobacterium sp. TNDT2 | reverse complement strand
GACGAGACGTACCGTCTCGTCGGTGAGCTCGAGGCCGATTTGGCAAACGGGTCGATCTCCGCGACGTCACCGCTCGGCAGCGGTTTGATTGGAGCTACCGTCGGTCAATCCGTCACAATCGATTCACCGGGTGGCCCACTCGACTTTGAGATTGTCCGGATCGACAAATAATGGTTAGACCCAACCCGAGTCTACGACCGTTTACTCAAAAACAGGCCACTGGAAGCGATTAAGCTGCTTCTAGTGGCCTGTTTTATCATACTCGTATTTTGTCTCATGACGAGTGCAATCAGAGCAACGTCAAAATTGCCCGTTATAATCGCTTGGAACGACGTTGGTCAAAACATACTTAGTCGATGCTTCCTTTGACTCGTAAGACACCGTGTACTCCTCATTTTCTTCAAGTAAAGCCCACGTACTGAAATCAACCACATCTATTTTTTTCTCATTTGCAAGAATGATCCATTGTCCTGTCTCAGACCGATTCTTTGCAACAATGGTCGTCCTCTCAGTAACGGAAACGATAGAAGAATTCCCAAACAGGTACGCCATGCATGCTGAAGTCAAAAGAATCACCAGCGAAATGGTCAAGAGATGCCTGTTTGACAACGCTGAACAAAAACGATTCTCCACAATGTAGCCTCCTTGAAACAATGCGAGTTGTTTTAATCGACTGGTCCCTGGCTCACGATTTGGATACGAATCGAAGCAACTCAGATGAACGAACAATCTACATTACTTTATTTCAGTGGTACACGGTTCTCATCGAACGTGAAGCCTTCACCGCCGACTTCATAAACGTGGTGGAACGTGACGAAAGCGTGCGGGTCGATCTGTTTGACGATCGTCTTCAACCGGTTGACTTCGTTCCGACCGACGACGACGTAGAGGACTTCAAGTTCCTTATTCGAATAGCCGCCTTTGGCGAGAAGACGGGTCGTCCCGCGGTTCATTGTGGCGTGGATGCCGTCGGCGATGGCCGTGCGATGGTCGCTGATGATCATGGCGGCCTTCCCGGCATATGTCCCTTCCTGCATCGAGTCGATGACGCGGGCACCGATATAGACGGCGAGGAGCGTATACATCGCCTCGCGAATATCGAGATACGTCAAACTGAGGACGATGACGAAAAAGTCGAACACGAGGAACGTCTTGCCGATCGACCAGCCGACATAGCGTTGGACGAGCCGTGCGATGATGTCGACGCCTCCGGTCGTGCCGCCGTTATTAAAGATGATGCCGAGCCCGACCCCGATGAAGAGACCGGCGAACAGACTCGCGAGCACCATGTCGTCCGTCAAATCGATGACGAGGTTCGAATACTTGGCGATGAGGGCGTACCAGAGTGAGAAGCTGAACGTCCCGATGAGCGTGTAAATGAACGTCGTCCGCCCGAGCAGCTTATAGCTGACGAAGAAGAGCGGGATGTTGAGCGCCAAGTTCGTGATTGACGGCGACCAATCGAACAAACCACGCAGAATCAACGTGATGCCCGTGAATCCGCCTTCCGCCAAATTGTTCTGGACGTTGAAATGATAGACGCCGAACGCGAAAATAAAAGAACCAATTAAAATAAAGAATATATTGCGAAACCGGATCGGTAATTGTACCGTCATTTGGTTCACCTCCCACCTAGTAGCGTACTCGAAAAACCTCTCGATTGACTACCCTCCACATATGACATTCCGCGATGAGTCCGATATACTTTTCACAGAAGAGGTGATTTTATGAAAATAGTAGCAATTGGGGCCCATCCGGACGATATCGAAATCGGCATCGCCGGCATGACCGCCCAATGGACCGAGGCCGGGGTCGACGTCTTATACGTCGATTTGACGAGAGCGGAGCTGTCTTCGAACGGGGACGTCGTCACACGCGGGCTCGAAGCCGAAGCGGCCAATCGGGTGCTCGGTATCCGCCGCATCAATCTCGGTTTCCCGGACCGTGGTTTGACCGGGGACGCCACACAACTCGAGGCGATTGTCCGGTTGATTCGGACCGAACGTCCGACGCACGTCCTCTATCCATACGGCATCGACCGCCATCCTGACCACGGCGCTTGCGCCCGACTCGTCGAGGAGGCGCTCTTTAACGCCGGGATCCATAAATTTATGCCCGATGTCCCGGCGTATCGACCTTCAAGCGTCTACCAATACATGATCAACGCCCATACGACACCGGACGTCTGCATCGACGTCACGGGGACAATCGAGCATAAACTAAACGCTTTACAGGCCTATGCCAGTCAGTTCACACCGGTCGACGGAGTGGCGACACCACTCACGGACGCCTATCTCGAGCGGGTGTTGGCCCGTGAACGTCATTTCGGCAGTTTAATCGGGACCGCGTATGCGGAAGGGTTGATGACGACCCGTCCATACGTCGTCGCGAAGGCAGGTGATCTCACATGAGACTACGCATCGGGGTCCTCTGTTATCCGTCGGTCGGGGGGTCGGGCATTCTCGCCACCGAGCTTGGCATGAAACTCGCCGACCGGGGGCATGACGTGCATTTCATCACGTCAAGCATGCCGTTCCGATTGAACGCGTATCATCCGAACATCACGTTCCACCAAGTCGAGATCAATCAGTATTCTGTGTTCCGTTATCCGCCTTACGACATGACGCTCGCGTCGAAGATTGCAAGCGTCATCCAGGCGTTCGGTCTTGATGTCATCCATGCCCACTACGCAGTGCCGCACGCCGTCTGTGCCGCCCTCGGACGCGAGATGGCCGGGACGAAGACGCCAATCGTGTCGACGCTCCATGGAACTGACATTACCGTGCTCGGGGAAGATGAGGAATTGAAGCCGGCCATCTTGTACGGATTGCGCCAATCGAACGCGATTACGGCCGTCTCGAACAGCTTGAAATGCGAGACGCTCGAGCGGATCGGGTCCGACTTGTCAATCGACGTCATCCATAACTTTATCGACGAGGCCGTCTATCAGCCGCAGGCCGACACATCGCTGCGGGAGCGATACGGGTTGACCGAACAGGACCGGGTCGTCATCCATATCTCGAACTTCCGCCCAGTGAAGCGAATCGATCTCGTGCTCGAGGCGTTCCAGCAGATGAACGTGCCGCACAAGAAGCTGCTCCTCGTCGGCGATGGTCCGCTCATGGGAGCGATGCGCCGCCTCGTGAGCGAGATGGGGCTTGAAGAGCAAGTCATCTTCGCCGGGAAACAAGAGCAAGTCGCGGCACTTCTGTCCATCAGCGACGTTCATATCCTATTGTCAGACAAAGAGGCGTTCGGTCTCGTCGCCCTCGAGGCGATGGCGACAGGTGTCCCGTCGGTCGTCAGCGATGCGGGCGGATTGCCGGAAGTCATCACGGACGGGGTGGAAGGATTCGTCGTCAAACGCGGAGATGCAATCGCCGCAACGAAAGCGCTCGAGGCAATCTTGCTCGACGGGGAACTGCATGCACGTTTCCGTAAGAGCGGGCTCGAGCGGGCCAAACAGTTCGCTTCGGCCGATATCGTCACGGCTTATGAAGCGCTGTATGAACAGGTGGTGGGCCGATGACAGAATGGGAATACGCCAAACGAATCATCGAGAGGATCAACGTCCATGGCGGGGAGGCGTATATTGTCGGGGGCGCCGTCCGCGACTATATGCTCGGCACACTGCCGGATGATATCGATATCGCGACATCGCTCTTTCCAGACGAAGTCATGCGCTTGTTCCCGAAATCGGTACCGACCGGGATTGACCACGGCACGGTGACGGTCATCCTCGACCATCACCCGTTCGAAGTGACGACGTTCCGTTCGGAAGGGACGTACTCGGATTCGAGACGGCCCGACCACGTCTCGCTCGGCGTCTCGCTCGAGGAAGATATGAAACGGCGCGACTTCACGATGAACGCGATGGCGTTCCACGACGGCAACGTCGTCGACTTGTTCGGCGGTCGAATGGACCTTGAAGCACGTGTCATCCGGACCGTCGGCAGCCCGTACGAACGATTCAATGAGGACGCGCTCCGTATCATGCGGGCGTTCCGCTTCATGGCCCAGCTCGATTTCAGGCTCGACGACGACGTGCAGCGCGCCTCACGCACGCTCGGCCATAAACTGCAGGATATCGCGATGGAACGGATCGCCATCGAATTCGAGAAACTGATGATGGGACCGGCTTACCGGAAGGCACTTGCTGCGCTCGTCGACCTCGGGATTCACCAATACTTGCCGAACGTCACAGAGACGCTCATCCGCCGCGTCATCGCTGACAAGCGGACCCCGATCAATCCGGTCGGGGGCTGGGCGTTGTTCGTCCATCATGCCGCTACGACCGATTGGTTGACGCCGTGGAAACGTTCGAACGCGCTGAAACGGGAGGCGGGCGTGCTCGCCCGATTGTTCACGACCGGCCTCGATACGTTCACGATTTACGAGACGAAGACCGAGACGCTGGCGACGTATCTCGACATGTCGGGTCGGACTGAGACGGCTGAACAGTTGAAACGGCAGTTGGCGATCCAATCGCGCCGGGAGCTTCGCTTCGACGGCCGTGACGCGCTCCAAATCGGGGCCCGGGGCGCGCTCATCAAACAGTTGCTCGCCCATGTCGAGCGACTTGTTCTCGAGAGAAAGCTCGCCAACGAGCCGGAACCGTTACGAAAGGAGGCCGACCGATGGCTTCGACACGCGGAAAAGTCTTAAATCTGTTGCAGGACGGGGCGGTCTGGAGCGGTCAAGAATTGGCCCGTCGATTGAATATTTCACGTACCGCTATTTGGAAGCATATCGAAACGTTAAAGCAAGATGGGTACGCAATCGAGACGATCCCCCGTAAAGGGTATCAATTATCTGGTCAGACCGACCGACTCGATGAACCGGCGTTCGTGTCGTTCCGGAAAGGCCGGTTCGGGCAGGTGGTCCATGCGTTCGAGCAAATCGACACGACCCAACGCATCGCCCATGAGCTGGCGCAAAAAGACGCTCCGGAAGGGACACTCGTCATCAGCGAGGAACAGACGGCCGGGCGAGGACAACTCGGCAGGAACTGGTATAACCCGAGCCACGTCAATATCGCGGCGAGCCTCATCTTGCGCCCGGCTTTGCCGATTCGCGACGCCTCAAAGCTGACGCTCATGGCGGCGAGCGCGTTCGCGCGCGCCCTGCATGCTCAAGGCATCCCGGCCACAATCAAATGGCCGAACGACTTGTTGCTCAACGGGAAGAAAATCGGTGGGATTTTGACCGAGATGCAGACGGAAGGAGACCGGATACAAGCCGTCATCCTCGGTTTCGGATTAAACGTCAATAGTGACGTCATCCCGGACGAGCTCGCCCATCGTGCGACGTCGATCAAACTTGAACTGACACAGACGTATCGTCGAAGCGAACTGCTTGCCAACTTGCTCGCCGAGCTCGAGACGGAATACGACCTGTTCCTCGTGTCCGGGTTCGGCCCTGTGCGCGATCATTGGCTCGAACACGCCGCCTATGTGGACGAGCCGGTCACGTTGACCGCGTCAGGTAAGCAACGGATTGGAACGATGCGCGGGATTTCAGATGAAGGGGCGCTTCTGTTGGAACAGGAAGGGCTGGTCGTGCCAATCTACTCAGCTGAAATCGCGGTTTGGAATGATTGATGGAAACGCGTTCGTGGTCTATAATGAATGTGCCGGACGCTATCGCTAACGAAGTGTACCGGAACTGCAGACCGTCACTTTATATTTTGTCTGCCTTGATCATTTTGACAGGGACAGAAGGACACTCAACTACTTGAGATCGCTTTCGTGCGCCTTCTTACCATTCGCGTAGGAAGGCGTTTTTTGTAACCTGTCTCCACATTTAGGAGGAGAATCATATGCACACGATGACTGCGTTATTGAAGAAGATGAAGCAAGAAGAGAAATTGGTCATGTTGACGGCCTACGACTATCCGTCGGCAAAGCTGGCCGAGGCGGCAGGCGTCGATATCATTTTGGTCGGCGACTCGCTCGGGATGGTCGTGCTCGGTTACGACTCGACGATTCCAGTGACGACTTCGGACATGGTCCATCACGCCAAGGCCGTACGCCGCGGGGCACGGGACACGTTTGTCGTCGTCGACATGCCGTTCGCGACATATCATGGTGATTTCGACCGCACGCTTCAAGCAGCCGCGTTGTTGTTCCAAGACGGACATGCCGACGCCATCAAGCTCGAAGGGGCTGGCAAGGTGCTTGAGACGATCGAGCGTCTGACGAAAGTCGGTATGCCGTGTGTGGCCCACCTCGGTCTTACACCGCAATCGGTCGGTGTGCTCGAAGGGTATAAAGTGCAAGGCAAATCGCTCGAGGATGCCGAACAGCTGATCGCGGACAGCCTCGAAGCGGAACGGGTCGGGGCAAAGATGCTCGTTCTCGAGTGTGTGCCGCATCAATTGGCCAAAAAGATTGCCGAAGCACTTACAATCCCGGTCATCGGTATCGGTGCCGGCGCCGACGTGGACGGTCAAGTGCTCGTCTATCACGATATTTTGAAATATGGCGTCGACCGTCTGCCGAAGTTCGTCGAGGCGTACGCCGACGTGAACGAAGTGGCGACGACGGCGATCCGGAATTATGTCCAGGCGACGAAAGACGGCTCGTTCCCACTCGAACGACATACGTTCACGATGGATGAGTCGCTGCTCGACACGCTCTACGGGGGTAAGGCATGAACATCGTCACAACACCACATGCCTTACAGCAACTGTTAACTGACGCCGGGACGATTGGGTTTGTCCCGACGATGGGTTATTTGCATGAAGGGCACCTCAGTCTCGTCGAGGCGGCCAAGTCAGAGAATGATTTCGTCGTCATGAGTATCTTCGTCAACCCGACCCAGTTTGGTCCGAACGAAGACCTTGACCGCTATCCGCGTGATTTCGAGCGGGACGAGACGCTCGCTCGTGAGGCGGGTGTCGACGTCTTGTTCTACCCGAACACGGAGACGATGTATCCGCTCGATATGGCACGCGTCACGGTACGTACCGGCGCAGACGTCCTATGCGGGGCGAGCCGACCCGGTCATTTTGATGGCGTCTTGACTGTCGTCTCGAAACTGTTTAATCTCGTCCGTCCGACGCGCGCTTATTTCGGGTTGAAAGATGCGCAACAAGTCGCCTTGATCGAAGGATACGTCCGAGACTATTTCGTCCCGGTCGTGATTCGGCGCTGTCCGATTATCCGTGAAGAATCAGGTCTCGCCAAGTCGTCCCGGAACGTCTATTTGTCGGAGACAGAGACATCGGATGCGAGTGACATCAACCGTGCTTTGACCGAGGCACGAGACGCTCTCGCGCAAGGTGAGGCGATTCAAGACGTGAAAGCACATCTCGAGGACCGCTTGAAGAACATCCCGAACAGTACGATCGACTATGTCGAGATCAAAGACTATCCGACGTTGACCGAGGTGACCTCCGCGTCGACCGAACTATTGATTGCCGTAGCGGTGCAGTTCGAACGGGCCCGCTTGATTGATAATGTGATTTGGAAGAGAGGATGAATCCAATGATTCGAACATTTATGCACGCGAAACTACACAAAGCGACCGTCACCGAGGCGAACTTGCATTACGTCGGCTCGATCACGATCGATGAAGACCTGATGGATGCGGTCGGCATCATGGAGAACGAGCATGTCCACATTACGAACAACCATAACGGGGCTCGCATCGAGACGTACGTCATCAAGGGCGAGCGAGGTTCAGGTGTCGTCTGTCTGAACGGGGCTGCGGCCCGTCACTTCCAAGTCGGAGACGTCGTCATTATCATGGCGTACGGCCAGATGACGGCCGAGGAAGCGAAACAGCATCGTCCGAAAGTCGCCGTCTTGAACGAACGGAACGAGATCGATCAACTTCTTTATGAAGAAATCGCGCATACGATTCTATGACACGAGCGGGGATGGCCGATAGAGGCATCCCCGTTTTTTCGTGTATCGTTCTATGGTAAGATGAGACAGACAGAAAGCACGAGCGTGCCGAAGATGGGATGGATGTTATGGACACCTATGTGATAGTGGATTTGGAGACGACTGGTCATTCCGTCAAGTCCGGCGACGAACTGATTGAATTTGCGGCGGTGGTCGTTCAAGGGAGTGAAGTGATTGAGCGCTACAGTACCTTGATACGCCCGAGTCGCCCGATCCCGCCTTTTATCACGCAGTTGACGACGATCACGAATCAAGATGTGGCGGAAGCCCCGACGTTTGAGGAAGTGATCCCGGATATATGGAAGATGCTAGATGGGCGGATTTTTGTTGCCCACAACGTGTCTTTTGATTTGAATTTTTTGAATGAAAGCCTCGAGCAAGCCGGGTACTTGCCGTTCCAAGGGCGAGCGATCGATACGGTCGAACTGGCCCGGATCCTATACCCGACGCTCGAGAGCCATGCGCTCGAATCGCTCGCCGAGACGTTTGACCTCGTGCACACCGACGCGCACCGCGCGCTCAGCGACGCCGAGGCAACGGCTGAACTATTCGTTCGCTTGGTCGAGCGGTTGCGCGCGTTACCGCTCGTCACGCTGAAACAATTGCGGCGGTTGTCCGAGTTGTGGATGAGCAACGTCGAGCCGCTGCTCGACGATTTGATCATTCAAGTCGGGATTCGGGCCGATGACGAGACGACGTACGATATTCATCGGAAAATCGCACTGAGACGTCTCGTCGACACGTTCGAACCCGCCGTCGAACGCGAGCCGTTCGAGCCGTTCCTTCACCGGACGATTGAAGAGACGCTCCCGGCACTGTTTGGTCAATTCGAGCCACGGCAAAGCCAGTTCGAGATGATGCGTCACGTTTATAAGGCGCTCGATGACGAGGCGACGCTGTTAATCGAGGCGGGGACAGGGACCGGAAAGACGTTGGCGTATTTGATTCCGAGCGCCCATCACGCCCTCGAGACGAAGCGCCCGGTCGTCGTCAGCACACATACGATTCAGTTGCAAGAACAGCTGTTGAATCGAGACTTACCAATCTTAAAAGCGATTTTCCCTGAAATCGAGTTCACGCTCTTAAAAGGAAGACGCAACTACATCGACCTCCGCAAGTTCGAGATGATTCTCGAAGAAACGAATGATGGGCTGCTCCCGGCGATGTGCAAGGCGATGGTCCTCGTCTGGTTGACCGAGACGGAGACAGGCGACTTGGAAGAGTTGTCATTGCCCGGCGCGGCGTCACAAGGGCCGGCCTCGTTCAAACGGCTGATCCAGGCCGACGCAGCCTCGGACTTCGGTCGCTTTGACCCGTGGTATAGCCGAGACTTCTTCACCCGGGCCGTCTTGCGCTCGAAAGAGGCCGACATCATCGTGACAAACCACGCCTTATTGTTCTCTGATTTACAACATCAAGCCGGGATTCTACCGACCGATACGCCGCTCGTTTTAGATGAGGCGCATCAAGTCGAAGAAGTCGCGTCGCATCACTTCGGTGTGACATTCGACGCGATTCAATTTGACCGCCTGTTCAAATGGTTCGGCTACGGTGCCGACGGCAAGTTCCATTCACGCGTGCTCGGGCTCGCCGATTTGACGGCCGTCGCGGAAGAAGCGGAGGCGTTCAGCAAGGCGACCGATCAAGCGCTCGCCCGCGTCGACGATGAACTGAACGATTTGCTCACGGCGCTCCAGTCACTCGGTAAGAAGCGTGAGCAGCGGCAGACCGTCCGCTTCGAGCGGGAAGGAGAGCCGTTCCGACCAATCCGCGAAGTGGCGAAACGGCTCGAAGACCGTCTGCGCACGTTGCGGACGACGCTTCGGCAACTGCACCGTCTTCTCGATGAGCATAAAGAACATATGACGTTCAAACAACGGGCCGTGCTCAGTGATTTGAAGGCGTTCCTCGGCGACGTACGTGATATCGAGAGCGTGCTCTACGAGACGATGCTCACGCGGGATGACGATGCCGTCAGTTGGGTCGAGCTCAATCTGGCCAATCGCAAGTTGACCTCAGTGTACACCCAGCCTGTCGAGATCGGACCGCTCTTGCATGAACGACTGTTCGCCAAGCGCCCAACCATTCTGACGTCGGCGACGATGACCGTCTCAGGACGATTCGGCTTCATCGAACGTCGTCTCGGACTCGATGGGGAGAACGTGCGCCGCGTCGTCTTGGCGTCACCGTTTGATTTCAAAAAGCAAGCGAAACTGTTCGTCCCGTCCGATATCCCGCTCATCAACGAAGTTCCGTTGCCGCGGTTCGTCGAACAGATCGCTGACTCGATTGCCCAAATCGCCAACGTGACGAAAGGACGGATGCTCGTCTTGTTCACGTCGAACGAACTGTTGCGTTTGACGCACGAGGCCGTCAAAGACCAATTGGATGAGGCGTACACGCTCCTCGCCCAAGGTGTCAGCGGCGGCTCGCGTAGCCGCTTGACGAAACAGTTCAAGCGGATCGACCAGTCAATTTTGTTCGGGACAGCAAGCTTCTGGGAAGGGGTCGACATTCCGGGCGAGGCGCTCACTTGCCTGATCATCGTCCGGCTCCCGTTCGCGCCACCCGATCAGCCGGTCATGCAGGCTCGGTCTGAAAAGATCGAGGCGACCGGTAAATCGTCGTTCTTTGAGCTGTCACTTCCGCAAGCGGTCATCCGCTTCAAACAAGGGGTCGGTCGCCTGATTCGTTCGAAAGAGGATTACGGTGCCATCTTCGTGTTCGACCGTCGCGTCGAGACGACCCGTTACGGGAAGCAGTTCATCAACAGTTTGCCGGCGGTCGACCGAATCGACGGTTCGCTCGAGACCGCACTCGCCGAACTGGAGCTGTTTTTAGACGAGAAAGAGAAGACAGGGCTAGGAAATCAGAGATAACGCTAGGCATCGTGAAATTATCGCTTTATAATAATGGGTATAGTGTTTTTGAAGGAGGAGTAATCATGAATTCGAATATTGAGACGCTCGCGACCGTTCGAATCGAGCCGACGGCAGATGTATACAAAATCGTCGACTTGTTGAATCGCACGTTGAAGAGCCAAGATTTGATGTTCGGTCTTGCTTTAGAGAAAAAAGTGAATGATCCGAAGAAAGAAGAGATGGTGTTCACCATCTATCGGACGGAATGACACGGAAGACAAAAGTAGTGATTGCGTTCATGACGGCACTCATCGGTGTCGTCATCGTATTTAGTGGCATTTATTGGTTCACGGTCGGCCACACTGAGCGGATGAAAGAGAACATGATCGAGGAAGCCCGAGAGCGACTCGTTGACGAGCAGCCGTCCGTCTCGATAAAACGGGCCGAACTGTTTAACGGGACGGAACCGTACGTCGTCTTCGAGGAGACGGATCGGGTCCAGTTCGTGCCGGTCGATGACAAATTGCCAATCGAGACACGGGACATCGCAACGGTCGATTCTGAACAAGTCTGTGCCGACTCGGTCGCAGAGACCGGCGGGACGCTCGTCAGCTGTAAATTCGGCTTTGACGAACGGGCATTGATTGAGGTCGTGACAAAAGCGGGCACGTCTTATACGTACTCGTACTATACGCTCCAAGCGGGCGAATTCATTCGACGGGTCCAATTGACGGACTCGCCTTGACGAAACTAAAGGGGGATCTCAATGGAACATCTATTGGCACAACGTGTAAAGCAGTTGACACCTTCAACGACACTCGCCATCACGGCGAAAGCGAAAGCGTTAAAAGCGTCGGGGCAAGACGTGATCGGGCTAGGGGCCGGTGAGCCAGACTTCAATACGCCTGAACGCATCATCGAGACAGCCTGTCAGGCCGCACGCGACGGCGACACGAAGTATACCCCATCTGGCGGGACGGTCGCGCTCAAAGACGCGATCATCGAGAAGACGAAACGCGACAGCAACTTAACGTTCACTCGTCCAGAGGTCATGGTCGCTTCCGGTGCGAAACACGCGCTCTATGCACTGTTCCAAGCAATTTTAGATGAAGGGGACGAAGTCATCATCCCGGTGCCGTACTGGGTCAGTTATCCGGAGCAAGTGAAGCTGGCTGACGGGGTCCCGGTCTACGTCGACACGAACGAGGCGACGATGTTCAAACTGACGCCGGAGCTGCTCGAGGCGGCCATCACGGATCGGACGAAGGCGGTCATCTTGAATAGCCCCTCGAACCCGACCGGTATGATTTATACAGAATCTGAACTCTCGGCGCTTGCGGACGTCGTCAAACGGCACGATCTGCTCGTCGTCAGCGACGAGATTTATGAGAAGCTCGTCTACGGCGAGGCGGAGTTCGTCTCAATCGCAACATTGCCTGACATGCGGGAGCGGACGATTATCATCAACGGTGTCTCGAAGTCGCATGCGATGACAGGATGGCGCATCGGCTATGCGGTCGGTGACAAGACGATCATCGAGGCGATGACGAACCTCGCGTCGCACTCGACCTCGAACCCGACGTCGATTGCGCAAGCTGCGGCGGTCGAAGCGTACAACGGACCGCAAGATGACGTCGAGATGATGCGTGTCTCATTCGCGGAACGACTCGAGATCGTCTATGAGCGTCTCATTGCGATCCCAGGAATCACCTGCTTGAAGCCACAAGGCGCATTTTACTTATATGCCAACGCCAAAGAGGCGGCGACGATGAGCGGTTACGACTCGGTCGATGCGTGGTGCGAGGCCGTCCTCGGTGAGGCGTACGTCGCGCTCGTCCCGGGTTCAGGTTTTGGTCAGGACGACTACGTCCGTTTGTCTTATGCAACAGAATTAAAACGGGTATTAGAAGCGCTCGATCGAGTGGAAGACTTCATTACACGTAACGCTCGATAAGCGAAAGGATGGATATGAACATGACAACTATTTCAATCAGCCAATTTAAAGACTATGAAGGCCAGACGGTCCGGGTCGGAGCTTGGATCGCCAAAAAACGTTCGAGCGGGAAGATCGCGTTCCTTCAACTTCGTGACGGGAGCGGCTTCGCCCAAGCGGTCGTCGTCAAAGCCGATGTGGCCGAAGAGTTGTTTGCGCTCGCCAAAGGTGTGACGCAAGAGACATCGGTCTGGGTGACCGGTACCGTCAAATCAGACGGTGGACGCACACCGCTCGGCTTCGAACTCGAGGTGACGGACATGGAAGTGATCGCGGAGTCGGTCGACTATCCGATCACACCGAAAGAGCATGGGACTGAGTTCTTGATGGACAACCGTCACCTTTGGCTCCGCTCGCGTCGTCAGCACGCGATCATGAAAGTCCGTAACGAATTGATCCGGGCGACGTACGAGTTCTACAACCAAGAAGGATTCGTGAAGATCGACCCACCGATCATCACGTCGAGCGCACCGGAAGGCACGACGGAATTGTTCGAGACAGATTATTTCGGACAGCCGGCCTACTTGTCGCAAACGGGCCAACTCTATATGGAAGCCGCAGCGATGGCACTCGGGAAAGTATTCTCGTTCGGACCGACGTTCCGGGCCGAAAAATCGAAGACGCGCCGTCACTTGATCGAATTCTGGATGATCGAGCCAGAGATGGCGTTCTTCGACCACGACATGAGCCTCGAGCTCCAAGAGCGTTACGTCTCGTACATCGCCAAATCGGCACTTGAGAACTGCCGCAACGAATTGGAACTGCTCGGGCGTGACTTGTCAAAACTTGAAAAAGTTCAAGCACCGTTCCCGCGCGTCCGTTATACGGATGCGATCAAGTTCTTGAAAGAGGAAGGCTTCGACGACATCGAGTACGGCGACGATTTCGGTGCACCGCACGAGACGGCCATCGCCAACGCGCATGACCTCCCGGTGTTCATCACCCATTGGCCGAAAGACATCAAACCGTTCTACATGAAAGTCGACCCGGAGAACCCGGAACTCGTCCTCTGTGCCGATTTGATCGCACCGGAAGGTTACGGCGAAATCATCGGCGGCTCGCAGCGTGAAGACGACTACGACCGCTTGAAAGAAGAAATCATCAAAGAAGGTCTTGATGAGACGGACGCGTACGACTGGTATCTCGAACTTCGTAAATACGGGTCGGTCCCGCATTCTGGCTTCGGCCTCGGACTTGAGCGGACGGTTGCTTGGATTAGCGGTATCGAGCATATCCGCGAAGCGATCCCGTTCCCACGTCTCTTGAACCGCATTCACCCATAATCGCCGATCGGGGATGACGTTGTCTTCCCCGATTGATTTGTCTAGAAAGGATGTGCGACATGGATGCACATAATATAATCAAGCTGTTCGAACAAAATCCAGTCGTCGTTCCGAGGAAACTGTTCACCGAGGCACGTCGCCTCAACTTGACGCCGGTCGAGTTCAATCTCGTCATCCATCTGCTTGAAATGATCGGGGAAGGCATCGAGATGCCGCTTCCGAGTGAGCTCGGGGACCGGATGAACGTGGCCGAGAGCGAGGCCCGTGCCGTATTGCTCGGCCTGCTCCAAAAAGAGTTGATCGCCATCGACGCGTCGGCCGAGGTCGAACGATACAGTCTGCTCCCGTTGTTCCTGGCGCTCGAGGAAGGGGCGACACCTGATAAATCGGCCCATTCGTTGAATGAGAACATCATTCATACGTTTGAGCGCGAGTTCGGGACGATCACCCCCTTTGAGATCGAACAGATTGTCGGCTGGTTGACCGAGGACGGCTTCGGCGAGGAGCTGATCATGGCTGCGCTTCGGGAAGCGAAACTACGCAACGTGCGTAACTTCAAATACATGGACAAGATCCTCCGGGTGTGGCAAGACCATAACGTCGAGTCGCTCGAGGACCTCGTCGATTATCAACGGAGGAAAAAGTGATGTTGACGAGAGCCCAATTGACTGAGGTGTCGGACACGATGCGTCGCATGTTCCCGGACGCCCACTGTGAGCTGACGCACCGCAACCCGTTCGAGCTCGTCGTAGCCGTGGCCTTGTCGGCGCAGGCGACAGATGCGCTCGTCAACAAAGTGACGCCCGGTCTGTTCGAGGCCTATCCTACCGTGGAGCAGATGGCGGCGGCGGACGTCGCGGACATCGAGGCGCTCATCAAACGCATCGGCCTGTTTCGGAATAAAGCGAAAAACGTGAAGGCGCTCTCGATGCAAATCGTGGAGCGTCATGACGGGATCGTCCCGTCCGACCGTGAATCGCTCGAGGCGTTGCCTGGCGTCGGTCGCAAGACGGCGAACGTCGTCTTGTCCGTCGCGTTTCATGAACCGGCGTTCGCTGTCGACACCCACGTCGAGCGCGTCTCGAAACGGCTCGGCATCTGTCGCTGGAAAGACAACGTCCGTCAAGTCGAGGACACGCTCATGAAGAAGTTCCCGCGCGAAGAATGGTCTCAGCTCCATCATCAGTTCATCTTTTTCGGACGCTACCACTGTAAAGCGCAACGTCCTGCCTGCGAGACGTGCCCGCTGTTGCACATGTGCCGCGAAGGCAAGAAACGAATGAAGTCCAAGCAAGCGACAGGACAATGAACAAGCGTCTTCCTGATTACAATGATCAGGAAGACGCTTTTTATACGTGAGGGGGTATTTTTTTGGTATACTCAATCCAGTTAGCAATTGGCAAGGAGGATGTATATGGGTGAAATCCGGATTGGAATAAAAAAAAATCAAATGAACTTTATCTTGCTCGTCGTGACGAACTTTTTCGTCGGGTCGATGGTCGGCCTCGAACGGACAATCTTGCCCATCATCGGAGAAGAGGACTTCGGTTTCGTCTCGACGAGTGCGGCGCTATCGTTCATCATCAGCTTTGGGTTCTCGAAGGCTGTCGTCAATTACTTCGCAGGGGCCATCGCTGATCGATTCGGGCGCAAGAAAGTGCTCGTCTTCGGCTGGGGGATCGGGGTATTCGTCCCCGTGCTCGTCATGTTGGCCCCGGCCTGGTGGATGATCATCGTGGCGAACGTCTTGCTTGGGGTCAACCAAGGACTGACGTGGTCGATGACGGTCAATATGAAGATTGATTTGGCCAAACCGACGGAGCGTGGGCTCGCGGTCGGACTGAATGAATTCGCCGGTTATGTCGGCGTCGCCGTGATGGCGGCGTCGCCGTGATGGCGGCGTCGCCGTGATGGCGGCCGTCTCTGGGATGATTGCCGTCACATACGGCAGTCGGCCGGAACCGTTTTATATTGGCGTCCTCGTCGCATTCATCGGTCTCGGGTTATCATTGTTCGTCCGCGATACGACGAATCAGGTACAGCTCCAACCGACGAGCGGGTCTGAGAAAACACGTTCTGCGAGAGACGTATTTATGACGACGACTTGGAAAGACCGTTCGCTCTCGAGTCTGACGGTGGCCGGTCTGTCGACCAATCTGAAAGACGGCATGGCGTGGGGCTTGTTCCCGATTTATTTCGCCGCACAAGGGCTCAGTCTAGCTGAAGTCGGATTGATTGTGGCGGTCTATCCGGCGGCGTGGGGCTTCTTCCAACTGTTCACCGGGGTATGGAGCGATCGCATCGGACGCAAAGGATTGATCGTCGCCGGGATGTGGGTCCAGGCCGGTTCGCTTTGGGCGATTCTCGTCATGTCCGACTATTGGCAATGGGTGCTCGCCGCGGTCATGCTCGGCATCGGGACGGCAATGGTCTATCCGACGCTCCAAGCCTCGATCAGTGACGTCGCCGAGCCATATTGGCGCGCCTCAGCAATGGGCGTCTATCGGTTTTGGCGCGACAGCGGCTATGCGTTTGGGGCCATCTTTGCCGGGGTGTTGACCGACATATTGTCCATCGATTGGGCGATCGGGCTTGTGGCCGTCTTACCGTTCCTGGCCGGACTCAATGCGCTCGGTCGTTTGCGGGAGACACTCCCGGGCTTGCGTTAATCAAACAACTGCCTTGCCGAAGCTTCGGCAAGGCAGTTGTTTAATGGTTCCACGGATGGTCGCTCCATTCGCGGCGTTTTTTTGTGATCGGTACTTTTTTGAATCCCCAGTTACGGAAATCTTGGTCAGGACTTTCTTTACGAATGTAAATCTTGTCCTTGATGGCTTTGAAGATTCGGTTCTCATCCCCATAATGGACGAACCGTGGTTTCACTTCGATGACGCCGCGACGTACGCGCGAGAGCGGGAGACAGACGAGGTCAGCGATTTCAAGCCCAGACTGATAGATTGTATTCTGTTTCTCAGAGAAGATGAAGCCTTTGATTTTTTGGCGGCTCTTCTCGACGTCGAGATGGACCGTCCCCGAGTTGAAGATATCGAAGAATGCCTTCTGGATGAGTAGGTTCTGATAGTCATCCCGTGACTCCAAGACAACGCGAGCGCTGACCGCTTCGGTCTCTTCTAAAAACGCATAAAACGATTTCATCAAGTGGGCGAATGCGACGACGTACGGGTCTTTCGGCGTTGAATAGAAGTCGTGAAGTTTTTGTTTATCGACCTCGACGCTGATGATTGTACAGTTGATATCGCGTAGGAAGTCCGGCAACTTGTTCCAAAAGTCACGAAGCATATCGATCGTGATGCCATCCTCTTTCCCATACGGATGCTCGGCTTTTAAAATTTCTTTTAAATGGAGTGGGATATTCTCCGTCTTGAACACGTCGCGTTTGAAGGCATGTAACCGGCGCTTCAACTCGCACGGCATCCCGGCCTCGTCGGCATCGATTGCATATTTGTATTCCATCAATACGCCGGTGAGGTTGAACTGGGTATTTCCTTTTGGCGTGCCCGTCTCGTCGACGAACATGACATACTTCTTTTGTGTTTCCATCTTACTCCTCCAACCATGGCTCAACTGCTTATCCGATTGAGCCTGCTAATTGTTTTCCAACCTTGGTTTACGCTGCTGATTGCACATTACTTGCACACTTTTCAAACTTACGTCAATCTGCGTTTAATCTGTCTTGATTATGGCTAATAAGTAGAAGACTTATTTCAGAAAAATAAATAGCGCTTCCGTAACAAGGTCGTGTCAATTTGACTACACAATGAACTACCTACTAGTTTAACATATGGGAGTTTGGTACGATATGGATTGCGGAAAATCCACACAGGAGTCGAGCGACAGAACTCGACAATCAGACTTCAGACGGAAGGAACGGCTGGACCAACCTGTTAAACTAGAGACTAGGGGTGACGACATTGTTCCATTATCCGAACGGGAAAAAGCCGAAATCTTCGGCAACGCCGGTCCGCTCTAATCCGCAGACGTATGCGAATCGAGGCATGAACCTTGAGACGTTGCTGAACGACACAAATGAGTTTTACCGACTTCATGGACGAGCGGTCATCCATAAGAAGCCGACACCGCTGCAAATCGTGAAAGTCGATTACCCGAAACGGAGCGCGGCGAAAGTGACCGAGGCGTATTTCAAGCAAGCGTCGACGACCGATTATAACGGGGTGTATCGCGGGAAGTACATCGATTTCGAGGCGAAAGAGACGAACAATAAAACATCGTTTCCGCTCAGTAACTTCCACGAGCATCAAATCCACCATATGCGCGAGTGTGAGCGGCATGGAGGGGTTTGTTTTGTCATCATACGGTTTAGCCGCTATAATACGCAATATGTGTTATCAACGGAACAATTATTAGTTTGGTGGGAACAGCGTGATTCGGGACGGAAATCGATTCCGCTCTCCTATATCGAGCAAGAAGCAATTGAAGTTCCAACCCGGGCGATGCCCGCCGTCGATTATTTGACGGCGATTGAGGCGTGGCTCGATTGAAATAGAAGGAGTGAAGCGTGAATGGAACGAAGTCGGATGGCACGTCGACAAGATACGACGAAAAAGCCAAAGCAACAAACAAAGCCAAAGCGAAAAATAAAAAAACCGATGTGGAAACGCCTCGTATTTATTCTAGGATTACTGTTGATCGTCGGAGTCGTCGCTGGAGGAGCTTACGCAGCTTATGCGATTGCGACCGCACCGCCGCTCGATGAAGAAAAATTAGTCGATACGTACCCGATTCAGCTGTTGTCGGCTGAAGGTGAACCGCTTGAAGAAAGTGGTCAGATTCGTGAATACGTGTCAATCGACGATATTTCAGAAGTGATGCAACAAGCGGTCATCTCGATTGAGGACCGTCGTTTTTACGAACATAACGGGATTGACGTGCGCCGTATCGGAGGGGCTGTCCTCGCGAACGTGACCGACGGCTTCGGGGCCGAAGGTGGTTCGACAATCACGCAACAACTCGTCAAGCAGTCGTTCTTGTCAACAGATAAGAAGTTGCTTCGTAAATTGCAAGAGCAATGGCTCGCAATCAAGTTAGAACGTGAATACACGAAAGAACAGATTCTTGAGATGTACTTGAACAAGAATTACTACGGTTCAGGTGCATGGGGTGTGCAAGCAGCCTCGAAGACGTACTTTAATAAGCCGGTGTCAGAAGTAAATTATCAAGAAGCCGCGATTTTAGCTGGTCTTCCGCAACGGCCGAGCGCATATGATCCGATCGCCGGTGACCAAGAGCTCACGCGTTACCGTCAAGAGCAAGTGCTCTCAGCGATGAAGCGTGACGGTCACATCACCGAGGAACAATACAACGAGGCGCTCGACGTCGAGATCGCGGACGTCATCTCGCCGGGTGCCCAGTCGGAAGAAGAGTCGTATACACGTTCGATTTATGCCCGCGTCCAAGCTGAACTTGAGGAAGACTATGGGCTCGAGCAGTCGGACATTTACGGCACAGGCTTGAAGGTGTACACGTCCATCAATAAAGATCTGCATGCGAAATTCAATAAAGACATCAAATCAGACAACGTAAATATTCCAAACGGGAAATTCCCGGAAGATCTCCGGATGGGAGCGACCGTGCTGAACACGAAGACAGGCGAAATCGTTGCCGTCATCGACAGTCAGCAACCGAAACAAGGCGATAAGAACTATCGCGACTATTCGCGCGAGAAACGTCAAATCGGGTCGACGGCGAAACCGTTCTTCGATTACGGTCCAGGGATCGAGAACGCGCAGTGGTCGACCGGGAAAATTTTGATGGATGCGCCGATTGATGATAAAGATAAATTCAATCCAAAGAACTATTATCTAGAGTATCGCGGCGCCAACACGATGCGTTACTACTTGACAATTTCCGGGAACACGCCGGCCGTCCGTGCTTTCTATGAAGTACAGGAAGAGTTCGGTCCGGAAGCGATCGAGTCGTTCGTCGAGAACGTCGGTATCGAGCCGGCACGCTCGGGTGACGAGATATTGCCCGCCAACAGTCTTGGCGTAGCGGAAGCGAGCACGACACAAATGGCGGCCGCCTACGCGGCACTCGGCGCGAACGGGATGTATACGAAGCCGCACTTGATTCAAAAAATCGAATTCAATGACGGCTCGACGATCAACTCACCGATCAAAGCGAAACAGGCGATGGAAGACTACACGGCCTACATGTTGACGGATATACTGCGTGATGTGGTCAACACACCAACCGGTACGTATGTGCCCGATCCTTTCCCGTATGACGTCGCCGGAAAGACCGGGACGACGAACGATAAGGAAGGCTACGAAAACGACAAGTGGTTCACTGGTTATACGACCGACTATTCGATTTCAGTCTGGACCGGCAAAGCACCTGGAGCTGATAAAAATGCACTTGCTGGAAACCATGCTCAGTTTTACTTCGACTATATGATGCAAGAAGTGACGAAGGCGACAGGGCAACCGGATCGCTTCCAGCAACCGGATTCAGTTTTATCGCTCGGCAACGAACTATACGTTAAAGGGACGAAGCCGAAGGACTTGGAACCGCAAAAACTTCCAGCACCGACCGGCGCGACAATCAATTACGATATTCCGTCTGACAGCGGGACGTTGACGTGGTCGTACAATCGTCAAGCGGTCGAAGCGGACGGTTATCAAGGTCTCTCGTTCACTGTGACGGAAAAACGTCCGGACGGCAGTGAACGCGTCGTCGGGACGACTGAAGGTACGAGTATCGATATTTCTGGACTTCGTAACGGGACGACGACGTTCACGATTGTCGCGAACGCTTCGAACCAGCTCGTAGGGGACCAACAATCAAGCCCACTCCAAACGCAGTACACGGTTGAACGCAGTCAAGAACCGACTGAAGAAGAGGAAGAACCGGCTACAGAAGAAACCCTTCCAGAAGAAGATTCGGCCGCTGACGAGCAAAATGACGAAAATAACCAAAGCGAAACCGATCAAAACAATGGCAACGATGAAAATAACGAGAACAATACAAATCCTGAAGAAAATACGGAAGAACCGACCGAGGAAGAACCGGCAACCGATGAAACAGACGGGGAGTCGGATTCGAACGGGGAAGTGACCCGCCAATCGAACTCAGAGTCGAATGGACGCGGAAATGGCGATCGTGGAACTGACGATCGCGAATAATTTGATTCACTGCAAACAGGGCGACATCAGCGCCCTGTTTTTCTGTATGGTTTGCTATAATGAAAAGAAAGCGAATAGGATGGTGACACATGGTACAACTCTCATTGAAACGTAAGATGAAAGTGTTATTTGTGATTGACCGGCTACAAGACGATGATCTTGGGTTCCCACTTCATGGCATCAATGGATTGAAAATAGGACGACTTTTGTTAGATGAGTCTATCCCGTTTGGACGATTGATTGACGACCCAGCGTTAGCAGAGACGATTGGCCATCCTTATTTGAAACGGATCGGCGTCGAGACAATGTTTCTCGGCGACGAGTCATATTATCCTGAACTTCTGCGGGGCAAGCGCCAAGCGCTCACGATGCATGAAGACTATCATAAAACGGTGCAGCGTTACACGAAGCATTTGCAAGCGGTCCATTCGAAATGTACGAAGCTACATACCATCGTCTTGTTCGGACGGTCGACGCAACGGTTGTTTGACGATGCGATCACACGTCTCGAAGAAGAAAATGAGCATGTCGCCGATTCGTTCAAAGCGATGGACGTGCTCCGTTTGCCAGCCGTCCACCGGCTCGTACGCGACGAACGGATCAGCCAAGTCAAGACTGTCGTGGAACATCTTGCACCTTCTAAATCGTAAAGAAGGTGAACTCTATGCGGAAAAAACGTTCCGTGGAAGAAATGATTCAGACGCTCAAAACCGACCCGGTTTTTTCGAGCAACGTGACACATTGGCACACGGTCGAGGCGCAGCCGGCCCGGTATGCGCCGATTCCATCGAGCGTGCCGCCAGACCTTGTCCGGGTGCTCCATAATCGTGGGATTGAACAACTGTATACGCATCAGGCCGAAGCGATCGAGCAGACGTCTCGTGGCAACTCGACGGTCATCGTCACGCCGACCGCTTCCGGGAAGACGCTCTGTTACAATCTGCCGGTTTTATCGAAGATGATTGAACAGCCGAACGCCCGGGCACTCTACCTGTATCCGACGAAGGCGCTCGCCCAAGACCAAAACAGCGATTTGATGGAGATGGTCGAAGCGCTCGAAGGCGACTTGCGTTGCTTCACCTACGATGGGGACACGGCGCCAGCGGCTCGTACGAAAGTACGGGACGCCGGCAATATCGTCATCACGAATCCGGATATGCTTCACTCTGGGATCTTACCGCATCATACGAAATGGATTCGCTTGTTCGAGAATTTAGAATATATCGTCGTCGATGAGTTGCACACGTATCGAGGCGTATTCGGTAGCCACGTCGCTAACGTGTTTCGTCGTTTGAAGCGAATCTGTGCCTATTATGGGAGCCATCCGAAATGGATCATGACGTCAGCGACAATCGCCAACCCGGTCGAGCTGGCTGAACTGCTAACGGAAGAAGACGTCGTCCTCGTCGACAACAACGGGGCGCCTCAAGGAAAGAAACATTTGATTTTCTATAACCCCCCCGTCGTCAATGAGGCGCTCGGGATTCGTCGGAGTGCGACGCTCGAGACGAAGCGGATCGCCTCAAAACTTGTCGAAGCGGATATCCAAACGATCGTCTTCGCCCGCTCCCGCGTTCGGGTCGAGGTATTGTTGACGTATTTACAAGAACTGACGCGGCGCGAGCTCGGTCCGAAGTCGATTGTCGGCTATCGAGGCGGCTACTTACCGTCGGAGCGTCGTGAAATCGAGCGCCGGCTCCGTAACGGTGAGATTAAAGCCGTCGTCTCGACGAATGCGCTCGAACTCGGTGTCGATATCGGCCAGTTGCAAGCGTGTGTCTTGAACGGCTATCCGGGTACGGTCGCCTCGATGTGGCAACAAGCGGGCCGGGCCGGACGCCGTCATTCCGAGGCGCTCGTGGTCTTCGTCGCCTCGTCGTCATCGCTCGACCAACTTGTCGTCGAACAACCTGATTTGATTTTAGACCGGTCTCCGGAAGCGGCGCGGCTCGACCCGAACAATTTAATCATCCTCGTCGACCATATGAAATGTGCCGCCTTCGAACTGCCTTTCCAAAAAGGGGAGCGGTTCGGGACGGTAGAGACGGAAGAGATTCTCGATTTCTTGACGGACGCTCACATCTTGCATGAACGGGCCGATAAATATTATTGGATGACCGATGCGTTCCCGGCCCATGACATCTCGCTCCGGACGAGTGACCAAGAGAACGTCGTCATCGTCGACCAGACCGCGAAAAACCAAGTCATCGGCGAGATGGATACGTTCAGCGCGATGACGTTACTGCATGACGAGGCCATTTATTTGCATGGGGCCGAGCAATATCAGGTCGAGCGACTCGACTTCGAAGAGAAGAAAGCGTATGTGCGACGTGTCGACGTCGACTACTATACGGACGCCAATTTGGCGGTCGAACTGAAAGTGTTGGAAGAGAACAAGACGACCGGCGTGAAGACGTTCGGGGAGGTATCGGTCATCGCGATGGCGACGTTGTTCAAGAAAATCAAGTTCGGGACGCACGAGAATATCGGTTCCGGGCCGATTCATTTGCCGGAACGAGAGCTGCACACGACGGCGACTTGGTTCACACTCGACGAACGGTTCGCTTACTCGGAGGCCGACATGGAAGACCAGCTCGAAGCAGTCAGTGATTTATTGCGGCGACTCGCCCCGCTCTATTTGATGTGTGACACGCTCGACTTGTTCACGACGATTCAAATGAAGGCGACCCATACGAACAAACCGACCGTCTATTTATATGACCGTTACCCAGGCGGCATCGGGCTGAGCGAGGCACTCTATCGCGACGCCGACGACGTTTTGGACGCGGCCATCCGTACGGTCGAGGACTGTCCGTGCGAGAGCGGTTGTCCGCGTTGCGTCGGCATGATTGGGTACGGTGATTTCAAACAGCAGGTCGTCAGACAGTTGGACGCATTGAAAGGAACGATATGAAAGCAAAACTATCACGACTCATTAAAACGAACGAACCAAAACAGACGACCGTGACGCCGGATGACGTCGAACAAGCAAAATGGCGGGCCCGGGGTGGAGAAATTTTGACGTTCGAACAAGAGTGGTGCGTCCGCTTGAAACAGGTTTATCCACTAGACGAAATGCATCATGACTATACGTTCCAAGAGGCAAAAGCATCGCTCTCGACGTCGACCCATCCCTTTTTCCAAGTCGATGTCCCGTCTGAGCAGGTGTTGTTCATGGACACTGAGACAACTGGACTCCGTGGATCGGGAACTTCAATCTTTTTAATCGGCTTCGCGCGCTTCCAAGACGATCATCTGGAGATGATTCAATACGTATTGCCGCACCCGGCGTTCGAGACGGCGTTCTATTATCACTTCTTGAACGACATCGGCGACGAGGTCCGTTTCGTGACGTATAACGGCAAGTCGTTCGACTGGCCCCAAATCAAGACACGGCACACGTTCGTCCGCTCAAAAGTCAAGGCGCTCCCGACCGTGGGCCATATCGATCTGTTGCACGCCTCACGTCGTCTTTTGAAACCGACGCTCGAATCGGTGTCGCTCAAAGCGGTCGAGGCCCATTTCGGCCATGCCCGGACGGACGATTTGCCCGGCTTCTTGGCACCGATGCACTATTTCCAATATGTGAAGGACCGGGAACCGGATATCATCCAGCCCGTCATCGAGCACCATCACGCCGACTGTCTAAGCCTCGTCTCGCTCTATAAACGTCTCTGTCACCTCGTCGAAGCCGATGAGACGCCATTCGGTGAAGAACGGGCCCACTGGTTGAACGATCTCGGCAATGCTGAAGCGGCGCTTCATGAATATGGACGCCTTGAACGACCGACGAAGCGAGCCTTGATGCGTCAAGCGTTGTTATTGAAACGAACCGGCCAGATGGAACAGGCGGTGCCACTATTCGAACAGGTCGGCACAGTCGAGGCGCTCGTCGAATTGGCGAAAAACGCCGAACATCGCGAAAAAGACATCAATCAGGCCATCATCTATACCAAACGGGCCATCGCCTTGGCGGAAAGGAAAGAGACGGTGCTTCGACAGACCGCTTTGACCGAGATGCGGGCGCTGCGCCATCGGATGAATCGGCTAGAAAGGAAGCGATCATGAAGGTTGTCGCCATCACCGGATACCGGCCGCATGAGCTCGGCATCTTCAAAGCCGACCATCCCGGCATCGACATCATCAAAGAAGCATACGAGCGAAAAATAGTCGAAGCCATCGAACTTGGGGCTGAATGGTTCATCTTTAGTGGCACGAACGGTTGTGAATTATGGGCTGGAGAAGTATTGTTAGAGTTAAGAGAAACGTATCCGATCAAAATCGCCGTATTTCCGCCTTTTTTGCAGATGGAAGAGAAGTATAAGCCGTATGAGCAAGAATTGTTCATTCGTTTGCAGCTCGAGGCTGACTTTTTTGAAGCGCTGACCCAACGTCCATACGAGGACCCGAGTCAGTTGCGGGCGAAAACTGCCTTCTTTTTAGACAAAGCAGCAGGACTAATCACCTTGTATGACGAAGAGACGGGAGGAAGCCCGCGCTTTCTTGTCGAAGGGGCTAAACGAAAACACCAGATGGAGTTATTCTTGATCACACCGGAAGAATTACGCGTGATTGAAGAAGAAAAACAATGGGAACAACATTGGGAGTGAAAAATGATGCAAACTGAATTAACAGCCGAAGCCATTTATAAGCAAGAATTCAAGACCGCCCTTCGCGGGTACTCACAAGAAGAAGTCGACCAGTTTTTGGACGTCGTCATCCGCGATTATGAGAAGATGACGAAAGAAATTGAACGGTTGCGCCAAGAGAACGAGTCGCTCCGCCGCGGTTCGAATGGACAAGCAGAACCGGTCAAACCGGCCCAGCCTGTCGCATCGAACTACGACATGTTGCGTCGGATCTCGAATTTAGAAAAAGCCGTCTTCGGAAAACAGGTCGGCCCGAGCGAATAAAGTGAGGAGGTGGAGAAGATGTTACATGTATTGACGGCCGTCAAAAAAGAACCTGAGAAACGACAGACGAAAGGCTTGTTCCGCACGAAAGAAGAAGTCGTCGCACCGCCGAAGTCGTACACGGACGAGATTGTCGAGATCATCCGCCATACGTGCCGATTTGATTGGATGATGATTGAACAGGTCGAACTCGGCGAGGATGTGCTCGATTCTGTGTTGGTCGGCCCAAAAGGCGTATTTTTAGTCCGTATCAATCGGACGACGTCGGCCGTCCATATGACGAACCGGGACTGTCGTCTCGAGACGTCGCTCGGTTGGAAAAACATCTATCCGCATCCGATGGAAGAGCTTGAGCGGATGACGAAGCACGTCAGGAGCGTCCTGAAGAGGCAATGCGGTCAAGCGGTCCCTGTCACGTCGTTTTTAATTTTCCCTGAGACATCCCGTCTCAAGGTCGAACGTATCAAGGCCAACTGTGCCGATACGTTCGATGTGATCGATGACGTCATTTCGAAGACGAAGCTCGAGCTGTTGTCTGAAGCGACGATCAAACACATCGCTTACTATTGCTCGGAGCGGCAAGTACATAAATGAAAATGGCGCTGAAGAGTCAGCGCCATTTTCATTTCAATAGTTGCCGTGCCTGTTCTGCATCTTTGCGATGAACGAACAAGGCGACCCGGTCGTCCAAGTTTTTCGCGAGTGGGCGGAACAAGCGGCCGGTCGGCAAACCGTGCTCGACGCGGCATGTGATGCCTTGTTCTGTCAAATACGTATAGTCGTCGAGGAGCGCCTCGCCTTGTTTGCCGAACGCCTCGCCGAATCGGACCCACTGCAAGTTGCGGACGGTGCGAATCGAGACAAGAATGACGAATGTGATTCCTAAGACGATAATCAATATTGTTTCCAAATTCAAAGCGTTCAACCCCTTCTTTACATAATTTTAAGGGCGCAACCGCTTGAAAGCAATAATGATAGACCGGTATACTCAAAAGAAAGTGAGGGATGACCATGAAAACAACGATTCAATCGCGTCGCGAAGCTGTGACGCTGTTAGAAGACAAGCATGTGCTCTATATCCGCATCCATAACGGGCAGACCGGGATGATTAAACAAACGGAAGACGGCATCATCATCGCAATTCCGAATGAAGAGACAGATAAAGTCGACTTTCGCAAGTTAGAGGACATCGAAGCATTTGAGGCGTTTTACGATTTGACGCTGTCGAAGCCAGGTACACTCTATTACAATCAAGCCTAACAGAGCTCCACTCGAGATGAGTGGAGCTCTTGTCATAGAGTCGGCAGCCAAGCGGCCATCGTCTGTTGCAACGAATCAGGACGCATGTGCCGCTGTTTATGAAGCAGATAGCCGTCCGGCCGGATAACGAGGACACCACGCTTCATGAACAACGATTTCGCAAGCTCGTTGCCTTGGTCGAAGAAGGGACGGCTCGTCTTCGAAAGCGTGATGATTTGGAAGTAGGATTGATAATCGTTCAAATAGTCGTAAAGTGCGGTCGCATCACGTTTATCATCATCGAGGATGAGCACTTGGAAACGCCCGTCCGCGATCTCCGAGATTTTGGTGCGCAATCCGTCATCGGTCCGGATGATCTCGATTTCCGGGAAAATCTTGCCTTTGGTGACACGCAAGAACGGAATTCGGGAATGACCGGGATAAGATAAGTGCAGTTGGGCGATTCGTTCCGTGATTTTTTGGTTGACCAAATTGACGCGCGTGAAGACGTCGGCGCCAAGTGCTTGGAACGGCAAAAGGACAGGTAACGTCGTCTGTAACACCTCCGTCGCCACGTTTGTCGTCTGAAGCACGTTACGGGCCACGTGCTCCCGTTCATCGCGATACGAGTCGACGACGCGGAAAGGGGCACCGGCTTTCAAATGGAGCCATAACTTCCAACCGAGATTGAACGAATCGGCGATCCCGGTATTCATTCCTTGTCCGCCAACAGGTGAGTTAATGTGGGCGGCGTCTCCCATTAATATGACGCGGTTGTGAATGAACGAGTCGACCATGCGGTTATGGACCCGGAAGAGCGAGAACCATTCGACTTCATCAATGGCGACGTTCATATGGCTTCGCTGCTCAATTAACTCACGCAGTTCCGACTCGCTGAACGATTCGTCGCTCGCGAGGTTCCCTGTGATGCGAATCGTATCATCCGTGAGCGGGAATACTTCTAAAACGCCCCGGTCGGAAAAGAAGATATGCACTTCCTCGCGCGAGATGTTCCACTTGGCTTTCATATCGGCGAGCACCCACGACTCTTTGAACGACTTACCGCTGAATGGAAGGGCGAGCATTCGTCGGATCGAACTGTTCGCCCCGTCGGCCGCCACGACGTATTTGGCTTCGATCGTCCGGTTTGACGCATCTGACTCAAGGTGAGCGAGCACTCGAGACGGGTAATGTGTCAACGAAACGAGCGATTCACCGCGCTGGACGGAATGCCCGTGTCCGTTTAACGCCTGCTCTAAAATCGCCTCGGTCTCATTTTGACGCAACAGCGTCACGAACGGGTATGGCGTGACGAGGCGAGAAAATTCAAGTTTGGCTGTCCATTGACCCGAAAAGTACAGATTCCCTTTCTCGATGGTCCGTGCCCGGGCGAGCACTTCTTTGGCAATATCGAGCCGAGAAAACACTTCAATCGTTCGCGGTTGGATCCCGATGGCACGAGAATTATTCGACGGGGTCGTCTTGCGATCGATGACTTCAAATGAAATCCCATATCTGGCTAACGTCAACGCGAGCGTGAGTCCGGTCGGGCCCGCTCCGACAATCAATACATCAACTTGTTTGTCCACCACATCTACCAACTCCTATCGTTAATAATGATATTTCCGACATTTGATGCGTTTAAACGAGGAGACAATGGTGGAAGTGTAGAAACAAAGAGAACGAGGTGGAGAGAATGGACAAATCGTGGATCACGGAACAACAATTACGTGATAGTTTCTCGATGGAAGAAAATTATGAACATACGGCAGCCGTCTTGATCCCGTTGACCGAGATCGACGGGACGTGGCACGTCATCTTTGAAGTACGGGCCCATACGATGCGGCGTCAACCAGGAGAAATCTCGTTTCCGGGCGGCCGTCTAGATCCGGGCGAGACACCGGTCGAAGCCGCTGTCCGAGAGACGAGCGAGGAGCTATTGCTTGCGATGGAAGAGATTGAAGTCATCGGTCGCCTGCAACCGCTCGCGACACCGCATCGGCAGCTCATCTATCCGTTCGTCGGAGTGATTCCAAGACTACCAGACGTCCGTCATACAGATGAGGTCGACCATTTGTTTTCCGTCCCCGTCGAAACGCTGCTCTTGCTTGACCCGTTCCACGGCGAGATGGAATGGACGATGAATCCAGATCAAAATATTCCGTTTGAACGGATGGCGAATGCTAAAGCGTACGAAAAACGGGTAATTAAAATGAGAGAACCTTTCTATGAACATGAGGACTACATTATTTGGGGATTGACTGGAAAAATTTTGACACAATTTCTTAAACGACTTAAAGAAAACGTATTCAAACCGATATAATTTGGTTATAATGATAGAAACAAATTTAAGATTGGAAGTGAATGGGTGTGTCTGTAGAATTCGTTGTGGGTGATATCGTCAAGTCAACTCGTGAAGGTTGGGTCGCTGAAGTGACTGCCGTATTGACCAATACGGTCATCGGGGACGTTTCCATCATGGAAGAATTTCAACAACTGGGTCTCGAATTCGAGAAGCAAGTTTTACTGAAAACTGAATTAGAATTGATCGAACGCGCCAGCTGACCTTTTGATTGAAAGGGATGATTCAGGTGTCCATTGACAAAAAAGTTCGTGAATGGGAAGAGGCCGGTTTACTTGATGAAGTGACCGGTCAGCGCTTGGTCGAATATGAACATAAGAAGTTGGCGGTCGGTGACAAACGTGAGCACAAACCGCCTATTCTTGTGATTATCGGGTCGATTTTGCTCGCACTCAGCCTCTTTAGCTTTGTCGCGGCAAACTGGCAAGCAATTCCTGACCTTGTCAAAGTAGCCATTTTCTTATCGTTCATGGTCGGCATGTACGTCGCAGCCGAACGGCTGCAAGTGAAGGCGTCACGTTATGTGACGTTGTTCCGTCTATTGGGCGTCGCTTTTTTCGTCGCCACGATAATCGTCATCTTTACGACTTATAATTTGTCCTCGCAAATCCCATTCTTATTTTGGCTCTTCCTTGCCGTGGCCGTCCTGCACAAATTGATTTATAAGCATCCCATCTACACGTTCTTGGCCGCGTTCGCTGCTTTTTTGGCAATCACGAACAGTTTTCAAGGCATCGGACTCACGTTGATCGTGTTCGGGTTAATTGTGACCTGGGTCTGGTTCCATTATGGAGACAACGAGTTCGATCGCATTTTCGCCTGGTTCGGCTTTTATGGTCTTCTCATCACAATTGGTCAATACGCCGGCTATGAAGGTCGCTTTTGGCCGCTATGGGCCCTCGCCGCCTTGCATGTCTTATTCCTCATCTATCGCGAGCGGGCCCAGTGGAACTATCTGTACCTGTTTGTCGCGGCCATCCTATCGATTGGGTACTCGATCAATGCGACAGAGAGCTGGTTGTCACAACGACAGCCGTCCGTCATCGAAGCAACGATTCTTTCGGTCGTTCTTGTCGCCGTCTATTTGGTGCTCCGACGTCCGGACTTGATGTGGGTTAGCCTGCTAGCCGTCATCCCATTCTCGTTATTCGAAGACTCGGGCATTTTGCTGGCAGTTCTACTTGAAGTGGTTGCTCTCGCTTATCTCGTCTATCAAGACTATAACCGCAAACCGATTGTGCTCGCCTTCATCTATTTCTTGCTCGTCCAACTGACGATTTATTTCATTTACGTTTGGGATAAACTCGACATTTCACTGTTCTTCCTCATTGGAGCATTGATTGTCTTCGCATTGTCGCTCGCGTTGTGGTGGCGCAACCGTAGTCGGACGAGAGGGGATGCACGGACATGAAACGATTGACGCCTTGGCTAGTACCGATTGTGCAAGTAGTGATTGCCGTCGGGTTTATACTGCTCGTTTATGCGGTCTCCTGGTTCGGGGAGACGTATACGTTCAAAGCGACTTCTTACGAACCGTTTGACCCATTCTTTAGTGATGTTGTCTATTTGGAGTATGACTCGTTCGAAGGCAGACAAGATGTCGAGTCGGGAACTGTATACGTCTCCTTCAAAACAGGGGACGACGGGTACGCAACCATCGACCGGGTCAGTTCACGACCGTTCATCGGTGGCACGCGGGCCAACTATTACGACCGGCAAGTGTACATCGATGACTTGAGTTCGTATCGGGTCGCCGAAGGAGAAACGTCGGCGATCGAAGGTGCGAAAATGTTCGAAGTGGATGTCGATGTCGCACCTTGGGGCATGGTGCGACCCCATGATTTACGCTCGATTGAAGCTGAATCAGAATGACAATCAGATTACAGATTTGTTACACGTCATGTTGTAACGAATCTGTAATTTTTTATGAAAACCGTTGATAGACAAGGGTCTATTGTAAATATTACAAATTGTAACCAGTCCGAGCTCGATGTGTCAGAAATATTTCACTTTATCACACTCTCTTCTCGTGGTCGTGACGACATGGTAAATTTACTCCTGTTCGTTAGATGACGAGAAAGGTGCTGACCTATTGACCATGCATTCCTTAAAATATATGATCGCGATTTTATTTGCCTCTGTTGGAACATTTGTGTTTGCTGCGACTGCCGATGCCGCGCAGATTGGAATCGGGACTGAGCAGAAAATTGTCCAAAATCCACTTGAATTAGAACGTCAGGCGATCGAGTTGGAGCGCCAACAAAAAATTGAACGTGAGAAACGCCTTGCTGAAGAGAAGCGACTCGCTGAAGAAAAACGTTTAGCCGAAGAAAAGCGCTTGGCAACAGAGAAAGCCAAACGTGAACAAGCCGAGCGTAAAGCGAAAGCAGAGCGTTTGGCCGAAGAAAAACGTGTCGCTGCCGAGAAGGCACGACAAGTAGAAGCGAAACGTCAAGCTGCAGCGAAGGCCGAGAAGAAGCAACAAGCGGCGTCGAGTACGACCGTGACACCGATTTCGACACAAGGACGTGTCATTCAAGCGGAGTCGACGGCGTATACGAACGATGCGGCGGACAACGGCTCTTACGGAGGACGTGTCTTGACGGCGACGGGCCATGACGTGACAGATTCGATTTATTATAACGGCATGCGCATCATCGCCGTCGATCCATCTGTCATCCCGCTCGGTACGGTCGTACAAATCGATGGGGTTGGTCAAGCAATCGCCCTCGATACCGGGGGACGCATCAAAGGGAACATCGTCGATTTACTCGTCGACACGAAGAGTGAGGCCATCAATTGGGGCCGACGCCATATCACAATCACATTGCCATGATTTACAGGTTCTCCTTCGGGAGAGCCTTTTTTTGCGTCGATTCATCCGACACGGTCATTCGGCCACGCGTCGAGCACGTTGCGTTGTTTAACAAACGTTGGAAACGGGCAAACTAATATTTGACTTTCATGAAAAGTTACGAGCCGAGGAGGGGTAGAGTTGATAGAATTTCAAAATGTATCCAAGCGCTATGAAGATGGGACGTTAGCCGTCAAAGACTTGGATTTGACAGTACGTAAAGGAGAGATTTTTGTCTTGATCGGCCCATCAGGGTGTGGCAAAACGACGACGATGAAGATGGTGAATCGACTGATTGATCATACCGACGGAAAAATTTTAATCGACGGGAAAGAGATTTATCAATTCGATATTTTTGAGTTACGTCGCAACATCGGTTATGTGCTCCAACAAATTGCCTTATTCCCTCATTTAACGGTCGAAGAAAATATTTCTGTTGTCCCTGAATTATTGAATTGGCCAAAACAGAAAACGAAAGACCGCGTGACCGAACTCATGAAGATTGCCGGACTGGACCCTGTCCTACGGGCAAAAAAACCGACTGAACTTTCCGGCGGACAACAGCAACGGGTTGGGGTGCTCCGCGCGCTCGCGGCCGACCCTGACGTCATCTTGATGGACGAGCCGTTCTCGGCACTCGACCCGATCAGCCGGGGGCAGCTCCAAGACGATATTAAACGATTGAATGATGAGCTCGGAAAGACGATTCTGTTCGTGACCCACGACATGCAAGAAGCGATGAAGCTCGGCGATCGCATCGCCTTGATGCGTGACGGCGAGTTGGTCGTCGTCGGTACACCGGATGAAATCAGAACGAGCACGGACCCGTTCGTCCTCGATTTTACACAACGCGGAAGAGGTGAAGTTGATGCTTGAGACATTTCAAAACCGGCGGGGTGAACTCGTCGAGGCGCTCATCGAGCACTTGCAGCTCTCCGTCGTCTCCCTGCTGATTGCCGTCTTGATTGCCGTCCCGCTCGGTATCTGGTTGACACGCCGCAAAAAAGTGGCCGAGACCGCCATCGGCGTCACTGCCATCATCCAAACGATTCCTTCTTTGGCACTTCTCGGACTGATGATTCCACTCGTCGGGATCGGCGCCTTGCCGGCGACGATCGCCCTCGTATTATACGCTTTGCTACCAATTCTTCGAAACACGTTCACGGGTTTGAACGAAGTTGATAAATCACTCATCGAGGCGGCTCGGGCTTGCGGCATGAAGCCGAACCAAAGTTTGTTGAGAGTCGAGCTACCGCTCGCCTTGCCGGTCATCATGGCTGGGATTCGAACGGCGATGGTCCTCATCGTCGGGACGGCGACGCTCGCCGCCCTCGTTGGAGCCGGTGGACTCGGGACGTTGATTCTTCTTGGAATCAATCGAAACGATAACTATTTAATTTTGCTCGGTGCCATCCCGGCCGCCATCCTCGCCCTCTTATTTGACTTCTTGCTTCGACAGATGGAAGGAGCGACGGCGACGCGGAACAAGACGAAATTGATCGCTGTCTCGACTGTATTAGCGCTCATCATCGCGGCACCGCTCGCGCTCGGTCGCACGCAACAGACCGACCTCGTCGTCGCTGGAAAACTTGGGCCTGAGCCTGAAATTTTGATGAACATGTATAAACTGTTAATTGAAGAAGAGACCGATTTGACGGTTTCCGTTCGTCCTAACTTCGGTGAAACGACGTTCGTCTGGGGCGCGCTCCAATCTGGTGATGTCGACATCTACCCGGAATTCACTGGGACGGTACTCGCCAGTCTCGTGAAAGAGACGCCGAACTCGAATGACGCCCGCGAAGTTTATGAACAGGCTCGTGACGCGTTGGCCGACGACGGCTATGCGTTACTTGAACCGATGCAGTTCAACAACACATATGCCATCGCCATTCCACGTGACTATGCCGAAGAAGAAGGCATCACGTCGATTTCTGATTTGCGGAACGTGCAATCGGATATCACGGCCGGTTTCACGCTCGAATTCACGGACCGGGAAGACGGTTATCCGGGACTTCAGCAAGCGTATGGGCTCGACTTCCCATCGGTCGTCTCGATGGAGCAGAAGCTTCGGTATCGCGCCATCGCCCGTGGTGACGTCAACCTCGTCGATGCTTACGCGACGGATCCGGACATCGCCGAAAACGATTTGCTCGTCCTCGAAGACGATCAACAGTTCTTCCCACCTTATCAAGGGGCGCCGTTACTCAAGCAAGAGACGTTAGACGAGCATCCTGAGATTGAAGACGCTCTCAATCAATTGGCAGGCAAAATTACAGATGAAGAAATGTCTGAACTCAACCGCCGCGTCGCGTATGGGAATGAGCGTGCTTATGACGTCGCACAAGACTTTCTGGAGCAGGAAGGTCTCCTATGAGAGCCATGATTATCTCGAACCCAACATCCGGTGCAAGTGAAACGATGTTCGGTGAGGTCGTCGGTACGGTCGAATCCTTGTATGACGAGATCCTGATTCGTAAGACGCTAGGACAAGGGGACGCCGTCCGCTTTGCCGAGACGAGTGGGGCGTTCGAGCACTTGATTGTCATCGGCGGGGACGGGACCCTTCATGAGGTCGTCAATGGCTTGATGAAGCTTCCGCGAGATGAACGACCGACAATCGGTCTGATTCCGGGCGGCACGTGTAATGATTTCGCCCGTGCCCTCGCTCTACCGGTCGAACCAATCGAGGCGGCCCGGTTATTTAAGATGAGTCATGTCCAACCGGTCGACGTCATGCGGGTCAATGACCGGTACGGGCTCAACTTTATCGGTGTCGGTCTCATCGCCGACACGTCGAGACAAATCGATCCGCTCCAAAAAGAAGCACTCGGGTCAATCGGTTATTTTTTAGCGACGATTCGTCAATTTAGAGAGCTCGACCCGTTCGACGTCCGCATCGAACAGGATGGTAAAGCCGTCCACGACGGGCCGGTCAGCTTTCTGTACATTGGAAACGGGGCATATCTTGGGACGGTGCCGACGAAGTTGCCGACCCAGTCGTTCACGGATGGACTCGTCGAGGTTGTCCATAGTTCGGCCATCGGTTTCCCAATGATTCGTCAACTGTTGACCCAACAGCTCGGACTCGAACAGTCGTCCCCGGAATGGGTACATTTACAGATGTCTCAACTAAACGTCCATTTAAGTGAATCTCAAATCATCGACGTCGATGGGGAACACTTTGAGGCGGACCGATTGCATATCCAAGTCTTACCGAGTGAGTTAACGTTTCTTGTCCCATCCCAATGAAAATAAACAGAGAAAAGAATTCAGACTTTTCTCTGTTTTTTATTGTTCTTGTTTCTGAACCATGTTAGTATTTCACTATTATTATGAAAATAGATATGAAAACAGGAAGTAGGGATGGGAATGGCGCAAAACTCGTTCGCCTCAAAAATTGGATTCATCTTAGCGGCCGCAGGGTCAGCGATTGGTCTCGGTGCGATTTGGAAATTTCCGTATGTCACCGGTACAAGTGGAGGCGGCGCTTTTTTGCTCATGTTTTTAGCGTTCACGCTCTTACTCGGGTTACCATTATTGATTGGTGAGTTCATCGTTGGACGCTCGACACAAAAGACGGCACTGCTCGCCTTTAAAAAATTAGGCCACGGCCGTTGGACACTCGTCGGTTACCTCGGCGTCATCGCATGTTTCTTACTGCTCTCGTTCTATAGTGTCATCGGCGGATGGGTCTTAATCTATGTCGGCCTCGGACTGAGCGGGACATTGAACGGACGTTCGCCTGACGAGTTCGGTACCGTATTTGGAGATGTCGTTTCGTCACCAGGCATCGCCGTGTTCGGTCAGTTCTTGTTCTTATTGATTACGCTCTTAATTGTCTTAAAAGGTGTCGAAGCAGGAATCGAGCGCATGAGCAAGATTTTAATGCCGCTCTTGTTCGTCAGTTTCATCGTGCTCGTCATCCGTTCGTTGACGCTCGACGGAGCGATGGAAGGGGTTCGCTTCTTCTTGCAGCCTGACTTCTCAGCTTTAAGCGGGGAATCGGTCTTATTCGCCCTCGGTCAAGCATTCTTCTCGCTGTCGCTCGGGGTTGCGGCCATGTTGACGTATGCGTCGTACATTCAGACGAAAGGGACGCTCAATCGTTCTGCGAATATGATCGTCCTGTTGAACATCGCCGTCTCACTATTGGCAGGGCTCGCGATTTTCCCGGCCGTGTTCGCGTCAGGGCTCGACCCGGCGGAAGGTCCGGCGCTTCTTTTCGTCGTCTTGCCGGCCGTCTTCAACCAAGTCCCGCTCGGTGGGTTTTTCATGGTGTTGTTCTTCTTACTGTTCACGTTCGCCTCGATCACGTCATCAATCGCAATGCTTGAAGTTGTCGTTGCCGGTGTGACCGATAGACTGAACGAAAAGAAACAAACGATGTCAAAACGGAACGTCACACTCTTGTCATCAGCAATCGTGTTTGCGGTCGGGATTCCATCGGCGCTCTCGTTCGGGGTCATGAGTGAGATGCAGTTCTTAAACGGTCGAACGTTCTTCGATTCGATGGACTACGTCGTCAGCTACATCTTAATGCCGGTCGGTGCGCTTTTAACATCGATTTTCGTCGGGTATGTCGTCGATCAACGTATTTTGAAAGAAGAAATTCAAACATCGGGCGCTGGTGTCAAACTGTACCCGGTCTGGCATTTCTTGATTCGCTATGTCATTCCGGTGACGGTCGCTATCGTCATGGTGTCAACTTGGGTCACGGTGTAACGTGACGAACGCCTCCTGATTCAATGAATCGGGAGGTTTTTTTGTATCCGAGCGCTTATGACTTTTCGTTCTTGCGACCGAGAGAGAGCATGGCATCATTATGCTAAGCTTATAAAGATGACGAAACTTTTTTTGAAGGGTCACGTAAGGTACAATAGAAGTATCATGAGACGAGGTGAAACGGATGAAAACATGGATGAAATGGGCCCTGACCGGGGCGATCCTATATTTTGCCATAAGCGTTTTTGATTTCTCTTGGTTGTTTATCATCGTCGGGGCGCTCGTGTTAAACGAAGTGTGGTCGAACAATAAACGCCGGAAGCGGGTACCCGCGCCCGTTGCCAAACGGGCCAAGAAAAAACTATTGCTCGATGAAGATGAACCGTTCGTCGGTTCGCGCATCTTGAAACCACTCGAGGAATCAGCTCCGGTGCATCAGTTTGAGGCGACCGACGACTTAGAGCTTCAATTTTTACAGCGGACGATTGAACAAGGGTATGAGAAACTGCAACAAATCGACCGTGTCTTGCCAGAAATCAAAGACCTCGAGGTCTGTCGTGAGATGAAGGCGGTGTCGAAGGAGGCGCACGAATTGTTCGCCGAGTTGTTCGAGAATCCACAAGACGCAAAACACGTTCGTGACTTGTTCACGTTTTATTTAGATTCACTCGTGTCGGTCGTGTTGAAATTTAAAGAACTAGAAGGAAAACGCGTCGTCATTCAAGAAGAGACACGTGAACAGTTGATCACCAATATGCGACTCATCGTCGACAAGTTCAAACAACAGCGCAGCCGTCTGTTAGAAGATGACGCGGTCGACTTTGAACGAGAGTTGATCATGATGGAAAAAGTATTGGCCGATCAACCAGAAGGGAGAAAAAAGCATGACTTCATCGAATGAAACGAACTGGCAGTCATGGCCAGAAGAAGAGCTCACCTCACAGACGAAAACGAAGACGGAGACCGATGCAATTTCGGACCCATCTGTAGACTGGTCAGCAATGACAGAGAAACACGAGGTGCCAGCCATTCAAGTGAATCCGGATGTCCCGCAAGAACACCGGGAACGGATCACGCGACTCGCCGAATCGATTGACATCAAAAAGACGGATTCGGTGATGTTGTTTGGTTCGAACGTGCAACGTGAACTGTCGCAATTCTCGGATCAAATTCTGACCGAGGTCCGGATGAAAGATGGCGGCGACGCCGGGAAGCTGTTGTCCGACTTGATGCAGAATGTGCGCAAGATGGACCCGGATATGTTACAGCCGGAGAAGAAGAGCTTCATGGACAACTTGCCGCTCATTGGTCGGGCCAAAAAGAAGGCTGAGAACTACAAACTTCAGTTTGAAAAGATGAGCGTCTATTTAGAAGAAGTCATCCATAATTTAGACCGGGCCAAGTTCGGTTTGATGAAGGACATCACCATGCTCGATCAAATGTATGATAAGAACAAACGTTACTTCGAAGAACTAAACGTCTATATCGCCGCTGGGGAGACAAAGCTTGATCACGTACGCAGCTATGAAATCGCCCCGCTCCGCCAAGAAGTCGAGATGTCGAAAGACCAGGTTAAACTGCAACAGTTGAATGACATGATTCAACTCGCGGACCGGTTCGAGAAAAAATTGCATGATTTGAAACTGAGCCGGACGATCAGTCTGCAAATGGCGCCACAAATCCGTGTCATCCAACAGAATAACCAAATTTTGGCTGAGAAGATCGAGTCGGCAGTCGTCAACACGATTCCGCTCTGGAAGAACCAAGTCGTGCTCGCGCTCAGCTTGACGCGTCAAAAGACGGCACTCCGGATGCAGCAAGACGTCACAAAGACGACGAACACGTTGCTCGAACAGAACTCGAAGATGTTGAAAGACTCATCGATCGAGATCGCGACGGAGAACGAGAAAGGCATCGTCTCGGTCGAGTCGCTCAAAGTGGCGCACGAAAACTTGCTCTCGACGCTCGATGAGACACTCCGGATTCAACAAGAAGGACGTCAGAAGCGCCGTGAGGCCGAACGTGAACTTGATCGGATGGAGCACGAGTTGAAAGAAAAAGTCATCGAAATCGCTTCAAAAAACAAAGAGTTGCCAAAAGAGACTGGATATTGAACGAGGAAAGTCTGAGCACTCAGACTTTCCTTTTCTTTGAGGAGGATCAGAACATGGAAAAACAACGGCTATGGGATGAAACGTGGTTACAGTTCGCCGACATGATGGCGGTGCGCCATTCGAAATGTGCCTCGAAAAGTGTCGCTTGTGTCATTGTCAAGGACGAGAAGCCGATTTCAATCGGTCTGAACGGGACGCCACCCGGGCATACGAACTGTAACGAAATCTTTTTAAAACGGGAAGACGGCTTTTATAAACGAGCCGAATATGTATCGACAGACGCTGTCGAATTGCTCGAGGCACCGGTCTCGATCATCCATAACGGTGTGACATTTATTAAATGTTCGGACCCATACGATCACCACCACTGGTCGAAACAGCATGAAATCCACGCCGAAATCAATGCGATTGGAAAGCTCGCCGCGGATTCGACGAACGCGTTCGGTGCGACGGCGTACGTGACCCATTCACCGTGCCACGCCTGCTCGCTCGCTTTAATCGCATCACGCGTGGCCCGTGTCGTCTATGCGGTCGGCTATGAGCATGGTGATGGCCTTGAATTGATGCGTGAGAGTGGGATTGACGTGGTACATATGCCGCTTGAAAAAAGTTTCAAAAACACATTGTAAACGTTTACATTCGATGTTATATTATTAATGTACTGCCAATGGTGTTTTACTCTTCCATTATTCGTCTCTCTTCGGAGGGGCCTTTTTTTATGGCTAGGTATAAGTGAGACAAAGTTTACACATAATGTTCAATATTTCACAATCTTTTTGAGGATTTCTTTCTTATAATGAAAGTAGATTAACGAGAGGGGAAATGTTACATGGAAAAACAAGTTCGTTTCACAGATGGTGCCTATGATGTGGAAGCGTTGATTACACTTGAAGAGGTGTGGGAAGATAAATTTGCCATCGGGACGCATAAAGAGCTCGCCGTTAAGTCATTAAAAATCAACGGAAACGAGGTTTCGGAGTTGAAGCACGTTCGGGCGTTGCTTCGTTACTACCCGACGCTCGGTGTCTCGGGCATTTTGCTAGCGCTCGACGGTGCCGCAGCTGAGATTGTCGCTTTGTCAGGAGATACGGATCCGGCGCTCCGGTTTGTTGAACTCGTCGCGTTACAAATGGACGAGGCGGCGACGGAAGAGTTGAAAGACCTATACGCTGAGATGGCGGTCTAACTTCGTCAGGATGGCGTCCACGTCATCCTTTTTTTCATTTTCGGGTTGCAATGCGGGTTCAGTATGGTACTATTATCAATAGATGAAGAAATGGAACGCCATATCGTTATCGACAACCAAAAATGGGGATCTAGATAGCTAGATCGCTGTGAAAAAGCCACGTTCATAGGAACGTGGCTTTTTTTTGTATAATTTCGAACCCGGCGCCGACATCAAAGGCGGTATGGGCGTCTGAACCGAGCACGAACGGGATGCCGAGTGCGGCCGCCTCGGACGCGACGTCAATGGCGTAAGGTTGGCCGCAATCAGGCTTACGGAGCCCGGCCGTATTCAAATCGAGACCGAAACCGCGCGTAGCGATCGTTTGTAACAAATCCGTCTGTTCGCCCTGAACGTTCGAGCGGTCCCACGTGTAATTGTGTTGGTATTTGATTGGTAAGTCGATATGTCCGATCCGGTCCACTTTCAAGCGTTCCCAAGGGAATGCGAGGCCGGCAGCGAGCGCTGTGTAGTATTGTTTCATCACGGCCTCGAACGAGCCGATACGTTCGACGAGGACATGAAACGTCTCCGCTGAGAAGTCGATAGGCAGGAGCTCATCGTCGACGAGGAGAAAGTGTTGGGACAAGATTGCTTCGTCTAATTCGTCAGAATACGGTTCGAGCAACGCCAGCGTCTCGGACTCATACCCAGGCAAGTAGTCGATCTCCAAGCCGATGCGAAGATCAAGTTCGGGATACGACCGCTTCAACGTCTGCAATGCTTCTATATAACGTGGGAGCAAATCGAGCGCCATCGCCGAGTCTTGGTCTGGCGTCGGATCGCGGAATCGTTCGGGGAGCGGCGCATGCTCCGTGAACGTGAGCGTCTTGATTCTTTGGTTCAAGGCGCGCTTTACATACGCTTCGAGCGAATCGGATGAGCCATGCGGACAAAATGGGGTGTGAAGGTGACCATCACGGGTAAAGTCAATCATCAGTCGACATTCCTTTCGAGTTCGCCGGTTGACAGCACCGGCTTGGTTTGATAAATTTAACACACTACTTTAGTTTGGTAAAGTGATAATAAGATAAAGGGTGATATCGATGATTTGGTTCAATACAAAAGGATCCATCCCGGAAGGATGGCACGAATTGCAAGGGGAGGACGTCTTGCGTCCGAAGCAGTGGATGTTGTCATTTTTAGAACGAGCCGAGTCAAATGGCTATAGTGTCATTGAGCCACCGCTCGTGGAATATTATTCTCACTATCAAGACTTGGCCTTATTTGATGAATCGGCCTATTATCGCCTTTTCGGGAACGATGGCGAGTTGCTCGTCATGCGCCCAGACTATACGTTACAAATCGCTCGGAAACTCGCTGATGGTCATGAGCCGATGCGAGTCGCCTATGCCGGGGCCGTGTATCGGCGTACCCCGAAACATTCGGGACAGCCGCATGAGCGTCAACAGCTCGGTCTCGAATGGATTGACGGGGACGCTCCCGATATGGAGTTGATCGCGTCATTCCTCAGTATGACTGAGCGGGTGTTGCCGCAAGACGGGCTTCGAATCCAAGTCGGTTCGGCTGCCTTGGTCGCCGCCGTGGCGGATGAGGCCGGCATCCCTGAGCGGACGCTCCGCCAATATTTGGCGCTCCGTAACTTGGAATCACTCCGTGACCTCGCGAATACGTATCAATACCCGTTAATCGCGAAGTTACCGTTCTTAATCGGTGACTCGGCACTAAATGAGTTGCGTGAAGTCGCCGAGCCAGGTTTGACGGCTGCAATCGAAGAAGTCGAGCAGGCGGTCGAACATTTACGTTCCATCGGTTTGAACGTATCGTATGACTTTGGTCAGACCGGGGATTTTGATTACTATTCAGGTTTGACGGTGACAGGCAGCATCGACGGACGACGCGTCCTCTCGGGCGGTCGTTATGATTCACTATATGGACATTTCGGCCAATCGCGACGGGCGTTCGGGCTGTCGCTTGATTTAGAACAGTTAGGTGAGGTGATTTTATGAAGGTAGCCATCGCGAAAGGACGCATCGAAAAAGCGGCCCGAGACTATTTCGAACAAGTCGGATTAACCGTCTGGCCTGAAAAGCGCGGCCGCGAACTGACGGTCGAAGTCGACGGGCATGAGTTCATCTTCGTCAAAGGGGATGACGTCTATAAATACGTCATGCACGGCGCGGCAGACGTCGGCGTCGTCGGTGGCGACATCTTGCGAGAGAAGACGCCTGGCGTCCTCGAAGTCGTCGATTTGCCGTTCGGCCGTTGCCGGATGGCGGTTTGCGGACCGAAAGAACGGAAGAACGGGACGAAAAAATTGAAAGTCGCGAGCAAGTATCCGAATATCGCCATCTCTCACTTCGCTTCGAAGCGACAGAACGTCGAAGTAATTGCGTTGAACGGTTCGGTCGAACTCGCACCGCTCACAGGACTCGCCGATTGCATCGTCGATATCGTCGAGACGGGGGCGACGCTCCGCGCGAACGACCTCGAGGAATACGAAACGATTTTCACGGTGAACGCCAAGTTCATCACGAGTGAGACGGCGCTCGCCAACGATCCTGATGAATTGAAGGCTTGGATTCGTCGTTTAAGCAAGGAGGAAGCGAAATGAGCACGGAAACGAATCGGAGCCGGCGTGAAAGCTGGGCGGAAGCGGTTAAGCCAATTCTCGAGGCCGTGGAGTCAAACGGAGATGAGGCGCTCCTAGAGTTTACAAAGAAATTTGACGGTGTCGACGTAATCGAAACGGTCGACTTGACGGCCTTCACGCCACCTGAAGCTTACGGGGAGTTGACCGAGGCGTTGACGCTCGCCGCCGAACGCATTCGCACGTTCCACGAGCGTCAGCGTCGCCAAGACGACGCGTATGAAGATGGCATGTTCAAACTCGGACGTCGCTTCATGCCGCTCGACTCGGTCGGCGTCTACGTACCGGGTGGGACGGCCGTCTATCCCTCGAGCGTCTTGATGAACATCATCCCGGCGAAAGTGGCCGGTGTGAAACGGATTGTCATGGTGACGCCACCGAAATCAGATGGCATTGACTTGTCGCTATTGATTGCGGCAAAAATCGCAGGGGCAGATGAGTGTCATCTCGTCGGCGGAGCCCAAGCCGTGGCCGCCTTGGCGTTCGGTACCGAGACGATTAAGCCGGTCGATAAAATCGTCGGACCTGGTAACGCCTATGTCGCGACAGCGAAGTCGCTCGTTTCGCACATCGTCGGTATCGACTCGGTCGCCGGGCCATCTGAAGTACTCATCATCGCCGATGAGACGGCCAATCCTAAATGGGTCGCCGCCGACTTGCTCGCCCAAGCAGAACATGACGTCGAAGCGACGGCACTCGCCCTCGTCACGTCAGACGAGTTGGCCGAACGAATCGAACAGGAATTGACACACCAGTTGGCCGAGTTACCACGCCGTGACATTGCGGTCGAGGCATTGAAACGAGGCGGGGTACGCATCATGTCGAGCGAACGTGCAATCGAAGTCGCCAACGAGATGGCAGCCGAGCACGTCCAACTTGCCGTCGCCGACCCGGAAACCTATATGCAAGCCATCCGTCACGGTGGTTCGTTCTTCCTTGGTCATGAAGCCGCAGAAGCGTTTGGCGATTACATCGCTGGACCGAACCACGTCTTGCCGACGAGCGGGACGGCTCGTTTCTCGAGCGGTCTCTCGGTCGATGATTTTTACCGGAGACAGACGTTCCTTCAGATGACGGAGCTCGATGAACGTGTCACACGCGCAGCGATTCGCATCGCGCAACAAGAACAACTTGACGGCCACGCCCGGGCGATGGCGGTCCGATTGGAGGACGTATGAGACTGAACTATGAGACGATTCCCCGCTACGTCCCGCATGCGGTCAAAGGACATGCGTTGAATCAAAACGAGAGCCAGTATGAGTTCCCGGAGCGGTTGAAGACGGCGATCCGAGAGCTACCGCTCGATTTGAGTCATTATCCGGTCGACGAGTTGACGGCGCTGAAACAAAGCTATGCGGCATATGCCGGTGTGAGCCCGCAACAACTCATGGTCGGCAGCGGGAGTGACGAATTGCTAGCGATTCTCTGTCAGGCCATTCTTGACGCCGATGACGTCGTCGCCGCCCCGATTCCCGATTTTTCGATGTACGGCATTTATACGCATATTGCTCGCGGGAATTTTGTGCAGCCGGATGCGGACGGATTGTCGATTCGATCATTGCTCGAGACGATCGAGGCGGAACGGCCGAAGCTCGTGCTCGTATCGAACCCGAACAATCCGACGGGAAAGATGTGGTCACTCGATGAACTCGAAACGGTCGCCAGCCGTGTTCCATATCTCGTCGTCGACGAGGCATATATTGATTTCACGATGGAAGATTCATTTAAAGACCGACTCGCGAACCATGCGAACGTCATCATTCTCCGGACGCTATCGAAAGCGTTCGGACTCGCGAATCTGCGCATCGGCTTCATGATCGCCGACGAATGCTTAATCGAGAAGATTGATCGGTTCCGTTCGCCGTTCAACGTGAGCGGGCTGAGTGCGGCCGTGGCGACGGTCGTGTTGAACGACCCCGATTACATCGATGAGTCGATTAACTTCCACCAAACGCAGCGACAAAAGCTTGAAACGTTGCTCGCACCGATTGGAAACGTCTTACCGAGCCGTGCCAATTTCCTATACGTCGAGACACCGGACAGCGAAGTATGGGCAGCCCGCTTCCTCGAAAAAGATGTCCACGTTCGCGCGTTCGCAGACGGGATTCGTGTCAGTGCCGGCACGGACGAGGCGTACCGCTTGCTTCAACAAACGATAGAAGAGGTGACTTCACTTGAGAACAGCTGAGACGAAACGAGAGACAAAAGAGACGAATATCGAGCTCAAGCTTGATTTGAACGGGACGGGGAAAAGTGACATCAAGACAGGCGTCGGCTTCTTTGACCACATGCTGACACTGTTCGCGTTCCATAGCCAAATCGATTTGACGGTCCATGTCGAAGGGGACACGTGGGTCGACGCCCACCATACGGTCGAAGACGTCGGAATCGCCCTCGGGCAGATGATCAATCAAGCGCTCGGTGACAAAATCGGTATCCGCCGCTATGGCACGAGTTATTTGCCGATGGACGAGACGCTCGCGCGTGCCGTCGTCGACGTGTCGGGCCGTCCGTTCCTCGTCTACCGGGCCGATATCAAAAATCCGAAACTCGGAGACTTTGATACCGAGCTCGCCGAAGAGTTTTTCCGGGCCGTGGCGATGAACGCCCGCTTGACGCTTCATCTTGAGGTGCTCTACGGATCGAACTCGCACCATATGATTGAAGGGTTGTTCAAGGCGTTCGGTCGCGCCCTCGCTGAAGCGATCGGGCAAGACGGATCGAATCGACTCCCATCGACGAAAGGACTGATCGAAGGATGAAGGTGGCGGTCATCGATTATGGTATGGGCAACGTGTTCAATGTCGAACGGGCGCTCCAAGCCATCGGCTGTTACGTTACCATCACGAACGATCCTGTCGACATTGAGGCGGCTGACGCTATCTTGCTTCCGGGCGTCGGCGCATTCCCGCAGGCGATGCAATCGCTGAACGAGACGGGACTGATTCCGCTGTTGAAGCGGTCGGCACATGAAAAACCGTTCCTTGGTATCTGCCTTGGCATGCAGCTCTTATTCGAGTCGAGCACGGAAGGGGTGCCGACAAAAGGACTCGGGTTGATTGAAGGACGCGTCGAACGGATGCGAGCGAAACGTCTGCCGCACGTGGGATGGAACTCAATTTTGCGCGATGAGGACGTCTATTTCGTCCACTCGTATCACGTCGTGACCGACCCGGTCCATGTGATTGCTTCTGCCGATTATATGGGGGAGGATGTGCCGGCCATCGTGCAAAAAGGACTCGTCACGGGGATGCAGTTCCACCCGGAGAAGAGCGGCGCGTTTGGACTCAGTTTACTGAAAGAATGGAAGGAGGCGGTCGAACGTGAGATTACTACCGGCCATTGATTTGATTGACGGAAAAATCGTCCGCTTGACAGAAGGCGATTTCAATACAGAAGAACAGTACGGAGACCCGTATGAGAAATTGAAGGAGTGGCAAGGGCGCGTCCCGATGCTTCACTTGATTGATCTAGAAGGGGCGAAAGCCGGTGAACCGAGACATCTCGATGTCGTCCGCTTTGCCAAAACGTGCGGTTTCTTCGTTCAGACCGGCGGGGGCATCCGTTCCGAGGAAGCGCTCGACGCGGTCATGGCGACCGGTGCGGACCGAGTCTTGCTCGGGACAAAAGCGTTCACGGATCCTGATTTCTTGGACCGGGCGCTCGCGAAGTACGGCGAACGTGTCGCCGTCGCTCTCGATGCCTATGACGGGATCGTCGCTGTCAACGGCTGGCAAGAAGCGACCGAACTGCAAGACATCGATGCTGCGAAAGGGCTCGTCGACCGTGGCGTCAAAACGATTCTCTATACGGACATCGGGTCGGACGGGAAATTGAACGGACCGAATCTCGAACGGATGAAGGCGCTCCGGGACGCTGTCTCGGTCACGCTCATCGCCTCAGGTGGTGTGACGACCGAGACTGACGTCGAAGCACTCCACGCGGCCGGCATCGATGAAGCGGTCGTCGGGAAAGCACTACTTTCCGGCCAAGTCAGTCTCGATGACTTGATTGAGTGGGAGGCGCGCCATGCTTAAACGTCGCATTATCCCTTGCCTCGATGTGAAGGACGGTCGTGTCGTCAAAGGAGTCGAGTTTGTCGCGTTACGCGACATCGGCGATCCTGTCGAGATTGCCAAATATTATGACGCCTCTGGTGCGGATGAACTCGTCTTTTTAGACATCACCGCAAGTACGGAGCGGCGTCAGACGATGCTTGACGTCGTCAGCGCCGTCGCTAGGAAAGTGTTCATCCCGCTCACGGTCGGTGGCGGCATCCGGTCGCTTGAAGACATCTCTTCACTTTTAAAAGCCGGGGCCGATAAAGTGTCACTCAATACGCTCGCCGTCGAATCACCGGATTTGATTAAACGGGCCGCCGAGCGGTTCGGGTCACAATGTATCGTCATCGCCATCGACGTCAAATTTGAGGACGGGGAATACATCGTCTACACGTACGGTGGAAAGAATCGGACCGAATTACGTGCGGTCGACTGGGCCAAACAAGTGACCGAGCTCGGAGCTGGCGAATTGCTCGTCACGTCGATGAACCAGGACGGGAAGCAGAACGGGTATGATTTAAAGATTCTTGAGCTGCTCCGCGAGGCCGTCGACATTCCGATCATCGCCTCGGGCGGTGCCGGGAACGCGAATCATGTCGTTGACGCGCTTGAGAAAGTTGATGCGGCGTTACTCGCCTCGATTTTGCATGACCGGAAAACGACAGTGGAAGAGGTGAAACACGTATGCAGCGAGCACAACTTGCCGATGCGGTTCGTTACGACGCAAACGGATTGATTCCAGCTATCATCGTGTCGACAGAGGACGACGCCGTCCTCATGTTAGGCTACATGAACGATGAGGCAATTCAGAAAACGCTTGAGACGAACACGGTCACGTTCTGGTCACGTTCGAAAGGGCGACTTTGGATGAAAGGCGAGTCGAGCGGGAATACGCTCGAACTCGAGAGCATCCACGTCGATTGTGACCAAGACGCACTGTTGGTCCGTGTCCGTGCCAATGGGCCGACGTGTCATACGGGAAATCGAAGCTGCTTTTTCATGGAGGTGGAAGGATGATTCACGAATTAGAGAAGTTGATTCAAGAACGACAGGCGTCACCGAAAGAAGGGTCGTATACATCTTATCTATTCGATCAAGGTGTCGATAAGATTGCCAAGAAGTTTGGGGAAGAGTCGTTCGAGGTCGTCATCGCGGCGCTGAACGATGAAGATTTGGTCGAAGAGTCGGCCGATCTCTTGTACCATTTGCTCGTCTTGCTCGCCGCTAAAGGCGTGTCGTTACAAGACGTCGAGGCGCTCCTCGCCAAACGGCATGGGACGACGACTCCGGCGAAACCACGCCGTGACGTCACTGACTGGTAACAGAAAAGGAACGAAGTCACAATCGGCTTCGTTCCTTTTGATTAGCGGTTGACCGAGGCGGCCATGCGAATATACGTATGGCGTCGTCCACGGATGGCGATCGATAACGCCTGAATGTTCTCTGGTGTGGCAATCCCGGACAAGCCGGCATCCCCAATATGGAAGATGTCGGTCCCGCCACGTTTCGAGGACAAGGCGATGTCACGAATCGTCGACTCATCGGAGCCTTCTTGCGATGTGCCGATGGCAGCGACGACGAGTTTGTTCATCGCTTGAATCTCACGTGTGACTTCATAGAACTCGTCTTCCCGGACGCCAGGGACGGTGCCGGGTGCCGGAATCAAGATGATATCGGCACCGGCCTCGGCGAATCGGACGTATGCTTCACGGTCGAGGACACGGCCGACGCCTGCTTGGTGCATCTTACCGGCGATGATGACCCCAGCGAACTCTTGGCGCGCGTTGATGATGGCTTGCTCGATCGCCTCGTTCGTCACCCCGGTGTTCGGGTTTCCGGTCAGGCAGATGAAGTCGATACCGAGCTCTGACGCTCTGGCGAACGCTTCCCGTGTCGCGAGCCGTCCTTGTTTCACATCATACATATCCTCCGATTTCTCAGAGAAATCGACTGGTTCGAGGTTAACTCCAATCGGCAGACCGACGAGTCGTTTCAATTCCATAATCGGATTGTCAGACATCGTCTCACCGGGTACGTTACCGAACAAGGCGTGGCTTTCGAGACCTTTTATGTACGGATGGAACACGTCGAGCATGTTTAAAAGAATCATATCGGCACCGAACGCCCGAGCGAGTTCGGCGTTCGTCACTTCTGGATAGAGCGGTTGTACGGTCGGGATGACCTCGGCGAGTACGGTCCGCCCTTCGGCTTTGCGAATCGATCCAATCAAATCCGAGCGGTTGAACGTCAAGAAATCACTGGCTCTACAGTCAAGAATTCGTTTCATCTGTCTATTCCTCCTCTAGTTCGTCATGTTCCTATTCCCCGTTTCGCTAGAAATTCCTCTATAATGATGACAGAATAGGGGGAGATGCAGATGACTGAAAAAGAAAAGATGATTCGAGGCGAACTTTACTTGGCCGGGGATGATGAGCTCGTCGCCGACCGGCGTCAGGCCCGGCGTTTGACGGAGCGGTTCAATCGGTCCGGCATCGACGAACTCGACGTCCGAAAAGCAGTGTTAGCGGAGCTGTTCGGCTCGACCGGGAACTCCTACTATATGGAGCCGACATTCAAATGTGACTACGGCTATAACATTCATCTCGGAGAACGGTTCTTCGCCAACTTTGACTGCGTATTCCTCGACATCTGTCCGATCACGTTCGGTGACGATTGCATGCTCGGGCCCGGTGTCCACGTCTATACGGCGACGCATCCGCTCGACCCGACTGAACGGATTTCAGGTCTTGAATACGGGAAGCCGGTGACGGTCGGACATCGGGTATGGATTGGCGGCGGTGCCATTCTAAACCCAGGGGTGACGGTCGGTGACGATGCCGTCATCGCCTCTGGCGCCGTCGTGACGAAAGATGTTCCGGCACGGGCTATCGTCGGGGGCAATCCAGCAAAAGTGCTCAAATTCATACCATGACGAAACGACCCGACGTGATGTCGGGTCGTTTGCTTATGCTGTCGGTTGTGACGCAAAGGTGACTATTGCCTGACGTGCTGCTTCGAGAGCAGATTCATTGCCGAGCGTGATGCGAATCCCGTCCGGTTGTTTCGACGTGTGAACCCCATGAGAAGCGAGGTGGGCCCAGACGGCCTCCGGCTCATCGAGCGTGACGTAAATGAAGTTCGCCTCGGCGGGATGGACGTGTCCAATCGTGGCGAACAAATCGGTCCACTGTCCGCGCATGTCGGCGTGCCAAGCGATGGCCTCGTCGAGATAAGTCGTATCTTGTAGGAACATGTTGGCGATTTTCGCACTGACACCGCTAATGTTGAACGGCGGGACGAACTGACGGAAATAAGCCGCGAGTTCAGTCGTCGCCACCATGAAACCGAGGCGGACGTTGGCCAAGCCAAACGCCTTCGATAACGTCCGCAACACGATTACATTTGTGAATGAATCAAGGTGAGCCACCATACTCGACACCGGCGTGAAGTCGATATACGCCTCGTCGACGATCAAGTACGGCACGAGTCCCGCTAGTTCGGTCAATTCAGCGACGCTCCACAATTTTCCGGTCGGATTGTTCGGGTTTGACAACAGCAACAGCTTTGGTTCATGTTGCGCGATTGCCTGGACGAGTGCGTCATACGATAGATTATCGGCTTGCACGTGCCGTCCATGGGCGATTGTTGTGAAGATCGGATAGAGTGCGAAATCCGGGCTCGGTGACAAGACGACGTCTTCCGGTGCGAGCAATGCCTGAGTGACGACGTGAATCATCTCGTCACTGCCGCAACCGACGAGCAATTGATTCGGCTCGACACCGGCGTAGGCCGCGTAACGGGTGAACAACTCGTCAATCGGTTGGACCGGATACTCATGCAAGTCTTGGAACGAGATCGTCGCGAGCTGGTCATACAGGCGGGACGGCACCGGGAACTGACTCTCGTTTTGATTCAAACGGTACCCTTCTGGATAGGTGACTGGATAAATCGGCAGCGAGACTTGTCTCATTCCGTCGGCTCCATCGAGAACCATTTTTTGGCGAGTTTGTCGATTTCACCCGAGTCGATCATTTTGTTCAACTCCTCGTTGAACTGATCGCGAAGGTCGTCCTCCAATTTAAAGGCGGCGGCAGACCCTTTCTCGCCATCTTCTTTAAGCGCGAACGTATAGAGCCCTGCGTCTTGGTCCAAGTATTTTTGGGCGACCGTATCCTCGATGACCATCGCATCGATTCGACCCGTATTCAACTCTTGGACGATTTCTGGAATCTTGTTCAATGAGACGAGCTCTGCCTCCGGAGCTTGGTCTTTGGCAATGTTCTCTTGAATCGAAGCGGTTTGGACACCGATTTTCTTGCCGGCGAGCGCTTCGATTGACTCGAGTGACTCATCTTTCGTCATGACTAAGTTTGTCGCCGACAAATAGATATCCGAGAAGGCGGCATTTTCTTTCCGCTCTTCGGTCGGCGTCATACCGGCCATAACGAAGTCGACACGTCCGGCGTTTAGTGCCCCGAGAAGGCTGCCGAAGTCCATGTCTTCAATTTTTAGTTCGTAGCCGAGGCGTTCCGTGACCGTTTCGGCAATCTCGATATCAAATCCGACAATCTCGTCCCCGTTGGCCGTATCGACAAACTCATACGGGAAGTAATCGGCGCTCGTTCCCATGACGAGTGTCTTTTTCTCTTCGCCCGTCGTCTCTTGGCTACATCCTGCTAATAATGCACTTGCCACTAATCCCCCTGTAATGACCCACTTTTTCATGTATGAATTCCTCCTTCAAGATATGAGACTAAGTGTATATGCATAATTATTAATTGTAAAGAATAAAAATACAAAAATAATTAAAAAAAATGCATCCGGGAAAAAGTTTCAGGATGCATCGAATCGTCAATCAATCGCCTGGAGATAGGCGACGACGTCCGGTAAATACGTCTCGAGCGGGCGATTCGTATCGATTGTAAGCGCATGCATATTCGGTGGTTTTTTACTGCTGGCGACGGTCCGATCGAAATTTTCTGGTGAGACGCTTCCGATTTGACTGAGCTTCCGGTCGCGCTCGCGCAACCGCCGATTGATTACATCGACGTCGTCGACGAGACACTCGACGTAACGATACGTGGCTCCGTTATTTGCTGTCATCGCTAGGCCGCGGTCAATCATTACGTCATACAGACAAGGGCTATCTAGAATGACGTTCCGTCCTAAAGACAGATGGAACTCGACGAGTGCCCAATCGAGATCATAGGCGACTTTTCCGGCGAGCGCCGGGTCAAGCGGGTGTTGTGAAGTCGATTCAAGCAGTGCCGTCTTCGTGATATCATGATCGACGATGACCGCATCCAGCCGTCGGGCGATTTCCCGAGACAACGTCGACTTACCTGATCCGGGGAAACCGGACATTTGAAGAAAGAACATGGAGTACCCTCACGTTTCGTTTGATTTCCCGCGGCTGAATTCGGCGAACAACCGGCCGCCGAACGGGGAGAGTGTCTCATCGACGTAACGGATGAGCGCGTCGGTTTTGTTTGTTTGATAATACGCCTCAAGGGCAGCGACGAGTTCTCGGGCTGCATACGTATTGTAGCGTTCGAGAGCGCGGTACGTCCATTTGGAGGACCCCGTCCATTGTCGATTCGTGCGCAGGATGAACTCGCAGACTAACGTGGCGAGGGTGCTCGCGATGAACAAGCCCTCTGCACGACTTGTGCATCCGATCAAGTCATCGAGCACATCGGTCAGAAAGTATCGTTTCATCTCGATCGTCTCGTCCGTCCAAGCCTCTGGCCCGCTGTCGAGCAAGGCGCTCGCTTCACGCTTGATGTCTTCGAGGATATTCGTGTCCTTCAAGACGATGCCTTCAGTGACCATTCTCGGCAACGATGGAATGGCGCGCCGGCAATCTTGCTCAAAGAACGTCCGATACGACGTCAAGTTATGGGCGAACAGCTCGATAGGCCATCCTGCCTCGATGAACGATTCCCGATAAGACGAGACGAGCGTGTCGTCGAAAATGATGATGTCTAAATCCGACGTCTCGGTCACCTCACCACGGACGACGCTCCCGGCGAGCAGTGCGGCCCGACAGTGGGGAAAATGCGTTGTCACGAACGTCTTGGCCGCTATGATTGGTTCGAGTTTAGGAATCATAGTTGTTGCTCCGTACCGACGCGCGTTATAAAGTCGCGAACCTCTGTCCGTGAATGCAACATGATAACTCGTTTATCATCAGGAAGGCCATGCAATCGGTGGATCACATCCGGGCGTTGCGACTTCGGATAATCCCACACCCATTTCAAAAATTTCAAATCAAACCATTCTTCACAACCGTCCCCCATGTCCGGACGTGTCTTGCCACGATGGCTAAGCATGCGCTTCAAGACGCGGTATGTACAGACTGTCCTCGGCAAGTCGAGAAATATAATCGTGTCGGCCGCACTCAGGCGTAAGTCGAGCGTCCCACCGTAATTGCCGTCGAGAATCCACGACTCGTGTTCAATCAACTCGGACTGGATGGTAATTTGTTCTTGTCTCGTGGCGGGTGTCCAATTCGGTTTCCATAGGAAGGCATCCAAGTGATGGACGTCGATGTTGAGTCGGGTTCCTAAGTCGCGGGCGAGCGTCGATTTGCCCGAACCGCCAGAGCCGATGAGAATTATTTTTTGCATAGGAAATTACCTCTCGCATTTTGAATGTCATGATTCTTCTGATTCTAGGATGCGCCATTTTTCAATCTTGCCGTCTTCTTCATAAAGAACACGAACTTCCATCTGGTTTAAAACGAGCCGTTGCTCGGTGGCGAAGAGCACGATCGGATAACCGGTCGATAGCGGTTCGTCCGCTTCGAACACGGGACTGTGCGCCTGCATGGCATAATAACCGTCCGAGCGTGTGTTGGCCGCCCCGGCATCGACTTGAATCACCGTCTCGAACCCTTGGAGTCGCAACACGTAACTATATGTCGTCCGGGCGCCGCGTTCGAGCCGCCATTCCTCGATAATCGCCTCGTGACCATCGTTCACTTCTTCGAGTAACACTTTTTGTGCTGTGTACTCTCGTTCATACGGAATCATCTCTTGAATGTTGACAGCCGTCATGGTGGCGACTTTTTGTGATTCTTCAGATGGCGGTGTGATTAAAATACCGATAAAAATCAAGATCGGAATGAGCAGATAAATGATGACCCGACTTCGCATATGGTTTCACCTGTCCTTTATCGATTTTTTTCGCCATCTTCCGGCAGAACCCTGCCTGGCAGATGAAATATGTTTATGCTACACGTTGAAATGTCTCGGATTTCGGGAAGGCATGTATGATGAAGGCAGGAGGGGATTTATATGCGAATCGGGATTATCGGTGGGGGAGTTGCCGGATTGACGACAGGCGCGCTCGTGAGCCGAATTGGTCATGACGTGACGGTGTTTGAATCATCGCGGGAGTGGGGTGGTTGCGCCGGAAAATTCGAACGTGGGGACTATCGATTCCCGGCCGGGGCGACGCTCGGGATGGGATTTGAACCCGGCGGACTACACGAACGAGTGTTGACGTACTTGGGAGAGTCAATCGACGTTCGGGCGTTAGAGGAAGTGATGCAGATTCATGTGGACGGGAAAACGGTCCGCTATTATCAAGACCCGACTCGTTTTTTACTTGAACTTGAATCGACGTTTCCCGAGCTCGCTCCGCGGATTCGTGCTTTCTTGAATGAAGTATGGACCGATTTTGAGACGATTCGTCCTTTGTTTGAGACGTTACCGGCGTTGCCATTTCGAACGATTCGTGACGCATCGGTTGCGATACGTGGTTTTCGACCGACGCAACTACGTGCGTTTAGGAAGTTATACCGGCCGCTCGGTACAACGTTAAAACGGCATCGATTGAACGGGACGGCGTTCGAACGGGTCATCGACGGGATTTTGCTCGATAGTCTTCAGACCGGAGCTCGCGAAGCGAGTCACTTGCTCGCGGCCGTCGCGTTATCGATTTACCATGAAGGGGCGTTTTACGTCGACGGCGGCTTGTATACGCTCGCTCACGCCTTAGAGCGCTCGATTCAAAAAGACGGCGGGACGACGCTCCTCGGACGGCAAATCGTGAAAATCGAGCAAGTCGCGGACGGTTGGTTGTTGACCGATCGGCGGGGCCGGCTCGACCTCGTCGATGTTGTCGTGTCGGCCATTCCGCTCGAGGCGACCGCGCAGTTGGTCACGGGACAAGCGGCGCGGAAGTTCCAAAGACAGTACGGTCGTCAATTGGAACGGGCGCAATGGGGAACGTTCAGTCTGTACGTCACGTTACCTGAAGTGGCGTGCAAGGGACGTCCGCTGTTCCAACAAGTGTATAGTGACGATTTGCCGTCAGGACACGCCTTCATCTCGATGTCAGCCGCAGATGATTCGCTCCGGACCGAGCGACCGGAACGGACCGTCACCGTCTCGACCCATATCGATTTGTCGGAGTGGCAGGCTTGGAAAGACAAGGTGACGTATGAGAAACTAGAGACAGATTGGACCGAGCGCCTCGTCTCGGTCGTGAGTCGAGCGTTCCCGGACTGGAACGGCGAATCGTCTGTCATGTTGCCCGGGGGACCAGGGGCGTGGGTGAAATATACGAAACGTCCGCACGGCGCGGTCGGTGGTTATGCCCAAACACCGCAACAAGCTTTGTTCCATGCGGCGAGCTACCGGACAACCTTGCCGAACCTGTATGTCTGCGGGGACACAGTATTTCCGGGGGCAGGCACAATCGGGGCGATGACGAGCGGGCTTCATGTCGCCCGAGCGCTCGGTTCGAAGTTATGAGGGGAGACAAGTGGAGATGCAGAAAAAACGGTTTGACGAATTGACGACGAGAGAACTCTATGATTTATTGGCGCTCCGGACCGAAATTTTCGTCGTGGAACAAGATTGCCCATATCAAGAAGTCGATGGGAAAGACGTGGCGGCGGTCCATTACTGGATTGAGGCTGATGGTCGCCCGATTGCGGCGCTACGTGTCCTCGAGGAGGAGTCGCCGGTCGCCATCGGCCGTGTCGTCACAAAATCGACGCATCGCGGACAAGGCCATTCGCGGCGTTTGATGCAAGAAGCCGTAACTGACTTTGGCGATTGCGAATTGTACTTGCAAGCACAGACATACGTGGAGCCGTTCTATGCGAGCTTCGGGTTCACACGAACGAGCGAGGAGTACTTAGAGGACGGGATTCCTCACGTCGATATGGTTCGGACGGCGACCGTCTCGAAGTGAATCGATGCGGTACCGTTTGCCATAAGTTCGTGGTAGAATGATGAGGAATACTTGCGTGCGTCCAGACGTGCGTTCAATCATAGAGAGCAAAGGGGTTTACGATGGTGACTGATCAAACTGTGATTCAAAAAGCGAAAGAATTAGCCGACTTATTGGCGAGCACGCCGGAAGTGGCCCGCTTCAAGGAAGCGGAAACGAAGGTGAACGAAAGTGAACGCGTTCAAACGTTGATCAAACGTATCAAATACTTACAAAAAGAAGCCGTCAACTGCAAGCACTACGGGAAGACGGAAGCGCTCGCCAAAGTTGAGCTGAAAATCGATAAGGCGATGGACGAGCTCGATTCGATTCCGGTCGTCCAGGCGTTCCAAGAGACGCAAGTCGAAGTGAACGATCTGCTTCAATACGTGACGGTCACACTCGCCAACTCGGTGACAGATCGCATTATCGAGTCGACGGACGGTGACGTTCTCGCCGGTAAAACAGGAAGCGGCATGGCAGCGGAGAAATCACGCGGCGGCTGCGGATACTAACAAACAGACAGCTGGCCTTTGGTCAGCTGTTCTAATTTCTAGAGGTGAACACGAATGGAAACGATACATCAAACCCCGATGATGAAACAATACTTCTCAATCAAGGCCGATTATCCAGACGCCTTTCTCTTCTACCGGCTCGGTGACTTTTACGAGCTGTTCTTTGAAGATGCCCAAATCGTCGCCAAAGAACTCGAGTTGACATTGACCGCGAAAAACGGGAAGAACGCTGAGCACCCGATTCCAATGTGTGGCGTACCACATCACTCTGCCGCTATCTACATTGAACAGCTGATCGAAAAAGGGTTCAACGTGGCCATCTGTGAACAGATGGAAGATCCAAAAGCGACGAAAGGACTCGTCAAACGTGAAGTCATTCAAGTCATCACGCCGGGTACATATATGGCCGCGCTCGGTGAGAAAGAGAACCGGTATTTGCTATCGGTCGTGAACGTAGCAGGCCGCTTTGGGATCGCCCGCGGCGACGTGACGACAGGTGAATCATGGTTGACGACCTTACCGTCGTGCGAGGCCGTCCTACGCGAAGTCGAAGGGTTGGTCCCAAGCGAGATCATCGTTGGTGACGCCGAGTTGGCAGACCGTCTCTCATCACTCGGTATTCCGCTGTCGGTACAGACGGAGCGATTGGCGAGCCCGTTGTCGAGCGGCGCCCGCGACGAGGCGCAAGTAAGTGCGTTTGAACTCCTTTTCGCCTATTTGACGCGGACGCAAAAACGCGCCCTCGATCACCTGCAACCGGCCGTCGCCTATGAAGTCGAGGCCCATATGCAACTCGACGCCAACACGGCCCGGAACTTGGAATTGTTCAGGTCGGCCCGGTCCGGGGAACGGAAAGGGTCGCTGCTCGCCCTGCTTGATGAGACGACGACGGCAATGGGCGGACGACTGTTAAAGCGTTGGCTCGAACAGCCCCTGTATTCGGAACAGGCGATTAGCGACCGGCAAGATGCCGTTGAAAATTTAGTCGATGATTTCATGCTGCGTGACCAGTTGCGTGAACAGCTACGTCACGTCTACGATATCGAACGGCTCGTCGCCAAAGTCGGTTACGGGACGGCCAACGCCCGTGACCTCGTCCAACTCCGGAACACTCTCGAGCGCATCCCGGCGGTACGGGAGTTGCTCGCGAATGTCACGGCAGCGCGACTGCATCACATCGATGCCACGCTCGACACGTTCGACGACTTGACAAGTGTGCTACAAGCAGCGCTCGTCGATACACCACCCATCTCGATTAAAGAAGGCGGCATGATTCGTTCAGGTTATTCGGCCGAACTCGACGAACTGCTCGAGGCGAAAGCGAACGGGAAAACGTGGATTGCTAACCTCGAACAACAAGAGCGGCTCGCGACCGGCATCAAATCATTAAAAATCGGTTATAACCGCGTTTTCGGCTATTACTTGGAAGTAACGAAAGCGAACGCCCGCCTGCTCGAAGAGGGACGTTACGAACGGAAACAGACGCTGACGAACGCCGAGCGCTACGTCACACCCGAGCTAAAAGAGAAAGAAGCGCTCATTCTCGGGGCTGAAGAGAAGAGTTGTACGCTCGAGTATGACTTATTCGTCGCCTTACGTGACCAAGTCAAGCAAGAAACGAAACCACTTCAGCAACTGGCGCGCTCGCTCAGTGAGCTCGACGTCTTGCTCGCGCTCGCCATCGTCGCCGAAAATCGTGACTATGTCCGGCCGACTACGTCGAAGCACGTCCAAATCGATCGTGGCCGCCATCCGGTCATCGAGACGGTGCTAGCACGCGGTGAATACGTCGCCAACGATTTGACGCTCGACGACACGCGGCGCATGCTTTTGATCACGGGACCGAACATGTCCGGTAAATCGACATATATGCGTCAATTCGCCTTGATCGCCATCTTGCATCAAATCGGATCGTTCGTACCGGCCGAAGCGGCTGAGATTCCATTGTTTGATCGAATCTTTACCCGAATCGGTGCGGCCGATGACTTGGTGAGCGGCCAGTCGACATTCATGGTCGAGATGACGGAGACACGCCAAGCGGTGACAGAGGCGACCGAACACAGCCTCATCTTGCTCGATGAGATCGGTCGGGGAACGTCGACGTATGACGGCATGGCACTCGCCCAGGCGATCGTTGAATACATCGCTTCGACAATTGGAGCGAAGACGTTGTTCTCGACCCACTATCACGAGCTGACCGTGCTCGAAAACACGATCCCTGCTCTTGAGAACGTGCACGTCCGCGCCATCGAGCGAGACGGGCGTGTCGTGTTTCTACATGAAGTTCATCCGGGGCGGGCCGATAAGTCGTACGGGATTCATGTCGCTGAGCTCGCCGAATTGCCCCGTGATTTGATTGAGCGGGCGCGGACCATCTTGTCTCAACTTGAGACGGACTCGAAACCGGAACGGGTAGCTGTTGAACATCCGGGAACGGCAGAACCCGTGGCCCAACTATCGCTCTTTGAGGCGGAAGACGAGATTAAACGACAATTGCTCGAACTCGATTTGTTGGCGATGAACCCAATCGAGGCGATGCAAGCGCTCTATGCGCTCCAACAATCCGCGAAGAAGGGGTGATTCGATGGGAATCATACAGGAGTTACCGGAACAACTGGCCAACCGGATCGCGGCTGGCGAAGTCGTCGAGCGGCCGGCCTCGGTCGTGAAAGAGCTCGTCGAGAACGCGATTGACGCCGGCGCCACCAAAGTCGAAGTCGATTTGGAGGAAGCGGGCATCCGCCTCATTAAAGTCCGCGATAACGGGCACGGGTTTTATGAAGAGGACGCCCCGCGCGCCTTTTTACGTCATGCGACGAGTAAAATTCGGGACGAGCACGACTTGTTCCGGATTCGCACGCTCGGCTTCCGTGGGGAGGCCCTCGCCTCGATCGCCTCGGTCAGTCATGTGACCTTGAAGTCACGGCGAACCGAGGAGGACGGATTTGAGATGACGCTCCAAGGCGGCGTCGTTACGGCGCAAACACCGGCCGCGGCGAACGTCGGGACCGAGATTGCGGTCAGTCAATTGTTCTATAATACACCGGCCCGCCTCAAATACTTGAAGACATCGGCGACCGAACTCGCGAGCATCACCGATACGTTGAACCGAATCGCCTTGTCCCATCCGGAAGTTCGCCTCACGGCGTTCCATGAAGACAAGGAACTCCTGCGGACGAGCGGCAACGGCGACATCAAGCAAGTCATGCTCGCCATTTACGGTCGTCAAGTCGCGGCGCAAATCGTCACGGCGTCAAGCAAGACGAACGACTATAGCTTGAGCGCCCATCTCGTCCGCCCGGAAGTGACCCGGTCGAACAAACAGTACGTGACACTCATTTTGAACGGACGGAGCATCAAAAACTTTGCCTTGACCCAAAGTGTGCTCGAAGGCTACCACACGCTACTCCCGATCGGTCGTTATCCAATTGCCGTTCTCGAAGTGAACATGGACCCGATGTTGATTGACGTCAACGTCCATCCGACGAAACGGGAAGTTCGGCTATCGAAAGAGAAAGAGCTGTGCCAGTTGATTCGCGAGACGGTCCAACTGACGCTTCGGGAACAACGGTTGATTCCGTCGGTCAAGCCGAAGGAGCGCCCGGCCCAGCGGACCGAACAAGAGCGACTTGATTTCACGGTCGAGCGAATTCCCGTTACGGATGAGGCGCCGACGTGGAACTATCCGCTTCCACGTGAGCCCGTCACGTCCCCGAGCCGGTGGTCGCCGACGCCGCTCGTCAACGAAGCGCCCGAACCGATTGACTCGATTGTCGAATCGGAAGCGGTCGAGACGAAAGGGGAGCGCTTGCCTCCGCTTGATGTCATCGGTCAACTGCATGCGAGCTATATCGTCTGTGGTGCCGAGGACGGCATGTATGTCATCGACCAACACGCGGCCCAGGAACGAATCAAATATGAGTTGTTTTACGAGCAGCTCGGGAATCCTGACAAAGAGTATCAATTGTTGCTGCTCCCGCTCACGCTCGAGTTCACGCAAGAGGAAACGCTCGCGATTGAGGAAGTCGCTCCGCTCTTGAAAGAAGCGGGTCTCGAATTAGAGCCGTTCGGTGGCAACACGTTCCTCGTCCGTGAAATTCCGACGTGGTACCCGCAACACGATTTAGAAGGGACGGTCCGCGATTTGATTGAAATGGCAATTCGGGACCGCTCTGTCAATCTCGCCAAATATCGAGAAGATGCGTCGATTTTGATGGCGTGCAAACGATCGATTAAAGCGAACCATCCATTGAACCATGAGATGATGCAGCAATTGATTCACGATTTGAATCAGACGACGTCTCCGTATACGTGTCCCCACGGACGTCCGATTTTAGTGAAATGGAGCACGTACGAACTCGAAAAGTTATTTAAACGTGTCATGTGACACGGTTGTAATCTTATTTTAACCGCCTGTAACGTTTATTGAGTTGTACCTATGGGAACAATATACACATGTCACTTAACGCATCGAGGTTGAGAGGTGGCTTTTTCACTGCCTCACCCTCAAGATGTAGACATGATCGATAAACCAGTAGGGGGAAAAGATTATGGCAGACACGCTTAAAGTAACGAAACGAGAATTACGACCACGTTCGGTCCGCGCTAACTTGCGAAAAGAAGGAAAAGTGTTAGGTGTTGTCTACGGCTATCAAGTTGAAAGCACACCGGTCGCATTCGAGGAGATGGCACTTCGTAAAATTCTACGTGAACACGGTGATAACGCTTTAATCGAACTCAATATCGATGGGAAAAAAGTGAACACGCTCGTTCACGGGACAGAAGTGGACCCATTCACGAACGAGTACAAGCACGTCGAATTTATGGCAGTGAAGATGGACGAAGCGACAGAAGTCGAAGCGGACGTCACACTCGTCGGCGATGCAAAAGGTGTTAAAGAAGGCGGCTTCTTGGCACAAACGCTTTATAAAGTTACGGTATCCGCAACACCGGCCAACATCCCAGAACGCATCGAACTCGATGTATCTGAGCTCGGTATCGGTGACTCGGTCACGGTAGCCGATATTCCTGAACATACAGACTATGATATCGTCTCAGATGGCGAGCTCCAAGTCGCATCTGTGAACGAGCCGGTCTCTCTTGAAGAGCTCGAGGCAGACACAGACACGACGACAGAAAGTGAAGCCGAATCAACTGAAGAAGAGTCGGCTGAGGCATCTTCTGAAGAGTCTGACGAGAAGTCTGAAGACAAAGAATAAGCATGATCGAACGACCCTTTGCAAAGGGTCGTTTTTTTCGTCACAAATCCGACAAATGTAAACGATTACGATGTGAAAAGTATGTCAACATGGCCAAAGGTCGATTGCAATTTATTGGATTCGGGCTTATATTGTTAATGATTTCACATATTTGTTCTTATTTAAAATGGGTTTATTCAAACAGAAAGAAGGGTTTGTGACATGGCATCAATGGAAATCCATGCACTCGAATCGTTGCGGAAGAAAGCGCAGGCGTCTTCCCAAATGATTCATTATCGGCCAATGGAGTACTTTTTACGAGCAATGCTCGCGGGGATTTTTATCGGATTCGCTTCAATTTTTACTTTAAAAGTCGTAAACGGAATGTATTTAATCGATTCCCCGTTCACGACACTCATCGGCGGATTCTCATTCGGAATTGCGCTCGTTATGATTATTTATGGCGGAGCCGAACTGTTCACTGGAAATACGATGTACTTCACGACTTCGACGATGCGAGGGTACACGACGCTCAGCGACACGATGCTCGTCTGGTTGCTTTGTTTCGTCGGGAATGCGCTCGGCGGCGTTTTGTTCGCTTTGTTGCTCGCACCGACCGGCGTCATCCAAGAACTCGGGATGGACAATTGGTTGTTTGCTGTCGTCGAGAGTAAGATGCATCACACGACGGTTGAGATTTTCTTCCGCGCCATCTTCTGTAACTGGATGGTTTGTCTTGCCATCTTCTTGCCGAAGCAAATGAAAAACGAGTTCGCTCAAATCTTTTCAATGATTTTCCTCGTCGCTGTTTTCTTTGCGTCAGGGTTTGATCACGTCATAGCCAACTTCGTCTTGTTTGCGCTCACGCTCGTTGTCCCACATCCTGAGGCAATCAGCTTTGCCGGTGCGATCCACAACTTGATTCCGGCAACGTTCGGTAACATTATCGGTGGTGCTTTGTTCATGGGTGCGATTTATACATGGTTAAATGCGAAAGGCTTGCGGGAAGCCCAAGAGTCAGAAGAAAAAGAAGAAATTGAGTTGAAAATCGTGAAGCCGGCCGAAAAAGTATGAGCTGGTCCGCATGAAGAAACGGTCGAGTCCAGATGAGGGCTCGACTGTTTTTGCGTTTATATCACAATCAACGCTCACAATTTAGACTTCACATCTTATTGATTAAACGTGACATAATCTATATATGGGTTTTTATCAAACGATTATCTTGATAAAAATCAATATATAGTGAGGTGATATGAAGTGAATATGTTCCAGCTTTATGAAGATGTCTGTGTTCTCCCAGACCAAGATCTCATCCAAGAGAACGCCAACGTCGACGGGAAATCACCACTCGGAAAACTAGCACGATTATCCTCAGAAGTATCAAAACAGTTGTCGACGACATATCTATTATCAGAACGTTCACGACAAGCCGTCGCGGACAACTTTTTGTATATCCATGACGCCGATTACTACGTGACAGGCTCGACGACGTGTTGTCAAATCCCGCTCGGCCACTTGCTGACGAACGGATTTCACACCGGACACGGGACGATTCGGCCACCCCAAGATATCCGCTCGGCGATGGCTCTCGCATCGATTATTCTTCAAGCGAACCAGAATATGCAACACGGGGGTCAAGCGTTCCCGATGTTTGATGTCGACCTCGCGCCATACGTTGAAAAGACGTACGAACGTCAAATCGAGCGGCTCAAAAAGCTGCCGGTTGAATGGACGTCCGAGCAACTCCTAGAAGTCGCCGAAGCTGAGACGGTTTCAGCGACATATCAAGCATGTGAGGCGTTCATCCATAACGCCAATTCGATGCATTCACGGGGTGGTGGACAAGTACCGTTCGTCTCCATCAACTACGGGACCGACACGAGTCGTTGGGGCAGGGTATTCATTCGAGAGTTGTTACATGCGACCGAGCGGGGGCTCGGCAACGGGGAGACACCGATTTTTCCAATTCAAATCTTCAAAGTGAAAGAAGGGGTCAACTTCCATGAGGATGATCCGAACGTCGACTTGTTCCGACTCGCTTGTCGCGTGACGGGCAAACGGCTATTCCCGAACTTCTCGTTCGTCGATGCCCCGTTCAACTTGCAATACTACGACGGGACGCACGCCTCGGAAGTTGCTTACATGGGTTGTCGGACACGGGTGATGGGGAATCGGCATGGAGCTGAGACGTCGATTGGACGCGGCAACTTATCCTTTTCGACGTTGAACTTGGTCAAGATGGCGCTCGTCTCCTCGGACATTCATACTTTTTATGAGACGCTCGACACTTACGTCGATGTCGCCATCGATCAATTACTCGAACGATTTGACTATCAAGCGAAGCGACACGCCGACGAATTTCGGTTTCTCTATGCCCAACACGTCTGGCGGGGCGGAGAGACGCTCGGTCCAGAGGATGATCTTCGCGAGGTACTGAAGCAAGGGACGCTCTCGGTCGGATTTATCGGTCTCGCTGAAGCGCTTCGTGTACTCACAGGTGGCACGCATGCCGAGTCGAGAGAGGCGGAACGGCTCGGGCTCGACATCGTCACGCATTTACGTGATCGGATGAGACAGGCGGCGGAGCGGCACGACTTGAACTTCTCGCTGTTGGCCACCCCGGCCGAAGGATTATCTGGGAAGTTCGTCTTAAAGGATCAGCAGGCGTTCGGGATAATCGAAGGTGTGACCGACCGCGCTTTTTACACGAACTCGTTTCATGTGCCGGTATATCAGTCGGTGTCGATTCGGGACAAAGTCCGCTTGGAAGCGCCATACCATGCGCTCTGTGACGCGGGACATATCACGTATGTCGAAGTCGACGGATCGCTCGCCCATAATGCGGAGGCGGTCGAAGCGATCGTCCGGCTCATGCGCGCCGAGGACGTCGGTTACGGGTCGATCAACCATCCGGTCGACCGTTGCGGCAACTGCGGTCTCGAAGGCATCATCGACGAAGCGTGCCCGACGTGTGGTGAGCGCGAGCAGATTGAACGGATTCGTCGCATCACCGGCTATTTGGTAGGCACGATGGACCGATGGAACTCGGCGAAGCGAGAAGAAGAACGAGCGAGGGTGAAGCATCATGCGCGTCCTATCCGTAATTGACGAATCGGTCGTCGACGGTCCAGGTGTTCGGTCGGTTATCTTTATGGCAGGCTGCCCTCATCGATGCCCTGGATGTCACAATCCGGAATCGTGGAATCCACGCGGCGGAGAAGAAGTGGCAATCGAGGACTTGCTCACCCGTGTCGAACGATCCGGATGGGATGGTGTCACCATCTCGGGCGGAGAGCCGTTCCTGCAACCGGAAGCATTGGCCAGGCTCGTCGACGGGTGCAAGGCGCTCCAGAAAAACGTATGGGTGTATACAGGCTATACATTCGAACAGTTACAAGATATGGACGATGAGTACGTCACAAGTGTGCTCGATCGTGCCGATGTCCTTGTCGATGGTCGTTTCGAACAGTCGCTCATGGACCGGTCGCTCCGATTTCGGGGGTCGAGCAATCAGCGAATTATTTTCTTGAACAAAGCGTAATCGGGACCGTCGCGTCCCGATTTTTTGTATACTAGCAAAAAAGGGGGAATTTTGATGAAATGGTGTAGTTTTCAAGTTGACGGAGAGCAAAGGGTCGGTGTCGTGGCAGGAGTGTTCGTCTATGACGTCAGTGATCAATTACATACGACTTCGCTGTTAGAAGTTATCGCGCGTGAGTTTGAACCGGATGTCGATTTGGACGTCGCGCCTCGGTCCGCATTGAACGACGTCACGCTCGTCGCGCCATACCGACCACTCAAAAACGTGATCTGTATCGGCAAGAACTATGAAGAGCACGTGAAAGAGATGGATACGGCGGGGGCCGGTAAGCTCGTCATCTTCACGAAAGCGCCGACCTCGGTCGTCGGGCCTGAGGCTGTCGTCGAACGTCACCCCGAATTGACCGACCAGCTCGACTATGAAGGCGAACTCGCCGTCATCATCGGGAAATCAGGACGAGACATCGACGACGTCGATGCCCATATCTTCGGTTACACGATTTTAAACGATATCACGGCCCGGGACGTGCAAAAACAACACGTCCAGTTTTTCCGTGGTAAATCGTTCGATACGTTCTGTCCGATGGGACCGTATATCGTCACACCGGATGAACTCTCGTTCCCACTCACGATTCAAACGGTCGTCAATGGCGAGACACGTCAAAATGGGTCGACGGCGGATATGATTCGCCCGATCGAAGAGTTAATTCGGACGTTGTCAAAAGGCATGACACTTGAAGCAGGAGACATCATCGCGACCGGGACACCGGCCGGGGTCGGCCACGGCATGAAGCCGCCCGTCTATCTCCAATCAGGAGACACGGTCGAAGTGAGCATCACGGGACTCGGGACGCTCCGTAACGTGATCGTCTGACCCAATTGACGCAAATTGTGAAGAATCTTGTAATCGATGCTTCATTTCCGCAAAACGATGACTATGCCTCTTATACTAAGGGTAGAACAAAGAGGAAACATCATATAGGAGATGATTACACATGGAACGCAATGATCGTCCAACAGAATCAAATAAACAAAATCACCGTGAGGATTGGCTCGATACCGAGCTCGGCTCGTCAGAACAACGACAAGAACCGTCGCGCGCAGAGCAACCGGCCCGACCATCGTTCGTCGGCCGGATGTTCCCTGGGTTTGTCGGCGGTGTGATTGGTGCCGTCTTGACTGGCGCCATCGCTTTTCCGTTCATCGATCAAGTGCCGACAAATGTGTCTGATACGAACGTGACGTCGGAAGGGTCGCCGGTCCAGACGACGTCTACGACAACGGACAGTTCGGTCACCGATGCGGTCGCGACCGCACAGCCTGCGGTCGTGACGGTGAACAATTTCGCGTCAAACGGTTTTTCAAATGAAGCCGTCGAAGCCGGGGTCGGTTCGGGTGTCATCTATAAGAAAGACGGCGACTCGGCCTACATCGTCACGAACCATCACGTCGTCAACGGTGCTGACCGTTTGACCGTGACATTCAATGACGGATCGACAGCGGACGCCAAGTTGATGGGTAGCGATGCCACATACGACTTGGCCGTGCTCGAAGTGGATGCGGACAAAGTCTCGTCCGTCATCTCAATCGGGAAGTCGAGCGAGTTGAAACCGGGGCAAACTGTCATCGCGATCGGGAACCCGCTCGGCCAGTTTGAGAACTCGGTCACACGCGGCGTCGTCTCATCGACGTCACGTCTCGTGCCGGTCGATACGGATGAGAACGGACAAGCCGATTTCAACGCCGAAGTCATCCAAACGGACGCGGCCATCAACCCTGGTAACTCGGGTGGTGCGTTGATTAACGAAGCGGGCCAATTGATTGGGATCAACTCGATGAAAATCGCGACCGAATCGGTCGAAGGGGTCGGCTTCTCGATCCCGGTCGACATCGCCTTGCCGCTCATCAATCAAATCGAACAGACAGGCGAAGTGAACCACCCGTCACTCGGTGTCTCGCTTCGTGACGTATCTGAATTCCCACCCGGGTACTTGACCGAGCAAATCAACTTGCCGGAGTCAGTAACAGCAGGCACACTGATCGTCGAAGTACAGGCGAATAGTTCGGCCGCACGGGCAGGACTTGAGGCACGCGACGTCATCGTGAAAATCAATGATCGGGCTGTCTCGTCATTCATCGACTTGCGAAGTGAATTGATTCGGGATACCGACGGGACGGTCACGATTGAATACGTTCGTGACGGAAAGACCGAGACGGTCGATGTCGAGATTCAAAACACAAACGGAAACGCACTGTAAAGATGGGCACGCAGCCCATCTTTTTTGTTATGCTTAGAAAAAAGGAGGGGTTCAATTGATTCGTAAACTATATGGGATGTTATTTCTCGGCGCAGGTATCATGCACTTCGTTCAAGAACGGGCGTTCATATCGATCATTCCGAAGTCATGGCCATTTAAACGGTTCATGGTGCAGGCAAGTGGGGTCATCGAGGTCGTCTACGGGGTGTTGTTGCTCATGAACAAAGGGACACGCTTCGTAAAAGGGACGTTACCCGCATTTTTAATCGCGGTGTTCCCGGCCAATATCAACATGGCGCTCAAACCGTCAAAACTCGGCAAGATGCCGCTCCCGAAATGGGTCACGTGGGGTCGATTGCCGCTGCAATGGGTCTTGATTAAAGGGGTCAAAAAAATATAAGTACATATGGGGGATTGCTTATGACGACGAACGTATTGAACTGGTTTGAGCATTTTCATGCCCATCCGGAAGTGAGCTGGAAAGAGGTTGAGACGACGAGGACGATTGCCGACATCTTGACGTCATGGCAAGTCCGTCACGAGACGTTTGCGGACGTGACCGGCGTCATCGCCGAGATTGGCGAAGGAGACGATGTCATCGCTGTCCGGGCCGATATCGACGCCTTATGGCAACAAGTCGACGGGACGTTCCAAGCGAACCATTCGTGCGGCCATGATGCCAATATCAGCATGGTGCTCGGCGCACTTGATGAGTTGCGACACGAACACTTGCCGAAACGAGTCCGGTTTATTTTCCAACCGGCCGAAGAACAAGGCAACGGGTCGCTCGCGATGATTCGACACGGGGCATTAAAGGATGTCAGTCAGCTGTACGGCATCCATTTGCGACCGCTCGAGGAATTGCAGCGCGGACAATATGCGGCTGCAATTCAGCACGGTGCCGCAGTCTTTCTAAGAGGAAGCGTTATCGGCGACGATGCCCATGGCGCGCGTCCGCATCAAGGTCAAAACGCGTTAGATGTCATCTTTACGATTCAACAGATGCTCAAAAGCATCTACGTGTCGCCGTTCGAGCCCCATTCGATCAAGTTGACGGGCGTCCAGGCCGGTAGCGATAATTTGAATATCATCCCAGGGAACGCGACGTTCTCACTCGACGTCCGGGCTCAACAGAACAAGGAGTTGCTTGCGTTACGTGACCGCGTCGAGACGCTGTTGCAGCAAATCGCCGTCCTTCATGATGTCACCATCCACTGGGACTGGCAAGACTTCACACCGGGTGCGGAAATCGGCGAACGCTCGAGCCGACATGCGGCTGAAGCGATTAGTCAGCGGTTCGGTGATGATGCGCTCGTCGATCGCATCATCACGTCAGGTAGCGACGATTTTCATTTTTATACGGTCGAGCAACCGGGACTCGATGCGACGATGATTGGAATCGGGGCCAACTTGACGCCAGGGCTTCATCATCCTCACATGACGTTCGAGCGTGACGTATTACCGGAAGCGTCCGCCTTACTCGCCGATACGTTGCGACGGGCCGCACACGCTACATGATTGACGAAATGAACGAGGCGACTTCGCTTCCGTTCATTTTTTTATTGCCTTCCTCGAATGTAAGCGTTATCATCATCTTATTAGCGACAATATAACGACAATTCAGAATCTTTCGCTATCGGGGAGGAAGACACATGGAACAACAGGGGAACAAGGTAGACATGAAGCTTCGCTGGGCGGTGTTGCCGCTACTTGTCATGATCGGGGTCATGCTCGTAGCCATCGTCCGACTAGAACAAGGACCGCACATTCCGCTCATCGTCGGGACGGCGGTCGCGTCGCTCGTCGCCTGGCGACACGGATACAAGTGGAAAGAGATCGAAGAGATGATGTACAAAGGGATTCGGCTCGCACTACCGGCTGTCGTCATCATCATTTTGGTCGGTTTGACGATTGGTGCCTGGATCGGGGGAGGCGTTGTCGCGACGATGATTTACTACGGATTGACGATTATTTCACCGGCCTATTTCTTGGTGACGATTTGTATCATCTGCTCGGTCGTCGCGCTCTCGATCGGCAGCTCATGGTCGACGATGGGAACGATCGGTGTCGCCGGGATGGGTATCGGGCTGAGTATGGGGATACCAGCACCGATGGTCGCCGGTGCGGTCATCTCAGGGGCATATTTCGGGGATAAGATGTCGCCATTGTCAGATACGACGAACCTCGCGGCCGGTTTGACGCATACGAACTTGTTCGTACATATTCGGCATATGCTCTACACCACGATTCCAGGGCTCGTCATCGCGCTCGGCGCCTATTGGTGGCTTGGCAGACGGTTCAGTGAGACGACGACGGACTCTTCAGAAATCGTCCAAACACTCGGTATTTTACAGGACAGCTTCGTCATCTCGCCGTGGCTCCTATTGATTCCACTTGCTGTCATCGTCCTCGTCGCGAGGAAAGTACCGGCCATTCCGGCACTCGTCGTCGGGATCGCGCTCGGCTTTCTCGCCCAAATCATCGTCCAAGGCGGAACGCTTGCCGACAGTGTCGTGGCGCTACAGAGCGGGTATGTGATTGACACCGGTAATGAACTCGTCGACAACTTGTTCAGTCGGGGCGGTCTCGACGCAATGATGTACACCGTTTCGATGACGATCGTCGCGATGACGTTCGGAGGGATTTTAGAATATTCGGGGATGCTGCAATCGATCATGAATCAAATCGTCAAACTGGCGAAGACGGCCGGTTCGATGATTGCGTCGACGATTCTCGCCGGGGTAGCAACGAACGCCACGTGTTCCGAACAATACATCTCGATCGTCGTTCCATCTCGTATGTTTGCCGGTGCTTATGAGAAAATGGGGCTTCACTCGAAAAACTTATCCCGGGCACTCGAGGACGGCGGGACACTGACGTCGGTCTTCATCCCATGGAACACGTGCGGTGTGTTCATTCTCGGGACGCTCGGCGTCGGGGCATTCGAATATGCGCCATACGCAATCTTGAACTTCATCGTTCCGGTCATCTCGATCATCTATGCGTTCACAGGCTTCACGATTACACGGATTGCTGTGCAGAGTGTGGAACTGCCACTCGAAAAACAAGCAGCACAATGAAAAATTTCCCGGCCTATTCAGGTCGGGAAATTGAATTTATAGACGGCACGCGGTCGTCCTTGGCTGTAACTCATCTCCTCACCAATCACTTCGATCAGTTGCGCGTCATGTAATTTTTTAATGAGTCGCTCCGTCGTCCGTCGCGTCACGTCAAGATATTCGGTCAACTCTTTTGCCGTGAATTCGAGATGGTGCTTCGAGAACTGCATAATTTTACCGATATTGACCGGACTGATCCCGGCTTGCTTGATGACGTCAAAGACCGCTACTTCGGTCACTCGATATGGGATGCGGTCCTCACGATTCGGGAAGGACAAGCGTTTTGAATCGTCGACGATTCGAATGCGTTCCTTGCTCGCGGCCGATAGTGCGATCTCAGCATGTTCGTATGCTTGTTGATACTGCGTGCCATAGCCGATTCCGATTCGATAATCACCTGTTGGGCTGAGCGTACTTGTATCGAGGGCGTTGTTCGTCTCGCCTCGTGTCGTAAGTAGCGTGATACGACCATCGTCGGTCGATTCGATATGTCCGCCAAGGTAGCGGACCACTTTCAAATGTTCGAATAATGCCTTGTCAACGGTCTCGAAATGAATGATGGCGAACTGGGCGTCGTCCGCGAACTGGCGTCGAATTCGCTGAATCAACATATCTAGATGGCGCTCGACCGTGGTCCGCGGCTCAATCATCAATAGACTATTATAACCATCACGGACGAGTTGACGATAAACTTGTTCGATGCTCGTCACGGCCAGTTTCGCCTGCTTGTCCCGATGCTCCGTGTGAAAAGCAATCACGTCTTTGAAAGCGATACTCGGTTCGATTTTCATAACAGCAGGAGTCGAGGCACGGTTCGGGAACGAGTCGAGGATTGACGTCAGCCGTTCTGGCTCGACCAAATCGATGGTCAGTTGATCAAGATGGACTGAGTGGGTGAGCGTCGCATAGAGAAGCGTCGTCAATAGGACAGTCTCGTCTTGGACGACGTGATGGGTCGCCACGTTTTGAAGGTAGGGGGCCGCATAAGTGAACGGGAACGACCCAGAAAAAAAGACACCATTGAACGAGCCGAGCGTTTGGGCGATAACGGCTGCTTCATGGGGATGCTCATAAGGGTGATACGCGAACCGAACATCCTCTGGGGCACCGAGGGTACGGATGGTCGCCACGAACTCGTGCGACCCGACGATGGCAATATGAATAGACATCGAAACTCCTCCTTGCAATTTAACGACTATTTAACGACAATATAGCTAACGATATGTGAAAAGTAAAGGGGAATGGATATGAGAATAAAGAAAATCGAGTTGTTTGCGATACATCTGCCACTGAAAGTACCGTTCGTCGTCAGTTATCACCGCTACGACGACATGCCGTCGGTGATCGTGAAACTGACGACTGAATGCGGATATGTCGGTTACGGTGAGGCCGTCGCTGATGAGCATGTTACGGGTGAGTCGCTCGACAGTACGATTAGCGTCATCCGACATGTGCTAGGACCTCTTTTGATCGGACAAAACCCGATGCAGATGGAACGAATCCATGACGTGATGGACCGAGCCATCCGGGACGTGCCGGCGGCGAAGGCGGCGCTTGATATTGCCTGCCACGACGTTGTTGGGAAAAAACTTGGCTTGCCTGTGTATGAGTTGCTTGGCGGCCGTTATCACGATGCCTTCCCAGTCACGCACGTTCTCAGTATCGGCGAACCCGAGGCGATGGCGGCCGAGGCGCTCGAACAAATCGAGCAAGGGTACACAGCCGTCAAGATGAAAGTCGGCGTCGATGTCGCGTCTGACGTACGCCGTGTCGAGGCGGTCCGTCGAGCCGTCGGGTCGGACGTGCCGATTCGGATCGACGTTAATCAAGGCTGGGTCAATGCTGCCAAGACGCTTCAAGCGATGAAGCAGCTCGAGACATTCCATATTGATTGGGTCGAACAGCCGGTCAAAGCTGACGATTTTGAAGGCATGGTCGAAGTGAAAGGAAAGATCTCAGTCCCGCTCATGATTGACGAAGGCGTGCGCGGCGTGACGGAGATGCGTCGATTGACGATGATGCAGGCCGCCCACAAAGTGAACATTAAGCTGATGAAGTGCGGCGGCATCTATCCAGCGAAAAAACTTGTCCATATGGCCGAGATGTCAGGCATCGAGTGCCAAATCGGGTCGATGGTCGAGTCGTCGGTCGCCTCGAGTGCAGGTTTCCACGTCGCGTTCTCGAGCAAAATCGTCCAATCGGTCGAATTGACCGGGCCGCTCCGTTTCGCAGAAGACATCGGCAATTTGACGTACGACCTTCCGTTCATTCGATTATCTGAACGACCAGGACTTGGCGTCGACGTCGATGAATCTGTCCTATCACGTCTGACGACCGCGACGTACGTCGTCGGAGGGGCCGATCATGTGGCGCGGTGATTGTAACGGCCTCGATATCGAGGTCACCTATTTAACGATGACCGAGCTCGAACAAATCGAGGCGGTGCAACAAGCCGTCATGGACACATTAACGGAAGGGAGTCAGTACCAGTCCCTGTCGACGGAAGAGTTCGTGAAGTTGTTGACGGATCGGACGCTCATCGGTGCGTATCACAAGGGAACGTTGATCGCGTTCCGTGCGCTCCTCATCCCGCCGCTCGATGACGAGCATCTCGGCTATGATATCGGTTATCCGCCAGAGGGGCTGGAGCGTATCATTTATCAAGAAGTGACGAACGTCCATCCGGACTACCGCGGCTACGGCCTGCAACAGCATCTCGGGAAGCTCCTCATGAAAGAGCTTGAACAGGACAGTCGGTTCGACCTCGTCTGTGCGACCGTGGCACCATTCAACATCCCGAGTTTGAAAGACAAGTTTGCCCTCGGGCTTCGCATCGGTGCCCTTAAACCGAAGTATGGCGGGAAGTTGCGCTACATCTTTATGAAGGAACTGCACAGCGACTGGCGACCGGCCGGAGAAGCGACATGGCTCGAGATGGGCGAGACGGAGCAACAGGTCGCCTTGTTGAAGGCGGATTGGTACGGAACGTCCATGATGCGCGACGGGGAGAGCTGGCTCGTTAAATATGAACGATGAAAAACGGCCTGATCGCCATGATCAGGCCGTTTTATTTATTCGAGGATGAACAGAACGTCCTCGGCTAACTTCTCGTACGTCCGGTCGCTCGGATGGAACTGGTCGGTCGCGAGGTCACGCGAGACGTCAGATACGTATGCGAACGGGTCGATGACGTCGATGCGATAAGTGTTGCCAAACGTAGCGGCCGAGGCGTTCCAATCGAGAATCAGTTGATTGAACGCCTCACCATTCTCATTTTCGGGGAACGGGTTGTAAAGAGCGATGTAGACGATTTGGGCGGTGTCGTTCATACCACGGATTTGGGCGAAGATGTCTTCTAAGTTCGTCTTGGCGTCGGCGACGACTTGGGTGATATCGACCGATTCGAAATTATCGACGTTCTCACCGCGATTGAACAGATCGTTGCCGCCAATCGTGAGTGTGATGTAGCGGGCGTTCTCAATCGTCCGTCGTACTTCCGGTTGTTCGAGCTGGGCCAACAAATCCTCAGTCCGGGCACCGGAGACGGCCAAGTTCTGCGTACGAATGCCGTCTTCGTCGAGCGTTTCACCGACCGGCTGAACGTAGCCAGCACCTGACGTCGACCCGACGCCGCGTGTCAGGGAGTCGCCTAAAGCGACGTAAACGTCACCGACCGGTTCGGGTCTCGAATCTTCACTAATCGAGAGTGTGCGTTCCGGTGGATTGACGATATCTTGATAGCCGATCCATAAACCGTATAAGGCGATGCCCGTCAAGAAGACAGAACCGATTAAAAACGAATACCATTTCCCATTTTTCATGTGATTCCCTCACTTTCTATGAGACTATCATATCAAATAAGTTTGAACCTGCCCTATGTGAATGTTCGAATAGGACAGATGGCTTCGAGTCCGATAGAATGTAGGAGAGGTGAGATGATGCAACCAACATTGAAAATAGACCATTTGACAAAAGTAATCGGCAAGAAAACAATCATCGATGACATCTCGTTCGATGTGTTCCCAGGTGAGGTGTTCGGATTTTTAGGTCCGAACGGGGCCGGCAAAACGACGACGATCCGGATGATTGTCGGGTTGATTAAGCCGACGAAAGGGACCGTCTCGATTTGTGGATTTAGCGTCGAACGACAATTCGTTCAGGCGATGAACCAAATCGGGGCCATCGTCGAGAATCCGGAGCTGTATAAGTTCATGAGCGGGCGTGAAAACTTGAACGCTTTTGCTCGGATGTTGCCCGGCGTCGATGAGGCCCGGATTCAAGAAGTGATCGATCTTGTCGATTTGACGGCGCGGATCGATGATAAAGTGAAGACCTACTCGCTCGGAATGCGGCAACGGCTTGGTATCGCCCAGGCGATGTTGAACAATCCCCGCGTCTTGATTCTTGATGAACCGACGAACGGGCTCGACCCGATGGGGATTCGCGATCTTCGTCTCTTTATCCGCCGTCTCGTTGAAGAGACTGGACTGAGCGTCCTCGTCTCGAGCCATATTTTGGCTGAGATTGAACTGCTCGCGGACCGCGTCGCCATCATGTCGCATGGGAAAATCGTCAAAGTCGGGACGGTTGACGAATTGATTCATGAGTTGGCGTCGACTGTCGATGTCCATGTGGCCGACAGTTTTGAAGTCTTGTCGATCATACGCGGTTTCGAATCGATTGAGCACGCCGACGTCGTCGACGAGCGCACGATTCGTGTGTCAATGAATCTCGAAGATACGGCCCGCTTGAACCGCTATTTGCTTGACCGGGGAGTCGACGTATTCGGGCTTGAACGACGCGTCCAGACGCTCGAGGAATTATTCATTTCATTGACCGGGGGTGACCATATTGTCTAATCCGTCAATACTTGGCCTTATTCGGAACGAAGTCTTAAAAATCCATAAGAAGCGACGACTCCTCGTCGTCTCGATCATCTTGATTGTGCTCGTCTCGATGTTCACGTATGCGAACTATCGTCAAATCGAGAAGCAGCGTGAAGAGCAAGGAACGATCGATTGGCGCGTCGACTTGCAGCAAGAGATCGTCGATACGCAAAACCGGCTCGCCTCAGCGAACGTTCAGGACGAGTTCCGTCAAATCTTGGAGTTCCAGGTCCAACAGAATCAATATTACTTAGATAACGACATCAATCCGAACTATCCGGGGGCTCCGACGTTCATGCGAGTCTTCTTCTCGCAAGGGACGACGCTCGTGCTGCCGCTATTCATCATCGTCCTGATGGCGGATATCGTCTCCGGTGAACACAATGACGGGACGATCAAGACACTGTTGTCACGGCCCGTAAGGCGATTCAAAATCTTGCTTGCTAAATGGATGACGACACTGCTTTATACGTCGATTCTCATCTTCATCACGGCGCTCGTCAGTTATGCCATCTCTGGCATCGTGCTCGGTTGGGATGGATGGACCGCCCCGATTTTGACCGGCTTCCAGGCCTCGTCGACGGGAACGTTCTCGACCGACTTCGTCCATACGCTGCCGATGTGGCAATACTTACTCATGTCAGTCGGACTATCTTGGTTCGTCGTCGCAGCCGTCGGGACGATTACGCTCATGATTTCGGTCATCGTCAAAAACACGGCGACCGGGATTGGGATCATGATGGCCGTCCTTATTTCAGGACCGCTCCTCACGTCGCTCGGGTCGAATTGGGACAGCTCGAAATATTTGGTCAACGTCAACTTCGGTCTTCATACCTATCTCGAGGGGCAAGCCCCACCGATCGATGGGATGACGTTACCGTTCTCGCTCATCGTTATATTCGTCTGGTCGCTAGCGGCTCTCGCGTATGCGTTCTACCATTTCACTCAAAAAGATGTCTATTGATGACTAGCGTCACCTTCCATGGTGACGCTTTTTTTGTTACGGCTGAACCGACTAGAGAAGAAGACGGGTTAGTCCAAATGTCTTAATAATTTGAATTGTCAAAATAATTAGATAGTTGGATACCTTCATTGTGGGAAACTATGTAAAGTAGGAGACACCACATAAGGAGGGAAACACATATGAAAAAAATTTTATCGACATCACTCATTGCAGGCGTCTTGCTCGTGCCGCAACTCGTCGGCGCAGCGGAGCTCAAGTCAGGCACGTTGACGAAACCATCAAACGATGCCCCGGACACCATCGTCAAAGAGTATGCGAAAGCGAAAGGCGAATTCAAAACGCTCGAATCGAAGCGTGACAAAGTCGGACAAGTCGTCAAATTGCAACAGACGGTCGACGAAGTGCCGGTCTTCGGTGGAATCGTCGTCGGTGTCGTCGACAACAATGGCCAATTGAAAACGGTCGTCGATGACACGAAACAACTTAAAGGATTACATAAATCGATCAAGCTGAATGAGCACAAAGCGGTCGCTCGTTATAAAGAGCTTGTCGGCCACAAAGGCGCATACGAGCTTGAGCCGGCAGCTGAACTCGTCGTCTATCCGAACGGAGAAGAGGCAGCCTATGCGTATGTAGTGACCGGGACGATTCTTGACGCGAATGAGCCGTCACGTTGGACATACTTCATCGATGCGGCAAGCGGGAAAGTATTGAACAAATACAACCAATTGGCGCATGCCAAACCGACGAACGGTGTCACAGGTACGACGTATACGGGAACGGGGATCGACGTCCTTGGTCAAAGTCAAACGTTCAAGACGACGAAGAGCGGTTCATACTACTATCTCCAAGACTCGACACGCGGCAAAGGCATCTACACGTACGATGCCAAAAACCGGACGACACTTCCTGGATCACTATGGGCCGATGTCGATAACGTCTTGAACACGACATACGACCGGGCCGCGGTCAGCGCCCACGTCAACGCGACGAAGACGTATGACTTCTTCAAGAACACGTACGGTCGTAACAGCTATGACAACAACGGCGCAGCCCTCAACTCGACGGTCCATTATAGCCGCAGCTACAACAATGCGTTCTGGGATGGCAGCAAGATGGTGTACGGTGACGGGGACGGGCAAACTTTCACGTACCTCTCTGGTGCACTTGACGTCGTCGCTCACGAATTATCACACGCGGTCACAGAGTACACGGCAGGTTTGATTTATCAGAACGAATCGGGCGCAATCAACGAGGCGGTATCCGACATCTTCGGTACGGTCGCGGAGTATAGCGTCGGCTCGAACTTCGACTGGTTGGTCGGGGAAGACATCTACACGCCTGGCGTGGCTGGGGACGGTCTCCGCTCGATGTCGAATCCGGCAGCATATGGTGACCCGGACCACTACTCGGTCCGTTACACGGGGACGCAGGATAACGGTGGCGTCCACATTAACTCAGGTATCGTCAACAAAGCGGCTTATCTCTTAGCGAGCGGTGGTTCGCACTATGGCGTCTCGGTCCAAGGCATCGGCGTCATAGAGATGGGTGACATTTACTACCGTGCCCTCACGGTCTACTTGACACCGACTTCGAACTTCTCGAGCCTTCGGCAAGCCGTCGTTCAATCAGCTAAAGACTTGCACGGCGCAACGAGTACTCAAGCGGTTGCTGCTGCCAAGTCGTTCGACGCGGTCGGAATTAACTAAGCGGGACCCAATCCTTTTCGCCACAGCGGAAAGGATTTTTTGAACGGCTATTTTTTTGAAAAGAGGGTAAATATGAGATGTACTTAAAATTCGATCATATCAAGGAGGACATATGGATATTCAATCATTTCGTATTGACCATAAAAACGGGATTCGTCTGGACGATTACCCGACGACGATCAAGGACCGGCCATCGGACGAGACGTTGCAAAACGAGCTGATTCCGGAGAGTGTCGAACGGTTAAAAGAGTTGCATTGGAAATTATATGCCGAAGCCAAAAAAGGTATCGTCGTTGTTCTGCAGGCGCTCGATGCCGGCGGCAAGGATGAGGCGATCAGTTACATCTTCTCGAATTTAAACGCGCAAGGATTGAAGACGAACGCGTTCCAAAAACCGTCAGACACGGAAAAGAAACACGATTATTTATGGCGGATGCACGACCTCATGCCAGAACGGGGGCAAGTCGGCATCTTGAACCGGTCGCATTATGAAGAAGTGATTGCCCCGCGTGTCCATGATCTCCTCGGGGATGAGGTGATTCCTGATGCGGAGGACAAAGATTCAATCTGGAAAATTCGTTTCCGTCAAATTAATGACTTTGAACAATATTTAGATGAGAACGGTTTCAAAGTCATCAAATTTTTCTTTAACGTGTCCAAAGAAGTCCAACGTGACCGCTTGCTTGAGCGGCTGAAAGACCCAAGCAAGAATTGGGAGTTTTCGTTCAATGATGTCGAAGAGCGAAAACATTGGGACGATTACCAAGCTATTTTTGAAGATATGTTGTCGAACACGGCGACGGAACGTTCCCCATGGTATGTGTTGCCGGCAGATGATGAATGGTACGCTCGATATATCGTCTCGACGGTCATGATTGACGTTCTAGAGGGCATTGATCCCCAATTTCCGGTATTTTCAGATGATGAACAAGAACGAATTGATGAGGCGATTGCAACACTTGAAAATGAGTAACGTTTATCAAGTCCATAATCGTCTATTTCCCCGCTTGCACTAGAAGCAAATTCAGGATAAAGTGTACAAGTGATATAAGACGTCAGACATCTTTATGAAGGAGCAATGAGTGTGGGAAATATTAGTTTGTTATTTGGAGGCGTGGCCCTATTCATCAATAGTCTCGTCTTGTTCGGAAAAGTAGACGTCAAAAGTGCTGGAGTATTTAGCCTGTTCACTGGTCTGTTACAGACGTTCATCGCGACATGGCTCGTCATCGGGGCGAGTTCGGCGGAAGTGTTCGGTTATGCGAGCATCTATTTGTTCGCGTTCACTTATTTGTATGTCGGTGTGACGTTCCTGTTCAATTTGGACGGTCGGGGCGTCGGATGGTTCTCGCTCTTTGTATCGATTTCAGCCGTTTTTTATGCTACCATCTCGTTCACGACGGGCGATGTGATGGGCGCCGTAACCTGGTTGTTCTGGTCGTTCCTATGGGGACTGTTCTATGTAGGAATGGGTCTTGGGCGCCAAATTGACGGCTTGACGGCCCGGGTCGCATTCGTGCTCGCCTGGTTGACCTTGATTATTCCGGCACTGTTCGGTCTCGCGAATTTGATGACGCCGCTCTATGGCGTTATGTGGTGGGCCGCGAGCGGCACCGCGATCCTTTATTTTGGATTGACGATGTGGCGCCAGCGCCGTTTAGTAGAAGTGACACATTGAACGATGCTCCTCGTGAGCGTCGTTTTTTTGCGCATTCATTTGTGTCTAAAATGTGAAAAGTGGGAATGAGGTACGTAAAGGAGGCAACCACGGATGAGTGACGGCTTAATTTTACTGATGGGACTATTATTATGCGGATGGATGCTGTTTGCGGTCGTGTTTGATGATACAATTAAAAGAAGAATTTAACGGACCGTTTCCTTTTTGGAACGGTCTTTCGTTTGAGGAGTGACAAGGATGGAACAAACACCAGTCATCGTCCTCGTCGGACCGACCGCTGTCGGGAAGACGAAGACAGGAATCGAGCTCGCGAAAGCGTTCAACGGTGAAATCGTATCGGGCGATTCGGTCCAAGTGTACCGTGGGATGGATATCGGTTCGGCAAAAGTGACGGTCGAGGAGGCGGAAGGGATTCCGCATCATTTGATCGATATTTGTGACCCGGACGAGGCGATGAGCGTCGCCAAATTCCAGACGTTGGCCCGGGCGGCGATCGATGACATCTACGCGCGCGGGAAATTGCCGATTTTAGTCGGTGGCACCGGTCTGTATGTCCGAGCAATCTTATATGACTATGAGTTCACGGAGCGACCGGTCGACCACGCATTGCGCAAATCGCTCGAGTTAGAGGCAGAGACGGATGGTCCTGAAGTACTGCACGCCCGCCTGCAGTCGCTCGACCCAAAACGGGCCGAGAGCATTCATCGAAACAACGTGCGTCGGGTCATCCGTGCTCTTGAAGTCGCACTACAAGGGGATGCTCAAGCGATGGATAGCCTTCCATCCCAGCATTACGCCTACAAATTGTTTGTGCTCCACGCCGACCGGGACGTACTCTATGAGCGTATCAACCAACGTGTCGATTTGATGCTCGAAGCGGGTCTCATCGAGGAAGTCGAACGTTTGCTCGCAACTGGTTATCGAGATACGCAAGCGATGCGGGCCATCGGTTATAAAGAAGTCGTCCCGTACCTCGATGGATTGACGACGCACGAACGGATGACCGAGACGCTCAAACAGCACACGCGCAAATTCGCAAAGCGTCAATTAACATGGTTCCGTCATCAATTTGATGGGATTTGGGTCGATATGGGACGAAAATCATTTGAACTATCGTATCAAAATATTTATGATGAAGTTGAGGAGTTTTTTCGAAAATTCCGATTATTTAAAAGAGACATAGACTAGGGGGAATGCAACATGAAGGCTAGCTATAACATCCAAGACCATTTTTTGAATCAATTACGAAAAGAAATGGTGCCGACGACCGTCTTTTTAGTCAGCGGATTTCAAATTCGGGGAGTCATCAAATCGTTTGACAACTTCACGGTCATCGTCGAATCAGAAGGTCGCCAACAGTTGATTTATAAACATGCGATTTCAACGTTCTCACCAGCGCGGAACGTCACGTTGTTCGAACCGGAAGCGGTCGAAGTGACAGAAGGTTAATTTAAGGCATAAGAAAGAGCGGCCCGGGGACCGCTCTTTTTTTATGCCGTTTTGACGTTCGGATCGAGATCGAGTGCTTCGATCACACGATGGATGGCGCAACCGCCGAGCAGCGAGTCGAGCTGGTCACAGAGCTGTGTCGGTGCCGATCGATACAAGTGGGTATATGTCCGTTTCCATGACCGTTCGGCCGACTGGATGCGTACGAGCAGGTCGGCATGACCGAGTTCTTTCAGTTTATCGATATTCATCCGGTTCGTCCGGGCGAATGCCGATAAAACGACTGCTTTGGCGAGCGGTGTTTGAATCGGATAACCGGCGACGACGAGAACGGCCATCGCTCCTTTCATCTCGTGCTCGATGACCGAGTCGACGAGTTGGTCTGGCGTATATGGGTTTCCGGCATGCCCCGAGACCGCCGTGACGAGTTCGTGATGCGAGACCGGACAAGTCGATGCCTGTAAAATGCTGCCGATTGTCGAGTGCGTAGTGGCGTAACGTGTCGCTTCCCCTGTTGCGATCAACCGTTCGTACGTATCTACCAATGAAATCATGTGAGTTCCCCCTTTATCTAGCTACCTTTATCGTAACAATTCTAGTAAGCGCTTTCAATATGATTTAGGAAACTTCATGACCTATCACGAAAGTATGTTCGCCTCGAAGCGAAAAACACGATACAATGGGCAAAGAGAAGAAGGAGGGCATTGCACATGAACTATTACCAACAGATTGATCCGATAGCGGGGAGCGGCTTCGACCGGACCCGGTTCCAACTTCCGGCCGTCGAAAAAGCGTCGACACGGTTATCCGATCTTACAGACGGGACGCCGGTCCAGACGAAAGCGCTCGTCAGTACGGTCGAAGTACGCGAGGGTAAGTCCGGCGCGAAGTGGTTGCAATTGAATTTGACGACATCAAGCGGACTCATCCGTGCGAAGCAATGGTTGCGCGGCAACGAAGACCAGTTATTGCCGATTTACGAGTCAGGCGTCATAGAGCTTGAAGGGAAAATCGATGTCTACCCGAAACCGGACGGCGCCAAGTCGATCACCATCGACCGGTCCAAACCGATTGCCCGGGACGAAGCGGTATCGTTGTTGCCAGGTCTTCCTGGAGACGAGACGATGGAACAATACGCCGATGAGCTGTTTGCGATTCTGTCGACGCTCTCGCCTGACTATCAAGCGATTGCGATGTCGCTGCTCGACCGCTATTGGGACGATTTCGTCCTTGCACCGGCCGCGCTGTACCATCATCACAACTATGTTGGTGGTCTTTTGAAGCATACGGTTTGCATGCTTCGCCTCGGTTATCGCATCCAAGAACAGGACGACCATTTGGCGATGGCGTTCCGGGTCATCAAAGAAGCCGAGCAGTTGCACAAAGTAGACGTATGGAATACGATGAACGGTGTAAAAGTTGAACAGGCGTTCCGGGGCACGTTCGAGTCGCTCTATGCGGCCTGTGAGGCCATCGCCGAGTTGAAAGCGCCGCTCCGTTGGGACGAGCTCGCGCTCGGGATTTTATTCCATGATATCGGCAAGTTGTTCGAGTACAGTCACTTGCTGTCATCCCCGAACCGGTTCGAGCAACTGTTCTCGGTCAAAGGCACAAGTGAGACGACCGGGATCTCAATCAACCCGATGGGAAGCTTGATCGGACATATGCCATATGGCGGTCTGCTGTTCGAGAAGAGTCAACAAGCCGCAAGCGTCACGTTGCCGCTCGACGCCCATCACCGGATTTGGCATATGATTTTATCCCACCATGGCAAGCGCGAGTGGGGTTCGAGCGTGTTACCGGTCACGACAGAGGCGTGGATGCTTCATTTGATCGACTTGCTGGATGCGCGCTATGAGAAATGGGCGCGGGTCCACGAAAATTTATAAGGTGAGGTGCAGTACATGATTCCCGTGCAATTGGTGACCGGTTTTTTAGGCGCCGGAAAAACGACCTACATGAATCGCTTGTTAGAAGCGACGGACGAGCGATTGCTCGTCATCGTCAACGAGCTTGGCTCGGTCAATATCGACGAACAGTTGATCGTCAACATGGACCAAGAACAGATTGAGCTATCGAACGGTTGCATCTGTTGCTCGATTCAAAGTGATTTAAGCAAGACGTTCTATCAACTTGCCTCGCGACAGGAGACGTTTGACCGCATCGTCATCGAGACGACCGGTGTCGCCGACCCGGCACCGATCATCCAGACGATCTATTACGATGATTACTTACGGACACGGTTCAAGCTGACGGCGATTTTGACGGTCGTCGACGCCAGTCAATTGGACCGCGAATTGTTTATAGAAGGAATTCATCAAATCGCCTATGCGGACGTGATTCTAATGAACAAAGTCGATCTTGTCGATGCGGATGCGCTCGAACAAGCGCATGAGCGGATTAAAGCACTAAATCCGACCGTTCGGGTCATCGAGACGATCCAGACGGTTGGGGACTATGACTTGACGGAGAATACGTTTCAGCTGTCGCGAGTCGATGAACAGCTCCTCGGTCAACTGACGGACGGACACTCCTCGGTTTCCTCGCTTCGGGCCATCACGCTCACGACGGACGTGCCATTAAAACGTGAACGTGTGACTCAATACGTACGAGAAGTGCTCATGCACTATGAAGATGATGTGTACCGCATGAAGGCGATTGTCCGTTTAAACGGAGAAACGTCAAAATTCGTCGTCCAAGCGACGAATCAACTGATGGGCGCGACGTTCGCCAACGAACCGAGCGACGACTCGCGTTCCGTCTTCGTGTGGATTGGGAAGAATCTCGACCGGGACGCGCTCGCGCGCGGACTCCAAGCTTGTGAGGTGAACGTGTGATGAAATTGATGTTGGTCGACGGGTTTAACCTCCTGTCGCGTTATTATTTTGCCACAGAACGTCGTCGAGCCCTCGACCCCGATGTTACGCTGAAAGGTCTGCTCCGAAAAGTTGACGGGTGGACGAACGACTTCACGCATATCGCCTTCTTTTGGGATGGACCACGTGAGACGACGCACCGTTATGCTTTATTTCCGGACTATAAAGCGACCCGCACCGGCTTGCCGGAACCGTTGTTCCACGATTACGTCAAGTTGCGGGCCGCGTTGACCGAGCGCGGGATTTTTCAGTCCGAGCTCGCCGGGTACGAGGCCGACGACTTGATTGGGGCGGTCGCGACCGCCTTCCCGGGCGAATCATATATGTATTCGTCGGACCGCGATTTGCACCAGCTGCTTTCCCCGAACGTGTTTCAAATCGTCCCGAAAAAAGGGGAAGAGATGATGATGAACCAGGACATATTCGAGACGACTTATGGAATACGGCCCGGACAGTTCGTCGATGTGAAGGCGCTCCAAGGTGATGCCTCGGACAATATTCCAGGCGTCCGCGGCATCGGACCAAAGACGGCGACGATTCTTGTCCAGTCGTATGACACGGTCGAAGCGCTGTATGACATCTTGAGACAAGAAGCACTCCAAGAGGCGCATCGGAAGTTTGCGAAGAAGCTCGATGGGCAAGAAGAAGTGGCGCTTCTATCAAAACGTCTCTCGCTTATCGATATCCATGCACCGGTTGAGACCGATTGGGAGGCGTACCGCTTTGGTTCACATTTATTTTGATGCGGCGACGAACCAAGTGACGGGTGAGAACGGTCTTGGTGTCTGGGTCAAGGCGACGGACGGCACCGTATCCACGTACATCACAAAACGTATCGGGCTGACGAGCGTTCAAGCCGAACTCGCCGCGCTCACGTTCGCCCTCGAACAAGCGCATACGTTCACGGACGAATCGACGTTCATGTTCTATTCGGACGCCGAGACGGTCGTGCGGGCACTCGAACAGCGTTTCCTGAAAGATCAATCGGTACGTCCGTTGTTCGTCAAAGCGCTGACACTGTATGACGAATTGCCAAATAAGTTCATTAAATGGATTCCGCGGGCTGAGAACCGGGCCCATGACGTGGCGAAACAGGCATTGTTGATCGGATGAGAGTCGGGCTTTGGCCCGACTTTTTGTCAATTACAGGGGAAAGATTTCTTTTTTGCAAAAGTTTCGCTAAAATGAAAGCGTAGTCAAAAAAAGAGGGGGAATTTTCATGGAATATCGGATCGAACGGGACACGATGGGGGAAATCAACGTTCCGGCTTCAGCCAAGTGGGGAGCCCAAACACAGCGCAGTCTTGAGAACTTTAAAATCGGGACGGAAAAGATGCCGCTCGAGGTCGTGCATGCCTTCGCGATTTTGAAGAAAGGTGCCGCACTCGCCAACGCCGAGCTCGGTGTGTTGGAGCAAGCGAAAGCCGACGTCATCGCTGAAGTCGCCGATGAGATCGTCACTGGACAACATGACGCCGAGTTTCCACTCGTCGTCTGGCAGACGGGTTCAGGGACACAGTCGAACATGAACGTCAACGAAGTCATCGCCCATTTGGCGAACGATAAGTTGAAAGAGCGTGGTCAAACGCTCACGATTCATCCGAATGACGACGTCAACAAATCACAGAGCTCGAACGACACGTATCCGACGGCGATGCACATCGCCGCCATCTTAGCTGTCGAGGACCATGTGTTGCCGTCGATTGAGGCGCTCCACGCGACGCTCTCGAAGAAAGCCGAGTCGTTCATGGACATCGTCAAAATCGGTCGGACACACTTGCAAGACGCGACGCCAGTCACGCTCGGTCAAGAGATCAGCGGTTGGGTCCGGATGCTCGAGCTGTCGAAACAGATGATTGAGCGCACGCTCGAACCGTTGACAGAGCTCGCCCTCGGCGGGACGGCGGTCGGGACCGGCATCAACGCTCATCCGAAGTTCGGCGAAGTCGTCGCTGAGAAAATCTCGCAAGAGACGGGCAAACGTTTCATTACGGCCGTCAACAAGTTCCATGCGCTCACGAGCCACGATCAGCTCGTGTTCACACACGGTGCCTTGAAAGCGCTCGCGATGGACGCGATGAAGATTGCCAACGACGTCCGTTGGCTTGCATCCGGCCCGCGAGCCGGTATCGGCGAGATTTTGATTCCGGAAAACGAACCAGGCAGCTCGATCATGCCTGGTAAAGTCAACCCGACGCAGAGTGAGGCGTTGACGATGGTCGCGGCCCAAGTGCTCGGGAATGATGCGACAATCGGATTCGGGGCGAGCCAAGGAAACTTCGAGTTGAACGTGTTCAAACCGGTCATCATGTACAACTTCCTCCAGACGTGCCGCCTGTTGACGGACAGCCTTCATTCGTTCGACGTGCATTGCGCCGTCGGCATCGAACCAGACTTGGACGTCATCGCGCACAACGTCGATCGCTCGCTCATGCTCGTGACAGCGCTCAACCCGCATATCGGCTACGAGAATGCGGCTAAAATCGCAAAACTAGCACATAAGAATGGGACGTCGTTAAAAGAAGCGGCGCTCGAGACAGGGTTATTGACGGAAGAACAATTCGATGAGTGGATTCGTCCAGAAGAGATGACTTCACCTAACCTAAAAGTTGGAAAATAAGGAAAGGGCGGTCTTTGACCGCTCTTTTACTGTTGTCTAATAGGCCGTAAGGACCATCTTACTGGCAAACAATAGGCAATAAATAAGTAAATAGTTGTATTTTTGAAAAGGAAGTCGCATAATCATAAGCAGAAGAGAACAAAGGGAGAGCGAAACTGGGGGGTCGGGAATGAAGCAACAGCAACTCACAGATCGTATACATAGCATCTTAACGCAAATCACGAACGCGAGACAGATTCAAACAACTGAAATCGAGTTTTTATTAGATTGGATGAAGCACGAAGTAAAACGTCGTCGATTGATGCATTTGCTTGAGATTTTCAGCCGTGTGGAATCAGACGTCCGTGAGTTGCCACCAGTCTTGACACAAGCGGAGGCCATGGCTTTAATTGCCCCAGTAAAACGTTATATTCACACGATTCTAGGTATCGAGCAAGAAGATGAAGATCTCGTCTTAGTGTTATCGAATAGTTTTTCAACGTTTAGCCGTTATAAGCCGCGTGTCGAAAAACTCGGGGCACGACCTGTCTTTTTGCAGACGTTAGAAGAGGCCGTCGAATATGACTATGAAGATGTCCCGAAAGCCATCATCATGGACGTCGAGCTATGGGCCCGCTTCCCGGAGCGGGCGATTCAATCGTTCGTCAGTAAGATGAAAAAGTTATACGTCCCGCTCATCGTGATCGGAACGAACGAACATTATCGTCTAGCAGCCTATTCTTATGGGTTTGACGACTATTGGGAAGAGTGGGTGCCGATGGAGGAACGGCTCGTTCGTCTTGGCCATCATATCGAGAAGGCGCGGCTTGTCTCAAACGCGCTCCTTGTCGACGAATTGACGGGCGCTTTCAATCGAAAATACTTGAAAGCGACGTTCAGTCGATTCATGTCTCGGCTTGAGCGTTCGGGTGAGAGCTTTACGCTTGCCCTGCTCGACATCGACCATTTCAAACAGTTAAATGATACGTTCGGTCATGCTTATGGGGACGAGGTGTTACATCGCGTCGCCGAGGAGATACGTTTGGCGATTCGCTCGAGTGATGAACTGATTCGTTATGGTGGCGAAGAATTTCTGATCATTCTTAACGTGTCAGATCGTCATATTGTCGATGCGGTGCTCGAACGCGTCCGCAGTCGCATTGAAGAGATGGCGTTTACATATGAGCATCACGTTACCGTATCAATTGGATATACACGTGTCTGCGAGGTTGGGATGACGCTCGGGGAATGGTGTGCCTACGCGGATGAGGCGCTCTATAAGGCAAAACGTGACGGACGTAATCGAATTATCCGATACTCAACCGCCGTCCGGGAAGAGAAACGTCTCGCGTATGTGACGATGAGCCCTGAGAAGTACGCGCTACTTGCCGAACGGTTACCGAAACAACACAGGCGCTACGAGATCATTTATCGCCCTTACGAGCTTTATGCCTGCAACGACCATATGGAGATGTTCATCCTTGACGACTCGGGCACGAGCGAAACGAGAGGGACCTTATCGGCTGTCAAAGAACAACGTGGCAAATATAGCCACATCTTGGCCGTCTCGAAACGAAACGCGCTCGAGCTCGGGATGCTGTGCGATGACTTGTCCGAGCAGGACCATCACGACGCGATTACTGAAAAAATCGAGCAGTGGCTCGAGAAGTTGCCGGACTAAAAAACGGACATCGATTCAATCGATGTCCGTTTTGTCGTATTGGCGGAAAGTGAAGCTATAGGCATGCCGCTCATCGGCCGGATGAAACTGTTCATCCGTCACGACGAGGCCGTCCGGAAGGGACGGGTAATACGTGTCCGCCTCGAACGTGCCGTCGACTTCAGTGACATAAAACCGGTCCGTCATCGAGAGCGTCTGCTCATAGAGCGTCGCGCCGCCGATGATGTAAAGGTCTGTCGTCTCAGTCTTGACTGAATCGAGGTCGTGCCAGATGTCGACCCCGTCAGCGGAGAAGGTACGGTCCGACGTGACGACGATATTGCGACGGTTCGGAAGCGGTCGACCGATTGATTCGAACGTCTTTCGACCCATGACGACCGTTTGGCCCGTCGTGATGGCTTTGAACTGCTTCAAGTCATCGGGCAGACGCCACAACAAGGCGTTATCTTTCCCGATTTCACGATTCGTTCCGAAGGCGACGACGTGGACGATCATACGCTCACTTCTCCTTTGATGTGCGGGTACGGGTCATAGCCGACGATCTCGAAGTCTTCAAACCGGAAGTCCTCGATGGACGTCACATCACGCAAGATGTTCAATGTCGGGAGTGGGCGTGGCTCACGTGTCAATTGAAGGTTCACTTGTTCGAGGTGGTTATGGTAAATGTGGGCGTCGCCGAGCGTATGGACGAAGTCTCCGACTTCAATACCCGTCACATGGGCGACCATGTGTGTGAGCAAGGCGTAAGACGCGATGTTGAACGGGACACCAAGAAACGTGTCGGCGCTTCGTTGATAGAGCTGGCATGATAGTTTGCCGTCCGCGACATAAAATTGGAACAACAAGTGGCACGGTGGTAGCGCCATATCCTCGAGTTGCCCTGGATTCCATGCCGAGACGATGAGTCGACGCGAGTCAGGGTTCGTCTTAATCTGCTCAATCACTTGCGCGATCTGGTCGACACTCGTGCCGTCCGGTTTCGGGAACGAGCGCCACTGCGCCCCATAGACAGGACCGAGATTACCGTCCTCGTCGGCCCATTCGTTCCAAATGCGGACCCCGTTGTCTTGAAGGTATTTGACGTTCGTATCGCCGGTGATGAACCAGAGCAGTTCATGGATGATGGAGCGCGTATGTAATTTTTTCGTCGTAATCAGGGGGAAGCCTTCCTGAAGATTGAACCGCATCTGGTAGCCGAACACGCTCGTCGTCCCGGTCCCGGTGCGGTCTTCTTTGACGACCCCGTTCTCGAGGATATGGGTGCATAAATCATGGTATTGTTTCATGTGGGAAGTCCCCTTTCTCGTTCAACAATTTACAAAAAGACGCCATCATTATAACACAATATATTGATAAAATGATGGTCATTCAGCAGAGTTGTCTTCTAAATATCGATTTGAGAACACTGATGTTTCACTTGTTGAAGATGGGACAATAATAGAAATAACCGTGTAAGAATCGTTTGCGTAAGAATCGTTTGCGGCAGCATACCATCGTTCTGATCTGGTTTTGTGAGGAGGTACATGATGAAAGCAGTGATTTGTACCGCATATGGACCACCTGACGTGTTGCAGCTCCAAGAAGTCGACAAGCCTGTGCCAAAATCGGACGAATTGTTGATCAAAGTTCACACCTCTGCCGTCCATTCAGGCGACCGTCGATTACGGGCTCTCGATGTACCGACTCTAGGTAAGCTACCGATGCGAGTCGTCATCGGTTTCAAGGCGCCGCGCCAACCGATTCTCGGTGTCGTCTTGGCAGGGGAGGTCGTCGAGACGGGTAGTCGCATTGAAGACTTCAAGGTCGGTGACCGTGTCTATGCGCTGACCGGGATCCGCTTTGGCGGCTATGCCGAATATACGTGTGTCAGAGCGCGTAAGTGTGTCGAGCGCATGCCGAATAACGCTAGTTTTATCGAGGCGGCCAGCTTGCCGTTCGGCGGGACGACGGCCCTTCACTTTTTGCGTAAAATGAACATCGAACAAGCGAAGACCGTCTTGATTTACGGGGCTTCCGGGGCAGTCGGTTCGATGGCCGTTCAAATCGCGAAATATTACGGGGCACACGTGACGGCAGTCTGTCGAGAGCGAAACTTCGAACTCGTCAGAAGTCTTGGCGCAGACGTCGTGATTGATTATACGAAAGCAGGCTATGATAAGAAACTGACCACGTATGATGCCGTATTCGATGCGGCCGGGAAAATCGATAAGCAGATGGCCCGGAAGCATGTCGCCGAACACGGGAAATTTAGTTCTGTCGCCGGACAAGGACCTGCGAGTGAACGGAAAGAGGATCTGACTTTCTTAAACGAACTGTTTGAAGCCGGCCGAGTAAAGGCCGTCATCGATTCGATTTATCCGCTCGAGGACATCGTCGCGGCGCACCGATACGTTGATGCCGGAGGAAAGGCTGGAAATGTGATTGTGACTGTGACACAAATAAATTGATTCAAGTTAAGCGACGTGCGTTTCGTCTATCGTCCCTGTTTTCGCCCGGTGGCTTATAGGGTATACTTGTGAAAGACAAATAAAGGGAGGGATTCGATGCAATTACAAGGTAAAAATATTTTGCAAATCGTCAGCGACGACTTCGAAGACTTAGAACTATGGTATCCGGTCCATCGGTTACGTGAGGAAGGCGCAAACGTCATCCTGGCCGGCGAGAAGGCGGATCACGCTTATATCGGCAAATATGGCGTTCCGGCCAAGTCAGACATCGCGTTCGATGACGTCGACATCTCATCATACGACGCGCTGCTCGTCCCAGGTGGCTGGTCACCCGACTTGTTGCGCCGCTTTGATTCGGTAAAAGGGTTCGTCCGTTATATGCATGACGAGAAACGGCCGATCGGTCAAATCTGTCACGCCGGCTGGGTATTGATTTCAGCCAATATTCTCGATGGCGTCAATGTCACGAGTACTCCTGGCATTAAAGATGATATGGAAAACGCGGGTGCGATTTGGCATGATGAGCCGGTCGTCGTCGACGGCCATATCGTCTCAAGTCGCCGTCCGCCTGACCTGCCTGACTACATGCGAGAATTCATCAAAGTCATGGCTAAAAACTAAAAACAAAATAAAGGAGCTAGTCCCAGTTGAACTTAAAATCTAACCCAGTTCTCCGTAAATCAATGGAGTCAACAGCTTATAGCGCCACGCCGATGACGAAAGCGGGCACGTGGTCCAAAGTGTTCACGCTACTCTTGCTCGTCACGGCAGCCGCCGGAACGACGTGGATGCTCGTGCCGACAATTGGGGAGGCATTGCTGTTCCCGCTCATGATCGGTTCGCTCATCCTCGGCTTAATTTTGGCGCTCGTCATTACGTTCAAACCGAGAACGGCGCCGATCGTCGCGCCACTCTATGGCATTGTCGAAGGAGTGTTCGTCGGGTTGATCTCGTACTTCTTCGAAGCAATGCTTCCGGGCATCGTCGGCCGTGCCGTCTTGACGACGTTCATCGTCGCGTTCGCGATGTGGTTCGTCTACTCGACGGGTCTCGTCAAAGTGACGCAAAAGTTCCGCGCCGGTGTCACGGCCGCGATCTTTACGGTCATGTTGCTTTATCTCGTTCAAATCGGGATGAGTTTCTTCGGTTCAGGACTCCCGTTCATGACGGGCTCGTCACCGCTCGCCATCGGCGTGCAATTTGTGATCGTCATCATCGCCTCACTCGCGCTCGTGCTTGATTTCGACTATATCGCTCGTCAAGTCGAGAGTCGGGCTCCGAAAGAGCTCGAATGGGTCGCGGCGTTCGGGTTGATCGTGACGCTCATTTGGCTCTATATTGAACTACTCGATTTATTGTATCGCCTCGCCATGCGCGACTGATCATCGGCCTTCGGGCCGGTGATTTTTTATGAAAGGAAAGGATGTGAAGCCGTCATCGAACCGATGAGGGCGCTAAAGTTATGAAAAAAGTGATTGTGATTGGATCAGGAATCGTCGGCATCTCGACCGCGTATCATTTGGCCGGGAAAGCCGACGTCACTGTTATCGACCGGAAAGAGAAGGGACGTGCGACCGACGCGGCGGCGGGCATCGTCTGCCCGTGGATCGCCCAGCGCCGGAACAAGGCATGGTACGCGCTCGCCAAAGGGGGTGCGCACTACTATGCGACCGTCGTCGACGACTTGAAGCGAGAAGGCGAGACGGAGACCGGTTATAAACGCGTCGGCACGCTCGCCTTACATGAAGAGAAGAAGTTGAATGAGATGCAAGAACGGACGGCGCTACGCCGAGAGGAAGCACCGGAAATCGGGGACTTGAGTCGACTGACGGCGCAAGAAGCGAAAGAACTGTTCCCGCCGCTCTCGGACGAATATGACGCTCTTCTCGTCGAAGGCGGGGCACGCGTCGATGGGGAGAAGTTAAGAGCGGCGCTTGAACGGGTCGCGGTAAAACGCGGCGTGACCTTGGTTGACGGTTCGGCCGTGCTCGTTGAAGCGGATGGTTATCATGTCGAGTGCGACGGTATCCGTTTTGAGGCGGATGAGATCGTGCTCGCTTGCGGGGCGTGGTTGCCCGAGTTGATAGAGCCCATTGGCTACACGGCCCGTGTCGCTGGCGAGAAAGCGCAAATCGTTCACGTACAGCTCCCGGATACGGACGCGTCCGACTGGCCAGTCGTCATGCCGCCGCGGCGCCGCTATTTGCTCGGATTTGAAGAAGGACGAATCGTCATCGGCTCGACGCACGAGCGGGACAAGGCGTTCGACGCACGGCCGACGGCGATCGGAATTCATGAAGTGCTTTCGAAAGGGCTAGAATCGGCCCCGGGACTCGCTGAGGCCGAACTGATTGAGACGCGGGTCGGCTTCCGTCCGGTCACCCCGAACTCGATCCCGATTCTTGGCCGCGTGCCGGGAGCGGAGCAGTTGCTCGTCGCCAACGGGCTCGGGTCATCCGGTTTAACGGTCGGCCCGTTCATCGGGAAAGTGCTCGCCGACCTTGTTCTGACAGGGGACTGCGAGCTCGACATGTCGCTTTATCCGATTGAAGATTTCATCTATCTGACATGAAAAAACAAGCGACCATCCTCTTCGGTGGTCGCTTGTTTGTCGTCAACGGCTCATGATTCCGTTCAAGAAGAAATGAAAATAGTCCTGCATCAATGTGCCCATGTCGCCTGACGGGAAGGACGGGTCGGACAAAATCGCCTGCTGTACGAGTTGCACGTACCGTAAGTACGAATCGGTCGACAGCTCCGGGTCGATGGCACCGCTCGTCTTCCCATACTCGATCAGTTGCCGGAACGCGGCGTAGCCTCGTCCTGCCAACTGTTGCCACGATGCGTCCGCTTGAATCATCGTCATAATCGTCTCGTCGAACAGCGCAGCCGTCTCGATTTTACGAGACAAAATCTCGATCAGCAATTGATCGAACGGAACATGGTCAGCGATTTGTGACTCAATCCAACGCATCTGTTCCTCTGTCATTTCGGTCAAGACGGCGACAATCACTTGTTCTTTGGAGCCGAAATAATTATAAATCGATACCGGTGAGACCGAGGCGGCGCGAGCGAGCTCACTCACCGTGAAACGGGACTGCTTCTCGTTCATTAGCCGAAAGGCTGCGTCTAAGATTGCGCGTCGTTTCGTTTCAGTTCGTTTTATGAATCCATCCATGATGACCCTCGCTTCTCTGATGTTTTGTAATCAATATACCATTTCCATTTCAAAAAATAACGTGATATACTAGTTTTGTAATCATATGTATAATATATTTCAAAACTAAGGAGTGAGATCGGTGATTCAATTGAAAGGATTGACGAAACGGTTCGATGCGTCACACGGTATTTTCGATGTGTCGTTCACGGTCGAGCCGGGAACCGTGTTCGGCTTTATCGGACCGAACGGGGCGGGGAAATCGACGACGATTCGTCACTTGATGGGGTTGCTCCACGCTGAATCTGGTGTCGCGACCGTCATGGGACATGATTGCTGGAACGAGAGTGAGACGGTGAAGGCGCTTGTCGGCTATTTGCCTGGCGAAATCAATTATCCACAGGACATGACTGGGGAAGATGTCATCCGACTGACTCGGAAACTTCATGTGACGAGCGCGGAGCGCGAACGGACGTTGCGTGACGTGTTCGCCTTCGATACGTCACTCAAAGTGCGCAAGATGTCGAAAGGAATGAAACAAAAACTTGCCATCGTCACCTGCTTCATGAAAGATGTGCCGGTTTATATTCTCGATGAACCGACGAGCGGACTCGACCCGCTCATGCAGGAACGGTTCGTCGATTGGGTCATTGCTGAGAAAACGGCTGGCAAGGCGGTCTTGATGAGTTCCCACCACTTCCCGGAGATGGAGAAGACGTGTGACCGGGCCGCACTCATCCGTGATGGCCGGATGATTATCGAAGCGGAGATGTCAGAGTTAAAACGGCATAGTCAGAAGACGTATCGGATCGAATTGAAGGACGAGGCGGCAGCAATGCGGTTGAGCGAAGAAATCGGTTCGCGTGACGGTGTGGTCGTCACCGTCACTTTATCGACGGTCGAAGAGTTGAACGACTTGATTCATCGACTCGCCCGTCACGAAGTCCAGTCGTTGTCGAGCGGCACGGACGAACTCGAGCACCTGTTCATACAATATTATGGGGAGGCGAAATAAATGGTTCTCATCTCGGCACTGTTTAAACAAAACCGGAGCTGGATTCTCGGGTACTCGCTCGGGACGAGTCTCTACTTGTTCTTTTTGGCGGCGGTGTTCCCATCTATCCAAGAGACGGGGTTGATTGAAGGAAAGTTGGATTCGTTGCCACCCGAGTTGCTAGAAGTGTTCAAAATCGACCCGAACTTGGCGATGGACAACGTCATCAATCTACTCGCGGGCAATTACTATGGGCTCATCTTTTACGTATTGGCCATCTTGTTCGCGCTCACGTTCGCCTCACGGCTCATGGCTAAACCGGTCGACTCGGGCGAGGTCATGCTTTATTTGGCCGCACCGATTTCGCGCAGCGGTTACGTGACGTCCAGTATGGTGTTGCTTGTGATCGCGAGCGGCATGCTCGTCGGGTTGAACGGGCTCAGTCTCATGCTCGCCAACGTCTTATTTGATTTACAAATTGACATCGGCTTATTGTGGGCGCTTCAGTTGAACGCAGGACTGATTTTAGTCGTCCTCGGGGCGCTCGCCTATGTGCTCGCAAGCTTGTTCGACGATAGCACACGGTCCTATATGGTCACAGGTGGGATTTTCGCGCTCTTCTTGATGGCGAACGTCTTCTCGGGATTTAGTGACCAGCTCGACTGGTTGAATACGTTATCGATTTTCTCGTTGTTTGACGCCAACGCTCAAATCCAAGGGGAATCAGCGTTACGTTCTTTCATCTGGTTGGGGGGACTTCTCATCGTCGCAATGCTGTTGTCTTATGGACGTTTTACCCGAAAAGATTTGACGATTTAGTTTTTCGAAATAGAATGACGGGTATGATACAATCAGCTCGAACAGTTTGGAAAGGGGAATGATTGTATGCAACTCGCAACGTTACGCAACGGTGTCAAAATTCCAATGATCGGCTTTGGGGTATGGCAAGTCGACAACGAGACGGAGGCGCCACAGGCTGTCGCCGAGGCCCTGAAAGTCGGATATCGCCATATCGATACGGCAGCCGTCTATAAGAATGAAGAAGGCGTCGCCAAAGGGATTCAAACATCAGGCGTCGCTCGCGGAGATATCTTTTTGACGTCGAAGATTTGGAACGAAGATATCCGCCAGCGCCGAACGAAAGAAGCGTTTGACGAATCACTCGCTCGACTCGAGACTGACTATTTAGATCTTTGTCTGCTCCACTGGCCAGTCGACGGGTTCGTCGAGGCATGGAAAGATTTGATTGACCTCTATGAGGCCGGGAAAATCAAGGCGATCGGCGTGTCGAACTTCAAAGAACATCATCTCGAAACGTTGAAAGAAGCGGGTCTCATGACGCCGCTCATCAATCAAATCGAGTTGCACCCGCAACTGCCGCAACCGGACCTCGTCGAGTATTGCCAAGACGAGGGCATTCAAGTCGAGGCTTGGAGCCCGCTCATGCAAGGGAAGTTCCTCGATATCCCGACTTTCGCTGAGGTCGCGGAGAAACACGGCAAGACGCCGGCTCAAGTCGTGCTTCGCTGGCATTTGGATACGGGGAACGTCGCGCTTCCGAAATCGGTTACGCCGCACCGCATTCAAGAGAACTTCGAAGTCTTTGACTTCGCGCTCGATGCGGACGACTTGGCGAAGATCGACGCCGTGGCGACTCATGAACGCATTGGTCCGGACCCGGATGAGATCGACTTCTAAACAATTGATGTTGTCGTCCATCTACTTAGGTGGACGACTAAAATACCAAATGCGGTGACACTGCCGCTTCTTCGAGACGACTCCGGTTAAGGCCGGGGTCGTTTTGTTATGTGTCCAGCGATTTCTGCAGGAGCTCGTCAAGATGTGTATGAGCGTTGGCACATGGGTATAGAAAACTATGTTAATAAAGGAGGTGTCAGGTCTTCTTCGGAGGATCCTACTTATGGACTTATCAAAATGGCCTTTAATCAACTGGCTGGCATTTTTAGCGACGGTCGTCATCAACTATTTTGCGAGTGGCGAAAACGCGGCCGTGTCGGACCGAATCGACATTTACTTCAAACCGGCCGGCTACGCGTTCTCGATTTGGGGCGTGATTTATATCGCGCTCGCCGTTTGGCTTGTCTTGCAATTGAAGAAAGGGTCGGTTGCGAACCGACAGGCGAACCGGATGAAAGCGGGCTTTCTCGTCTCGTGTATCTTGAACGGCCTCTGGTTGCTCACGTTCACGAACGAGTGGTTCATCACTTCGCTCGTCGTCATGGTCGCATTTCTCGCGACGCTCGCCTGGCTCTATTACATCGCCTTCCGGACGTCGACAAGTTGGCTCGACCGGTTCCCATTCTCGATTTATATCGGCTGGGTGTCCGTTGCGACAATCGTCAACGTGTTCGTCGTCATGAATCGGGAACGGGTCACGACCGTGCTCGGGCTCGACGAACTGGCTTGGACATCGCTCATGCTCATGGTCGGGGTTGTCCTCGCGCTCGTCTTCATGTGGTGGCATCGTGACTTCATCTATCCGCTCGTCTTCGTCTGGGCATACATCGCCATCTTCGCACGAATTGACAATGCGACGCTCTACGTCGTCCTCGTCAGTGCCTTGATTTTGCTCACGCTTGGTTATGTCGGCTTGATTATTTGGAAAAAACCACGGGCATTCTTGCATCACTCACGAAAAACGGTTGAATAAGGTCAGAAGCGGTAGCTCATAGGCTACCGCTTTTTTTGTGAGTTTATTTAAGTTCTTATGAACCTATATACCAATATATTTTATGGATAATTATTCTTTATGCATTATAACATGTTTTTGAAAATTGCTTGATAACGCTGATGAATACGTTTTCAAAAAGATATTCACTGAGTTGGATTATGCAGAATAGTATACAACCCCCTTGATTTATCAGAATATTTAGAACAAAATAAAATTTACGAAACAAGATCGAGAGAGAGGGGTTGATTCGATGAAGCGAACAGGCTTGTACGATTCACGATTCGAAAAAGACGCATGTGGCATTGGGCTATATGTCAACCTAAACGGAGAGAAGAAACACGACATTGTCAGTAAATCGCTATCGATGCTCTGTAAGCTAGAACACCGGGGCGGGCAAGGCGTCATCGATGCCGGAGACGGCGCGGGAATCATGACCGAGCTACCGCACGAACTGTTCCTCCAGACGATGAATTTGCCGACGCCAGGTCGCTATGCGGTCGGAATGGTCTTTTTCCAACCGGATGAGTCGAGACTGCAGGACAAGCAACGTCAAATGGAAGCGATCGCCGACGAGTTCGACTTTTCGACCATCAGTTGGCGTGAGGTACCGGTCAATCCAAACGCAATAGGTGAGCATGCTCGGGTGACGCAACCGACCATCTACCAATGGTTCGTCTCGTGCCCGTTCGCCGATTACGACTCGAACGAGCGGACACTCTATCAACTCAGACGGACGATTGAGAAGACCGAGGACTTGAATCTATACATGCCGAGTCTATCGACGAAGACGATCGTTTATAAAGGGATGCTGACGCCTGAACAGATTGAGCGGTTTTATCTCGATTTGCAGGCGCCGGCCTATAAGAGCACGTTCGGCATCGTCCATTCTCGTTTCTCGACGAACACATTCCCATCATGGGAGCGGGCGCATCCGAACCGCATGATCGTGCATAACGGGGAAATCAATACGCTCCGCGGCAATATCGATGCGATGCGGGCCCGCGAAGGCGTTACGTCGACCGATTTGTTCGAGGACGTCAATCAGCTGTTCCCGGTCCTTCAAGAGACCGGCAGCGACTCGTCGATGCTCGACAATGCCTTCGAGTTCTTCACACGGACCGGACGTTCCATCGCCCATACGGCGATGATGCTCATCCCGGAGCCGTTCACAGAAGTGAAAATAGATCCGTTCAAAAAAGACTTCTACCAATATCATTCATCCATCATGGAGCCTTGGGATGGACCGACTGGCGTCGTCTTCACGGACGGTCGTCAAATCGGCGCCATCTTGGATCGGAACGGACTGCGACCGATGCGTTATATCGAGACGCTTGATGGCGAACTCATCTTGTCGTCTGAGAGCGGCGTCATTCCCGTACAAGCCGAAAACGTGAAGTCGAAACAGCGACTTCGCCCAGGCCAGCTCCTATTGATCGATCTGGAGTCGAAGCGACTCATCCCGGACGCGGAAATCAAACAGACGATTGCGCGAGCCGAGCCATACGGTAAATGGCTGAAGCAGATGACTAAGCTTGAAGAGTCTCCGGTCGAAGAGCCGTTCGTCGCCGACCTGCATCGCAAGCAACGTGCGTTCGGTTACACGAAAGAAGATATCGAACAATATCTCGTCCCGCTCATCCTCGAGAAAAAAGATCCAATCGGTTCGATGGGTCATGACCAACCGGTCGCGGTCTTGTCTGAACGGCCACGCTCATTGTTCCATTACTTCAAACAGCACTTCGCCCAAGTCACGAACCCGCCAATCGATGCATTGCGTGAGAAGATCGTCACGGCCACGTTCACGTGGCTCGGACCACTCGCGAACCCGGTCCACACCGGTCGCGGTCACGCCCGTCGTGTCTGGCTCAAACATCCGTTCCTCGATGCGGCCGCGGTCGAACAAGTGAACGAGACGCTTCGCGTCGAACGGGTCGAGACGACATACGTTCACGACCTCGAGGCTGCCCTTGAGACATTGTTCGAGCGTGTCGAAGGGCTCGTCCGCGACGGGGCTGAAGTCATCGTCTTGTCGGATCGTGACATGAACGAAAACCTGTTGGCGATGCCGTCGCTCCTCGTCTTGAGCGCCGTCCACCAACATTTGATTCGCGTCAATCTTCGCGCGTCGTGCAGTCTCGTCGCTGAGAGTGGCGAAGTGCGTGAAGTCCATCAAGCGGCCGCCTTGATTGGGTACGGCGCCGACGCCGTCTATCCGTATCTCGCCTATGCGACGATTGCCGAGGCGGTCGAGGCCGGTCAACTGCCATACTCGTTCACAGAAGCCGTTCGCCGCTATCAGACGGCATCGGTCGATGGCATCGTCAAAATCATGTCGAAGATGGGGATCTCGACCGTACAAAGTTACCGTGGGGCCCAAATCTTTGAGGCGGTCGGCATTGACCGAGCCTTGATCGAACGCCATTTCCGCGGGACGACATCACAGTTGTCCGGTGTCGGTTTCACTGAACTCGAAGAAGAGTCGCGCCGCCAGCATGAAGCTGCCTACAAGCGGGAACGACCGCTCGAGGCCGGAGCCGATTTTCAGTGGCGCGCCGACGGGGAAGAGCACGCCTTTAACCCGAAGACGATTCATTTGCTCCAGCGGGCCTGCCGCGAGAACGAGCGCCGGTATTATGACGCTTATGTCAAACTTCACGAGTCGTCAGGCCAATTCTTACGTCAATTGTTCGCCTTTAAACAACAAGATGCGATTTCGATTGATGAAGTCGAGTCGGTCACTTCGATCGTCAGCCGCTTCAAGACGGGAGCGATGTCGTTCGGTTCCTTGTCGAAAGAGGCGCACGAGACGCTCGCCATCGCCATGAACCAAATCGGCGGCAAGAGCAACTCCGGGGAAGGCGGGGAGGACCGGAATCGGTTCACCCCTGATGAGGACGGCAGTGAACGCGTCAGTCGCATCAAGCAAGTCGCAAGCGGTCGTTTCGGCGTGACGGCCGAATATTTGTATCACGCCGATGAGATTCAAATCAAGATGGCGCAAGGGGCGAAGCCGGGTGAGGGCGGACAATTGCCGGGGAACAAAGTATATCCATGGGTCGCCGAAGTGCGCGGCTCCGTCCCAGGTGTCGGACTCATCTCGCCACCGCCGCACCACGATATCTATTCGATTGAAGACTTGGCGCAGCTGATCTTCGACTTGAAGCACGTCAATCCGAACGCGAAAATTAGCGTCAAACTCGTCTCAAAATCAGGTGTCGGGACGATCGCGGCCGGTGTCGCCAAGGCGAACGCAGACACGATTGTCATCAGCGGCTATGACGGTGGGACCGGGGCGTCACCTCGGACATCGATCAAGCATACGGGACTCCCATGGGAGCTCGGTCTGCTCGAGACGCACCAGACGCTCGCCTTGAACGGACTCCGGGGTCGCGTCACGCTCGAGACCGACGGTAAACTCATGACCGGGCGTGATATCGTCCTCGCCGCCATCTTCGGCGCCGAAGAATACGCGTTCGCGACGGCGCCGCTCGTCGTGCTCGGGTGTATCATGATGCGGGCGTGTCACCTTGACACGTGTCCGGTCGGTGTCGCCACACAAGACCCGGCCTTGCGCGCAAAGTTCATGGGCAAACCCGAACACGTCGTCAACTTGATGACGTTCCTCGCCGAAGACGTGCGAGAGATTTTAGCCTCGCTCGGTGCGAAATCGCTCCGTGACGTCATCGGCCGGACCGACTTGTTAGAGGAAAGCGTATGGAAACAAAAACATCCGAAAGCAAAAACGCTCGACTTGACTCCGATGTTGTCGATTCCGACAGCGTTGCCGGAAAAAGAGGAACTACCGCATCCGGCCTATCAGTCATATGATCACCGAAAACTGATTCCGGCCGTCTCACGTTCCATCAAGTCGCTCCAACCGACGTTTTTCGTCGGCCGCGTCCGTAATACGGACCGAGCCGTCGGGACGATGCTCGGGCATGAAGTGACGAAAGTGCATGGCAACGTCGGACTCGCCGAGGACACGATTTCACTTCGCCTCAGCGGATCGGCTGGCCAAAGTTTAGGGGCGTTTTTGCCGAACGGGATCACCATCTCGGTCATCGGCGACGCGAACGATTATGTCGGGAAAGGCTTGAGCGGTGGAAAACTCGCCGTCATCGCCGAGAAACATGCCCCGTTTGAAGAGAGCGAACAAGTCATCGCGGGGAACGTCTGTCTCTACGGCGCGACGTCCGGGATGGCGTTCTTCAACGGTCATGTCGGAGAACGATTTGCCGTCCGTAACTCGGGTGCGGTCGCCGTAACTGAAGGCGTCGGCGATCACGGCTGTGAGTACATGACCGGTGGGACGGTCGTCGTCCTCGGTACGGTCGGTCGTAACTTTGGGGCCGGGATGTCGGGCGGGGTCGCCTACCTGTACGGGGACCAAGCGTACGAGGAACTCGTCAACGAAGAGCTTGTCTCGGTCGACCGTGAGTTGACCGACGAGGATGCCGAACAGATTTACGCGTTGCTCGAGATGCACCAGTTCCATACGGACAGTGTCAAAGCGCGAGCCGTGCTCGAGGCGTTCGAGCAAGAACGAAAACGCTTCGTCAAAGTCGTACCGCGTGACTATGCGAACGTACTTGACGTCATGCGTCACATCGAGGCGACGCGTCCGGAATTGAGTGACGCCGACCGCGCCCTCGAACTATTTCGCGTCGTGACTGAAGGAGGGGGAGCATGAGACATAAATTTATCGATATCCCACGGGAGACATTGCCAGAACGTTCCGTCCTCGAACGGATTCATGATTACAGTGAATACGCTTCACGGATGGAAGACGGACCGATCGTCAAACAAGCCGAGCGTTGCATGGATTGCGGCACCCCGTTCTGTCACGTCGGGGACATGATCGGTCAAGAGACGATCGGCTGTCCGATTCACAACTTGATTCCCGAATGGAATAAGCTCGTCTCGGATCAGGACTGGTATCGAGCCTATGAGCGGTTGATGGAGACGAATAACTTCCCGGAGTTCACGGGTCGTGTCTGTCCAGCCCCGTGTGAAGGCTCGTGTACGCTCGGCATCAGCGAGGACCCGGTCGCAATCAAATCGATCGAGCGGACGATTATCGACCGCGCCTTCGAGGAAGGATGGGTCAAACCTCGTCACATCAAGAAACGGACCGGACACCGTGTTGCCATCATCGGTAGCGGGCCGGCCGGACTCGCGGCGGCCGATCAATTGAACCAGCTCGGCCATGCGGTCACGATTTATGAGAAAGCTGACGAGGCGGGCGGGCTGTTGTTCTATGGCATCCCGAACATGAAGCTGGAGAAAGACGTCGTCCGGCGTCGTGTACGTCTGCTCGAGGCGGAGGGGATCCGTTTCAAGACGGGCGTCAACGTCGGGACCGATGTGACCATCGAGTCACTCCGTCACACGTACGATGCCGTCATTCTCGCGACGGGAGCACAGAAACAACGGACGCTCGGCATCGATGGGGATGATGCCACAGGCGTCGAGCCGGCGATGGATTATTTGACGGAGTCGACGCGTACGCTCGGCGGGAAATCGCTCGACGCTCGATATGACGCGAACGGAAAAGACGTCATCGTCATCGGTGGCGGGGACACAGGCGCGGACTGCGTGGCGACGGCGATTCGTCAAGGCGCCAAGTCAGTGACGCAGTTCGGGAAACATCCGGAGAAAGGTGTGTTCCGGGCGCCGGAGCGGCCATGGCCGCTCCAACCGGACACGTTATCGACCGATTACGCTTATGCGGAAGCGATTGAACATTTCGACCACGACCCGCGCACATATTTGATTCGTTCGAACCGGGTTATCAAAGATGGAGACCGTGTCGTCGGGATTGAGACGGAACGGATGGAGAAAATCGTCAAACCGGACGGACAGGCGACATTCTTCGTCGTCGACGGGTCGATCGAGACGTATCCAGCCGATCTCGTGCTTGTCGCCATCGGGTTCGAACGACCGGAACGTGAACTCCGGAAAGTCGGCATCGAAGCGAATCATGATTATACGTCGAACGTCGAAGGTGTGTTTGTCGCAGGGGATGCGAGACGGGGACAAAGTTTGATCGTTTGGGCGATCCGGGAAGGCCGCGAAGTCGCGGATACCGTCGACGGATACTTGAACACTTGTCAACAACAGCTAAAAACTTCATCATAAAAAGGAGCGACGCGATGTCGCTCCTTTTTATGATGGATATTTAGGAGGAGTCAGCAATGATTATCGAAATCCTCATGTATACCGGGATTTGGTTTTTACTCGTGCTCGTCTTGCTCGGCACGATTTACGCGCGGCGCAATCGGAAGTGATTACAACACCATGGCGGCAATCAAGCCGAAGATGATGAGCGGGATATTGTAGTGGAGGAACGTCGGCCACACCGTCTCACGCAAGTGGTCGTGTTGACCGTCGGCGTTCAAACCGCTCGTCGGTCCGAGTGTCGAGTCACTCGCTGGGCTACCGGCGTCACCGAGCGCACCGGCCGTCCCGATGATGGCGATCGTCGCCTCGACCGAGAAACCGTATTGGATGCAAAGCGGGACGAAGATGGCCGCGATGATTGGAATCGTCGAGAAACTCGAACCGATTCCTAGCGTGATCACGAGTCCGACGAGGAGCATGACGAGCGCGGCCACAAATTGTGAGTCGCCCATGATGCCGCTTGCGCCATTGACGAGCGGATCGATGGCACCGGTCGCGCGGATGACGGCGGCAAACCCGCTAGCCGCGATCATGACGAAGCCGATGAAAGCCATCATGCGCATCCCGCTCGTGAAGATGTCGTCTGCCTCTGACCAAGGGATGAGGCGAAGCAGTGTCAACAGGATGAGTCCTGAGACGGCCGATGCGATCATCGATTCGGTCTGAAGCTGTACGATGAGGACGACGAGGACGACGGCAGCCGTGAGCCAGATTTTGAGCGGGCTCAACGTCCGAATCTCGTAATCAGTAGGCCCGAGTTGGATCGTATCGTACGTCCGCGGCTTCCGATAGTGGAAGAAGGCGGTGACGAGACCGACGAGCATCCCGAGGGCCGGGATGGCCATGATGCTGACAATATTGACATCACCGACGGCCATGCCGTTCGTTTCCACGTTCGGCAACAAAATCTCATTCAAGTAAATGCCGCCAAATCCGACCGGAAGTAACATATACGGCGTGACAAGACCGAACGTGAGAATCGTCGCCACGAGCCGGCGGTCGAGCTTCAACTCGTTAAACAGCACGAGGAGCGGCGGGATGACGATCGGGATGAACGCGATGTGAATCGGTAAAGCGTTCTGCGAACTGATTGCTAGTAATAAGAGGAACGATAGCAACAGCGCTTTGACGCGCGCCACGCTCTTACCGGTAACGTCGCGACCTGACATACTGATCAACTTTTCCGCCAGGACGTCTGGGAGCCCCGTTTTTGATAGACCGACGGCGAACGCGCCGAGTAGCGCATAACTGAGGGCGATGGTAGCCCCTCCGCCAAGACCGTCACTGAAGGCGGTCAACGTGTCGTTGAAACCGAGACCTCCCACGAGACCGCCGACGATTGCGGCGAGGATGAGCGACAAGACGATGTGAACTCGACTGATTGCGAGAGCAAATAATACGATAACAGCTAATAAGACAGCATTCATCATTTCCAACACCTTTCTTTCAAAACTCTTTCTCATGTTATCACTTTAATATGATAAAGACTTTTGAAATTTAACATACGTGTTTCGGGTTGTCAAATCGATTGTTCAAAAAAAGCGATAACTCCGAAAAGTTATCGCTCGTTCGTTATCCTTCAACGTTATGGTATACCTGGCGCACGTCTTCGAGGTCTTCGAGGACGTCGAGTAGTTTTTCAAACTGTTCTTTCGACTCGTCATCGAGGGCGATCTCGTTTTGTGGCAACATCGTCAACTCGGCGACTTCGAACGTCTCGATGCCTGCAGCTTTGAAAGCAGTCTGCACGGCATGGAACGCTTCTGGCTCCGCATAGACGATTACCGTCTCATCTTCTTCGATGACATCACGGACGTCGAGGTCGTGCTCCATCATGAGTTCGAGTACGTCGTCGGCGCTCATGCCGTTGACACCGATGACAGCCGTCGCGTCGAACATATAAGCGACCGACCCGCTGACACCCATGTTGCCACCGTTTTTACCGAAAGCGGCGCGAACTTCAGAGGCCGTCCGGTTGACGTTGTTCGTGAGCGTGTCGACGATGAGCATCGAGCCGTTCGGCCCGAACCCTTCGTAACGGAGCTCATCGAAGTTCTCTTCGTCGCCGCCCTTTGCTTTGTCGATGGCGCGGTCGATGATGGCGCGCGGGACGTTGTACGTTTTCGCTCGTTCAACGACGAATTTGAGCGCTTGGTTTGATTCTGGATCTGGTTCCCCTTGACGGGCGGCTACGTAGATTTCACGGCCGAACTTCGCGTAGATGCGACTCGTATTGGCGTCTTTTGACGCCTTTTTCTCTTTAATGTTGTTCCATTTACGACCCATTACATGTCATCTCTCTTTCCATTGTTCGATTGATTCATCCTCGATTATATAAGAAGACGTAGATGTTGACGAGTAAAAATCATCCCTCGCTCTTATCCATCTTCTCGACGATCTCTGTCAACGTCTTCAAACTGTCGATCAATCGATTCGTCTCTTCCTCGTTCAGAAACGCGAGACGGTCCTCGAACAGGCGACGAAACGAATCGCGACGCTCGCGGAGGACGAGTTCGCCCTTTTCGGTCAGTTGATTCCAGATGACGCGGCGATCGCGTTCGTCCGGGACGCGGGTGATATAGCCCTCATCGACGAGCTTCGTGATGAGCGGCGTCACGTTTGGCGGGGCGATCGATAGCGTCTCGCTGATGTGTCCGTTCGTCACGGCGCCTTCATCCTCAATCAACATGAGGAGATGAAAGTGGGAAAAGTTCAAGTTTGGGATTTGCGGGAGGTCGGAACGGCGTAACAACTTCCTGCGGATTAATGGGATCAGTTTTACGAACTGATCGGCTGCGTCTTGTCTCGGCATAGTCATGTCACTTCCTAATTAGATTCTTTCTTCATTATACACGACCGAGAGCGGGGTGGACGACCAATCCTCATCCCGTGACAAATCACACAGCACATCGGACAAACGACCGACATAATATATGTAAGCGTTTACATTTGTAAGACTTCATCTTTTCATGAAAACGCATACGATTTTACTGAGCGTCCTATCAAAAAGCAAGACCTATCCTCATTCTTCAAAAAAATATTGTGAAAGAATTCACATTGTTGTCACGCACAAATTGTCGGAAACGTTGTATTCTATGAATGTGAAGGAAAGCACAAACTCTTATCAAACCACTGATCGCCCCGTGCTCTCCATCAAGTCAACAGTATAAGCTCTCATTCATGAGGAGGAACCCAACATGGCAGTTAAAGAGAAAGCAGTAGTGGAAACATCAGCAGAACAGATGGTCGACACGCTCGTCACACGAGCACATACAGCGCTCGACACGTTAATGACGTTTGATCAAGAAAAAATCGATGCGATCGTTCAAGCGATGGCGCTAGCCGGTCTCGAACAACACGTCGCACTCGCGAAACATGCATATGAAGAAACTGGTCGCGGTGTGTTTGAAGATAAGATGATCAAAAACATCTTTGCGACAGAATATATTTATAACTCACTCCGTGGTGAGAAGACGGTCGGCGTTATCGAAGACGATGAGCAAAACGGCATCACGTACATCGCGGAACCAGTCGGTGTCGTCGCCGGGGTCACACCGGTCACGAACCCGACATCAACGACGATGTTCAAAGCAATCATCGCCATCAAAACACGTAACCCGATCATCTTCGGCTTCCACCCGTCGGCACAACAGTGTTCAAGTGAAGCGGCCCGCATCCTTCGTGACGCAGCCATCGAAGCCGGCGCACCAGAACATTTGATCCAATGGGTTGAAAAACCGTCACTCGACGCGACGAAAGCGCTTATGAACCACCCAGGAGTCGCCATGGTCCTCGCAACAGGCGGTGCGGCGATGGTCAAATCAGCCTATTCGACTGGTAAACCGGCCCTCGGTGTCGGTCCTGGTAACGTTCCAGCCTACATCGACAAGACGGCAAAAGTAAAACGTGCCATCTCGGACGTCATCTTGTCGAAAACGTTCGATAACGGGATGATCTGTGCATCTGAACAAGCGATCATCGTCGACCAAGAAGTTTACGAAGAAGTGAAAGCCGAAATGACGGCGCTCGGTTGCTACTTCTGCTCACCAGAAGAGAAAGCAAAACTCGAGACACTCGTCATTAAAACAGACTCTTGTGCGGTAAACCCTGAAATCGTCGGGAAGCCTGCAGCATGGATCGCCGAGAAAGCTGGACTTAGCGTTCCAGACGACACGAAAATCTTGATCGCCGAACTCGAGACGGTCGGCGCGACAGAACTACTCTCACACGAGAAACTTAGCCCAGTACTCGGAGCCTACAAAGTCCAATCGCGTGAAGAAGGTTTCGCGATCGCTGAGAAGATGCTTGAAATCGGTGGTCTCGGTCATACGGCAGCCATCCACTCGACAGACGACGACGCCATCCTCGCATTCGGACTCCGGATGAAAGCTTGCCGCATCATCGTCAACTCGCCAACGGCACACGGCGGGATCGGTGACCTCTATAACGAAATGACACCATCGCTCACACTCGGGTGTGGGTCGTACGGTAAAAACTCCGTCTCTGAGAACGTGACGGCGAAACATCTACTCAACGTGAAAAAGGTGGCGAGACGTCGCGTGAACATGCAATGGTTTAAAGTCCCTGAAAAGATTTACTTTGAGAAAAACTCGGTCCAATACCTTCAATCGCTCACATCGAAAAAACGGGCGATGATCGTCACGGATGAAATGATGGTCAAACTCGGATTTGCCGATAAAGTCGTCAAAAACTTGCCGGCTGGCGTCGAGTATCGCATCTTCGACCAAGTCGAGCCAGACCCATCGGTCGAGACGGTCATGCGTGGTGCCGAAGCGATGCGTCACTTCCAACCAGACATGATTATCGCACTCGGCGGTGGATCACCGATGGATGCCGCGAAAGGCATGTGGCTCTTCTACGAACGCCCAGAAGAGAAGTTCTCGAACCTTCGCCAAAAATTCATGGATATCCGCAAGCGGACGTACAAGTTCCCGACACTCGGCAACAAGTCGATGTTCGTCGCCATCCCGACAACATCAGGTACGGGTTCTGAAGTGACACCGTTCACGGTCATCACGGATAAGAAACGTAACGTCAAATACCCGATCGCTGACTACGCGATCACACCGGACGTCGCCATCGTCGACCCTGAATTCGTCATGACGGTCCCAGCATCAATCACGGCCGATACAGGAATGGACGTGTTGACACACGCCATCGAAGCGTACGTTTCGGTCATGGCAAACGACTACACGGATGGACTCGCGCTTCGTTCGATGAAGATGATTTTCGATTACCTCCCGAAAGCGTATGAGAACGGCAGTGACGCCGAAGCGCGTCAGAAAGTCCACAACGCATCGACAATGGCGGGTATGGCGTTCGCGAACGCGTTCCTCGGTATCAACCACTCGATCGCACACAAAATCGGTGGCGAGTTCCACGTCCCACACGGACGGACGAACGCGATCCTTATGCCACACGTCATCCGTTACAACGCGACACGCCCATCGAAACTCGCGGCGTTCCCGAAATATGAGTCATTCATCGCCGACGAGCGTTACGCTGAAATCGCGCGCTACCTCGGACTTCCAGCAAGCACGACGGAAGAAGGCGTCGAGTCGCTCATCCAAGCGATCATCGAGCTCGGTCAGCGCTTGAACATCAAGCTTTCGTTCAAAGCTCAAGGCATCAAGAAAGCGGACCTCGACGCGAAAATCGACAAGATGGCAGTCGACGCGTTCGAAGACCAATGTACGACGGCCAACCCGAAAATGCCGCTCGTCGAAGAATTGAAAGAGATCATGTACGCTGCATACGAAGGCGTATAAGTCTTACAATATCTAAACGGTTTCCCTCCTAAGAGGGAGGCCGTTTTTTCTTGAAAAATAAATATACAATTGTCAGATCACTTAATATAATAGGATAATACAACCA
>NZ_QLVE01000053.1 GCF_003331145.1 Exiguobacterium sp. TNDT2 | reverse complement strand
ACTCTATATGATTAATTTAAGTTCATAAGAACTTAAAGTCAAGTAAAAAATGTGATTCTATGAAAAAAACACTCCGAATCGATTTCGGAGTGTGTAAACTTAACGCTGTTCAGAGCGGCGTGACCAGATGACACGTACGATGAAAGCCCCTAGTCCGAGCAGGATGACGGCGAGGACACCATACATGACATGAGAATACGTCTCGATATGGCCGAGCCACACTTGCCAATTCTCCCCGACATATACGCCAACAAAGATGAGCACCGTGTTCCAAATCAACGTTCCGAGTGTCGTCAACGTCAAGAATTTGATGAACGGCATGTTCGACATGCCGGCCGGAATCGAGATGAGACTGCGGACGACAGGGACGAATCGACCGAAAAAGACGAGTTTCGGTCCAAAGCGGTCGAACCAACGATCGGCCATACGGACGTCATCAACTTTCATATAGAGGCGCTTGCCATAACGTCCGACCCAAGCCTCGAGGCGCTCCCTGTCGAAGAACAGGCCGACGCTATATAAGACGATGGCTCCGATGACCGCCCCGACCGTCGCAGCGAGAATCATCCAGACGGGTGAGAGTGCGGTCGTCGTCGTGAAGAAGCCAGCGAATATTAAAATGAGCTCGGACGGGATGGGCGGGAAGACATTCTCGATGAAGATGAGGAAAAGGACGCCGAAATAGCCGAACTGCTCAATCATTTGTTGAATCCATTGTTCCATGAATCGTTTCTCCTTGCGTATATGACATCTCTATTTACTTTACCCGATAGCAAAGAGCACGCCCATACGACTTAAGATTGAAATGATTAACCATGAGAACACGAGTAATGGAGGACTCGTTCGCAATTTGAGAAAACGTCCCGTTTTGGATTTGCTGTTCTCGTTTGAGGGGAAGAATAGAGTGAATCAGCATGAATGAACCAAGAGGAGGCAGGAACAGATGAAATACTTAGTCACAGGCGCGACCGGGAAACTCGGTTCGAAAATTGTCGATGAGTTACTCAAATCGGTCCCGGCAAGCGAACTCGCAGTCAGTGTACGGCATCCAGAAAAAGCGGAAGCCCTAAAGGAGAAAGGGGTCGATGTGCGCCACGGCGATTTCGACAAGCTAGAGACGCTCGATGAAGCGTTTAAAGGTGTCGAACGACTGCTCATCATCTCGACGGACGGGGACAATGACACACGCATTCGGCAACATGCGAACGCGGTCGAGGCGGCCGAACGAGCCGGCGTGTCGTTCATCGCCTACACGAGTCTCGCCGACGCGACCGATAGTCAAAACCTCATGGCGCCGCCGCATGTCGAGACGGAAGGCGCGATCGAACGGACGGGCATCCCCCATGCATTCTTGCGCAACAATTGGTATTTAGAAAACGAACTTGGCAGCATTCAAGGCGTGCTCGCAGGCGCACCTTGGGTGACGGCGGCCCGTGACGGGAAAGTCGGATGGGCGTTGCAGGAAGACTACGCCGAAGCAATCGCGAACGTGCTCCTAGCAGATGATTTCGAACAAGATATCTTTGAATTGTCAGGTCCGCTCCATACGCAAGCCGAGCTCGTCGAGGTGCTCAGTGAGGTGCTCGGACGTGAAGTCGCGCTCCAAGAAGTGAGCTTGGACGCGTACGCCGACGTCATGCGCGGCGCCGGGGTGCCGGAAGAAGCGATTCCGATCGTCGTCGGCATTCAAGACAGCATCCGCAACGGCTCGCTCGAAGTCGAGTCGAACGATTTCGAGTTGGTGCTCGGCCGTCCGGTGACGCCACTTCGTGAGGCGCTCGACAAACTGATTGCCACATTATAAAAAACCAGACCGCGAATCCAACATTCGCGGCCTGGTTTTTTAGTTGGCCCGGGACTCAAGCTGACCGGTCACGTCTTCTAACGTGCTCGCGGTCGAGGCGAGGCGGTCGGACATACAACTCAACTCTTTTTGGATGGCGACTTGTTCCTCGGTCGCGGCGGCGACGTGTTGAATCTGTTGCTGCAACTCGCTCGCCGCGTGTTTCGTCGTCGCAAGGCGCGTCTCAAGCATCTCCATCTGCGAAGTCACGCCTTGACGCGTCGCTTGAATCGAATTGATTTGCCCGTCAATCTCGGAGACATCCTCGGTCAAGCGGTGGAAGACGGCGGTCACATCGGCCGAGACGGTTTGACAGTTCTCGGTCGCTTGTTTGAACAACTGGGCCGATTCCCGGACGACGCTCGTATCTTCCATGAGGCCACCGAGGACGCGTGTCATCTCGGATGCGTAATCACGGGATTGGACGGCAAGTTTGCCGACCTCAGAAGCGACGACGGCGAAGCCCCGTCCGGCATCACCGGCCCGTGCTGCCTCAATCGAGGCGTTCAAGGCGAGCATGTTCGTCTGGCCGCTGATCGTCTCGACGTGTTGCAAGATGGCTTGAATCTCGGTCGAGCGGTTCGACATCGTCGTGACGACGCGTTCGAGCCGCTCAGACTCATCGATAATCTCTTCGACTTTCGCTTCCATCCGCTGCATGTCATCTTTCCCGGCAATCGCATCGGCTGCGATCCGGGACGATGCGGCGGCGGTCTGGGCCATCCGTTCTTGAATGAGGGCGGTGAGGGCGCGAATCGATTGAATCTCATTGGCCCCCTGGTTCATCGACGTCTCTTGTTCGGTCGCGTGCGCGACGATCGGATCGACCGTGACGGCGATTTGTTCCCCGGACGCGAGCGACTGATTGGCGGCCGTCTCGAGCTCGGTCGCATGTGTCTTCAATGTCATGACGAGTTGGCTCGCGTCGGCGACGGCTTGTCTCAACAATCGGCGTGTCTCGTCTTCTTGCGCTTTGACGCGTGACGACTCGAGGTTACGGAAGTGGATCTGGACGATGAGCACCGCGCTCAACAAGATGAGATAAATCGCATGGACGAGGAGCAGGCTGAACGGATAGTCGGCCGTGCCGCAGATGATTTCCGGGAACAAGAAATAGCCGGCCAAGTGTTGTACCGCGAAGATGACGGTGCTATAGAGGATCAAGTCGATGCGGCGCATGAACGACAAAATCGCCAAGACGACGAAAATCGAGAAGTGATACTCGACGAGTCCTTGGCCGCCGGCGACGGTCGAGATGCTCGTAAACGTCAGCGTGAGCATCGTCAAATACGGGAATAGCTCGGGTTTCCTGCGACGGCTGACGACCATAAACAGGAACAGCACGATCGGAACGGCAAACAATACCCATGTCGCGACCGGGTACGCATAGCCGACGGTCCCGTTACGGAGCACGGTGTATGTATAGGCGAAATCGGTGAAGCGGTGGAGCAAGTGGACAATGACGGACGTCAAGACGATGACGAACGTGGTGACGAGCATCAACTGATTACGTTTCGTAGCACTCATATAATTTCCTCACATTCTGAATAGTAGTTCGATTTGGCTATCTTATTATCGGACAAATGTCACAATGTTTTACTTGATTTGAATATTCAGTGAAAAATTTATTTCACCCTCAAGATTTTTTCGTTTGAAAATAAATGATTCGCTCCGATAAAAAGAATGGAGGGATGAAAATGAAACAACTGTCACTATCAAAGAAAATAATGATTTTGCTCGCGGTTCCGTTGTTGTCGATGATTGTCATTGCCATCGTGGGTCGACTCTATATCGGGCAAATGGCCGATGCGGGCGAAGAACTGTATCGAAACGATTTGCTACCGATGCAATATCTTGGGCAAATCCGGACGGATAATCGAGCGATTGACGGATATCTACTCGAGCTCATTCTGTCTACAGAGACGGAACGAAACGAGGAGCTAGAAGCAGATATCGCCCAACGGAGAGCGAGTATATCGTCAAATCTCGAAGCATTAAACGATACGTTCGACCCGAAAGATGAAACGATGAAAGCGCACATGGAGGATGTTACAACAGGAGTGACGGCTTATCTAGAAGGAGTCGACCTCGTCTTGCGACCGGCGCTCCGGGAAGAGAATGCGGCAGCATACCGAACGTACTTGTCTGATTTACGTCCGACCCGTCTCGAATTGGTCGACTCGGCGGCCTCACTCATGGAAGGCATTGAACAAGAGGCTGAAACCGCCAACGAGGAGATTCAACAGAGTCTCGGCAACGCCATCGTTGTCTTTTGGGTCACCGCGGCCCTCGCCTTTTTGACATCGATCGCTCTTGGGGTCTATATCGCCCATCTGATTTTGCGGCCGATCAAACAGTTGAGCCTTCTGATGGAGCGGGCAGGCGAAGGTGATTTGACGGTGCACGGAACATACGCGTCGCGTGACGAGATCGGGTTGCTCGTACAAGCGTTCAATGCGATGAAGGATAATTTGCGTCACTTGATTGAACAAGTGACCGCGACGTCCGACCGCGTCGCCGTCTCGTCAGATGACTTAAAGAATAACGTCGAGGAGACGACGAAAGCGACGGAAATGGTCGCGATGACGATGGAAGAGATCGCGTCAGGTTCGATGCGTCAGCTCACGCGCGTCAAAGCGTCTAACGAAACGTTGACGGATTTGACGAATGGCATCCATCATGTGTCGACGAACGCACAGCACATGACCGAACTGTCGGAAACGACACTTCAAAAAGTGGCGAGCGGGAACGAGTTGATCGAGACGCTCGAGCGCCAACTCGATGAGACGAATGAAAAGATGAAGCAGCTCCAACAAGTGATCGCTCAGCTCAATATGAGATCAAACGAGATCGGAACGATTACCGGGGCCATCACAGGGATTGCCGAACAGACGAACTTGCTCGCCTTGAACGCAGCCATCGAGGCGGCACGGGCGGGCGACCAAGGGCGCGGCTTCGCCGTCGTCGCCTCAGAGGTGCGCAAGCTTGCCGAGGAGTCGGCCGTGGCGACGAAACAAATCGCCGCCTTGATCGCAGACACACAGGCGGAGACGAAAGACGCGGTCGAGACGATGCATACCGTCGAACGCGACGTATCAAGCAGCGTCCACCACGTCAAACAGACAGGCGAGGCGTTCGATGAGATTCAAGAAGCGATTGAAGAAGTCGCGCATAAAGTCGAAGAAGTGTCCGGTGCCGTCCAAGAGATGGCGGCCGGGGCGACTGAGATTTTGACGTCCGTCAGCGAGATTCAAGGAATCACCGAGGCGACCGCGACCGAAACCGAGAACACGTCGGCGGCGACGGAAGAACAAATGGCGTCGATGGAAGAGATCACGGCGTCGGCCCAAGAACTGTCTAACATGGCCATCGAGATGCGCAAGATGACGAATCGGTTAAACGTCAAATAAGAGTCGGGGCTCTTTCAGCCCCGACTCTTATTGTGATTTACCGGCTTTCCATTTGTTGTAGAAGTTGTATGGCTCCGTGACACCGGCCGTCGTCCTGAACGTATAGCGCTCCCGTTTCAAATGACGAAGGATATAGTTAAGCGAGGCAGGAGTAGTGGATTGGTCATGCATCAAGACGACCGAGGCGATGTTGTTCGCGCGATTCATCCGTACGCGCTGAATCGTCTCGTACTGGAGCAGACGCTGATTATTTTTTCGTTTCCAATCGAGACTGTCGACATTCCAGTCCCACATGTAAAACCCGGCCTTTTCCATGGCAAGACGATGCGCTTTCGTCATGTGAGGCACGCTTCCATAAGGCACGCGCATAATGTTCGTCTTCACACCGGTCGTCTCAAAAATGAGTTGTTGCACACGCTTCATCTCGTTGACAGCTGATTGAGGCGACTTATAAAACCGTTTTTTATCATGCGTCATGCTGTGAAGTCCGAGTGTATGGCCTTCTGCGACGATTCGACGTAACGTCTCTTCGTTACCTTTCATGTATTTTCCTGTGATGAAAAATGTCGCTTTGACCCGATGTTTTTTTAACACGTCGAGCAACAAGAGCGTCTCGGCGCGAGGCCCGTCGTCAAACGTCATGTAGACGATGTCCCGGTCGTCATAACGTTTACCTTGCGCCGCCGTCGCCACGTCGGCTCCTCCGATAAGCAAGCAGACGAGCAAGCACATACTAATCCATTGTTTCATTTCAAAATCTCCCATCCTATCCATCTGGAACTTGGTACGAATTTCCATTTCCAATTGTACGATGGAGGAAAGGGCGGTTCAATCGCTTCTTTTCACGATAAGGAAATGAGATTTACACCAAACCGAGCCACTTTTTGACGGGTTCTCGGAAATAGTAAGTGATGCCGAGCAGACTGACGAAAACGAGGGCGGCGATAAAAATCAACGTGACACTGCCCGAGGCGAGACTCGCACCGAGAAAACTGTAGGCGAGCGTCCCGGGAATCATCCCGAGCACGGTCGCGAGGAGAAATGATTTGAATTTGACTTTGGCGATGCCGCCGGCGTAACTGAGCAAATCGAAGCTGATGAGCGGGATGAGCCGTAGGACGAACACATATAGGAAGCCGCGCTGTTTCATCTGCGTGAATAGTTTCTCCGACCATGGGTAACTGTCGACCTTGAGCACGGACCGGCCGAACAATCTCGCCATAACGTAACCGGTCACGGCGGCGGCCGTCGCCCCGAATAGGATATACAGGACGCCCGGCCATACCCCGAAAGCGAGACCGGCCCCGAGCGACAGGATGGACGTCGGTAAAAAAATAACCGGACCGATCGCATAAATGAGGAAAAACACGACTGGGCCCCACCAGCCGAACGACAGGACGATGTCGCGGACGTCAGACGGACGAAGCTCGTAATGGAAATGCGTGATATAAAAGATGGTCCCGAACACGGCGAGCATGAGACCAAGTTTGAGCGGGCGCGGCACGGGAATCATTCCTTTCCGAATCATTTGTTCTTGTCTACATCGTATCGTATTTTTCTCCTCAATGAAGGTGAGCCAGCTTACAAACGGGCACCGAATATGCCGATTCAGTGTTTATCCATCAAAAAATGGAAATTTTGGTCAACATATATCCCAAAAACCTTCATTTTTTCCTCTCTCTGAACGATAAAGGAAGTAGGGGATGATGAAACGTTTGCATATATCTAAACGTTTTCAGTGCTTCACTACGATTGAGCGACTAGGATGGATGGTAATGCAATCCCGGGCCATCTGGAGAACGAAACCACACACGTTTAATCACGACCGAAGCAACAGACGAAGGGCAAAGAGGTTTAGAGGCAGTCCGTTCTGTGAATTAGAGTGGAGGAAAATTATACATGTATAAAAACTTAACCATTTTCTTCTTTTTCCAAATTCAGTTTGTAAAATGTTTCGTTTTTGTGATGTAATGATGTGATTATTGTTCAAAGGATGTATAAAATGAAAATTGATTTACAGACGTTAAGTATCGTTGTCAGTGGTGTCTCGCTCATCGCGACGCTTACGTTATACTCGGTGAACTACTCACCACTTGCTTGCTTCGCAACCTGAAGTGGGAGCT
>NZ_QLVE01000052.1 GCF_003331145.1 Exiguobacterium sp. TNDT2 | reverse complement strand
AGGGGTGTAATAGCCTGCGTGGGTTCGAATCCCACCACCTCCTCCACTTTCTTTTTTTTACACTTTTTTAAGCCTGGAGTTGTACCCAAGCCCGGCTGAAGGGGACGGACTCGAAATCCGTTAGGAGTCGTAAGGCTCGCGTGGGTTCGAATCCCACCAACTCCGCTTGTTTTGGCATCTGCATGGGCAGATGCGTTTTTTTATGGTCGTAGACTCCGGTCTGCGGCTTTTTTTGTTTGTGTCAATCCAGCGAAAATCAGCTAATCTGTTGCTCCATCGGGAATCTTATTAGTGTAGACTGTGATATCGCAATGGGAAGGAGGTGGGCGTCATGGAGTGGATTGAGATGTATATCGATGAGGTCGTACGGCATGTTCCTCCGAAACGGCGCGAGGAGGCGGCTACCTCGATTCGGCAATCGATTGAGCTGGCATTGCCCGAACACCCGACTGAGGCAGACGTGAAACGAGTGTTAGAGGAGATGGGACATCCAACCGTCGTTGCCGCACGTTATAAGGAAGGACAGTATGTCATCGGACCACGTTTTTTCCCAATGTATGTGACCGTTATTAAACTTGTTGTTCCAATCGTCTTAGCTGTCGTTTTCTTCGGTCTCGTGTTGTCTAGCATGCCAACGTTCTCAGGACCGCTCATGCTGACGATCGGCACGTTTTTGACGAATGTGTTTGATACGTTATGGGATGTCGGGATTCAGCTCGTGTTTTGGATCACGCTTGTATTCTTTTTAATTGAGCGCTATGCACCTGATGATGTACCGGCGCCAGATATAAAATGGGATGTGTCCAAACTGAAAGAACGGGTGAAGGGCGGTCGAATCAGTAAATTTGACGCAGGGTTCGGGTTGTTTTGGACAGCTGTGTGGTTTGGCGTGTATATTAACGCCGAACAGTTACTAGGGATTTATGAATCTACGAACGCGGGGTTCATGATGATCACTCCCATCTTCAATCAAACGTTCCTGATGGATGTGATTTGGTTATTTGTGACCGTCATCTTGCTTCAAGTCGTACTTGGGGTATGGAAGTGGATGAACGGACATTGGACGTATGCGCTCGCTTCGTTTAATTTGATTTACAATATTGCCTCGGCCACATTCATCATTTGGATGGCGAGTTCTCCACAGTTGTTCGATCCACGCTTTTTAAATTGGCTGGAGACGAATGTCCCGAACGGGGTTAATTCGTTTGAATGGGTGTTCGGCTTGGTCGTCGCCATCACGATTTTGGCAGCCGTATTCGATTCCATCGATGGATTCCGAAAAGCTCGGAAGACACCGACGTATCGGAAACCTCATATCGCCCACACGTAAAAAGAAGGTGCACCGCTCAAGCGAGCAGTGCACCTTCTTTACTTATCTGACTTTCGCTTCGCGAGCGATCGTCAATTGTTTCTCGATTTTCTCAAGGATGAGTTCGACCGAGTTAGGGTCATTGATCAAGTCATACTCTTCAATAGAAAGACGAAGGACCGGGCAAAGATTGAAGTTGTTGATCCATTCTGTGTAACGGGCGTACATCTCTTCCCAATACGTGATTGGTGTTTGTTGCTCCATCTCACGGCCGCGCATTTGAATGCGGTCGAGTACTTGCTCGAATGAGCCTTCAAGATAAATGAGAAGGTCAGGGTGTGGGAAGAATGGTGTCAGTACCATCGCTTCAAACAAACTTGAGTACGTTTCGTAGTCGGTTGGAGACATCGTCCCTTTTTCATAGTGCATTTTAGCGAAGATGCCTGTATCTTCATAAATTGAGCGGTCTTGGATAAAGCCGCCGCCGTATTGGAAGATTTTCTTCTGTTCTTTGAACCGTTCAGCCAAGAAATAGATTTGAAGGTGGAAACTCCAACGCTCAAAATCATGATAAAATTTATCGAGATAAGGGTTCGTGTCTACTTTTTCAAGTGAAGTGCGGAAGTTGAGGGCATCGGCAAGTGAGTTCGTGATTGTTGATTTACCGATTCCAACCATTCCACCGATCGTGATGATCGTATCGTTCGGAATGTTATATTTTTCATTCAGCGTCATTTGATTTGTGCTCCTTTAGTCAATTCTAATTCACGTTCGATCGTCGAGAGGACGTGCGTCAAATCATCCGGGTTCTGGACGAAGTCGAGCTCATCTCCGCTAAACGAAAGAATCGTCACTTCGGGATGCGTCGCACGGTATGATTCGATAAACGTTTCGTAATCATGAGCGAGCTGTTCGAGGTAATCGCGAGACATGTTCTCTTCTACTTCACGTCCACGCAAGGCGACACGTTTCATCAATGTTTCGATGCTGGCGTGCAAGTAGATGACGACATCAGGTTTCGGCATATCGTGTGTCAAAATCTTATAGATTTGCTCATATTTGTTCAAATGAGCTGGTCTCAGAGAACGGTGAGCGAAAATTAAGTTCTTGAAAATATGATAGTCAGAAACGACGGATTGCTGTTGACTCAAGTGGTGTTTGTGGATATCGTCTAATTGCTTGAAGCGATTGCAAAGGAAGAACATCTCCGTTTGGAAGCTCCATTCGTCGATATCTTCATAAAACTTGCCGAGAAACGGATTCTCTTCTACAATTTCATTCAGCATCTGCATTGAAAAGTGCTGACTGATGATATGGGCCAGTGACGTTTTCCCGACACCAATCGGTCCCTCTACCGTTATAAACATATGATGTCATCCTCCATTATCCAAAGTGCAAGTTCCATTCTAGCATACAATGAAGGGGATAGGGCGAGCGAAATGATTTTCATTTTTTTTCATAATATGTGATCAGAAACGGAGTGTGTATATGGAACGAGATGAACGATTTATGAGGCTCGCCATAGAAGAAGCAAAGAAGGCAGAAGCAATCGGCGAAGTGCCAATCGGATGCGTCATCGTTAAAGGTGATGAGGTGATTGCGGTCGGCCATAATCGTCGGGAAACCGACTTGTTGGCAGCGGCTCATGCCGAGATGATTGCGATTGAGCAGGCAAACCAGACGCTCGGCAACTGGCGTTTAGAGGATTGTGAACTGTTCGTCACGTTAGAGCCGTGTCCGATGTGTGCGGGTGCCATCGTGCTGTCTCGTGTAAAGCGGGTCATCTTTGGTGCCCACGATCCGAAGGGTGGATGTTGCGGGACGCTCATGAACCTCGTCCAAGACGAACGCTTCAACCACCAAGCTGAAGTAACTGAAAATGTTTTAGCAGAAGAGTGTGGGGAGTTGCTGACGATCTTCTTCCGAAACCTTAGAGAACGGAAGAAGCAGGCGCGGCTTGAACAGAGAGGTTGCAACTCATCTGATTAAACAGTATAATGTAATAGCACTCAACGTAGTGCCTAACTTCATTTACCCATTTGCCGTGCTAGGCGGGGAGGTAGCGGTGCCCTGTAACTCGCAATCCGCTATAGCGAGACTGAATTCCGATTCGAGGGAGTGCATTGGTGTGGCCTGTCCTCGTGTAAGTGGCGTTGACGTCTGAGTCCTGCGCAACGGTCACCCATGAACCAGGTCAGGTCCGGAAGGAAGCAGCCTTAAGTGGTGACGTACCGTGTGCCGCAGGGGTGCTTGGGCCGAGCAAACTGCATGAGTAACGCACATTGACGTGCTTTCAGAAATCGGTGCGCGGCAGATTTATTTAATAACTTCAATCTACGGCCCCAGGGTTGTAGATTTTTTTGTATGATGAAATAGAGAATGTAAGGAAGAAAGGAGGCGGGGACATGGCGTATCAAGCGTTGTATCGGGTTTATCGTCCGCAGTCGTTCCAAGAGGTTGTCGGTCAAATTCATATCACACGCACGATTCAAAATGCGTTGCTTGAAGAACGAATGTCACATGCCTATTTGTTCTCGGGTCCACGAGGGACCGGTAAGACAAGTTTGGCGAAAATTATCGCGAAAGCCATCAACTGTGAGACAGCACCCACACGAGAACCGTGTAACACGTGCCCGACTTGTATCGCAATCACGGAAGGGACAAGCCCAGACGTGTTTGAAATTGATGCGGCTTCAAATAACGGGGTCGACGAGATTCGAGAAATCCGGGATAAAGTCAAATATCCGCCTTCTCAAGCTCGCTTCAAAGTATATATCATCGATGAAGTGCATATGCTTTCGACAGGTGCCTTCAACGCCTTGTTAAAGACGTTAGAAGAACCGCCGGCGCATGCCATCTTTATTTTGGCGACGACAGAACCGCATAAAATTCCAGCAACTATCATCTCGCGTTGTCAGCGTTTTGATGTGAAACGGCATGAAGTCAGTCAATTGCAGACACGTATGGCATATATCTTGAACGATCAAGATTATGACTATGATCCAGAGGCGCTCAAGCTGATTGCCCGTGCTGCCGATGGTGGGATGCGCGATGCACTCAGCCTACTCGATCAAGCACTCGCTTTTAGCGATGGCCGTTTGACCGAAGACGCTGTGCTAGAAGTGACCGGCGCGGTGACAGATGATGCTCTGCTCGATATGGCTTACGGCTTACAGCAAAAGCAACTTGATCAAATTTTGAGTACGTTGGAAACGATGCTGCGTGAAGGTAAGGATTTGAAGCGATTCATTGAAGATCTCGTATTCGTTCATCGTGACGCCTTACTATTAAAGGCCTCACCTCAAGCGATCGATTTACTCGAACGCGCTCGTCCGACAGAGACGTTCCGACAATTTGTTGAAGCGACGTCGACAGATGAACTATTCCAAGTGATTGAAGAGTTGAATGATTGTCAGCAACAGATGCGATTATCGAATCATCCGAAAGTTTTGGTAGAACTAACGTTTATTCGTATCGCCGAACAAGGGCGGACGATGACAGAACAGATGAAACAACTTCAAGAGCAAGTCCGTGAATTGAGTCGCGAGTTGAGTGAGGTCAAAAAAACGGGAGTCCCTGCAGCGGAAGCAATAACAGAGAAACCTAAAGTTGCCAAGCGAACTCAAATTCGAGTCCCGAAGGAACGTATCCGTCAATTATTGCAACGAGCGGAACGACAGCATTTAAACGCAATACGTGATAGCTGGGAAGATATCATGGGGAATATCCGAACGCAGGATGGTCCAATTTTTGCACTATTCTATGAGAGTGAAGCTGTGCTTTGTGCTAGTGACACCTTACTGGTACAATTTAAAGATGGGATGACGTGGCACTACGAGCAAGTTAGCTCGAACGGTCGCACGCGAGACGTGATTGAGCAAGCCTTGTTTGAAGTGACGGGAATTCGTCGAGAAATCATGGCCGTACTAGAGACCGATTGGGTTGAGTTGAAGAATGAGTTCATCCTTCGTAAACAAGCTGAACGTTCGGATCAAAAAGAAGAGGAAGTGGTTGAAGAAGATCCACTTGTCTCAAAGGCCCTCGAACGTTTTGGTGACGTCGTTGAAATTGAAGAAGTTTAAAAGGAGGCGCTCTACATGCGTGGAATGGGAAACATGAACAACATGATGAAGCAAATGCAGAAAATGCAGAAAGATATGGCGAAAGCTCAAGAAGAATTGAAAGACTTGACTGTTGAAGGTACGGCAGGTGGCGGCATGGTAAAAGTTATCGTCAGTGGACATAAAGAAGTGCTAGATGTCATCATCGCTGAAGATGCTGTCGATCCAGATGACGTCGAAATGTTGCAAGATCTTGTTTTGGCAGCAGTTAACGACGGGATGAAGCAAGCTGACCAACTCGTTAATGACAAAATGGGACGTTTTACGCAAGGGATGAACCTTCCAGGCTTTTAAGTGAAGAAAGGAACGATGTGAGTTGCAATACCCTGAAGCGATCGGACGTTTGATTGAAAGCTTTACCAAATTGCCGGGCATTGGTCCGAAAACTGCCATACGTCTAGCATTCCACGTATTAGATATGGAAGAAGACGATGTGCTGACGTTCGCTAAGGCTCTTGTCAGCGCTAAGCGTGATATTAAATATTGTACGGTATGCGGGCACATTACAGATGTTGACCCATGCGCGATTTGTACGGATTCCCATCGCGACGAGACTGTGGTCTGTGTTGTTCAAGATTCTAGAGATGTGATTGCGATGGAGAAGATGCGAGAGTATCGTGGGAAGTACCATGTCTTGCATGGGGCGATTAGCCCAATGGAAGGGATTGGCCCTGAAGATATTAACGTATCGAGTTTGTTGACGCGCCTTCAAGAGAATGAAGCGATTAGTGAAGTGATTTTGGCCACTAACCCGAATATCGAAGGGGAAGCGACTTCAATGTATTTGTCCCGACTCTTAAAACCGACTGGGATTCGTGTAACGCGTCTGGCGCACGGTTTACCTGTAGGCGGCGATTTAGAATATGCGGATGAAGTGACCTTATCAAGAGCGATGGAAGGTAGACGCGAACTATGAGATGGTTTCGCAAACCTCTCCGAGACGGATATGACCAACGATTTTTGTTAGAGCTGTTAGATGCTAAGGCGAAGTACGAATCGAAACGTCACATACTTGAAGTGAGTATCGAAGACACTGGGGAATTAGCAGCGCAAGTTAAACAAGCGGAAGCATTGTACTTCTTTTATTTAAAAGAGGCGAAGCAACGCAAAGTTTCACTTTCGAATTTAAGATCGTAAGGCGAGATATTCCATCTCGCCTTTTTATATGCCGAATGGTTAGGTCCATTCAACGGTCACTTTTTTCTCTATATAATGAAGGAACTAGAAACGCGTTCATCATTTCCTACAAAAAACGCAGAGACTGAAAAATAATTTAAAGTTTTTCTGAAAAAGCTATTGTGCATTTAAAGTTTTATTGATATATTAATAGACGTCGCCGAGAGCGGTTTTAAAAATCTAAAAAAGATATTGACTTCTTGTTAATAGCTTGTTAAGATATTTAAGTCGCCAAGAACGACAGACGAACTTTGAAAACTGAACGATGAGGCAAAAAAAGTTTT
>NZ_QLVE01000051.1 GCF_003331145.1 Exiguobacterium sp. TNDT2 | reverse complement strand
TGCTTCTGGCTCTTCGTGCACTGCTCGAGCAACGGGCAGTTCACACAAACGGCGGGATTCGAGACGTACTTGCGCTTCCCCTCGCGCATCGTGGTGCTGTACGTTAATAACTCGTTGTTCGGGCAGATGTAGACGTCATGGTGCTCGTCATAGATGAAATCTTTGGTCTTGAAGGCGCCCTTCTTGCCCTTCGGGCGCGTGTACGGGAAGACCGGCAGGATTCCACGGTCGATCAGCAATTTGGCGATGGCAGGGTTTTTATAGGCGGAGTCGGCGGCGACGGCGAACGGTTGAATCAGACGGTCGGAGACCTTGTCGAGCAGATCTGGGAACGCGAGACTGTCGTGCACGTTCCCAGGCGTGACGATGGCACCGAGCACGAACCCATGGGCGTCGCTCGCTGCATGGACCGAGTATGCGAACTGCTTCTCACGTTCGCCTTTCACGTAATATCCACTCTCAGGGTCTGTCGTACTGACCTTGATCTCCTTCGTTTCCTCCGCCTGATTCTTCTTTGGCCCCAAGGGCTTCTTTCCACTTTCTTCGCGGTCTCGTTTGACCTCGGCATCTAGTTGTTCCTGATAGTGCTTCACCTCTTGCCGGACGGTCTTCTTGACGAGCTTCCGCTTGTTCGCGTTCGCCTTAACGTGTGTCGAGTCGACGAACAGGACGGCGCGATCGATGAACCCGGCGTCCGCTGCCTGTTCAAGGATGTGATAGAAGATGTCGTCGAATAAGTTCGTGTACTGGAAGCGACGCACATAGTTCTTCCCGAACGTCGAGAAATGTGGCACCTTGTCCGTGAACCCGAACCCGAGGAACCACCGGTACGCGACGTTCGTCTCGATCTCACGAATCGTCTGACGCATCGATCGGATACCGAACAGGTACTGAAGGAAGGCCATCTTGATCAGGACGACAGGGTCGACGCTCGGTCGCCCGCGGTCCTCAGAATATAGGTCCTCCACGAGCGGATAGATGAACCCAAAGTCGATCACCGCCTCAATTTTTCGGACCAGATGGTCCGCTGGCACGAGCTCGTCGAGCGTGACCATCTCCAGTTGCGTTCGATTGGTTTCCGATTCTGTTAATTTCCTGATCATCCGATTCGCCTCCATGACTGGTTCTCTACCTCTCATTATAAAAAAGGAACGAGGGTACGAAAAGAGGGATTGATGCGTGGACCGACCGAGGGCACGGCGAGACTTCTAGGGGAATAGCAAGCAAAGGGAGACCCAGCAGCGACAACGTCGCGATGCGGCTCCCTGCTTGCCCCCAGAAAAGCGAGCTGTGCCCGGTCGGGCAAATAAAAAAGACTGCAGGCAATGTTTTGTCTACAGTCTGAAA
>NZ_QLVE01000050.1 GCF_003331145.1 Exiguobacterium sp. TNDT2 | reverse complement strand
ATAGAGATATTTTGTATATCAGATAAGTTTTTAAGAACCGGATCCCTGGTGAATTTCCTCCTCTTTCCCTTGCTACAGTATACTTTTTGTAAGTATATGTTTATAAAGTGCGTACTTACATAAAAAACTTTGAGTCATTATACTAAAACCTGTTGCGATTATCAGTCATGCCAGAGACACATGATTTTAAGAGTAGGAGGTTTTAACATATGCACACCGAGAATCTGCTTGAAGAATTTAATTTTCAAAATGATTTATTTGAATTTAAACAAGAACGGCCCCTGCAAAACATGACATTTGTCTTGTTCGGAGCAACAGGAGATTTAGCACAACGCAAGTTATTTCCTGCTCTGTACAATCTATACCTGGACGGGAAGTTACCTGAAACCATCTCCGTTGTCAGTACCGGCAGAGACTATTGTTCGGATGAAACCTTTCAGTATAAAGTGGAAAAAGCACTTTACGCATATTCCAGAAGGTCCATTCACGCTTCATCTTTGCCAGCTTTTTTAGAGAAATTTCGGTATTGCAGCTTTGATGCGACAGAAAAAGAGTCTTACTACAAACTGCGCGAACTTATTGAAAACAGGGAAAACGAGTTGGGTATTCCTCAAAATCGGCTGTTTTACTTGTCTGTGGCCCCCAGCTTAATTGATATTATCACGTCCCACCTTAGTAAAAGCGGAATCAGTCAAAACAACGGGTGGAAACGCCTCATTGTTGAAAAACCGTTTGGAAACAGCCTAAAAACAGCCAGAAAATTAAATGAGAATTTGAGCAACGTTTTCCGTGAAGAGGAGATCTACCGAATTGATCACTACCTAGGGAAACCTATGGTACAAAAACTAAGAACCTTGATCTTGGCGAATCCGATCTTGGAATCTTTGTTGAATCATAAACAAATTTCAAATGTCCAAATTACAGCAAGTGAGACTGTAGGTGTAGAAAACCGGGCTGATTATTATGATAAGGCAGGAGCCATCCGGGATATGGTTCAAAACCACCTTCTTCAGTTGGTCACAATGACAGCTGTCTATCTTTCGGATAACTTCATGGAAAATAAGGGCCGGGTGAAAAAGACAGACATTATTGCCTCTCTCCAACCCATCCGGAAAGAAAAAGCATACCAAAGCGTTGTCCGCGGCCAGTATGGTCCGGGAGAGGTTCAGGGCAACCCCGTCATTGGCTACAAAGAGGAGCCGGGGGTTAATGATTCCTCAACGAATGATACTTTTTTTGCAGCTCGCCTTTCTATCGAACACCCCTCATGGAATGGAATCCCCTTTTATATACGAACAGGGAAACGGATGAATCAGAAGTCGACACAAATTGTCATTGAATTCGAGAACAAGGTGATGGATTTAAATACACAGTTAGGAAGCTCTCCAAATTTAATGATTCTTGAAATTAGTCCAAATGAAAGCATTTCGTTGCGCGTAAATTTAAAAGATCCATCCAGCACTGGATACAAACCTGTTTGGATTGATTTCTCAACCAGCTCAGAAAATCAGCCGGAAGCATATGAACTTCTGCTCTATGATGCACTGCGCGGCGATTCAACGTTCTTTGCCGATTGGAGAGAAGTGGAACTATCATGGAAGTGGATTCAACCACTATTAGAAGCTTACCAAGAGGAGTTAATGCCTTTATATTCTTATCCAGCCGGTTCAACAGGTCCAGAAATGGCAAATGAGTTATTGCTGACGGATCAATCGAAGTGGTGGTAAAAAATAGTTCATTCAAAAGGAGAGAGATTACATGCCCGTTTCATTTGATTTCACCAAAGTATTATCGTTTATAACGAATAGCGAGTTTGAAAATATTAGCGAATTTGTCAAACAAGCGCATAACCAACTTCACCAGCAGACAGGACCGGGTTCTGACTACTTGGGGTGGATCGACTGGCCGATTAACTATGATAAAGAAGAGTTTCTCCAGGTGAAACTGGCTGCCGAAAGAATTCAGCAACAGTCAGATGCGCTTATTGTGATTGGCATCGGCGGCTCTTATCTAGGCTCCAAGGCAGCAATAGAAGCCTTATCACATACATTCCATAACCAAGTTAAAGGGAATACGGAAGTTTATTTTGCTGGACATAACATTAGCCCAACTTATATCACACATTTGCTTCAGCTACTGGAAGGGAAAGACATTTCCATCAATGTGATCTCCAAGTCCGGCACAACCACTGAACCCGCTTTAGCCTTCCGGATCTTCCGTACCCTTTTGGAAAAAAAGTATGGAAAAGAAGAAGCTAGAAATCGAATTTATGTCACAACCGACCGGAGCAAAGGTGCGCTTCGGAATCTTGCAGTTGAAGAAGGATACGAAACATTTGTCATTCCTGATAATATCGGAGGACGATACTCCGTTTTGACTCCAGTCGGTTTACTTCCGATGGCTGTAGCCGGGCTTAATATCGACCAAGTGATGCAGGGGGCAAAAGCTGCTTACCACAAATACAACAATCCCGTACTCGCTACAAACGAAAGCTACCAATATGCTGCAGTAAGGAATATTTTTTATAATAAAGGAAAATCGATTGAACTGTTTGTAAGCTACGAGCCTGGCCTGCTTTCTACAGCAGAATGGTGGAAACAACTTTTCGGGGAAAGTGAAGGGAAAGATGAAAAAGGACTCTTCCCCGCTTCTGTCAATTTCTCCACTGATTTACATTCAATGGGGCAGTATGTGCAGGAAGGGCACCGTCTATTCTTTGAAACAGTTTTGCAAGTGAAGAAACCTTCCCTCGATCTTGTCATACAAGAAGATCCAGCCAATATGGATGGGTTGAACTTCTTAGCAGGAAAAACAATGGATGAAGTGAACAAAAAAGCGGCACTTGGAACTTCCCTTGCTCATGTCGATGGAGGTGTGCCGAATCTGGTCATTGAGCTAGACGAACTCAATGAATTCACCTTTGGCGAAATGATTTATTTCTTCGAAAAAGCCTGCGCGATCAGCGGCACTTTACTCGGTGTCAATCCATTTGACCAACCAGGAGTAGAGGCATATAAAACCAATATGTTTGCATTGCTTGGCAAAGAAGGATTTGAAAAAGAAAGAGAAAAGCTGGAAAATCGGCTGTTGCCGTCTGGCAACTCACAAAACGATGAGGTGAAAATACAATGAAGCAGCAAATTGGAGTCATCGGTTTAGGGGTAATGGGAAAAAACTTAGCCCTGAACATGGAGAGTAAAGGTTATTCTGTATCTGTCTATGATTATTGGACAGACCGAATCGACGAATTAGCTGAAAAAGAAGCACAAGGAAAAAAGATTTTGGGAGCATACAGTGTTGAAGAGTTTGTCCTTTCATTGGAACCCCCCCGCAAAATCTTGTTGATGGTGAAATCTGGAGACACGACGGATTCGGTCATTGAATCCCTCCTTCCCCACCTTCAATCAGGGGACATTCTATTAGACGGAGGAAATTCGTTTTTTGAAGACACGAATAGGCGAACAGCAAAATTACAAGAAGCAGGCTTGCACTTTCTAGGCGCCGGAATTTCCGGCGGAGAAGAAGGTGCCCGCAACGGTCCTTCCATCATGCCCGGTGGACCGAAAGAAGCATATGAACAAGTCAAACCTATTCTGGAAGCAATTTCGGCAAAAGTAGATGACACTCCTTGCAGTGCCTATATGGGTCCTGATGGAGCTGGCCATTATGTAAAAATGGTTCATAATGGCATTGAATACGGCGATATGCAATTGATATCCGAAGCCTATTTCATCATGAAACACGCGCTTGGCCTTTCTGTCCTAGAAATGTCCACTATATTCTCGGATTGGAACAAAGGGGAGCTTGACAGTTACCTTGTCGAAATTACCGCCGATATTTTGAACAAGCGGGATGAAGATACCGGGAAGCCGCTTGTTGATCAGATTTTGGATGTGGCCGGACAGAAAGGGACTGGGAAATGGACAAGCCAAAACGCGTTGGATTTAGGTGTTTCCCTTCCAATCGTCACAGAGTCCGTTTTCGCAAGGTTTATTTCCTCGGTCAAGGAAGAACGGGTCGCCGCAAGCAAAATTCTGCAAGGCCCTGAACCGAAAAAACAGGCAGGCGACTCCCAAGAAATGATTGAAGCCATCCGCAAAGCCTTATACATGAGTAAGATTTGCTCGTATGCTCAAGGTTTTGCCCAAATGCGTGCGGCATCTGAAGAGTATGGCTGGAATATTCCTTACGGGGACGTTGCCATGATCTTCCGTGGAGGATGCATCATCCGGGCGCAATTCCTGCAAAAGATCAAAGAAGCATTTGACGGCAATCCCGAACTGCCTAACTTATTAATTGATCCATATTTCCAGGAGATTATAGGGGAGTATCAGCATTCTCTACGAAAAGTGCTGACGCTGGCCATTCAGCAAGGAATTCCGGCGCCCGCTTTTTCAAGCGCATTGGCTTACTATGACAGCTATCGCTCTGAGACATTGCCAGCCAATTTAATCCAGGCACAGCGGGATTACTTTGGTGCCCATACGTACCAGCGTGTAGACAAAGAAGGTTTCTTCCACACCGAGTGGCAAGTAAAATAACCAGAAACAATAAGTATGTAGAAGCTTGTTAGAACATCACGTAATCAGACTGAAAGGCCTGTTGGAAAAAGAAAGTTTTCCAGCGGGCTTTTTTTGAATACATTGCAGCCTCCATGCTCATTGACGCCTTCTCCAATAGATTTTAATTGTCGATAAACAATTATCTGGAATCTGGATCCTTCAGGAAAATCATCTTTTTATGTTTGAAACTTTAACTCTATGAAAAAATTCTACCGTTAAAAGGGGCGGAATCCCTAAAAGAACCAATCTGCTAAAGGGTATGCTATTTTGATTATTTTTAAGTTGATAAACTACCGCAGATCTAAAATGATAGCACTCGCTCGATGCATTCTTACAAGAGCAAGCGAACCGGTAAATTCGGATCGAGTAGGAGGGAGCGATTAACTCCCGACCTCTCACACCACCGTACGTACCGTTCGGTATACGGCGGTTCAATTAAGATATATGACGCAAAGTTTCATAACGTGCTATCAAACTTTTGAGCCCTTGGGAACTCCAGTAGGAGTTTCCGAGGGCTCTATGCAATACCGGACTATTTGAAATTCGCCAGTAACTCTTTCGCGAGTTACCCCATTCATAAGCCTTCCCTTTCGGGAGGCTCATTCCGATGAGTTTTCTCACTTTCGTGCTCGGCTTCTTCCAATCTTTCCACATGCACATGCGGAGCCTTCTTCGAGTCCACGATTCTAGGTCTTTGAATACGCTTGGCGTATCCGCCAACGCAAAATAACCGCACCAACCCGTCAGGTACTGGTTCAGCTTTTCAATTCGCTTTTCCATTGAATACGGTTTACTTCGTGAGGTGATGTCCCGAACTTTGTCTTTCATCCGGTTTAGGCTCGCTTTCGCAATCCGCACCTTCGGTGCTTTATGGGAAGTAAAGCTGAAGCCAAGGAATTTACGCTTCCATGGTCGGTCTACAGCTGATTTGCTGGTATTCACTTTCAACTTCAGCTTTCCTTCTATAAATGAAGTCACCGACTTCATGACCCGGTTGCCTGCTTTCGGTGTTTTCACGTAGATGTTGCAGTCATCGGCGTAGCGGACAAACGAGTGACCACGCTTTTCGAGCTCCTTGTCCAGTTCATCCAGGACAATGTTCGAGAGCAGCGGGCTGAGAGGACCTCCTTGCGGAGTGCCTTCCTCACTGTTCATAACGACTCCGTTTATCAAGATGCCGGTCTTCAGATACTTGTGGATGAGCTGAAGCAGGTGCTTGTCCTCGATTCGCTTCGCCAGAAGCCCCATGAGCTTGTCATGGTTCACCCGGTCGAAGAATTTCTCCAAGTCGTCGTTATACTCGTCGTAGGTGACGAGTGCCTCGAAAGCGTTGCTTAGCTCCTGGAATGCCTTGACGTACTCGACTCGCTCCTCCAAAGTCGAGTGTTCATCAATCTCACCAGGGTCTGCCGCCAACTCAAGCAGCGCCTTATGCGCTTTCTTGAACCGCTTCTTCGACTCCTCGTAAGTCGGATAGACGAGGCTCGAATCGTCGTTCTCGTTCGAATAGAGGCGGGTCGCATCCTGGACGTTCTTCTCCATGAGCGCCGGCTTCCGGAACGTGACAATCAATCCTTTCGCCTTTCCCGGGAACGTCCGGTTCGTCCGGGAGAACGCCTGGATCAGGTTCGCATAGCTCAGGTTCCGGTCGACGAAGAGAGTCTGGATGGTCGGCGCATCGAAGCCGGTGAGCAGTCGGTCGACGACGATGACGAGGTCGATCTGGTTCCCGAACTCCTTGAACTCGGCCTTCTTACGCGCGAGACGGTTGGTTGGAGGCGCCCTATATGCCCGTCTTTCAAGATGATGTGGTAGTCGGTGTCGTTGTCGTCAAGATTGCGATCGACATCACCGGACGTGTGGAGATGATTCGTGAGTACGCCCACTCGTTCCAATCGCTCGCCAAATCCTTGAAATATAGCTCGATAGAAGGAATTGATGAAGAGGCACGCCTCAAGCAGGCGATTGAGAACATGTTATCCGAGAGCGAACAGAACCAGGAGACATTCGAGGGGCTGAAAGCACAGGTCGGAGATTTTGGAAAAGGATTCAATGTCGTTGCGACCAAGGTATGCAACTTGTCGAAACTCGTCGAACGAGCCGTCATCCACGTCCGCACCACACCGATTTGATGAATTGACAACTCTCGTTGGTCATGGACAATGTCGAACAATCGAACGATGAGATGGCTCAGAGTGTGCGTTTGATGGAACAGGCCCTCGATCGCTTCCACACCATCGAGGGCGTGACCGAACAATTGAACAAACGTACCGAGACGTTCATGACCACCGTCTGACGAACAAGAGAGCCTGTGGAACTCAGGCTAACAGGAAGGACGTAATCAAGGAAAGGGAGGCGGGCAAGGTGAACAGGAACATCGCAAGATTTTTCATGTCAATGATCATATTGATCATTGGGGTCATGGCCACTGTCTATGTACTCCCGGTAACCGGACCCTTCAAGCTATCGGGAGCGATTATCTTGATAGTGACACTGGCTATCACGCTCTTCATCGGCTCACGGATCGGTCTGAGCGTCTGTGTGATCTTGAGTTTCATCATCCTCGCGCTTCCGTTTTGGTACCCTCTCGTGCAGTCGGACACGAATTTTCTACCTGCAAGCTATTCACCGATCATGTTCACGCTACTCTTGATCATGTTGACGGCCGTCACGGGTTATATCCGGGACCAGGTCGTCACGACATATGGCAAACATGCTGAACTGGCTGAACGCCTTCAACAACTCGTGGCGGTCGACACTGAGACCTGGCTCGACAATGACGAGCGGTTCTTGTTGGAGGTACAAGCTGAATTCGATCGCATCCAACGGCATGGCGGCGAGTTCACGGTCATCCTATATCAGATACCTGGACTACGTGGGTTTGAGTCACGACATGGCAAGACGGAGTACGAGTGGTTCTTGAACTACTTCAGTGATCAGCTACATCTCATGACGCGGAGAACCGACAAGAAGTACCGCATCGATGTCGAGACGTTCGGCCTCGTGATGCCTCTCACTCCGATCGATGAGGCAGGTGAGGTCATGTCCCGATTTGATGAGGTACTTAAAGAATACGAGTTGCTGAGCGGGGACTTTTTAACGTTCGACAGCTGACTGACGTCCCTCACGATAAACCTTCAAGAGGGTACCGAGAGAATCAACGAGGTCATCCGACTAGTGCGCCACCTTCAAACAAACGAGAACGATCGATTGAGACAGGAATTTGACCAGTCAAGCACGAATGTAAATCTATAGGAAACAATGATGTCGGATATCCTCGTCGAATGAAGGGATGATCTATATGACCGAGCTTCAACGTTTTGAGCTATTGTTCCAGGAGGCTTGCAAGGAGCATTCGATCGACTTGATTCGAGATTGGCCATGTTGATGTATGAAATGGAACAGGTGTTTCAGATTCCGCTGACCCGTGATATAGAATGGGAAATTAATCATTCAGATGTCCTGGCCTTGTACCATCGACTTTCTTCCTCAAGGTCTCTTGCTCGATAGACACTTGACGATGCTCGATATGAGGATTCATTCGGCTCGCTTCAATCTAATGACTTACACTGAAAACTGCGTACCACATGACTAGTAAAGAGTATGGCACAGAATGGAGATTCTCTTCTGTGCCATACTCTTTTTTTGACGCGGCCGTCTATTGGGTCTTCGCTTCTATCGACTGTCATATCTAGTGACGTTTGTCAGTGTGACTGAATCGTTCGCTTGTGCTCTCTCACCTCAGCCAGTTGTTTGATTCGAAGCGTTACCACGTTCGCAAAATCGATGGACGCCTCGTAGTAATCCATCCCGTTTGGGAGCGCCGCAAAGTCTCCAATGACGACGACTAAAATTGTGACCCCGGCCACTTCTCGAATCAGATAACAGTAGTGGATCGCATAGTCTGTTGGAGCCCCTGGCCAATTGGTAGAGTAAAGCGATATCTTCAGTAGTTCACGGTCGACCATACGAACGACCTTCAGTAGGGTCTGTCCGCCGTTCGGCTGTCGCCAGATAATCTGATTGCCTACGCGCATCGTCTCGACCACATGCCCGTCGGGAAACTCGTCCCATTATATAATGTATTCCGGCTCGGTCAAGACTGCCCAAATGTCTTCCGGGGCAGCATGTATCTTGATCACGTCACGTGCGACGAGCGACATGCTCATTCCCCCTCTCATCTTTTTATACTTTTTTATCCATACCCGTAGAGGCTTACAACCTACTGACAAAACAAAATTCACTTTTACAATATCGTAAGTCCCTTCACCTTTGGGTCGTTCATATAACGTCCTCTTTGGCCATCTTAGATATCTACAGCTAGAGGCATGGTTCAATGCACCGAGTAAAGCCACCCTGTGTAGGCGCACTTTATTTTAAGTTGGTATCTCTTTTTGGCTTATCATGTAAAATAGATTGGAATATGAAAAAATCATGCACATCCGTATGGGAAGAGGGAGCTAGATGACAGAGATGTTGGAGAAATTGAAAGATGAATAGGTGGAAGGTATCTTGTTCTTTATAAAGGCGATGACTTCAACAGTATTCAGATTCGCAGCAGATGAAGCAACCAATCCACTGCCGCTTCTGGTGACTTCGTTCTTCTTTTTGTTTTTGATGTTCGTGTTGTTCACCTGGAACAGACGAGAGAATCGATATCTCGTAATCGGATCGTGATCTGTATACGCACTTCTGTTTTACTATTGGATTTTGGCCTGATAAGGATTTTATGAAGGATAAGCAAGAAGCGCCTAATTATTATTTATGAATGATGTACATATGAAACGGACCGAGGTCATTTTTATGAACCCGGTCCGTTTGACGTAATTTATGAGTATAGTCCGATAAAATAGGTAGCGACGACCAACAGGAGCACGTATGAGAAAATGACTGTCGGAGGAGAGACCATCTCATGTTCGAAGCGTTTAAACAATCGTTCTGCCAGATGGCCACTGATGAGTACACTCATCCCTACCAACGCTCCACCCAAAAAGACATTTAATTCTGTCGTCAGAGCAAAGAATACGCTGAACATGATAAATACCGTGGTAAATAGAGTTGAGAAGACTTTAAGTTTATTCACAATGACACACCCCATCCTTTTTTGATTGCGAGAGTGCGCTCGTACTCACGAGTTTATATACTTACGAGTTCGACTTGAAAGAAGATTCATAGATTTTGACGGATGATAAGAACGGCTTTAATACAAAACCGGACAACCCGTACTCATTCACTGTATACATTTCGACGTCGAAACGAATTAGGCTTGTCAGCAATGCCTCGTCTTGTGTTTACGTAGTAAATACGCGAAAATGGAAGTGAGATGAATGCGAGTCCATATGTGTTCAAACGAGAAAACTATCAAATGGTAAAGTGGTGAATGCTGTGCAGTCTAATGAAACCAAAGTGACCTCTTTTCGAGTCTCACAAGAGGTAAAAGAACACATCCAGCGATTGTCGGAACAGCGGCAGCTGTCGACAAATCAATTGTTTGAAGAACTGATCACCTTGGCTGATAAACAGGTGCCAGATCCATTGATCAGTTTGGAGAACGATGCTCTCCAGGCGGTATTGAATCAGGTGCTGGCCCTTTTCAATGAACGAGCCACGCGGCTCGAGCTTCAATCAAAGGAACACGAACGGATCTGTTCGCGCTATCAAAAGACGATTCATGACCTTGAGCAAAGCATCATCATAGAGTCGGAACAGCTCAAAGAGGACTATGAGCGTCAAGTCGCGGCCCACGACCAGGAATTAATTCCACTTCAACATCAAGTGGAGCTCCTATTCGCCGAGAAACAAAACGCTCAGGACGCCCTCGAGACCGAACGTGCTTCTTTCAAAGAAGAACTAAAGGCCCAGAAGAAGTTGGTCTTTAATTTAGAAGAAGACGTCAAGAAGCTCGAGCTAGAGCGCAGCCAGCTCAATCGTCAAAACCAGAACCTGATGGACACGCTTGACGATTTGAAGGCACGAACGCGACGAAGCGACCAACTCGAAGAGGAGAACCAAAAACTTCATTTGGAAGTGCAGCTTCTCCGTCGTGAAAAAGAGGCGTTCGAGAACCGGTTACAGGAACAGGTCGAGCTCGCGGTCTTGCGGGAGCGGAACACCCAACAAAATAAACAATGATACGAAAAGGGTACTAGATTGAGTCAACCAGTGACTAAATCTAGTACCCTTATATTTATTACAAAGTAAGGATTTAACGGTTCGCAGAAATCGTATGATACATGTTCAATGACTTGACCAAAGATGCTTCCTTCGCACGTAGAACCATAACCTCATGAGAGTATAAAAATGACTCGACTTGGTCCAATTAAGATTTTACCCGCAATCCACGCATCTTGAATCGATTACGCTTTTCTTCTAATTTCACTTTCATATCTACC
>NZ_QLVE01000049.1 GCF_003331145.1 Exiguobacterium sp. TNDT2 | reverse complement strand
GGTAAAACTTTTTTTGCCTCATCGTTCAGTTTTCAAAGTTCGTCTGCCGCTCATTGGCGACTCCATTAATTTATCACGTCTGTCATCTCCGCGTCAACAACTTTTTTTCACAAATTGTTTTACTGAAATAATCTTTCGTCGTGACAACGTTTATAACTATAATCTCTATTTACCACTTCGTCAATAGAAATATCACAAAAAATAAAAAAAGGTTGAGCCCTCATCATGAGGCCCAACGTTTCAATCTTTCGCGAGAGGCACATAGCCCGTCCGCTCCACCAATGTCTGCCCTTCAACAGACGTCATCCAATCTAAAAACGGCTTGTATGTTTCGTATTGTTCTTCTGTCGTGATGGCATAAAATTCGGAAGTGATCGGATACGTCCCGTCAGCAATGGTCTCGACCGTTGGAGCAATCCCATTTACTTGAAGTAATTTAATATCATGATCTTCGACCATCTCGGTCGCATAGAAGCGGAAAGAGAAGCCGATCGCATTTTTATGATTAGTGTATGCGGCCGTCTGTTCGATGATACCGCCCATACCTTCCGGGACATCCTCAACGGGTGCATCCATCAATTTACGATCCCCCATCACCCGCTGCAAGGCCGTCTGGCTTCCGCTTCCTTCTGGACGTTGAAATGCTCGAATCGGATCATTCTTGCCTCCGACCTCACTCCAATTATCAATATCTCCGGCATATACTTGTTGAATCTCTTCCAACTTGAGCGAGCCAATCGGATTATCTTCATGTACAAAGAAGACAAACGCTTCACGCCCAATCGGTGTCATGTTGAACTTCACACCAGCCTTCTCAGCCGCGGCCACTTGCAGATCTGATGGTCCGGCGACAAAGATGATGTCCGTCTTCCCTTGAATCAACCGATCGTACGCCTCTCCCGTCGTCGTTGAGACGACCGGACTCTCCTCCGTACTATACGGATTATATTCGTCAGAAGGATAAACCGCTTCGACAAATGACGCGTACAATGGATAGAGTGCCGTAGCCCCATCGAGGCGTGGGAGCTTTGAATCGATTTTAAACGAAGATGGCGCATCAAGTTTAGCCAAATCGGATTCCTCTTTAAACGGCTGATAGTCATATAACTCAACACCACGCTCTTCGATCCGCAAACTTTCTGTATACACGTAGTACCCTTTTACTGAACCAAAGAACACGATTCCAATCATGGTTCCAATCAATCCCACTCGTTTGAGTTGCCCTTTTGTTAACGACGAAAAGTCATATAACGCCATAATGAGAATTAATAAAGCGGCCACGTACCAAATTGTCCAAAGAATGGGGCGTCCTCCTGCAATTGGATTACCCATCGTAAAGAGCGCTGTAAAAACCGATATGACTACAGTCACCAGCACAATCAACACACTACCTAATATAAATTTGGCGATTTTCATCTGATTCAACTACTCCATTCACTTCTATATAGTCAGGCAATCTCATAGGCGATGGATTCGACTCCAACGCCTTTTGTCGGTCGAGCGACCGAACGGACATACCCTTTGCGGACAAGGAAACCGACAATGCTGCCTAGGTCGACTTTCAATGCTTGCAAGTTCGGATGCTCCATCAATTCTGAGAACGGCCACGGTTCATCCCGTTGTTGCATCGTTTGTAATAGAAGGAGCGTGCCGGGCAACACTTTAGATTGAATCAAATGTTCCATTCCGATAATCACCAAGTGAATCCGCTGTTCGAGCGACTCTTGTCCGCTCACGAGTTCCTCGTGGAGTTTATATATTTCTAAGTCGAGTGTACGTACTTGTTTCCATAATACGATTTCAGGATGGATCCCGGCTTCCAAAACCGATAATCTGGCCAAGTGGGTCAAGGCATGGTGAATTTGAGTGAAGGCGTCCTGATGCTCTTCTTGTAAAAATAAGCTGCGACCGTCTTCAAAGCGTCGCAACAACTTCGCAAAAGCGAGCGATAGTTGTAGGCGTTGCTCGTCGTTCGAGAAATTACGAAGACGTTGTCGCAAATCTAACAAAAACGTATTTCGTTCAAACAAGACCATCCCATCTTCGATCCAGTGGATGGCGCGGCGATTTTCGTTCATCAAAATCCAGCGGTCCATCATCGACTCACTCACCAAATGGAGAATGATTTTTTCTTGTCCAACCTGATAGTGCTTCACCGTCCAAAACGGCTCTTCTTTCGCTTCAATCACAATCAACAATCGGTCCGATTGATCGGTCAACGGATCGCGCGGTCGTTTCTTCTTCACTTCAATGATGCCAAGCGTCGTTTTCAAGGCTGCATATTCCGAATAGATCGTGCGCGTCGCATACTCCATAGTCACCTTGATACCTTCTTTCTATATGATGAACAGCACTTGTCCACCCAATATTCTGATATGAAGATGATTCGCCTTCTTTTAAAATTCTCCTGCCCGCGATCGAATGAACTTCTCACGCTCTTTCAGATGAGCTATAGTAAAGACAGACATGGAGGGATTACGAAATGAAAAAACGGGGGAATAAAATCAACCGCGCTCGCAACCTTGCGTTGTTACTCGTCTTTGCGGGAATCGGAGTCATGTATCTCGGCTTGCTGGCGAAAAGCATCACATGGCTCATGATTATTTTCATGTTGCTCGGCTTCGTGATGGTGTTATCGAGCTCAGCGCTTTACTTTATTATCGGGATGGCGTCCACGAAAGCCATCGTCGTCACTTGCCCGAACTGTGAGAAACAGACAAAGATGCTCGGCCGAGTCGATTTATGCATGCATTGCGACGAACCGCTCACGATCGACCAATCGCTCGAAGGTAAAGAGTTCGATGAAAAATATAACAAACGCCAATCACATTCACACGAATAAAAAACATCCTCACGCAGAGGATGTTTTTAATGTTTATGCGCTTGTTCAGACTGGCAAGCCGGGCATGTCCCGTATACTTCGAGACGATGACGGTCGACTTTGAACCCTGTCAATTGAGACGCAACCGATTCGATTTCATCGAGGACCGGATAGTTGAAGTCGACGACTTTTCCACATGCATCACAAATGATGTGGTAATGGCGCGACGTCACAAAATCAAAGCGACTCGAAGCGTCCCCATAGTTCATCTCTTGAACAAGTCCGACTTCTTTAAAGACGCGCAAGTTATTGTAGACGGTGGCGACACTCATGTTCGGAAATCTCGCCGAAAGTGCCTTATAAATGTCATCCGCTGTCGGATGACTGTGCTCCGTGACGAGGTACTCCAAAATGGCCTGGCGCTGAGGCGTCATTCTGACTCCATGTTCTCGGAGCGACTGAACAGCATGGTCAAGCATTTCGCTTCCCACGTCAATCCCTCATTTCTTCTATAAAATTTCATGCGAAATGTCAGTTAGAATTAACCTATTTCTTACATAGTAATCTTTATAAATAGTGTACTGATTTCTTGAACGGTCGTCAAACGTTGAGCTTATGCGGTTGACGGCTATGATACAATAAGTGCGAATTTGTAAAAGGAGGCAATACATATGGCAAAACCATCTACACGCAACAATTCAGATATTTTGTATACCGAAGCCTTGACGCACATCGTCGGCGGGGTCAACAGCCCTTCCCGTTCATTTAAGGCCGTCGGCGGCGGCGCACCCGTCTATATGGAACGAGGAGACGGCGCCTATTTCTATGACGTCGACGGCAATCGCTATATCGACTATTTGGCGGCGTACGGTCCGATTATCACGGGCCACGCCCACCCGCATATCCATAAAGCGTTGATCGAGGCGTCGTCTAAAGGTCTACTTTACGGGACACCGCACGCGCTTGAAGTCGAGTTCGCGAAAAAACTAAAGGCGGCCATCCCCTCAATGGATAAAGTCCGTTTCACCAACTCAGGGACCGAAGCGGTCATGACGACCGTTCGTGTCGCCCGCGCCTATACCGGTCGTGAGCTCGTCGTCAAATTCAGCGGTTGTTATCACGGCCACTCGGACTTGATGCTCATCGCGGCAGGCAGCGGACCAGCCACACTTGGCTCACCCGACTCAGCCGGCGTCACGCGGGCCACGGCGAAAGAAGTCATCACCGTACCGTTTAATGACGTCGATGCGTTCCGCGACATGATGCGTGAATGGGGAAATCAAATCGCCTGCGTCCTCGTCGAACCGATCGTCGGGAACTTCGGCATCGTCGAACCGAAGCCAGGCTTCCTCCAGGCCGTCAATGACATCACACACGAACATGGTGCGCTCGTCATTTACGACGAAGTCATCACGGCGTTCCGTTTCACGTACGGAAGCGCCCAGCAAGTGTACGGGATCGAGCCGGACATGACCGCACTCGGCAAAATTATCGGCGGCGGACTTCCAATCGGCGCATACGGTGGAAAAGCTGAAATCATGGAGACGGTCGCCCCGCTCGGCCCAGCCTATCAGGCCGGAACGATGGCCGGCAACCCGGCGTCGATGGCGACAGGTCTCGCTTGCCTCGAGGTGCTCGAGCAACCGGGAGTATATGAAAAGCTTGACGCGCTCGGCGCCCAGCTCGAAGCCGGAATTCGTGAAGCCGCCGACACACACGGCGTGACCATCACGCTGAACCGTCTGAAAGGTGCACTCACGGTCTACTTCACGGACGAGATCGTGACCGATTATGAGGGAGCCGAAAAGTCGGACGGCGAAGTGTTCGGACGATTCTTCAAATTGATGCTCGAGAATGGTGTCAATTTGGCCCCTTCGAAGTACGAGGCCTGGTTCTTGACGACTGAGCACACCGAACAAGATATCGAAGAGACGATTGCCGCTGTGAACCGCGCGTTCGCTCAACTATAAACAAAAAGGAGATGCCGCGGCATCTCCTTTTTGATTTACCCTGAATGCCGAATCCATAGCTGGTCGTAGCACGGGTGGCCGAACACATCGAGTGGAACATCGCCGAGAAAACTCGGGAAACGCCGTTCGCGTGCAACGTGATACAGGGGAATGACGAGTGCCGCTTCTGTCAAATAACGCTCGACGTCACGATGGAGCCACGCCCACGCGCTCATATCGGTTTGACGGTAGCGATCCATCATCGCTCGGAGCCCCGTTTCATACGCGACCAACTTACCGACGAGTGACAACTCACTCGTCAAAAAAGCGAGGAATGCCAAATCGAGGTCTTCACTCATCATCTCCCCGCATAAAATCAAGTCAGCGCTGCGCAGAGTTTCTTCTTGGAGCAGACAGCCGAGCGAATACGTCTTGGTCTCGACGGTGAAACCAGCAACGCGCAATTGTTCCGCAACGAGCGCCGCGTCTTCTGTCGCCACGTCAAACGGCAAGTGCAACAATCGGAGCGGTCGGCACGAACTCACCGCCGCCTCAGTCGTCGGAACCGGTCGACTCGCCTCCGGGAAAAAACCGTGGGCCACTTGATAACGTTCCCCTCCCAGTTCAACGAACGCTTCTTTATCGATTGCCCGTTGAATGGCACGTCGTGTTTCCACATCGTCTTTGAGCCAAGAGTGCTGCAAATTGAACATGAGATAACGCGCCCCGGCTTCGGCGATCCACTTGACGAGGCTCTGATCATCACCGGCGCTCCACTTGGCATAATCCGTTTCCGAGAACGTGACGAATTCGACCACGTCTAAGGATGGCCGCGGCCGTAGCCCACGTTCGAACGCCCGCAACCGAACGACTTCCTCGGACCGCTTCTCCAATTTGAACGGTCCCGTCCCAACAACCCCTTCCGCCCCTTCATACGTGATCGACGCCGGCGTTTGGGCAAGCAACCGTTCGATGTAGGCCCGGTGCGCTTTCGTATAGATATCGACCACGTAAGGTGCCGGGGACTCGAGCCGTTCGATTGGTGCGAACAGCCATACTTGTTTGCCGCGAGTCAATAATCGATTCAGCGAGTACACGACGTCTTTAGCCGCTAACGTCATCCCGTTGTGGAATGTGACACCTTTACGGATGTAACAACGAAACCCGAACGGTGCGTCTTCGATATGATGGGCAAGGGACGGTTGGACCGTGGTCCCATCCCATTCGAACAACCGGTCGAAGATGTGCCGGGACAAGGACGCCTCCATCGCGATATGAATGTCGAGCGGGTCGAGTGATTCAAGCGTCCGGGTACGCGGAAACACAAATCGGTCTTCTTCCGTCTGTTCGAAACCGAAGCGGTTCCAAATCCGGGCTTGAATCAATTCTCGTAACGCAGGCGGCCAATCCCATTCCAACCATTTGGCCGCGTCCGCCATCGAGGCATTCGAGAATGAGGTGTCGACCCAATCGTTCAGCGTCCGCGCAAAATCGGGCCGAAAGCGAAGCATCGATTCATGGCCGCGTCCCTTCCCGGCCTGATACTCAACCCACCCGAGCGTCTGCCACGCCTTGATATCGCGCTTCACTTGTTTCTCGCTATAACCGACCGCCTCTACCGCTTCCCGTAACGTCACTTCCCTTTTTCCGGTCTCTAGCGCACGGCGATAAATCGCCACTAGTTTCGCATTCATGCCGTTCCCCCTAAAAGTGGACATGTCCAAATTATTTGTCTCTTTTTACCAAGTGTAGTCCACGTTTAAAGTAGTGACAAGGAGGCGCTCATATGAAATTCAAAGATTTTCCAACCAACGTCCGACTTCGACTCGTCTGCGGCTTTTTCATCCGCATCGTCGGCTCGGCCATCTTTCCATTCATGGCTTTGTATTTCTCAGAAGAACTCGGCAAAATTGCCGCCGGGATCATTATGACGTCATTCGTCATCGTCGGCTATGTCACCGGTTTGTTCGGTGGGTACTTCTCCGACCGCTTCAATCGCAAGCACGTTTTACAAATCGGCCAACTCGTTCAAATTCTTTGCTTCATCGGGATGACGGTCGCGATTCATCCATCGAACAATTGGGCGCTTGCCGTGACCCTTTTCTACTTTGGTCATGCCATCGCCAACGGGCTGAACTACCCGGCCTTAGAGGCGATTGTCATTGACTCGATGGAAGAATCAAATCGGAAAGCGATTTATGTATATGACTATTGGCTCGTCAACTTGGCCATCGCCGGCGGTGTTATGCTCGGCGGTGCGTTCTATCGCGACTATCGTTTCGGTTTATTCGTCGGGATGACACTCGTCTTGACGATCACGACCATCGTCTTGCAGCGCTATCTCGTCGATTCTCATCAAGGCAATCGGTCGACGCCGGCCAATCCGATTGTCGGCGTGATCCAAAACTACCGAATTGCCCTCAATGACCGACGCTGGATGTTGTTCGTGCTCGGGAGCATGCTCGTCTTCTCGACCGAATTCCATATGGCGAACTATATCGGGGTTCATTTGGCCGAGTCGTTCCAACAACGTTCAATCATCGGTGTGCCGTTTGACGGTGTCCGGATGATGGCGTTCATGCAGCTCGAGAACACATTGCTCGTCGTCGCCATCACGTTCGCCGTCACCGCCTTTGTGAAACAGTATCGGGAGAAATACGTATTCTTCATCGGCTTGTCGCTCTATATTACAGCGTACGCCGCCATCACATCGATGAATTCATTCTTGATTCTCGCCGTCTTGGCCGTCGTCTTCACGGTCGGTGAATTATTGTACTCGCCAATCCGCCAAGTGAAGCAAGTCGATTTGCTCGACCCGGAGCGCCGCGCATCGTACCTCGCTTTCGGCGGACTCACGTTCCACGGGGCCAAACTTGTGGCCGCGGCCGGCATCGTCGTTGGGGCGTTCATTGGTCCGATTTTCATGAGTGGCTATATCTTTGCCTTCGGCGCATTAGGTGCTTATTTATACTACATCGCCCTCTATAAAATGGAATCGGTCCGTCAAATTGCGGCTTGACGTTTAATTCTTGGCTCGAACGGTAACTACGAAGAGTGAAGGAGGCGATCATCATGCCAGCGATTGTATTATTTGATGGAGACTGTAACTTTTGCGACGCAAGCGTCCAATTCATTCTTAACCGCGACTCAAAAGGAAACTTCCACTTTGCTTCCCTTCAAGGGGAAGCTGGAAAAGACTTGCGGATACGACATCGAATTCCGGAAGAAATCGATAGCATCGTTTTACTGAAAGACGGCGTACCTTATTTGAAATCGGATGCAGCGATTCGAATCGCTGAAGGCTTAGATGGCGGGTGGCAATGGCTTCGTCTCGTTCGTGTTGTACCAAGACCGATTCGTGACTTTGGTTATGACGTCATTGCTAAAAACCGCTACAAATGGTTTGGAATGAAAGAGACGTGCAAACTTCCAACACCTGAAGAACGCAGTCGGTTCATCGATCAACAGACAAACCCGCCAACCTAATGAAGGTGGCGGGTTTTCTTATTGCATACAGGTAAGATATGTCCAATGACAATACGGGAACGGTTGAGCCATAAAACTCACACCTAAGCTATCAGCTCGGTGAATGGTCATCCAGGGCGCATCGCCTATCCGCATATAAATTTCATGGTGTGGGGCCTGCGTATGCTCGCCTGACAATTTAAAAGCTGCTCGATTTTTCAAGTGCGCGAAGATTGTATATTTGATATCGGGCGCAATCACGAGCGGATTTCCGACCGAATGCTGGAGCCGGTAAGCGACTTTTCCTAGTTCAATGGTCACATCTTCTAAATAGACTTGATCCACAGAAGCCACATCTTCTCCGGTTACTTTATGATTTTTTGTATAACCCCGTGTCACGTTTGCATCCTTTTTGATGGATAGGAGCGGCACATCATTTAATTGTTCGACCAGTACTTCCGTTCGCGTTCGATAGTCTTCCGAGTAAACGTTATATGAGCGGCCATCTCCTTCAAAGTAAGGATGTGGCGAAAACAGATTTGGGTTTTTCAAAATAGGTGGTTTTATGAACGGTTGGACACGTAATTGGATTTCGTCCACTTCATTAATTTCCGGTGTCGACGGACTCACCATGAAATACATGACGTAAAGCTCGCTGTCCCGTCTTGTCGAAAGCGTATACTCTTTTGCAAGCGTCATGGCTTTACCAACAAAATCAATGAGATGGGCTCCAGGTTTGCCGGTACGTTTCATGGGCCGTAACGCTCTTACTTCATAAAAGGTCGGTGCCGTTAATGGGGTTTCATCGATATACCCTGCTCCGCTTACTTCTGCAACGCGACGCCCTTGGCGATAAATCTCGTACGTTTCCACATCTGAGATCGGGTCCCAATGTAAGTAAGTGCCTGTCTCGGCCACGACAGCGGCAGTCATATGTCGATTCCAATATACCTGGTCTTCTGGATTGACAGCAGCCGTATAGACGTTCGCCTCTTCTCCCGATTCAAAAGTAAGATGATACGCCACTTGTTCGCCAACCTTCGTCTCTAAGTCAACATAATGGTGCTCGGTTCCACGATAAACGTCGGTGCCGTTTCGAACGATGTGCGCTTCCCCTTCGAGTGACCAAGTCAATTCAATCCCGTCGTTGAGTGGTCGAACTTGAATCAATCCTTCTCCATTCATCATTGAATTATCCCCCTTTTCATGTCGTTACTCCATTCCCGTCTAGCAGATTCTAAAAACAAAAAAAAGACTTCGAGTTTTGAACTCGAAGCCTCATTCGACAACCGCTAAGTCTTGAATCATATACAAATCATAATAGGCTCCGCGGCGACGCATCAATTCCTCATGCGTGCCCGTCTCCATGATTTGTCCGTTATCGACGACGACAATCTTATCAGCGTCGGTGATGGTCGACAATCGGTGCGCGACGATGAGCGTCGTTCTGCCTTTCGTCAATCGCGCGAGCGAGTCCTGAATCATCGCCTCACTCTCAAGGTCAAGCGCACTCGTCGCTTCGTCGAGAATGATAATCGGCGGATGTTTCAAAAAGACACGGGCAATGGCGAGCCGTTGCTTTTGCCCACCTGACAGTTTGACGCCTTTCTCTCCGACCGGCGTATCGTAGCCGTCCGGCAAGTTCGAGATGAACTCATGGGCGTTGGCTGCTTTCGCGGCGGCGATGACATCTTCGTCACTGGCTTCCGGATTCCCCATCCGGATGTTCATCGCGACCGACTCACTGAAGAGCACCGAGTCCTGCATGACCATCCCGATTTGATTGCGTAGCGCCCGCAACTTGAAGTCTCGGACGTCGGTGCCATCGATTTTAATGCTACCTGACGTGACATCATAAAATCGTGGAATCAAGCTGACGAGCGTCGACTTGCCGCCACCAGACATACCGACGAAGGCGACCCGCTCCCCAGAACGGATGTGCAAGCTGACATCGTGGAGAGCCTGGGCTCCGTCTTTCTCATAAGCGAAGCTGACCCGGTCGAGCTCGATATCGCCAGCCGTTTGTACAGGTACGAAGGCGCTATGCTTCTCTTCGATGTCGTACGGCTCATCGAGGAATTCGAAGACACGGTCCATCGAAGCGACCGATTGCGTGAGCGTCGTCGCCGAGTTGACGAGACGACCGAGCGGTGCGTAGAGACGGTCGATATAGGCGATAAACGCGACGAGCGTCCCGAGCGAGACGTCCAATTGCAAGACGAGCCATGAGGCCGTCGTGAAAATCAAAATTGGGGCGATATCGGTGATCGTCGAGACGACGACGTACGTCTTCGCGTTCCATCCGGTATGGCGGAGCGCCGCTTTCAAGAATCCATCGTTCTGCTCTTCGAACGCCTTGTTCTCATACGGTTCGAGGGCGAAACTGCGAATGACGGCCATCCCGTTGACACGTTCGGTCAAATGACCTTGCAAATCCGCGAGCGCAGCCGACCGTTCCCGCGTGAGCCGGCGCAACCGTCCATAAAAGTAGCGGACGGCGATGGCATAGAACGGAAGAGGCAAGACGGCGATGAGCGTCAGTTGCGGATCGATCGTATACATGATGGCGATGGCGATTAAAATCGTGACCATATCGAGCCAGATGTTCATCAGGCCGGTGATGACGAAGTCTTTCGTCTGCTCGACATCGTTGATGATGCGCGAGATGATCTGTCCTGTCTTATTGTTCGAGTAATAGCGGAGCGATAATTTTTGGACGTGGTCGAACAATCGGTTCCGGACGTCGAACAAAATTCGTGTTGCCGCCCATTGCGCCAAATATTGTCGCAAGTATTCAATCGGTGGCTTCAAGACAAGGAAGACAAAGAAGACGATTCCGAACAGCCAGACGAGTTCGGTATAATCCCTCGCCGGGTCCGGGTCGGTCAAATAATTGTCGATCACATATTTGTAAAGGAGCGGCAACCCGAGCGGGATGGAGAATTTCAAAATCCCGACGAAGATGGTCAGCGCGATTTGTTTCTTATACGGTTTAACGAACTTTAAATAACGTTTAATACTACCCATTAGTTCCTCCTTCAAGAAAAAAAGCGGAGATGAGCGATCATCTCCGGTAACGTGCTTCGTATTCGCGATACCATTCATCGACGAATGTTGGGTTGAACGGCCCTTTCCGTCCTCGAATCCAGTTAATAAGTTCTTGAACGTTCTGTTTCAAGATTCGATCAATCGCTTTCGGATAATTCATCTCGCGACGATGCCGCTCATATTCATCCTCATCTAAAATCGTGTACGACATATCCGGGAACACCTTGATGTCCAAATCGTAATCGATGTACTTGATGGCACGTTCTGCCCCATCGAACGTTGTCGGCGAACCTAGATTACAGTAGTAGTAAATCCCATCTTCGCGAATCATGCAGATGACATTGAACCAAAACTCAGATGAAAAGTAGCAAATTGCCGGCTCACGTGTTCTCCATTGCCGGCCGTCTGACTCACTGACCATGATGCGGTCATTGAATCCGATCATATCCGTTTTTGACGACTGAAGGACGAGCGTTTCTTCCCAAACGCGATGCAAAGTTCCGTTGTGCTTGTAGCTCTGTATCTCGATCTTGCTACCTGCTTTGGGAAATAAGCTCATAAGCTCCTCCTTTCCGCTATGATGCTATACAATTCTCATATTTAATTATAGCGACTTTCAGAACCAATGAAAAAGGAAATCTCTTATTTACAGGAATTTAGTGTTTTTCGGAACGCCTCGGCTCGCGCTTTGAACATCGGTCGAAGCACGAAGTATTCGACGAGAACGGCCGGTACGTAGCTATCGAATGTGACCTCATCAACCATGATAGCCTGTCCGCCGACTTGTTCGACCCGATGCACGTGGCTGAAGCGACGGAACGGGAACGGCAACTTCACGCCTTGGTCACAAAAAGCGTGATTCCCCGTCAACGTGATGGCACTGTTCCACGGTAATGAAATCGGGCCGACCCCGATGCGGAGCTGAACGACATTCCCCTCGACCGACGCCCCATCCCCAAGGAGCATCACTTTCGGGAACGATGTCAGCTCGGATAACAGTGAAGCATCTTGAAGCAACGTCCAGAGTGTGTCGACGGACGTGTCATATGGAGTTCGTACGTCAAACTGTCTCATTTCGCACCTGCCATCTGCTCTAATTTTTGTTGGGCGACCGATACCGTCACCACGTCACGTGCCTCTTCGTCGAGCCAAGTCCATTCCCCAGCCGGTAACGTCTCGACTTCATATAAGTCGATGTACCAGACGATGTGGGAAAACACATGTTTCACTTGTCCAACATAGGTTCCGTTTAACTGTTCCCCCGTTCCGCGGTCTGTAAGCGGATATTGCCACATTCCAGCGAGAAGACCGGTGTCAGGACGTTTTACGTAAGCCGTGCGGCCCTCTTGGCGACAGTAGAGCGCGTCATACATCTCGATTCGGGCCGTCCCTTTTCTCGTCTTGACGGGGAGTTCATCTTGCACGTTATGGGTATAAGCATAACAATCGTCTTGTACCGGACAGAGCGAACACATCGGGTTTTTCGGCGTACATACCGTCGCCCCGAGCTCCATGATACCTTCGTTGAAGTCCGAGGCGTGCGTCGGATCCATCAATCGGCGAACGACTTGCTCGAACAGTTTTCGCGTTTTCGGGACGGCGATATCGTCATAGATTCCGAACTGGCGAGACATGACGCGCATGACGTTGCCGTCGACGGCCGGTTCCGGCTGATTGTAAGCAATCGAGAGGACGGCACCAGTTGTGTATGGCCCGACCCCTTTCAGCTTCTCGAATCGTTCTTTCTCTTCCGGGACGATGCCGTCGTAAACCGCGACGACTTCTCGGACGGCTTGGTGAAGATTACGGACCCGTGAGTAATACCCGAGCCCTTCCCAATATTTGACGACTTCGTCAGGTTCGGCCGCTGCCAACGCTTCGATTGTCGGAAAGCGCTCCATGAAACGGTTATAGTACGGGATGACCGTATCGACACGCGTCTGTTGAAGCATGACCTCGCTCACCCAGACCCGATACGGATTTTTCCCGTGACGCCATGGCAAATCGCGCTTTTCGCGATTGAACCATGCCACTAAATTTGTGTTGAAATCTTGAATATTACAATTTGTGAACAATTTATCAATATCGAGCATTTCGTTTCCCCTCGTTTTAAAAATATTGTATGATGAAGTGGATCAAATTACGTCGCTTTTTCTACTATGGAGGTGCTGAAGCACATTGGATACTGCTACTCACATTGGGATGGGACTTGGTTTAAGTGCAATCGCGACACTCAGCCCAGAGGTGTCAGGCGACGCACAAATGTTTCTAGCCATGACAGCGACGGCTCTCGTCGGCTCGCATGCTCCGGACTTTGACACGGTCTTCAAACTAAAAGGAAATAGCACGTATTTACGCCAGCACCGCGGTCGTTCACACGGAATTACCGCACTTCTCGCTTGGCCGATTATCGTCAGCGCCGTCATCGGACTTGCGCTTGGCGTCAACCCCGCTTCATTATGGGTCATGGCACAAATCGCTGTGTTGTTGCATGTCACGGTCGACTTGTTCAACGCTTACGGGACGCAGGCCCTCCAACCGTTTTCGAAGAAATGGATTGGCTGGGGCGTCATCGGGACGTTCGATCCATATTTGTTCTCTGCCTACTACGGGGCATATGTATTATGGCTTATCACAGGGGCGACTGTCCCGATTTTTGCACTGCTCATTGCGCTCGTCATCAGCTATTACGCCGTCCAGTTCAAATTGCGTAATCGCGCCCTCGCCACGGTCGCCCGTCACTTCGCCGGCGCCCACGAACTGTTCATCTCGCCGGGTATCGGCTGGGATGACTGGCACGTCGCCGTTCGATTCCGCAACGGTTTAGGAGCAGTCAAAGTAAAAAAAGGGACGGTCATCGAATGTGGTCGTTTCCGTGACAAGCCGATGCCTGGGGAAGACGACCTTCACTTCGTGGAGGCCCGTAAAAATGCGGATCTTCAATCGTTCCTTGAGTTTTCGAAGATTCACACGTATACGGTCACACGCCACAATGGCATGATTGAATATCGCTTCACGAACTTGCGCTACTTTTCGAAAGACATTTATCCGTTCGTCGCCGTCGTCATCGTCGATGAAGTGTCAAACGAAGTGTTGTCTTCGTTCACCGGTTGGGTGTTCAGCGAAGAGAGCTTACAAAAGAAATTGGCCTACGAACAGTAAAAAGTCGCTCGCGAGAGCGACTTTTTTTATGCCTCCGACTCCGTGAACTGGAGCTCAAAGTCAAACTTCACTTTTTTATCGACGAGGACGCCGCCCGCTTCGAGCGCCTGGTTCCACGTCAATCCGTAATCTTCCCGGTTGATCGACCCGTCCCCGGTGAAAGCGTGCTTCATGTTGCCCCAAGGATCTTTTACACTTCCCTCGTATTCAACGTCGAACGTCTCTTCACGGGTCGTGCCGCGAATCGTCAAATTCCCTGTCAATTCGAACTCGCCGCCGCCTTTTGAGCGAAACGATGTTGATTCAAAGACGATGTCCTCATGCTGCTGCGCATCGAAGAAGTCGCCAGACCGCAAATGGTTATCGCGGTCGCTGTTATTCGTATCGATCGATGCTGCTTTAATCGTCACGTTTACGCGTGCGTTCGCGAGATCGTCCGGTTGCCCGCTCGCTTCGACGTGAAAATCTTTGAACTCCCCTTTTACTTTCGAGATCATCATGTGCTTGACGGTAAATGTAATCGAACTGTGTGCCGGGTCGACTTGGTATGTTTTTGCCATGAATACGTCCACTCCTTCGATTTAAAATTGATGCTAATTGATGTTTACCACAAATCTTGACTTCAAAACATATCTTAATAAATGTGACAAATTATTGTCTAAAAATTTTGACTTTTATCATACCGACCCGTTACGATGAAAAAAGGAAGCTGTGGACTTACAGTAAAATGTAAGCGCATACATAGAATCCCTATACTTTTCGGAAAAGGGAGGAACTACCATGATTTATGAAGTCCCAAACTCGACAGGCACGAAAGTTCACTGTGAACTACTCACCACTTGCTTGCTTCGCAGCCTGAAGTGGGAGTTTCTTGGGAAGACCGTACTTTTACTAGCTACG
>NZ_QLVE01000048.1 GCF_003331145.1 Exiguobacterium sp. TNDT2 | reverse complement strand
CGAGCTTGGTCGTTAAAATAGCAACCACGTGTTATGGTGATGAGCCCATAAAATAGAAGCCATTTCTTGTATACATTCGATGTCGAAATTTCGATTCCCGTTCCTGATATAAAAGATAGTGTATACAAAAAAAGATAAAGATTAGAACATCTGATAGGGGAATGACGGCAGGTTCAATGCCGATATATATATATATTTACCGGTGGTTTCCGTCTATAGAGCTGTCTGTTCAGAGATTGATGGCGGTCGCGTAAAAAGTACGAGAGGGTAGGTTCAGACCCAAAAGAGCAATGTCGACATGTGATGACCAAAGTTCTATCCATTCTTGCGTGACTAGTTTGGACTTCCAACCAACATGCAGGCGCTCTATGATTTGAGTAAGGGGGATAAATAAGATGCATCTTACGTACCGCCAATTATCGATGGCCGAGGTTTTATATTATTTACCTGGGGTGACGGTCACCAACCTGGCCAATCAATTCTTAGTCACTCGAAAAACGATTTACACCGATATAGAGACGATTCGTCACTGGTTGAAAGATACACAGTTAGGAAGCCTTTTAAAAGACGAGTTGGGGCGTTATAGCATTCGAGTGTCAACTCCGAGTTTTGATGAGCGGCTCGGGGAAGAGATGCAGGCGTTCCGATCTTATGAAATCGGCGAGCGGCAAGCGGTACTCTTATATCTGCTTTTTACTCGGCTCAATGGGCACCTCGAAGATTTCATGGAAGAGCTTCAAGTCAGTCGAAATACCGTTCTGAACGATTTGGCGACATTACGTGACATTTTGAGCCATTATCAAGTCAATCTGATTCACGACACAAGGGCCTATCGTTTCGAGGGTGAGGAAATAATTGTTCGTCGCACCTTGATCAACCTTCTTAGCCCATACACTCAAAAACTGCATCGCATCGGATTACTTAAAGAGACGAGCCCAGTCGCCTCACAGGCGTCCCATATGTACCAGCTGGCAAAACAGATCCAATCGATAAGAATAGCCCAAGGCCATTCATTGACCGCGCCGTTCAATGAGGCTGAGTATGACAACGTGCTACAGAAAGGGTTGTCCATCCGGCTGGAACAAGATACATCCTTGGACATCGCGACGACCTTCGTCAAACAACTCTCTTCGTTGATTCATATAGAGATCGACCCTCGCGCCATCCCGCTTATCCATGCCCATTTGACGGCGGCCTTGTATCGACATGCGGTAGGGATTGTATACCCGAACCCGTTATATAAGGACGTGCTACAACAGTTTCCACATATGTTCCGACTCATCAAAGTCAGCCTACGTACGTTAATCACGACCCGGATGAGTAAAGACTTCGAGGAGCAGGAAGCCTCTTTCTTGACACTTCTTGTCAATAGCCACTTAATAGAGGCCCCACATCGTAAGCTGACGATCGCTTGTTATGAAGGGACGACGATATCGTACTCCATTCGAGAGCAACTCATAAAAGCCGGCGTCACGGCTGAAATGATCGAGTGTCGCTCCTTTGAGAACATTGAACACGCTGATGTGCTCATCACCACGACGGCTCCACCAAGGGACGTGGCAAAAAAGGACTGGATCCGGGTGGCACCGATTTTGACGGAAGCCGACCTCATCAAGTTGAAACCTTATATCAGCAAGCAGACGTTTAACCGTCAAATGATATTGCGAGTCGTCAAACGAAACGTGTCTGAGGTCAGGTACCGAGCCATCTTGAATGAAATCAAAGTAGAGGAGCAACTACACCACCATCAGAATAAAGGGGATTATCCGATCATGCTACGAGATTTACTGACAGAAGAAACCATACATGTCACGGCAGACACGTTACCGTGGGAAGAAGCCGTCCGTCTAGCGGCGCGACCACTTCTTGAGACAAAACGCATTGAACCGGGATATGTCGATGCTGTCATTGAAAACATTCACGCTAATGGGGCCTACATGGTTCTACGCGATGACTTCGCACTCCCACACGCGCGGCCGAGCGAACAAGTGAACGAGTTGAGCATGAGCCTACTGGTGCTCAGAGAATCGATCCCATTCTCAAATGAAGAAGTCCCGGTAAACGTCATTGTGTTCTTGGCGGCCGTGGATACTGACTCTCATCTCCATGCACTGTCTGAACTCATTGAATTACTTTCTGACAATCCCACATTCGACGCCATCTCACAGGCTAAGACGCCTGACGAGATTTTGTCAATATTTCAAGAGGAGGAGCAACTATGAAACACGTATTAGCGGTTTGCGGGTTTGGGGTCGGATCATCCATGGTCTTAAAAATGCAGGTGGAGAAGGCATTTACCGAGCTCGGAATCGAAGCCCAAGTGGATAATACCGACATCTCTTCCGCGACCAGCATGAACCCGGATTTAATCTACACTTCTGCCGAGTTCGCCGACCAACTTGAAGGGCAAGTGCGCTGTCCCATCATTTCAATCAAACAGTTCATGAATTACAAAGAGGTGCTTGAGGCCACTAGACAAATCGACCTGTAAAGGAGTGCGTTGCTATGCAATTACTAGAACTCGTCATCACCGAAGTATTTCGACAGCCCCCGATTCTTTTAGGACTCATTGCCATGGTAGGGCTTTTATTGCAACGAAAGGCGTTCAGTGAGGTCGTGAAAGGTTCGGCGTTGACGGCCATCGGTGTCTTGATTTTGACGCTAGGGACAGATATTATCGTACGCTCCATCGCCCCGATTCAAAATGCGATGACCTCGCTCGCGGCGGCGGATGGGGCCAGTGCCGTATCTGAACCCATCGATATCTTGACCGATTACGGAGGGGCCATCGGTATCGCGATGATGTTGGCGTTTTTGACAAACGTTTTGGTCGCGCGTTTCACACGGATCAAACATATCTTCTTAACGGGACATATGCTTTTTTGGTTCCCATACGTGTTTGTCGCCGTTGCCGTCGAGAATCAGTTTTCTACGACGGGTGTCATCGTGTTCGCGACAGTTGCCTCGGCCTTTTACTTCATCGTCATGCCGGCCCTTCTCACACCTTTCGTGACGGCAGTGACGGGAGACCGTTCGTTCACCTTAGGTCACCCGACAGGATTTCTGTCCCTAACGGCCGCTATCATCGCGAAATATGTCGGGAACAAGGACAAGTCGACGGAAGACCTCAAAATCCCGAAGTCGTTAGGTTTTTTCCGGGAGATCGCTATCACTGGTGGTGTGGTCGTGCTTCTCGTCTATATCGTCGTGGGCCTGTGGGTCGGTAAGAGCGCAATGGATCCGGAGACCACGCTCTCCTTAGGGACCTACGCACTCACCAAAGGTCTCGAGTTTGGGGCTGGTCTTACGATCATGCTGGCCGGGGTACGGATGATGATTCAACAGATTCTACCGGCCTTCAAAGGGATCTCGGATCGATTGGTGCCAAACGCCATCCCGGCGCTCGATGCGCCTATTATTTTCAACTATCGCCCGAATGCCATGATGATTGGTTTTATCGTGGCGATGTTCACTTCAACGGCTTTGATCGTGTTGATTAACAGCCAATTCAACTTAGGGTTTTTGTTGTTGCCTTTGGTCATCACGTCTTTCTTTGAATGTGGAACGGCCGCGGTCTTGGCGGAAGGACAGGGCGGATTGAGAGGGGCCGTCATCGGTACCACGGTAGCTGCCGCGGTGATGGTGTTATTATTAGCGATCAGTATTCCGGTCTTCTCGAACACGATAGGCGATTGGATGCTCATCTTTGGAGGGAACGATTTCTCCTTATTCGGTTGGCTTGCGGACTTAATCGCTCGGATAATAGGAGGATGATCCATGAAGGATAGTTATTTACGTCAGGTCGAGACGCAACTGAAACAAGTGGAGGCCGATGCCGAGATTTTTGAAGAGGCCGCCGCCTTGATTGTGGAGGCTATCTCGTCAGGGAACACGCTGTTCACTTTCGGCGCATCGCATGCGGGGATTTTGTCTGAAGAATTGTTCTACCGGGCCGGGGGCTTGGCCCTCTTTAATCCTATATTTGATCGTAACCTGATGCTTGACACACGTCCTGTGACCAAAACGTCTGATCTGGAGTCACTTGAAGGTTACGGCCGGGTGTTGGCCAAACATGTCCCGTTCCAAGCAGGTGACATTTTGCTCGCCCATTCCGTCTCGGGGCGGAACCCGGTGATGATCGATCTCGTCACGGCTGCCAAAGAGCGCGGGGTCAAAATTATCGCCATCACCAACAAGACCTATTCGATGGAGACCACGTCCCGGCACTCGAGTGGGATGCGTCTCTACGAACTGGCCGATGTGACGTTCGACAATCACGGGCGTACAGGGGACGCCACCGTGTACATCGAACCACTGGACCAATACATCGCGCCCACCTCCACCGTGATCGGGGCTACGATTGTCAACATGCTGTTGGTAGAAGTCGTCGAAGGATTGCTTGAGCATGATATTGAACCACCTATCTTTTACAGTGCCAACTTAGACGGGACGGCCGAAAAAAATAAGGAGATGCTATCAAAGAATCAAACAAGAATCCATTACATGTAACCGACGGGGTGCCGTTGTTCCTTTTGAGAACAATGGCACCCCGTTACCTATTAACGGGATTCCATTCAGACGGCAATCTCGATGCCTTGTGAGGTCAGCCAGGCAATCAATAGCCCATAGCCGAAGATGCTGATTGCCGAATAAATTAAGAGAGTCAACCGTTTCATGCCGATGGAGTGTCCGATGACGCCGACCACCCAAGAGCCGAGGAGCGGGGTGACGAGGATGATGATCCAGCTCCCTTTCTCGCGCATCAAATAACTGAGGCGATGGTTCTCTAAGCGATCTAACCATCCGCTGAGGCGTTTGAACCGATGTAGCCAATCATAGAAATAGGCAAGCAGGGGGATCGGCAAAAAATTACCCACTCCAGCCCATAGCACTGCGGAGATTCCATCGAGACCTAGAAGCATCGTGCTCGGAATGGCCAAATAGATCTCGAACATCGGAAAGAAGCCCATGAACCAAGCGGTCGCCGCCAAGCTGACATACTCAACGAGTCCCATCGTTGTCCTCCTTCACTCTCGTCACGACGTCAATCAACTGGTCGAGGGAAGTGACGAGCCTATTCAGTTCGCGTTTGTCGATTTGGGAGTAGTAAGTTTTTGACAGATGCGTCGTCAACTCGGCAAGCGTTACCTGATACTCTAGCCCCTGTTTCCCGAGCGAGACGAGGGTCACACGTTTGTCCGAGTCCGCCCGGCGTCGCTGGATGAACCCATCCGCCTCCAGACGATTCAGCACTTGGGTGACCGCACTGGGGGATATCCGGAACGCAGTGCCGATCTCGCTAGGGGTGGTATTCGACTGTGACATGACATAATTTAGGATCGCTTCCGATTGAGGGGTCAAGTCGAACCGGACGAAATGTCGATAATCTTCAAGCAAGAGAAGTTGGAGCTGGTCGAATTTTTTATTCAATTGTAGAGCCACTTGAGCAGTATCCATGATGACCTCCATCAATATGATTTAGTTAAGTTAATTAAATCATATGTGAAGAAAAAGCTCCAGTCAAGGAGCAAACATTGAAGTCCCTTCTTGTTATGTCACGAAGAATGATTTCTTAATCCGTGGTGGCGAATAGGAGTTCGGTCAACTCGCCGAGAACAGGGTGTATCGGACTTAGTGTGGCTTCCTGCAAGAAACCTTCGAGCGTGCTCTTCACCACGAAGGCGTGTTCTTTCAGATCAAGGGTCTGGATATGTCGGACCGCGTTTATCCAGCTCTCCTTGCTATCAAGTCGAGTGAGGAACTCGATCATTTCTTGATACAGATCCTCTACCGACCTGGCCGTAGGTGGCTCCTCGAAATAGCGGAGCGGAAGAGCGCCTGAAGATTGACGGGCGTACAGACCCGTCCAAGCATCATCGAGCAAGCGCCGCAATTCTTTGGTCAAACACTGGGCGCGTACATGATTCCCTTCAATCAAGAGCAACATGTAGGCAAGCAGCTGGGCATTGATCAGAAACGCCAAATTGTAAGCCTGCACTTTGGAAGCATTCGAGTAAAGATGACGGATGGTTGACTGGAGGGATGAGATGAAGTGTCGATCGAATGAGGTGAACAACTCCTCGACCTCCTCACCCCACCAAAAGTGACGTTCCCGATACAAAATCATATAAAAATCGCGATAGTTCAAGACGATATCGAACTGGACATCCAATTGCATTACTCCTCGCCCATCCTTGTCGTTGTCACGCATACAGGAATAGAGCCAGTGGTCATGTCAAACGAATCGGTGACGACGTACCTTCTGACAGTGCAGGTGTACTCATGTCGTGACCAGATACGTGATGTCCATCTCGAATTCGGTTGCGTCGCCGACCTATCGGATGACATCATCCGTACAGAATATGTGTAGGTATATGTAGACGAATCTGCATACACCTAAATCAATTATATCCTCCGTATGTTTAGGATGCGCCAATCCTTCACGTTTTGTTCGTCCATATGTTGAGTGACGCGTTCGATCATTCTAAACCGTTCGCGTTGACAAAAATTGTAGGCTTCTTCCGGTAATGGCAGTTCGACCTCAATCGTGACTTTCACTTTTTTTCTTCGTTTGTCGAATCGATTAAGCAAATGATGTTCCAGCTTCGTGATGAACACGTCGTCGCCAACACCCTCTTCTGACTTCAGTACGCCGGTTATCTC
>NZ_QLVE01000047.1 GCF_003331145.1 Exiguobacterium sp. TNDT2 | reverse complement strand
TGCTTTAACTGCTTAGTGTTAACCTTAAGTATAAACTATCTCATGCATAATTTTTTTCAAATTGAAACCTTATAATATTGGATTAAATAAAAGTATGCGCCGGCGCATACTTTTACGGTATTTGAAATAAATTAACTAATTACAAAAGTATGTCTTTATATAAATATGCTATATTTAATGAAGAAGAGGTGATTAACATGGAGAAGCATTCAGCCTCCAATAGCCGCTCTCAACAACTCATCATTTCGCAAGCGGTAAATACGATTAAGCAGCATGGTATGGAGGAGATCCTCCATAGTGTATCCATTTTTGATATCAATGAATTCGTCGCATCGCTTTATCAAGAACACTATGCGCTTGAAAACATTGAGAGTGCCTATAAAAAGATACGCTATTACTCCTTCATGAAGTTGAAACGTCGGTGGGTGAAAACCGCTGTTCGTAACTATCAAGAATCACGCGGTTACAATAAAGAGCTTCGCGCCAAACATGACATGATCTCAGCATATGTGAAAGTTGCAGGTCTTGAAGGACTCTATAAAGAGTTTCACGTGAAAACGATTGAGGACTACATGAATCTCTGCATCACCGAGATTGAAGAGTGGGCCGAGGATCCGAACCAACTGATTCATACGTATCCTTATTGGTCTCAAAAAACCGTGAATCAAAAGACATCCACGTTGAAAACGGATGTACTCATGGTTTTAGGAGAAGTAGCGAAAGAGATCGATTCGACGCAGCGGGTGGCGCATCATTCGCCGACGCTCGCTGTCGACATCCCATTTTTCGGGATGTCTGACCGTATCAAGAACAAAACCGATCAACTCGATGAAAAACTTAACGACGCGACGCAGCTCAACCTTGAACTTTTGAACTACGACTCAGTCGTCCCGAAATACAAAGAAGGCGTTCCGCAAAATCTTTCCGTCTTAGTCAGTAAAGAGTTCATTCAAGAGTTGAATGGTAAAGTACCTGATCTCGACTCCAAAGACTTCGAGGCCTTCACCGAGATTTTGTCTTACCGTGATATCTCCTTCCAGACAAGTCGTAAAATCATCTTCCCGTTGGTACAGCTGGTTGAAAAACTCTATGCCAACAAGAGCGGGAAAAGCTACGACCTGACTACGAAGCGACTGATGAAGCTCGGCTACTACCGTGTCGCGGGACACAACGATGAAGGGGACTTCTTTATCCGCGGACTCTTCTCTTCCGTTACAATCAAGAATGCGACGACACTTGCAGACAGCCAGGTGATCGTCACCGTAACCGAGGAGGTCTATGACGACCTGCTCAAGCAGCAGATCGTTAGTATATACGGCGAACAGATTGAACAGTTGAAAGGCAGCTTCGCTTATCACTTAGCGTTCGTACTTCAAAAGGAACGAATGGCTGCCATCCAGACAGGGGAACAAAGTCCGGTCCGCCGACATTGGCGTCAATTTACTTATTCGATTCGCTTCAATAAATCTCGTAAGTCCGAGAACTTACTAGAACTTGAGGCAAACCTTGACCGCATTAAAGAACATGAGTTCATCTTGAAAGACTGGCACCGATCCGGCGATTACTATTTCTTCACGTTCTATCCGCTCGAATCATGGGAGTTATTGAATCATACAGACACATTACTCCTTTAATAGAAGCAAATGTTCAGAAGAAGCCTTTTTACAAACGGGCTTCTTTTCTTATGTACTGGTCATTCAGCCACTGTTTCACATGGAACATTCATGTATTATCTTCTCCTTAGTGCTAGGAAACTGATTCAACATCAGCGATGATCCACTCACGCCACATCAGATTTTTAAGACCACATGTATCTCTCTCATTAACAACCCTTTTCCTAACACTGTGATATAAAGTCAATCGTACTGAAATGAAACCTATATATTGTTTGGTAGATAAAATCGACAACAAATCATTCTTACACATTCAACTTGGTCGTAAAGCATCGTACTGAAACAACATTATCGCTGAATTTGGTCGCGAATCGTCGTACTGAAACGACAGCTCTATCAATTTGGTCGCAAATCATCGTACCGAAATGACAATTTTGCTGTTTCGGTCGTAAATCATCGTACTGAAACGACATTTTTCACTTTTTTGATGGGTTTTCTAAATAATTTTAAGTTGCCATTTCCTAAAAATGGTCGCAAACCATCGTACTGAAACGACATTTTTGATGGTTTTGGTCGCAAACCGTCGTACTGAAACGACACTTTCATCAATTTGGTCGCAAACCATCGTACTGAAACGACATTTTCTGCTCTTTTATGATGAAAATTCTACTCTGAATAAGCTCAAAATGGCTTGATTAAGCCGTTCCTCTCAATTTGGTCGCAAACCGTCGTACCGAAACGACACCTGTTTCCCCTGTGAAAATGGCTCAACACCAACACTTTTTTAAATTTGGTCGCAAATCGTCGTACCGAAACCGCACTTTGACACCACTTAGAAAGAACAAGATACTGAAACTAGCATATTTTAGGATAGGGGAGGTGTAGGAGAGATGATGGAGACGAATCGGCATATTTTGGTCGCAAACAAGCTATTGGTCGTGATGAGCGGATTGACGCGTTGGACGAAGCGCGCAGATCACTATCGCTACGAGCAACATCACTATAACATCCCAGCCTGTTTCACTGCTTTCAAATGGACCAAGTCTCGGATTCGTCATATTCTCTCTATTCTCGCCTACGCCGATGACCAAGGGAAGATTGAATTTGCAGAAGACAACACGCTTGCGGATTTTGCATGCACGTCGGTCCGCTCCCTACATAACAACTTGAAGACCTTCGAACAGAATGGTCTCATGACGGTCGTCCGTCACTTCCCAGGAGTGGTCTCAATCCAATTGACGGATTACCTTGAAAACTATCGCGACTTATTCGTAGACGGTACTACGGTCGGTTCGAAGACCGGGTATACGTCTGTTTGGCACGGTCTCTTGTCCGAACTGATCGCACTCGATAACGTGAATACGTTGCGACTCGCGCTACGGACAATCGTCCAGGTCGAGAAAGATGTTCATGTCCAGTCAAATGAACAGGCCATCCTGACCTACGATGAGATCAAAGGGTTCCTTCCTAAATACTGTGGCCATAAACTCGCCATCCAAAAGATGATGTCTGGTCTCAAATTCTTGCAGGTCTCGCTTGTCGAGGACAGTAAGCGTTTCTTGAACATGGTGAAACAAAATGTCTCGCTCAAGAAACGGGTTCAAGATGTGACACGTCCGCTCTTACTTGAAGTCCAGCTATCGGCTGCGCAAGACAGTAAGCAGATCAAAGAAAAAGACCGCACTGAAGTTCAGCTCCTTTGGTTTGAGCTGCGTAAGCGAGTAGGGGAGTTCTTCGACTTTGACGCACTCAAGGTCAACCGTGACTCACTCTTCTCGATGAGTGATACATTCGGGACCGAAACGTTTAAACAGGTCGTTGAAGAGTTAAAACAAGCATTCCTTCATCATCGTGAGGATTTGATCCACTCGAGTACACATAAACTGTTCTTTGAGGAACCGATTTTCTATCTTCATCAACAACTTAAAAAGGCCCAGGCAAAAATGGCTATCGCATGATGGTCTTTTAGTCGTGCACTTTTTTGAAAATATATATGAAAATGACTCATTTTTGCAGGTGATTTCTGTCTGTGTGTTATACGAAACTGTACCCTTAGACAGTCAAGGGGTATTGATTGTCCTATTTTTAATTTTAGGAAAAAAATCAAAACTACTAACCACTTAATCAAGCTTTCATTGAAGTAAATCATCTTTTGTTTCTTTAATCCCAAATCCTTAGTGAAATAAAAAAAGCCTTGATGAAAGAAACAGTAATCCCATTGAAGTTTCTCTTTTCACATAAACTGTCAGAGCGGCTGGTATGACTAGGTTTGGACGTGCTCTACCTTTTCTAATTCTATTAATCTTTATTTAACTCTCTATAATCTATTTATATTTCTTAAACTCAGAAGAATACGGTTTGTATATCTTCTTCTATTATTTAAAGTCAGATCCAACTATATAATGTATTTCTTCTTTAAGAGATTTAGGAATCCGATCTGCTCTTGTTCAATCAGTTTCTGACAAAGCTACTCATAAACAGATGTATACAGTTCGACGTCGAAACGTATACATGATCTATCGGCTAGTAAACATCGTATACAATGACTTATTTTTAATGTATACAAATTAAATTGATATTTATTCGGTTTATACTCGTTCTTATGTTGTAAGGAAAATAAGATTATGACATGATATGAGATAGAAAGGGGAGAGAAGATGAACATACTCACGTTTTACATATCGAAAGGTGGATCAGGGAAGACGACCTGTTCTTTGAATATGGCTTACGCATTAGGTGAGCTGGGACAACGTGTCTTGATCATTGATTTAGATCCTCAAGGCTCGCTCAGTAAACTGATGTTAAAAGAGTCTGACACAATCAAGTACATGACGATGTTTGATGTACATACACGCAATCTCGATATCAAAGAAGTCCTGTTTGATGATGAAACGTATCATGTGAGTCTTCTCCCTTCGAATGAACGAAATGCCAGGTTGATCAATTTGATTTCCGAGCAAGACAAGCTCTATTTATTAAAGGACATGATTGCACCGCTCGAGGATGAGTTTGATTGGATTATCTTAGACTCGGTCCCATCAATCAATGAACTCTCGAAAGTCGTGCTTTCGACGTCAAACATGACGGTCATCCCATTCATGCCGAAGAAGCTCGTGTTCGATCAACTCGCGAGTACGGTCCGTACTGTTCAAAAAGTGAAAAAATTCTATAATCCAGAACTTGTCATCACGGGTATTCTTCCCGTCGCCATGGATGCTTCGTTAAAGGCAGATAAAGAGTACTATGAAGCAATGGAAGCCATAGCGAAGGAAGAGGCAATAGAGATCCTTCCGATGATCAAACGATCCACCTTCATCGAGAAAGCTGCCGATAGTGGGAAAAGTGTCATCCAGTACCGCTCCAAGGAATCGAAGATGCTCGCTGAACCGTTTCGACTATTGGCTAAGCAAGTCGTTGAACAGGCAGGTGAGACATCATGAAGGCACGGAACCGCAACATTCATAAAATCAAACCGAGTGAGCAGCACCCGTATCAAAGTGGTTTGACGAATATCAGCACGCTCGTCCAAAAACTTCCGGTCTCTAAAGAAGTCGAGGACCTTGTTCATGAAATCAATGAGCTTTCAAAAGTTCAAACGATTTCTGTATTTGAGATCGGGAAGCGGCTCGTCATCGCTCGTTCTGAGATGCATGACAAAAAAGAATGGATGGGGTTCCTCGAAGCCGTGTCCATGTCGAATTCTCTTGCCTCTCGGTACGTCAAAGCCTATGAGACGTTACATCCACTCGAATCATCACTTGCGAGCTTACCGGCTTCCAAACTGTTTGAACTGATGTATCTCGACAACGTCGAAGAGGTAGTCGAACAGGGACTCTATATTGATGGAGAGTCACGAAGCGTCGACGAGTTGACGGTCAAACAAATCCGTGAGGCCCGTAAGACCCGTGAGCCTGTGCAACAGGTCAAAGTCAGCCCGTTTCAAAAAACAAAGAAACCATCTGCCGTTCTTTCAGCACGAATCCCGTCCGACCTGTCCGATCAATTCCAACAGTATGCGCATGCCCAAAATCGGAGTGTGAGTGAGCTATTGACGGAAATCATCGAACAGACAGTGAATGACAATATCATTGACGTCACAGACGAGAAGCGAGGAGACGAATCATGAAGAAAATCGCATTGTACAATCGAAAGGGCGGGGTTGGAAAGTCGACGACGACCATAAACCTGGCTCATGCTTATGCTCGTGATGGATTACGTGTCCTTGTCATCGACGCGGACGATCAGGCCTCTTCGACGAATGGACTCGGTCTCACGAACGATTACGAAGGAAAAGTCTTACTCGATTGTCTACTAGAAGAGAATGACCCATTCTACACACCAATCGAACAGGTCATTGTGACATGCGAGTATGAGACAGGTACCGTCTATCTTGTGCCAACCAGACGTTCGGCCTCACCGAGTGACTTAACGAGTCAAATCGGATATGAATATCGTCTCAGTGAAGAGCTCGCCAAGATTGACGAACTGTTTGACATCTGTCTCATCGATTGCCCAGGATCGACTTCAGCGCTTAACCCGTATGCTCGCTGCGCACTCGTCGCCCAAGACCGAATCGTGATGCCTGTCCAAATGCAGAAATTCTCGATGGACGCCGTCTACTCGGCTCCAGAAGAGCTTGAAGAGATGAAGCGATTCCGGGAAGACATCCATATCGCAGCCTTCATCCCGACGATGGTGAGCGCCCGCTCAAAAGGGGATATCACGACAGTCGAAGAACTTGAAGAACTCGGAAAAGAAGTCGGTATTCCGGTTTTGACGACGATCCCTTACGCGGTGAAGGTTCAGACACTACAACGAGAGTCTCGTCCCGTCATTGATCACAAGAGCCCAGCAACCGACGCCTATCTACAACTTGCTCAGGAGGTATTGTCGTTATGACACGCAACCGAAAGAAACATACACCGAAGATTTCTACATTCAGTGCCAACCTTCCGATGAATCAAAATCAACAAGCGACGGATAGCCGTACGGAACAAATCGAGGCCGTGAAAGAATTCTCTGCTACAACGACTGTGGCGAACCCTTATCAGGCCCTGCCGGCGACGGGGTTGTCACGTATCATCACGAAGAAGCTTCCTGAGGATATGGACGGAATTGTTCAATATTACAACCACATTGATGCGATTCAAGCGACTAGCTTTGTCGAAAAATGTCGTATTCTTGCCCATGCGAACAGTCTATTCCGGGATCCGGAAACAAAAAAAGAGTTCCAAAAAGAACAAGGAACGTGGAAAGACTTCTTAAATAAAATTGGAATGTCCCAACCACAAGTCAGCCGCTTCGTGTCATTTTGGAATACGTTTGGTCCGAACATCTTAGAGAAGACGCTCGAGCAAGATTTCAGTGCAACGAAGCTTGCTGAGTTGTTGTCGTGGCCAGAAGATCCGAAGCTCGCGCTACTCGAGAATAAGAAGTACTACACAGCTTCAGGAGACAAGACGGTGTACGAGATGACACGTGAAGAACTCCGTGAAGTGAAACGGATGTTGATCGAACGTCAGGAACAACGCGTGCTCGAAGTCGAAACTAAACCTGTGAAACCCATGCGTGTACAGATTCGCTTTGCTGATCTGACAGACCCTTTATACGTCGGATTAACGCAAGCCGCGCAAAAAGAACATGTGTCAGAAGATGAGATTATCCGGCGGGCTCTCAGTGCCTATTTAAATACGAATTAAGTTGAGAGAAGCGAAATACATCATGGCCCACGAAGATTCTTAACATACCGAATCAGAGTGGGTCATTTTCATCAGGAGGGACATACATGACTTACTCTAATCAATACAAGGACGTGGAAAGTATCATCGATACCTTGCTCGTGCTTGATACGTTTTGCGCCTCAAGAAACATCGAAGTCGAGTTTGTTGTGGTTGGCGCCTCGGGGATCCTTCTCTTCATTGAAATGATGAATAAAGATGCCGAGTATCGTCCGACGCGAGATATTGACATTCGCGTGACGGAGGGCGTTGTGACACCTGAATTAAAAGAGGCACTTCATGAATATGAAATTGAAATTGTCGAAGGGGTCATTCAGTTCCCACCCCGTGAAGACTTTAGAGAAAATGAATTCCGTCATAAGATCGAAGGTCTATTCGAGGCGATTGATGTGTATGTCCCTGACATTGAACTATTAGCATGTACCAAGATCTTCTCCTCTCGCCAAAAGGACTTAGAGGATCTCGAAAAGACGAATCTATTGGAACTTTGCGATAAAGACAAACTTCTCGAACTTGTAGAGGAATATAAAGCGAACATGACGTGGGACGATCCATTTTGTAACGTGCACGACTTGAGTCGAATTTTTCAGGAAAAGGGTATATAATAAATCAAAA
>NZ_QLVE01000004.1 GCF_003331145.1 Exiguobacterium sp. TNDT2 | reverse complement strand
GTCTTCTGTAATGTAATAGTCGTCCCCGCGGCGGGTGAAGTAACGCTGCCGAAAATCGGAAGGCAAGTCGACGAGCGCCCGTTCATGGTATTTGCCTTGCTTCGCTTTTTCGATTACCACGTCATCTAGGTCCGTCGCCGTGATGGTGAACTGGGCGGGTGACAAATGTTTCGATAACAGCATCGCCAACGAATACGGCTCTTCTCCAGTCGAACAGGCCGCGCTCCACACACGCAATTTGCCTTGGCTTTTCCGGATGAGTTCAGGTAAGATGTCCGTCTCCAGCTGTTGCCACCGGATTGGATTGCGATAAAACTCGCTCACGTTGATCGTCATGCGATCTAAAAATTCGTCGTATAACCCGCGATCCGTTTCCATCGCTTTAAAATATTCAATGAACGTGGCATACCCTTTCTTCTCCCGAAGCGCGATCATGCGACGCTTCATCTGCGCCTCTTTATATAAATTCAAGTCGATCCCCGACTTCAAATAAAACTTTTTTACGAAGATGGCATAATCATTTATCACCAGTTCCAACCTCAATTCTTTCTCTTCTCCTAGATCATGTCGTGCCAAAACGAGTGTGAGCGCTTCAATCTCAATACAAAAAGGGACAGGAGGCCCCGTCCCTTTTATCGTCATCAAACGTGTGATGCTTCAGTGGCGAACCAGAGTGACAATTCACGCTCTGCGCTCTCCACGCTATCTGAACCATGGATGACGTTTTGTGACATCGTCGAGGCCAAGTCGCCACGAATCGTTCCAGGCTGTGCGTCAAGCGGGTTCGTCTTCCCGATCATCAATCGAGATACGGCGACGATATTCTCGCCTTCCCACTCCATCGCCACCACAGGACCAGACGTTAAAAAGTCGACCAGCTCTCCAAAGAACGGCTTTTCCTTATGTTCCGCATAATGCGATTGTGCGACTTCCACTGATGGTGTCAACAGCTCAAGACGGTTCAACGTATAGCCTTTATGTTCGAAGCGCGAAATGATTTCCCCAATCAATCCACGTTTCACACCATCCGGTTTCACCATTAAAAATGTTTTTTCCATTCCCCTAATCCCCCTAAATCGATATGTGTACCATGTACGTTATTAGTTTACACGGTCATCACCATTATTGAAAGGGTTTACAAGGTGCCGATTACCATTTTCGTTTCCCGATATACTCGGCGATCTCGATGAGCGACCGTTTGTCGGCCACGTCGGGTAACTCGTCAAGACGTCTGATCGCCCGACTAACATAATGGTCAATCGTCCGTTGGCTTCGCTCGAGCGTCCCATTGCGCTGTACTTCCCGAACGAGCGTATGCGTCAATGCATAGTCAGACGAGTGACTAACTTGTTGTAGCCGGTCAAAAAAGTCCGGATTTTCCGCTGAATAGAAGAGCGGTAGCGTTTTATGACCGTGTTTCAAATCTTCACCGACCGGTTTTCCGAGTTGGAAACTTTTTGCGGTGAAATCGAGCAAGTCGTCCGTCATCTGAAACGCCATCCCGATATCATAGCCGAACAACCGCAGCTGTTTAACAACATCTGGAGAGGCTCCCGAGACGACGGCACCAGCCGCACAGCTCGTCTCGATCAACAGCGCCGTCTTACGAGCGATACGATCAAGATATCGTTTCGGCGATTGGGCCCAGTCATATTGATCTTGGATTTGATTGATTTCCCCGACACAGATCAGTTCCATCGTATCAGCCATGATTTGCATTATGTCCGGGGAATCGATTTCAGAAACGAGCCGAATCGCTTCACCGAACAACGTGTTACCCGTGTACATCGCCACCTGTTCGTCGTAGCGTTCCATGACGGTCGGTTTACCGCGACGAAGTGTGGCGTCATCGATGACATCGTCATGAACGAGCGAGGCCATATGAATCAATTCTAGACTCGCCGCCACTTTCGTCAACCGGATATCTTTCGACTTTCCGAAGCCTGCGCTAAGCAAGACGAACGCCGGCCGAATCCGTTTCCCGCCTGCGTCTAACAGTTGTTTCGAAGCAGCTTCGATGACCGGATGATCCGTTTGGACTCGCGTCGACAAGAACCGGTCGATGTGTTCAATCTCTCGGTTCATGTGGCGATAAAGTCGCTTCAAAGACATCGGTCACCACTTCTTTCCTAGGTGCATGGCACACGCACCGCCAGAGAACGCCTTCACTTCGACTTGTTCGAATCCTGCCGTCTCAAACATCCGTTTTAGCGTCAACCGGTCCGGGAATTGATCGGTCGATTCTTGGAGCCACTTATATTGATCGTACGAGCCGGCAAACACTTTGCCGAATAGCGGCATGACCGATCCGAAATAAAACCGGTATAATTCGCTGAAGAGCGGTGCCGTCGGTTGGCTCGTCTCAAGACAGACGACCGTGCCGCCCGGCTTCAACACCCGGTGCATCTCACGGAGCACCGTCATGTAATCCGGAACGTTGCGAAGACCAAACCCGATCGTCACATAGTCAAACGAGTGATCACCGAACGGCAATGCCATCGCGTTACCATGGATGAGTTCGATTGTCGGATAGTCCGCCACTTTCTCGTGTCCGACCGCGAGCATATTCTCGGAAAAATCAAGCCCTTTGACGACACCGGTATTCCCGGCTGCCTCAGCGAGTTGAATCGTCCAATCGGCCGTTCCGCAACAGACGTCAAGGCATTTAGCACCCGGGAATACTTGCATGCGACGCATCGTCGCTTTACGCCACCATTTGTGCAAACGGAAACTGATAATCGAGTTCATCGTATCGTAGCTCGGTGAGATTGATTGAAACACGTCATATACTTTTTGCTCTTTTTCTTTCGGTTGCAATACGTAACATCCTTTCCGTTCTAAGCGACAGCATGCGCCAGGAGCGTCGATAGCTGTTCTCGTTGTTCTTGGCGCAGTTCCGCCGCCTTTCGTTCGATGATCGTTTTTCCGTATGCGGTCAAGTAAACCTGACCGATTACTTCAGAAAACGTTTTGATCAATCCGAAGTTCGCTTCCATCCATGTCGTGACAGGGACGTCCGCGTCTAACGCGAGTGTACACTTCGCCCCATTGACGAGCTGGACCGTCCGGCCGAAACGATTGCTGTAGTCGGCAGGAAACAGGGCCAGAATTTTATAAAATTGAGCCGAAGCGTAATCACCGGCGAGCACTTTGAGTTGCCGCTCGAGTGAACCGTTCGGACTATCCTTTACTTGATCGTGCAGCTCGAGCGCTTCATGCGCAAAATACGTCGCAAGCACGAGCTGACGTTGTTGATTCGATTCGATTTCAATCATCTCGACCATCCAACGAAGTAAAGGCATGTCGACTGCGGGTACAATCTCGTGTCTCGTCAAATACGGATGGGTCATGCGTTCTTCGATTTGACGAGCAAGGTCGGTGACAACGGTTTCGTATGTCATCTGTTCCATGCTATCCCCCCTCGTCCTCTTCGTTGTCATTCTGACATAGTATAGCACATTTTTGTCACATTCACGCCATGTGAACTCGCTTTCCACCACAAAAAAAGCCGCCTTTCGGCGACTTATGTATTGCCCATTATTTGACCGCATCTTTGAGCGCTTTACCTGCTTTGAAGGCAGGAACTTTGCTCGCCGGGATTTCGATATCTTCTTTCGTACGTGGGTTACGGCCTTTACGGGCAGCACGTTCACGAACTTCAAAAGTACCAAAACCGATCAATTGAATTTTATCACCGTTTTGGAGTGCTTCAGTGATAGATTCGAATGTAGCTTCTACGACTTGCGTAGCATCTTTTTTCGAAACGTTTGCTTTCTCCGCAACTGCTTGGATCAATTCAGTTTTGTTCATCACGATTCACCTCCTCTCACAGGGAGTTTACGGGATTAATCATATCGTACAAACGTTGATATGACAACATTTTTTAGTGAAAAGCCCATATTCGACCCGTTCTGACAATCAGTTGTTTAAAAACTCGACCTCACCTTGTTCATTAATCGTGTACCCTTGCGAATAAGCAGGGGCGAACGGGGAGTCATTATAGAGCAAATACCGAATGTCTTCTCCGACTTTTGGCTCTACATCCGTGTTCTCAAGGGCGGCTTCGATGTCGGTCCGGTAGTCGACAAACAATTGTCCGCTCCCATCGACATAGATTGGCAATTCGGTATCGGTGTACGGGCTCGGGACCGTCGGCTCTTCTGAGACGAAGATGAGGTCATAGTCGATCGTGAACTGATTTTTTCCGATCGAGCCGTCGAACGGGAATTTCCCTTCCTTGGTCCGGAAGGCGTTAATATTCGTCTGTAACGTTTGCAACCGCTCAGTCACGCGAAGATCGATCAGCTTGACCGTCGGTTTCGTCTCAGCATCCACGAGCACGTATAAAAATAAACCTCCGCCTTCGAAACTATTTATCGGCGGGTCGGCCAAGTAGCCAGGCACGAGACGGGCGAATTCAATCGGATAACGCTCCATAAGAGGCGTTTCAGCCGGTTTCGTTTTGATTGGCAAGACACCGGTCGTCTCTTTGAACGAATCAACGGCCGTCTGGACCGATTTCAATTGGTCTTCATACGGTACGTTATCGACTCGGTTCGAGTCCGGGAACATACATCCACTGAGCACGGTCGCCGCCAAAAGACTAGCGACCAATAAGATTCGTTTCACGTATTATCCTCCTGTCGGTCCTGAAGCGACTACATAGATCATGATGATCGTTCCAAATAAAAATATGACGAATGCGATAACGCGGACGAGCGCCGCGAACCATCCTGAAAGCTTCGTATGGCTGACTGCCACCATGAGCGCGGCGATGGCAAATGCTCCAATTCCCGCAAATGAAATCCACATCTTGATGAGTGACGGTGTCACGTCTATCCCCTCGACTTTCTCTTTAATTCTTTCTCCGTACATAAGTGTAGCAAAAAAAACAAAGGAACTGAACGAAAACGTCAGTCCCTTTGCTCTTCGCCGCCTTCAAAGTGGAAGACTTCTTCCATCTCATGCTTTTGAGGGCGTCTCATTAACTTTTGTACTTCATCATGCGGGCTCTTGCCTTCGAACAACACATTGTAAAGGGCTTCCGTGATCGGCATCTCGACACCGGCTTCCCGAGCGAGTGTATGCGCCGCCTCACAGGCACGAACCCCTTCGACGACCATGCCCATGTGACCGAGCACGTCCTCGAGTTTCTCACCACAGCCAATCGCGTTCCCGGCACGCCAGTTACGGCTATGCTGTGACGTGGCCGTGACGATTAAATCGCCGATCCCGGTCAAGCCCGAGAACGAGGCCGGATTGGCACCGAGTTTGACCCCGAGTCGCGCGATTTCAACGATCCCGCGCGTCATGAGGGCCGCTTTGGCATTATCGCCGTAACCGAGGCCGTCCGTCATCCCCGCAGCGAGCGCGATGATGTTTTTAAGGGCACCGCCATACTCCGCTCCGATGACGTCCGAGTTCAAATACACCCGGAACTGATCGTTCGTGAGCAACTCTTGAATCTCATCGGCCACGTCCAAGTCCTCACAGGCGATTGTAATGGTCGTCAATTTGCGGACGGCCACTTCCTCGGCATGCGTCGGTCCCGTCAAGACGCCGATGGCCCGGCGTTTCGACGGGTCGATTTCTTCGGCGATAATCTCCGACAGGCGTTTGTGCGTCTTCGGTTCAATCCCTTTAGCGGCATGGACAAGGACGACCGGTTCCGTGAGTAGCGCGTTCAACTCACGGGACACCGGACGAATCGCCGAGCTCGGGACGACGAGGAACACAATCGAGCGGCCGGCGACTGCTTCCGCTAAGTCCGTCGTCGCCCGAACCGAGGTCGGTAAGGGCGCTTCTTTTAAATACGTCGAGTTCGTGTGGTCGGTATTGATTTCATGCACATGCTCTTCTTCACGTCCATAGAGCAGGACGTCATGTCCGTTATCAGCGAGGACGAGCGATAACGCCGTTCCCCAGCTCCCTGCGCCGATGACAGCAACTTTTGCCATAGAAGGCACCCCCATTACTAGTTTTTCTGACGCGCCACGATATGAATCGGTGTACCTGTGAAGTCAAATGCGCGGCGAATCTGGTTGTCTAGATAACGTTTGTACGAGAAGTGAAGCAACTCTGGATCGTTGACGAACAACACGAACGTCGGCGGCTCGATGGCCACTTGCGTCGCGTAGTTGATTTTGAGTCGCTGTCCTTTGTCCGTCGGCGTCGGGTTCATCGCGACAGCATCGACGATGACGTCGTTCAAGACGCTCGTCGAGATCCGGCGGCGGTGCGACTCGGCCACTTCCTTGATGACCGGAAGGAGCGTCTGGAGCCGTTTCGAGGTGAGAGCCGACAAGAAGACAATCGGCGCGTAGTCGAGGAACAAGAACTCCTTACGGATTTTCTCTTCCATCTTCTTCATCGTCTTGTCATCTTTGTCCACGGCATCCCACTTGTTGACGACGAGCACGATGGCTTTCCCCGCTTCGTGGGCAAGCCCGGCGACGCGTTTGTCTTGCTCGATGATTCCTTCTTCGCCGTCGATGACGACGAGGACGACGTTCGAACGTTCGATTGCCTTTTGGGCACGCATGACGCTGTAGCGCTCGGTAGATTCATACACTTTTCCGCGCTTGCGCATCCCGGCCGTATCGATGATAACGTACTCTTGGCCATCTCGTGTGAACGGTGTATCGATCGCATCGCGAGTCGTTCCCGCGATATCCGAGACGATGACCCGTTCTTCACCGAGAATCGCATTCGTCAAGCTCGATTTCCCAACGTTTGGACGTCCGATGAGCGAGAACTGGATGACTTCTTCGTTGTATTCATAGTCATCTTTATCTGGTGCCAAATCGAGTACTTTGTCGAGCAAATCACCGAGACCGAGACCGTGTGTCCCTGAGATCGGGAACGGGTCGCCGAATCCGAGTGAATAAAACTCATACATGAGCTCGCGCATCTCGAAGTTATCGACTTTGTTGACGGCGAGGACAATCGGTTTGTTTGAACGGAACAACAAGTTCGCCACTTCTTCGTCTGCCGCTGTAATGCCTTCGCGTCCGTTCACCATGAAGATGATGACATCCGCCTCATCGATGGCAAGCTCGGCCTGATGCCGCATTTGCACGAGGAGCGGCTCATCGCCGACCTCGATTCCGCCTGTGTCGATTAAATGAAACTTACGGTTCAACCACTCACCCGTCCCATAAATGCGGTCGCGTGTTACACCGGGCTTATCATCGACAATCGACACGCGATCTCCGATAATCCGGTTAAAAATCGTGGATTTCCCAATATTCGGACGGCCAACGATGGCCACTGCTGGAATTCCCATATAAACACCTCTCTAACTTTCATTCAATAACTGATCGTTTCTAATTGCAACTGTACTATCATATCACAGGCGAATTTATGTGACCATACAAAAAGAAGCGGGAGTCTGGCTCCCGCTTGAACGATCATCTTATTTAGAATCGTCCGAGGTCTCCTCACCTGTCAATTCAGAGACAGAGAACCCTCCTTGGTCACTATACTCGTCAAGCAATGATTGATCCGCGTCTTCCCGCGTCGAATCACTCGACTCGAGTGCACGCATCGAGAGCGAGATTTTCTTCTCGTCGAGATGAACGTCGAGCACTTTAACGATTACTTCTTGGCCCTCTGACAACACTTCAGACGGTGTCGCGATGTGACGATTCGCGATTTGGGAAATGTGAAGCAACCCTTCAACTTGCGGCGCGACCTCTACGAAAGCACCGAACGTGACGAGACGTTTCACTTTCCCTCTCAGCACATCCCCAGGCTGAATTTTACCTTCTACTGATTCCCATGGCCCTGGCTGCGTTTCTTTAATCGACAACTTCACTTTCTCGTTGTCGAGGTCGAGTCCGAGAACCTTCACTTTGACTTTATCGCCTTCAGTCACAACGTCGCTCGGTTTTTCTACCCGGCTATGGGCCATCTCTGAAATGTGGACGAGGCCATCGACGCCGCCGATATCGACGAACGCACCGAAATCAGTGAGACGTTGGACCGTCCCTTCGATGATTTGACCGACCTCGAGCGATTCGAGAGTCTCCGCTTTTTTCGCGCTCATTTCGGCTTCGGCAACCGCTTTATGCGACAAGATGACACGATTTTTCTCGCGGTCGATCTCGACGACTTTAACCGTAATCGGTTTATTCAAATAGGATGAGAAGTCTTCGACAAAGTGGTTCTCTACGAGCGAGGCCGGAATAAATCCACGGATTCCGATATCAACGACAAGTCCACCTTTGACCTTGTCTTTCACCATGACCTCGAACACTTCGCCAGATTCGAATTTAGCGACGATTTGATCCCAAGCTGCCTCAGCATCGACGTCTTTCTTCGAAACGACCACCTCTTCATCCGTGACCTTTTTGACTTTGACACGGATTTCGTCGTTAACATGGAGTGATTCGTTTAAATCGTCTAAATGCATGCTTGATACTTCACTGATTGGTAAAATAGCCTCGGTTTTATAACCGATATCGATTAATGCTTGCTTGTCCTCGATTTTGACGACAGTACCGGTCACAATTTGACCTCGATTAATTTCAAAATCAGGCATATCTTTCATTTCTTCGACCATTCCAACACTACCCCCTCACGATGAGTACAAAAAGGAGCGCCCTAAGGCGCTTACACCTAGTATAAACTTCTTATAATTCGAAAGATTTGTCAAGGTGTTATCAGGTTAGTTCCTTTCCTAGCAATAGATTAAACCTGAAATTAGCGAACGTTCCGTGAATGCTGGATGTACAAATCCGCAATCGTCGCCATGATCAAATCGGCCGCCGTTTGGGCGCTCGCCTTCTCTGTTTTCAATCCGCTCAAATCGATCGGCTCCCCGATCACGACTTTCAACTTGGAGCGGAACTTGTACGTGCCGATGATGGCCACCGGGAGCACCGAAGCGTCCGAACGAAGTGCAAAGAAGCCGACGCCGGCCTGTGCTTTACCGAGCGTACCGTCTTTTGAGCGCGTTCCTTCCGGAAAAATCGAGATGACTTCGTCTTCCTTCAACTTTTGCAAGACGACCCGTAGTGCTTGGCGGTCGCCTTCACCGCGTGATACCGGGATTTGACCGGCTCGGTTCAAAATGTGTTTCAATACCGGCACTCCAAACAACTCTTTTTTTGCGAAGAAACGAAGCTGGCGCTGTTTCGGCATCGCCCCGGCGAGTAGCACCGGGTCCCAGTTTGACTGGTGATTCGAACAAACAATCATCGATCCTTCGAGTGGGACGTTTTCTAGTCCGATATATTCGACACGAAAACTCAACTTGCGAATGATCTTGACGACGCTTACTGCGAGGCGATACATGCCGAACGGTCCATTGTTGAGTGGTTTCATCGTTCAATCACCTGTTTCATCAACTGCTCGATCGCCTCGACGACCCCGTCGATTGACAGTTCCGTCGTATCGAGGAAGTGCGCGTCGTCCGCTTGGCGAAGCGGAGCAACTTCACGTTCCGAGTCGCGCTTGTCGCGGAGGGCAATTTCAAGTTGTAATTGTTCGAGGTCGCTCGGTAACCCTTTTGCCACGTTCTCTTCATGGCGACGGCGGGCCCGTTCTTCGACCGTCGCTGTCATATACACTTTTAAATCAGCGTTCGGTAGGACGTGCGTACCGATGTCGCGACCGTCCATGACGATTCCGCCTTTTCTCGCGAGGTCGCGTTGCAAGTCCATGAGGGCGGCACGTACTTCGGGCTGCCGCGCGACGAAACTGACGTTGTTCGTCACGTCATTCGTCCGAATGACGTCTGTCACTTCTTCGGCGCCATCGAACACGCGTTGACCGTTCTCAGACGGGACGAGCCGTAAATCCATTTTGTCAATCATGGCAGCAAGCATTGGCCCGTCTTCAAGCCCGACACCGTCTTGAAGCGCGCGATACGTGACGGCACGATAAATCGCCCCCGTATCGATATAGACGTATCCTAATTTTTTGGCGAGTGTTTTCGCGATGGTGCTTTTCCCAGCCCCTGCTGGTCCATCTAAAGCAATCTGTAACGGTTTATTCATAAAAAATGGGTATCGGCTCATCCCGATACCCGCCTCCTCTCGGTCATTTGTTCCGAGAACATCATACCAGTTTTTTACCGTGAAGAAAATACAGAGCCAGTCCGTTTCCTTGCTTCTAATTGGGCGCGGAAACAATAGCGTAAAATAATTTCCTGGTCGCGGTGTGACAATTCTTCAAAGCAAAGTGACAACTCTTGCTTCGTCGTCTGTTCTTGAATCCGAACGAGACGGCTTTTGACGCGGAACGTTTGGGGAACGCCGCGGTCGTCTGAGATGTGGAACATGACGATGAGCGACTCATCGATCGCAATGGGCGCTCGGTTCGCCACAATACGCATGCCGCCGGCCGACACGTCGAGCGACGTCGTCTCAAATGACGGGAACGCCTGACCATCTTTAGCAGAAACCGTCACGTTAATCATTTCCGGGACGCGCAAATACTCGCGACGCTGCACACGCTTTATTTTCTTTTCCTCGGGCAAAGTAAAGGCGTAGCGCAGGATGAGTTGCGCATCGCTTACTCGTCTCGATACGACCGTGTCAAAGGCATACAGTTGTTCTTCCCCTTTGAAAAAATAAACGCGCATCGATTCGTCTTCATGCAAGAAAAATGTTTTTAGCGTATCCATCTCGCTCGGAGACTCGATCCAAACGATTTGATCATGGATGGCCGCGATCTTCGTCTTGCCTTCTTTTCTCCCTTCAACTTCCACCCGTAACTCTTGACCTTCTTTTAACATGAAACGATTCCCCTTTATTCTATTTATATTGGCGATGATTGGAACGATTGGCGGTACGAACGAGTAAGAGCGCGACCATCCAAAGGACGACGATATACACGACAGCCGGTACTTTGCTAGTCGGTTCGATGAGCAAAATATAATCAAACATGCCGTGTAATACCGTAGCGGCCATGAGCGCCGTGAACAGCCAAAACCGTTCGTGAGCGGAATGCTTGGCACGGCCGAGACAAAACCCCATGACGACGGCAAAAAGCGCATGACCGCTCACCGGCAGGATGGCGCGCCAAATCGCGATTTCGAGCGAGTCGTACACCCATAAATATAGAAAGTTCTCTAACGTGGCAAAACCGAGTGAACAAGCAACCGCATAGAGAATCCCGTCGTAGTAATCATCAAAGACTTTATGTATGTATATTGTATAATAAATCATGAACCACTTAAAAAATTCTTCTAATAGCGCAGTGGCCACGAACGCCTTCCAGAACGGACCTACGAGCACCTCTTCTTCTACGAACGCATACTGCACGAACATGATCGGAAAGACGAGAATAGCCCCGGCAACGAACGAACGAATCACATAGCCGAGCGGTTCTGCTTCGAGTTCATGCCTGAGATAGAAGTAGAAAAGAAGGGCGAACCCTGGCGCAACCGCAGACAAGGCGATTGCAATCATGGTGCATCTCTCCTTTCTCTTCTTAGCATACACTGAAATGGAGGAAAGAAAAAGTAGGATACACCTAGAAAATGGAAGAAACGCACAAAAAAGTTGGAGGTTACTCATGAAGCATTTATTACTCATCCATACCGGCGGCACCATCGCCATGTCCCAATCAGGGTCGGGTCATGTCTTGCCGAGCGAGGTCAATCCGATCGACGCGACGTTGCCCAAAGCGACAGACATCGCCAACATCACGACAAAACACTTCTCGAACATCCCGTCACCGCATATGACACCGGAAAAAATGCTCGAGCTCGCCCAGTTCATCAATCAACAGTTGACGCAAGACACGTACGATGGGGTCGTCATCACGCACGGTACCGACACGCTCGAAGAGACGGCTTATTTCCTACAAATCACGCTCGGTGCACCAGTACCGATTGTTCTGACCGGTGCGATGCGCTCCTCGAACGAAGTCGGGTCTGATGGAGAATTCAATCTCATCACGGCGCTAAGGGTCGCGCAAAGTGACACGGCGCGCGGAAAAGGCGTGCTCGTCGTCTTCAACGGAGAAATCCACTCCGCATTCAACGTCACAAAGACGCATACGTCCTCGGTCGACACGTTCAAATCGGTCCATTTCGGGAACGTCGGCATGGTCACAAAAGACCACGTCCTCATCTATAGTCAACCAACAACGAAACAACCAAAGATGATTCCATCGATCACGAAACGGGTCGCGGTGTTGAAAGTCGTCGCCGGGATGGAACCAGATTTGATTGAGGCTGTGCTCGCGCTTGGCTATGATGGTCTCGTCCTTGAAGTGCTCGGCCAAGGGAACGTGCCACCTTCAATCGTTCCGGCGCTCGAGATGCTCGTCGAACGGATGCCAGTCGTCATCGTTAGCCGTTGTTTCAATGGGATCGTCCAAGACGTATACGGCTATGTCGGCGGAGGCCAACAGCTGAAAGAGATGGGCATCATCTTCTCGAACGGCTTGAACTCGCAAAAAGCAAGACTTCGTCTCCTCATCGAGCTCGAAGCGGGATCGTCTCAATCGGTCATGGAGCACAGCTTTAGCTTCCAACAATGAGTGGACGACTTGCCAACCGATTCGTCCTTCCATACAATGAGGAATGAGGTGATTTCAATGAATAAACATGCTATCGTCGTCGGCGCCGGACCGTGTGGGCTGTCGGCTGCGATTGAGTTAGAGCGTATCGGCATCTCGTGCACGGTCATCGAGCGCGGTAATATCGTCGACGCCATCTATCGGTATCCGACGCATCAGACGTTCTTCTCGTCTGCCAATTTGCTTGAAATCGGGGATATCCCGTTCATCTGTAAAGATTTGAAACCGCGTCGTCAAGACGCGCTCGTCTATTACCGAGAAGTCGTCAGCCGGACCGGGCTCGACGTCCAACCATTCGAGACGGTCGAAGCAGTCGAGCGGACCGAGAACGGTTTCGTCGTTCGGTCACACCATGACCGCGATGGTGCCAAAGAGCGCCAGGCCGACTACGTCATCTTGGCCACCGGCTATTACGGCCGTCCTCGCACGCTCGACGTCCCAGGTGAAGAATTGCCGCACGTCGCCCATTACTTCAAAGAGGCGCATCCGTTCTATCGGCAGCGTGTCACGGTCATCGGCGGGAAGAACTCCGCCGTCGACGCGGCCATCGAGCTTGAAAAGGCCGGCGCGTATGTCACGGTGCTCTATCGCGGCGACGGCTACAGTCCGTCCGTCAAACCATGGGTTCTGCCGACGTTCGACTCGCTCGTCCGTCACGACAAAGTCCGCCTTGAGCTCGAAGCGGAAATCGTGCGCATCGAGCCGCATCACGTCGTCTATCGTCAACACGGCGAAGAACATCGACTCGAGACGGACCACGTCCTCGCCATGACGGGCTACTTGCCCGACCATGGGTTGTTCGCCGATGCCGGGGTTCAAGTCGACGAGGAGACAGGCGTGCCCGCGTTTGACGAGTCGACGTTCGAGACGAACGTCGACGGCTTGTTCATCGCCGGTGTCGTCGCCGCCGGAAATGACGCCAATAAGATCTTTATCGAGAACGGCCGTTTCCATGGGCAAGCGATCGCCGAGACGCTTCAGGAGCGCAACGGTGTCACATCATAAACAAAGAGAGGGAAGACCTGGTTTCAGGTCTTCCCTCTCTTTTGTTATACCCAACCGCGGAAACGCGACGCTTCCGCCATCTTACGCACACCGACCATATAGGCAGCGAGACGCATGTCGACTTTACGCGCCGACGAGGTGTTGTATACCGTATTGAACGAGTGGACGAGCACTTTTTCAAGCTTCTCTTCCACTTCCTCTTCTGTCCAATAGTAACCTTGGTTGTTTTGGACCCATTCGAAGTACGAGACCGTCACCCCGCCGCTCGACGCGAGCACGTCTGGAACGAGCAGGATGCCGCGTTCCGTCAAGATGCGGGTCGCTTCGTTCGTCGTCGGTCCGTTGGCGGCCTCGACGACGATCGATGCTTTGATATTATCGGCATTGTCCTCGGTGATTTGGTTCTCGATCGCGGCCGGGACCAAAATGTCACAGTCGAGTTCAAGCATCTCTTTGTTCGAAATCGTGTTCTTGAAGAGCGTCGAGATCGTCCCGAACGAATCTCGACGATCGAGAAGATACGGGATGTCGAGACCGTTCTCGTCATGAATCGCACCGTACGCATCGCTGACGGCGATGACTTTCGCCCCGGCGTCATGCATGAACTTCGATAAGAAGCTTCCGGCGTTCCCGAACCCTTGGACGACGACACGCGCCCCTTTCAGTTCGATCCCTCGGCGCAGCGCAGCCTCTCGGATCATGATGGCGACACCTTTTGCCGTCGCCGTCTCACGTCCATGCGAACCGCCAAGGACGAGCGGTTTACCGGTGATGAAACCAGGTGAGTTGAATTCATCGATGCGGCTGTACTCATCCATCATCCATGCCATGATTTGCGAATTCGTAAACACGTCCGGCGCCGGGATATCTTTTGTCGGCCCGACGAATTGACTGATGGCCCGGACATAACCTCGGCTCAATCGTTCAATTTCACGGAAACTCATCTCACGCGGATCACAGACGATTCCACCTTTACCGCCGCCATATGGAAGGTCGACGATGCCGGCTTTCAAGCTCATCCAGACCGACAACGCCTTCACTTCGACTTCCGTCACGCTCGGATGGAACCGGATTCCACCTTTCGTCGGTCCGACGGCATCGTTATGTTGGGCCCGATATCCTGTGAAAATTTTTGTCGATCCATCATCCATACGTACCGGGATGCGGACGGTCAACATCCGAAGCGGCTCTTTCAAGAGCTCGTACATCTCTTCTGGATACCCGAGTTTTTCAAGCGCCTCGTGTATCACTTCTTGTGTCGATTCAAGGATGTTTTTTCGTTTTTGATGACCTTTTTCTTGATCCGTAATCATGAAGGTTTCCTCCCCTAAATTGTCAATTCTCCCCCAAGAATCAACCTCGTATTCGTTTAAAAGTATAGCTGATACGCGCCCAATTTGAAAGGCTTTTACAAAAATAATGAAAGCGTTTTCTAAAACAAATAAGAAGGGTGGTCCCTTCTTATTTTTCGAGTGCGAGTTCGATGAATCGCTCTAACAGCTCACCGTACGAGATCCCGACGGCGCGGGCGCTGTCCGGGAACAAGCTGAGCGGCGTCATGCCCGGGAGCGTGTTCGTCTCTAAGATATAAGCGAGCCCATCTTCAGACACGAGGAAGTCCGAACGGGAATAACCGCTGCAACCGAGGGCACGGTGCGCGTTGATGGCAGCCTCTTGAACTTCCTCAGTCAATGCATCCGACAACTCGGCCGGACAGACGTGAATCGAACCGCCCTCAGAATACTTCGACTCGTAGTCGTAAAACTCGTTTTTCGGGATGATCTCTATGACCGGCAACGCGGCTTCGGTCCCGTGATTTCCAAGGACAGGTACCGTCAATTCACGGCCTTTAATATATTGTTCGACCAAGACGGCCGTATCGCACTGAAACGCTTTTGTGATCCCTTCGCGGAGCATCGCTTCGTCCATCGCGATCGTCAATCCGTTCGATGACCCTTCTTGGGCCGGCTTAACGACACATGGGAACTCATCGCCCCACTCAACGAGTTTCGCATCGATCTCGTCTCCCGTTTCGATGAGAACATCACGGGCGATACGAATGCCGGCAGCGGCAAACATGATTTTTGCGCGGGCCTTGTCCATCGCGAGCGCTGACGCTAAGACACCCGATCCCGTGTACGGCAATCCGGCCATCTCCAAGAGTGACTGGACGCGTCCATCTTCTCCGTATTTGCCATGCAGGGCGCTGACGACGACGTCCGCTTGAAGCGTCAACAGCTCATCGGCCCGGTCCGGATGAAAATCAATCGCTACGACCTCATGACCGCGTTCTTCGAGCGCTTCAATCATTCCTTTACCACTCGTGAGCGAAACTTCTCGCTCACCTGATACACCACCATATAATACTGCGACTTTCATCAAATCTCTCCTTCAGCTAACTTATGAAAAATTCAAATTTTATCATACCATGCGACGACCGAAAACAATAGAAACAGAACGATAAAAAAAAGCCGTACTTACGCGAACGTATCGTACAGCTGTTTCACGGCCTGTTCAGTTTGAATCGTCTTGCCATACTCCATCATGACGTACGGGCTGACAGTCGTCGTGCGACCGTATTCCGACAAGATGGCGGCCAAACGCTCTTCGACATCTGGTTTGAGCACCTCGACAAAGTGTAAATAATAGCGTCCATCGTAATGATAGAGCGCCCCGCCCTGGTCTGTATCCTGCATGTGCGGAAACAGACGGACCGAAGCATTGATGACGTCTTCGATATCGTCAAATTGATAAATCAGATGATGAATCACATCGATCGTCAAACGAATCTCGACTTGCTCTACATCTGCGTCCGGAACGGCCGCCTCGACTTTTTGAACATCGATGACGAGCCCATCACGGGGAAACATCGTCACGTTCAAGTCGACGGTTCCTTGGGGCATGAAACCGAATTCCGCTTCCGCCGTCTCGAGCAATTCCCGCCACAAGTCTTGACCACTCTCGCCAACGATCGTATCGATGGCAATCCCTCGAATCGAAAGGTCACTCGCCGTCAAATATACCCTTAAATGTTCTTTAGTTTGCTTTTCAAATCTCAAACGAAAACCTCCAAAGATTAATCAATCCTACTTTATAAGCTACTCTCGTTTGTTCAACCTGTCAAATAGTTGACAACCACTCGGTCCATGCTTCAGGCGTATCCCCAAGGAAGGCCGATTCGAACTCGGTCGCGTGAAGGCTGACGGCATATCCTCCAGCCCCGATGACAAGATTTGGATGATCGGTTTGGATAAAGCGCATCGCTTCCTTCAAGCCCTCAATATGTTCCGTCAACGTGCAAGAAAAAATCAAGCACTTGGCGTCGATATCGTGCAATGCCTCATTCAAATCCTCTTTCGGGAAACCCGCGCCAAGGAAAATGACGTCATATCCGTATTGGCGCAAATAAAGCGTCACGAACAACAGGCCAATCTCGTGCATCTCGCCCGGGGCACATACACAAATGATTCGTGGTAAAAATGGGTTCATCGGCATCTGTAACGAGAGAGTGGACAAGCGGGCCCGCAAAAAGGCGGTCGCAAAATGCTCATGTGCGATTGTGATGTCCCCATTCTCCCAACGCGTCCCGATTTCCATCAACAGCGGACCGATGATATCTTTTGTTACTTTTTCAAAGCTGAACGTATTAAAAGCACGATTGATTAAATCGTGCGCCTTGCGTTCGTCAAATGAAAGTAACGCCTCAAGCAACCCATCCATCAGCTCCTCATCATAGAGACGGGCAGGCTTTGGCTTCGGGGCTTCATGAAGTTGTTGAATGGCTTGGGATACGGTCAAGCCTTCTCGTTGTTTTTCAACGACCCATTTAATCTTCTCGACGTCTTGGTCGGAATACAACCGGTGGCCGGATTCGGTCCGGCTCGGCACGATGAATTGATAGCGCCGTTCCCATGCCCGAATCGTCGTCGGGTTGACCCCGGTGAGCGATGCGACCGTCTTTATGGAGTACTTTGGCACAGCAGCCCCTCCTTTCCTACAGGTTCTTCACTTTCAGTATAGACCCATCTGAAGCGCTTTACCTGTTTTATTGTGCAATTCCTATGAGAAATCGATGGGATGATCCGATTGATTTGACGAAGCTGAGAATAATTATAAAAAAAATACGACGTCCCCGTCGTATTGTCAGAAAAACAAGGTGTGACGACCTATATATAAAAATACAAGAATAATAGCAAACATCGTCAATGTGAGCATCATGGCGAGTGGCCGCTTCAGCCAATTGTCATTTAATTTCTCTTTTCGCTCATATTCTTGCCGTTCAGAGCGAGACGGCAACGTGTCCACCACTTGTTCACGAAGTGAGTCCGCTTGGTTCCGATGTCGCAACGTGTGCCCTCCTTTACCTTTTTTATCATTTTACTATGATATCATTCAAAGGAGAAGATGCGAGCCAAGCGATGTTTCCAATCTGTCACATTTTTCGTCACAAGTTGCACTGGTGGCGGGAACACGATTTTCCCGCAGACGTCGCAACAATCCGCTTGTTGGACCGGTTGTTCCGAGAAATAGTTCAACAAGTAGTCACGCCGACACGTTTTGATGAGGGCATAATCCATCATCTGTCCGAGTTGGCGATACCGGGCCCGCTTTCTATCTTTTACCCAATCGATCGCCTCGGCAAGCGTCCGTTCGGCGAGCATTTGACTCAACAAGCCCCAGACCGGGTCGTCCTCGTTCAATCGCAACAGACGCGGCAGCTGGGACAGACTCGTACCGTTATCGCGTTCGAAGTAGGCGAGTCGGATATCTTTGTCTTTCGGATATTGTTGGTCAATCAAAAACTGTTGGATGCGTTCGTCACCCTCGGCATAGAGTAAGACGGCAAAAGCCGGTTCACCGTCTCGTCCGGCGCGCCCGATCTCTTGCATATACGCCTCGAGCGTGGCCGGGATTTGGTAATGGATGACCGATCGGACGTTATCTTTATTCACACCCATCCCGAACGCACTCGTACATACCATGATGGCGACCTCATCCCTCAAGAATTGCGACTGCACGAGCCGGCGGTCCTCGGTCGACATGCCGCCATGGTAAAACAAGGCATCGTCGAGATGAAAGGCGAGCGCTTCGGCCTCACGCCGGGTCGCCGTATAGATGACGGCTGGTTTCGGCACATCACGGACGAGTTCGCTCAACCGCCGCATCTTATCTTCCGATTCGAGGCGTTCGACGATCAGCCGAATCTCAGGACGGTTCGCCGAATGGACGAACTGTGCCGGCGAAAAGAGCGCCAACTTCTCGATGATATCCCGTTTCACTGTCTCTGGTGCCGTCGCGGTGACGGCCATGCACTGCGGGCTGCCAAGCTGTTTACGCAGTTCACCCAGACGAGCATACTCGGGACGGAACTCGTGCCCCCACTGCGAGATACAGTGCGCCTCGTCGACGACGAGCATTTGAATTTTTGTCCGTGCGAGCGCCCGCGTCACGTGCGAAACGGCGAGTTGTTCAGGCGACAAATATAAAAAACGGTAACGTTTCAAATGGTTCAAGATGTCCTGCTTCTCCTCGAGTGTCTCCATCGACGTCAATCGCGCAACCCCGCGTTCGCCCCGCTCACGGATATGGAGCATCTGGTCCTCAATTAGCGACAACAGCGGCGACACGATAATGGTTAGCCCGTCATTCTTAATGTAGGACGGGAGTTGAAACGTCAATGACTTGCCGGCCCCGGTCGGCATGATGGCCAATACGTCCTGGCCGTCGGCGACCGCTTCAATCACATCCCGTTGACCGGGACGAAAGGTGTCGTAACCGAACACCCGCTTCAACGTCTTCTCAAACAAATGTCTCACCTCGTTTCAATCTCGCGAATACTAACCGGATCTGGAAATAACTGAGCCCGCCGATTTGTTCAAAGATCGGCTTGAGCGCCCAGCTCGATTCGTCACGCAGCTGTTCGACTTTTTGAATCAGCTCGGTCGGCACGAACTGGTCGAGCGGGAACTCGTCCAAATACATCGCCATCTCGACGACGTGATCCTCGATCGTACTCGTGCGCAACTTTCGCTGCGACTGGACTTGCTGGAACGTCCGTCCGGCCGAGAACAGTTCATATGATTCTCGCGCCGATAGCGTCATCCGCTCGCTCGACAGACCGTGAGCAAAGCCGAGCAGCTTGGCATCCCGCGGCAACTTCCACAGCAGGGCGTTCCAGCCGGCCAAAAAGTAGAGCCGGGCTGTCCGCGCATCGACGTCCAAAAGCGCCGCGATTTGCTCATACGTGTACCCGGTCTCGAACGCGCCCGTGAACCGATAGACGACGGCGGTTGCATACGGATCTCCGACTTCTTCAAGCGCCGTCTCAAGCTCTTGATGAAAGCTATGGATCAGCGGTTGCCATTCCCGTTCGGTCCGGACAATTTGTTTGACCCAACGTTCGGCCAACCGATCGGCCTGAACGGGGTAGAACGTCCGCTCATGCTCGAGCGACATGAACGTCTGGACGAACAAGCTGAGCCGCTTCCACGTCATCGTCGTATAGTCACGGTACTCGCCGCCAAGACGGTCGAACAGCTCACTGACAGATTCCGGAGAAGCAAGCATCTTGCCGGCCTCGGTCAATATGAAACTCGAGCGGTTGAGCCACCCCCGCTTCTCAAACGAGGCGAGCAGTTTCTCATAGTCGTATTTCGTATAAGGGAACAATCCGAAAATTGGTTCCAAATCATAAAAAAAGGCATCTTGAAGCGTCGTTGCCGAACGTTTGCCGTTCAACACATGAAATAAACTGCGCTCACTGCGTTCACCTTTTAAGCGCTCGATTGAAAGCAATAACACCCCGTCCGCTAAATGAACCATCGTTCCACCTCCTCGGTCAAAATTATGCTTCCAAAACGTTATTCGTTTCCTCATTGATAAATTTGGGTATGTAGACTACAATTACTCATAGTCAGTAGAAAGTCATTTCTATGTAGAGAGACGAAATGTTTGGAGGGTTACAAATGGCAAAATTTACGATTGTTGATAAAGATACATGTATCGCATGTGGGGCCTGCGGAGCGGCCGCCCCAGACATCTTCGACTATGATGATGAAGGCCTCGCGTTCAACTTGATGGACGACAACACGGGTACGATCGAAGTCCCAGACGAATTGTATGAGGACTTGATGGACGCGTTCGAAGGATGCCCGACCGACTCAATCAAAGTCGCGGACGAATCGTTCGATGGCGACGCACTCAAGTACGAATAAGCGAGACATGTGTGCCCTAAGAGCGCACATGTCTTTTTTTATCGCGTCGCTTTGCGGAAACCGGCATCCCGCGCCTCTTCTTCAGTACAGAACATCTCTTCCGGGATCGTGCGCTCATAGCTCGCCCCGCCCGGAACGTGATAGATTTTCTCTCCGTCTCGATTGATATTCCCTTTGATGTCACACCCGTCCGTCTCTTGGCTCGGTCGGGCCGGCTCGGTCGCCTCGTGGTCGAAGCCGGTGCCGGTCACATAGTCCTCGAGACTCCAAATACCAAGCAAATCTTGACGCGCGGCCCGCTCGACTTCCCGGAACGCATCGACGTGTTGCGTGTTCGGCGCATACACATAGGCGACACGCGCCAACCCGCGGCGCAGTAATTCCTCGTTCAGCATCGCTTCGTCATACCAGACGTAAGCGAGTGTGCGTTGATAACGATCGTAGCGCCCGACGTCATACTCGAGCGTGATCGTATCCCCTTCCGGCAACCAGCGCTCGACGAACGATTTCGCATCTTCCCCGAACGGTTGGACCGGTAGCGTCGGATGGCTCGTCTCCGGCGTATCGACGAGCAGGAGACGAATCGACTCGGTCGCCCCGTTCTCGAACTCAACTTTGAGCGTGTCACCGTCGATGACGCGATCGAGCGTGACCGTCTCGGTCTTTCCGAGCGGCCGTGCGACTTGTGGCGTGACCGACGCCGACGGAAAGTCAGCCTCGAGTTCGACGAGTGACTCCGGCGGGTCGATTTGTTCGGCGAACCAGTCGTCGATGGAGCAGCCGGCGAGCGAGACGCTCAGCACGACAGCGATCAGCAGTTGCCACCATTTTTTCAATTGTCTCACCTCTACACCAGTATAACAAAAAAGGTTGTTTGACTTAAGCGTCAAACAACCTGGATGAAATGGACATTTGTCCTTTTGAAGATTAGCGTTTCCCTTTAATATATGGGATACCGACCGATTTCGGTGCATCCGCACGTCCGACGACACCTGCGAGGGCGAGGATCGTGAGCGCGTAAGGCGCAATCAAGAGCAACACTTGCGGGACGTTGCTGATGACCGGCAAGTTGCTGCCGATAATTGACAACGCTTGGGCGAATCCGAAGAAGAGACCGGCACCGAGCGCGCCGAGCGGATTCCACTTCCCGAAAATCATGGCGGCGATGGCCAAGAAACCTTGACCGACGATCGTCGTCCCGCTGAAGTTCGTCGTGACGGTGACAGCGTACACCGCACCAGCAAGTCCACCGAACGCACCCGAGAGCATGACGCCCATGAAGCGCATTTTCGTGACATTGATCCCCATCGTGTCAGCCGCCATCGGATGTTCCCCGACCGAACGGAGACGAAGACCGAACGGTGTCTTGAAGATGACGAACCAGACGACGAACGCGAGAAGGATCGCGATGAACGACGTGTACTGTACGTTGATGAAGAACATGCGAAGGACCGGGATATCCGATAAAATCGGCACGTTCTCTTTCGCGATCCGATACTCGATGAAGTCGGTCTGCCCTTTGTTGTATAGCACACGGACGACGAAGATGGCGAGTCCGATCGCGAGCATGTTGATCGCGACCCCGAGCACTGTCTGGTCAGCGCGCCAAAGGATGGCCGGCACGGCCAAGAAGAGCGAGAAGAGCGCACCGACGACCATGGCAATCAGGAGTGAAATCCATGGGCTGAGGCCGCCGAGCCCCATATCCGTCAACGTGAGCGTCGTGATGATTCCTGTCGCGGCACCGATGACCATGATGCCTTCTAAGGCGATGTTGACGACACCCGAACGTTCACTGAAAATACCGCCGAGCGCCGCGATGATGAGTGGAGTCGCATAGGCCAACGCGACCGGAACGACGATATAGAGGACTTCTAAGAAGCTCATTTTTTCTCCACTCCTTTCTTACGATTTCCTTTGAATTTATCAATCACGTAGTTAAAGGCGTAACCTGACGCCACGAAGATGACGATTGCGGCGATGATGACTTTGACGAGCTCTGACGGGATGTTCGCCCCGAGTTGCATCGCAAGTCCACCGATATTTAGGCCCGCGAACAAGATGGCTGCCAAGACGACACCGATGGCCGTGTTCGCCCCGAGGAGCGCGACGGCGATCCCGTCGAAACCGACACCTGTGAACGACGCACTGAGCGTCATGCCGTTAAATGTTCCGAGACCTTCCATCGCTCCAGCCAGTCCGGCGAACATACCTGAGATGACGAACGAGAGAATGATATTGCGGTTGACGCTCATCCCGGCATATTGTGAGGCATGCTTGTTGAAACCGACGGCGCGAAGCTCATACCCGAGCGTCGTCCGTTGCAAGATGTAGTAATAGACGATGGCCGCGAGCACGGCGATGAGGACACCCCAGTGCAAGCGTGAAAACTGCGTCAATTCTTGAAGCCATGGTGAGGCGAGCGACGCCGACTCGTTGATCGACTCCGTCCGCTCGTTCGTTACTCCGATGACGCTGCGCAAAATCGCGTTCGTCGTGTAGAGCGCGATATAGTTCATCATAATCGATGTGATAACTTCGTGGACGTGGAACTTGGCTTTCAAGAAACCAGGCACGAACGCCCATGCGGCTGCTGCGAGCATCGCCGCGAGAATTGCGAGCGGCAAGTGGATGAACATCGGCAAATCAAAGTTGATTCCGACATAAACAGCTGCCACCCAGCCAATCAATACTTGGCCTTCGACCCCGATGTTGAACAGGCCGGTCCGGAACGCGAACGCGACGGCCAAACCTGAGAAGACGAGCGGCGCCGCGGCGCGAAGCGTCTCGCCGATCGCATACGGGCTACCGACCATGCCTTCAAACAACGACGAGAATCCACGAATCGGGTCATAACCACCGATGAGCATGACGATCGCCCCGACGAGCAGCCCCATTAAAATCGACAAGAGTGGAATCAGCAGTCGATTAAAGTTTAACTTATTCATACTGTTTCTTCTCCTCTCTTACCGCCGGCCATCAAGAAGCCGAGTTCTTGCTCGGTCGTCTCTTTCGGATCACGAATCCCGACGATCTTCCCTTCATATAAGACCGCGACTCGGTCCGCGACGTGTAAAATCTCTTCGAGCTCAAACGAAATCAACAAGACGGCGCGTCCTTTTTCACGTTCTTTAATGAGCTGTTCATGAATGAATTCGATGGCCCCGACGTCAAGACCGCGTGTCGGTTGGGCCGCAATCAACAAGTCAGGCGACCGATCGACTTCGCGGGCGATGATGGCTTTCTGCTGGTTCCCGCCCGACAAGGCACGGGCCGGCACATCGACCGACGGAGTTCGGACGTCAAACTTCTCAATTAACGCTTTCGCTTTTTCAGCAACGGCTTTATAGTTCATCAAACCACGCTTCGAGAACGGTTCTTTATAATACGTTTGGAGGACCATGTTGTCCCGAATCGTGTAATCAAGTACGAGACCGTGTTTGTGACGGTCTTGCGGGATATGACCGACACCAGACTCTGTCACTTTACGTGGCGTGAACCCGGTCACGTCTTTCCCATTCAACAATACTTTTCCAGACTCGGGTTTCTTCAAGCCCGAGATGGCTTCAATCAACTCGGTCTGTCCGTTCCCGTCAATCCCCGCAATCCCAAGGATCTCGCCTGAGCGAATCTGTAAATCCAAGCCGTCGACGGCTTCGAGCCCGCGACTGTCTTTAACGACGAGCTTTTGGACGTCGAGGACGACTTGCTGTGGATCTGCCTTGGAATATTCCGCATTAAAGTTGACTTCACGCCCGACCATCATTTCTGCCAAACGGTCTTCATTGACCGTCTCGTCGATATCAATCGTACCGATATAACGTCCACGACGGATGACCGTACAGCGATCGGCAACTTGCATAATCTCTTTCAGCTTATGCGTGATCAAGACGATCGATTTACCTTCTTCAATCAGACGCTTCATGATTTGAATGAGTTCTTGAATCTCTTGCGGCGTCAGTACAGCGGTTGGCTCATCGAAGATTAAAATCTCGGCTCCGCGATAGAGCGTCTTCAAAATTTCGACCCGTTGTTGCATCCCGACCGAGATATCCTCGATTTTCGCATCTGGATCGATCCGAAGACCATACTGTTCCGAGATGTCCATGACTTTTTTACGCGCTGTCGCCCGGTCGACCGTCAGTCCACTCTTCGGCTCTGAGCCGAGGATGATGTTCTCGGTCACCGTGAACTTCTCAACGAGCATGAAGTGTTGGTGTACCATACCGATTCCAAGGTCGTTGGCGATGTTCGGATTCTCAATGTTCACTTTCTCCCCGCGCACGCGGATCTCCCCGCCTTCCGGCTGATAAAGACCGAACAGGACGTTCATGAGCGTCGATTTTCCGGCCCCGTTCTCGCCGAGCAACGCATGAATCTCTCCTTTGCGCAATTGGAGGGTGATATTGTCGTTGGCTACGAACGTTCCGAACTCTTTGCGAATATTGAGCATTTCAATTACATATTCCAAGAAAGTCCACCCCTAACTTTAAGTAAAGGGAGACCGCATGGGTCCCCCCTAACTCAATGAATTATTTTACTGTTTTCATGAACTCTTCGAACTCAGCGTCAGTCGCTGGAGCCGTGATGTCTCCGTCGATCAACTGTGTGCGGTACTCTTCAACTTTTGCGAGGACGTCAGCCGAGACGTTTTCGCTTGATGTTTCAGCGATCCCTACACCATCGTCTTTCAAAGAGAACTCAACGATTTCGCCTGCTGGGAACTTATCTTCCATCGCAAGTTTCGATACTTCGTAAGTAGCCGTGTCAACACGTTTGACCATTGAAGTAAGCGTTACGTTTTCTGGAAGACCTTCTTCGTATTGGTCACGGTCAACACCGATGACCCATACATCTTCGCCGTTCTTCTTACGGTTTTTCGCTTCTGTGAATACCCCAACCCCAGTACCGCCTGCTGCGTGGTACACGATATCAGAGCCTGCTCCGTACATACCTGAAGCGATGGCTGTCCCTTTTTCAGCTGAGTTGAAGTCTTCAGCGTACTTCACATCGATTGTCGCATCCGGGTTAACGGCCATGACGCCAGCTTTATAACCGTTCTCGAACTTCTTGATCAAGTCAGACTCAACGCCGCCGACAAATCCAACTTTGTCAGTTTTCGTAGTAAGACCAGCAACAACACCGACGAGGAACGAACCTTCTTGCTCTTTGAACGTGATCGATGCGACGTTCGGTGCATCCACGACCATGTCGACAATCGCGAAGTTGTTGTCTGGGAACTGCTCAGCCACTTTTTGGATGTCTTCGCCCATCAAGAAGCCGATTCCGTAAATCAAGTTGAAGTTATCGCGCGCCAATTGTTGCAAGTTTGGCTGATAATCCGCTTGTTTTGAAGATTGAAGATATTTGAAGCCTTCGTTTTCTGTCAAGTTGTTGTCTTCCCCGAACTTCGTGAGACCTTCCCAAGCTGATTGGTTGAACGACTTATCGTCAACGCCGCCTGTATCAGTTACCATTGCTACTTTGAAGTTGCTGCCTTCGCCGCCGCCTTCGCCGTTTGAAGCCCCTTCATTGTCATCCCCGCCACATGCTGCGAGTACAGTCGAGAGAGTGAGACCTGCTGCTAAAGCTGAAAGAATCGTTTTTTTCTTGTTCATCGTCGTGTTTCCCCTTTCGGATCATAACAATTAAGGTTGTCATGTCATCAGTAGTCTTGACACCGGTATAAGAAAGCGCTTTCACGCTATTCCCCAAAAATAACCTTTTCGATTAAACGAACGTGCTTAGACGCGTTTTCTTACGACGTGGAAGTCGAAGCGGTCCGCTCGGAAAAAGTTCGCCGAATCGAGCAGCGGTAAGTCGCTCTCATCGTAATGCAATTGCTTTAATGCCAGTAACGGTTGGTCCGTTTGAAGTTGTGTCGAAATTTCAGCGTTCACACTCGGCTCGATGTGCGTGATCGCATATGCGACCCGACGTCCTACCTCTATTTCGAGCGCATCAAACAACGATTTACCTTCCGTCAACGCCGTCGGATTCGAGACGAGATGAGCTGGGATTTTATCAACACAGTAGACGACTGGTGTCTCATCCGCATATCGAATCCGGACGATCCGATAAATCGGTGAGTTCGGTTCGATTTTCAAACGCTCGGCTTCCCTCTCGGTCGCTAGAACCTTTTCGGCCACCAACACTTTCGTTCCTGGTGTCATTTTGGCACGCATAATCATGTCCGTGACGCTGAACAGTTCTTCAATCCCCGAAGTGAACGGGGGTTTCGAACTGATGAATGTCCCGACGCCATGTTTTCGCACGACAAATTTCTCGTCTTCGAGAATACGAAGCGCTTCTCGGAGCGTCGCTCGACTGACTCCTAGTTGCTTCGACAACTCGAATTCTGAAGGAAGTTTCTCTCCTTCACGATAGACACCATCGTCGATATCTTGCTTGATTTTCTCAATCACGCGAAGATAGAGCAAGCGATGATCGAGTTTGATCGACATGGGCCTCACCACCTTTACCTATTTCTTACCAGTGCTCAGACATCTGACGTATGAATGTCCTTGCCAATATTAAGTATAGGGATATGAGAAATAGAACGCAATACTTTTTGTTCGGAATCAGGGAAATATTTTAAAGTGAAGGGATAAGACATACCTCTTAGTCTATATTACCTGTTATCTAGCCGATTGAAAAGAAGCCGTAATATGTAAACGGTATTAAAAAATGAAAGCGGTTCAATGAATTCATTAGTATGTCTTAATGAATCGATTAGGTCAGATGTGCTATATTAGTTCATCTAAAGATGACTTTGATTTTGGTCATCCTGATTGAACCATCTTTAATCAGATTAAATAAAAAACGAACAATTGAGAAATAAAATTTCTAATTGTTCGTTTTTTATTCTTATGATTCTGGTTGGTTGATTAGCACTTTCCTAGGCTTCGAGCCTTCAGACGGGCCGACATATCCAGCTTGTTCGAGTGAATCGATCAAGCGGGCGGCCCGGTTATACCCGATGCGGAATCTTCGTTGAATCATCGAGGTCGAAGCCGTCTCCTGTGTCAAAATGAATTGAACGACTTCCTCGAACAGTGAATCGTCCGAATCGATGGTCGTGACTTCTTCTTCTTTCGGCATCATGGCCTCGACGTATTGGGCCCGTTGCTGAGCAATGACATGGTTGACGACCGTTTCGACTTCTTGGTCCGATACGAACGCGCCTTGCACACGAATTGGTTTGTTCATTCCGTTGGCGAGCATGAGCATGTCACCACGTCCGAGCAGTTTCTCAGCCCCGCCTCCGTCGAGGATGGTCCGTGAATCCGTCTGTGACGAGACGGCGAACGCGATTCGCGACGGGATGTTCGCTTTGATGACGCCTGTGATCACGTCGACGGACGGACGTTGGGTGGCAAGCACCATATGGATTCCCGCTGCCCGAGCCATCTGAGCGAGACGCATGATGGCGTCCTCGACGTCGTTCGAGGCAACCATCATCAAGTCGGCGAGCTCATCGACGATGACGACGATGAACGGCAGACGTTTCGCGTCCTCATCGTCAGACTTATCGACGAGTTCGTTATACCCTTCGATATTCCGGACGCCGTAGCGGCTGAACAGCTCGTAGCGTCGTTCCATCTCAGCAACGACTTGTTTGAGCGCTTGGGCCGCTTTCTTTGGATCCGTCACGACCGGTGTCAACAAATGCGGGACACCGTTATAGACGTTCAACTCGACCATTTTCGGGTCGATCATCATGAGACGGACCTCATCGGGACGGGTTCGCATCAAGAGCGACACAATCATCCCGTTGATACAGACCGATTTCCCGGAACCGGTCGACCCGGCGACGAGTAAGTGCGGCATCTTGTTCAAGGCGATCGTCACCGTCTCGCCACTGATGCTACGTCCGAGCGCGACGAGAAGCGGTGACTGTTCCCGCTTGACCGGGTCGGCCTCGAGCACTTCACGGAGACAGACGGGTGCCACTTCTTGGTTCGGGACTTCAATCCCAATCGCCGCCTTCCCAGGGATCGGCGCCTCGATGCGGATATCCTTCGCGGCGAGCGCGAGGGCGAGGTCATCACTGAGCGAGGTAATGCGGCTCACTTTGACTCCGATATCCGGCTGCAGTTCATATTTCGTCACGGTCGGACCAAGGTGAATCTTTAATACCTTCACGCCGACACCGAACGATTTGAGTGTTTGGACGAGTTTCGTCGCGTTCGCTTTCAGTCGGGCATTCTCGCCGGACAAATCGGTCACGACCGGCTCACTGAGAATCGTGAACGTCGGCAACTCATACGTGTCCGATACTTCTTGTGACGCCGTCATCATCATGTCCTCGGTCGGTAGGTCGGCCACTTCTTCCGTCTGTGCCACCTCATCCGCTTTCGGACGTTTCTCGGCGACGACTTTCTCACTGAACCCGACGATCGGAATGTCGTGCATCGTCACCGCATCTGCTTCAGGTTCGGGTTCAACCAAGGCTGGTGTCAGGTCGACTTTCGCTCGTCCCGCAACCGCCTTCTTCCGATTGGACACTTGGACCGGCTTGACCCGTTCCCGGTCGTGCCACTCTTGTTTGATGGCCATACCCGTCTCAAGCAGTCTAGCCCCGAGTGTCCGCCAAATCGTCGGAGATAGCAGCGAAATGCCGACGATCATGCAGAGGACCCCTAAAAAAATAATGCCGAAATCGGAAAGTAAATATTGGTTGAGTCGATAGAGCGCCCCGTTGACCGCGCCCCGTTTGGCCCCCCATACGAGATCACCGAACATAAGAAACGAGACGAACAGGAACAAGATGCCCGTCCGCTGCATCGGCTGGAACTTGTTTAAAAAGACGAGCAACGTGAACGCGATTACCAAATACGTCAGTGCCCCCCAGCCCCCGAACAGCGTCGTCGCGAAGAGCGACGTCTGATTGCCGACCCATCCGAAATCGAATAGGGAGAAGATGAACGCCGTGATCGATACGACAAATGCGATCCAGCCATATGTATGCAGTGGGATGGGCTGTTTTTTTGCACGTCTCGTCGTCGGTCGCTTCCGCTTTACCGGAGTTTTTCTCGTTTTTTGTGCCACCTTAGATTCCTCCTAAAAAAACGAGGCAAAAGTCTGATGACTTTTGCCTCAATCTCAATTCCTTAAATCTCCATGATGATCGGCAAGATCATCGGACGACGTTTTGTCTGTTCGAACAAGTAGACGCTGAGCCGCTCGCGGATATTTGATTTCAACTCAGTCCAATCACTTCCAGCCTGGAGACTCTTCTCGATCTGTTTCGTGACGATGCGGTTCGCTTCTGAGATCATCTCTTCGGATTCACGCATATAGACGAATCCACGCGAGATGAGTTCAGGTCCTGAAATCAATTTCTTCTGTTTCCGGTTCAACGTGACGACACAGAGGACGACACCGTCTTGTGACAAGAGACGACGATCGCGGAGGACGATGTTGCCGACGTCCCCGACCCCAATCCCGTCAATCAAGACGTTACCGGCTGGTACTTTCCGGGTCATCCGGGCTTTACGTCCCGTAAACTCGACGACATCCCCTTTTTCGATGATGAAGATGTTGTTCGATTTCACACCGACTTGCTCGGCGAGTTTCGAGTGGGCCATCTGCATCCGGTACTCCCCGTGAATCGGAAGGAAGTACTTCGGTTTAACGAGGTTCAGCATGAGCTTGAGTTCTTCGGCCGAACCGTGTCCCGAGACGTGTACTTTCCGTTGGTTATAGATGACGTTCGCTCCTGAGCGGAACAACAGGTCGATCGTCTTCGAGACGGACTTCTCGTTCCCCGGAATCGGTGTCGCCGCGATGACGACCGTGTCGTTCAAGCGGATATTCACTTGTTTATGGGCGTTGCGCGCCATGCGCGTCAAGGCCGCCATTGGCTCACCTTGCGAACCGGTCGTCAAGATGACGACTTTGTTGTCCGGCAAGCGATTCACTTGCGAGAGCTCGACGAGTGTCTTCGGTTTAAAGCGAAGATAGTTGAGCTTTTGCGCCACTTCAACGATATTGACCATGCTGCGTCCGACGACGGCGACTTTGCGGTCGTTCGCCTCGGCTGCCGCGAACACTTGTTGTAGACGGTGCACGTTCGAAGCGAATGACGCGACGATGACGCGACCTTCAGCTTGATAGATGACATCATTCAACTCGGCACCGACGAGCGACTCCGAACCGGTTTGACCCGGACGTTCCGCGTTCGTCGAATCCGACAATAGGCAAAGGACGCCGCGTTGGCCGATCGCTGCCAACTTGTTAAAGTCTGACTGTTTCCCGTCGACCGGCGTGTAATCAAACTTAAAGTCGCCCGTATGTACGATGGCGCCTTGTGACGTTTGGATACAGACCCCGACACAGTCCGGGATCGAGTGGTTGACGCGGAAGAAAGTGATGAAATGATCAGCGATAGTCAATTTCGTTTTGGCGTCAATCAAACGGAGGTCGACTTCTTTCAACAAGCCCGCCTCTTTCAATTTGAGCTCGATCAAACCGAGCGTCAATTTCGTCCCATACACGGGAACGTGCTTCAAATCACGGAGGACGTAGCTGAGCCCACCGATATGGTCTTCGTGACCATGGGTGATGAAAATCGCACGTACCCGATCTTTATTTTCTTTCAAATACGTAATGTCCGGGATGACGATATCAATCCCGAGCATCTCATCGCCTGGGAACATAAGGCCGGCATCGATGACGAAGATGTCGTCGTCTAGTTCCACGACGTACATGTTCTTCCCGATTTCGCCTACGCCTCCAAGCGCAAAGACGCTAACGTTCTCTGTCTTCTTCTTTGACACTAACAAAAACCTCCTAGATGTTGCATATTCTGTTTCGTCCACTTATCGCTACTGAATATTGTATCGGAAAACTGCCCATATGCCAACATTTCCGTTCAATCGACGAGAGGTTTCATCACATCAGCGAGCGGCATCGTCGCTTTGTTGTCCGGGCGTTTCCCGGAAGCAAGCTGACGAATCGACAAGCCGAAGTCCATTTGTAAGTGTGGATAGTCCGGAAAACTTCTCCAATCCCCGCCCCATTCAAAGCCGAGCGCCTTGCCAAGGTTTCCTAACTCTTGCCAATCGGGTTCGCCTGACCGGTTGTGGTCTGACTCCAAATCGTAGTCGGCCCGATTGTCATGGATGATGACGAAGTCGACGGCGAGCCCATAGTTATGGTAGCTCTCGCCCGCTTTGGCGTTCGTCACGACCTGTCCCGGTTTGGTGCGACCTTGAGCGTAGAGCGCATTCTGCTCATCAGCCGAACGATAACCTGACGTCAGACGTACCTCGAGGCCAAGGCATGAGTAGGCCAAGCGTACGAACGACTCGCTTCGCTCACGGACATGCGGATGCAGCTTTGCGAACGCCTTTTCACTGCGCTCGACGATGACGTTTTCTGAGCGCGGGTTGCGTTCACACATCCCCGCCTCAAATGTCGGTTCATCGACCCACGGCATCGGGCCCGGACGTGACAACGTGTACGCTAAAAAGATTCCGACTAGAAACGCCGTCATCGCGAACGTCAAAACGCCGGTCCATTTCATCTGCGCAACCGTTTACGAAGTCCTTTGACAAGCGGTAATCCTGTCTCGAGGGCGAAATAGAGCGGACGATTCAAGACGAGGTCGAACTCGCCGACTTTCTCAATCAAATCGCTTCCCCAGCCCGACTTGAACGCATAAAGCCCTGCATACTCGTCATCAGGCTCCGTGCTACCCGATACGCCACCAAAATCGTAGCGTTCGGCCCCGCTCGCCTTGGCCGCTTGCATCATCGTCCATTGCATGAGGTGGTTCGGCATGAAGTCACGGAACTCGTTCGAAGACGCACCGTACAAGTAATACGAGCGTCGGCCGGCTAACGTCAACAGACCGCCCGATAAGACGAGCCCGTTCGGGTACTCGTCGTGCAACTCGTTCAGTTCCGGCAACGCAGCTTTAATCTTTTCAATCTGTTCGCCCGTCTGCTTTTGACGGTTCAACAGACTTGTCCGTTTCTTCTCGACCGTCTCCGTCTCGAGGGAACGTTCAATCTTGCCGAGGTCACGTTCGGCTTTTTCGAGCGTGGCCATCTGTTGGTCGAGCGCGAGCTTCGGTTCGAGTTTCGTCAAGAACAGACGCGCGTCCCCTGGCTGCAGGCAATCGTATAAGTTCTCGAAGTAATCAAGGCCGCGGATGGCAAAGCCGTCCCGCTCGCCCGTCACTTTCATCAACTCCGCGAACGTCTGGAGACCATCGCGACCGACTTCCGTGCAGACGATTCCTTTTCGTTCTGCCAAACGCACGTTATAGCGGAACTTATGATGGAACTTGCCAAAAATCTCTTTCGCGCTCGGACGCAAGTCCGTCTCCATCGTGAACCGAGGCTGGGCGTAATCGAACCCGCCACCGTATCCTTTATGGGCGAAGCCAAGACTCGACATCTCTGTCAAGAGACCAGGAACTTCATCCCGGTCGATATTCGGGTCGATTTTCACGGTAATCGCTTTATTCGCTTTGGCGACCCGTTTCGCTTCTTCGGTCAACGCGGTCAACGAAGCCACATCGTCATAGTCGACGACGAAACCGCGCGGCGCGTAGCAAAGCGTGAACGGAAGTTTAGGTACGCGTTTGAACAAGAGTAACGCGACCCCGCTCGTCACACCATTGGTCGCGACGGCGATCCGCTCGGCGAACCAGCCGTTTTGTCGTTTGACGTCGGCCCAACTCGAAAGCTGAAGCAAGTCCCCGCGGTCGTGCGTTTTGACGAACTGGTCATGCTCTTTCTCTGTCAAGGTGATCGGTTGTACTGCCATAAATCATATTTCCTCCGTCTTCAAAATTGTCGCTCGGACGATCGCTTCTTCATCTAGCGGAATTTTCTCATTACCGATGATTTGATATTTCTCATGCCCTTTTCCGGCCAACACAACGATATTGTCTGGTTCGGCCAACTGAGCCGCATAACGGACAGCCTCTTCCCGATCCCCGATTTCAACAAAGTTGTCGTGGGTCATTCCGGCGGCGATTCCGCTCGTGATCGAGTCATACGCTTCAAAGCGCGGGTCATCCGTCGTGATGACGACCGTGCCCGCATATTTCGAGGCCATCGCTCCCATCGTCGGACGTTTCGTGACGTCACGATTTCCACCGGTGCCAATCAAGAACACGATTTTCTCTTTCGGGACGCCGACGAGTGACTTCAAGCATTGCTCGATGCCGTCCGGTGTATGCGCATAGTCCGCATACACGTTATAACCCGGCACGTCAAGGCGTTGCATCCGCCCTTTGGCGGGATGAATCGACTCGAGCGCCTGAACGATCTCGGGCAAGCGATAACCGGCGGCAATCAGGCAACCGGTCGCGAGCAAGATGTTATACACGTTGAACCGGCCGATAAATTGAACCGTCAACGGATGGCGCTCGCCTTGATAGTTGAGGCAAAAGCTCGTATCTGACAGCGTCTGAACGATATCTGATGCCGTCACGTCAGCCATTTCGTCAATCGCATACGTAATCACTCGTGCGCCCGTCATCGTCTCATACAACTTGCTGTACGGATCGTCTGCGTTCAACACGGCGACTTTGTGACGCGACGCCATCTGTCCGAGTTGCGCAAACAATAAGCCTTTCGCGCGTGCGTAGTTCTCGAACGTACCGTGGAAATCAAGATGGTCGTGCGTCAAGTTCGTGAAGCCGACGATATCGAAGTCCGTTCCGATGACCCGGCCGAGTTCGAGTCCATGCGATGACACTTCCATCATCACATCGGTGACGCCTTCTTCGCGCATTCGGGCGAGCAACTGTTGCAACTCAGAACTTTGCGGCGTCGTGTTTTTGCTCGGGACGATCGTATCGTTGATGCGGACTTCGACCGTGCCAATTAAGCCGGTGCTATGTCCGAGCTCGGTGAGGACGTCGCGTAAAATGGTCGTCGTCGTCGTCTTGCCATTCGTTCCCGTGATCCCGAACAGACGCATCTGCTCAGACGGATATTGATAGAACACAGACGCCAATAGACCGACTGTACGCATACTGTCACGCACGATCAAATTCGGCACACTAAGAGAGAGTGGTCGTTCACTGACGACAGCGACTGCGCCTTTAGTGACTGCTAAATCAGCGTAGTCGTGACCGTCGACCGTATAGCCTTTAATGGCGACGAAAAGTGTCCCAGGGACGACTTCACGCGAGTCGGTCGTCACATGGGTCACCGTGATGCCTTGTAAGTTTGGTTGATTAATCAATTGGATGTGGTTAGCTAAATCCGTTAAGTTCAAGTCTTTCCCTTCTTTCACCTGTTCCTGTCCAAAGTAAAGAATACCTCTTAATCAGTGTAGAGAACTTACAATTCGGTTTCAAGTCAGTCTTCGGACGGAAGGACATATGATTTGGCAGGGGCGTGGCCGAGCACCTCGCTGATGAGGGCGTTGACGTCATGCGTTTCGATGCGATCGACGTTGTCGAGCACATCGTTCAAGTCTTCGACAAAGTCGAGCAGGACGAGGTTGCGCCCATTACGGTTCATGCGCGCGCTCGTGCTCTCGTTCCCGAGGACGAGCGACCCTTTCAATTGCCGTTTGCCTTTCTCGACCTCTTCGTCGGACAGCCCGTCCGCTTTCAGCGTCTCGAGCTCACGTGTCATGATCGTCTCGACTTGCGTGAGCGTTTCTGGTGAGGTCCCGATATAGATCGTGAACGTGCCGTGATCGTCGAACGTCGTATAGTACGAGTAAATCGAGTAGGCGAGGCCTTCCTCTTCGCGAATCGACTGGAACAGCCGTGACGACATCGTCGCCCCGATCGCATTGTTCAACAATGCCAGATGCGGAAGCCGGTCGTCTTTGGCGGCGATCGCCTCGAAGTTCCAGCACAGATGTGCCTGCTCCGTCTCTTTCTGTTTTTTCACCACGTCGCTATACAAGATCGGCGCCGTCGATTCTTTCGGTGATTCCCCTGTTGGAAGGTCGGCAAACCTTCTCTTGACCGCCTCGACCAACTCGTCCGGCACGTGGCCGGCGATCGAGACGACGACACGGTTGCCCGTATACGTCGAGGCGACGTAGCGGAGCAATTGCTCACGTGATAGGCCGAGGACACTCGTTTCCGTCCCGAGAATCGGCTCGGCGAGGATATCGTCCTTATAGACGGCTTTCGCGAGCAGCTCGTGGACGAGGTCTTCCGGGGTGTCCTCATACATTTTAATCTCTTCTAAGACGACCCGCTTCTCTTTCTCGAGCTCGGTCTCATCAAATAGCGAGTCAAACAGCATATCGGCGAGGGCATCGAAGGCGATGACCGCGTGTTCGTCGAGCGTCTTCACGTAATAGCACGTATGATCTTTCGACGTGAACGCGTTCACGCTTCCGCCAAGTTCATCAAAGAACGACGCAATCTCTTTTGCGGTTCGTGTCTTTGTTCCTTTAAACAACATATGTTCAATCAAGTGACTGATGCCGATCTCGGTCATGTCTTCGGTCCGGGTGCCGGCTTTGATGAAGACGCCGGTCGACGTGCTGCGCACATCCGCCATCGGTTCAATCACGATGCGGACGCCGTTGTCTAATGTGATCCATTCCATGTTATCACTCCTATGAAAAAGGCCATCGCACCAGACGATGGCCATCATGTTTAGTTTGTCGAGCGTGGCGGACGACGGTCTCCGTCACGACGCGGCGGACGGCTGTCACGTGGTGGACGGCTTTCGCGCTGCGCTTTGCGTTTGGCTTCATATGCTTCGCGTTCTTCCGGTGACAATCCTTCCAGGATCAGCACTTTGTGCGAAGCGTTGACTCGGCCTTTGTCATCGATTTCCGTCACGCGGACTTTAATTGTATCGCCGAGTTTAACGACGTCTTCAACGTTCGCGACACGCTCTAAGCTGAACTCAGAGACGTGGACAAGCGCGTCCTTGCCTTTGAACAACTCGACGAACGCGCCGAACTTCTCAATACGACGAACGGTCGCATCGAACTCTTCGCCGACGACGACTTCGCGGACGATGTCGCCGATGAGGGCCATTGCCATGTCGATGCCTTCTTGATCGGTCGACGCGATGAAGACGGTACCGTCTTGCTCGATATCGATTTTGACACCCGTTTGGTCGATGATGCTGTTGATCATCTTCCCGCCCGGTCCGATCACGTCGCGGATCTTGTCCGGATTGATCGTCATCGTCACGATTTTCGGGGCATACTTCGACAACTGCGGACGCGGTGCGTCGAGCGTCTCAAGCATATGGTTCAAGATATGGAGACGGCCTGAACGTGCTTGTTCGAGTGCCTCTTCCAAAATCTCACGCGTAATCCCGGCAATTTTGATATCCATTTGGAGCGCCGTGATCCCGTCTTTCGTTCCTGCTACTTTGAAGTCCATGTCGCCAAGATGATCTTCGAGACCTTGGATGTCAGTGAGGACCGTATAGTGTTCGCCTTCCATGATGAGACCCATTGCAATCCCGGCAACCGGTGCCTTGATCGGCACACCTGCGTCCATGAGGGCGAGTGTCGAACCACAGATTGACGCCTGTGAACTCGAACCGTTCGACTCGAGTACTTCCGAGACGAGACGAATCGTGTACGGGAAGTCGGCTTCTTTCGGGATGATTGGAAGAAGTGCACGTTCTCCGAGGGCACCGTGACCGATTTCACGACGACCTGGCGCACGCACCGGACGAGCTTCTCCGACCGAGAACGGCGGGAAGTTATAGTGGTGCATGAAGCGCTTGTTCTCTTCTAACCCGATGCCGTCGATGATTTGAGCATCTCCGATGACGCCGAGTGTCGCGACCGACATGACTTGTGTTTGTCCACGTGTGAACAAGCCGACACCGTGGGCGCGTGGCAATAAGCCGGTTTCTGACGCGAGCGGGCGGATGACTTCCGGGCGACGACCGTCCGGACGAACCTTGTCGACCGTGATTAAACGGCGGACTTCGTCTTTGACGAACTTGTTTAAGATGCCAGACACTTCTTTCAACTTGGCTGGTTCGTCAGCGAGCGTTGCTTCATAGGCAGTTACGTATTTGGCAATCACTTCGTTGATGGCTTCGTCACGTGCATGCTTCTCTTCGACTTGGACCGCGGCGTTGATTTCTGGACGAGCTGCTTCGAGCTCAGCCGTCAAAGCGTCATCAAACTTCGATACCGTGTATTCGAACTTCGGTTTCCCGACAGCTTCCACGATTTCTGTTTGGAACGCGACCAATTTCTTGATTTCTTCGTGACCGAACAAAATCGACTCGAGCATGACGTCTTCCGGTACTTCGTTCGCGCCTGCTTCAACCATGTTGATTGCAGTTGCCGTTCCGGCGACTTGGAGTTCGAGGTCCGTCTGTTCGAGCTGAGCCGTCGTCGGGTTGACGACGAACTCACCGTCGACGCGTCCGACTGTCGCTCCGGCGATCGGACCGTCGAACGGGATATCTGAGATCGAGAGTGCGATCGACGTTCCAAGCATACCGGCCATCTCAGCCGAGCAGTCTGGATCGTTCGACATGACGTAAATCATCACTTGAATATCGTGACGGAAGCCGTCCGGGAAAAGCGGACGAATCGGACGGTCGATGAGACGTGATGTCAAAATCGCGTTCTCACCCGGACGTCCTTCCCGACGGAGGAAACCTCCTGGAATTTTACCGACCGAATATAATTTTTCTTCATAGTTGACCGTGAGCGGGAAGAAATCTAAATCCTTCGGCGCTTTCGATGCTGTGACCGTGGCGAGCACGACCGTGTCCCCATAACGGACGAGTGCCGAGCCGTTTGCTTGTTTTGCAAGTTGCCCCACTTCTACAGATAGCGGACGACCGCCCCATTCAGTAGAAAAGACTTGTTTCGTACCTAACATGAACATTCTCCTCTCAAACCTTATCTAGTTTATTATGTAACTCATTCATATGAATGTCTAATGATTTTCCTCCCAAAAAAGAAGAAACGGACTAGGAACAAGTGTCCCAGTCCGTCACATGGTCCGTTCGGATTAACGACGGAGACCAAGGCGTTGAATCAATTCACGGTAACGTGTAACGTCCTTGTTACGAAGGTACGTAAGCAAGTTACGGCGACGTCCAACCATTTTCAAAAGACCGCGACGTGAGTGGTGGTCTTTCTTGTGTGTACGAAGATGTTCGTTCAAAGTGTTGATTTGTTCAGTCAATACTGCAACTTGAACTTCCGGTGAACCAGTGTCACCTTGTTTTGTCGCGTATTCCGCGATGATTTCGTTTTTACGTTCTTTTGAGAGTGCCATTGCCTCTCCACCTCCATTTAATAGAAAATTGCCGCGTTGCCGAGCCGTCGTTGGTGAATCGTCCAGCCAAGCGAAGCGGTGTACTTTGCGTACCAAATTAGGATACCGTACCGCCCATTCAAAGTCAAGACAGGATTGCCCGGGCAGCTGTCTCATCTTGTTTGAGTTGAGCGATAAGCGCGTCGAGTCCGTCGAACGCTCGCTCGTCACGCAAGTAATGCATCCATTCAATCTCGATCAGTTGCCCGTATAGGTCCTCTGAAAAATCGAACAAGTGGCTCTCGATCGAGACGTCCCCGGTCGTATAAAACGTCGGGCGCCGCCCGACGTTCGTCATGGCGTCGAACGTCCGGCCGTCTTGAAGCCGTACACGCGTCGCGTAGACGCCGAGCCGCGGCATGACGTACGACGCGTCCATGACGACGTTCGCCGTCGGGTAACCGATCGTCCGGCCACGGGCGTCACCGTGGATGACTTCCCCACAGATGACGTACGGCGTGCCGAGCAACTCGCTCGCCACATCGACGTCTCCGGCACCGAGCAACTGACGAATCCGCGTCGACGACACTTTTTCGCCGCCGCTCATCTGTTCGGCGACGACCGATGTCGTGAAGCGACCGCGTGCATGATACGGCAACGTCTCCATCGTCCCTTCCCCGAATTTGCCGTACGAGTAGTCAAACCCTGCCGTCACGTGGACCGCACCGGCACCGATTAAATAGTCATCCACGAATTGTTGTGGTGACAAGCTCGCCAACTCTTTCGTGAACGTGATGACGATACACCGTTCGACACCGAGTCCGGCAATCCGGTCCAATTTCCGCTGGAGCGGTGTGATATACCGGACCGCATCCGGTTTGTTCGATAGCACTTGTTTCGGGTGCGGGTCGAACGTGATCACGGTCACAGGAACGTCGAGCTGTGTCGCTTGCGTCTGCGCATGCCGAATCACGGCCTGATGTCCGGTGTGGACGCCGTCGAAAAATCCGAGGACCATGACCGATGGGACGAGGGTCGGTGTCTCAGGATAAGTCAGATGGATCGTTTCCATACTTCAATCTCCCCTTTAGTCGATGGTCAACATGACCTCGACAGTTGCGTCTGTTGTTCCGTCAAGCCGTCGATAGAGGGCAAGTGGAATTCCTTCTTCATTATAGACAGTAAACAGTTCAAATTCGAGCGAGACGTCGTTCAAACGCCCCCCGTTTCGAATATACCGTTCTCGATTGGCCGGAATCGTCACGGCAGGCCAACGCTTGATGACGTCTTCAAGCGGGATGAGGTGGTTCATGCGCTCCTCGACCGTCTCCATCTCGTTGAGTTGCTGCAACGTGACAGCGGCCGTCTCCTCGAAAGAGCCAGACCGCGTCCGCCGTAGGTCGCTCATATGGGCCGGATAGCCGAGCCTCTCTCCGATTTGGACGGCGAGCGTCCGGATGAATGTCCCTTTGCCGCACTCGACATCGACACGGAAACGGCAGACACCGTCTTCGATGACCGGCTCATTCGTCCGGACGAGGCGACGAATCTCGACGATGCGGCGCGGCCGTTCCACCGTCTGACCTTTCCGGGCGTATTCGTATAATTTCTTTCCGTTCACTTTGACGGCAGAGAAGTACGGTGGGATTTGCTCGATCTTTCCTGTCAACGTCTCGAGGACATGATCGATGTCTGCAGCAGTGAACGCTTCCGGACCGACTTCGCGCCTCTCGACGACTTCGCCATGGGCATCCTCGGTCATCGTCGCCGTCCCGATCGTGATCTCCGCGGCGTAGCGTTTCCCTTCGTCCGTCAAAAAGCGCGACAGTTTCGTCGCCCGACCGAGGCAGATTGGCAACACCCCGGTCACTTCCGGGTCGAGCGTGCCGGTATGTCCGACTTTTTTCGTTTGGAACAATTTACGGAGCTTGAATACACAGTCGTGGCTCGTCATGCCGCTGTCTTTATCTAAAACCAAAACACCTGTTGGTTCCACTTGAATTCCTCCCATCAAAAAAGGGGAGACACGAGTCCCCCCTTCAATTTATTGGTCGTTCCGATTTAAGTCACGAATCAATGAATCGATATGACTACCATATGCGACCGATGAATCGTATTCGAACGACAATTCTGGTGTTTTCCGAAGACGGATGCGGCTACCGATCTCGCGGCGAATAAATGCGCTCGCCTTATCAAGACCAGCTTGCGTTTCAGCCTTCACCGTGGCGTCGTCTCCGAGCACCGTGTAGTAGGCTGTCGCTTGCTGCAAGTCTCCTGTCACGTCGACGCTTGTAATTGTAGCGTTCTTCGTACGTGGGTCGTTGACTTCACGGAGCAAGATATCTGTGATTTCTTTACGCATCTGCTCTGCGACGCGTTGGGCACGAATGTTCATACGTGTTCCCTCCTCGCTTTATTTACGTTCGACTTCTTTCATGATGAACGCTTCAATAACGTCCTCCACTTTGATGTCGTCGAACTTCTCTACTTTAATCCCACACTCGTAGCCTGTCGCGACTTCTTTGACGTCGTCTTTGAAGCGGCGGAGCGTATCGAGTTTTCCTTCGTACACAACAATCCCGTTACGGATGATGCGGACGCCGGCGTCGCGTGAGATTTTACCTTCTGTGACATAACAGCCGGCAATCGTACCGACTTTCGAGACTTTGAAGACGTCACGGACTTCAACCTGTCCAATGATTTCTTCAACGAACTCAGGGTCGAGCATCCCTTTCATCGCGCTCTCGATTTCATCGATTGCGTTATAAATGATGCGGTGCAGACGCATTTCAACATGCTCTTGCTCGGCCATCGACCGGGCGTTACCATCTGGGCGGACGTTGAATCCGATGATGATCGCATTCGCCGCCGAAGCGAGAATGACGTCACCTTCTGTGATGGCACCGACACCTTGGTGGACGATGTTGATTTTGACGCCTGCGACGTCGATTTTGCGGAGTGAACCAGCGAGTGCTTCAGCCGAACCTTGAACGTCTGCTTTGATGATGACGTTCAAGTCTTTGACTTCGCCTTCTTGAATACGGCTGAACAAGTCGTCGAGACTGACTTTAGCCGATTCGCGACGTTGTGATTCGAGGTAACGTTGGTAACGTTTTTCCCCGATCGCACGTGCTTTCTTCTCGTCTTCGAAAACGATGAACTGGTCACCGGCTTGTGGAACATCGTTCAATCCTGTGATCTCGATTGGTGTCGATGGACCGACTTCTTTCACACGACGACCGATATCGTTGACCATGGCCCGGACGCGACCGAACGTGCTACCGACGACGATCGAGTCACCAATCCGGAGTGTCCCGTGTTGAACGAGAAGCGTGGCGACAGGACCGCGACCTTTATCGAGCTTCGCTTCGATGACCGAACCGCGAGCTGGCATTTCAGGCGTCGACTTGTACTCTTCGACTTCTGAAACGAGTAAAATCATCTCGAGCAACTCATCGATTCCCTCGTCTTTCAAAGCTGAGATCGGTACGAAAATCGTTTCGCCGCCCCACTCTTCCGGTACAAGTCCGAACTCTGTCAATTCTTGTTTGACGCGGTCAGGGTTTGCGCCTTCTTTATCCATTTTGTTCACCGCGACGATGATCGGCACGTTTGCCGCTTTCGCGTGTGAGATGGCTTCTTCTGTCTGTGGCATGACGCCGTCATCCGCTGCGACAACGATAATCGCGATATCCGTCACTTCGGCTCCACGGGCACGCATCGTCGTAAAGGCGGCGTGACCTGGTGTATCGAGGAACGTGATCTTTTTATCGTTGACTTCAACTTGATAAGCACCGATGTGCTGCGTGATCCCACCGGCTTCACCAGCGACGACTTTCGTGTTGCGAATCGAGTCAAGAAGGGTTGTCTTACCGTGGTCGACGTGACCCATGATCGTGACGACAGCAGGACGCTCAACAAGTTCGTACTCAGAGAAGTCGATTTCTACTTCTTCAAAGTCCGTCTCATCGATGAGTACTTCTTTCTCGACTTCATAACCGAATTCAGTTGCAAGCAACTCAATCGTCTCGTCATCAAGCGTTTGGTTGATTGTCGCCATGACACCAAGACCCATCAACTTCATGATGATCTCGTTTGGCTTTTTATCCATCTTCGCAGCGAGGTCCGATACGCTGAGGACATCATCGTACTTGATGACGTTGCCCATTTCAGACTCTTGTGCCAAACGAGCCGCTTTACGTTGACTCGTTTTTGAATTTGGATCCGCTTCTAATGGCACGGCTGCTTTCGCAGGTTTGCCTTTGAATTTACCACCGCGCTTTTTGTTGCGGTTGTCGTTGCGGTTGTTGCCGAAGCGATTGCCACCACGGTTGCCCGCTTGGTTGCTTTGACCGCTAGACGCTTGTGGGCGAGCTTTCGGTGCGTCTTGCTTGGCAGCAGGTTTCGACTCGGTAGCCTTCGTTTCAGCTGGTTTCGTGGCAGCTGGTTTTTCTTGTTTGTCAGCCGAGCGGTATTTCTCAGGGTTGAAGACACGGTCGAGTTGCTTGACCGATTCTTCATCTAAGACAGCCATGTGGTTTTTCACTGGCTTGTTCATTTTCTCGAGCTGAGTAATGACTTGTTTACTTGTTACATTCTGTTCTTTTGCAAATTCATAGACGCGTTTTCCCAAAGCATCCACCTCCGTTAATAGTTAAGAGAGAAGTTGCTTAAGCTTGTTCGCAAATCCGGATTCTGTCACAGACACGACGACTCGCATGTCTTTCCCTAAAGCAGCCCCAATCGTATATCGGTCGCTCACTTCAATCAATGGAACACCATACGATGTACATTTGTCGGTAACCCGTTTTCTCGTAGACGCTCCCGCGTCTCCGGCAAGGATGACAAGTTTGGCTCGGCCAGCTCGCACATCCTTCAACACAAACTCTTCTCCCATCGTTACTTTCCTCGCCCGTGCGGCAAGGCCTAACAATGATTCCCACTGACTCATGATTCGGCTCCTGTGACAGCTTGAAGCAGCTGCTCATAAAGCGTGTCACTCGTCTTTACTTTTAAATGATGATCGAGTGTCCGTTTTTTCTCTGCTAAACGAATCACATCCGCATCTTTCGACAAATACGCTCCACGTCCGTTCAATTTACCGGACATATCGATGACGACGTCACCTTCCGGCGTCCGAACGACACGAATCAACGCTTGTTTCGGTAACATTTCTTGCGTGACCACACATTTGCGCAAAGGAAGTTTCTTTTGCTTCATGGTCATTCCTCTTCTTTCACCGTTGTCGGCTCGAGGGCGACGTCAACCGAGTCAGTCTGTTCCACTTCATTGTGAACAATTTCTGGCTCCGGTTCAACTTTTTCGGCGTACGTATCATACAAGTCCATGCCTTCTGCATCCGTCTCGCTCTTGATATCAATTTTCCATCCCGTCAACTTAGCGGCAAGACGGGCGTTTTGACCGCGTTTCCCGATGGCGAGTGACAATTGATAGTCTGGCACGACGACCGTCGTCGATTTATTCGGTTCATTGACGTACACGTCAACGACTTGGGCCGGACTGAGTGCGTTTTTCACGAACTCTTTCGGGTCGTTCGACCAACGAACGATATCGATTTTCTCACCGTTGAGCTCATCGACAATCGTTTGGACACGTTGCCCTTTCGGACCGACACAAGCGCCGACTGGATCGACGATGTCTGAATGAACGGCAATCTTCGAGCGATCACCCGCTTCGCGTGAGACCGACATGACGTCGACCGTTCCGCTCGCGATTTCTGGCACTTCGAGCTCGAACAAGCGACGTAATAAACCTGGATGCGTCCGCGAGACTTGAATGGCTGCGCCAGAACCTTTCGTCGTCGAATCGACTTTCGTCACGTACACTTTGATACGGTCATGAATCTGGTATGATTCATTCGGCATCTGCTCGTTCGGTGTGAGCACCGCTTCGATATTGTTTTCAAGACCGATATACAAGTTGCGTGGGTCGAACCGCTCCACAATCCCCGTCATGATCTCGTCTTCTTTATCGACGAAGTGGTTATAGATGCGCTCGCGCTCGGCTTCCCGCATCTTTTGCGTGACGACTTGTTTGGCTGTCATCGCCGCGACGCGACCGAAGTCGCTCGGTGTGACTTCTTCTTTATGGAAGTCCCCTAACTCGTAGTTCGGGTCAATCTCATGCGCTTCCTCGAGCGACAATTGTTGCTCGGGATGCGAAAGACGTTCGACGACTTCGAGAAGTGCGAAGACACGAATATCACCGGTCACTTGGTCGAATTCAACTTTTACGTTTTCATTCGGGTTGGCGACGTTTCGACGATATGCCGAAATGAGCGCCTGCTCGAGCGCATCGATGATAATCTCTTTCTCGATTCCTTTTTCGTTAGCAATCTGTTCGATTGTTGTGAGTAATTGTGGCCCCATCTTTACCTCTCCTTAACTAAACGTGACCGCTAGGCGGGCTTGTGCAATTTTGTCTACCGGTAGCGATATCGCTTTTTTTCTTGTCTTGATGCGCGTCTCGACGACGGCCGTCTCGCCGTCATATTCCGTCAAAATGCCTTCGAACTCTTTGGCACCTTCGATCGGGGCAAACGTCTTGATATAGACGTTTTTCCCAATCGCACGTTCAAAGTCGGTCGGCTTTTTCAGCGGTCGCTCGGCACCGGGACTCGAGACGTCAAGATAATAGGCTTGTTCGATCGGATCGCTATCGTTTAGTTTTTCCGAGAGTTGTTCGTTGATGTTGACGCAATCATCTAAATCGACGCCCCCCGGCTTGTCAATATAGACGCGCAAGAACCAATCTGGCCCTTCTTTCACGAATTCGACATCGACCAATTCCATGTTCTCACGCTCCACGATCGGCAACGCGATCGCTTCGACGACTTCTGTTATTTTGGACACTCTCATCCCTCCTTCTGGCTTTTACATACAAGAAAGGAGTAGGGTTCCCTACTCCTTTCCGTCGTAGTATCCAACATTGTTCGATACCAATATATCATATTTTCCCGGTTTTTCGCAACTTACACCCCAAAATCAAAGAACGAGAGTTGGTTCTCATCAGGGAGGCCTTCAAGACATTTCATCGTATCGAGCGTCTCGACGATCGTCTTCGACAGCTTGGCACGTTTGCGCAAGTCCTCTTTCGATAAAAACTGTCCTTCGGCACGTGCCTCGACGATCGCTTTCGCTGCGTTCGTCCCGAGGCCATCGACCGCATTGAATGGTGGGATGAGCGTGTTGCCTTCAATTAAGAACTCGGTCGCGCTCGAACGATACAAATCGATGTTTTGGAACTTCATGCCGCGCTCTAACATCTCGAGTGCGAGTTCGAGCACGGTGTGAAGCCCTTTGTCTTTCGCCGTGGCTTCGAACCCTTTTTCACGGATATCCGACATCGCCTTGCGCACGGCCTGTGATCCTTTGATCATCGCCGACAAGTCGAAGTCGCCGGCCCGGACCGTGAAGTACGTCGCATAATACAGAATCGGATGATGCACTTTGAAGTAGGCAATCCGGACGGCCATGAGCACGTACGCCGTGGCGTGCGCTTTCGGGAACATGTACTTGATTTTCTTACATGACGAGATGTACCATTCCGGGACGTCGTTGGCCCGCATCTCCGTCTCCATGTCTTCGGATAGACCTTTCCCTTTTCGGACCGACTCCATGATTTTAAAGGCGAATGACGGTTCGAGGCCTGCATAAATCAAGTAGACCATGATGTCGTCACGACAACCGATCACGTCTTTCAGTTCGCACGTCCCATTATAGATGAGCTCGTTGGCGTTCCCGATCCAAACGTCGGTCCCGTGAGACAGTCCCGAGATTTGGACGAGCTCAGAGAATGTCGACGGTTTCGTCTCCTCGAGCATTTGGCGGACGAACTTCGTCCCGAACTCTGGAATGCCGAGCGTTCCCGTCTTCGATTCGATTTGCTCCGGTGTGACCCCGAGCACGTCCGGAGACGAGAAAATTTTCATAACGGTCGGATCATCCGTCGGAATCGTCTTCGGATCAATGCCTGATAAATCTTGCAGCATACGAATCGCGGTCGGGTCATCGTGACCGAGAATATCGAGTTTGAGCAAGTTATCGTGAATCGAGTGGAAGTCAAAGTGGGTCGTTTTCCATTCGGACGACTTATCATCGGCCGGATATTGGATTGGCGAAATTTCGGCGATGTCCATATAATCCGGGACGACGATGATTCCCCCCGGGTGTTGCCCGGACGTCCGTTTGACGCCGGTGACACCCGAGACGAGCCGATCGACTTCGGCGTTCCGATAAATCTTATCGTTTTCGGTCGCATATCCTTTTACATATCCATATGCCGTCTTGTCAGCAATTGTCCCAATCGTCCCCGCACGGTACACATAATCTTCTCCGAACAATACTTTCGTATAGGCGTGGGCGTGCGGTTGATATTCACCTGAGAAGTTCAAGTCGATATCCGGCACTTTGTCCCCTTTGAAACCGAGGAACGTCTCGAACGGGATATCGTGACCGTCTTTCGTATACCACGTCCCGCACTCTGGGCACTGTTTATCAGGCAGGTCATACCCGGACCCGACCGAACCGTCATTGAAGAAATGCGAGTGTTGGCACTTCGGACAGACGTAATGCGGCGGGAGCGGATTGACCTCGGTGATCTCTGTCATCGTCGCGACGAAACTCGAGCCGACCGAACCACGTGACCCGACGAGATAGCCGTCGTCAAGCGATTTTTTGACGAGTTTATGCGAAATCAAATAGATGACGGCAAAGCCGTGACCGATAATCGACTTCAATTCTTTCTCGAGCCGGGCCTCGACGATTTCCGGCAGTTGTTCCCCGTAAATCGAGCGGGCCATGTCGTAACTCATATTCCGGACTTCATCGTCGGCGCCTTCAATCTTCGGCGTGTACAAGTCGTCCGGAATGATTTGGATCGACTCGATTTGATCGGCGATTGCATTCGGGTTCGTGATGACGATTTCGCGAGCGAGGTCGTCACCGAGGAACTTGAACTCTTCCATCATCTCTTTCGTCGTCCGGAAATGGGCGTGCGGGAGTTCTTTCCGCGTATTGATGAAGTTGGCGCCACCTTGCGTCCGAATCAAGATCTCTCGGTACGAGCGGTCTGTCCGGTCAAGGTAGTGGACGTTTCCGGTCGCACATACTGGAAGACCTGCTTGACCGGCGACCCGAATGATCCGCTTGATGATTTCGCGCAACTCGAGCTCGTTGGCGACGATTTCTTTATCGATGAGATGCATATAGAGCGCCGGCGGGTGAATCTCGATGAAGTCATAGAACGCCATCATCTTCTCAAGCTCGTCGTCGGACTTGTTTAGGGCAGCGTCAAAAATTTCACCGTTGTCACACGCCGAACCGATGAGGAGTCCTTCACGACGCTTCACGATTTCCGAGCGCGGCATTCGGGCCATCCGGAACAAATAATCGATGTGGGACAACGAGATCAACTCGTACAAGTGTCGAAGTCCCGGTTTTTTCGTTTTCGCATAAATCGTCGCATGGAACGGACGGATTTTCGAGACGTCGCTCCCGACTTTCGCGTTCAGTGAGCGATGCGTCTGCATCTCAAACATCTGTTTGGCGAGTTCGAGCAGTTTCATGAGCAAGTACGCCGTCGCCTCGGCATCATAGATGGCCCGGTGATGCTGGGTCAACTCGATATCGAATCGTTTGGCGAGCGTGTTGAGACGGTGGTTCTTGAGCGTCGGCAAAATCGTCCGGGCGAGCTCGAGCGTGTCGATGACGGGATAGTCATCCGGCTCGTGGCCCCCGCTCCGAAGCGTCGCTTCTAAAAACCCCATGTCGAATGATGCGTTATGCGCGACGAGGATGCTGTCTCCACACCAGTCGACGAACTGTTTGGCGATGACTTCCGGATCGGGCTGGCCATGGACCATGTCGTCCGTGATGCCCGTCAGCTCAATCGTCGTGGCCGAGAGCGGATGTTTCGGGTCCGCGAACGCCTCGAACCGGTCGATAATCTCCCCGTCTTTGATTTTGACCCCGGCGAGCTCGATGATTTTATTGTAGACCGCCGAAAGACCGGTCGTCTCGACGTCGAAGACGACATATGTCGCATCGTCGAGCGGAACATCGGTCGGGTGATACGCGACAGGCACGCCATCATTGACGACGTTCGCTTCGACGCCATACAACACTTTGATATCATTTTTCTTCCCGGCGTAATAGGCTTCCGGGAACGACTGGACGCCGGCGTGATCCGTGATGGCGATGGCGCGATGGCCCCATTTCGCCGCTCGGGCGACGAGCGCCGACACGTTCGTGACCGCGTCCATTTGACTCATCTGCGTATGGGCGTGCAGTTCGACGCGTTTCTCACCGGCCCATTCATCACGGGCCGGCTCGACTTTCACTTCTTGCAGTTGCGATGCCATCATGCACAGTTCGCGCATGAAGCTGTCATCCTCGACCCGGCCGGCCGCTTGAATCCACATGCCTTTTTTGACGGCGCTGAGCATCCGATCATCGTCGTCATCGCGTGCGAACACTTTGACGATGAGTGAATCAGTATAATCGGTCATCTTGAACGTGAACAGTTTCTTCCCGCTCTTCAGTTCTTTCCGTTCGGCCGAGAAGACGAGGCCACGGATGGCGACACGTCGTTCTTCTTCGATAATCGTCTTGATTGGGACGATCTCGTCCTTGATCAAGGCGCCCATCCGGACTTCCGTGACCGGTTCGTCATTCGTCTCGGTCGCCTTGGCGAACTGCGCTGCGAGTGCGAGTTTCGCTTGTTCCAAATCTTCTTGCACGACTTGTTCACGGAGCGCTTGGTTCGCTTCTTCATTCTCCGAGAACAGTGCTTGGCAAGGTTTCTTCATGAAGCCATAAGCGCTATAGAGCGCCTGGACTTCTTGGCACAGCTCTTTATCGACATAGTTCGCCTCAGGGGCCGAGCGCACCGGGATGAGCAATTTGTTCTGCTCAAAGCGCGGTGAGACCGATGCGAAATAACTGCGCATCGCACCCGACACTTGGCTGAGTTCACTGACGATACGCGGCCAATAGTCAATATAGTCCTGTTCACCGCCGCCCGACGTCGTCGTGAAACGCGCGTACACCTCGTCAGCGAACGTCGCGTACCGGCTCTCGATCCGGCTCATAAACAGTTGATACACCTCGTACGGCAACACGCGTTCTAGCTGGAAATAAAACGTCCACGTCCGGCGCTGTTTGTTGACGACAAGTCGTGTCAACTCCGCGCCATCGAATTGATCCGTTTCGGTCGTGATGCCGAGGTCGGTCAAGAGCAATTGCATTTTTTGATTAGCTTCCACGGGTGAGAAGTCCCCCCTTTTATCATTCGATGTCGAAAAATGAAGGTGACGGCAAGAAACCGTCACCTTCATCGATCATTTTGCCTCGTCCAGTTGCGCCGTGATCACACGTGGCAACTCATCTACCGTCGTCTCAAGGACTTCGCCAGTGGCACGTACTTTCACTTCGACGATCCCTTCGTTCGCTTTTTTCCCGACATTGATACGAATCGGGAGACCGATCAAGTCAGCATCGGCGAACTTGACGCCGGCCCGTTCTTTACGGTCATCATACAACACATCATACGTAGAAGACAGTTCAGCGTACAAGCGGTTCGCGAGTTCGAGCTGTGCCTCGTCTTTCGTGTTGATGGCAATTAGATGAACATCGAACGGTGCGACACTCTTCGGCCAGACGATGCCACGGTCGTCATGGTGCTGCTCGATGACAGCCGACAATGTGCGTGAGACGCCGATGCCGTAGCAACCCATGATGAGCGGCTCGGCCCGACCTTCTTCGTTCAAGAACGTTGCGCCCATCGCTTCTGAATAGCGCGTGCCGAGCTTGAACACTTGTCCGACTTCAATCCCGCGAGCGAAGCGGACCGGACCCGACTCGTCAGGTGCCATGTCGCCTTCGACGACGAAACGGAGGTCGTGATACGTCAAATGCGACAAGTCGCGTTCGGCGTTGACGTGCGTATAATGGGTGTTCGCCTCGTTGGCGCCACATACCGCGTCGACCAAATATTTGACGGCGTAATCGGCCACGACTTTGACCGGGGCTTGAATCGGTCCGAGTGTGCCCGGCTCACAGCCGAACAAGTCGATGATCGTCGCCTCGTCTTCCATTTGGATGTCAAGTCCACCGAGGGCGTTCTTCACTTTGACGTCGTTTGCCTCGTGATCGCCGCGCACGATGGCCATGACCGTCTCGCCATCGACGTTGAAGAGGACCGACTTGATCGTCGTCTTCGTGTCGACGTTCAAGAAGCGCGCCACATCTTCAATCGTCTTATTGTCTTTCGTGTCGACCTTATCGAGAGCGAGCACTTCGGCCGCTTGCATGTCATAGCGGTCGAGCGTTTCTGCCATCTCGATATTGGCGGCGTAGTTCGACGTATCCGTGTAGACGATCGTGTCTTCCCCGATATCGGCAAGCGCTTGGAATTCGTGCGTGTCTTTACCGCCGATGGCACCCGAGTCAGCTACGACCGGGCGATATTTTAAACCGATGCGGTCAAAGATGTTGGAATAGGCGTTATACATGTTCTTGTATTCGTCGTCCAAGTCATCTTGTGTGGCGTGGAACGAATACGAATCTTTCATCAAGAACTCACGACCCCGGAGCAGTCCGAAACGTGGACGACGCTCGTCGCGATATTTCGTTTGAATCTGATACAAGTTGACCGGTAACTTTTTGTAGGAGTTGAGTTCATCGCGCACGATTGACGTGATGAGTTCCTCGTGCGTCGCACCGAGGGCGAAGCGACGATCGTGACGATCGGTCAATCGCATCAACTCTGGACCATAAATACCCCAGCGACCCGTTTCTTCCCACAGTTCCGCCGGTTGAATCGCTGGCATGAGCAACTCTTGTGCTCCGGCCTGATTCATCTCTTCGCGGATAATCGTTTGAATCTTTTGTAACACGCGGTGGCCGAGTGGAAGATACGAATAAATCCCAGCGGCGTTTTGGCGCATGAAGCCCCCACGGACGAGAAGCTGATGGCTGACGGCTTCCGCATCGGCCGGCACTTCTCGAAGCGTAGGCATGAACAGTCTCGATTGTTTCATAGGTATCAACGTTTCCCTTCTATAAACCCGATTAGATCTTACTTTTATTATTTAAAGAATGATTGAATATCATTCCACGTGACGATCAACATGAGGAGCATGAGCAAGGCGAACCCGATAAAGTGGACGAATCCTTCCTTTTTCGGATCGATCGGCCGGCCGCGCACCGCCTCGAACAAGAGGAAGATGAGTCGTCCTCCATCGAGTGCCGGGAGCGGCAACAAGTTAAAGATGGCCAAGTTGACTGATAAAAGTGCCGTCCAGTTGAGGAGCATGATGAATCCGCTCGCTGCCACTTCGTCGGTCATGCGAACAATCCCGACCGGACCGGCTAACTGATCGACGCCGACCTGCCCCGTCACCAAGTCACCGACCGCGGAGAAGATGAGCGTCGACATCGTCCACGTCGTCTCGGCCCCGGTCGTGAAGGCTTTCGTCGGTGAGCGCTCAAGCGCATTCGTCACGCCTAAAATCCCGACGGTCTCGCCGTTTTGTTCGACCGCTTGCGGCGTGAGCGTCACCGTCTGTTCTGCATCGTCCCGAATGTACGTCACTTCGGTTGGCGTGTCGGCACGATCGGCCAATACGGTTCGAAGGTCGAGCCAATTATCGATTGGTTGTCCCTCGATCGAGACGACTTCGTCACCCGCCATGAGACCTGCTTGATCAGCGGCCGAATCCGGTTGGACCGTACCGATTTGACCATCGTCCGTCGGTGTCCCTTGGACGAGACCGACGATGACGAGCAAGATGAAGGCAAGGACGAAGTTCATCGCCGGGCCGGCTGCAATCGCAAGCACCCGTTTCCAGACAGACTGGGCTCCGAACGTGCGGTCGTAGGGCGCGATTTGAATCTCCATGCCTTGGTCGACGAGAAGCGTGTCCCGCTCTAGCGAATAGACACGAATCTCATCATCGACGAGCAGTTGTACTTTCAATTCGCGGACCGAGTCAAACTTGTCGACCGTCCCGACGACGTGCACGTCTTTGGCCTGGTCCGGCTGGAAGTAGACGCGATCGACCGTCCCGGCACTCGTCAGACGCAATCCGACGTGTTGCCCGGCCTTCACTTCGATCGGCTCAAAATCTTCCCCGGCCATTTTGACATAACCGCCGATTGGCAATAGTCGAATCGTATACAGCGTCTCATTTTTTCGGAACGAGAGGATTTTCGGTCCAAACCCGATTGCAAATTCATGACAGAGAATCCCTGCCCGTTTCGCCATGACGAGGTGTCCCCATTCATGAACCGAAATGAGTACCCCAAACATCAAAACGATGGCGATAAAAGTCGTCATTGTCTATTCCCCACCTTCACTTTCCTTGCTGAATTTGTTCTCGAACCGCTCGGTCGATTTGAAGAATCTCCTCAAGCGTCGGTTCTGCAATTACTGTATGTGTCTCCATCGCTTGCTCGACGATGCGTTCGATATCGAGGAACGTGATCTCCCCGTTCAAGAACAGCTCGACGGCTGCCTCGTTGGCCGCATTGAGCACGGTCGGCATCGAACCGCCGGCGCGCCCGGCCTCATAAGCGAGGCGTAACGCCGGATAACGTGTCAAATCGGCTTCCGCGAAGTGCAGCGTTCCGATTTCTCTCAAGTTTAACCGCTTGTTCCCTTCGATTTCAAGACGTTTCGGGGCCGATAACGCATAGAGGATCGGACCTCGCATATCGGGGTTGCCGAGTTGCGCCATGACAGCGGCATCTTTGAATTCGACCATCGAGTGGATGATCGACTCACGATGGAGCACCACTTCAATATCATTATAATCGATATCGAACAACCAGTGCGCTTCGATGACTTCGAGTCCTTTATTGAACATCGTCGCCGAATCGATCGTGATTTTCGCACCCATCGACCAGTTCGGATGCGCGAGTGCTTCCTCGACGGTCACGCTTTCTAATTCCTCGCGCGACTTGTCACGGAAACTTCCGCCTGATGCTGTCAAGATGACTTTTGAGACGTCCTCGCGGCGCTCGCCGTTCAAGCATTGATAGATGGCCGAATGTTCACTATCGACCGGAAGCAGGCTGACGCCGTACTTCTTGACGGCTGCCGTTACGAGATGTCCCGCTGTGACGAGTGTCTCTTTGTTTGCCAAGGCGATATCTTTCCCCGCCTCGATGGCAGCGAGTGTCGGTTCAAGACCGACGGCCCCGACGACGGCCGTGACGACGACGTCAGCTCGTTCTGCGGTCGCACATTCGATCAACCCTTCAAGTCCGATAAAAAAGAGTGGTTCGTATGTAAGGCGCGGCTTGAGCTGTTCGAGTACTTCAATGTCTTTAGCGGACACGTATTTCGGCCGCAGGCGATTGATCCATTCCTCGGCTACATCTACATTCGTTCCGAAGGCGTAAGCCTCAAGTTCAAACAAGTCGGGGTGCTGTTCGATGACGTCACATGTCTGTACGCCGATCGATCCAGTCGCCCCGATTAAGCTGATTCGCTTCATCTTGACACTCCTTTATAACAAATTAAATACCCAGATGACCGTGAATACCGCGATCATGCTGTCAAAACGGTCTAATATACCGCCATGCCCTGGTAACAGGTGGCCAGAATCTTTCACGTCATACTGACGTTTGTACGCTGATTGTACCAAATCACCGAGTTGCCCGACGACAGAAACGACGACCGCGAGTACTAATACTTCGAAAAGCGGCAGTACCGGTTCGACGAGCACGTAGATAAGACCGACGACGATAGAAGAGATAATCCCACCGACCGCCCCTTCAATCGTCTTGTTCGGGCTGATGGAAGGCCAAAGTTTTGTCTTGCCGATCGCTTTTCCTGTGAAGTAGGCACCCGAATCGGTCGCCCAAATCATGAAGAGAACGAGCAGCACTTTGACGAGCCCGTCTTCTGACAAACGGACGAGTGCAAAACTCGAGAAACCGATGACGAGATAGACGGCGGATACGAAATAAAAGCTCGCGTCCTCATACGTAAAGCGGTTTTTCGTGACGACCGTCCAAAACAGGAGGAGCATCAAACCGAGCACCATCCATTGATTCGTCGACATCGGCAATTCACTTATGACAAGCTGACGCTCGAGCAACATCAACACGAATGGGAACGCCACAAGGAGCGACGTCACGAGGAACGGGAACGCCGTCAGCTTATGGTTACGCATTAGTGTGAACTCACTCAGTCCGATCAAGGCGAGCACCCCCATCAAGATGACGAACGGACTGCCGCCAAGAGCGATGAATGTCACGAAAATGGCTCCGGCCCAAAGCCCGGTTATAATTCGAGTCTTCATATCACACCCCACCAAACCGGCGCGTCCGTGCATTATACGCTTCGATTGCTTCAACGAAATGGTGTCGTTTGAACTCAGGCCATAGCACATCCGTGAAATGAAGTTCGGCATATGCCCCTTGCCAAAGCAAAAAGTTCGAGAGGCGCTGTTCACCGCTTGTCCGGATAATCAAATCGACGTCTTGCATGCTTGTCATCAGACGCTGCCCGATCGTAGCATCGTCAATATCATCCGGTCGAATCTTCCCTGCGGCCACATCGCCAGCAATTTGTCGCATCGCTTGCACGAGTTCATCTCGCCCGCCATAGTTCAGCGCGAAAATGAGATTTAACCCCGTGTTCGTCGCCGTACGCGTTCGGGCCTCATCGACCGCTTCGCGCGTGCCGCGTGGCAGTTTTGACACATCGCCTGCGACGAGAACGCGAACGTTTTGTTCGTCCAATTCTTTCAAATCGGTCTCTAGAAATTGTTTTGGCAATTTCATCAAGAAATTGACTTCTTCTTCTGGACGTGTCCAGTTCTCCGTCGAGAACGCATAGAGCGTCAGCGAACGGATGCCAAGCTCTTGAGCGGTACGTACTGCTTCTCGAACCGATTTCATCCCTTCCCGGTGACCCATGATGCGAGGGAGTCCACGCTTTTTCGCCCAACGGCCGTTGCCGTCCATGATGATGGCGACGTGTTCAGGGATGCTCAGCTCCGCCTCGGTCTTCGTTTTAGGATTCACCCATTTAAACATACTCTATCCTCCTGATTGTATGAAAGAGGGACCCTCTCAGTAAAAGGGTCCCCACACAGCTTTTTGGTATACCACTTCCGTGATTACACTTCCATGATTTCTTTTTCTTTCGTCGCTGCAGACTCATCAATCTTTTTGATGTACGAATCTGTTAACGATTGAACGTCATCCGCATAACCACGAAGGTCGTCTTCAGTCAAGTCCCCATCTTTTTCAAGCTTCTTCAAGTTCTCGTTGGCGTCACGACGAACGTTTCGGACAGCGACTTTCGCTTCTTCCGCATATTTCTTCGTCACTTTCACGAGCTCTTTGCGACGCTCTTCTGTCAAAGCAGGGATCGCGAGACGAATGACGGTCCCATCCGACGATGGCGAAAGACCGAGATCGGCTTTTTGAATCGCTTTTTCAACATCAGACACCATCGACTTGTCCCATGGTTGAATCAAGAGAAGGCGTGCTTCCGGTGTATTGATGTTCGCTACTTGATTGAGCGGTGTCGGTACGCCGTAGTAATCAACTTGAACCGGGTCCAAGATCGACGCGCTCGCACGTCCCGTCCGAAGTGTCCCGAAGTCACGCTTCAGCGCGGCAACAGCTTTCTCCATTTTCTCTTCAGCAGTTTTCAATACGTCATTTACACTCATGAATTGATTCCTCCTACTACCGTCCCGATATGTTCCCCGAGTACGACACGTTTGATGTTTCCTTCTTCAAGCAATGAGAATACAATCAGTGGGATATGGTTGTCCATACATAGTGACGTGGCTGTCGAGTCCATCACTTGGAGACCGTCTTTTAAAACGTCCAAGTACGTGAGCGTGTCGTATTTGACTGCATCCGGAACAAGTTTCGGATCGGCCGAATAGACGCCGTCGACATTGTTTTTTCCCATCAAGATCACATCAGCTTCGATCTCCGCTGCGCGAAGTGCCGCTGTCGTGTCTGTCGAGAAGTACGGGTTCCCCGTCCCTGCCGCGAAGATAACGACACGTCCTTTTTCAAGGTGACGCATCGCCCGGCGACGAATGTACGGTTCAGCCACTTGGCGCATTTCAATTGAGGTTTGGACGCGAGTTTGGACACCGTTCGTTTCGAGGCTATCTTGTAGCGCGAGCGAATTCAATACTGTGGCGAGCATGCCCATGTAATCCGCATTCGCCCGGTCCATGCCGAGCTCGCTGCCGGTCTTCCCGCGCCAGATATTCCCGGCACCTACGACGACAGCAACTTCGACGCCCATGGCGACCAACTCTTTAATTTGCCCGGAAATTGAATTGACGATGGCCGGGTCAATCCCGTACCCTTGATCTCCAGCGAGCGCTTCCCCACTCAATTTTAACACAATTCGCTTATATTTCGGTTCCATACTTTGCCTCCTCTTGCTTGAAAAAAGGGAACACGCTCCCTTAACGAACTAACTCAAGGTTATACAGACGTGTTCCCAATTTTGATTGCATCACGGGTGATGCAGATTATTTTTTAAGTTGGTTCATTACTTCTTCAGCAAAGTTTTCTTCGCGTTTTTCCATACCTTCTCCAACTTCGAAACGTACGAATGAGTTGACACGGCCACCTTTAGACTCTACATATTTCCCAACTTTGAAGTCAGCATCTTTAACGAATGTTTGGTCGACGAGGCAGATTTCCTCGAAGTACTTGTTCATACGTCCCGCAATCATCTTCTCGACGATGTTGGCAGGCTTGCCTTCGTTGAGGGCTTGCTCAGTCAAGACTTTCTTCTCACGATCTGCTTCTTCAGCCGATACTTCGTCGCGTGTCGCGTAAAGTGGGCGTGCTGCTGCGACGTGCATCGCTACATCTTTCGCAACCGTCTCGTCAGTTGTACCGTCGATAATGACGATCGAACCGATGCGTCCACCCATGTGAAGGTACGTGCCGAAGACTGCATCGTCAGCTTTTTCGAGGACAGCGATACGACGGAGTGAGATTTTCTCTCCGATTGTCGAAGCTTCTTCTTGAATGTGCGTCTCGAGTGTTTTACCTGCTACGAACTCAGAAGCGAGTGCCGCTTCGACTGAAGTTGCGCCTGAAGTAAGAACTGCATTCGCAACGTCTGAAACGAGTGTTTGGAACTTCTCGTTTTTCGCAACGAAGTCTGTTTCTGAGTTAACTTCTACGAGTGTAGCTTTGTTGCCGTCAACCGCTACTGCCGTCAAACCTTCTGCTGCGATGCGATCGCCTTTAGCTGCTGCTTTCGCGATCCCTTTTTCACGAAGGAAGTCGATTGCTGCTTGCATATCACCATTTGTTTCAGTGAGTGCTTTTTTGCAATCGAGCATACCTGCGCCTGTTTTTTCACGAAGTTCTTTTACCATTGCTGCTGTAACTGCCATCGGAAATTCCTCCTTGTAAAACTTACGATTTTTTAAGAAAAAGCACTAAGGCTTTATATACGTGTCCTAAAAAAAGGTGATAAAAGGCTTTCCCTTTATCACCTGTTGTCTGACTGATTACTCAGCTTCTGTCGCTTCAGCTTCTGGAGCTACTGCTTCTTCAGCTACTTCTTCTTCGCCTTGCTTCGCTTCGATGATCGCGTCTGCCATCTTAGAAGTGAGCAATTTAACCGCACGAATCGCATCGTCGTTCGCTGGAATGACGTAGTCGATTTCGTCTGGGTCACAGTTTGTGTCGACAATCGCAACGATTGGGATGTTCAATTTGTGAGCTTCTGCAATCGCAATACGCTCTTTACGTGGGTCAACGATGAAGAGGGCATCAGGAACACCTGGCATGTCCTTGATTCCGCCGAGGAACTTCTCAAGACGTGTCATTTCTTTTTTCAAGATGATGACTTCTTTCTTAGGAAGTACTTCGAACGTACCGTCAGCTTCCATTTTCTCAAGCTGCTTCAAGCGGTTGATCCGCTTTTTGATTGTTGAGAAGTTAGTGAGAGTTCCACCCAACCAACGCTCATTGATGAAGTACATACCTGAACGGAGTGCTTCTTCTTTGATTGTGTCTTGAGCTTGTTTTTTCGTACCTACGAAGAGGACGTTTCCGCCTTCTGCCGCGAGTTCACGAACGAAGTTGTAAGCTTCGTCTACTTTTTTGACCGTTTTTTGAAGGTCGATGATGTAGATGCCGTTACGCTCCGTGAAGATGTATTTCGCCATTTTTGGGTTCCAACGGCGTGTCTGGTGACCGAAGTGTACACCAGCTTCGAGCAATTGTTTCATTGAAATTACTGCCATGATAAATTTCCTCCTTGTGGTTTAAAAAAGTCCTCCGCCTCGTTCATCGTTGTATTCCGACCTTTCGGCACCGAGGAATACCATCCCGAGACGTGTGTGATGTGTTTAACACCAAAAAATACTATAGCATATGTCCGTCAATCCGGCAACTCTCACTTTTTGCGAAGTTTGGCATATAAGGCGACTTCCCCTTCACCTTTTCCAAGGAGTCGGGCTGTCTCCCGGACCGAGTGGTGTAATAACACATCCTCGACGTGCGGGGCTGATTGCGTTTCATCGGCCGGGCGCTCTCGATCAAGCTCTGCATGGACCGCCTGCGCATCAGCCACCTCCTCTAAGGACGATGGTTGTTTCACGACATCGTTCATCGATTCCATGAACGACAACAGGAGGACCTCGGTCTCACGTTTCTCATGCTCGAGTTGCGTGACGCGAGCGGTCAACGCCTGGACTTGACGAAATAAAATCAGCAATCCGTAAGCCACGATACACGCGATTGCGATATATACAACGGTCATCTCCATCCCTCCTTCACGATGTCTTTTCTTCTAAATACGAACGTCCAAGAGCAAGTTTCAACGTTTTCAACGCCTTAGAATGGATTTGGGAGATACGTGACGTCGATAGTTCCAATACTTCGCCAATCTCGGTCAACGTCAACTCGTCAAAGTAGAACAACGAGACGACGAGACGTTCCTTTTCGGACAAGTGCTCGATTTCGGTCGTCAGCACATCGAGCAACTCACGCTGCAAGAGCGTATCTTCCGGTTTCTCGGAGTCAGGGTCAAAATAAGTGACGGACATGACCTTACCTTCTTCTTGAAGCGTCACTGCCTCATCGATTGACAACATGTTCGCGAAGTACCCTTCCGCCATCGCCTTCTCGATTTCCGACACCGGTAGTTCGCAGGCGCTCGCGAGTTCTTCTTTCGTTGGGGCCCGGTGCAACTTCTGTTCGAGCTGTTCGGCGATGTGGTCAATTTTCTTCACGCGTTCGCGCACCGATCGCGGCAACCAATCGATTTTCCGGAGCCCATCGATGATGGCGCCACGAATGCGAAACGCCGCGTACGTGTCAAACTTGTTGTTATGTTCTGGATCATATTTCATGAGGGCATCGTACAATCCCATGTAACCCAAACTTTTCAATTCGTCGCGTTCGACGCTCTTCGGGAGCGTCACGATCATTCGTTGCACGTGATAATGGATCAGGAACTCATAGTGCGCCAATAGTTCATTCGCTGTATCCATATCACGGTCAGTGTTCCAACGATCCCACAACTCGGTAAGTTGAGTCGTCATGTCGATCCCCCCTAAATTTCCTTAGTTCCTACGCTGACCGTTCGAATCGAGAGGACGCAAGTCGCTACATCAAATTCAATCGTCCGTCCGTTATGCCCGCCACAATCTTCTGCGATGAGCGGGATTCGGTGCGCTTTTAATGCGTTACGTACGGCTTCGGCATTCCGTTCACCGATTCGCATCGCCTCGTTCTCATACTTGAATTGAAACATTTGGGCGCCGCCGGCCATCTTCGCTTGCAATCGACCCGCCCCGGCCCGTTTCAACGAAGCGACGAGCGCATCGATGGCCGTATCCGCATATTTTCCTACTTCAATCGTTTGGTGTTTCCGGGCAATCGCCGAATCCGGCAACATGACATGGGCCATCGCCGCAACTTGGAGCCGGACGTCATACAAGATGACACCGACGCACGAACCGAGTCCTGCCGTTCGCAATTTGTTCGGTGCGGTCGTCTGCTTCCATTCCGCGATGCCGATTTTGATGACTTCAGCCATGGCCAATCAACCGCTGTTGTATCCGTTCGAGCGAGCCATGCGTCGGTAGGAACAACACATGCCCGGCACTTACTTTCTCATCGATACGGAACGTCGTATCGATGTAGAGTGCCGCATCTTCCTCAGGTTGGACCGACGTGACGACGAATTCGACGATCGAACCCGCCATATCGACCGCTGTCGCCGGGACTTGAATGGAGATCGGGGTATTTAGCCAATCACCGAGCGCTCGGGCGTAGGCGCCACTCATGATGTTTCCGATTTCTTCCCAAGCCGACTGGCCGAGCTCGTCCGTCGTTTGGAACGAGAACGTGCTTCCGATGAGGGAAGCGACCATTTTTTCGGCATCATCGACCGGAAACAAGATGAGAATCATGCCGCTGATGTCACCGCCGAGTTCTAACAGGACGGAGGCCACGTGACGTTCCGGTCCACCGACGCGTTCCGGCAAATACGTGATCGGTTCCATCTCGGCCGAGGAGACGGTGATCGTGACCGGCTTGCCCAAGAGCGTCGACAATGCCGTCGCGGCATGGCCAGAACCGATATTGCCGAGTTCTTTCAATAAATCCTGCTCGAACTCACTCAGCATGTTGCTCCTCGAACAACGCGTTGGCATCAAGGAGCGAGAACAATTTGTCCTCGCCTTTCGCGATCGCCGTCAAGTGAGCCGACAACATGTCCCGGCTCGACTCCGGAATCGGTTCGATGCGTACGTCTTCGCTTTCCACGACTTCGTTGGCCCGGTCGACGATAAAGCCGGCATCGCCTTGATGAAGCGAAGCGATCAAAATCCGTGTTTCATCGGTCGGTTCGACTGCCTCGTAACCGAGACGGAGCCGAAGGTCGATGACCGGCGTGACGACCCCGCGCAGATTGATGACACCTTTGACATGAGCCGGCGCGTTCGGGACGCGTGTGACCGGTTGTACTCGTTCAATCGAGCGGACCGACTGGACGTCGATCCCGTATGTGTTCGATCCCAATGAAAAGACTACCCATTTTTGTTCCATCCTTCTTCCTCCTTAGAACAGATCGTTGCTGTCGACAATCAAGGCGACGCGCCCGTCTCCGAGTATCGTCGCACCAGAGATGGCCGGGATGCCCTCGAGATAAGTTCCGAGCGGCTTCATGACAATTTCTTGTTGGCCAATCAATTCATTGACGACCACACCGACGAGTTTATTTCCTTTACGGACGACGACGACCGGGAATTGCGTCTTCGCTTCCGTTTCGATCGCGAACATTTCTTTTAAATAGACGAGCGGGACAAGCTGACCTCGGAAATCAAAGACACGTTCACGGTGAGCCGTTAAAATATCGGCCTCGTCGAGGAGCGTTGTCTCGAGAATCGATGACAACGGGACAGCGTACGTCTCTTCACCAACTTGAACGAGCATGGCGGAGATGATCGAGAGCGTGAGCGGCAGACTAACTTGGAATTTCGTCCCTTGTCCGACGACCGTCTCGAGCGTGACGACCCCGCCGAGTGATTCGATTTTATTTTTGACGACATCTAGACCGACGCCACGGCCCGAAAGGTCGGTGACGACGTCTGCCGTCGAGAACCCTGGTGCGAAGATGAGCATCGCTATTTCATTGTCCGTCATCCCCGTCGCTTCTTCAGACGTGATGACACCTCGTTCGAGCGCTTTTGAACGGACCTTGTCGACATTGATTCCTGCCCCGTCATCCTCGATTTCGATGAAGACACGGTTGCCGCCGTGGTAAGCGCGTAACGCGAGTCGACCTTGTTCAGGTTTCCCGGCGGCGACACGAACTTCCGGCAACTCGATGCCGTGGTCGATGGCATTTCGAATCAAGTGGACGAGCGGGTCGCCAATCTCATCGATGACTGTCCGATCGAGTTCGGTCTCGGCACCAGAAATGTCGAGTTGGACTTTTTTATGGATATCTTTCGCGACCGAACGCACCATGCGCGGAAAACGGTTGAACACTTGCTCGATTGGCATCATGCGGAGTGTCAAGACGAGTGACTGAAGTTCATTCGTGCCACGTTTGATTTTTTCAACCGTCTCGTTCAGTTCAGGCTGTCCGACTTCGTCGGCGAGCCGCTCAAGACGACCGCGATCGATAATGAATTCTTCGAACAAGTTCATCAGACGATCGATTCGTTCTAAGTTGACACGAATCGTCTTCGCTTGTGGGGCGGCCTGTTCTTTCGGTTCGTCCGTCTCCACCGCTTTCGGTTTCACTTCGGCCACGGCGACGCTTTCGGCACTGACGGCGACTTCCGGCGCACTGGCTGCCGCGCTCGTGTAAGATGTCACTTGGACGTGCTCGACTTCCGACACTTGGGTCACGGCATGTGTAATCGCGTCCGCTGACTCTTGCGTCACGAACAAAACGTCAAATGAGAGGTCGAACTGTTCTTGCTCGATCGCCTCGGTCTCAGGAACCGTCCGGACGACTTCGCCGAGTTCTTGGAGACGATCGAACACCATGTAGGCGCGCGCCGCTTTTAACACGACGGCATCCGATAGCTTCACATGAAGTTGGAACGCTTCGAAGCCGGTCTCTTTCGCTTGAGTGATGACCGAATCGGTGTAAAGATCGGCCGTGAAGATTGCCTCCTCGACCGCCTCGACAGCTTTCGAAGTGCTGCCGATGAATGACTGGAACGCCACTACCGTCTCCTTAACGTCGACGTTCGCCCCATTGCCACCGGTCTCAATATCGGCAATCATCGCTTCAATTTGCTCCATTGCCGAGAACATCGTATCGAGCAACAATTGATTGCTCTCTTTCTTTCCAGCCCGAACCAAATCGAGTGCGCTTTCCATCTCATGTGTCAAGTTGGCGACACTCTCATACCCCATTGTTGCTGACATCCCTTTGAGCGTGTGTGCCGAGCGGAAAATCTCTTGAATCGCTTCCTGACTGCCCGTCTGTTCTAGTTTCAACAGCTGGGTGTTCACCGATTGGATATGTTCTTGCGACTCGTCTAAAAACAATCCTAAGTATTCATTCACGTCCATCTATAATGCCTCCCTGTCGTTAGACTCGGTTCCACTGACGTTTCAAGTTCCCCATCAAGCGTTCCATAAAATGACGCGGTTTCGGCGGCGTCCCGGTCAATGTCGTTAAAATCCGTTCAAGCCGCCAACTGATGTCACTCTTTCGGTCAAGATGGTAAAACGGGACTTGGGCGATGACCGCTCGTCTGACCGTGGCGTCATCTGGTAAATACCCGAGGAATCGAATCGATTTCTTTAAAAACTGCTCACATGCAACTTCCATTCGCTCAAAACATTGTAGCGCTTCTTCACCCGATTGGGCTCGATTGACAATCACCCCGAGCGGCAAGTCCGGACTTTGACGATGGACGAGCTTCGTGTAAGCGTAACCGTCCATAAGCGAAGTCGGTTCTGGCGTTAGGATGAGAAACATCTCGTCACACCCCTCGATAAATCGAAGCGACGTGTCTGTTGCCCCGGCCCCCATGTCGAATAAGACATAATCGTATTCGGTCAGCACTTCGAGTTCACGCATAAAAAATTGCATATCTGCATGTGAGAATTGGACTAGTTCGTCGAGCCCACTTCCCCCATGTAATATATCGACACCATGCACGTCTTTCTGAACCGAGGCGGCGAGCGGAATTCGCGCTTTTACCGAATCCATCATCGTTCGTGACCGCGACGCGTTCAATAAAATGTGCACGTTCGCCATCCCGATGTCGAGGTCGACGATCAACACACGTTTCCCGAGCTCGACGAGACCGATGGCCGTATTGACGCAGACGTTCGTTTTACCGACCCCGCCTTTCCCGCTCGCAAAAGCGATCGTCGTCGGTGCGGTCTCTGTTTTCGCCCTTAGACGTCTTGCTTGGTCCATTGGGTCCACCCTTCTTTCTCAAGCAACCGATCCGTCAATCGGTCCGGTTCTCCGGCGACAAGGTCGTCCGGTACTTCTTGCCCGTCCGTCAGCCAAGCGACCGGCAGCCCGCTCGCGCGGACCATCCGGTACATCGCGTGAATGTCACTCGTCTCATCGGCTTTCGTAAAGATGAGCGACTGGAGCGGCAATGGTTCGAATTGGCGATAAATCATGTCCATATCCCGCATCTTCGACGTCAAGCTGAGGACGAGCGAGAGGCTCGTCTCCGAGAAATCATGATGCCGCTCGAACTGTTCAACGTACGCCTCGTCGCGAAAGTTGCGACCGGCCGTATCAATCAAGATGATGTCCTTCCGTGCAAACAGTTGTTTCGCCCGTTTGAAGTCATTGAAGTCGTAGGCGACCTCGACCGGGATGTCTAAAATCTCGGCGTACGTTTTCAATTGTTCGATTGCCGCGATCCGGTACGTGTCCGTCGTGATGAGACCGACCGAAAGGCCGTGCTCGAGTTTGTAGTGAGCGGCAAGTTTGGCGAGCGTCGTCGTCTTGCCAACCCCGGTCGGGCCAACGAGCATCATATACCGTTTCGGTTCAGGGACAGCCAAGAAGGAACTCCGGATTTGATCACGTACGTAGCGTTCGACGACTTCCACCGATTTTGTCGTGTAATACAGCTCGTTGATTGCTTCGTCCCATGTCTCGTCGTGGAACGACTCGGAGGCGAGCAATGATTCGACGTGTGCTAGCGCTGCGGGCAACCGTCTCGATGTCGGTGCGGTCGCCGCCTGACTTGATTCGGTTGTTTGTTGCGGTGGACGCGTTGGCGCCTTCACCGGCTTCGATGGTGCGACGGGTTTCGTCGCGGTACGCGCTTTGACAGCGAGCGGTGCTTTCTCGAGTGCAGCGATGACCTCGACGTGTTGCGATGCGAACAGGCCGAGCCAGCCTTTTTTCACTTGGCGGGAGTTCAAAATCACGGCGTCGTCGCCAAATTCTTGTTTGACTTTCTCCATCGCTTCCGCCATCGTCTTGCCGGTATATTTTTTGATTTGCATTTAAATCACCCCAATACTTTTCACTTCAATCGAGCTGAGCAACTCGTTGTAGGCGAGAACCGGCACATCCGGATAATATCGTTCGAGCAGTTGTCTCACGAACAGACGAATCGTCGGCGAGCATAAAATGACGGCCGATGCCCCGTAGCGTTCGAACATCGACAGCTGCTCACCCGAGCGTTCGATAATCTCGCGCGCTTGTTCCGGGTCGAGCGCCAAATAGTTGCCGAACTCGGTTTTTTGAACAGCGTCTTGAATGAGTTGTTCGGTCTGACCGCCGAGCGTGACGACGTAAAGCGATCCGTCGGGCGGGCTGACTTGGTCCGTCAATTGACGAGCCAAGCCTTGGCGGCAATATTCGCCGAGGATGTCGGCATCTTTCGTCACTTTGCCGTAGTCGGCCATCGTCTCGAACAAGAGCGGTAAATTGCGAATCGAGACGTGTTCTTTCAATAGATGACGTAGCACTTTTTGAATGTCCCCGATCGAGAGGACCGATGGTGTCACGTCTTCGACGAGCACCGGGTGCGTCTCTTTCAAGTGTTCGACAAGTTGTTTCGTCTCTTCACGGCCGAGCAGGTCTGCCGAATGTTTCTTAAGCGTCTCCGTCAAATGCGTCGCGACGACCGACGGCGGATCGACGACGGTATACCCGCTCATTTCGGCGCGGGTGCGCGTCTCTTCATCAATCCATAGCGCCGGGAGACCGAACGCCGGCTCCGTCGTTTCAATCCCGTATACTTCCGGATCTTCGATGCCGGGACTCATCGCCAAGTAATGATCGAGCAAGAGCTCTCCTTCGGCGACGACGTTCCCTTTCACTTTGATGCGGTATGCGTTCGGCGACAGTTGCAAATGATCACGAATCCGGACCGTCGGCAAGATGAACCCGAGTTCGAGTGCGAGCTGACGTCGGATCATGACGACCCGGTCAAGCAAATCGCCGCCTTGCGACTCATCGGCGAGCGGAATGAGCCCGTAACCGAACTCGAATTCGATGGCATCGATTTGTAAGAGCGACACGACGGTCTCGGTCGGTGCCATCGGTTCTTCTTCCGGTAGCGGAGTATCGATGACCCGTTTCATGTTGCGACGCATCGTGTACGCCCCGTAGAAAGCGACTCCGGCGATGATGACCGTCACCGGAAGCAGACTCGGTGAGATAAATCCGAGCATAATGACGATTGAGCCCGCGATATAGAGGAGCGTCGGGTTTTGACCGAGCTGGTCGACGACGTCCTCGCCGAGATTCCCGTCCGAGACGGCACGCGTGACGATAATCCCGGTTGCCGTCGAGATGAGGAGCGCGGGGATTTGACCGACGAGCCCGTCCCCGATCGTCATGAGCGAGAACGTCTGGAACGCCTCACCGACCGGAAGACCCATTTGGACGGTACCGATGATGATTCCGAAAATCAAGTTGATGGCGACGATGATAATCCCAGCGATGGCGTCCCCTTTGACGAACTTCGAGGCCCCATCCATCGACCCATAGAAGTCGGCTTCGCTTTGAATCTTTTTCCGGCGGATTTGCGCGTCTTTGTCATCAATCAATCCCGAGTTCAAATCGGCATCGATGGCCATCTGTTTCCCTGGCATCGCATCGAGGGTGAAACGTGCCGACACTTCGGATACGCGCTCGGCCCCTTTCGTGATGACGACAAACTGGATGATGACAAGGATGAGAAAGACGACGAATCCGACGAGTACGTTCCCGCCGACGACAAAGTCGCCAAATGTGGCGATGACTTCCCCACCGTACCCTTTCGATAAAATCGAACGCGTCGTCGACACGTTCAATCCGAGCCGGAATAACGTCACAATCAACAAGAGTGACGGAAAGACCGAGAAGTCGAGTGCTTCACGTGCATTCATCGCGACGAGTAAAATCAGCAACGCAATAAGTATGTTGACAATGATTAAGAAATCTAACATAAACCCCGGTAACGGGATGACGAGCATGACGACGATTAACAGAACGCCGATCAATACCGCAAAATCTTTAGCTTTTACTGCCAATACATACTCCTCCTCAAGACGGTTGTTTCAATTGATAGACGAATGCGAGCACTTCGGCGATCGCCTGATAAAACGACTCGTCAACGACTTCCCCGATATCCATTTGGGCGTACAGCGCACGGGCCAACGGTTTGTTTTCGACAATCGGGATGTCATGTTCTTTGGCCACGTCACGGATATTGAAGGCGACACGATCGACCCCTTTGGCGACGACGAGCGGCGCGAAGTCTTTCGTGTCGTCGTACCGGATAACGACGGCATAGTGGGTCGGGTTGGTGATGACGACATCCGCGTTCGGAATTTCTTGCATCATACGGCGCAGCGCCATCTCCCGTTGTTGTTGTTTGATTTTCGATTTGATGAGCGGGTCACCCTCACTATTCTTATACTCGTCTTTGATATCTTGCTTCGACATGCGAATCGATTTCTCAAAATCGAACCGTTGATAGAAAAAGTCGAGCAATGCGAGCGCGAGCAAGGCCACACTCACCCAAAGTCCGAGTTCAATCGTGATATGGGCGAGCGCGATGACCGATTCACGGATATGTTCGACCGCCATGCGGGACAGTTCTTTTTGGTTCTGCCAGAGCACGGCGACGGCAGTCGTCAGGATAATCAATAATTTGAATAAGGACTTTAAAAATTCGACGACCGCTTTCATACTGACAATCCGTTTGACTCCTTTAAGCGGATCGATTCGTTCGAGTTTCGGTTGAATCGCTTCCGCCGAGAACAACGTCCCGATTTGAAGGTAGTTGATTAAAATCCCGAACACGACGGCGACCACGAAGAACGGGCCCACGATCAGTCCGACGCGAAGCAACAAGTCGGTGAGCATGCCGGACAATCCGTTCGACAAATCGAACAGCAAGTAGCTCGGACCGAGCAAATCTTTCGTCACACTGAACAACTGTTTACCGAGATACGGCCCTAAGAACGATAACATGAGAAACATTGCGAACAAGGCGAAAGCACCGGTCAAATCGGCCGATTTGGCGACTTGTCCTTTCTTGCGCGAGTCCTCTCGCTTTCGTGGGGTCGCTTTTTCGGTTTTTTCTCCTGCAAAAAATTGAAGATCGACCGATAAGGTATATAGAGGCTTCATGAGGCGTCTCCTAGCACAGTCATAAAATCACGTAACACTTCTTGTAAAATCGGGATGAATTGGCTGATGCCGTTCAAGGTCAAGCCCATCATGACGACCATGACCGAAAATCCCGCAATCAGCTTGAATGAAAATCCGATTGCAAAAATATTGAACTGCGGCGCCGATTTCGCCAAGAACCCGAGCGCCATGTCGACGAGCAAGAGCGACGCCATGAGCGGAAAGGCAAGTTGCAGGGCGACCACCATCGTCATCGTGACGACCTTGACGGCCATCATGAGTGACGCTTCGCTAAAGTCGATGATCGGCTGACCCGGCGGATAAATTTGAAAGCTATAATAGATGCCATCAATCAGCAACAGATGTAAGTTGCTCGACAGCATGATAAACAACGTGAAAATATAATAGAATCGACCAATCAGCGGCGACTGGCCTCCGAACATCGGGTCATAGGCCGATGCCATCGCGAGTCCGAGCTGTAAATCGATGACGCCACCCGCAATCTGGGGCGCGAAAAATAATATGTTAATCAATATACCGAGCACCAAGCCAATCAACACCTCGTACAATACCTGCAAGATATAGGCTTGGCCGAGATCGAGTGGCTCTGTCACCGTGAACATCGCATAGTACGCTAAAAAGGCACTGAACGCGACGCGGTGCATGACCGGCAGTTGCCGGGATGAAAATAACGGGACGCTCACGAAGAAGCCTGACAGACGGGCGAACGTCAATCCATACAGACTGATGAAATCGACCGCGTTCATTTCGAGGCGACCTCGACCATGAGTTCAAAAATCAAACGGGTGAACCCTTCAATCTGTTGCAGCATCCAAGGTCCGAAGACGACGAGCCCGATAAAGACCGAGACGATCTTTGGGACGAACGATAGCGTCTGTTCTTGAATTTGTGTCGTCGCCTGCAAAATCGAAATGACGAGACCGACGACGAGCGAAATCAATAAGAGCGGCATCGAGATTTTCAATAACGTCCACACACTCTCCGTCGCCAAATAAATGACCATTTCCTGCGTCATATTCGTTCCTCCTACATACTTCTAAGCAAGGACTCCACAATCAAGTGCCATCCATCCACCAATACAAACAATAACAGTTTGAACGGCAAGGCGATCATGACCGGCGGAAGCATCATCATCCCCATCGACATGAGGACACTCGCCACGACCATATCGATAATCAAGAACGGCAAGAAGATCATGAACCCGATTTGGAACGCCGTCTTCAGCTCACTGATCGCATAGGCCGGGACCATCGCGAGGAGTGGGACGTCTTCGACCGACTCAGGTTGCTCATAATTCCCATATTTAATGAATAATTGCAAATCCTCTTGACGCGTATATTGGGCCATGAACCGCTTCATCGTATTCCCTGCCTCTTCGAACGCCTCGTCTTGACTGATTCGGTCGTCCATATATGGCGAGAGTGCCTTGTCATTCAACTCCGTTAGCACCGGCGACATGACGAACAACGTGATGAACAGGGCGAGCCCGATAATCAATTGGTTCGGCGGCGTCTGCTGGGTACCGAGCGCGGGACGGATAAAGGATAGCACCACGACGACGCGCGTGAAACATGTCATCAAGATTAAGAAAGATGGCGCGAGCGTAAGCAGTGTCAACACGACCAACAATTTGATCGAGGTCGATGTACTGTCTGGCGTCTCTAAGTTGATCAGTTGTTCAATCGTCGTCATCGTTTCTTCCTCACTTCTTCAATCTGAGCCAATTGCTGTTTGAACGTGTCGAGGAAAGCCGACGTGTTCGAGTTGTTCAAGGCAGGCGCATCGTGTGCAGCTTCATCCATCGCTTCGGCATCGAGCCGGTCTAGCAGTTGAATCGAATCGCCGACACCGAGCACGTAAACTTGTTCTCCAAGTTTGACGAGTTGCACCGATCGGTCTTTTCCGAGCGGGACCCCGCCGAGATGGGTCAAATGCTGAGCCGTTTTGACGCCTTGGGTACGTGCGTTCAACCACCGTACGAGGATGAGGAAACCGCCGATGACAACGACCAGACTCAAGATGAGTTTGATCGCTGTCCCGACCGATGAGACGGCCGATGTGACGGGTTCTTCTTTCGTGTCTGGCTGTTGTTGCTCGAACTGTTGATCGACGGTGGCGGCCTCGACCGTGGCCGGGACGCTTAGCCCGACCACGAGAAGGATAATCAACCACCACTTGTTCATTGTGCGACCGTTTTCGAAACTGCTTCAACGACCCGCTCTGCGTTGAACGGCTTGACGATGAAGTCTTTCGCCCCTGCTTGAATCGCATCGATGACCATCGCTTGTTGTCCCATCGCAGAACACATGATCACTTTCGCATTTGAATCGAAACCACGAATTTCTTTCAACGCGGCTAAGCCGTCCATCTCTGGCATCGTGATGTCGAGCGTGACGAGGTCTGGCATGAGTTCACGATATTTTGAGACCGCATCGACGCCGTTCTCCGCTTCCCCGACGACTTCAAATCCATTCTTTGTCAAGATATCCTTAATCATCATGCGCATGAACGCCGCATCATCTACTACTAAAATTTTTGCACTCATTGTTCTTCCTCCTTAAACGATGCCAATCCGCTCGTGCGGTTGGATAATTTCTGTTACTCGGACGCCGAAATTCTCTTCGATGACGACGACTTCGCCGCGGGCGATCCGCTGTTGGTTCACGTAAATATCGACCGGCTCACCGGCAAGTTTATCGAGCTCGATAATCGATCCTTGTGACAACTCGAGCACTTCGCGGACCGAACGTTTCGTCCGCCCGAGTTCGACCGTCACGCTGAGCGGGACGTCGTACAAGAGACCGAGGTTCGCCGGAATCGATTCGCTCGTCGCCGGTGCATGCAATGGCATGAACTCCGCTTGACTGACAGCGACTTCCGGTACCGACTTCATTTCTTGACGAACAGGCTGCTGCGGAATCGCAGCGGCAGGTGCTTTCGGAGCCTCTAGCTTCGGCGCGGCCGCAACAGGTGCGACCGGCTGTGGAGAAGTGGCTGCCATCAATTCGTTGACGAGCTGTTTCCCGAATTGAATCGGTGCGATTTGAACGATTTTCGAGTCGATTAACGTCCCAACTTTCAAATTGAACTCAATCAATACCATCGTTTCCCAAAGCTCGAGCCGATCGATAATCGTTTGATTCTTCGTCGCATCGAACACTTCAACGAGCGGCGGTGAAATATCAATTTTTTTCGAGAACACGGTCGACAATGACGTTGCCGCTGCCCCCATCATTTGGTTCATCGCTTCTTGCACAGCCGAAAGCCGGATTTCATCGAGCCCTTCCGGATCGACATCCATCCCATTCCCACCGAGCATCAAGTCCGAGATGATGGCCGCATCCTCACGTGTCAACACGAAGACGTTCTCACCTTTCAGGCCTTCAGTGTAACCGACGCGAAGCGCCACGTGCGGCGTTGGATAACGCTCGCGGAGCGCATCGATTGTGACTTCGCTGACAATCGGGGTCGTGATTTCAACTTTTTGTTGCAGTAACGTCGATAGCGCTGTCGCCGAATTTCCAAACGAGATATTCCCGATCTCTCCTAAAGCGTCGCTCTCCATCGAGTCAAGATGCTCTTCGGGCTTCGCCTCAGATTTGGACGAATCGCTCGTCCCTCGCAGTAATGCGTCTATTTCATCTTGTGACAACATCTCACTCATTGCTCTTCCTCCTTCACCCGGTGGAGCACTTGAACCGCCATCCGTTTCCCGCTCACACCGACTTGCCCTTTGAACACTTTATTTTCCCCTACCATGATGGACAGCGGGTCTTTCACTAATTGATCGAGCGTTAAACAATCGCCAATCTCGAGATGTAACAAGTCACCGAACGTGATTGTCGTCTCTCCGAGCAAAGAAACGACTTCAACCGTCGAGTTCATCAATTGAACTTTAAGCGGTTCTTTACTGTTGCCGCTCGCATTGCGGCGGTTGGCCTCCTGCATCCAATAATGGCTCGACAGCTTGGATAATACCGGCTCGATCGTCACGAACGGTAAACAAATATTAATCGTACCGCTCACTTCGCCGATGGTGACACCGATTGAGATGAGGACGACCGTCTCGTTTGGTGAGACGAGTTGAAGGAACTGGGGATTGACTTCGACCGCTGTCATCTCTGACTTGATCTCGGCAATCGATTCCCATGCCTCCCCGTATCCCGCGAATGCCCGTTTATATAACTGGGTCAAGATGCGCATTTCAATTTCTGTGAAACTCTCGACTTTTTCAATCTCGACCCCCGGACCGCCGAGCAGACGGTCGAGCATTGCGTATGAGATGTTCGGGTTGACCTCGATGATGAAGCGGCCGTTAAGCGGCGGTGCCTCAATCAAGTTGATCATCGTCATACTTGGGATGGAATGAATAAATTCATCGTACGGGAGTTGCTCGACCGAGTTGACCGTGAACTGCACGTATGTCCGGAGCTGGGCAGAAAAGAATGTTGTCAACATGCGCGTGAAATGTTCATGGATTCGTGTCAGACTTCGAATTTGGTCTTTCGAGAAGCGGACTGCCCGTTTAAAGTCGTATTGCCGAACTTTTCGTTCTTCTTCTTGATGTAAAAAGGAATCGGCTTCGACGTCGCCGCTGCTTAACGCCGATAGCAAGGCATCAATTTCTTGTTGAGATAAGACTTCTCCCATGATGCCACCTCACTGTATGATTTTCTTCGTCATATAGACACGTTGGACCTCACCTGACTCCAACAGTCCATTTAATTGTTTACGGAGCGACTGCTCAAACTTCTGCATGTCCTCTTTCGTCGTCAACTGAGCTTTCGTCATGCCGGCCAAATCACCGAGAATCACGTTATGCACTTGGAACTTTCGAAGTTCGAGATCTTCTTTCGTCTCAGCGGCATCGGTCACGATTGTGAATTGGACGTTGATGAAACGCTCATCTTGAATGTTCGTCGTCATATCGTCGGTCGTGAAGCTGCGCTCGGCCAATTCTTCGGCTGTGACCGGCTTTGTCTTCGCTGTCACGTTGTCACCGAACAAGTATTTATAAGTCATGAATCCGGCCCCGCCCATGACGAGCAGGACGACTAGCAAGATGAGCGCCATCTTCATGGCGCCACCTTTTTGTTTTTCTTCACTCATCTTCTTCACCTCGTATGCCTGTCGTTCCAATCAAACCGATTGAAGCGTAAAACGCTGTCGTCCGGTCGATGATTTGTTGTTTCGTCTCTCGGACGATGTACGTCTTTCCGTTATATAAGTGAATGATCGTATCAGGCTCAGCCTTGACTGTCTCGATGAACAAGGCGTTCAGCACGAGTTCTTCACCCCGTAGCGTCGTGACGCGAATCATCAGCGTTTCAAGTTGACGAGTTCTTGCAGAATCTCGTCCGATGTGGTGATGATGCGGGTGTTCGCTTGGAACCCACGCTGTGCGACAATCATTTCCGTGAATTCTTCCGATAAATCGACGTTCGACATCTCGAGTGCGCCGGAGACGAGCTCGCCACGACCTCCCGACCCCGGAACTCCAAACTGTGGTGCTCCTGAGTTTTGAGATTGAACGAAGTTGTTGGCACCGACTTTTGAGAGACCCGCATTGTTGGCAAAGTTAGCCGTGACAATGTAACCAGCAATCCGCAATCCTCCAGCGTTATCTACAAAACTGACTTGGCCATCTTTTCCGATTGATATCGAACGGGCGTCAGTCGGGATGTTAATACGTCCATAACTAGCAGTTTGCGGTGTACCTGGTAAATATGGAGCAGGTAAATCAATTCCCATTTCAGCAGCAGTCGGTGTTGTAGTGAGACCCGCAGCTGCAGGCGGGGTATTTGTATACGAACCAATTAGATATGTTCCGTCTCCTGTCACCAAATTCCCTTGGTTATCAGTGTAAAAGTTACCGGCGCGTGTATATTGGAGTTGGCCGTTCACCATCGTCGCATAAAATCCTTCACCCGAGATTCCGACGTCGAGCGCTCGACCTGAGTTTTGCATCGCGCCTTGGTTATAGACGTTGTCGACCGTCGCCATCGTACCACCGAGTCCGACTTCTTTCGGGTTGATCCCGCCGGTTGTCGCATTACCTGCTGACGCACTACCGACTTGCTGGCTGACGAGGTCTTTGAACGTGACACGGCCTTTTTTATAGCCGAACGTGTTGACGTTAGCGATGTTGTTCCCGACGACATCAAGCTTAGATTGGAAGTTCTTTAATCCACTGATTCCTGAGTACATTGCTCTTAACATGATGAATCCTCCTATGATTGTTTGATGGAAGTGATGGTATACACGTTGACGGACGTCCCGTCTTCAAGGTCGGCCATATAACCGGACTCGGTCTTCGAAATTGAGAGGACACGTCCCGACCCTTCGATTGTTTCGGTTTCCGTCTCCGACTTGTAATCAACGGTTTGACCGATCATATTGCTGAACTCCGAAATCGACGCCATTTGCCGGTCGATCAGCGCGGAATCAAGTTGTTTGGAAATCGTCTGCATCTGTTCGAGAGAAGAGAACTGAGCCATCTGAGAAATGAACTCCCGGTCTTCCATCGGCGACATTGGATCTTGGTTGGCGAGTTGTGCGAGCAACAGTTTCAAGAACATGCTTTGATCGTATTGGTTCGTTGCTTTCGGCATCGATTGATCCGGCAACGTATAATCACTCGTCTTCGGCTGGATGGTCGTCATCTTCTGGTTCTCCTTTCGGTTGTTCCTGTTGCTCCGGTTCCGATTGGTCGAACTCGTTGAAACCAGAACCTTTCGCCTCAAGCGCCTGTTGCGTCAAGTTAATCTCGACCCGGACACTTTGTGTCAGCGGTTGAAGCGTCTGTTGTAACTGTTGGACCTGGGACTGAAGCAACTGCTTCGCTTCCTGGTTGCTTGCGAACAGTTTGACGACAAGTTCTCCATTTTGACGTTCGAGCTTGACCACAAGTTCACCTAACTGTTCAGGATAAAGCCGGACTGTGAACACTTTCGACCCATCAGCTCCGCTCTTGAACGGTGCGCGTTGAAGCGCTGCTTCGATCCGGGCTTGAAGGTTTTCAGGAAGCGAACCCTTCGACGCGTACATGGACGTTTCCGAATCGATTTGCGGCCGGGACCACGTCATGCCTTTCGGTAAAAATTCGACGTTGTCTTTTACAAGTTGTGGCAAAGGGTTCGTCGACGTTTCGTTTTGTTGGAGAACGGGAATAGGTTTTGAGGTCTGGCCTAAATTCCCTTTGTATTGCGAAACGATTTGCTGGATGATTTGAACGTTATCGTCGACCGTCATCTGGGATTGTTTCCCGGCCGTCGCTTCGCGTTCCGGCTTGCCTAACACCACCACAGAGCCCGGTACTATCGTTTGAGCGACAGCGAGCGTCGTCGCGACGTCTGTCGAGACTTCTTCGGCCGTCAATCCTTGGGCTGTACCTGCTTGTGCGAGGACGCCGATATAGGCGTCCATGAACTTCCGATAGGCGTCTTGCGGCAATGATTTCAACCACTCTAAGCTATCCGGTTGCTGTAACCACTGTTCAAGCTGATTCGATAAATTTTCAAGTGGGAGTGCGCTGTCAGGAACTGTGGGCGATTCTGATGCCAGCGTCGTCGCCACGGCTTCCAATTCTGCTTGTGGCAACGCCCGTGCGGTAGCACCGCCAATCAGTGATGAAAGCAAGTCTAAAAACTGTCCGGCGGCCGGGGCGGACGTTGTCTCTCCACCCTTAGACGTCGTCCCTGGGATCGCTTGAGCGAGTAAGGCGATATTCATCATCAGGTCATCCTTTCTTATCACTGTAGCAACTGGGTCACGACGGCTGCTTGTTGGGCATCCATCCGTCCTAAAATATCGGCTTGTTGCTTCGGTGACAATTCTTTCAATAAGTTGGCCACTTGCGGGCTCTCAAGTTCGTTCATAATGGCAGCGGCTTGTTTCGCTGACATCTCTTCATAGACGCGAGAGACGTCCGATGTTTCTTCTGTCGCCGTATTCGCCGTCGCCAGTTCTGCAATCAGCCGGTCTCGCTCCTTGATCAACTTCGATACTTCCTCTTGGCGAGCCTTCACTTCGGTCGTCAACTCGAGATTGTCTGCCCGAAGCTTCTCAATCTCGGCGTTCGCCACCTTTAAACGATTTTCGGTATCGGCGTCAATCCCGGTCACATTCACGTTCGTCTCCACATTCTCTTCCGGCTCTTGTTTCGCACCGATCTCTAGAAACGGGACCGATAACAACGGACGATCCATCGCATAGTTCATGACGACGATTCCCCCGACGAGTAGAAAGATGGCCGGGACGAGAACGAGCGCGACCAATAGCTGTCTTCCCCGCTTCGAGTTGTCTTTTTCCATCGGTTTACTTCCCTTTCCCGTGATGAATCACTGCCAGCTCATCGATGAAATGTTGTTCGACGAGCTTCGTCGCCGCCACTTCATCTTGACTGACTTTTTCGTGCAACGTTACATATTTCTTTTCCTCGACGACTTTTCCAAGCAGACGCTCCTGTGACAAATGGTATCGGTTGCGCGCCTGCTGGACGACGAGCTGTTGTGTCTCGATTTGACGTTTCAGCCGTTCACGTGTCTGCTCACGGTATTGCGACATGAGCAAATCGATGACGCCATCTTGTTGATCTTGACTCTTCATAAGCGACTCGTACGTCAACACGAGGCGATAGAGCGCCTCCATCTCCGTCTCGAACCGTGCTTTTTGCTGCCTCATCTCCGTCGCGGACTCTTCTTTCTCATGCTCTGCAATCGGCATAATACGCTCTAACAATAGTCTATTCATGGTTCACCTCGCACGATGTGGGCCAGGCGTTGGAGCGATTGCTCGAGCGGGGCCTCTTCTTCGATGGATTGCTTTAAAAAGGTCAATAAGTTCGGATACTGCTCGATGGCGGTATCAATCGCCGGGTTCGTCCCTTTTTTGTAGGCCCCAATATTGATTAAGTCCTCGGCATCTAAGTATGTCGCGAGCCAACCTCTGAACGTTTGGGCGGCCTCACGGTGCACCGGCGTCGCAATTTGGTTCATGACACGACTAATCGACTTTAAGACGTGGATGGCCGGGAACTGGCCGCGGTTCGCGAGCGAACGGTCCATGACGAAGTGACCGTCCAATATGCCGCGCACCGCGTCCGCGATCGGTTCATTCATATCGTCACCGTCAACGAGGACGGTATAGAAAGCGGTAATCGAGCCTGTCACGGCCGTCCCGCTTCGTTCTAGCAGCTGCGGCAACATCGCGAACACGGATGGGGTATATCCTTTTGACGTCGGAGGTTCCCCGGTCGCAAGGCCGATTTCCCGTTGCGCCATGGCGAAGCGGGTCACCGAATCCATCATGAGGACCACTTCCTTGCCTTGGTCCCGGAAGTATTCGGCGATGGCCGTTGCTGTGTAGGCCCCTTTCAACCGGACGAGGGGGGGCTGATCGCTCGTCGCCACGATGACGACCGAACGGTCCATCCCTTCTGGTCCGAGCTCTTTCTCGATGAACTCTTTCACTTCACGGCCACGTTCGCCAATCAAGGCGATGACGTTAATGTCGGCCGACGAGCGTTTGGCGATCATCCCGAGCAGTGTCGATTTCCCGACACCCGAGCCCGCGAACAACCCCACCCGCTGTCCTTTACCGACCGTCAACAGACCGTCAATGACGCGGACACCCGTCGACAAGACATCTAAAATCCGTGGCCGTTCGAGCGGATTAGGCGGTTTCCGAAGGACGTCGTAGCGTTTTCCAAGTGAGGCTGCTTCCCCGGACAAGGGACGGCCGAGACCGTCGAGCACTTGCCCGACCAGCTCGTCACCGACCGGGACTTGAAGCATCCGTCCCGTGCCTTTGACCATACAACCCGGGGCAATCTGGGTCGTCTCCCCGTAAGGCATGAGGAGCACGCGCGCCTCGTTGAAGCCGACGACTTCCGCCTCGACATGTTGACCGGATGGGAGCTCGATCAAACATCGTTCTCCGATAAAAGCACTCGGCCCATTCGACTCGATCATCAAGCCGACGACCCGACAGACGCGTCCGACTTTGCGGACGTACTCGTCATCGGGCGAGGACACAATCGACTCGAGCACGCGATCAATAAGCGCCATCGGCCAAGACCTCCTCGATTTTAGAGCGCACGCGGTCAAAGCTATAGCTTAAATCGAGCTCATCCCCGTGATGCGGGGTCTCGATTCTTACGCTTGTCTCACTCAAACCGGCATCCGCTCGGTACTTCAATGGGGGACCGTCTGGTGTCGCCCACTCCGACTCGAAACGTTGAATCGAAGCGAGGCGAGTCGGATGGACATACACCGTCAATGCTTCGGCGTCAAGCTGACGAAGCAACTGTTCTCGAATCCGATCGGCGAACAGCGCCTCATCGTTTCGGACGAGTTCGGTCGTCACACGAGCACTGACCTCGACGGCAAGGGCGACGAGCTGTTGCTCCGCATTTCGCCACTTCAGATCGAACAATTGTTCAAGTTCGAACGTAACGGTGTTCAGCCGCGTCGTCAACTCGTCATACTCCGCCTTGCCTTCTCGTCTTCCTTGCTCGAAACCTGCGTCAAAGCCTTCTTGCCTAGCTGACACGAGCACTTCTTCACGTAAGTCGGCGAGTTCTTGCTCCATCGCTGTGCGGCGTGCTTCAAGCGCGGCTTCGTCTAGTCGAAGTCGTTCCCGCTTCTGTTCTAATTGTTCACTTTCCTGGTCGTACTGTTCCACCGATACCGGTTCGAGGAACGGCTTCGAATCGATTCGTTGCGGCTCCAGTGGTGTTGCATAGTGACGTTTGATTACGTTAGACAACGATGTCATCTCCTCCACCGCGGCTAATCACGATTTCTCCGACGTCTTCTAAGCGACGGATGATGCCGACGATGCGGCTTTGCGCTTCTTCGACGTCACGCAACCGGACAGGCCCCATGAATTCCATGTCTTCTTTGAACGTATCGACCATTCGTTGTGACATGTTTTTGAAGATGATCTGTTTGACTTCTTCGGACGAGACTTTGAGGGCGAGCAATAAATCGTCGTTCGCGACTTCGCGGATAATCCGTTGAATCGCCCGCGAATCGAGCGTGACGATGTCCTCGAAAACGAACATCCGCTTTTTGATCTCCTCGGCCAGTTCCGGGTCCTCGATTTCAAGTGCGTCAAGAATCGTGCGCTCGGTCGTACGGTCGACACCGTTGAGCACTTCGACGACCGCTTCGATACCGCCGGACTGGGCATAGTCTTGCATATCGGTCTGGGACAAGTTTTTCTCAAGAATCTGTTCGATTTCATGAATGACGTCCGGGTTGAGCCGGTCCATCGTCGCGATCCGCTTGGCGACTTCCGATTGAATCTCGGGCGGTAGTTCTGATAGAATTTGTCCCGATTTGACCGGTTCGAGATGCGCCAAAATCAAGGCAATGGTCTGTGGATGCTCGTTTTGAATGAAGTTGAGCAACTGTTTCGGGTCGGCCTTACGGGCAAACTCGAACGGTCGGACTTGGAGCGTCGACGTGAGCCTGTGGATGAGGGCCATCGCTTTCTCTTCCCCGACCGCTTTCTCAAGCACTGTTTTCGCAAACCCAATCCCGCCTTGCGTGATATAACTTTGCGCCATGGCGAGCTCATGGAACTCGCTCATAATCGTTTCTTTTTGTTCGGATGATACTTTCTTTAAGGCTGAGATTTGTAATGTCAACTGTTCCATTTCTTCCTCGGATAGATGCTTGTACACGTTCGCTGCCACTTCAGGTCCAAGCGAGATCATGAGCATGGCCGCTTTTTCTCGGTTCGGTTGTTTTGCGTAATTCACGGTACTCACTCCTCAGACATCCATGTACGGAGAAGTTTGGCAAACTCTTCCGGGTTGCTCTCTGCCAATTTCTCCAACTGTTTCTTCTTGACGGCTCCTTCGCCTCGTTCTTCGAGATCGAGGTCCGGAACCTCATCTTCATATGGGACTTCCCATTCGTTCGACTCGGCAACTGGTTCACGTTTGCGTTTTCGCATCGCGAAGAACAAGAGCGCGAGCAGGACAACAGCACCTGCTGCCGCCGCATACATCCACCACTGGGTCGGTTGTTCGACCGTTGCCGCTTCCTCCGTCTCAGCAAATGGACGCGAGACGACGACGACTTTCTGTTCAAGTTCGGCCTCAGTGAGCGCCTCACCGGTCTTCGCGAGCGACGTGCGGATAATCGAGTACATCATCGTCTCGAGATCCCCTTCGAGTTGCGGGTCGATTGCCGTCGCCCCATTTGGAGGTTCGACAATCAATTGAACACCGAGGTCGCGGATTGAGTAAGGTGCGTTTTGAATCTGTTTTGTGATGCGGTTGACTTCATAATTGATGATTTCATGATTCTTTTCGCTCTCTTCTTCGCCGGTACCATTGGCGGCCGGGAAATTGACCGTGTCATTCTCGGCCGTGCCCGCCGCGGTCGCCGCGCCCGTACCGCCTGTGTATGCTTCAGCGATTCGTTCCGCAGAAGTGACAATCCCTTCCATACTGTCCTCGTTGACAGGGGTCACGAGGTTTTGCTCTTCCGCCGTTTGTGTCGTATCGATATCGGCCGTGACCGAGACGAGGACACTGCGCTCTCCTAAGAGGACCGAAAGCATCTGTTGAATCTGTTGCCGAACGTCTTTTTCGACCTGTCGCTTCAAGACGAGGGGATCGGTGGATGACCCGCCTGCTGTCGACGTTTGGTCCAAATCGTAGTATGTAAAATATTGATCCATGACCGAGATGTTTTCTGGTTTCAAGTTTGGTACGCTCTTACTAATCAAATGGTAGAGCCCTTTCACTGTGGCGGGTTCTAGATTCGTGCCGGCCCCTAAATTTAAGACAATCGATGCGGTCGGCTCGCCTTGGTCTTCCGCCAAGAAGACCGACTTCTCAGGAAGCGAGATGATGACCTTTGCTTGGTTGATTCCTTCAATTTGCGTGATCAACCGCTCGAGTTCAGTTTGCATCGCACTTCGTTCGATGACGGCCATCTCTCGGTCGGTCGTTCCGAATCCGGCGTTCTCACTGAAGAAGCTGTAATCAATCGCGCCCGACTTTGGGATGCCCGCTGCCGCGAGGCTGACTTTCAATTGATCGACTTGTTCGCTCGGTACGTACACACTCACGCCGTTCGATGTCGCTTTAATCTCTGCTTTCACACCGTCAGCTGTCAGCTTTTCCGTCACCTCACCCGCTTCTTGGGCCGACAGGTTCGTATAAAGCGGAGCCATGCTCGGACGCGACAGCCAGACGGTCAAGACCACCGCGACGAGAAGTACGCCGGCGATGACGAGGCCCCAAAAGATTTTACGGTTCGTCTTCATTGCTTGAAGGGAACCGGTCAGTGAACCGAATCGTTCTTTTAACTTTTCATTCATCGCAACTCGTCATCCTCTACTTTAAACTTGCATTCGCATCATTTCTTGATAGGCCTCGACCGCTTTGTTTCTGACTTCAATGGCGAGTTGCATCGCAATCGATGACTCTTCGCTTTGAATCATGACTTGATGTAAATCAGCCTTGCCGATAGCAAGGTCGGCCCGGGCTGAGCTCGTCGCTTGTTGGACATCGTTCAACGATCGCATCGCTTCGTTCAAATACGTTCCAAACTGCGACGGTGTTTCTTTCACCGTCGGCGTGACGGTCGGTTGTGTACCCATCAACTGGATCGGATTAATCTGCATCGTTTGTCACTCCTTATCCTTTACCAATTTCCATCGCCTTGACGAGCATCGCCTTCGTGGCGTTCATGGCCGCGATGTTTGCTTCGTACGACCGGGTCGCCCCCATCAAGTCGACCATTTCTTTCAACAAGTCGACGTTCGGCATTTGCACATAACCGCGGTCGTCCGAATCCGGATGGTTCGGGTCGTAGACGAGTTTATACGGGCTCTCGTCTTCCACAATTTGCGACACGTGGACGCCGCCATTGACGGCAGACAACTGTTGTCGAAATGGTGCTTCCTGTAAGACTGTCATTTTTCTCGTATATGGCTGCCACTCTCCGTCGACGAGTTTGCCTCGTGTCGTCTGGGCGTTCGCGATGTTCGCGGATACCGTGTCCATTCGGAGGCGCTGCGATGTCAGTGCGGTCGCCGAAATATGAAAACTATCGAACATCCCCATCGTTAACGTCCTCCTCTAATGACCGTCTTGAGTCCGCCGAGTCGGCGGTTCAGTTGTTCCATCATCGCTTCATATTGAAGTTGGTTCCGAGCCAATTCACTCATTTCATAGTCGAGGTCGACGTTGTTCCCGTCACTTCGCATCGCGCCTCCGGCCCGGTCCATGACGGTCGTTGACGTACGTTCACTCGGACGCCCACCCGCCAACTTAAGACGCATCTCGTTGTTCAACGTCTGTTCAAACACGGCTTGTTTCGCCCGGAAGTTCGGGGTATCGATATTTGATAGGTTATGGCTGATGACCTTCTGATTTACGACCGAATGATTGATCGCTTGCTTCATTAATTGATAGTCGGTGCCGATCCAATTCACACGTTTCACTCACTTTCACCAAAAGAATGCATGTATATACCTTATTTGGAAAATCTACTATTACATTGAAACAAATCTGTAACAGTGTTGAAAGATATTTTTGTCAAAACAGGTAAATGCTATCGTCTCTTTTTGTCGAATTTACGACAAATTCTGAAAATAATTACTTTTGCACTAAAAAAAGCCGTTCCCGTATTAAAGAGAACAACTTTGTAAGCCGAAAGACCTAAATCATAGATTTCTTTTGAAAAAAAGCGCGTGATTGTTTTATTTCAATTTGATTTCAACTTATGAAGCTCAAATAAGAAGTTGTCATTCAGTATCTTAATATACGTTCCTTTCATACCAAGCGAACGAGATTCGATGACGCCAGCGCTTTCCAATTTACGAAGCGCATTGACGATGACTGAACGTGTAATTCCCACTCTATCGGCAATTTTGGAAGCAACTAGTAAACCTTCATTTCCACCAAGCTCTTCGAAAATGTGGTCGATTGCTTCAAGCTCAGAGTAGGAAAGCGAGTTGATTGCCATTTGTACGACCGCTTTTTTACGGGCCGACGCTTCGGCTTCGGCCGCTTTTTCACGAAGGATCTCCATTCCTACGACCGTCGCACTATATTCCGCCAAGACGAGGTCATCTTCCGTGAACTCGTTATTGAGACGCCCGAGGACGAGCGTGCCAAGACGTTCGCCACCTCCGATGATCGGGACGATCGTCGTCATCGAGTCGAGGAACAACTCACGGTTCTCCACCGGGAAGGCCGTATATTCACTGTCGATGCCGATATTTTCTGTCGTCTCTTTCACGTTGAACAAATTCGAGGCATAAGGCTCAGGGAATTGGCGATCGACTAAAAACGCCTTCATCCGTTCATTCTCGATTTGTTGTTTGATCGCAAAACCGAGCAAACGGCCGCGACGGCTCACGATGAACGTATTTGCTTCGAGTACTTCGCGCATTTTATCCGCCATCTCTTTAAAATCAACGTGTGCGCTTGCCTCTTGTTGAAGCATCGTGTTCAATTGGCGTGTTTTGTCTAGTAAGTTCATAATTCGTATTTTCCTCCCTGTATGTGCATACAGAATCTCATAGTATAAATTGGCTCAAGTCTCGATCTTCCGCAATCGATCCGACCTTCTCTTTGACATAAGCCGGTGTGATTTGAACGTGCGTTTGCGGCATATCGGCCGCCTCGAACGACAAGTCCTCGAGCACGCGCTCCATGATGGTGTATAAACGGCGCGCCCCGATGTCGTCTGTCTCCCGGTTGACATGCGTGGCGATTCGAGCGATTTCCTCGATGGCAGCATGCGTGAACTCGACACTGATCTCCTCAGACTCGAGAAGAGCGGTGTACTGCTTGATAAGCGCCTGCGACGGCTCGGTCAAAATCTTGACGAAGTCTTCTTCGGTCAAGCTGCTCAATTCGACACGAATCGGGAAACGGCCCTGCAGTTCAGGAATCAAGTCGGACGGCTTTGCCACGTGGAACGCGCCGGCGGCGATAAAGAGCACATGGTCCGTCTTGACCGGACCATACTTCGTCACGACGGTCGACCCTTCGACAATCGGAAGAATGTCCCGTTGGACCCCTTCCCGTGAGACGCCGGCATGATCTTGTGATTTTGTCGCGATTTTATCGATTTCATCGACGAAGATGATGCCCATCTGTTCACTGCGGCGGACGGCCTCGTCATGAACCTCGTTCATGTCGAGCAAGTTCTCTGCTTCCTCGGCGACGATGAGCGGCCGCGCTTCATGGACCGGCAGTTTGCGTTTCTTCCGTTTCTTCGGCACGATTTGACCGAGCATGTCTTGAAGATTCGATAACCCTTCCATGCCTTGTCCTTGGAACAAGTCGACGGTCTGTTTTTCTTCAAGGTTGACTTCAATTAACCGTTCCTCGAGCTCACCCAGTTCGAGCAAGCGGCGCAGTTGCACGCGATCGGACGACTGTGTGCTCGTCGGTTCCTCGGTCTTTTGACCTTGGCCACCGAACAGCGCCTCGAACGGATTCGAGGCGGACGGCTCGGCCTTAGCTTTGCCTTGTAGGGCGTCGAGAATCCGCTCGGTCGCGGCGACCTCTGCTTGTCCTTTCACGCCTTCTTTCTTCTCTTCCTTCACGAGCCGGACTGACGCCTCGACGAGGTCCCGAACCATGGATTCGACGTCACGGCCGACATAGCCGACTTCCGTGAACTTCGTCGCTTCGACTTTGACGAACGGCGCGCCGACAAGTTTGGCCAACCGTCGTGCGATTTCCGTTTTCCCGACACCGGTCGGTCCGATCATCAAAATATTTTTCGGTGTCACTTCATCGCGCAAGTCGGCACTCAATTTTTGACGACGATAACGGTTGCGGAGCGCGATAGCGACCGCGCGTTTTGCATCTTTCTGTCCGATGACGAAGCGGTCTAACTCCGCTACGATTTGGCGTGGTGTCAGTTCACGTTTCATTCAGAATTGCCTCCAATCGTTTCTACGATAACTTGGTCGTTCGTATAAACGCACAACTCCCCGGCAATCTCGAGCGCGGCCCGGGCAATCTCTTCAGCCGTTTTTTCCGACGAGTGACGGACGAGGGCACGTCCAGCGGCGAGCGCGTAATTCCCGCCCGAACCGATGGCCAAGATACCGTCGTCTGGTTCGATCACTTCTCCGTTCCCAGAGACGAGCAATAAATGGTCACGATCCATGACGATCAACAACGCCTCGAGTTGGCGGAGCATTTTATCCCCGCGCCATTCCTTGGCCAGCTCGACGGCCGCACGCGGCAAATTTCCGTTGTACATCTCAAGTTTTGCTTCAAACTTTTCGAATAACGTGAATGCATCGGCGACACTGCCGGCGAATCCGGCGACAACTTTGCCGCCGTAAAGACGTCGTACTTTTTTGGCTTTGTTTTTCATGATGACGGCATTCCCGAACGTGACTTGTCCGTCTCCGCTCATCGCGCCGTGTCCGTTATGACGGACCGCAAAAATCGTGGTTGCATGAAACATCTGATGACCTCCTACTTTCTCGGATGCGTTGCTTGATAAACCGCTCGCAGACGTTCGGTCGAGACGTGGGTGTAACGACCCGTCGTCGAGAGTGACTCATGTCCGAGCAGTTCCTGGACGGCACGAAGGTCCGCCCCACGCTCGAGCAGGTCCGTCGCAAAGCTATGACGGAGCGAGTGTGGTGTCAACGGCTTATGAAGGCCCCCAAGCTTCCGGAGACGCTTCATGACGTAGCGAATTTGGTCCGTTGTCACCCGATTCCCTTTTTGATTAAGAAATAATGCCGTTTCCGAAGACGTTGCGCACGTTTGCCGGACGTCCAAGTAACGGTCTAGCGCCTCGATGGCAAACCGTCCGATTGGGATGTAACGTTCTTTCTTCCCTTTCCCGACGACATGAACGAAGGCGAGGCCCGCATCATAAGACGACACATCCATGCCGCACAACTCGGCGACACGCATGCCTGTCCCGTACAACATCTCGACGATCGCGACGTCACGTGCCCGCAGGAGCGGGTCGTCTTGCCCTTCTGCTGCCTTTAAGAGTTGTTCGACATCACTCGGTACGGCGAATGTCGGCAGCGTCTTGCGCCGTTTCGGCGACGTCAGTCCGTGGAACAACGGTTCGCCGCCCGTCTCGCGTGCCACAAATTTCCCGAACTGTTTAAGGCACGACACTTTTTGAGCGACCGTCGTCGTGGCGGTGTCTGCCTCATAAAGGGCATATAAATAACGCCGCGCCGACTGCACATCATATGGATCTTGATGTGTCGAGTGGCAATAAACGGCGTACTGGTCGAGCGTCTGCTCGTAAGAGCGTTTCGTATGAGGAGACAATCGGCGTTCGACTTGGCAATAGCGTAAAAATGATAGTTGGTCGTCAACGAAGCCCATCCTCTCGCCCCCTCGTTTTCAGCTTAAAAACGCATGTTCCCGTCAAATCGAAATTAGCATAGCATACACAGTCAGAGGTGACAATAGATACCTCTTCAATAATCAGAAAATTTTCAAAGTGTTGTACAAGTTACACAATTGAAATTTAAGTTCATAAAAAAGGAGCCAAAAAATGGCTCCTTCCCTTAAATCTCTTTATATTGTTGAATCGTTTCGAGGGCACGGTTGGCATAACGCTCGTAACGTTCTTGTTTCTTCATTTTCTTCGGGGCGTCTTCAAGCGACGGCACGAGACCAAAGTTCGCATTCATCGGTTGGAAGTGCTTCCCGTCCGTCGTCGTGATGTAGTGGGCCATCGAACCGAGCATCGTCTCACGCGGGAGAACGACGAGCTCTTCCCCGGCAATCAACTTCGCCGCGTTGATTCCGGCGAGGAGTCCGGATGCCGCCGATTCGACGTATCCTTCGACACCGGTCATCTGTCCGGCGAAGAACAACGTGTCGCGTGTCCGCGCCTGATACGTCGGTTTCAACAGGCTTGGTGAATTGATGAACGTGTTCCGGTGCATGACACCGTAGCGTACGATCTCGGCGTTCTCAAGACCTGGAATGAGTTGAAGAATACGTTTCTGTTCGCCCCATTTAAGGTGCGTCTGGAAACCGACCAAGTTGAAGAGCGTCCCGGCCGAGTTATCTTGCCGCAACTGCACGACCGCATGCGGGCGTTTGCCCGTCTTCGGATCTTCGAGGCCGACCGGTTTCATCGGTCCGAACAAGAGCGTCTTCTTACCGCGTTGGGCGAGTACTTCAAACGGCATGCAACCTTCGAAGTAAATCTCTTTCTCGAACTCTTTGAGCGGGACGACTTCTGCTTTGACGAGCTCGTCGTAGAACAAGTCGAATTCTTCTTCCGTCATCGGACAGTTGAGGTACGCCGCCTCACCCTTATCGTAACGTGACTTCAAGTACACCTTGTCCCGGTCGATCGTCTCACCGTCCAAAATCGGCGCCGCGGCGTCGTAGAAGTAAAGGTAATCTTCACCCGTGAACGTTTTGAGCGAAGCCGAGAGGTCCGGTGACGTGAGCGGACCGGTCGCCATGATGACAATCCCGTCCGGAATCGCCGTGATTTCTTCGTTGTACACGGTCACGTTCGGATGGTTCTTCAACGTGTCCGTCACGAATCCGGCGAAGTCATGACGGTCGACGGCGAGAGCGCCGCCGGCCGGTACGCTCGCCGTATCCGCCGCTTTCAAGATGAGCGAGTCGAGCGTACGCATCTCTTCCTTCAAGACACCGACCGCATTTTGGAGTCCGTTCGCCCGGAGCGAGTTCGAGCAGACCAATTCCGCGAATTGGTCCGTATGGTGCGCCGGCGTCTTTCGCACCGGTCTCATTTCATACAAATCGACTTGAATCCCGCGCTTCGCGAGTTGCCAAGCCGCCTCGGAGCCGGCGAGGCCCGCTCCGATCACAGTTACACGTTGCTGCAAAGTTAATCCTCCTCTAACTGATGTACCTCGGCATGGGTACAGTTCGTACATTGATATTTCACACCGTCTTTGATTTTTTTCTCGACCATCATGTGATCACATTCCGGACACGGTTTCGCGACCGGCTTGTCCCATGAGACGAACTCACAGTCTGGATAGTTCGAGCAACCATAGAACAGTCGGCCCTTTTTACTGCGTCGCTCGACGACTTGTCCGTCTTCGCAGCTCGGACATGGGACACCGATCTCGACTTGTACTGGTTTCGTGTTCGTACAGTTCGGGAAGTTCGAGCACGCCATGAATTTCCCGTAGCGGCCCATCTTGATGACCATCGGCGCACCGCATACTTCACAGTCGATGCCGGCCGGTTCATCTTTCACTTCGATTTTCTCGATCTCGGCCTCGGCCCGTTTCAAGCGTTTCTCGAAACTGCGATAAATCGGGGCAACGACGTCGGTCCATTGGACTTCCTCGTTCTCGATCGAGTCGAGGAGCGTCTCCATGTCGGCCGTGAACTGTACGGTGATGAAATCATTGAAGTACTCGTCAATCATCTCGATGACAAGTTCACCGAGCTCCGTCGGGACGAACTTCTTCTCTTCGAGGACGACGTAGCCACGTTTTTGAATCGTGTCGAGCGTCGGCGCATACGTCGACGGACGACCGATCCCGAGCTCTTCCATCGCCCGGACGAGTCGTGCCTCGCTATAACGCGGCGGCGGTTGGGTGAAGTGCTGTTTCGGCTCAATCGTGTCGAATTTGACGAGGTCGTCGACTTCGAGCGGTGGCAGCAACCCTTCTTTTTCTGGATTCGTATCCTCGATATCATCATCTTTCGATTCGATATACACTTTCATGAAACCTGGGAATTTGACGGTCGATCCGTTGGCACGGAAAATCATACCGTTCGACTCGACGTCGATTTTCACTGTGTCGAGGATGGCCGGCGCCATTTGACTCGCGACGAGACGCTCCCAAATCAACTTGTACAGTCGGAGCTGGTCGCGTGACAAGTACGCTTTCACCGAGGCCGGATCACGCAATGCCGACGTGGGTCGAATCGCTTCGTGGGCGTCCTGGGCGTTTGCCGCCTTCTTTTCTTTCTGTTTCTGTAATGCGACATACTCTTCACCGAACGTGGACTCGATATACGATTTCGCTTCTTCTTTTGCCAAATCGGAGATCCGTGTCGAATCGGTGCGCATATACGTGATCAAACCGACGGTACCTTCTTTCTTCCCGAGGTCGATCCCTTCGTAAAGCTGTTGGGCGAGCATCATCGTCTTCTTGGCACGGAAGTTGAGCTTACGGGCCGCATCTTGTTGGAGCGAACTCGTCGTAAACGGGAGCGAGGCGTTCCGTTTCCGCTCTTTCTTCGTGACGTCGATGACTTTGAACGAGTCGTCGATCGCGTTGAGCACCGCGTCGGCGTCTGCCTCGCTCTTGAGCTCCAATTTCTTGCCGTCTTTCCCATAAAAAGATGTCTCGAACAATTCGCCCTCATGGTTAAGCGTGAGTTTGATCGTCCAATACTCTTCAGGGTCGAAGGCGTTGATTTCTCGCTCCCGGTCGATAATCATTTTGACGGCTACCGATTGGACGCGTCCGGCCGATAAACCTTTTTTAACTTTCTTCCATAATAATGGGCTCATCCCGTATCCGACGAGACGATCCAAAATCCGTCGTGCCTGCTGGGCGTCGACGAGATCGTGATTGATTTTACGTGGGTGCTTGAATGACTCCTTGATCGCATCTTTCGTGATCTCGTTAAAGACGACGCGACATTCTGTCGTTTCGTCGACGCCGAGGGCACGCGCTAAATGCCAGGCGATCGCTTCCCCTTCGCGATCCGGGTCAGCCGCGAGAAAGATTTTCGTCGCTTTTTTGGCTGCCGTCTTCAATTCTTTCAAAACTGGACCTTTTCCACGAATCGTAATGTACTTCGGTTCAAAGTCATGTTCCACGTCGACACCGAGTTGACTCTTCGGTAAATCGATGACGTGACCCATTGACGCTTTGACAGTGTAATTCGATCCTAAATAACGTTTAATGGTTTTTGCTTTCGCCGGTGATTCGACGATCACCAAATATTTTGCCATACATCTGCTCCCCTTTTAGAGGTCATTTAAATCCCTACCATGATATTCATGTTGGCGTCGGTTTGTCAACGTCCAATCCTTGAAGCCATAAGAATTTGTTCGGAAGTCGTCAATGGAATCGCCCCGTCCTCAATCAATCGGTTCGGTCCTGCCGCGAGCGGATCGAGCGGACTTCCTGGCACCGCGAACACCGTCTTTCCTTGCTCGAGCGCATGTGCGACCGTATTCATCGTCCCGCTCTTCTGACGTGCCTGTATGACGACGAGCTGGTCGCCGAGTCCGCTGACGAGACGATTTCGTTCTAAAAATTGAAATTTTTTGACTGGTGTTTCCGGCGGGTATTCAGTGAGAAGTAAACCGTGTCTCGAAATCTGTTCGAACAGCGGCTGATGGACATGAGGATACATATGCGAAAAACCGGACCCGAGGATGGCGATCGTCGGACGGTCGTGCCGTAGCGACAACTCATGGACGAGCCCGTCGATACCGAGCGCCCCACCCGATACCGATACAGTTTCTTCTATTAAAGGGCGGAAGTGTTCGACGAGTCGATGGCTGATCCGGTTCAATTCACGGCTTCCGACCAAAGCGGTCGTTTGTTGTTGTAGTACCTCTAAATCGCCTCGATAAAACAAACAATACGGCGGATTTGGGATGTCAAGCAACGCGCGCGGGAACGCATCGTCTTCCCACGTCAAAAAACGGTCATACGTGACCGTTGAACGAAGTGCCCGTTTTGCTTTGTTCCAGACGTTCGGATGGAACTGGCGGGTGCTAAAACCCGGATGAGACAAGTAATGATGGACGAACTCGACCGGCAGCCGTTCAGCCGCGAATCGAGCGATTGTTTGATTCATCACAATCACCTCTAAAAAAATGAGGGATGGCACGCATCCCTCATTTCGAATGGTTTACGTGGTCGGTTGCCCCGTCACGCAAGCTTCATATAACCCTTCTTGCTTCAACACCCGGATGAGCGTCTCTCCGATGACGGCAGGCGTCTCGGCGACTTCAATCCCGTTTGCGTTCAACGTCTTGATTTTCTCGGCGGCCGTTCCTTTTCCGCCCGAGATGATGGCACCGGCATGACCCATTCGTTTCCCTTCAGGAGCCGTTTGACCACCGATGAAACCGATGACAGGTTTCGTCATGTTCGCTTTCACCCATTCAGCGGCCTCTTCTTCAGCCGTTCCGCCGATTTCACCGATCATGATGACCGCTTTCGTGTCCTCGTCTTCATTGAACGCTTGGAGCGTGTCGATGAAGTTCGTCCCGTTAACCGGGTCGCCACCGATCCCGACCGCTGTCGATTGACCGATGCCAGCCGTCGTCAACTGATGGACCGCCTCGTACGTGAGCGTCCCTGAGCGCGAGACGATTCCGACGTGGCCTTTCGTATGGATATAGCCCGGCATGATGCCAAGTTTCGCTTCCCCTGGCGTGATGATACCCGGACAGTTCGGGCCGATGAGACGAGCCGGTTTATCCTCGAGGTAACGCTTCACTTGAATCATGTCGATGACCGGGATACCTTCTGTGATACAGATGATCAGTTCAATCCCGCTATCGGCCGCCTCCATGATTGAATCAGCCGCGAACGCAGGTGGTACGTAGATGATTGACGCGTTCGCGCCCGTCGCTTCGACGGCCTCTGATACGGTGTTGAAGACCGGTACGCCGTCAAGAACGGTCGTGCCACCTTTACCAGGTGTCACCCCTCCGACCAATTTCGTGTTATATGCCAGCATCTGTTCGCCGTGGAACAGACCTTGTTTCCCCGTGATCCCTTGAATGATCACTTTTGTATCTTGATTCGCCCAAATACTCATGTCGTTTCCCCCTTATCGAACGAGTGCCGCGATTTTTTCTGCACCGTCAGCCATCGAGCTCGCCGAAGTGATCGCAAGTCCAGATTCATCGAGAATGCGTCGTCCCGCATCCACGTTCGTGCCTTCTAAACGGACGACGAGTGGTAAATCGAGACCGATTTCTTTCGTCGCCGCGACGATACCTTCAGCGATGATGTCACACTTCATGATGCCACCGAAGATGTTGACGAAAATGCCTTTGACTTGGTCGTCTGACAAAATCAATTTGAACGCTTCCGTTACTTTTTCTTTCGTCGCACCGCCGCCTACATCGAGGAAGTTAGCGGGTTCGGCGCCGTAATGCTTGATAATATCCATCGTCGCCATAGCGAGACCGGCTCCGTTGACGAGGCAACCGATATTTCCATCGAGCGCGATATAGCTGAGGTCGTGTTTCGACGCCTCGACTTCACGCGGGTCTTCTTCCGTCGTGTCACGAAGATCGACGATGTCGGTATGACGATAGAGCGCGTTGCTGTCGAAGTTAAGCTTCGCATCGAGGGCGATGACGTTTCCGTCTTTCGTCGTAACGAGCGGGTTGATCTCTGCAATCGTACAATCCGTCTCGACATACACTTTGTATAGTTTCATGACCATGTCACTGAACTTGTTGACGAGCTTGGTCGGCACTTCCATCTTGAAGGCAAGACGGCGCGCTTGGAACGGACGGAGTCCGACGACCGGGTCGACGACTTCTTTATGAATCTTTTCAGGTGTATGTTCAGCGACTTCCTCGATGTCCATACCGCCCTCTGATGAACCCATGATGACAATTCGGCCGATCGAACGGTCAAGCACAAGTCCTAAGTAAAATTCCTGATCAATTGCAGAACCTTCTTCGATATAAAGACGTTGCACGACTTTTCCTTCAGGTCCAGTCTGATGCGTGACGAGCGTCTTGCCGAGAATCTCTGACGCGTACTGTTTGACTTCTTCATCCGTCTTCGCAAGTTTGACACCGCCAGCTTTCCCGCGGCCCCCTGCGTGAATCTGGGCTTTGACAACTTTTAGTTCACCGTCTAGCTTGGCGGCGGCTGAGACTGCTTCTTCAACCGTGAACGCCGGATAGCCCGTAGGTACGGCCACTCCGAACGCCCGAAGCAATTCTTTCGCCTGATACTCATGGATATTCATTTCATTTCCCCCTTAGTCCCCTTTAATATCGGCATGTCTATTGTAACGAAAAACTGAAAGCGCTGTCTATCGTTCTTGCTTTAAGTTTTCATCTTTTTTTCACATCTACCCCTAGACATCCTCGATTTTTCCTTGTTCCATCTGATAAAGAAACACGAAAAGCTCGGCGATGACCTGATATAGGTCGTCCGGGATGTGCTCCTCAATCTGCAGGGCGGACAAAAGCGACAAAAGTGCCGGGTCCTCATGGATCGGGACCCCGTTCGCCTGGGCGAGCGCGAGCATGCGCTCGGCGACGAGTCCGCCACCTTTAGCGACGACGCGCGGAGACTCCATCGATTGCTCATAGGACAAGGCAATCGCTTGTTTACGGTCGGTCATACGCGTTGATCCACCTTTCCGAGCGGGGCGAACGTGTCTGGCACGGATTCCCGCTTTACTTCGAACGAGAAACGGGACAGCTCATAGTCGCTCGCTCCAAGTGCGCGCCCAAGTAACGGCTCGTAGGCGCTGACGAACGCGCTCAAGTCATGCTGCTCGTTGAACACTTTTATCGACACGTGCCGTTTTTGGACAAGCAGGTCGATGCCTGTCTCTCCATACTTCGGGGTCTCGAGGAATAGTACGATGCGAGCGTGGTCGGAATCGATGACCTCGCCTTTCGGTGCCTCGAGACGGAACCGTACTTGTTCAAACGGCCCTAAATGTGGTATGTGAAATGCTTGAGCGACATACGGCGGCGTCTGGAGCGCGTTGAACGTCTCTTGGGCCCGGACGAACTGTTCGAACTTCGGGTCCCCTTTCACTTTGAACAGCTCACCGACGAGCTGTTTCACATCCGACCCGGCCCCGCTCTCGAGCAGTTGTCGTCCTTGTGCCTGCAGCGATTCGGGCGTGTCGAGCGGCTGACGAGCAAGGCGCCCGAGCTCGCTGACGAGCTGGGCGAGCGGTGACCGCGCTGCTTGCGCGAGTGTTTCTGCTTGCTGCGGCACGACCTTTAAAACGAGCTTCGGTTCGAGCTCGGTGACGACCATCTTGTACGTCACGTTCTCTTTGACGTCGGCGTTCACCCCGACCCGGAACATGCCTTGCGGCAGTTGCATGACCGCCTCGCCGCCCGGCAACAGCTGGAGCACCCGGCCGACGACCGTATTGCCGATGAGCAGTTGCCGTGAGTTCTGTTCCGTTACTTTGAACGGCATGACGCCTTGGTGATCGATGCGCATCGTTTCCCCTCCTACATATGTTTAATCGGCGCGAACGATTTTCGGTGGATCGGCGTGATCCCGTGTTCCGTGAGGCCGGCCAAGTGTGCTTTCGTTCCGTAGCCCGCGTTCCGCTCGAACCCGTAACCGGGATAGAGGACGGCGAAATCTTCCATCATGTTATCGCGGACGACTTTGGCGACGACGCTCGCCGCCGCGATCGAGACGCTCCGCGCGTCTCCTTTGATGAGCGACTGCTGCGGAACGTCGAGGTCGAGCGTCATCGCGTCGATCAAGAGCGCATCGACTTCACCGAGTTGCCGGACCGCCTCCATCATCGCCAGTTTCGTCGCCTCGTAAATGTTGACGCGGTCAATCACGTCGGCGTCGACGATGCCGACGCCGACCGATGCCTCGTCCATGAGGACGCGATACACGACTTCACGCGCCCCTTTCGTCATCTTTTTCGAATCGTTCAGGTCCGGATGATAGAACCCTTCCGGCAAGATGACGGCCGCCGCGACGACGGGACCCGCAAGTGGACCTCGACCGACCTCATCGACGCCGCCGATACGTTTGAACCCTTGGGCCTTCCAATCGTTTTCGAACACGCTCCGGGCCATATAATCGACATGGAGGGCACGTTCTCGTTCGAACTGTCGCTCTCGTTGCCGGATGAGCGTCTGGACGCCTGCCCGCGGGTCGTCATTCAGTTCGGCCCGAACCTGTTCCCACTCTTCATATCGGACCGTCTGAATCCGTTGTTTAATCGCTTGAATCGTCATGCCGTTCCTCCTATTCAAAAAAGCCCTGTTTGCACAGGACTTCACGCCATGTCATGATCGGCTGGCGTCTCGAGAGAGACCCGTCCGATTTTCTCATGACGCAGTTCGTTCAGTAGTAATTCGCTCGCTTTCTCGAAATCCACATAGCCGCCGCTGACGAGGCCACGTTTCTTTCCGATCAATTCGAGCAGTTCGACGGCATCTTCCGGCAGATGATCGATTTTGAATCGCTCTTTCACCTGGTCCGGATAGCGGGCCGATAACTCACGGGCCGCATAAAGCGCGATATCGTCTAAGTTCAAAATATCGTCCTTGATGGCACCGGTCGCCGCCAGACGGTAGCCGACCATCTGGTCCTCGAACTTCGGCCAAAGAATCCCTGGCGTATCGAGCAACTCCATCTCGCCGCCTTTCATCTTGATCCATTGCTGACGCTTCGTGACACCCGGACGGTCTCCGGTGACAGCGATGTTGCGTCCGGCAAGGCGGTTGATGAGCGTCGACTTGCCGACGTTCGGGATGCCGATGATGAGCGCGCGAATCGGACCGGGGTTCCGGCCTTTCTCACGCATGCGGTCATGCTTGTCTTGCATGAGCTTCTCGGCACCCGACATGAGATGCTTCAAGCCTTTACTATGTTTCGCGTCGACGGCGACGACCTCGATGTCATCGCGCTTCAAGGCGCGGAGCCAGGCGTCGGTGACGACGGGATCAGCCATATCGGCTTTATTCAAGACGATGAGACGCGGTTTGCCTTCCGTGATCTCATCGACCATCGGGTTACGGCTCGATTGGGGGACGCGTGCATCGACGAGTTCGATGACGACATCGATGAGCTTTAACTTTTCTGTTACTTGTCTTCGTGCCTTGGCCATGTGGCCAGGGAACCATTGAATTGCCAAACAAACACCACCTTATTCTTGTACGGTCCCGAAGTCACCGAGCGGCCAAAACACGAAGTTCGTTTTGCCGACGACGTTTTCTTTCGGGACAAAGCCGATTTCACGGCTGTCTTTCGAGTTTTGTCGATTGTCGCCCATGACGAAGTACGAACCTTCTGGGACGACCGTCTCGCCCGTCACTTGTTCGAGCGTAAAGTTCTCGGTAAGAGGAAAGCCGTTCATCTGGGCCTGGAAATCTTCTAAATACGGCTCTTCGACCGCCTCACCATTCAAGTAGAGCGTATCGTCCCGATATTCGAGCGTATCGCCAGGGATGGCGATGACGCGTTTAATATAGTCTTTCGATTCCGTCGCGTGGAAGACGATGATATCGCCCCGGTCGAGCTCACCGACGTAATTAGAGATTTTGCTGACAATCATGCGATCGGCGTTTTGGAGCGTCGGCATCATTGACTCTCCTTCGACGATGACAGGTACAAAGATGAACGTCCGGATCACGAACGCGATGACGAGCGCCACGACGATCGCCTTAAGCCAACTGAACACTTCTTTCAACTTGCCTCACTCCTCTGTCCGTTTGAACTTATTGTACTAGAAAAAAAGAAGCTTGTCGCAAGCGACAAGCTTAATCCCCATCTTAACGACGGATTTCTTTAATACGTGCTGCTTTACCGCGAAGGTTGCGGAGGTAGTAGAGTTTCGCACGACGGACTTTACCGTAACGAACGACTTCGATTTGCGCGACACGTGGTGAGTGAAGCGGGAATGCACGCTCAACACCTACGCCGTAAGAAATCTTACGGACCGTGAATGTTTCGCTGATGCCGCCACCTTTACGCTTGATGACTACGCCTTCGAAGATCTGGATACGCTCGCGCGTTCCCTCTACGACTTTAACGTGGACACGTACTGTGTCACCAGGACGGAAAGCAGGTACGTCCGATTTAAATTGTTCTTCTGTGATTTCACGGAACAGTTTTTGTGTGTTCATGAATTGTTCTCCTTTTTCTTCAATGTTCATATCTTCATCTGCCCAAGCATCCAACAGCGGAACATCGGTAATCGGTGGGGTTAACCCACATGTTCAAACATAGCATAATTTGGTCAATCGTGCAACGATTCAATAAATTTTTTATCCGCCTCTGACAGGTCGACCCGCTCAAGCAGGTCCGGTCGCCGGCGATACGTGCGTTCAAGCGACCGTTCGCGGCGCCACGCCTCGATGTTGGCGTGATTGCCTGACAAGAGGACGTCTGGCACCTTGAGGCCACGGAATTCTGCCGGCCGCGTGTAGTGCGGGTACTCGAGGAGCCCCGTCGAAAACGAGTCGTCCTCGTGGCTCGCCTGATCGCCGAGCACTTCCGGGATGAGCCGCACCGTCGCATCGATCATGACCATCGCCGCGAGCTCACCGCCTGTCATGACGAAATCGCCGATCGACACTTCGTCCGTCGCGAGCACGTCATGGATTCGTTGGTCGAACCCTTCGTAATGGCCGCATAAAAAAATCAGATGTTCCTCGGTCGCCCACTCTTCTGCTAACCTTTGGTCGAAACGGCGCCCGGTCGGCGTCGTGACGATGACGCGGGGACGTTTCTTTGCGATGGCGTCAAAGGCGTCAAAGATCGGCTGCGGGGTGAGCAGCATGCCCGCCCCGCCCCCGTATGGGTAATCGTCGACTTTATGGTGCTTGTTCGTCGAGAAGTCACGGAAGTTCGTGAACGTCATCTCGACTTGTCCGAGCTTGCGCGCCCGTCCGACGATGGAATGGTCGAGCGGTGCGAACATCTCGGGGAATAACGTTAAGACATCAATCCTCATCGTCAATCATTCCCGGGATCGGGGTGATGACGACACGTTTCGCCTCGACATCGATGTCGCTCACGACCGATTCGATGTACGGGATGAGCGCATCCGACTTGCCAGGACGCTTGATGACCCAGACGTCGTTCGCACCGGTCTCGAAGATGTCATCAACGACACCGATGACCTCACCGTCGACGACGGCCTCACAACCGATAATCTCGTGATAGTAAAACTCATGTTCCGGCAACTCGTGGACGTGCTCGACGTGGACGTACAACTTCATCCCTTTATACTTCTCGACGAGATTGATGTTCTCGAGCCCTTTGAACGTCACGAGATGGAACTGTTTATGCGGACGATATGTCGTCACTTCGAACGGTACCTTCTTGCCGTCGACGTCCAAATAGAGCGTCTCGCCCTTCTTGAAGCGCTCCTCCGGGAAATCGGTCGCGGCGAGCAGCTTCAATTCTCCTTTTAAGCCATGGGTGTTGGCGATCTTACCTACATATAACCATTCCATTGTTATGCCTCCTCACAAAAATGGGCCGACCTCATAAAAGGTCGGCCACATCCTTACTTCGCGTTTTTCGCGTTGTGGAATTTCTCCATGATCCCTGCTTTAGAGAACAAGTTACGTACTGTGTCAGAAGGCTTCGCGCCGTCTGCCAACCATTTGAGAGCGAGTTCTTCGTCGATGCGAACTTCTGCTTCTGGTTTTGCAACCGGGTTGTAGTGACCGACTTGCTCGATGAAGCGGCCATCACGTGGTGAACGTGAATCAGCTACAACGATCCGGTAAAAAGGTGATTTTTTTGCGCCCATGCGCTTGAGACGAATTTTAACTGCCATGGTAATATACCTCCATCATGTGTTTAAGAATTGACAACTTTAATAGTATACTGTTTTTTTGCCCGACTGACAAAAGTTTTCTTAGAAGAACGGAAGGCCGAGACCTTTTTTCTTCCCTTTCATTTGTCCTGACATCTGCTTCATGAGCTTTTTCATGTCATCGAACTGTTTGATGAGACGGTTCACTTCCTGGATGGAACGACCGCTCCCTTTTGCGATTCGCTTGCGACGACTTGCGTTGAGCACTTCAGGATTCGTGCGCTCATGCTTTGTCATCGAGCGAATGATCGCCTCGACATGATCGAGTTGTTTCTCGTCGATTTGGACGTTCTTCAACCCTTTCATCTTACCTGCACCAGGTAACATCGAAAGCAATTCATCAATTGGGCCCATGTTTTTCACTTGACCCAACTGCTCGATAAAATCATCGAACGTGAACGATGCGTCGCGAATTTTGCTTTCAAGCTCTTTCGCGGCATCTTGGTCCATCTGTGACTCGGCTTTTTCAATGAGCGTGAGCACGTCCCCCATCCCAAGGATCCGTGACGCCATGCGTTCCGGGTGGAATGGTTCGAGGGCATCCAACTTTTCACCGAGACCGACGAACTTAATCGGCGCTCCCGTGACTGCCTTGATTGAAAGGGCTGCCCCACCACGTGTGTCACCGTCGAGTTTTGTGAGCACGACGCCGGTGATTCCGAGTTTCTCATTGAAGCTGTCGGCCACGTTGACCGCATCTTGACCCGTCATCGCATCGACGACGAGGAAGATTTCATTTGGTTTGGCAATCGTCTTCACGTTTTCGAGTTCGCCCATGAGCGTCTCATCGATGTGAAGGCGACCGGCCGTATCGATCAACACGAAATCGTGATGATTGGTTTTGGCGTACTCGAGCGCTTTTGTGACGATTTCTTCCGGCTTCACTTGATCGCCAAGTGAGAACACCGGTAAATCGAGCTGCTTGCCGAGTGTCTCGAGCTGTTTGATGGCCGCGGGCCGATAAATATCCGCCGCGACGAGAAGTGGACTCCGGTTATGCTTTTTGCGAATCAAGTTCGCAAGCTTCCCGGTCGTCGTCGTTTTCCCTGCACCTTGTAACCCGACCATCATGACGACTGTCGGTGGTTTTGGGTTAAATGTGATTGGGACGACGTCGCTTCCCATCAAAGTCGTTAGCTCTTCATGAACGATTTTGACAACTTGTTGGCCTGGTGTCAACGATTTCATGACGTCTTGGCCGATGGCCCGTTCTTTCACGTCGTTGACGAACTGTTTGACCACTTTGAAGTTGACATCGGCTTCAAGGAGAGCGAGACGAACTTCTCTCATCATCTCTTTGACATCTGCTTCGGAAATTTTACCTTTCCCCCGCATTTTCGCCAGTGTCGATTGCAACCGTTCGGATAATCCTTCAAATGCCATGCTTCAGCCCCCTACTCTAAATTCTCAAGCGCCGAAATCGTTTCTGTCGCGTCGGGCGAATGCTCGACTTGACGTTTGAGCGTTTGAAGCAGTTGTTGCCGCTGTTCGAATTTCTCGAATAGGGCCAACTTCTCCTCATACTGCTCAAGCATCGCTTCGGTGCGCTTTATGTTATCGTAGACCGCTTGACGGCTGACTTCAAACTCTTCCGCAATCTCTCCGAGCGAGTAGTCATCTAGGTAATAAAGAGACATATAGTTGCGCTGTTTCGGTGTGAGAAGCGCTTGATAAAAATCGAACAGATAGTTCATTCGATTCGTCTTTTCGAGCGACACGACCTCCACCTCCACATGTTAAGTGAAATCCCTTTACAACTACCAATAGTACAGCCGTCCCCATCTCTTGTCAAGTTTTTTTCTTAACAGAGAAACTTAGGCGAGGTCATCGTTTGTCTGTTGTTTTTCTTCGAAGATGTCACCAAATAAGCCGTATACGAACTGTTCAGGGTCGAACGCTTGTAAATCATCGACTTTCTCACCGAGACCGACATATTTGACCGGGATATCGAGCTCGTTTCGAATCGCGAGCACGATTCCGCCTTTGGCCGTCCCGTCGAGCTTCGTCAAGACGATCCCGCTCACGTTTGTCGCTTCTTTGAAGGCTTTTGCTTGGACCATCGCGTTCTGCCCTGTCGTCGCGTCAAGCGCGAGCAACACTTCGTGCGGTCCGTTCGGTACTTCGCGTTCGATGACGCGCTTCACTTTCTCAAGCTCATTCATCAAGTTGACCTTGTTTTGCAAGCGTCCGGCTGTGTCACAAATCAAGACGTCGACACCGCGTGATTTCGCTGCCTGGACGGCATCGAACACGACCGCGGCCGGGTCTGACCCTTCCGCTTGACGGATGACCGGGACACCGGCACGCTCGCCCCAGACTTGAAGCTGGTCGATGGCACCGGCCCGGAACGTATCCCCTGCCGCGAGCATGACCGACCGTCCTTCTGACTTCAACTGGTGTGCGAGTTTTCCGATCGTCGTCGTTTTCCCGACGCCGTTGACGCCGACGAACAAGATGACGGTCAATCCATCCTGCATGTTCAATTCTCGATCCGACTCGTCTTCTTGGAGTCGCTTCGCCACGACTTCGACGAGCGCGTCACGGACCGCGACCGGGTCTTTCAAATTGCGACGCTTCACTTCTTCTTTCAAATCTTCGACGAGGTCCATCGTCGTCGTCACTCCGACGTCAGCCTGGATGAGCAGATCCTCGAGCTCATCGAAAAAATCCTCATCGACTTCACGGAACCGATAGACGAGATCGTTGACGGCACTGGCGAATCCGTCACGCGTTTTCGTCAATCCGTCGGTAAATCTTTGTGACGCCTCTTGCGTCGAGGTCGTCAATTTCTCTTTTAACTTTTTAAAAAAACTCAACTTAATTCCTCCATCTCTTGTTCCGTCTCGACGACGCGTTTCGCCTCGGATAGTTCGACCGAAAGCACCTCGGAGACACCGTTTTGTTGCATCGTTACGCCATAGAGCGTGTCTGCCGCTTCCATCGTCCCTTTGCGGTGGGTGATGATGACAAATTGCGTGTCGATCGACAGCGTTCGAATATATTCCCCGAACCGATGCACGTTCGCCTCGTCAAGCGCCGCCTCGACTTCATCGAGCACGCAGAACGGGACCGGTCTCGTCTTCAAGATAGCGAACAGGAGCGCGATCGCCGTCAACGCCCGTTCTCCGCCCGAGAGCAGACTGAGCGTCTGTAGTTTCTTCCCGGGCGGTTTGGCGACGATCTCGATGCCCGTATTGAGCAGGTCGGACTCGTCGACGAGTTTCAAGTCGGCCTCACCACCGCCGAATAGCTCGTGGAACGTCTGTTTGAAATGACCACGGACGAGCGTATACGTCTCTTTGAACAAGCGCGTCACTTCGCGGTCCATCTCGGTGATGATGTCATACAAGTCTTCTTTGGCGCTGACAAGATCATCGCGTTGCTCGGACAAGAACGTGAACCGCTCATTGACGAGGTCGAACTCCTCGATTGCATTCAAGTTGACTGGTCCAATCTCTTCGATTTGACGGACGAGCAATTTGAACTCTTCTTTCGCCTCATCGAGCGGGATTGCGAGCGTCGGGAGCAAATCGAAGACGAGTCCTCGCTCCTCGAGCGCATCGAGTTTCCACTTCCGCTTCAACTCGAGCTCGTTCGACTCGGTTTCGAGCTTGCGGACATTTACTTCGAGTCGACGGCGCACATCCACCGCCTGTTGTTCCCGCTGTCTGAGGATGCGGTACGACTCTTCTTCGGCGTGCAACTGTTTCGTCTGTTGCGTCAGCCGGTCTTTCAATCCATCCATTTGTTTGACCGCTTCGACCTGTTCGAGCTCGAGCTCGGCAGACGTGACGATTCGACCGTTTGTCACATGTTCGAGCTCACGTTCGATTTGTCCGAGACGTGCCGTCTGTTTGGCAACCTCGGCCTCGAGCCGTTCGCCCTCTGAACGGACGCGGTCGAGGTCGAGCGTGTGCCGTTGGCGATCGAGCTCGTTTTGACGGATGGCTTCCTGCAGTTGCCCCGTCGTTGCAGCACCTATCGCCTGCTCACCTCGAAGCGTCTCGAGCTCGGTCCGAATCGAGGCTTGTTTGGCATCGGTCGCCTCGAGCTCTTGTGTGAGCCGCGTCAATTCGTTCGTCGCGGCTTCAATCGTATGGGCATAGCGGGCCATCTCATGGTCGAACAGTTCGAGTTGCGCCTTGGCGTCTTGCGACACCCTCTCCAAGCTTCGGTACGCCTGTTCCGTCGACCGGAGCGTCTCTTCGGCCTCGCGTTTTTTGAGCCTGATTGATTGAAGCGACTCACGCAACCGCGACATCTCATCGGTATACGTCGTCACGCGCAACTGTTGCTCATGGAGCATGGCCAGTCCTTGCGTCAACCCGTGTTTCAAGTCATCAAGTTCCCGGGACTGGGTGAACAAGGCGACGCCTTGCTTCCGGCTACCCCCGGTCATCGAACCGCCGACGTTGACGATGTCCCCATCGAGCGTGACGATGCGATAGCGATATCCGGTCGTTTGGGCGATCCGGTTGGCGACCTCGAGCGAATTGGCGACGATCACGGCGCCGAGAAGGGATCGTTTCAATTTGTCGTAGGCTGGGTCCGTCTCGACGAGGTCGGCGGCGATGCCGACGAATCCGTCGACTGATTCGAGCCGGTGCGCGACTTCACTCGGGACATAACGCTCCTTCACGGTCGTCATCGGTACGAACGTGGCCCGCCCGGCGCTCGCTTTCCGTAATCGGTCGATCTCACGGCGGCCGACCGCTTCCGTCTCGACGACGATGTGTTGTTGTGTCTGGCCGAGTGCAGTCTCGATGGCGGCTTCATAGGTCGGGAGAACGCGAATCAATTCCGCGACCGCACCGAGCACGCCCGGTCCTCGTTCTTTCAACACGAATTTGACGGCATGGAAATAGCCTTCATACGACTGTTTCATCCGTTCGAGCAACTCAATCCGATCCTCGGTCTTCTGACGCCGCCGGTCGAGGTCGTGGTACGACTGCTCGGCCCGCGACAGCTTGTCCCGAATCGTCGCTTCCCGTTCGGTCAAATCGGCTTCTTCCGCAACAAGCGTCTCCCAAGTGTTCCGAGCCTCGTCGAGACGAGCCTGTTCGGCCTCGAGCGATGCCGTCTGTTCGGTCCGTACGTCGAGGCGGTCCTTGTTTTCGCGAAGCAGACGTACTTTCGCTTCCTCGGCTTGTTCGATATCACGCCGCTCCCGCTTCTGTTGATTGCTCAGCGTCGCGCGTGTCGTCGCCAGTTCGAACGCCTCACCTTGAAGCTGCTCGATTTCTGCGTTAAAGTCACGCGTCGCTGCCGTCAACTGGGTGTCGAGTTCGGCTCGTGCTGCCTCCACGGTTTGTAACGTCTCGACTTTTGACGCCATATCCGCGTTGGCCGCGTTCAACCTCTGCGTCAACTGTTCAGTCTCTTCGGCCAACTCGATTCGTTGGCGCTCGAGACGTTCTTTCGTCTCCGCCCCATGCTCTTCCCGGGCTTTCGCGAGCTTGATTTCCCCTGTCAACCGTTCCAGTTCGGTCGCTTGGATTCGTTCTTCTTGATGGAGCGTGTCGAGTGTTTCCCGATCGTCGGCGAGAGTCGCCTCGAGCGTCGTCCGCTCGTCTGAAATCGAGGTCAATGCGCCGTCTTGCTCGGCGAGATTCGTCTCGGCCGTCCGCAACTGTTCGGACACACGAGCGATGCCCGTACCAAGGTCTGTAATCTCAGCGCCGAGAATGCCCGTCTCGAGTTCATCATGACGCGCTTTGGCGACTTGGTACTCGCGGGCGAGTGCGGCTTGCTCACGGAGCGGTTCGACTCGGTCGGCGAGTTCATACAAGATGTCATCGACCCGAGACAAGTTCAGCTCGGTGTCTTGGAGCTTCCGCTCGGCTTGCTTTTTACGTTGCCGGTACTTCAACACCCCGGCCGCTTCTTCGATGACGGCCCGACGGTCTTCCGGTTTCCCTGAAATGACTTGTTCGACCCGGCCTTGACCGATGATGGCGAACGCGTCGCGTGATAGGCCCGTATCCATGAACAGGTCGATCACGTCTTTGAGCCGACATGGCTTTTTGTTCATGAAGTAGTCGCTATCGCCGCTCCGTGTGACGCGCCGTGTCACACTCACTTCTTCGTACGGTAAGCGCAAATGAGCGTCCGTGTTGTCCAAGACGAGCGTCACTTCGGCAACGTTGCGATGGTTCTCACCTTCGCTCCCGGCAAAGATGATGTCTTCCATTTTCGCTCCGCGAAGCGATTTGGCCGACTGCTCACCGAGTACCCAGCGAACAGCGTCCGATATATTAGATTTTCCGCTCCCGTTCGGTCCAACCACGGCTGTGACGCCGGGACGAAAATCTAGTTCAATCCGCTTGGCGAATGATTTAAAGCCAGCGAGTTCGATTCGTTTTAAGTGCATCGTGACCATCCTATCCTCAGTAAGCATTCATTTGTTTATTTTACCACAGTTGCCAGTTCGTCAAAATGCTAGAATCATGCTATTCTAAAAACAACTGCAGAAAGGGGTACGACCGATGACGAACGAACAAATGATTGAGGAAATTCTCGACAAAATGAACATCATCAACCGCGGCGCCATTAAAGCGGAAGAATATAACCGTGCCGACGCCTCGGCCGTCAAGGAGATTTACGACTACGTGATGAACCGCTCATCGCTGTCGATCTCTGAAGTGGATGGAATCGTCGAAGAACTCGGACAATTGACATGATGAGATGACTGAAAAGGAGTGGGTCCATTGAGACCCACTCCTTTTGTCATAAGCCGGCGTACTGCCGGTTGAATTCAATCAACGCTTCTTTCGCCGCGAGCTGCTCGGCTTCTTTCTTCGACCGGCCGATGCCTTCGCCAACGATATCGTCAGACAGGCGGGCGTGGGCGACGAACTCCCGGCTATGGGCCGGTCCGCGCTCTTCGATAATCGTGTACGAGACGGGACCAAGCCCTTCCCGCTGGACGCTCTCTTGGAGCTGGCTCTTATAATCGGTCTGTTCTTCGAACACACCGGCCAAGACTTTCGGAAAAACCGCTTCGGCGAGGAACTGTTCGACTGACTCGATTCCTTGGTCCAGATAGAGCGCTCCGATGTACGACTCGAACACATCGGCGAGTAACGCCGGACGTTTGCGCCCGCCGGTCAACTCTTCGCCTTTCCCAAGCAAGATAAAGTCAGAGAAAGCATAGGCTTCCGCAAAGTTGACGAGTGACGGCTCACAGACGATGGCCGCCCGCAACTTCGTTAATTCCCCCTCGGAGCGCTCCGGGTACGTCTCATATAAAAACCGAGACACCGTCAACTCGAGCACCGCGTCGCCTAAAAACTCTAAACGCTCATTGTCTTTTTTCAGACCGCGTTGTTCGTTGACGTATGAGGAGTGGGTGAACGCCTGCATCAGTAAGTCTTGGTTCGTGAATCGAACCGACAGCCGTTCTTCTAGTACTTTGAACTGCTCGATGATCCGTGACCGCTCGAGCTCATGTCGTCGCCGTCGTTGCGCCGAGCCTTGACGGTCAAACCGTCGTTTATCCTTTGTCATAATTCCCTCCGTGTATAAGCACAAGCCCACCGCTCATGACGAGCGGTGGGGAGGCTTGATTACAATTTAGTTTCGATGTAAGCGACGACGTCGCCAACAGTCGCGAGCTTCTCAGCATCTTCGTCTTCGATTGTAATATCGAACTTGTCTTCAAGGTCCATGACCATTTCCATCACTTCGAGCGAATCCGCACCGAGGTCGTCTTTGAACGATTTGTCGGCCGTGATCTCAGATACATCTTTCCCGAGTTTCTCTGCCACTGCTGCTTGTACGTCTACTAAGATTTGTTCTGTTGTCATGATAAAATCCCTCCAAATTAAAGTATATAAAATGTGTTTCGATTGGTAAAGTTCTGTTTTACGCCATCGTCATCCCGCCGTCAACGGCGATCGTCTGACCTGTCACGTAAGCCGCTTGGTGTGAAGCAAGGAATGAGACGACGTTCGCCACGTCTTCGACTTGACCGAAGCGATTGAACGGAATTTGTCCAAGTGTCGCCTCTCGTTGAGCATCGTTAAGGGCGTCAGTCATGTCCGTCTGGATGAAACCAGGACAGACGGCGTTCACCGTCACGTGTCGACCGGCGAGTTCACGCGCGACCGACTTCGTCAGACCGATCAGCCCGGCTTTTGCCGCCGCATAGTTCGCCTGTCCGGCGTTCCCCGTGATGCCGACGACCGAGGCGATATTGATGATGCGCCCTGACTTCGATTTCAAGAGCGTCCGCGTTGCGGCTTGCGACGTCAAGAACGCGCCTTTTAAATTCGTGGACAGGACATCGTCAAAATCGGACTCTTTCATGCGCATGAGCAGACCGTCACGTGTGATGCCCGCATTGTTGACGAGGCAATCGATGCGGCCATACGTATCGACCGCCGTCTTGATGAGCGCTTTCACGTCATCACTGTTCGAGACGTCCGCCTGGACGGCGATCGCCTCGCCGCCGTTCGCTTCAATTTCGCTGACGACGGCATTCGCTTTCTCCACACTACCCGAGTAATTCACGACGACCCGAAAGCCGTCTTCCCCTAAACGCTTCGCGATGGCGGCCCCGATTCCACGAGATGCGCCTGTCACGATCGCTACCTGGTCATGCACGTACTTCTCCTCCTAACGCGGCCACCTCTTCGAGCGTCGTCGCTTGTTTGAGCGTCACGTTCGAATCGATCCGTTTGATGAGACCTGACAAAGGTGACGTCGGACCGAACTCAATGAACGTATCAACGCCAGCATCGATTGCTTTACGGACACACGCTTCGAATCGGACCGGGGCATACAATTGTTCGGTGAGAAGTGCTTTCAGTTTTTCTGGTTCAGTATGAACATCCGCATCGACGTTTGAAATGATTTCGACCGTCGCCGGTCTGAATGGCGACGAGGCGAGTACATCTTTGAACCGCGTCGCGGCGGGCACCATGTAAGAACTATGGAACGCCCCTGAGACGTCAAGCTGTAAGATGCGTTTCGCGCCTGCCTCTTTTAAGTCGGTTTCGGCCTGTTTGATTGCGTCCACATGGCCCGAGATGACGAATTGACCTGGACAGTTATAGTTGGCAATTTGTACAAGGTTCCCGCTAGCACTGATTTTCTCTGTCACATGGAACGCTTCGTCGAGATCGGTCATGCCGATGACGGCCGCCATCGTCCCATCCTTCACTTCTGACATGAGCTTACCGCGTTCGTGGACGAGCACGCTCGCTTCTTCCAAATCGATGACACCGGCGACGACGAGTGCCGCATATTCTCCGACACTGTGACCGATCACCAAGTCTGGTACGGCACCAGCGTTAGCGTAAGCATGCGCGAGTGATGCCGCATGCGCCACGATGGCTGGCTGCGCCACTTCGGTACGTTGAAGCTCTTCATTTGATCCTGCCGCCATGGCATCGAGTAAATCAAATCCAAGGCGACGGCTGACTGCTTGCAGTTGTTCAGGATTGTTGAGGAACGTTTGGCCCATGCCTACGGTTTGTGACCCTTGTCCTGGAAAAATCCATGCTGTTTTCCCCATGTACTCACCTTCTTTGAATTAGTTTGTAGTCTTTGCTTGTTTAATTTTCGTGACGACGTCATGATCGACCATGATTTTTGCCTGTTTGAGCGCGCTCATGATGGCGAGCGCATCGCTCGAACCGTGCGCCTTAATGACCGGAGCATCAATGCCGAACAAGCCGGCGCCACCGTGTTCTCGATAGTCTAATGTTTGTTTCAATCGTTTTAGCTTTGGTTTCAAGACGAGAGCGGCGAGCTTTGAAACGAGGTCGCTCGTGAACTGCTCTTTCATCATTTTCATGAGCATCGACGACGAGCCTTCGACACCTTTGAGTAAGATGTTCCCGGCGAACCCTTCCGTGACGATGACATCGACGTCACCGGTCAGCGCCTCGCGCGCTTCCACGTTGCCAACAAAGTGGACCGGGGCTTGTTCAAGGAGGGGGTACGCCTCTTTCGTGAGGGCGTTTCCTTTCCCAGCCTCGGTCCCGATGTTGAGTAGCGCGACCCGCGGACGTTTGATTCCACGGACGTGCTCGGCATAGAGCGAGCCCATGATCGCATAGTCGACCAAGTGCTCAGCTTTTGCGTCCGGATTGGCCCCGACGTCTAAAATGACAACACCGTTACCCATGTATGTAGGGAACGTAGGTGACAACGCGGGACGCTCGATGCCTGGGATTCGGCCGATGACGAATAGTGACGCCGCCATGAGGGCGCCGGTATTTCCAGCCGAGACGAGCGCGTCGGCTTTTCCGTCTTTAACGAGTTTGGCCGCCACGACGAGTGAGCTGTCCTTTTTGCGGCGGACGGCCCGGACCGGTTCGTCTTCTCCTGTGATGATTTCGCTCGCTGGAATGATTTTAATCCGCGAATCGGTCAATCCGTAAGAGGTGAGCTTGACCTCATCTCCGACTAAAAACAGTTCCATCGATTCGTTTGGGAACGCGTCGGCAAACTGTTTGACGCCTTCCACGATTGCTTTCGGGGCATGATCCCCGCCCATTGCATCGATTGCTAATTTCATGCCTGTTCCTCCTCACCGCGACGATAAATCGTGAAGTCTCCGCTAAAGACACACTCATCGCCGACATAACTTTCCACCGTGACGTCTGTTCTTCCGTCCCGACGCAGTTTGATTACACGAGCCTTGGCAACGACTCGCTCTCCAAGATGGACTTGGCGGCTAAAGCGGATGTCCGCTTTCGTGGTCAACGCCAATTCATCATTGATGAGCGCCACCGCTAACGAGTTGGCCTGGGCGAACAAGATATGTCCCCGGGCGATCTCATTGCGGCTAAAGACGTGTTCTCTCTCAATGTCAAGAACCGAGATGGCAGATTCATCAAGCTTCAAGTCAATCATATCACCGATGACCTCGCTCAAGGCGAGCGACTTCACTTCGTCAAGGCGTTCTGAGGCTACATGCTTGATCCGTTCTCTCACTTCCGGGATTTTTAATTCCATCCGGTCGAGACGAATCGTTTGAATACTGACGGCGAACTGCTTTGACAGCTCTTCGTCTTTGATGAACGGGTTACGATCAATCGTCTCTTGCAATAAGCGTTGCCGCTCTTTCTTAGGTACCCGCATTCAGTTCCCTCCTAAACTCTATGCTAAAGAACTTAATACCTGGTACTAATAGCAGTATATATTCTTTAGAATGTATTTTCAAGCGTTGTTTCTCATTCCAAACGTTCCCCGACGAGCAAGTCGAGTCGTTTCAAGTATTTACGGAGTGGCGCATATGTCGTTTCGTTCCAAAATGACTCGCTGCCGAGCAGGCGGACCGCGTCCTGCATCGCCACTTCCATCACTTTTAAATCAAGTACGGGATCGGCGACGCGGAAACTCGGCAGACCGCTCTGGGCCGTCCCAAAGAAATCACCGGCCCCGCGCAGCTCCAAGTCTTTCTCTGCTAAGACGAAGCCGTCGTTCGTCTCCGTCATCGTCTTCAAGCGAAGCTTGCCGACATCTGACTTCGGGTCCCCTACCAATATACAATAAGATTGGTCGGCGCCTCGACCGACACGCCCGCGCAGCTGGTGCAGTTGCGCCAAACCGAACCGTTCCGCGTCATGAATGATGATGAGCGACGCGTTCGGGACGTTCACGCCGACCTCGACGACAGTCGTCGAGACGAGAATTTGGAGCGTATTGCCGGCGAACGCCTTCATGACGTCATCTTTCTCGGTACTCGACAGTTTTCCATGCATGAGACCAACCCCGTAGTTCGGGAAGCGTTCCCGTAACATGTCATAGAGCGCGGTCGCACTCTCAACCTCGAGCGTATCCGATTCCTCGATGAGCGGCGCGATTACATACGCTTGGCGTCCGAGCGCGAGTTCGCGGTCGACCATCGCATGGACCCGATCGATTTGGTCTGTCTTCGCCCAATACGTCTCAATCGGTTTCCGCCCGGCCGGCATCTCGTCAATCGTCGAGACGTCCATCTCGCCGAAAGCGCTAATGGCGAGCGTCCGTGGAATCGGAGTCGCCGTCATGTAGAGCACGTCGGCGAGCTCTGCCTTGTCGCGGAGCATCTTGCGCTGTTCGACCCCGAACCGGTGTTGCTCGTCGGTGATCGCCAAATGCAGGCGCGAGAACTCGACCGGTCCTTGAATCAAGGCGTGCGTCCCGACGATGATATCGACATCCCCTGCTTTGATTGCCTGCAGCAGTTCATTACGGGCCTTTCCTTTGACAGAACTCGTCAACAACCCGACTCGAATCCCGTATGGTTCGAACAATGCCTGGAGCGAGGCGAGATGCTGCTCGGCCAAAATCTCGGTCGGGACCATGAGCGCCCCTTGATAGCCGGCGCTCACCGTCGCATACAAGGCGATCGCGGCAACGACTGTCTTTCCGCTCCCGACATCCCCTTGTAGCAAGCGATTCATCCGTTCGGGCTTTTCTAAATCCCCGACGATTTCCCGGATGACGCGCGTCTGCGCCCCCGTCAACGGGAACGCGAGTTGTTTGACGAACTCGTTCAACTGAGGCTTATCAAGCGTGAGGGCGCGGCCTTTACCCGACCGTTCCATCTTTCGGAACGCCTGAAGTTTCAACTGATAGAGCAGACATTCTTCATAGACGTAACTGCGGCGTGCCTGTTTGTACGTCTCGACCGAATCAGGGAAATGCATCCCTTTTAACATCGCCTCCCGGTCCTCGAGACGGTAGCGCTGCCGAATCAATTCGGGCAGGCGGTTCTCGAACGAGGTCGTCTGTTCGAACGCGAGTTTGACGATGCGGCTGAAGTTTTTCTGTGTCAGCCCGGCGCGAAGCGAATAGATCGGTTGCAGTCCGTCCGACAGTTCACCGAACTCGAGGTCGGTCGCACTGATCGTCATCCGGTTCATGTCCCATTTCCCTTTGACGGTCACGGTGGCACCGAGCGTCAGCTTGTCTTTATAGAACGCCCGGTTGAACATCGTCACGTGGACGACGTAGCGCTCCTCGAGCAATAGCCGAAATTGGAGCCGGTTCTTGCCTTTACTATAATAACGGACGAGTGGTTCCGCCTGGACGGTGCCGCTCCATTTGACGAGGTCGCCGTGGATGGCCGTCGTCACCGTGCCGCTATTATAATTTTCATAACGAAACGGGACGTGCTCTAGCACGTCCTCGACTCGTTCGAGACCCATCGTCTCTAATTTTTTGGCCATCTCTGGCCCGACTCCTTTGAGCGTCGTCAGCGCCTCACTTCTTGACATTTTCTTTCTCTCCAAAGATGTTTCGTTCGAGACGGTGTGCCGTCGGCGTATTGGCGAGACCACCACGCGCTGTCTCTTTCAACGCGGTCGGCATCATCTGGCCAATCTCATGCATCGCCGAGATGACCTCGTCGCAAGGGATGCGAGACGTGATCCCGGCGAGTGCCATATCGGCCGCGACGATGGCGTTCGCCCCGCCCATGGCATTCCGTTTGACGCACGGCACCTCGACGAGCCCCGCCACCGGGTCACAGACGAGACCGAGCATGTTTTTCAAGGCGATCGCAAACGCCGTCGCCGATTGTTCCGGCGTTCCGCCGGCCGCTTCGACGATGGCCGCGGCGGCCATTCCCGTCGCTGAGCCGACTTCCGCCTGACAACCACCAGCCGCTCCTGAAATCGAGGCGTTGTTGGCGACGACGAAGCCGAACGCCCCTGACGTGAACAAATACCGAATCATTGCCTCACGGTCCATCTCAAGACGCTCTTTCACCGCAAACAGCGTACCCGGTACGACGCCGGCGCTTCCGGCCGTCGGGGTCGCACAGATGCGTCCCATCGCCGCGTTGACTTCATTCGTGCCGATTGCTTTTGCGACCGCATCTAAAATCAAGTCTCCGGCGAGCGATTTGCCCGAACGGATATAGTCGGTCATGAGCACGGCATCGTTCCCGGTCAGCCCCGTTACGGACGTCACGCCTTCGAGCGCCCGCGCGACCGCTTCTTCCATCACTTCAAGGTTGCGCTCCATCATGCCGACGACGTCTTCACGCGTCGAGCGTCTGACGTGCACTTCTTGCTCGATCATCACTTCAGAGATCGGGATACCGCGTTCTGTTGCCGTTCTGACTAATTCTTCTACTGATTTAAACATAGTGGTTTCTCCTTATTCCCCAAAGATGGCTACCCGTTCGATTTGAGGTAACCGCTCGATTTCCGCTAACACGTCTTTTGATAGATGTTCATCAATCTCGATCGCCATGAGCGCTTGTTTGCCTTTCTCATGACGGCTCACTTCCATATGGCCGATGTTCAATTCATGTCTGGCCAAAATACCTGTCACGGCCGCGATCGCCCCGAAGCGATCGTGGTGCAAGACGACGAGTGCCGGACCGCCACCTGACAATTTGAGCGGGAATCCGTTCAACTCGGTGATCTCGATCGTCCCGCCGCCGATTGAAATCCCGACGATTTCAAACGTGCCGTCCTCGTCCTCGAGGTGGACCCGGGCCGTGTTCGGATGGTCCGTCAGCGCGTCGCTCGTCTCAAAGACGACCTCGATGCCGCGCTCTTTGGCGATATCGAGCGCTTGCGGGATGCGCAAATCGAACGTATCGAAGCCCATGATGCCGCCGACGATGGCGACATCGGTCCCGTGCCCCCGATACGTATCGGCGAACGAACCATAAAACGTGATGTGCGCGAGCCGTGGCGTTCGCCCGAATAACTTCCCAGCCATAAGGCCGATGCGGGCAGCTCCGGCCGTATGCGAACTCGATGGACCGACCATGACCGGTCCGATGATGTCAAACACACTGCGATATTTCATCGCATTTCCCCCTTTCAAAAAAACCCTACCTTCATTATACAGAAGGTAGGGCTGAGTGACAGCTTATTCCACACTAAAAATGTAGGAGTAGAGCGGTTGTTTCCCGTCATGAACCTCGATTTCGATCTCGTCGTTCTTCGACTCGATGTACGCCGAAAGTGCCTCCACGTCTTCTGCTGACGAACCTTCGCCCGTCAAGATTGTGATGATCTCATCGTCGGCGTCGACGAGGGCGTCAACAAGCGCTTTCGCCGCTTCGAGGCTCGAGGCCGATGAGGCGACGATTTTCTTCTCGGCGATCGCCATGTGGTCATCTTTACGAATCTCGACACCATCGATGCTCGTATCACGGACCGCATACGTCACTTGACCAGACTTGACGGCACTTGCCGCCGTCTTCATAACGTTTTCGTTCGTGTCGACATCGGCTTCCGGGTTGAACGCGATCGCTGCCGCGAGTCCCTGTGGCACCGTCTTCGTCGGGATGACCGAGACGCCGCAAGGTGCGACCGAGGCCGCTTGTTCGGCAGCCATGATGATGTTCGAGTTGTTCGGGAAGATGAAGACGTGATCCGCGTTGGCTGCTTCAATCGCCTTGACGATATCTTCCGTCGACGGGTTCATCGTCTGACCGCCTTCGATGACGTGAGCCGCCCCGAGTGAACGGAACAAGTCGCTGACGCCTTCGCCCATCGCGACCGTGACGATTGCGAATGGCGCTTTCGCCTTAGTTGCCGTCGGAGCAGCTGTTTGAACGCCGTGCTGGTTGGCGCCATGTTCTTCTTCTAGAATGGTCGAGTGTTGTTGACGCATGTTCTCGATTTTGACAGCGACGAGCTCCCCGAAACGCTGTCCTTTCGTGATGACGTCACCTGGCGTTTCGACGTGAACGTGGACTTTGAGCAACTCCTCATCCGCGACGACGAGGAGCGAGTCTCCGAGTTCAGACAATTCGTTGCGGAACGCGTCCTCGTTGAACGGGGCGTCCTTCAATTTCTCGTCTTGGAAACGGACCATGATTTCCGTGCAATAACCGAACTCGATGTCTTCGGTCGACATGAATCCTTGCGCGGCGTGGGCATGATGTTCGGCCTCGATGAGCGCATCCATGACCGGTGCATGTGGCTTCTCGAGTTCTTTGCCTTCGAGGCTCGCAAGGAACCCTTCATATATGACGAGCAGTCCTTGGCCGCCCGAATCGACGACGCCGACTTCTTTTAAGACCGGCAGTAAGTCTGGAGTCCGCTCGAGTGAAGCTTTCGCTTCCACAATCACGCGTTCCATGAATTCGTTGAAGTCACTCGTCGACTCTGAAGCACGGAGCGCTTCGTCGGCCGCTTCACGAGCTACCGTCAAAATCGTTCCTTCAACCGGTTTCATAACCGCCTTGTATGCCGTGTCGACACCACGTTTCAACGCTTCGGCGAAATCGACCGTCGACACTTCTGCCTTGCCTTCGATCGCTTTTCCGAAACCACGGAACAACTGGCTCAAAATAACACCCGAGTTCCCGCGTGCCCCCATCAAGAGACCGCGTGCAAACTTCGATGAGACATCAGCGATATTCGCTGTGTCGAGCGCGGCCACTTCCTTCGCACCCGATGTCATCGTTAAATTCATGTTCGTCCCCGTGTCGCCGTCCGGCACCGGGAAGACGTTAAGCGAATCGACATAATCCGCATTTTGGCTCAAGTTGGCTGCACCGTTCGCGACCATGTTCGCGAATACCAATCCATCTAAACGTTTTAAACCCACACCAAATCCTCCTTCGTTCTCATCAGTCATTCGTCAGACGAACGCCTTGTACGAATATGTTTACCGACGAAACGTTTAATCCTAAAGTTTCACCGAGCGTGTATTTCACACGGCTTTGCACGTTGTAGGCGACTTCCGACACTCTCGTCCCGTAGCTTACAATGATGTGCATGTCGATATGTACGTCTTCTCGATCTTGACGTACGACCACGCCTCGGGCGTAGTTTTCACGCTTCAATAGTTCTGCAATCCCGTCTTTCAATTGAGCTTGAGACGCCATTCCCACAACGCCGAAACATTCCATCGCCGCACCGCCTGCGAGTGTTGCGACCACGTCGTTCGTGATGTCAATATTGCCATATGTTGTCTTCATTTCAATTGCCATATGGAGTAGCCTCCTTCATTCGGAATGATTCCTTCACTACATTCTACAATAAGTACCTAGTTATTAAAAGAACCTGCTCCATAAACTCGGTCAATTATCGCCGTAACCCTCATTCATTATTAAAATCCTTTCCAGTAATGTCAAGTTTTTTTCTTGTCATCCTATGATTTTCTAGTTGCATCGTGAAAAAACCCGTGCTAATATAAACGAGTGTCTATTAGGACGAACCCACATAAAAAAGGAGGGGAAACGCATGGCACGTAAATGCTACGTAACAGGTAAATCACCTAAATCAGGTAACAACCGTTCGCACGCACTCAACAAGACAAAACGTACTTGGGGTGTAAACGTACAAAAAGTTCGTATTCTCGTTGACGGTAAACCTAAACGAGTTTGGGTTTCAGCTCGCGCTCTTAAATCAGGTCTCGTTGAACGCGTATAATTTTTATACACGAACGAAATAAATCCCAGCGGCATTCGCCGATGGGATTTTTTTGCGTTCATTTTTTGATAGACAGCACGAGCACCATACCTTCATGGACGAGAAGATCCGCCACAGCGGCATCCCACTCGTTCGAGATGGTGAGCGCCTCATGGCTGACGACATCGTGACGGTCGAGCGAATATTTGACACCACGGATGGTGACGTTCGCACGCTTCCATGGAATGAGCGACAAATAGTGATCGTCTTGACGCGGGAGTTCATAGCGCCCTTTCCCGACGAGTCGCACCGTCTGCCCTGCCGTGATGAGACGCATCTCCGGATACGCCTCAAGCAGACCGATATTGCTAAGCGTCATATCAAGCCGCCCGCCGAGAGCGCCGTAGACGAGCATCTCCGTCGCCCCGTGGCCGCGGGCCGCCTCGAGCGCAATTTCGAGGTCGGTCACATCTTTCTCAGATGGATAACGGACGGCATCTGTCGGCACATCGCCCGTGACCGAGTCGAAATCGCCGACGACGAGATCCGGGTTCAACCCGTGGGCTAACAGCGTCTCGTATCCCCCGTCGACGCCAATGACGTAATCGACGTCAGCGGGGAGGTTTGCGATTGGTTCCGGGCTGGCTGCCACGATCAGCACCCGCATCAGCGGACGTCCCGGGTCGCGAGCGTGGCGAAACGCGGCGCCGATACGAACAAGAGGACGAGAACGACGGCCGACACGAGGAAGGACGGGAGCATATACGTCATGTTATAGGCGAACGAGTAGGCCACGACTGGCCCTTCCGCGTACTCGGCGAAGAAGACGATGCCCGACAAGACGTGGGCGCCGTAGCGAAGCAGGGAGCCAAGGAGTGCCCCGAGCACCAAATAAACGATGAGCGTCTTTTTCGCCTCATCCTTGGCGGCTCGTTTCACTTGACCGGCAAACAGTCCCGCCATGCCGACGACACCGTAAGCGAACGTGTAGTCGAGCAGGAATTGGACCGGTGTGAAAATGTAGGCCCCGAATAATAGTTGCAGCGTTCCGACGAGTGCACCGGTCGCAAGTCCGCCTTTTAAGCCGTGACGATACGCCATTACGAAAATCGGCAACATCGCCAAGCTGATCGACCCGCCTTGCGGCATCCGAAACGGGATGAGCAAATCAAAGATTAAGCCGAGTGCGGCGAACAATGAGATTTCAATGAGCGCCTGTAGTTTTAAACGTTGTTTCATCTTATTCCCTCCTTCTTATATGAGCGAACGACAAAAAGCAGCATGACGTAAACGCCATGCTGCTATCGAGTAGCAACGTGCATTTTCGCCACATCCCTACGTCCGTGTGAACGGAACAGGTTCAAAGGGTTAGCGTATGCCTCTCAGCCACAGAATGTGACACCCCTTGCGACAATATTTGTTGTTCTATGAACGATTATACACGAGATGCGTGACGAATGCCATCGATTGCGTCTTTATAGCTCGGCTCGTTATAGATGGCCGACCCGGCCACGAGCACATCAGCCCCGGCATCGATGCATAATTTCGCCGTCTCTGTGTTGACACCGCCGTCAATCTCGATCTCAAAGTCGAGACGGCGCGCTTGGCGCATCTCGTTCAGTGCCGCGATTTTCGGCACGACCGATTCGATGAACTTCTGACCCCCAAAGCCAGGGTTCACCGTCATGAGGAGGACCATATCGACGTCACCGAGCACGTGTTCAATCGATGAGAGCGGCGTGTGCGGGTTGAGCACGACACCACACTTGGCGCCGGCCGCTTTGATTTGTTGCAACACGCGGTGCAAGTGGTTCGTCGCTTCGACGTGGACGGTGACGATGTCCGCCCCGGCCTTGATGAAATCTTCGACGAACCGTTCGGGCTGGTCGATCATCAAATGGACGTCGAGTACCATGTCCGACTTGTTTCGTAAACTCGCGAGCACCGGGAGCCCAATCGAGATGTTCGGGACGAATTGACCGTCCATGACGTCAAAATGGATGTAATCCGCGCCGGCCTCTTGGACCGCCTTCACTTCTGCCTCTAGGTTGGCGAAGTCCGCTGCTAAAATCGATGGTGCAATTTTAATCATGTCAGTACCTCCGTTGTCTATCGTTTAACTCTGCCATAAACGTAACATAATTCTCATAACGGGTGGAAGCGATTTCTCCCGCCTCGACGGCCGCTTTGACGGCACAGCCCGGCTCATTCAAATGGGCACACCCGCGGAATTTGCAGTCGTCATGGCGCTCGACGAACTCAGGGAAACACCAGCGCATCTCCTCGACTTCAAGTTCTTCCGGGAACTCAAGGCTCGAGAAGCCTGGCGTGTCAGCGACGAGCCCGTCAGCGAGCGTGATGAGCGTGACGTGACGCGTCGTGTGCTTGCCACGGCCTAGCGACTTCGAGATCTTTCCGGTCGCGAGTTCTAGTTCCGGCGCGACCGCGTTCAAGAGCGAACTCTTGCCGACCCCAGTCTGTCCGGCGAATACGCTCGTCTTCTCTTTGAACGAACCGCGAATTTGTTCAATCCCCGATCCGTCTTCGATCGACGTCTCGATGACCTCATAGCCGATCGAGCGGTATAAAGTTGCTGCTTCGTGAATCGTTTTCCGTTCCGACTCCATCAACAGATCCATCTTCGTCAAGACGATAATCGGATGGACTTGCTTCGATTCGATCAAGACGAGGAAACGGTCGAGCAGATGGAACGAGAACGCCGGTTCCTTGACCGAGAACAGCAAGAACGCTTGATCGATATTGGCGATCGGCGGACGGACGAGATGGTTTGAACGCTCGTCGACGGCCAATATATAACCGGTGCCGTCCCCTTGGTCTTGGATATCGACATCATCGCCCACGACAGGCGAGATGTTACGGTTGCGGAAATTGCCGCGGGCGCGACAACGGATCTCTTGCTTCTCTTCCGTCATGACGTCATAAAAGCCGCCTTGTAATCGAATGATCGTACCTTTCATTCCATTCCCTCCTTAGAAAAAGAGGTGACGCGCACGCCACCTCTTCATTGTGAATCTTTTGCTTGTGCGTAGGTCACCGTATCCGTACGAACGATTTCACCATCGACTTCAATCGTCGCGGTTCCGACTTCGTCCGGTGCGATGACAAGTGTATACGAATACGTCGTCGTCTCCGTTATCTTATCACGCAACACTTCAATTTCGCCACGTGCGTCGACCGTCCGAATGACGACTTCGAGCGCCACGGGCTCTTCGCCTTCAGCGGGCGGCTCGATTTCGACGTTGACTTCACGCTCAATCGACACGTCAGTCGGTTCGACACCTTGCGACACGATAACGGTCAATTCCGTCCCCGGGTCGACTGCCGTCCCGGCCGTCGGGAGTTGACGGATAATTTGGTTCGCAGGCACGCTCGTTGAATACTCGTCCCGTTTGACGATTTTTAAGCTATTCTGTTCGGCGTACGTCGTCGCTTCTTCGAACGTATACCCAGCCAAATTGGCGAGTTCGATTTTATTGCTTCCTGTTGAGACGACAAGGGTCACCGTCTCTTCAGAGGGGACGACCTCATCGCCTGGAGTAATCGATTGAGAGATGACATCCCCGCTATCGACCGTCTCAGACGCCTCCGATTGAATCTCGATATCCGTGAAATCGAGGTCTTTGAGCGTCCGTTCGGCTGCAGATTGGGACAACCCTTCAACGTCCGGCATCTCGACCGTCTCTTTTCCGGCCGAGACGACAATCGTCACGGTCGTCCCGCGCTTCGGCTTTCGTCCGGCTTGTGGCGTCTGCGAGATGACATTGCCGACGAGAATGTTGTCACTCATTCGCTCGGTCGTCTCGACGACAAAACCTACCGCCTCAAGTTCGGTCGTCGCCTCGTCGCTCGTCATGCCGACGACGTCCGGGACGACGGCTCGGGACATTTCGTCAGCGATGACGTAGGCTCCGATCCCGCCACCAATCAACAGGAGCGCAAGCAAAATCCAAAGCCACCACTTCTTCTTCCGTTTCGGTTTGTCTTTCACAGGTTCAGTTACTGCAACCGGTTGCTCGGGTGTCTCTTTAGCAATTGGGTCATCTTGTACGAGCGGCGCCATGACGAGCGTCTGATCAAACGCATCTTGCTCCTCATTCGAACGCTTCGGTTCATTCGCACGTTCTGAATCAAGTGCCGTCATGCAATCCTTTTTGAACGCGGCGACCGAGGCATGACGCGCGCCCGGTGACTTCGCGAGCGCCTGCATGATACAGTTTTCAAGCGCTTGCGGGATGTTCGGGTTCAAATCCATCGGTCGAATCGGGTCGTCTTGCAGATGCTGCAACGCGACGGCGACCGGCGTCTCGCCGATGAACGGCACGCGGCCGGTCACAAGTTCATAGAGCACCGTGCCGAGCGAGTAAATATCTGACTTCTCATCGGCGAACTTCCCGCGTGCCTGCTCGGGAGAAAAGTAGTGGACCGATCCGAGGACCGACATCGTATGGGTAAGCGTCGCGTTCGACATGGCCACCGCAATCCCAAAATCCGTCACTTTGACGTTACCGCTTTGGTCGATCATCATGTTTTGCGGTTTGATGTCCCGGTGAATGATTCGATTCGCATGAGCGTGGTCGATCGCATCACATATCTGTCCCATGATGCGGAGCGCCTCGTCGACAGATATGTACTCTTCTTGTAAATATTGTTTCAGCGTCATCCCATCGACATGTTCCATGACGATGTAATAGATGTCGCGTTCATCCCCGACGTCATAAATGGCCACAATATTTGGATGGTTCAGACTTGTTGCCGCATGGGCTTCACGCTCAAACCGGCGTATAAATTGTTCATTGTGCGAGAATTCAGATCGCAACACCTTGATGGCGACGGTTCGGTTTAAAATCTCATCGTGAGCCCGGTAGACATTTGCCATGCCGCCGCTGCCGATTTGCTGTTCGATCCGATAACGATCGTTGATTCGTTCTCCACTTCGCATCGGATTCATCCTCTCTTTCTCTCTGTGAACTGGACGAGGGCGACAGTGATATTGTCACTCCCCCCCAAACGGTTGGCTCGATCAATCAATTGATTTGCCTTGACGTCAGCCGAGACGGGACGTTCCAAGACTTGCTTGATCTCGTCATCGGTCAAATGCGTCGTCAAGCCGTCCGTACAGATTAAAATCGTGTCAAACTCGGGTTCGGCAAATACTTGCAGATCAGGTTCGACATGCTCTTTCGAGCCGATTGCTCGGGTGATGATATTACGTTTCGGATGAACACGCATCTCTTCTTCAGTCAACTCCCCGAGTTGCTTCAACACATTGACGTAAGAATGATCCTCCGTCAACTGTTGAAGTTTATTGTCACGCAAGGCATACACACGGCTATCTCCGACATGGACGATCACGATTGTCTCGTCATGCCAGCAGACGCCGGCGATTGTCGTCCCCATCATGAGCAGGTTCGCTTGCTTCGAGAAATCAAGCACTTGCTCATTGGCCAGTTCAACATTGTCTCGAAACCAATTCTCCATTTCCATCGGTGAGGCCGGAAGCGTGGGGAAAGCACGACGAAACTGCTCAATGACGAGCTGACTCGCGACTTCCCCGGCTTCATGCCCTCCCATACCATCGGCCACGAGTGCGATTCCGGCACGTTCGTCCCCTAAAATCAAGACGGCGTCCTCGTTCTGCGCTCTCACTTGGCCCCGGTCGGTTCGGTATGCTAATTCCATCTTCCTGATTACCTCGTTTCTTGTTCGCGCTCCTTCGCTCGAAGCTGCCCACAAGCCGCATCGATATCCGAACCTTGTTCGCGACGAATCGTCACGTTCACTTTTCGATCTTTGAGCACTTTTTCAAAGGCAAAAATTTGTTTACGTGGTGTGCGGACGTAGTCGCGCTCGAGCACGTGGTTGACTGGAATCAAGTTGACGTGACATTTGACGCCTTTCAACAAGTCAGCGAGTTGATGCGCGTGTTCTTCCGTGTCGTTGACCCCGCCGAATAAACCGTATTCGAACGTGATGCGGCGACCGCTTTTCTCTGTATAGTAATTGACCGCTTCCATCAACTTGTCCAAGTTGTAGGCACGGTTGATCGGCATGAGACGCGTCCGAATCTCTGTCGTCGGCGCATGAAGCGAGATGGCGAAGTTGATACGCATCCCTTCGTCAGCAAACTTGTAGATTTTCGGCACAATCCCACTCGTTGACACGGTGATGTGGCGTGAACCGATGTTCAAGCCGTCATCATGGTTGACGGTGCGCAAGAAACGCATCAATTCATCGTAATTGTCAAACGGTTCGCCGATCCCCATGACGACGATCGAGTCGACTCGCTCTCCGCTCGCATCGAGGGCGCGCTGCACGTCGAGCACTTGCGCCGTGATTTCGCCGGCTTCTAAATTACGTTTTAAACCGCCGAGCGTCGAGGCACAGAACGTGCAACCGATGCGGCAGCCGACTTGCGTCGTGACACAGACCGAGTTGCCGTACTCATGGCGCATGAGCACCGTCTCGATCGAGTAACCGTCTTGAAGTTCAAACAAAAACTTGATCGTGCCGTCTTGTGACTCTTGACGAACGAGTTCTTTCAACGTCGTCAATTGGAACGCCGCGTCCAACTTCTCACGGAGCGGTTTCGAGACGTTCGTCATATCGTCGAACGACGTCACACGCTTGACGTACATCCAGTCATATAACTGTTTCGCGCGGAACGATTTTTCTCCTGCCTCGATGAGCCACTGTTCGAGCTCTGAATACGTGAGGGAATAGAGGGAAGGCTTGGCACCGACCAATGGATTTTTTTCAACTGCTTTTGGATTCATGTTTATACCTCTTTCTTAAATGCGGCGATATAGAAACCGTCCGTCCCGAACGACGTCGGGAGTAATTTGAGTTCAGCTCGGTCCGATGACACCATCGGACGCAATACTTGGGGAAGACGGTCCTGGAGTGTCTCATCCCACGTCAGTCCATTCGACAAAATGTAATCAGCCTGCTGTTCATTCTCAGTCGGGTCGATTGTACATGTCGAGTACACTAGCGTACCACCTCGTTTGAGGAGTGGCAAGACGGCGTCGATGATTTCACGTTGGACTTTCGGGAGTCCGGCAAGGGCAGATTTGTCCTTCGTCCATTTGATATCGGGCTTGCGACGGATGACACCGAGTCCCGAGCATGGGACGTCGAGTAAGATTCGATCGAAGCTTTCCGGTTCGAATTGATCCCCAGCCTGGCGGGCATCGAGGGCAAGTGCGGTCACTCCATCGATATGCAGACGCTTCGCTTGACGTTCAATCAACTTCGCTTTATGCGGGTGCAAGTCGAGCGCGACGAGCGTTCCGCCGTCCATCCGTTCGGCCGTATGCATCGCTTTTCCACCCGGTGCGGCACACGCATCGAGCACGCGTTCCATTTTCCCGGCTTGAAGCGCATCGGCGACGATCATCGAGCTCTCATCTTGAATCGACAACAAGCCCATATCGATGAACGCTGTCGTGTGCACGTTTCCGGACTCGATGACGAGACCGTCCGCTGACAGCTCGGAACGTGTCGCGACGACATCGACTTCGGCGAGCCGCTCAATCATCTCTTCGACCGTGACGCGCTGGCGGTTGACCCGCACTGTGACCGGAGCCGGCTCATTGTTTAATTTACACATCGCCTCGGTCGCTTCGACACCATACGTCTCCACCCATTCGGCAACGAGCCAATCAGGATGGCTATGTTCGATGGCAATCCGTTCAGCGTCCGGCAACGTGCTCAAATCTGGGTACCCGTCCCGGATGACGTTGCGCAAAACGCCATTGACGAACTTGCCTGTCCCGGAATGGCCCCGTTTTTTCGCGATTTCAACCGCTTCATGCAACACGGCCCGATCCGGGATCTTGTCGAGATAAAACAGTTGATAGACGCTCATCCGCAAGAGCGGCAAGACAAATTTGTCCAATTTTTTCGGGTTTTGGACCCGCTTCTCTAAAATATAATCGAGCGTCCGTTTCCGGCCGAGCGTCCCGTAGACGAGCTCCGTGTAGAGGCCGACGTCTTTCGTCGCTAATTTTTTTTGTTTCAATAGGTCGTTGACCGCAATCGTCGAATAGGCGCCGCCTTGTTCGATTTTGATTAGCGTATCAAGCGCTGCAACTCGTACGTTCATATTATCCTCCTAATCGATCGCCGACTTGTAACTTTTGACCGGCCCCACGCATGAACGTGGCCCCATCCATTCGTTTTTTACCAGATGGTTGCAAATCGATCACTTTAATGGCGACCGCGTCGCCTGTCGCGACGACAAATCCATCCTCTTCAAGCCGCACAATCGTTCCCGGTTCACCCGTCCCTGTCGTCTTCGACCCGAAGAACAGTTTGACCCGTTCACCCGCAATCGTCGTATACGCAGTCGGGAACGGATTCATCCCTCTGATATGGTTATAAATGTCTGTGCCGGAAATGGTCCAGTCAATCTGTTCCCGCTCCCGGCTGATGTTCGGTGCGAACGTGACGTCACGCTCATCCTGCGGCACGGCTTCAATCCAACCAGCAAGGAAGGCAGGAAGCGTCTTGATTAACAAGTCAGACCCTGCGACCGCGAGCTTGTCGAACAACGTACCGACCGTGTCCAATTCTTCGATTGGTACGACCGTGTTGGCAATCATATCGCCGGCATCGAGCTTATCGACCATGTACATGATCGTGACGCCCGTCTCTTTGTCTCCGTCGAGGATGGCTTGATGGATTGGAGCACCACCCCGATGTTTCGGCAATAGTGAGGCATGGACGTTGATGGCTCCATGTTTCGGCGCTTCTAACAGTTCGGTCGGAACGATTTGACCGTACGCTGCCGTCACGATCAAGTCCGGTTTGAGTGCCAAGATGTCCGCGTAATCGGTCCGCACCTTTTCAGGCTGTAACACCGGGATGTTGTGGCGCAATGCACTCTCTTTCACCGGCGTCGGTTTCAGTTCGCGTTTTCGTCCGACCGGCTTGTCCGGTTGCGAGACGACACCTACGACATTGTATCCTTCTTCGAGCAAGCGCTCAAGTACGGATACGGCAAACGTCGGAGTGCCCATGAAGACGATGCGTTGATCCGTCCCTTTTTCCGGCACGGCGAGTTTGTCCGTGAACAACACCCCGTCGAGATGATCGATCTCATGTTGAATTGCCCGGGCGAAGAAACCGCTCGCCTTCACTTGTTGGTAGCGGCCCTTCATGTCTTGCGTCTTGACGACGATCGTCTCATGCCGTTCGACGAATCCGAACTCTCCCGGGATACTCAAGCACCCTTCAAGACCGACCTCGCTTCCCGACGTCTCGATGATCTCTGGATTGATCAATACGAGCGGACCGGTCTCATCATCTGTATGGACGACGGCGAGCCGTTGGTTCAAGTTGACTTGCGGGGCGGCAACGCCGACGCCGTCATATTCGTACATCGTGTCGAACAGTCGATCGACCGTCTGACGCAACTTTTTATCAAATTTCGTCACCGGATCACACGTGACCCGTAAAATCTCATTTGGAATCTCTACTACTTTATACATTTGGTTCCACCTCACATGAATACGTATGGGTTTACGTCGATACTCAATTGATATTCTTTTTTACTGATCGCCTTCGCGCGTGCCTGTTGCAACGCGGCGAGGACCGGATATAGCGCTTCAGGGTGTTTCGTCTTGATGAACAACTGATAGCGGTACAAGTTCTTTAGTTTCGACAGCGGCGCCGGCATCGGGCCGTTCAGCCGTGACTGCGCCACATGCGCCTCGACAAAATCAGAAGCGAACAGCTCGGCCTCGGCTTGGGCGACGAGCGGACTTTCCGCCGCGAACGTGACAAGTGTGACGTACCAATACGGAGGATGATTGCCGACTTGGCGCAGCTGCATCTCCCGGGCGTAAAACGATTCATAATCGTGTTCACTCGCCGTCTCGATGACATAATGGTCCGGGTTGTACGTCTGCACGTACGCCTCACCAGGCAGAATGCCTCGCCCGGCACGACCGGCGACTTGGGTCACGAGTTGGAACGTGCGCTCGGTCGCCCGGAAATCGGGCATGCCGAGTGTCGCATCCGCTGCGAGCACGCCGACGAGTGTGACGTTCGGGAAATCGAGTCCTTTGGCGATCATTTGAGTGCCGAGCAAAATGTCAGCCTCTCCATCCTCGAAGCGTTTCAACAGTTGCTCGTGCGACCCTTTTCGGGACGTCGTGTCTTGGTCCATTCGGATGATTCGCGCCTCGGGGATGCGGTTCAACAGCTCGGTCTCAATCTTTTGCGTGCCGGTGCCGAACTGTTTGATTTTCTTGCTGTCACACGTCGGGCACTTCGACGGCATCCCAATCTCGTAGCCGCAGTAGTGGCATTTGAGCCGGTCGCCGTGTTGGTGATATGTCAAGTTGACGGCGCAGTGCGGGCAAGTGAGTCCTTCCCCGCAGTCGCGGCACATGACGAACGTCGTGAAGCCACGACGGTTGAGCAAGATGACACACTGTTCTTTTTTGGCGATGCGGTCGTTGATAGCGACAAATAAATCTTCTGAAAACATCGTCGTATTCCCTTTGGCGAGTTCGCGTCGCATATCGATAATATGCACCGGCGGCATCTCGCCGCCGTACCGTTCGCTGAGTTGCAGATAACGGTAGACACCTTTTTGGGCGCGGGCGTAAGACTCGAGAGACGGGGTCGCACTTCCGAGCACGACCGGACACTCATGGTAATGCGCTCGCCAAATCGCGACGTCACGCGCATGATAGCGCGGGTTCTCTTCTTGCTTGTACGTCGTCTCATGCTCTTCATCTAAGATGATAAGGCCAATGTTTTCGAGCGGTGCGAAGATGGCCGAGCGGGCCCCGACGACGACGTCGACTTCTCGTCGTTTGATTTTCCGCCATTCATCGTATTTCTCGCCTTGCGACAAGGCGCTATGGAGCACGGCGACCCGGTCGCCGAAACGGCGTTTGAACCGTTTCACCATCATCGGCGTGAGCGAGATTTCTGGGACAAGCAAAATCGCCTGTTTGCCATCGTCGACGACTTGACCGATCGCTTCGAGATAGACCTCGGTCTTCCCGCTACCGGTGACACCGTGCAAGAGCAACGTCTCCCCGGCTTTGGCGTCGTAGATGGCATGGACGGCCGTCGCTTGACTTTCGTTCAGTTCGACAGTCTCGATGACTTGTTCAATCATGGCGTATGGATCGCGGTTCAGTTCGACCTCGGTCACGTTGACGGCACCGAGCAACTCCATCTTTTGCAGTTGCGCGCGCGATAATCCGATTTGACGTAACGACGACCAATACATGCGCGGTACGTCTTGCAGCAACTGAATCGCTTCTTGTTGTTTCTTCGCACGGGCCGGGATGAGCGTCGCGTCGATGAGCTCGATGACGAGGTCCGTCTTGACCGTCCGTTTTTCTTTTAACACCGGCGCGAGCAAAATGTCCCCTTTTTTGGCGAGCGCCAAGATGACGGACTGCGTTTCTTTTGGGTACTCGGAAAGATGGGTGCCGGCCCGAACACCGTCTGGAAGCGTCTCACCTTTAATCTCTTTGTCATAACTCACCTTCAACGCTGCCGGCAGCATCGCGAGGAGTGCCGACGACCGGAAGCAGAGCGTCGTCTCTTTCACGTGGGTCGATAAGTCGAGCAACTCGTCCGTCAGAGATGATTCTTCATCTAATAATGCTTCAAGTGGCTTCAAGCCTTCGCGTGTCCCTTCCGAGACACCGGTCACGATTCCGAGCAGGCGTCGTGAGCCGAACGGGACCGAGACACGCATGCCCGGTTCGATTAACGTCTCGAACTGGGACGGGACCTCATAATCGAACGGACGGTCGATCGTGATGACGGGTGCGTCGACATGGACATGGGCGATCATCGCAAATCTTCCTTAAAATGGGTGAGCAACTCGACGGCGAGTTCACGTTTGCTCTGTCGTGGTAAGCGGACGTGAGCACCGTCCGCCCGAAACAACATGACCTCGTTGTCGTCAGAGCGGAAGCCGATATCCGGTTGCGACACATCATTGGCCACGAGATAGTCGACCCGCTTGCGGGCGATTTTGTCGCGGGCGTGTTGCTCGAGGTTCTCCGTCTCGGCCGCAAAGCCGACGAGGAGCTGATGCGTTTTCTTCTCCCCGAGCATCTTCAAGATATCGGTCGTCTCTTCGAGTTCGATTGTCAACGGCCCGTGCACTTTTTTATGTTTCTCGCTATGGACCGTCTTTGGGCGATAGTCGGCGACGGCGGCCGATTTGATGACGAGGTCTTGGTCATCGAAGCGCGCGAGCACCGTCTCGAGCATCTCCGTCCCGGATTCGACGGCGATGGCGGTTACTCCATCCGGTACCGGTACTTGCAGTGGACCGTGGACGAGTGTGACGTAGGCTCCCATGTCGCGGGCCGCCTCGGCGAGCGCGACGCCCATCTTGCCTGACGAGTCGTTCGATAGGAACCGGACCGGGTCGATGCGTTCGACCGTCGGCCCCGCCGTGATCAACACTTGCTTCCCGAGCAGAAGTTTCGGGACGAATTGGCTCTCGATAATCCGGACGATGTCTTCCGGTTCCGGCAAACGACCCCCGCCGATCCAACCGCACGCGAGATTGCCGACGCCCGGTTCGATGATTTGATAACCGAACGTTTTGAGCGTCTCGATGTTGCGGCGCGTGGCCGGATGTTCGAGCATATTGACGTTCATCGCCGGTGAGACGATGACCGGGCATTTCGCCGCTAAAATCGAGGTCGTGATGAAGTCGTCGGCAATACCGGCCGCGAGTTTCGCGATCATGTTCGCCGTGGCCGGTGCGACGACGATCAAATCACTCGTGTCGACGACGTCGATGTGGGCGATTTTGGTCGGGTCGTGTTCCTCGAACACGTCGGTGTGTACCGCATTGCGACTGAGCGCCTGAAACGTCGCTTTCCCGACGAACTCCTCGGCTGAGGCGGTCATCGCCACGTGCACGTTCGCACCGGCCTGGACGAGTTTTGACGTGAGCGCGCACGCCTTATACGCCGCGATCCCGCCGCTCACACAAAGCAAGATATTCCGATCGTTCAACATTCACATTTCTCCCCCTTATAGACAATGAGACCCAAGTCGTATCCGACTTGGGTCACAATTCATCCGTTGTTTTTTTCGTTCGCGATGATTGTCGTGTCACCCGAATACAATTCTTCTAGCGCTTGACCGACCGGCTTATACGATTTTGGCGCGGCGACTTTCGGTGCTTTTCCGTCCTGGATTTGGCGGGCTCGCTTCGCGGCAACCGTTACGATCGTGTATTTCGACGGGATGATACGTTGTAAGGCATCAATCGAAGGGTATAACATTAAATGACCTCCATCATGGCTTTTTTATAGAGAGACGCGACACGTTCACGTTTACAATGCTCGGCCGTCACGATCGCTTTGATACGGTCGATCGCTTTGTCCACTTCATCATTCGTAACGACGTAATCGTATGCATCCATCAATTCAATTTCTTCCCGGGCGACGAGCAAGCGTTGCTTGATCACGTCTTCCGATTCCGTGCCTCGACCGACTAAGCGGTTGCGTAGTTCTTGCAAGCTTGGCGGAGCCAAGAATAAAAAGACCGCTTCCGGGAAACGCTCTTTCACTTGGAACGCACCTTGGACTTCAATCTCGAGGATGACGTCTCTTCCGCTCTCCAGTGTCTCACGAACCCATTCGACCGGTGTCCCATAATAATTGCCGACAAATTCAGCGTGTTCGAGCAATTGATCATGCTCGATCATGTCTTCAAATTGTTCTCTCGTCTTAAAGAAGTAATGCACGCCTTCTACTTCCCCTTCACGCGGTTTCCGGGTCGTTGCTGAGACCGAATATTGAAGGTTGTTGTCCTCTTCCTCACGGAGCACGCGGCACACTGTCCCTTTTCCGACGCCGCTCGGGCCAGACAAGACGATTAATAATCCTCGTTCTTTAAAATTCACTGCAAGACCTCCATCTTCTAACATCACATTTAATTATAATAGCAGTCAATCAATTGTTCCGGCAAGAAGAAGTTCGGATTTCCTACTTCATCGTACCATATTTTCCGTGAATCTGATAACGTAGAGACAGAAAAAGAACAAAGGTGATGAGACTAGTGGCATATGATGGATTAATGACATATCGTGTTGTAACAGAATTACAAGCGCTCGTTGGAGGGCGCATCAATCGCGTGCACCAACCGTATTCCCTCGACTTGATGATTCAAATCCGCTCGAACCGCCAAAGCGTCCAATTGCTCGTTTCGGCGAACGCGATGTACGCACGGCTCCAACTGACCGACAACCCGACGAAGAACCCGCAAGAACCGCCGATGTTTTGTATGATGCTCAGAAAACATATCGAAGGCGGCTTCATCACGGCAATCGAACAAGTCGGCCGTGACCGTGTCATCGTCCTGTCGATCCGTTCACGAAACGAGCTCGGCGACGAAGATAATAAGAAAGTGTATATCGAACTGATGGGACGGCACTCGAACGTCGTCTTGACGAACGAGGACGGTAAGATTTTAGACGCCATCAAGCATCTCCCGCCGTCACAGAACACGTACCGGACGATCATGCCGGGCAGCGATTACTTGTTGCCACCGGCCCAAGACAAGTGTGATCCGTTGACGGAGCGAGAAGCCGGTTTGAAACGCATCGACTGGAACGTCGGAAAACTCGACAAGCAACTCGTGGCCAATTTCGCCGGGCTCAGCCCGCAAATCGCACAAGAAATCGTCCATCGGGCCAAACTCCCGAACCGGGCGAGCATCGAAGAGGCGTTCGAGAGCGTCATGAGCGACCTCGAAGGCCCTTACGTCTTCCAACAGCTCGCGTCGGGCAAAGAGCGCTTCAGTCCGATCGTGCTCACGTCCGGTGAAATCACCTCTGAAGAGCGCTATGAGACGAGCAAAGACGTGCTCGACCGTTTCTTCTATGAAAAAGCGAACCGCGATCGCGTCAAACAACAAGCCCACGACGTCGAGCGTCTGCTCAAATCCGAGCTCGAGAAAAACCTGTTGAAGCGCAAACGACTGCTCGACGACTTGAAGGCGACGGAACGGTCCGACGAGCTTCAAAAATATGGGGAGCTGTTGACGACGTACTTGTTCCAACTTGAGAAAGGCATGACCGTCGCCCACGTCGTCGATTATTACGACGAGGAAGGCGGGATGATCGATATCCCGCTCAACCCGCTCAAGACGCCGAATGAGAATGCGCAAGCATACTACAAGAAATACAACAAGTTGAAAGTCGCCAAAGTCGAAGTGCAGAAACAAATCGAATTGAACGACGCCGAGATTGAGTATTTAGAGACGCTCGTCGCCCAGCTCGATGTCGCCTCACCGGCCGATATCGTCGAGATTCGAGAAGAGTTGGCCGAAGGCGGCTACATGAAACAACGGAGTCAGAAGAAAAAACAAACGAAGAAAATTTCGCTCGAAGCATATACGTCGTCGACCGGGACGGAGTTTTTTGTCGGGAAGAACAATACGCAAAACGACTACTTGACGTTCAAGTTCGCCCGTCGCGATGAGATTTGGCTTCATGTGAAAGACATTCCTGGATCTCACGTCATCATCCGTTCGAGCGAGCCGGACGAGACGACGCTCCTCGAAGCGGCGACCGTCGCGGCCTACTTCTCGAAAGCCCGTGCCTCGAGCGGTGTGCCGGTCGATTACACGAAAGCGCGCTACGTAAAAAAGCCGAGCGGCGCCAAACCTGGATTCGTCATCTATACGGATCAGCAGACGGTGTACGTCACGCCGGATGAGCGACTCGTCAAATCACTCCAGCAATGAGTTCAGGCCACGTCATGTGACGTGGTCTTTTCTTGTTAGTCCATGGTCACTCGTCCTCTCGGCGCCCACGCTTTCCGCAGGCAACCCCGGAGCCGCATCGCGACTCAATGTCGCTGCTGGGTCTCCGTTGGGTTGCTTTCCTGCAGGAGTCGGGGCGCCGGCGGACGAACGAAAGGATTGGTACACGTCTGATCGACAGGCGAGCAGACACATGCCAAGGCCGGCACCCGAACTCCTAGGGGATAGCGATGCAAGGATGACCCCGTAAAGTGCGGCACGCACTGCGGAGGCATCCGCATCGCCCCAGGAACGGAGGGTGCCGGCAAAGGCATGTGTAAATATGACATGTCCACTTACATTGACAACAAGTAAAGGCCCCGTCATCGCGACGGGGCCTTACTTTATTTCGGGTTGTGTTTGAACGCTTCGAGCTGTTCATGATAGTCGAGCAAGTGCCCATGTAAGATTTCAGAAACGGATAAATCTTCGTGTGGCAATGTGAACAGCGAATACGGCTTGTCACATGTGTAGAGGATGTCGTGATGATGCGCGAGGAGGTATAAAAACTCGGATTCGAACGCCCGGCGTTCTTCCTCACCCATCAATAAGAGTGCCTCGCGGTGTTCGGCGAGACTCTCGAGCAACAAGACGAGTTTGTCCTCAAGGTGAATCAATAGACGGTATTGCTTGATTGTCAAATGCTTCAATTTCACGTTTGTCATTTTCATATCTTCTTGGAGCATCATGTGCAGCTCCTGATGCCCGAGGATGCGGGCCCGCGTCTCAAGTAATTCTGACGGGGACCCGACGAGTTCGCGCCAATGATGGAACATGTAGGTCGATGTCTTTCGAATTTCACTGAGCAATCGCTCTTCATAACGAGGCGGAAGGAATGCATAGTTGACACCGAGCGAGACGAACACACCGACGGCCGTCAACAACGAACGGGTCCAGGCATAATGGAAGAAGTCAGTTGTCGGGTTTTCAAGCATGAGCACGATTGCGAACGCCGCGTACGTAGACATGTGCGTCTTATCGAATGTTGTGTTGAGCGTGAGCGCGACGATGACGGCGAGTCCGATTGAAATCGGGTTGACCCCGAACGCGTAGACAATCAAAAGACCGCACATGAGCCCGACAATCGTCCCGAAGATGCGGCTAAAAACGATGTTCGATGAGCGCTTCACGGTCGGTTGCATCGCGACGACGGCCGCGATGGCCCCCATGCCTGAATAAATACCGAACACGTACCACGACAAGGCGATCGTGATGGCGACGGCAATCCCCGTTTTCAATGTCCGGAGCCCGACTTTTGGGATGTAACGTTTGTTGATCATTTCAGTTCGACCTTTCCTGTCTCGGAAATGAGTTCAATATTCGGCCGGTTCGAGTTCGACAGATGATACACGCCGCCCCCGATTTCCTTGAACCGCTTGGACGCCGTCACATTGCCCGTCGTCGTGACGTTCACTTGTCCGGTCGCGTTCCGCGGCTCGTAGGCGAGCGTACCTGCCTCGGTCTGAACCGTCAAGCTTTGATTGACGACGATGTCGCTCACGGTCGCATTCCGATAGGAGCGGATATCTCCCGTGACGACACGGACGGTTTCTAGTGTCGCATCACTCCGCGTCTCGACACGAAGTCGATCACTTTCAAGTTTCTTTACATTGACAGCGTTCGCCTCCAAGATGATTGTCTTGGCAATCAGTCCTTGTCCCGTCACTTGCTCGGCCTCGACATCGATTGACGTCATCGAACTCGGCAAGGCGACGCGAATCTTATAACGGGACGGCTCATCGCTCGCCCGGCTGCCGAATTGACTCAGCTGGCCGTACCGCTCGACGACCGAGATTGTGTCGCCGACCGACTTGACTTTGATGCGACGCTCTTTTGAGTTCGTCTGCAACACGTCAATCTGAACCTTCTCATTCGTGCTCCGAACAAATTCGACGTTGCCATGCGCTGTCTCGAGTCGAAGTTTCTTCATTTGATAGCGGTCCTCGTACGTGTCCCCGAGTGCCAACACGTGACTGAATATGAATAAATTCAAGAAAAAGATGAGGGGCAAGACGGTGAGGACGAGTCCGAACGCAAGTTTACGATGTTTTGGGATGGCTTGAAAGCGAGCTTTCAAGGATTTTCCCTTCATTCTAGAATACGCCATACACTTCTCCTTTATTGATTGCTTTCCCTATTCTAACACGTTCAGTATGTCATGTACCGAATAGAAAAAGAATCCGCCCGGAGGTGGATTCTTAGAAAGGTAGATTACGATGTGACACGTGCGTTCCAACCTGTCGGATCGTTTCGCCAGTCACGTAAAGAGGCAGCTTCTTCTTTACTGATGATTCGCTTTTTGACGGCGACGTCGAGCACATCCGATAGTGTAATCAGAGCGTGCGCAGTGAAGCCGGAGTCCAACAGATTGATGGCGAGTTGGCTCAGACTGTAAGAGAAAATGGCTTGAATCTTGATCACTTCCCCGCCCGCTTCCTGGATTGCTTTGGCGGCCTCGATGCTCGATGAGCCGGTCGACAACAAGTCTTCAATCACGATGACACGGGCCCCCGGTTCAAACCGACCTTCAATTCGATTCCCTTTCCCATGTCTTTTCGCACTCGAACGGACGTAGACGAGGGGCAAACCGAGCCGGTCGGCGACAAGCGTCGCATGGGGGATTCCCGCTGTCGCTGTCCCGGCGATGACGTCGGCATCGAGCGGACGGACCGCATCGACGAGCGTATCGATGATGAGATTTCGGACGTCAGGATAACTGAGCGTCAAACGGTTGTCGCAATAAATCGGACTCTTCATCCCGCTCGACCACGTATACGGGTTTTCCGGTGACAGGGTCACGGCCTCGATTTGTAGTAAAGCTTCAGCGATTTGTCTCATAAGTTCGACTCCATTCCTGTAAATAGTATTCGTAAGCGGCGTTCGGATCAACGGCTTGGGTGATCGGCCGACCTACGACGATGGCCGACACGCCGGCGTCACGAGCCGCTTTCGGTGTGGCGATCCGGACTTGGTCGTCCGCTGTTTCGTTCATGCGGATACCGGGCGTCACGGTCAAAAATGACGAGCCGAGCGCTTGGCGAATCGCGCGGGCCTCATGCACGGACGCGACGACACCGTCGAGTCCGGCCCGTCCAGCCATGCCCGCTTGTCGGAGGACGGCTTGTTCTAGTCCGCCATCGATGTGTAACTCCTCGGCGAGCATCCGTTCATCGGTCGACGTCAACTGGGTGACCCCAATCAATTTCGTCGTATCAGTCACATCGCGTAAGCCGTCCAAGGCGTAACGCATCATCGTCTCGCCGCCGAGCGTATGGACGTTCGTCAACTCGACGCCGAGGCGGCCGATTTGACGGAGCGTCCGTCGTGCCGTCTCCGGGATGTCATGGACTTTGACGTCTAAAAAGACGGGGTATCCGTTGTCGACGAGTTGCTCGACAAAACGCCCCCCTTCCCGATAGAACAGCTCCATCCCGACTTTGACGGCCGGTTTCTGATTGATTTGTTCCAATAGACGGAACGCGTCGGCGCCCGTCTCGACATCAAGCGCGAGATACAGTCTGTTCATAAGCTTTCCCCCTGATGTCTAAAATGTGATCGATGCCAAGTTCGTCAAGTCGTCCCGGTAACGCTTCGATGATTTCCTGACAGACGTAAGGATTTTCAAAATTGGCCGTTCCGACCGCGACCGCTGAGGCACCTGCGTAGATAAACTCTAATACGTCGTCCACCGTCCGCACGCCGCCCATCCCGATAATCGGGATATCGACGGCCTGGGCGACTTCATACACCATGCGGATCGCGACCGGTTTGACGGCTGGCCCAGACAAGCCCCCGATTCGATTGGCGAGAATCGGCTGCCCAGTCGTGACGTCGATGCGCATCCCGACGAGCGTGTTGATCATCGTGATGCCATCGGCCCCGGCCGCTTCGACCGCCTTGGCCATCGCCGTAATCGATGTGACGTTCGGTGATAGTTTGACGTACACCGGTTTCGTTGACGCCGCTTTGACGAGTCGGGTCAATTCGGCCGCCATCTCGGGATCGGTCCCGAACTGCATCCCGCCGCACTTCACGTTCGGACAGGAAATGTTCAGCTCGAGCGCTTTAATGGTCGGGTCGGCACTCATCTGGCGTGCGACATGGATGTATTCTTCAGGCGTCGAGCCGGCCACGTTGGCGATGATCTCGGTATCAAATCCCGACAGGAACGGAAGCTTGTCTTTGATGATGGCGTCGACACCTGGGTTTTGAAGGCCAATGGCGTTCAGCATCCCTTGCGCCGTCTCGGCGACCCGCGGCGTGCCGTTGCCGAACCGCGACTCGCCTGTCGCTGCCTTGATCATGATACCGCCTAACATCGATAAGTCATAGAGTTTGGCGAACTCTTCCCCGAATCCGAAACAGCCTGATGCCGGCATAATCGGATTTTTTAACTGTAAGCCTGGCAACTCGACGTGTAGTCTCATAGCGTCACCTCTTCTGCCCGAAATACCGGTCCGTCACTGCACACTTTGACGTAGCCGCCTGGCGCTTCGCATACGCAAGCGAAACAAGCGCCGATGCCACACCCCATTCGATTCTCAATCGAGATATAACGCTCTTCAATCTGTGACGCGGCGACCGCTTTCAGCATCGGTTCCGGCCCACAGCTGAACAATACATCGGCCTCGACCCGCGCGAGCGGTCCGGTCACAAATCCCATTTCCCCATACGTCCCATCGACCGTCGTGATAATCGTCTTCCCAAATTCACGGAACGCGTCTTCATAAAAGATGCTCGTCTTCGTATCAAATCCGAGAATCGCCACCGTCTCGATCCCTTGAGCGGCGAGCAGACGCCGCGTGTAGTAGAGCGGCGGCACTCCGATGCCCCCACCGACGAGCACGACCCGCTTGCCCGTCTGTTCGAGCGGAAAGCCGTTGCCGAGCGGTCCGAGGATGTCCAAGGCGTCTCCCGTCCGACGAGTGGCCAAATCTGCCGTCCCGCTGCCGATCACTTTATACAGGAACGTGACGACGTTGCCTTCGACGTTCGCGACCGAGAGCGGCCGGCGCAACAGCTCTGACGTCTTCACGTGGAAGAACGTCCCCGGCGCAACGGCCTGCGGTGCGATTTCGACTTTCATCTCCATCGTCGCGGTCGCAATCAATCGGTTCGATAAAATGGTCGCGAGTTGTCTCATACGGTCACCCCGAATGTCGTGAACGCCGGCAAACTCGTTGTTTGGAACGACAGGCTCTCGATGACTTGGAGCAGCGCCTTGACCGTATCGAGCGACGTCAGACAGAGCACCCCTTGTTCGGCCGCGGCCCGACGGATGATGAACCCGTCTTTCGTCGCGAGGGCGTCACGCGTCGTCGTGTTCAAGACGATGTCGACTTCTCCTCGTTCGATGACGCTCAGCATCGTCTCACCAGACTCATTAATCTTCCCGACCGGATAGACCGGTAGGCCGTCTGCTGAGAGCGCCTTCGCCGTACCGGACGTGGCCATCAGGCGGAATCCGAGTCGGTTGAAACGGCGGGCGATATCGAGCGCCTCTTCCTTGTCTTGGTCGGCGACCGTCAATAGGACGTTCCCTTTCAAGGCAATCGTCATGCCGGCGGCGACGAGTCCTTTATACAGTGCTTTTTCGAGCGTGCGGTCTGTCGCCATGACTTCACCGGTCGATTTCATCTCCGGCCCGAGCGACGGATCGACTTCTTTTAATTTCGCGAAACTGAACACTGGCACTTTGACCGAAATCGCGTCCGCTTCCGGATGCAGTCCGGTCCCAAGCCCCAGGTCTTTCAAACTCTTACCGAGAATCGTCTGCGTGGCGATGCGTGCGATCGGCAGGCCCGTCACTTTCGAGATGAATGGGACGGTCCGGCTCGCCCGCGGATTGACCTCGATGACGTATAAATCGTCCGCGTAGACGAACTGGATATTGAGCAACCCTTTGATCCGGAACGCCTTGGCGAGTTTGATCGTGTAGTCGACGACTTTTTCTTTCAATGCCTCACTCAATCGTTGCGGCGGATACACGGCAATCGAGTCGCCCGAGTGGATCCCGGCCCGTTCGATATGTTCCATGATGCCCGGGATGTAGACGTCTGTCCCGTCACAGATGGCATCGACTTCAATCTCGATGCCTGTCAAGTAGCGGTCGATGAGGACGGGACGGTCTTTCGAGGCGACGACGGCGTGGCGCATATATCGTTCGAGCTCCGAGCGCTCATAGACGATTTCCATCGCCCGGCCGCCGAGCACGTATGACGGACGGACGAGTACCGGATAGCCAAGCATATCGGCGCAAGCGACGGCCTCTTCGACCGTGACAGCCGTCTTGCCCGGCGGTTGGGCGAGTCGTTCGGCCGAGAGCGTCGCTTCGAACGCTTTCCGGTCTTCAGCGCGGTCGATATCTTCAAGCGACGTCCCTAAAATTTGGACCCCTTCCGCTTCGAGCGAGGCCGCCAAGTTGATCGCCGTCTGGCCACCGAACTGGACGATGACGCCGAGCGGCTGTTCGTTACGGATGACTTCGAGCACGTCCTCGGTCGTGAGCGGTTCGAAGTAAAGTCGGTCAGAGATTGAGAAGTCGGTCGACACCGTCTCCGGGTTATTGTTGATGATGATCGCTTCGTAGCCTGCGTCACGAATCGTCTGGATCGAGTGGACGGTCGCGTAGTCGAACTCGACACCTTGCCCGATCCGGATCGGTCCCGAACCGAGGACGAGAATCGACGGCTTGTCCGTCTTAACGGCTTCGTTTTCAACTTCGTACGTCCCGTAAAAGTATGGTGTCTCCGAAGCGAACTCGGCCGCACACGTGTCGACCATCTTGTACACCGGGCAGATGTCCCAGTCGTTCCGAAGCGATGTCACCGTCTCCACTGTCTCATTCGTGATTCGGGCGATCATCTTATCACTGAAACCGAGACGTTTCGTCTCGATGAGGCGTTCTTTCGAAAGCGGCTCATGCTGAAGCGTCTCTTCTTGTTGCCAAATCCGAGCGAGTTTCGATAAGAAGAAACGATCGATTTTTGTCAGCACATGCAACTGTTCTGTCGAGTAGCCGCGGCGGAGCGCCTCATAGAGCATCCACAGCCGCTCATCCGTCGGTGTCGTCAGCTCGCGGTCGAGCTCCGCGGTGCTGAGTTGCGCGAGACGTGGCACAGCCAAGTCTTCTGTCCCGAGTTCGAGCGAACGGACGGCCTTCAAGAGTGCTTCTTCCAAGTTACGGCCGATCGCCATCACTTCCCCGGTCGCTTTCATCTGCGTGCCGAGCCGGCGATCAGCCGTCTCGAACTTATCAAAGGCGAAGCGCGGGATTTTGGCGACGACATAGTCGAGCGCCGGTTCGAACGAGGCGTAACTCGTCTCCGTTACCGGGTTCTTCAGTTCTGACAACTTGTATCCGACCGCCACTTTCGCAGCCAGCTTGGCAATCGGGTACCCCGTCGCTTTCGAGGCGAGCGCCGAACTGCGCGAAACACGCGGATTGACCTCGATGACGTAATACGTGAAGCTGTCCGGGTCGAGGGCGAATTGGATGTTGCATCCGCCTTCGATGCCGAGGGCGCGGATGATGTCGAGTGAGACGCTGCGAAGCATCTGGTAGTCGCGGTCAGACAGTGTTTGGGTCGGTGCGAAGACGATCGAGTCGCCCGTATGGACCCCGACCGGATCAAAGTTTTCCATCGCACAGACGATGATTGCTTGGTCGCTCGAATCGCGCATCACTTCATACTCGACTTCTTTCATGCCAGCGATCGATTTTTCGAGCAAAACTTGCGTCACCGGGCTCGCTTTCAGCCCCGATTCGACGAACTGCTCAAATTCATTCCGGTCATGGGCGATCCCGCCACCGGTTCCTCCGAGTGTGTACGCCGGACGGATGATGATCGGGTAGCCGATTCGGTCGGCAAAGCCCCAAGCCGACTCGAGTGACTGCACGATCTCGCTTTCCGGGACCCCGTGCCCGAGTTTATACATGAGGTCGCGGAACTGTTCCCGGTCCTCAGCCTGTTCGATGGCCGATAATTTCGTCCCGAGCAATTCGACGCCGCAATCTTCAAGTACGCCGCGGCGATCGAGTTCCATCGCCAAGTTGAGGCCGGTCTGCCCGCCGAGTGTGGCGAGGAGCGCGTCTGGTCGCTCTTGACGGATAATCCGTTCGACGAACTCCGGTTCGAGCGGTTCGATATAGACGCGGTCCGCCGTCGTCGGGTCGGTCATAATCGTGGCCGGGTTCGAGTTGACGAGGATGACCTCGTATCCTTCTTCTTTCAAGGCAAGACACGCCTGGGTACCAGCATAGTCAAATTCTGCCGCCTGTCCGATGACGATCGGGCCGGATCCGATTACAAGGATTTTCTGAATATCTGGTCGTTTTGGCATGTCACATTCCTACTTTCTGCTTGTTTTCTTGAACGAGTTGCATGAAGCGGTCAAATAAGTCGTTGGCGTCATATGGACCCGGTGCCGCTTCCGGATGGTATTGAACCGAGAACGTCGGATGATGCAAGTGCTTCACCCCTTCGACCGTGCCATCGTTGACGGCGCGATGCGTGACGACGAGTCCGGTCGTCGCGAGTGATGCCTCATCGACCGCGTAGCCGTGGTTTTGGGATGTGATCGTCACCACGCCGGTCTCAAGTTCGAGCACCGGATGGTTGGCGCCGCGATGGCCGAACGGGAGTTTGAACGTATTGGCCCCGCTCGCGAGTGCGATCAACTGATGGCCGAGACAAATTCCGAAAATCGGCAACACCGGCATGAGGCGTTCGATGAGCGGCAGCGCCGTCGGGACGTCTTTCGGGTCCCCCGGTCCATTTGACAGCATGACACCGTCCGGCTCATAGCGCATCACTTCTTCGGCCGTCACGTCGTGCGGCAAGACAACGACTTCACAGTCACGCTTCACGAGTTCACGCATGATGCCGAGCTTCGCACCGAAGTCGATGAGGGCGACCCGCGGCCCGCGGCCCGTGCTGACATACGCCTGCTTCGTCGAGACGCGCTCGACTTGATTGGTTGGCAGGAGAACATCGAAGCGGTGTTGGACCGTGTCCCACGTCGATTCCCCATCGACCATGACACCGCGCATGACGCCACGTGAGCGCAAATGACGCGTCAACATTCGCGTGTCGACCCCTGCTAGACCTGGGATATTGAAGCGTTTGAGCGTATCATGAAGCGTTGCGGTCGAGCGGAAGTTCGAAGGCAGATCGCACACTTCTTTGACGACGAGCCCTTTCGCCATCGGCACGGTCGTCTCGAAATCTTCGCGGTTGACGCCATAGTTGCCGATTAACGGGTTCGTCAGCACGATGAGCTGGTCGCAGTACGATGGGTCCGACAACATCTCCTGATACCCGGTCATCCCGGTCTGAAAGACGACTTCCCCAATCGTCTCGACGTCTGCGCCGAATGCTGTGCCTACAAATGAAGTGCCGTCCTCAAGCCATAATGTTCGTTTCATCGAATCTCCCCTTATATACGATTTTTCCAGCCACGATCGTCATGACCGGCCAGCCAACTAGTTTCTTCCCCGCAAACGGTGTGTTCTTCCCTTTCGAGCGGAACGTCGTCGGATCGACGACCCGCTCCGTCTCCGGGTCGATGAGGGCGAGGTCCGCCGCCCGGCCGACTTCAATCACACCGTACGGCAACCCGAACACGTCGCTCGGACGTTTCGTCATCCAGTCGATGAGCGCCGCCTCTTCCATCTGCCCCGTCTTGACGAATGTCGTGTACAAGAGCGGGAACGCTGTCTCGAATCCGGTGATGCCGAACGGGGCTCGTTCCATGCCGGCCGCCTTCTCCTCGGCCGTGTGCGGGGCATGGTCGGTCGCAATCATATCGATCGTGCCATCGAACAAACCCTCGAGGAGCGCCTCACGGTCGTCACGGCTTCGGAGCGGTGGATTCATTTTAAAGTTCGGGTCGAGGCCCGGGATATCGTCTTCACAGAGGACGAGGTGATGCGGTGTCACTTCGGCCGTCACCCGGATGCCGGCTCGTTTCGCGTCACGGATGACGCGGACCGATTGACGTGATGAGACGTGGCAGACGTGATAGTGGCAGCCCGTCTCTTCGGCGATCAAGACGTCACGGGCGATATGGATGCTTTCGGCGAGGCTCGGGATGCCTTGGATGCCGTGTTCTTCACTGAACTGTCCTTCGTGGACCGAACCGGCCTTGAGCGTATTGTCCTCGCAGTGGGCGACGACCGCCTTGTCGAGTCGTTTCGCTTCTCGCATCGCTTCCCGCATCATCGCCGCCGATTGGACGCCGACGCCGTCATCGGTGAACGCGAACGCATCTGTAAGCGAGGCCATGTCAACTTGTTCGGTGCCGAGCTGTCGTTTCGTGATGGCGGCGTATGGCAGGACGCGCACGCTTGCGTCTTGCTCAATCTTAGCTAACAGCTGGTCCATCGTCGCGCGGTCGTCTGGGACGGGGCGCGTGTTCGGCATCGCACAGATGGTGGTGAATCCGCCGGCCGCGGCCGCCTCGGTGCCCGTCTTGATCGTCTCTTTCTTCTCCCCGCCCGGTTCGCGTAAGTGGACGTGGACATCGACGAGCCCCGGAATGAGCAGCTTTCCTGTCGCATCGATCACGTCATGGTTTTCGGTCGTACCGTGATAGTCGACCGAGCGGATTTCGCCGTCCTCGATCAATAGATTTGTCGTCCGTTTTTTGTTCCCGTCATACCAAGTTGCGTGTTGAAGTATCATAATTGTCCCCCTAATGCTCGATTTAAAATGGCCATCCGGGCGTAAACGCCGTTCGTCATCTGTGGAAAGATACGCGATTGCGGATGTTCAATCAAACTGCCGGCAATCTCGACGTCACGGTTGACCGGTGCCGGATGCATGATGATCGCTCGTCCTTTCATTCGGTCGACGCGTTCGGGCGTCAACCCGTAGCGCGCATGATAATCTTCCTTCGAGAAGATATCGCCCATGATGTGGCGTTCGTGCTGGACGCGGAGCAGCATGACGACGTCACAGTCCGCTAACACATCATCGAGGTCACGATGTTCGAGCCCCATCGACTCGTCCCACCAGGAAGCGGGACTGCAACCGACGACGTTCGCGCCAAGCCGCTTGAGCACCGAGGCGTTCGAGCGGGCGACACGGCTATGGACGAGGTCACCGCAGATGGCGACGTTCAACCCTTGAAACGTCTTGAACTCTTCAAAGATTGTGACGAGGTCGAGGAGTGACTGAGACGGATGTTCCCCGCTCCCGTCCCCGCCGTTCAACACCGGGATATTCAATGTTTCGACGAGTTCGTGATAGTATCCCGACTCCGGATGGCGGATGACGAGGGCATCGACCCCGATTGCTTCGAGCGTCTTGCACGTGTCGTACAGCGTCTCACCTTTCGTCACCGATGATGTCGCCACGTCAAACGGGATTTCCTGCAGATTCAAGTGCCGTTCGGCCATTTGAAACGAATTTTTCGTTCGCGTCGAGTTTTCAAAGAACAAGTTCGCAACCGTTTTCCCATCGAACAAGGGTGGCATGTCCCCTTGTTTATAACGTAGCGATTCCTCGATCAAGCCCATAATCTCGTCGAGCGAGAGCGTGTCCAGGCTGACAAAATGCTTCGGTTGTTGTTTGATGATGTTCATGTTCGTCTCCTCCTTTTATGTGAAGGCAAAGAGAAAAGGCGTCTCTTCACCTACGTGAAGGGACGCCTTCATTTGGGTAGACTACCCCCAAATAAACGAGCCTTCACTTTGCCGACCTCACGGGATCGAATTAAAAGTTACTTGCTTGTCGTGTGTCTTCAGTTGTTTCAACAGCCGGTTCTTCCACACTCTCCGCTTTTGGCAAGAAGGCGTTCAAGAGAATCCCGACGACCGTGGCGAGCGCCATCCCTTGGACCGGGAAGCTGCCGAGTTGGACCATCGCCCCACCGAGTCCGACGACGAGGATGACCGAGGCGATGATGAGGTTGCGTTTCTCGGCGAGGTCGACGTTGCTCTCGACCATCGTCCGCAGACCGTTCGAGGCGATGACCCCAAACAAAAGGATCGAGATGCCGCCTTTGACCGGGTTCGGAATCGTCGAGATGAACGCTTCGACGTGTCCGAGGAATCCGAAGCTGATGGCCATGAGCGCCGCTCCGGCGATGACGTAAACGCTGTACACTTTCGTGATGGCCATGACCCCGTTGTTCTCCCCGTAAGTCGTACACGGAGGACCACCAAGCGCCGAGGCGACCGCTTTCCCGACTCCGTCACCGAGGAGTGTCCGATGGAGACCTGGATCTTTCATCGTCTCGCGGCCAATGATTTTTGACGTGACCATTTGGTCTCCGATATGTTCCGTCATCGTGACGAGTGCGACCGGGACGATGGCGAGTAGTGCCCCGACTTGCCACATCGGCATGTAGTCGACGAACACCATCGTGAAGTCAGGCAGTTGGAACAAGCTCGCTTGTCCGAGCGCCGAGTAGTCGATGATGCCGAACAGCGCGGCGATGATGTAGCCGCCGATGATGCCGAACAAAATCGGGACGGCGCCCCAGACGCCTTTGAGTTTTGTCATGGCGAGAATCGTGATGCCGAGCGTGAGAAGCGCGACGGTGATGAACGTTCCGTTGTACGCGCCGTCTTTGTTCATCGACATGTCAATCGCGACCGGCGCGAGCGACAAACCGATGACCATGATGACCGGACCGACGACGACCGGCGGCAACAAGCGCAGCAACCAGTTCACACCTGTCTTATAGATGATGAGCGAGACGACACCGTAGACCGATCCGGCGATGATGCCGCCGAACAGGGCGGCTTCGACACCCCATTGCTGGCTGACGGCGATAATCGGGGCGATGTAAGCGAAACTCGATCCGAGATAGGTCGGAACTTTGAAGCGGGTAATCGCTAGGAATGAGAGCGTGGCCACACCGGAAGCGACGAGGGCGACGGACGTGTTCAGTCCCGTCAAAATCGGGACTAAAATCGTCGCTCCGAACATGGCGAAAACGTGCTGCAGGCTGAAGAGCAGCCATTGCGGTAAGTGAGCAGGACGCTCGTGAATGTTGAGGATGGGTTTCATATGTGGTTCTCCTTCCTGGCCTCTCTGGACCACCTTAAAGGTTTTTTGGTTATTGCTGTTTGATGAACACTTCATCGGTCGTGTCGACTTCACTGAGTCGGACGACGACTTGTTCTGTTTTAGACGTCGGGACGTTCTTGCCGACAAAGTCGGGGCGAATCGGTAACTCGCGGTGTCCGCGGTCAATCAAGACGGCGAGCTGGATATAATCCGGGCGCCCGTGGTCGACGAGCGCGTCCATGGCAGCCCGCACTGTCCGGCCTGTATAGAGGACGTCGTCAATCAAGACGACCGTCTTACCGTTAATGTCGTGCGGTAATTCGGTTGCTTTGACTTCTGGGTCGAGTGATTTCTTTGATAAGTCATCCCGGTACAGCGTGATGTCCAAGTTGCCGAGCGCGATCGGCTTGCCTTCGATTTCTTCGATGCGATGCGCGAGCCGGTCAGCGAGCGTCTCGCCTCGGGTTTTAATCCCGACGAGGACGACGTTGTCCGTCCCTTTGTTGCGTTCGATGATCTCATGGGCGATTCGGGTAAGCGCGCGGCGAATGGCCGCTTCATCCAATATGGTAGAACGTTTCAAACGGTTCCCTCCTCTCATAAATTATATAAAAAAGAAGACTTCCTCATCCGGCTGGAAAAGGAAGTCTTCATATGTGAGGGCAGACGTCTGCCTCAAATAATCGACGTGTCGTGACCGCGGCCACAATCCTTTCACAGCCTCTCTGGACTGGGTTTAAAGGTGTTATGCTTCCTAGACTATAAATCGGAATCGGTTGAAAGTCAACGCGTTTTCTCGATTTTGTCCAATTTGGCAAGCTCCGCCTCGAAGTCGGCCGGGAGTTTCGCCTCGAATTCAAGCCATTCGTTCGTGCGCGGATGGAAGAAACCGAGCGTCGCCGCATGGAGCGCCTGACCGTTCAATTGAATCGTGCGGCGCGGACCGTATTTCGGGTCACCGGCAAGCGGATGGCCGATATAACGCATATGAACGCGGATTTGGTGCGTCCGTCCTGTCTCGAGCTTACACTCGACAAGCGTGAAGTCTTTATAGCGCTCGAGCAGACGGAAGTGCGTGATCGCTTCTTTCGCGTTCTTGTCCGTCACCGTCATCCGTTGACGGTCGTTTGTGTCGCGTCCGATTGGCGCCTCAATCGTCCCAAGTTCATGGGCGACTTCGCCGTGAACAAGGGCGATATATTCACGCTTGATTAAACGATCCTTCAACTGGCTCGCGAGCGATTCGTGCGCCACATCGTTTTTAGCGACCATGAGGAGACCGGTCGTGTCCTTGTCGATGCGGTGGACGATGCCTGGGCGTTTGACGCCATTGATGCCTGACAAATCGTCACAGTGATAGAGGAGCGCGTTGACGAGCGTCCCTGACGTATGGCCGGCCGCCGGATGGACGACCATGCCGCGTGCCTTGTTGACGACGATGACATCCTCGTCCTCATAGACGACGTCGAGCGGGATATGCTCAGGTAATACTTCGAGTTCGACGGCATCTGGGACCGTCACGACGATTTCATCGCCTTCTTGCAGCTTATAGTTCGGCTTGACGACCTTTCCGTTGACGAGCAGGTCTCCCGCCTTGATCCAGTCTTGGATTTGCGAACGTGACCAGTCACTTTGTTCGCTCATCCATTTATCGATACGTGCCTTTTCTTCGGCGACAAATGTGTAAGTTTCCATTACGATTGTCCCCTTTCTTTGTTTAATTTTTCTTCGAACAAGACGCCGATAATCATGAAGATGACCCCGAACGTGAGCGCCATATCGGCGACGTTAAAGATGGGGAAGTTGTAGCCGAACGGGTACGTGTCGACAAAGTCGACGACTTCGCCACGGAACAGACGGTCGATGAAGTTCCCGATGGCACCGGCGAGCAGTAAGCCGACGCTATAACCGAGCAGATTGAACCCGTTCACTTCTTTATGCAAGAAGTAAATCAAGCCGACGACGACGATGGCCGTGACGATAAAGAAGAACACCATCTGCCCTTCGAGCATGCCCCAAGCCGCGCCTTTATTGCGGTAAGACGTCAAGTAGAGCAAACCAGGGATGAGTTCGATCGACTGTCCGATCGTCATCGTCTGGACGATAATCCATTTGGTCGCTTGGTCGAGTAAGATGAGGAAAAGTGCTAATCCGTAGTAACGTTTCATCAGATTCTCCTTTCAAGTCATAAGAAACCGGAGTGGACGATCGCCACTCCGGTCCGGCTTATGCGATGACTTCTGTACAACGCGGGCAAAGCTCTGGATGTTCAGCATTTTGACCGAGCTCAGTCGAGTATGTCCAGCAACGGGCACAAGCGGCACCGTCCGCTTTCAAGACGCTGATTTCGGCCGTCGCATAGTCGACATCGGCCGATTCGACGTAATCGAGCTGTGACACTTGTAACAATTGACGCACGTTATCGATCGTCTCGAGCAACTGTGTCGTTTCACCTTTCGGCGCGACGAGCAGCTTCGCTTCGAGCGGTTTCCCAATCAGTTTCTCACCACGGGCGATCTCGATCGCTTTCAAGACGTCATCCCGGAACGTGAGGAACTTCGACCACTTCGCGAGCAACGTCGTCTCGTCTTCTGTGAGCGGTGCCACTGCCTCAAGGTCAGTCAAGAAGACGCTATCTGCTGTCTTCGCCGGCACTTCTTGCCATACTTCATCCGCCGTGTGCGGAAGGATTGGTGCAAGCAATTTCGTGAGCGTGACGACCGTGTCATACATGACCGTTTGAACGGCACGACGACGCGCATCGTCTTCGCGCTCGATATACAAGATATCTTTCGTAAAGTCGAGATAGAATGACGACAACTCGTTGACACAGAAGTTATGGCTCATGTGATAGACTGCCATGAAGTCGAACGTGTCGTACGCTTTGACGACTTTCGCTTGAAGCTGTTTGAGTTTTGTCGCCATGAAGCGGTCCGCTTCCGGCATGTCTTCGAACGCGACACGCATCGATGGGTCGAACCCATTCAAGTTACCGAGCAAGAAGCGCAACGTGTTGCGGATCTTCCGGTAGACTTCCGACACTTGTTTAAAGTTATCGTGTGACGCGCGGACATCCGACTGATAGTCGACTGACGACACCCAAAGACGGACGATTTCCGCTCCGTACTGTTTGACGAGGTCGTTCGGTGCAATCGTGTTACCGAGTGACTTCGACATCTTACGTCCGTCTCCGTCGAGGACGAAGCCGTGGCTGAGCACGTTGCGATACGGTGCTTTGCCGGTCGTCGCGACAGCCGTCGAGAGTGACGAGTTGAACCAGCCGCGGTATTGGTCCGAGCCTTCAAGGTACAAGTCGGCCGGACGGCGCAAGTTGTCGCGCTGTTCGAGCACGCCCGCATGTGACGAACCTGAGTCGAACCAGACGTCCATGATGTCGAGCTCTTTACGGAACTCGCCGTTCGGGCTGTTCGGGTGTGTGAAGCCTTCTGGCAACAAGTCTTTCGCTTCACGCTCATACCAGACGTTCGAGCCGTGCTCGTGGAACAAGTTGGCGATGTGGTCGATCGTCTCGTTCGTAATGATTTCCGTACCATCTTCGGCGTAGAAGATCGGGATTGGGACGCCCCAAGCGCGTTGACGGCTGATGACCCAGTCCCCACGGTCACGGACCATGTTGTAAAGGCGTGTCATGCCCCATTCCGGCACCCAGTTCACTTCTTCGATTTCACGGAGCATGTCGGCCCGGAAATCTTTGATTGACGCGAACCATTGCGGTGTCGCACGGAAAATGACCGGTTTCTTCGTACGCCAGTCGTGCGGGTACGAGTGCTTGATGAATTTCAAGTTGAGGAGGTAACCGTTCTCTTCGAGCTTCATGCCGATTTGTTTGTTCGCATCTTCATAGAACAAGCCTTCGAAACCTGGCGCCTCATCCGTCATGTAACCACGGTCGTCGACCGGGCAGAGGACGTCGAGTCCGTAAGCTTGTCCGACACGGTAATCGTCTTCCCCGTGACCTGGTGCTGTATGGACGAGACCTGTCGCGTCAGCCGTGACGTGATCGCCGATCATGACGAGCGAAGTCCGGTCATAAAGCGGGTGTTGCGCCGTCATGTGTTCGAACTCACGTCCGTTCCAAGAACCGCTCACCGTGTAATCCGTCCAATTGAGTGCCGTCGTCACTTCTTCCACGAGCGATTCGGCAACGATGTAGCCTTTGCCGTCGTGCTCGATACGCGTGTACGTCAACTCGTCGCTGACCGCGATCCCAAGGTTGGCTGGAATAGTCCATGGTGTCGTCGTCCAGATGACGAAGTGGTCGGTCGTCTGAAGGACGTCTTTGCCGTCGACGACTTGGAACGCCACATAAATGGCTGGTGACTTCTTGTCATAGTATTCGATTTCTGCCTCAGCGAGCGCCGATTCAGAAGAAGGTGACCAATAGACCGGTTTCTTCCCTTTATAGATGTAGCCCTTTTCGGCCATCGTCCCGAAGAGACGGATTTGAGCCGCTTCGTATTCTGGGAGGAGCGTGATGTATGGGTTGTCAAAGTCAGCCATCAGTCCGAGGCGTTTGAACTGTTCACGTTGCGAGTTCACTTGTTCCATCGCGTACGCTGCACACTTCTCACGGAACTCGGCGACGGTCATCTCTTTACGATTGACGCCTGCTTTTTGGAGCGCGTTCTCGATTGGGAGACCGTGCGTGTCCCAGCCCGGGATCATCGGTGACTGGTAGCCGTTCAATGATTTAAAGCGGACGATGATGTCTTTCAATACTTTGTTGAGTGCGTGGCCCATATGGATGTCGCCGTTCGCGTACGGAGGTCCGTCGTGTAAGATATATTGCGGTTTCCCGGCGTTCTTCTCTTGGACGCGGTTGTATAGGTTCATCTGTTCCCAAGCCTCGTGCATTGCGGGCTCGCGTTTCGGCAGATTTCCGCGCATCGCGAATTCTGTCTCAGGCATCAATAGTGTGTCTTTGTAGTTCATTGAAAACTCCTCCTGCATCTTTTTTTGACAACAAAAAAACCCGCCCCTAATAGGGACGAGTTAGTCGACTCGCGGTACCACCCTACTAATCTCAAGGGAACCCCTGAGACCGCTCTTGGTAACCGATAACGAGGTCAGGCGGTCGCACTTACTAACTTCAGCTCGACACTCATAGGGGATACCGATAAAGTCTTTCTCTTAGGCTTGCACCTTCCCTAAGTCGCTTCGTAGGTATGACTTTATCGACTTGTCCTAGTCGACGTATTGTGTATTATCCATGATGTTTGGTTGGTATGACTTCGTCGTCATTATACGCAAGTTCGGTCTTATCGTCAAGAACCGTCTGAACCGGCGGCTCACCGACGATCGTGTCCCATTCCGTACTGTTCAAAAGTTCCATCTGTGCATCGACGAGGACGCGGAACCGGGTCCGGTACAACTCGACTTTCTTGAGCATTTGAATGACTTCACGCTCGGCGAGCTGTTCCTTACGTGACGCTTCCTCCTCACGGGCGAGCGCCTCACGTTCGGCTTGCTTCAAAATGAGACTCGCTTCTTTCGTCGCGTTCGTCTTCACTTCTTCGGCCGCCTCTTGGGCGACGATAATCGATTTGTTCAACGTGTCTTCCATCGAGGAGAAGTAGTCAATACGGGCTTGCATATCGTTGACGAGTTCTTCGTACCTTCTATTCTCACGAATCAATAGCTCAAACTCTTTGATGATTTGATCTAGAAATTCATTGACCTCATCGATATCGTACCCGCGAAAACGAGTCGAGAACTCTTTATTATGAATATCAATTGGTGTCAACGCCATTCGACTTTCCTCCTAAATTCAACGTATGATGCCATACTGGATTTTTATTTTCTCACGTTTCGTCGAGCCGAGAATCGCCGTCAATTTGACGCGGCCATACCCTCGAATTGAGACCAAATCGTCTGGTTCAAGGATGAAGCTCGGATCATCCATCGGTTTATGATTCACTTTGCAGTCGCCATGCTTGACGAGCGCCTGGGCTTTTTGCCTTGATAATCCGAGCACTTCGCTGACGACCGTGTCAAACCGAAGTGACGAGACGATACCGAACTCATCGCTCCATTTGACTTCCGGTACGACGAGCACGGACTCGGGCGGCACCTCCGAGATGCGAATCCGGGCCTTGCCGACCCGATCGACGTTCATCTCGATGAATCCGGCCGCCTCACGTGTCGTCGCAAACTGGGCGACGCCGTCGTCAAGGACGACGTCACCGAATTTTTGACGCTTCAAACCAGCGTTCAAAAGCGTACCTGTCACTTGACGGTGTGTCAATTCGACAAATTTGGTCGGATAGTCGATTTGACGAATCGCGATATCAAAATCATTCGGGTCGAGCTCGTAATAGTCCGGGGCAAGAATGATTCGGCGCCGTTCCGCGCCTTCAAACCCGCCGTCCTCATAAATCACGAGCTGCTTCCCGACGAGTTGCCGGACGATTTGTTGCTCGCGTGGATCTAAAAAGTCCGTCACTTTAAACACATAGTTGTCCTCGACTTGTTGCACCCAGTCGAGCACTTGCTCGACAAACGGGCGCTCATTCGGACGATAGTGATCGAAGACGCTCATTTAAATACCGAAAATCGCTCGCACTCCAAATTGTGCCATCCGCAGCACAAATAAGGCGACGATTGGAGAGATGTCGAGCATCCCGCCGATTGGTGGGATGATGCGACGAAACGGATTTAAGAATGGCTCGCATAGATACGATAAAATTTGACCGAATTTCGATTCACGCGCATTCGGAAACCATGATAATAAAATATAGGCAATTAAAACCCAACTATAATATTCAAGTAATGTAACGATTGTGTTACCTAACGCAGGTATAGCATTTTCCATTCAGTTACCACCCTTTACTGTTGAGTTCGTCTTCCGAAATCAAGTTTGAAATCGACCCCGTCAACTCGATATTGTTTGGAGTACATAGAATCGTGTTATGTCCAATCGATGTCATCGTCCCTTCTAAGGCGTAGACGACACCTGACAAGAAGTTGACGACTTGGCGAGACTGCTCTTTCGACATCCGCTGAAGGTTGACGATGACGGCCCGATTTTCTTTCAACTGGTCGCTAATGTCCTGCGCCTCGGCAAATACACGCGGCTCGGCGAGCACGACTTTTGAACGTTCTTTCTTCTTCGTGTTCAATGCGACGATGTTGTTTGATGTTCTCGGACGGTCCTCGGTTTTGACGATTTGCTCTGCCATCGGTTGTGTCTTCGTCTCAGCGAGGGAATAATCTTCCTCTTCGAACGTTTGATTCGGATCTTCCTCGAGTCCAAAGAAGTCTTTCATTTTGTTTTTGATTGACATAACGGATTCCTCCTTAAAATATATTATTGCACAAGTACGGTTCCAATACGAACAAACGATGCGCCTTCTTCAATCGCCAACGTGTAGTCATTCGACATCCCCATTGACAGTTCGGTACACGGTGCATGCGGATAGGCATGACGCGCGACGTCATCGCGCAATTGTCTCAAGTCTCGGAACGTCTCCCGAATGACCATCTCGTCCTCTGTGAACGGGGCCATCGTCATCAAACCGATAATCCGCACGTGAGGATACTGTTTACAGTTCTCGATGAACGGGATGACTTCCTCTTTTTCGAGACCATGTTTTGATGCTTCGCCCGACACGTTCACTTGTACGAAACAATCAATCATACCTTTGGCGCGTTTATCGATCTCTTCAGCGAGCGAAATGCGGTCGAGCGAATGGATCGCCGTCACATGGTCGATAATTTGTCTCACTTTTCGTGTCTGCAGGCTGCCGATGAAGTGGAATTTTGCATCAGGTGGCAACTGTTCAACTTTTTCAAGCAATCCTTCAGGACGATTTTCACCGAAGTCGCGAATGCCTTCCGCGTAGAGGGCGTTCGCCACGTCGGGACCGACCGATTTCGTGACCGCGATGAGCGTCACCGCTTGATCGGTCCGATGCGCGTCGATCGTCTGTCTGACTTGATTCACATTATTGGCTATACTCACGATTTCTTCTCCTTGACGAGGACGGCCGCAAAGCGACGCTTGGCATCTCCGTTCCGATACGAGAAAAAGGTCTGATCAGAAACGGTCGACAAGTTCGATTGGGTGACCTCGATATTTCGTTCCACTGCGAGCGTCTCGTTTACTTGCTGCAGGGATAGACGGGCATGGCCCGCTCGTTCGTCCATGACCGACGACGTATACGCAGCCGGTGAGACCGCTTTGACCGCATCCAGGACGCGGCGGTCGACCTCGTAATGTTCGGCCGTGATGGCCGGCCCGACGAACATGTCAATCGCTTCGGCCGGAACGCCGAGCGTGGCGAACGCATCCGTCATCGCGGCGACGATATTCCCGACCGTCCCTTTCCAGCCTGCGTGTGCGACACCGATGACGCCATGGTCTTTGGCACAAAAGAACAGCGGGACGCAATCGGCGAAGACGAGGGCGAGCGGTAACGCTTCGGCTGTCGTGATGAGACCGTCCGTGGCCGGAATCGTTTCGTCATAGCGATATGCGCCTTTGCCGCGGTCGGCGTCGCCCACAACTTCGACGTTCGTTTGATGGACTTGATCGGCCCAGACTGAATCCGCGAGGGTGAGACCCGCCGCTTCGAAGAAATGCTCCCGATTGGCGACGACTCGTTCCGGGTCATCTCCGACGTGGAGTCCGACGTTGCCTTCGTTATGCCCTTCCGTCCGAGTCGTCACATAGGCGCGGTAGCGATCCGTCTCGGTTTCCCATGTATGTAACAGTCGCATATGATTCTCCTTTTTTAAAAAAAAGGGATGCCGAGAACCGGCACCCCCTGTTGTTTAGTTACGGCGTTGTCTTACGAACGCTGGGATGTTGATCGTCTCGTCTGGGACGTCCCCGCCATAGACCGGTCTATGGAAGTTCCCTTCATCTTGTGGTGCAGCTTCTTGCGCTTTTGGTTGAGCCTCACGGTTCACTTCAGCTTCCGGTTTTTTCTTCGGTTGCTGGAGGAACGGGTTCGTGCCTTGCGCTTCTTCTGCGAATTCAGTTGCAATCACAGTGACGATAATCTCGTCATTCAAGTTCTCGTTGATGACCGAACCGAAAATCAAGTTCACTTCTTCATCAGCGGCGCTTTGAACGATTTGAGCGGCTTCCGTAACTTCATACAAGCTAAGGCTGAGTCCGCCTGTGATGTTCATCAAGACGCCTTTCGCTCCTTCGATTGAAGACTCAAGGAGTGGGGATGAGATGGCTTTCTTCGCTGCTTCGACGGCACGGTTCTCGCCTGTCGCAACACCGACACCCATGAGCGCCGATCCTTTTTCTGTCATGATCGTCTTCACGTCTGCGAAGTCAAGGTTGATTAGTCCCGGGATGGCGATCAAATCTGTGATCCCTTGAACACCTTGACGGAGCACGTTATCCGCTTCGCGGAACGCTTCAATCATCGGAGTATTGCGCTCGACGATTTCAAGCAACTTATCGTTTGGAATAACGATGAGCGTGTCCACTTTTTCTTTGAACGCTTGAATCCCGTGCTGGGCGTGTTGCATCCGTTTGCGTCCTTCGAACATGAACGGCTTCGTGACGACACCGACTGTGAGCGCTCCGATTTCTTTCGAGATTTCAGCGATGACAGGTGCAGCCCCCGTCCCGGTTCCTCCGCCCATACCTGCTGTGACGAAAACCATGTCTGCGCCATCAAGCGCTTCAATCAACTGTTCACGGCTCTCTTCCGCCGCTTTTTTACCGATATCCGGATTAGCACCGGCACCGAGACCGCGCGTCAACTTCGCGCCAAGCTGAAGCTTCACGTCTGCTTTCGACATGTTGAGTGCTTGCGCGTCTGTGTTGACGGCGATGAACTCGACACCTTGCACTCCGTGCTCGATCATGCGGTTGACAGCGTTTGAACCGCCGCCCCCGACTCCAATCACTTTAATTTTTGCTACGGCGTCAATCGCCTCATCAAAGTACATCATTTCAGGTATCCCCCTACGTAATTTCCAATTGTTAACACAACGTCACATTTACACGCCGAATAGTTTTTCCATTAAGCGTCCGAATCCGTTTTTCGTATCGCGATCGTTCTGCTCCATATCCACTTCATGGCCATGATCATCAGGCGTCGTACCGTTCGGTTTCGTGACGGTCACGCGCTCTTCAGGCTTTTCAAGCCGTGATTTCGAAACGTGATGATCGCTCATGAGCACATATTTGAGGACACCGACCGCAGTCGCATATTTCGGGTGTCTGACGCCAATCGACGAAGGCTGGTACAATCTCGTCGTTTGACCCATAACACGAGTCGCCAATTCTTGAATACCAGGTAACGCGGCGGCTCCCCCGCAAAGGAGATATCCTCCACTTAGCGTCGGAACGCCTACCTTTTGCACTCTATTCAACACAAGCGTAAACATTTCCTCTATTCTTGCCTCTAAAACGTAACTAATTTCAGATTGCGGTTCGAACATGACCTCTCCGTTAATGTTCGTGAACGAGAAGCCCTCAGATCCGTCTGCCATTTCTTCAAGGGCGAGCCCGTATTCTTCTTTCGCCACTTTAGCGTCTTGATATTTACAGTTGAGCTTGTAAACCAAATCACGCGTCATATGATCGCCACCGACAGGAAGGATATATGAATAGACGAGGTCGCCCCGATAGAAGACGGAAACGGTCGTCTTTTCATGTCCGATATCGATCAATCCGATGCCAAGGTCGATTTCGTCGACAGATGCCGCACTCATACCGAGCGCCAAGTTGCCAAGAATAAAGCCTTCGAGTTTAAGTCCGGCTCGTTCGATGGAACGACGAATGCTATGTAAAATCGTCTTCGAACCAGTCACCATCTTCCCATGCATCTCTAAACGATAGCCAAGCATGCCCCGAGGATCGACGACTCCTGTCTGTTGATCGACCGTGAATGATGATGGAATCACATCGATGACGCTCATCTCATCCGGCAATCGCATGACTTGTGCCGAGTTGATGACTTCGATGACATCTGTATCCGTGATCTCTTGATCGTCTCGTTTAACTGACGCGATTCCGTGACATGGGGCGATTTGGATATGTTCCCCTTCGATGGCAACATATACCGACCGAATTTGATCACCAAGTGCCGCTTCAGCGTGTTCGACAGCTTGTTTAATAGCTTGAACCGTCTTATCGATGTCGACGACAGCGCCACGTTTTACTCCTGCAGACGGGGCACACCCCTCCGCCAAAATGTTAAGCGTTCCCCCGAGTAATTCACCCACGACAAGCTTAATTTCTGACGTTCCTATATCCAATGCGGCCACATAACCATTCGCTTCCAAAAGGGAAACACCTCCGCGCTTTAATTTCTATATTCGAATTCCGTTACATTATTACAGATATCCAAAAATATTGTTAGGTCCGGCAAGATATCTCACGTCTAAGTTTACAACAAATAAGATAGTGAGAAAAGGTAGAATCCTACAAATTACGCGGTTTTGGGGTGTCAATTCGATTACAATCAACAAAAAACAGTCCTTACGTGTATAAGGACTGTAAAATATCAGATTATTCGTTCGCTTTTTCGTATGGGACGAAATAATATCCGCCATCCATGACAATTGTTCCCCGTTGCCCTTTAGGGATATTCTCATAGATGTCGCTGTATTTGGAGACGGTTTGACTGAACTTGAATGTCGGCGTATGAATCGTGTTGCCGTCGTTCATATAGACCTCATATCGAGTCGGCTCACCTTTTTGTTTTGTGAAGACGATTTCTGACATCCGGGCCCGCATCGCATCGTCAACTTGTTCGAGCTCATTCGCAATTTTCTCAAGTTCAGCTTTGTCCGTGAATTCACGTAAGAGCGGACCGTCCTTTAACTGCTCTGGGTCAGTGGTTCCGTTTGTCGGATGAAGCGAGCCGTCGGCGAGTACCGCTACATCATCTTCATCCACCCGTGAATAGGCGATCATCTTTTCTTCTTCGATATCAATTGTCACAATGTTATACCAGGACCGATTGACGTCGACGTCTTTCACGCCAGACAAGGCACGAAGTTTCCGTTCAATCTTGTCCGGTGACACTTGAACGATGTTCGTGGACGAGTCGATGTCCGTTTTGGTGAGCACATATTCTTCGGTCAGCCAAGACAGGCCGTTCACATTTATCGCCTTCACGTCAGATACCGACGTCTGCATATACACGACGAGTGCAATCAGCACCGCGAATAAGATCAAGATGGTCGACAAGCGTCGGTTCGCTTTTTTACGACGCTGATCTTTCATATACGGGATACGGTCTTCTAAACTACGCACGGTGTTCTGACGTGTCTCCATGTCTATTCTCCTTTATCCACGGACTTCTTCGACGAGGTCGGCAAGGGATTCCGCAGCTTGAGGGAACCCGAGCCGTTTCGAGGCTTTCGCCATCTGATCATGGTTTGCCAATACGCGACGGATGGACGTGACGAGCGTCTCGCCCGTCAAGTCTCCTTCTTTAATCAATTCGGCCGCGCCGCTCTCAACGAGGGCAGACGCATTTTTCGTCTGATGGTCTGCCGTCACATATGGACTCGGAATCAAGACGCTCGGCAGACCAAGTGCGGTCAACTCAGAAATTGTCGAGGCACCGGCCCGTGACACGACAAGACTCGCACAAGCAAGCAGTTCAGGCATATCGTATACGTACGGCAAGACGTGGACGTTTTCTGCTTTCGGCGCCTTCGCCACGACGTTGTCATAATGGACGTTCCCGGTCACGTAAAGCACGTTCACCGGTTCAGCCGCAAGCGCTGGAATAGCGTCGATGACGGCGCGATTGATTGCTTCTGCTCCGCGGCTTCCGCCATAAATCAAGACGATTGGACGTTCATCGAGGCCATACTCGGCTCGCACCGCCGCTTCATTCACCGTCGTCTTCAACACTTCGCTCCCGCGCGGGTTACCGATGACGCGCACGTTCGCTCCCGGGAACTGTGACTCCGAACCAGCGAACGACAAGGCGACGCGGTCGGCTTTTTTCGAAAGGAATTTGTTCGTCAAGCCCGGGATGCTGTTCTGTTCATGCAGGATGGTCGGAATCCCGAGTTGCTGTGCCGTGAAGACGACCGGTCCTGAAACAAAACCGCCCGTGCCGATGACGACGTCCGGATGAAACGTCTTCATTTCTTTGCGTAACGTGAGGACCGATTGGAGGAACCAATACGCCGTCTTCACATTGTCGATCGATAAAGAACGTTTCAGCCCGGCAATCCGGATTGATTTGAACGGGATGCCAGCGCGTGGAACAAGATCAGCCTCGAGACCGTTCTCAGTGCCGATGTAGAGCACCTCGAGGTTCGAATGACGTTGTTTGAGCGTATCGAGGAGAGCGAGTGCCGGATAGATATGTCCACCCGTTCCTCCACCAGAAATTATGACTTTCATCGGTTGGCCTCCTTATATGCATCGACGAGGCGGACGAAATGTTCGCCCCGCTCTTCAAACGTCTTGTATTGATCCCAACTTGCACAAGCCGGCGATAGTAAAATCACGTCATCCGTCGCCGATTGTTCGAACGCGAGCGGGACCGCTGCTTCGAGCGTATCGACCGCGAACGATGGAATCTGCTCGGCCTCGCCTAACGACTTGAACCGTTCTGCCGTCTCGCCATAAGCGACAATCGCTTTGACACGGCCGAGCGCCGGAATAAGAGAAGTGAGGTCGGCGCCACGTTCGAGTCCGCCACACACCCAGACAATCGGGGCCTCGAAACCGTTCAACGCAGCTTCGGCGGCCACGTTGTTCGTCGCTTTCGAGTCGTTATACACTCGGCGGCCGAGCACTCGCCCAAGGCTCTCTGTACGGTGGGCCACTCCGCCGAACGTCTGAAGGACGCGTTCGATGTGCGCTCGCGGAATGTTGAACGGTTCGACGAGCAACAAGGCCGCCAACACGTTCTCGACGTTATGGGCGCCACCAAGGGCAAGGTCCTCGACGCGGATGATCGGTTCTCCATGAAGCGTGACCCAGCCGTCCACTACGCGCGCGTCCCCGCTGTCGTAACCGAACTTTGAAGCGGGAAGGCCGGCCGGGACACGTTTCATCACTTCTGAGTCGTTGCCTTTGACGACGACACGGTCTGAGGCATTCATGTTCCGGAACAAGTTTCCTTTGGCATCAGCATACGAATCAAAGTCACCGTGGTAATCCAAATGCGCCGGTGACAAGTTCAACAGTGCCGCCGCTTGCGGATGGAACTGTTCGACGCCCATCAGTTGGAAGCTCGACAGCTCGATGACGATGATGTCACCCTGCTTCGCTTTCGATGCCACTTCGATTGCCGGAAAACCGATATTCCCTGCCACATGCACAGGACGACTTCCCCCTTTGAGCAATTCATGGACGAGCGTCGTTGTCGTCGTCTTCCCGTTCGAGCCGGTGATGGCGACGAACGTCGCGTCAGTCGCCAAGTAGGCGAGCTCGACTTCTGTGTAAATCGGGATGTGCCGCTCAAGCGCTGCTTGAAGAAGCGGGATGTGATACGGGATACCCGGATTTTTGACGATCATATCCGTCGCGTCGAGCAATTCAAGCGGATGGGCACCGAAGACGCCGTTGATGCCGAGCGCTTCGATTTTCATCCGTTCTTCCGTTGACGGTTCGCTCCCGGTATTGATGGTCACGTTCGCGCCGACATTTCTTAAGTAAGCGGCAGCGGCGATGCCGCTCCGTGCCGCGCCGAGTACGAGGACTCGTTTATCGCTCCACTGTTGTTGCATGTCTTCCACCATCCATTACATGAGTAGTAACGACAAGACTGCCGTGATCAAACTAATTCCACCGAACGTCAAGACGATACGCCATTCTGACCAACCGACCATTTCGAAATGGTGATGGATCGGGCTCATTTTAAAGATTCGCTTTCCCGTCGTCTTGAACGAGAGCACTTGCAAGATGACGCTGAGCGTCTCGATGACGAAGATGATCCCGACAAAGACGAGCAAGAGCTCAAGCTTGAGCATGAGGGCGAGACCGGCGACCGCACCGCCGAGAGCGAGCGACCCCGTGTCACCCATGAAGATTTTCGCCGGGTATTTATTGAAAATCAGGAAGCCGAGCAAGGCGCCGACGACACTGAAGGCGAACCAAGCGATTCCGGCTTCGTCTTGCCCGAGGGCATAGATGCCGAAGAAGGCGAACGTCGGGATGGCCGAGAACGAGACGAGACCGTCGAGACCGTCCGTCAAGTTGACCGCGTTCGAGAAGCCGACGAGCCAGAAGATGACGATAGCGACATAGAGCCAACCCGTATCAAACGCGATCGAGGTGAACGGGATTTGAATGGTCGTGTCGAGCTCCCCACCGAGTGAGAGAAACCAGACGAACAGGACGGAGACGACGATTTGACCAATCAATTTCTGGAGCGACGTTAACCCGAGGTTGCGTTTGTTGACGACTTTGATGTAGTCGTCAAGGAACCCGATCACTCCGAAAGCGAGTGTCACGAACAAGAGCGTGCCGAAGCCGGCGACGGCTTCACCGAAAAGGACCGAGACGAGAAATCCGATAATGAGGGCGAGTAAGATGACAATACCGCCCATCGTCGGGGTCCCTGATTTCTTTTGATGCCAATCCGGACCCTCGTCACGGATTTCTTGGCCGAATTTTAATTGACGCAGTGCCGGGATGGCCCGTGGCATGACGATTAATACGGTCAATAATGAACTGATTAAGACGATTAAACTGATTAACATGTTCGTACCTCACTACTCTCTTTATTGAACCAAGCGCTCAAGCGCCAGTCCTCGCGATGCTTTTAACAATATCACAGTCTGGGGGCGTTGATAACTGCCGAGAAGCACTTTCGCTTCCTCGACGGTCGGCACCGTTGTCACGTTCACACGTGGGTCGGTGATGCCGTTTGCAATCCATTTCGCCTTGTCTCCGATGAGCATACAGTCCGTGACCGGTGCCGTGATGACGCGGCCGACACTTTCGTGTTGCGTGACTTCATCTGCGCCAAGTTCATACATGTCCCCGAGGACGAGGACACGTCGCGAGAACCCTTCAAGCGTCTTCATCGTCTCGATGGCGGCGATCATCGAGGTCGGGCTGGCGTTATAGGCGTCATTGATCAAATGGGCATCGCCGAACATCCGTTTCTCCATCCGCATCGACGTCAACTGGACCCGGTCGAGACCGCGTTGAATCGTGTCGTGTCCCAAACCGAACTTGAGACCGCACGCGATCGCATAGGCGGCGTTGCGGATTTGATGGGCGCCAAGTACTTTCAATTCATATAATTCATTGTTATAACGGAAAATCGAGGCGTCAAACGTTGCCTCCACGACCTCGAGTTTGCCGTCAGCGGTCGCCTCATAGCCGACGCGGTACCCGCCCGCTTCACTGAGGAGCGGTTCATCGGCATCGACAATCAAGACGCCATCCGGTTTCAGACCGGCTTTAATCTCGAGCTTCGCCTTGGCGATTCCCTCGCGGCCCCCGACTTGTTCGCCGTGCGACTCTCCGATATTTGTGACGAAAGCGATATCCGGTCTAGCGAGCTTCGATAACAACTCGATTTGTCCGAACCCGTTCATCCCCATCTCGAGGACGGCGACTTCTGTGTCGCGCGGCATCCTGAGCACGGTGAGCGGCAAACCGACATCCGAGTTGAAATTGCCCGCCGTCTTGTGTGTCTTGAACGTCTCACTGAGCACGACGGCGATCATGTCTTTCGTCGACGTCTTGCCGTTCGACCCGGTGATGGCGACGACTTTCGGGTTAATCTCCGCCAAATAGCGGGCTGCCGCCTCTTGGAGCGCCTGAAGTGGCGAGGCGACCGGAATGGCGATAATTCCGTCCGGAGACGGCCGGTCTTGATCCCAAAACGTCACGATTGCGCCTTGTTTGACGGCAGCCTCGATATAATCGTGTCCATCGACACGCGCCCCGACAATCGGAACGAACAAGCCGTCGGCGTTGTCATCTCGCGAGTCTGTCGCGACGTGGCGTACCTCACGCGTATCGTCTGTCTCCATCCCGAACCAAGACGCGAGTGTTTGAATCGTCAATTGTTCCATAACCATTTCCTCCTGTGACAAAGGAAAAGAGAGCCGAGGCCCTCTTCATCCCTTTGCGTTAGTTCGACGGTGACTGGAGCTTCACTTTTAACGTCGCCCCGGTGTTGACGGGCTTGCCTTTCCCAATCGACTGGGACGAGACGAAGCCGGTACCGTCTATTTCTAAATTCAATTGATAAAGCGTCGCCAACCGTTTCACATCACGGAGCGACCAGCCTTTCAAGACCGGCATCGTGAACGACTCATCCGTCTTCAACAGCAAGCGCTCGCCGGCGACGTACGGTTGACCCTCGACCGGACTTTGCGCGATGACCGTTTCGCCGCTGCCGAGGGATACCGGCGTGAATGCCGCCGCCTTGGCTGCCTTTACCGCCTCGTCACGACCTTGCCCGACGAATGATACCGTCGTCTTCGTCGAGGCATCATTCGATTTCGCTTGTTTGTCCGGCTCGACGCTCCGATAACGGAGGGCGACGTCCATCACATCTTTGAATAACGGTGCCATGATACGAGGTCCCGTTGTCGACGAGTCACTATTCGGCCGATCGACGGCGATATACATGACGAGTTCCGGGTCGTCTTCCGGCGCCATGCCAACGAACGAATGAATATATTGTCCGCTCAAGTACTTCCCATTCTCCGCGATTTGCGCGGTCCCGGTTTTCCCGATGACGCGGTAGTTGTCGAGGGCGTACAATTGCCCCGTTCCGACGTCGCTGTTGACGACGCCGTCAAGCGCTTCCCGTGTCTGTTTTGCTGATTCGGCCGTAATCGGTTGCCCGACGACTTTCGGATTCGTCGTCCGAATCGTCTCGCCCGTCTCGCGGTTTACGACTTTTTTAATGACGTGAGGTTGCTTCATCGTCCCATCAGTCGCGATGGCCGACGTCGCTTGCAAGATTTGCATCGGCGTGACGGCCGTCGATTGGCCCCAGGCCGTGATCAAGACGTTGAGCGGGCTCTCGAAATCATACTGGCTATTGACCTCGCCTGGCAAGTCCACACCTGTACGCTGGTCGAACTTGAACGCTTTGAAATAATCTTCGTAGCGGCTAAGCCCGAGCCGTTCGTTCGCTAGAATCGAGAACGCGACGTTCGACGAGTGCCAGACGCCTTCTACCATAGGAATCGTACCCCATCCGGTAATGTTGTAATCATTGAATACGGTCTTGCCATACTTATATGAACCCGACTTGTACAGTTCGTTCGGGTTATAGACGCCTTCATTGATGGCGGCGGCCAACGTGAAGATTTTCATCGTCGACCCCGGCTCGAAGCGGGACGATACGGAGAAGTTGCTGTAAGAGCTGATTTCGCGCGTGTTCGGATCGAACGACGGACGGTCCGACAAGGCGATGATTTCGCCGGTCTTCGGATCCATGATGATTGCCGTCGCATTCTTCGGTTTATACGTTTTATACAGTTCTTCCATCTTCGTATCGAGCAACTGTTGAATACGGTGATCGATCGTCAGTTGGACGTCCGCCCCATCTTCCGGGTCGACCTTCAATTGCTCGTCGCTCGAGACGAGTTGACGGCCGGCCAAATCTTTTTCGAATCGGTACAGCCCGTACGACTCGCTTAAGACGTCATTGAGTGACTTTTCAATCCCAAGCTCTCCGACGAGTTCAATGCGCCCATTCTGATCAATTTTTTGGGCATAACCGACGACGCTTGATGCGAACACTTTGTTCGGATAATAGCGTTTCGGTTCTTCGACGAACGTGATTCCAGAGATCTCGAACGTTTCAATCTCTTCCTTTTGCTCGACTGTTAAATCACGACCTGGTACACCGAACTCGATTTGCCCGCGGTCTTTGTTTTGTTCAAGCCGCTTCAAAATATCGCCTTCCGTCATCGGAATAACGGTTGCGAGTTGTTTCGCAGCTTCGGGAAACGCATCGGGCATGAGCGTCTTGTTTTCGACCCGCTTACCGCCGAGCTTCAACACGGCCACGACGCGATATGATGGGATGTTGATGGCGATTGGTTGTCCGAACCGATCAAAAATCTCCCCTCGTTCCGCTTTTAACGTACTGACCGCTTTCCAGCGTTCTTCCTCGGCGAAAGCGAGCATGTTTTCCCCTTTGTACGTCTGGAAGACGGACAAGTAGAAGAACCAGCCGACAAAAAACAAAAAGAGTGGTGTGAAGCAAACGATCGCCACCCACGCCACTCTTTTTTTACTCTGTTGTAGAGAAGTCATCAGTCAATCACCTTGACGTTGTTCTCATTGAATTGCATACCGAGCTTTTCAGCAATCGCATAGATTCTCTCGGGTGAGCTTAGTTGGGCGATTTCATACTTCAGTTCTTCATTTTCTTTCGCGATCGTGTTCGTCTCTTGTGTGATCAGAGCCGTATCGCGCATGATATTGTACGCTTCATTATGTTTCGATACCGTGATGCCACCGAACAAGACAACTGAACAAATCATGGTCGGGTACAGGATGGATTCGAACAAGGTCAACGTACGTCGTTTTGGAACGGGTATTGGTCTTTCTTGCGGAATCGGGTTGCGATTCGGCGTAATATGAGGCTGCAGAGCCTTGCGAGCAGCTTCTGGCATCAGATATCCCTCCTACGTACAGTCTATTTTTGTTTTTCTGCGACCCGAAGCTTGGCAGAACGGGCACGGCGGTTGTCTTCGAGTTCAACGTCCCCGGCCGTGATCGGCTTGCGCGTAATCAACTTCAGTTCAGGTTCGAACTCTTTCGGGATGACCGGCAATCCTGGTGGTAACGGTGGGTGCTGGCTTCTCTCTTTAAAGACTTGCTTACAAATTCGATCTTCTAACGAGTGGAACGTGATGACACAAATCCGTCCACCGATGGCGAGCAGATCGATCGCGTCTTGGACGGCACGGTCGAACACGTTCAATTCATCGTTGACGGCAATACGGATCGCCTGGAACGTTCGTTTCGCAGGGTGACCGCCTTTTCGTCGAGCCGGTGCCGGAATCGCGTCTTTGATCAACTCGACGAGTTCAAACGTCGTCTCAATTGGTTTGACGGTACGGGCTTGCTCGATTTTGCGGGCGATTTGTTTCGAGAATTTCTCTTCCCCGTATGTAAAGAAGATGCGGGCAAGGTCCCCGAACGGCCATTCATTGACGACATGGTAAGCCGACAGCTCACGCGAACGGTCCATGCGCATATCGAGCGGCGCGTCGTAATTGTAGCTAAAGCCACGTTCGGCCTCATCGAGCTGCGGCGACGACACTCCGAGGTCAAACAATACCCCGTCGACCTGGGTGATTCCCCGTGCCAACAGTTCATCTTTCAAGTGGACGAAGTTGCTTTTAATGAACGTAACCCGGTCCTCATATGGAGCCAACCGCTCACTCGCGTGCTTGAGCGCGACGTCATCTTGGTCGAAGGCGTACAGATGGCCTGTCGTCAACCGCTTGACGATCTCTTCGCTGTGACCGGCTCCTCCTAACGTACAATCGACATAAATCCCGTCTGGCTTAATATTCAATCCCTCAATGGACTCCATTTTTAAAACCGTCTCATGCTCAAACATACAAAAACCCTCTCAACCTACATTTTTCAACTATTTTATTACGTTTACTTTATCATAAAAATGTCAAGCGCCGCATAGGTTTTTAGTGAAAAGAGGAAACAAAAAGGTAACAAACAAAAAATGGTTCCCACAAATTTATGGGAACCATCTCCATCAAGCTCATATCGGTTACAATTTGACCAAACATCGCTCGAAATCGGCTTGTTCATAAGACCGGCGTAAGCGCTCGAACAAGTCGAGACCGTGACGGTTCAACAACGGGACCATCGACCAGATTCGTTCTTGCGGCGCATCCATCGGTAAGAGCCTTGTCGACAGATGAATGCGCCGACTGTTCAACCGGTATTGGTCACGTTTCGCTTCGGCCCGCATTTCATCGGCGAGCCGATCGAGCACATGGCGCGCCTTGGCGTCAAATCGATGTCCGTGCTTCCCGGCCTCGCGACCGAGCGCTTCCGTGAGCGTTCGGTAGGCGTAAAGACTCTGGTCGAACGCCTCGTCATCGAACGTATGGTCCGGCAACGGGTTCGTCAAGTAATCGACGAGCGTCACGCCTTCTTGGGCGAGCTTCTTCTCGTCGTTCGCCGAGACGAGGACGGCCCCGAGACGCGGAATGAGGAGCGGCATCTTCCAACCAAAGAGATGGAACAGCGGACGCAATTGGAGCCAGTAGGCGATTTCCCCCGGACCAGCGATATAGGCGAGCGTCGGGAACAGGTAATCTTGCATGAGCGGACGCGACACGACGTTGTTCGAGAACCGTTCCGGGTGCTCGTCGACTTGTTGGATCAGCTCGGCCTCGGTGAACCGATGACCACGTTTCGTCGTGAACACCCCGTCTTGTTTCGTCAACAATTCGCGCGTCCCGTCGTGATAGAACAGATGGGCCGCGTCCCGGTTCAAGTCGACGTGCGGCATGCCATCCTCGAACGCATCCCGCAATGCCGTGTTCAGGCGATCGTGTTCACGAATCAACCGCTTGAATGCATCGCGCTCGAGCGCCCGCACTTCCGGCTGGTGCGGGTCAAACAGGATGAAATCTTCGCCGACGAACCGGCGCATCATCCGTCCGAAAAACGCAGCGAACGAATGGCTCGCCTGGAGCACGGCGACGAGCTCATGATAAAGTGTCATCGTGTATGGCGTCTCCGTCTCTGACAACAGCAGCCGCTGCAACATTTGCACGAGCTCGATTTTCAGACGATCGAATTCCAGCTCCCCGACCGACGCCTTTCCGGCAAGCGGGACCGTCGATAGCGCCTCTTTACGCAATTGACGCGACAACGGCTGGCTCACGAACACGTGGTTGATTTCCGCATAGTCGTGATCCTCGGTCGCCATCCAAAAGATCGGGATGACCGGTTTGTTCAGTTTCGCTTCTGCCTGTTTGGCTTTTTTGATCACGGTCAACAGTTTATACACTGCGAACAACGGACCACCGAATACCCCGACTTGTTGTCCGGTCACCATCGTCAACGCCTCGCCTCGAGCCAACGCGTCGAGCTTTGATTCGAGCGCGGGAGACATCGGACCGTGGACGGTTTGTTGGTCTCGCAATATAGTTACAAGCGCGGGCAAATGCGGGAACGAACGTCCGGTCAGTTCGTCAGCCCTCGCCTCGACTTCGTCCATCCCTTTGTAGTCCAGCCATTTCGAATAGCCTGTCTCCACCTGCATCATCGGAGACGACGGGGCGTACATGGCGTCTAGCGACTCTATCCTCACGTATAACGACTTCCTTTCAAACGATTAATACATCATCTCTCGTGCGATGCCGATCGTAAACAAGACGATGTGGGCCGGGACGAGCAACAAAAACAATAGGCGCCACCCATGCACGAACATCTTCGAATAGACGACATCCTCATGACGAACCCGCTGCCAAATGGCGTTGGCGGGGAAGATGGCGGCACAGACGGCAAGGAGCAACCAAAACACATCGACCCCGACAATCGCCTCGAGCAGAACCGCACATGCATAAAACCAAAGAATCACGCCGGCATCACAGACGAGTTTGAACGTATTAACCGATTTCGGCATAATTTTTCTAAGTATCATATACACCATAAACCAAATGACGAGTGGAAATGAAACGATATACACTAGCACGATACGCTCGCTCCTAAAATTAATTTTTGTAGGATGGGAATGACGGTCAACGTGATGCCTCGCTCGTCGGCCCGTTTCAACAGCGGGGTCAAGATGGCGTCGACCTCGGTCTGGCGCCCGGCCTCGATGTCACGCAACATGGATGAACGGTTATGGGCCGTCTTGGCAATGATGGTCTCGATATATGTATACGGCACGTCACGATCAAACAATGTGGACAGCTCCGCATAGACGGCTTCGGCGAGGTCACGGCAAGGCGGCGAAGCGACCGCACCGTTTTCGACACGACAAAGCGCCGTGATTGGATTGATGATCGCATTCGCGAATAGTTTCTCGGTGACGACTTGCTCGATATCCGCTTCCCAGACGACATCGAGTGGAGATGCGTTGAACGACATCGCCTCGAGCGAGTCGAGGCTGCCAATCCGAATGCGTCCGAGCCCGGTATGGTGAAGCCGGTCGCCCTCTCGACTCACGCCATGTTCGACGACACCGAGATGAAACCCGCGCTTCCGTGCATAGTCGAGATGGGCGATTCCGTTCGAACAGATGAATACGGGCACGTCGCCGGACAATCGTTCCGTCGCCGCCTCGACCTGATGTGCTTTCGTCGTCACGAAAAAGACGTCCGCTTCCGTCTCATGAAGTGTATGTACCGGTTTGAGCGGGACCGTAACCGTTCCCTTCGTCACACCGAATCGGTCGATTATGACGTCTCTCGCTTCGTTGCCTCGACCGTACAAGGTGACGTCATAGTCTTTCGCGAGTAACGATGCCATCAGCATGCCGACGGCTCCGTTTCCGATAATCCCAATTCGTTTAATCGGCTTCATTGGCCACCCCTCCACGTCTAGTCTGCACTGAAAAGTTTACCACAATCTGTTTCCACGACCCAAAAAATAAAAAGAAGCGGCCTCCGAGGAGACCGCTTCTTTTCGCATTATTTGCTTGTTACTTCTTTACCGTTGTAATGTCCGCAAGATTTGCAAACACGGTGTGAAAGTTTCATGTCGCCACAGTTCGGGCACTCGTTCATACCAGGTACGTTGAGTTTGAAGTGAGTACGACGAAGACGTTTGCGAGTTTTCGACGTTCTACGGAATGGTACTGCCATCGTTGTCCACCTCCTTGAAAAGTTAGCCGTCCTTATCCTCTTTTTTAGAGAACAAGTCAGCGAGCCCCGCGAGGCGCGGGTCAATTTTTGGTTGGTCGTCCGGCTGCTCGTCAATGACGGACCAGCCTTCCCCTTCAACCTGAGTTTTGTCTGTTTCGTTCCCGAAGACTTGCATCGGGACGTCTAACATGATGAGCTCTCTTACGATCGGTCGCAGATCAATCGTATTTCCTTCTGGCAAATTGACATCATCGAATTGCTCCGTATAACGCCCATTCTCCAAAAAGAAAGGCTCGAGCGATTCAATATCGAATTCATAGATGACATCGTCCAACGTACGCGCATCTGGCAACGTCAGGTCACCATGAATCTTCAGATTGAATGTAACTTGATTAGATGTGAACGACGCATCCCCGTGCACATGCACCGGGCGAATCGAACGGATATCCGGATGGAGCTGAGTAAGCTCTGGTAGTTCGACCATCTCATCGATGGCAAAACTGTCACCCTGGTTTCGTAGCTTAAGTAGCTGTGCAATAGACCACTTCATCCGAATCACCTCAATTGCAACAATATGAATTATAGATAGGCCAACTTGTTTTGTCAATGTTTTTTCTTTACACTAAAATCAGTTGACGACGGCGCTTTGCCAAAGCGTACTTATCCATCTTACACCAATCCAATCGACAATGCAAAGGAGTAATTTTATGCGAAAAACGGCCATCATCGCTGAGTACAACCCGTTCCATAACGGACATCTCCACCAGGCGGAACGTGCCCGGATTGAAACCGATGCCGACGCCGTCATCGCAATCATGAGTGCCCAGTTCACGCAACGCGGGGAGCCCGCGGCATTCGACAAATGGAGCCGCGCGAAAGTGGCTGTCCAAACTGGCGCGATCGACCTCGTCATCGAACTTCCAACCTGTTACGGGGTTCAACGCGCCGACCGGTTCGCGAGCGCCGCGGTCAGCATTGCCGAACGTATGCGATGCCAATCGCTCTCGTTCGGGAGTGAGAGCGGCGATATCACGGCCGTGAAACGGGCCGCAGCCGCCAACATCGAAGCGACGCCGGCCTATCAGACAGCTATAAAAGAAGCGTTGGACAATGGACGTTCATCCGCCAAGGCGTCGAGCGAGGCGTTCGGGTCCCTCTATCCCGACTTTGATTTGACGCTCCCGAACAATATTCTCGCCTATCACTATGCGAAAGCAGCGAAGACGATTGAGCTCCATACGATCCGTCGTCTCGGGGCCGGATACCATGACCCGAGCGTCTCAGACGTCATGTCGGCCACTGGAGTGCGCGCCCACTACTTGGAAGCAGGTACGGTCCGGGCCGTGCCAGACGCCACAAGAACGCTGTTTCAGGACGTGACGATGGCACATTGGTCCTTATATTGGCCCGTCTTGCAATACAAGTTGCGGACTACCCCGAAAGACGTACTTGAACAACTCGTCGGCATCGACAGTTCGTTATCGCCGCGCTTGATTCAAGCCGGGCTCGAACCGACGTTCGAGCAAGCGCTCGGCCGATTATTGACGAGACGTTACACTCGGACCGCCATTCAACGGGCCCTCGTCTCCGTCCTCCTCCATTGGCGACATGACGAGTTGCCGGAACGGTTCGATGAGGTCCCTTACGTCCGCCCGCTCGCGTTCAACGCGATCGGACAAGATGTGTTGAAAGGCATAAAAAAAGACGTACCGCTCATGAGCAAGTACCATCCCGATCTTGCGTTCGAGGCTCGAGTGACCGAGGCGTATCGCCTTCCTCTCGGAAATCGGTCACTCGTCGAACACGTACAAACCCCTCAATTCATTGACTCCAAATAATCGATGGCTTCCTCGACCGTCTTGACCGAAACGACGTTGATGTCACTGTCTAGGCGGTCGAGTGATTCCATCGCCTCGTCGTAGTTCGACCCGGCCGGCACGAAGAACACGGATGCCCCAGCCTCGTCCGCGGCGACGATCTTTTGCCACGCTCCGCCGATTGGACCGACGTTCCCCTTCTCATCGACCGTGCCGGTACCAGCGATCACAGCCCCACCTGTCAAATCGCCCGGCGTCAACTGATCAAAAATTTCGAGCGTGAACATAAGACCGGCCGACGGTCCGCCGACGTTCGTCAGTTCGAACGAGACGTCCGGGTCCGTGCGCACGTCCTGGATTGGCAGCGGTTCATAAATCCCGAGTCCGACCCGGTCGCCGGTCCGGTCGAGCGGCTGGATGAGCATATCGACCTCAAGCTCGCGCTCGTCCCGCTCGAGCGTGACGGACACTTCATCGCCCGCTTCAAACGATGCGACGCGTTCTACAAAGTCGAGGCGCGACGCGAACGATTGGCCATCGAGCGCGGTGATGACGTCACCTGGTTTCAAGATGTTCGCTGCAAGCGACCCGGCAATCGGGGCAGAGACGTACATGCCGTCGAATGTCACCGTCACGTCGGCATCGGCCAACTCGTAGGCGTATTGAATCGCCGCCTGTTGCGACGATGACATCAACAGCTCTTGTCTGCGTTCGTAGTCCGCCTCACTTTCCCCATCATATAAATAGCGACTGGCCGGGCTGGCATCGGTGAACGGCGTGAACCAACTGCCGACGAGCCAAAGCGGAGTCGCCCGACGTTGCGAGATGGTCACCATCTGTAGCTCGCCGGGTTCTTTGTCCCCGCCTTCGACCGTCATGAATTCTTCAATCGTCGTTGCTTCCCCCGGGTAGGTGATGTAATACGGGAGCGGCACAAACAAGAAAATCAAGACGGCCAGGAGCAACCCGAAGCCGATTTTGAGCGACTTCATTGCCCTTGGCTCACTTTATACTTTTGACGCAAGGCGTGCTCGACTTGTTCAGGGACGAGTTCAGCGACGGACGCCCCGTATTTGGCGACTTCTTTCACGATTGACGAGCTTAGGAACGAATATTGGCTGTTTGTCATCATAAAGAGCGTCTCCACGTTCTCATTCAACTTTTTATTGATGGATGCGATTTGAAGTTCATATTCGAAATCAGAGACGGCCCGCAGCCCACGGACGATCGTTGCCGCCTCACGCTTCGCTGCATATTCGACGAGCAATCCCCCAAACGCGTCGGCGGTGACGTTCGGCAAATGGGTCGTCACTTCACGGATGAGCGACAAACGCTCTTCTACATTAAACAATGGTGCCTTGCTCGAATTTTCGAGCACGGCGACGATGACTTCGTCGAAGATGGCTGCTGCCCGCTCGATGATATCTAAATGACCGTTCGTAATCGGGTCAAAGCTCCCCGGGCAAATCGCGATACGTTTTGACATGTTCTCACTCCTCGGTCGCCGCATACTCATAGAAGCTGATCGTGATCACGTCCGAGTAGCGCTGCACCTTGATTTTTTCCAACTGCCCGACCTGATGCGGTAACGTCACATCGCTGCCATGTTCGCAGACGACGACCCCGTTGTCCGTCAATAGTCGGTTCGACTCAATGATGTGTAAAAACGGCACATGTTCTTCCGCATGATATGGGGGATCCATAAAAATCAATTTAAACGGCTGTCCTTTTAAGACGAGTTGGTCGAGGACCGACCGGGCGTCTTGTTGCAACACCGTCGCTTTGGACTCATAGTGTGTCGTCTTCAAATTGTCTCTGACCGTCTGGATCGCCTTTCGTTGCTTGTCGACGAACACGGCATGGTCACATCCCCGTGACAACGCCTCAATCCCTAACCCACCGCTCCCGGCGTATAGGTCAAGCGCATCTCCCCCGGCGAAATAAGGGCCGATGATGTTGAATAATGATTCTTTCACTTTATCTGTCGTCGGTCGTGTCGCCGACCCCGGGACCGCCTTGAGTCGGGTCCCTTTTCGTTCTCCTGAAATCACTCGCATCTCCGTTCTCCTTCACCACAAAAGATGAAGGCGGTGCCGCCTTCATCTTTTGTGTTATTTCTGCTTCGATTCGTACGTCTCCGCGACGAACGGCCGCTCACTGCGGACGACCGCTTCGACGAACGGCAACGCGCTCACTTGTTCGAGAATCGCCTCATGTCCATCGAGGTCGGTATACAAGAAGGCGTACTTCTCCCGCTTTGACACGTAATACAGGTTCGCATAGCGACGCAACGCCTTCACTTGCTTCAATGATTGGACGTAGACGACGAACCCGATTCGACCATTCAACTCAAACGTCTCAGATGGCACATCCACAGCTTCCGCCTCCACAACTTCCTCCGCCTGAACATCCGCCTTCGTCGAAGAACGGGTTTCCGGTCGGGACTTTGATTTTTGGAGAAACCGAGAAGGCCAACAGCTCACTCACTTCCCCGAGCAGTTTATCTAAACTGCGTTCCGCTTTTTTAAATGCGGCCACTTCTGGCTGGACATCGAGACGCCGTTTGACGAGATGCATCTCTTTTTTAATGCGATCGTGGTCCGGGTGATGTTTCCCGAACCGCTGTACGTACTCGTAATCTTCTTTCATCCGCAAGAACTCACGTTCCACGAGGCGCGCTTCCTCCGATTGGGCTCGCGCTTGTTTCGTGGCGATATATGTTTGGAACGACTCGCTCGCTTCGATCAAATCGGCTAACGATTCCGTTTGATCGAGCAGGGCAATCGTCTGTTCAGTAATAATCATGGCTTTCACCCTTTCTGCCATGATTTTAACACATTTGATTCCCTCTGTAAGCAATCGGCTTTATAATTGAACATGACTGTCAAGCGTCCAACCAGAAAGGAAGTGAACAGGTGCGCACGTGCACCTCGCTATGAAAAAAGTCTCCTTTAACATGATTCGTTCGGCCGGCATCAAAACCGACTATGCGAAACCTGAATATTATTACGACCAGCTCGATAAAGTAAGAGCGGCCGACCTCGTCTTGTTCCCCGAATATTGGATGGTCAACTCAATTATCTACGGACTGAATAAACCGATTTTCCCGTCGCCGGCCACCTACCACCTCGGGCATGACAAAATCGAGATGACGCGCGCCTTTAAAGCGACATTCCCGCACCGCATCCCGAAGACACTCATCTATGGGAAGAACCCGTATACGATTGAACGTGTCCTCGAGGAGTTTGAATATCCTTTCGTCGCCAAGACGGCTAAATCATCGATGGGACAAGGCGTTTGGCTCATCAAGCATGAACAGGACTGGATCGAGTACGTCGACAAGCACGAGACGTTCTACGTCCAGCAATACATCCCGAACGACCGCGACCTGCGGATCATCGTCATCGGTGAAGAAGTCGTCGGCTCCTACTGGCGTGTCAGCGAGGCGTTCTTGAACAATGTCGCCCAAGGCGCCCACTTCTCATATGAGGATATCCCGGAAAACGTCGTCGCGGAAGTGCTCGACATCGCGAAGACGCTTCACATCAATCACGCGGCGTTTGACGTCATCGTCGTGGAAGATGAATTTTATATTTTAGAGTTCAATGTCTTCTTCGGTTCAGAAGGACTCATGCCGCTCGGGGTGAGACTGCCCGACAAAATCGCCCATTACCTTGACACCCGCGCTTGAAGCGTTCATCTTTTTTTCACAATTTGAACACACGTTATTCCAAGAACGTTTTCGGATATGATATGATGACATATGAGGTTTATTAGGGAAAAGGGGGATTATGATGAAATTTGAGCAGTTCCACATCGAGGGAAAAGAGATCCGCTTCGGTTTGCTCGAGACGATCATGGATCATCATCATTTCATCCGTGAAGGCGCTTGGGACTATGAGCGTGCAACGTATGACATGAAGTACGAGAAGCAATCGACAGGCGAAACGTTCTACCTTCGCTTACCGGTATATGCGATCGAAGGCCAAATCGAGGACCGTCATGCGGTCGTTAAAATGTTGACACCGATTCTCGGAAAACATTACTACCCGCACGGCGTCGAGTATGACGAAGAGTTCCCGCAAGAAATCGTCCGTGATTGCGAGCGTCGTCTAGCCGCACTTGCTGAGACACTTGAAGTAAAACCCCTTGCATAAGCAGAGGGCACTGAAAAACTTCAACTGATTTTGGACAGAGGAGCGTCGTCCCGTTTGGGATGACGCTCCTCTGTTTTCCTTAGCAAATGGGTTTTCTTGTGCCCGCTCAACAAAAATGGAGAACCTGGCCGAGGTTCTCCATTTTTATACTCCGATGACGTTAAGCGTTACATCGACTTGTCCGAGCAACAAGTCGAACTGGTCGCGTACATAGCGATATAAGCGTTCAGCCTCGACGAGCGAGACGGGTGCAATGATTTGATAATCGTATCGCGCTTTCGATAGAGACACGATTTTTACTTCACGCAATCCGAATTCAATCGCGCTGCAGGCAATCAAATTCTCGATCGCCCGTTCGGCAATCGTCACATCCCCGTAAGAATAATCATTGCCGATGACAGCCATCGTATCATTCATCTTCTTCACTCCTTTTCTGCCGCGAGTACTAACACGTCATCCATAATGGTTTCGATGTCGACTGGTTTCTCTCCTGCCGTCGCCATCTGGGCGACCGCGCGGACATCATGCTCGCGGTCGATGATGTACATCGTCGTCGCATGTGTGACGAGGCCGCTGTTCGCTTTCGAATAATAGAACTGAAGCTGACGTGTGATGCGGTCGATATCGGCCTTGTCTCCGGTCAACATCTTCCAGCCCGTCGGTTCGGCTTGGAACGCCGCCCCATAGTTCTCAAGAACCGGAACGGTGTCGACTTCAGGGTCGACCGTGATGGCAACGAGCTCAACGTCCGTCCCGTATAGACCGTTCGCCTTCAGCTCTTGCTCGAGCTTCATGAAGTCACGCAACGTGAGCGGGCAGATGTCCGGACAATTCGTATAGAAGAACGTGACAATTTTGACTTTGCCGTTATCCGAATCGTATGACTGACCGTCGAGTGCGTTCGTCAACGTGAACGGGGTCGGTTCTTGGATGACGGGCAAGTCCTCTTCTTTAAAGAAAAAGAAGTACGAGGCCACGCCAATCGCCACCAACATGGCGACCGTCAATCCGACCGTCATATAGCTATTCCGTTTCATCCTTTCCCCCCTCTCGATTCACCCGCCGATAATGGCACGGAAGACGTTCGTCGTCTCACCTGGGTCATAGGCGACGTACAGGAGGACATATACCATTACACCTGTAATTGCCGTGAAGAACCAGACGACCGAAGCTTTCGGGCCGATTTTCCGGTGTTTCTCGACTTTATTCTTATAGCCGAGGTAAAGCGTAATCAAGCCGAGGACCCCGCCTGTCGTCGCAAGCAAGATATGGAAGATCATGAACGCCAAATAGTATGGCTTCACTGAATCTGGGCCTCCAAAGGCAGTATTTCCGACAAAGATTGTGCGCGATACGTAAAGGATGAAGAATGTTGTCGCGGCAATCGCGGCGGCCGTCATGACTTTTTTATGTTTGTCGACGTTGCGGCGATCACGTGCGATAATCGTCCATCCGATCGCGACTAAAACAGCACTGATGACAATGAATGTCACGCTGATCAAGGCAAGATAGTTCATCGTAGTTTCCCCTTTGACTTCATTCAATTTTTCTCTTTTGGTTCATGCGGTGTGAACGACATGCCTTCATCAAGTGCAAGCGATTTTGTCCGGCGTACCCAGCCGAAGAACGTCCAACCGAAGAAGAAACCATAGACGACTTCTTGACCGAGCTTCATCAACACCCCGCCGAAACGTTGGTCTTCAAGGGCGCTGTTCGTCGCAGCCATGAGCGCGTTCAAATCAAGGCCGGATACATCTCCGTTCGGCATACAGTACCCGAGCACTGTCGCGAACGTCTCCGCGTCCGTATAGGCGTCATACAAGATGCCTTGGCTGAAGATGATGAACGCACATGCCGGCGTCAAGAGCACACCATTCGCAATAATATACACCATCCGCTTCAAATCAGACATGCCTTCCTCTTCATCCGAGAGGAACGGTGCGATGACCGGATACCACATCGTCAAACTGAAGACGACGAGAGCGCCGTGGAACACTTTATGCACACCATAATTCGTCAACACATAATCAAAGATGAACGGCATATGGTAGAACGTGAATAGTGCATTGAACAAAACGAGTGCAATCAAAGGTTTTGTCATAAATTTGAGCGTCGGCCCAATCACCTTATAGCTAAATAATTTTTCAAACACCCAATACGGCATCCCGTACACGACGAGCGCCGGTGCGAGCACATAGACGAGCACCATCTGTAACATATGCACCGAGAAAATGATGTGCGCGAGCACATCGACCGGACTGCCGAAACCGATGTAATACAATAAAATGGCGGATAACATGCTAAACTTTTGCAGCAACGTGGTCGACTCGTATCCTCGCTTCGCCATCTTCTCTGTGACGACCGCATAGAGGACGTACAACCCTACCATCAACAATCCGAACCATGGACTCCAAAGCGTCGTCCAATCGAACTGTGTGAGTAGCTCTGATGTGTTCCAGAGCATCCCTTCACCCCTTTTCTTTCTCTCCCAAACCGATGAAACCGTTCACTTCAAGATTACTATTCCTTTATTTTTGAAGTAAAGCAAAAAGGACTGAATCATCTATGTTTCCACAGATGTTCAATCCTTTGTCACATTTACCAAATGAGCAAACGAAGGGCCGCGACCGTGATGATGGCGACGAAGATGCCAAGCCACATCATTCCGACGATCCACGTGTTGCCTCGGTTGTTCATATGCATGAAAATGTAGAGCTGCAAGAACACTTGAATGATGGCAAGGATGATCAAGAAGCCACCTGCCGCCCACACCGGCATAAGGTCAGCGTATACAGCTCCAAACGCGATGAATGTGAGCAAGATCATCATCGCGAAGCTAATCAACTGAAGTTGATACTCGCGTCGCGATTCAGCTTTTACTTCGAGTTCTAACTGCTTGTGCGATTCGTTCATTGGTTGTTTTTCCATGTTAGCTCACCATCCCTAAGAGGTAGACGATTGAGAAGATGAAAACCCATACGACGTCGATAAAGTGCCAGTACAGGCTCGACACATAGAACTTCGGTGCATTGTACACATCGATCGGACGGTTCCAGTTGCGAATCAACAGCGTCGTGATCCAAAGGAGACCGAATGTGACGTGCGCGCCGTGGAATCCGACGAGCGTGTAGAACGCCGATCCGAACGCGCTCGATGTGAACGTGTGACCGATGTGGTAGTAGTGGATGAACTCATAAATCTCTGCTCCAAGGAAACCTGCCCCGAGAAGCAGCGTGACGATCAACCAAAACTTCATACGGCCTGGGTTGTTCGCTTTCATGTTCATCATGGCGAGAACACTTGTGAGCGAACTTGTGAGGAGGAGCATCGTCATCAAGAAGACGAGCCCCATCTCAAAGATATTGTACGAACGAAGTTCCTCTGGCGCACCAGAGTTCAGTAGACCAACGTACGTTCCGAATAGCGAGGCGAAGAGAACAGTCTCTCCACCGAGGAAGAACCAGAAGGCCACATATTTATTTTTCCCTTCCAGCGTGGCTTTCTCTGGATTGGCCGGAATACCGGTCACCGGGTGTTTTTCGACTGCATGTGCCATTTATTGGTCTCCTTTCTCACGAATCGCTTTCAAATCCGCTTCAATCTGTGATTTTGGAATGTAGAAACCGTGGTCGTCGATCCATGAACGGAGGAACATCGACACGAATGTGATGAGTAATCCAATCACGATGAGTGACCAACCGACAACCGTGTTATCCATTTGGAAGATCGCTCCAAGCCCGGCGATGAAAAGACCGAGTGACATGAAGAACGGAATGAGCGAGTTGTTCGGCATGTGGATGTCTGCGACTGGTTCAGCTACAGAGACCCGTTTGTTGCCCGCCATTTTTTCGAGCCAGAACGTATCGAGACCTTTGACGAGCGGTGTTTGTGCAAAGTTGTATTCTGGTGTCGGTACAGGAAGCGTCCACTCGAGTGTACGTCCATCTTCCCAATGGTCTGGCTTGACGCGTTGTTTCGACAAGAATGCCTTGACGACAGCGACGAGCAAGATGATTGTCGACACACCCATAAAGAAGGCACCGATCGTCGACAGTAAGTTCATCGTCTCAAACCCTTGGTTCGGAAGGTATGTGAAGACGCGGCGTGGCATCCCGAACAATCCGAGGAAGTGTTGCGGGAAGAACGTCAAGTGGAACCCGATGAAGAACAACCAGAACTGCCAGTAGCCAAGCTTCTCAGAGAGCGCTTTGCCGAACATGAGTGGGAACCAGTAGTAAAGTCCTGCGAATAGACCATAGACAACCCCACCTACGATAACGTAGTGGAAATGAGCGACAACGAAGTAACTATCGTGATACTGATAGTCGGCCGGTGCGACCGAAAGCATGACCCCTGTCATCCCCCCGACGAGGAACGATGGAATGAATGCGACCGAGTAGAGCATCGCGACGTTGAACTTGATTTGTCCGCCCCATAGCGTGAACAGCCAGTTGAAGATCTTGACTCCTGTCGGCACGGCGATGGCCATTGTCGCGACAGCGAAGATCGAGTTGGCGACCGGTCCGAGACCGACCGTGAACATGTGGTGGACCCAAACCATGAATCCAAGGAAACCGATGAGCATCGTTGCGAAGACCATCGTTGTGTAACCGAACAGACGTTTACGAGCGAATGTCGGAATAATTTCCGAGAAAATACCGAACGCCGGGAGGATCAAAATATATACTTCCGGGTGTCCGAAAATCCAGAAAAGGTGTTCCCAGATGACGACATTACCGCCGGCTGCCGGATCAAAGTAGACGGCACCGAACAAGCGCTCGAACATCAACATGAACAAGCCGACTGTGAGCGGCGGGAACGCGAAGACGATCAACGCCGAAGCGACGAACGTCGTCCACGTGAAGAGCGGCATCCGCATGAGTTTCATGCCTGGTGCACGCATGTTCAAGATCGTGACGAGGAAGTTAATCCCGGCCATGAGTGAACCGAAACCTGAGATTTGAAGACCGAGGGCATAGAAATCGACCCCTGATGCTTCCGGTTGTGTCGAGAGCGGCGCGTAAGCCGTCCACCCTGCGTTCGGTGCGGCGCCGAAGAACCAGCTAAGGTTCAACATGAGACCACCGAAGAAGAACAACCAAAATCCGAGTGAGTTAATGAACGGGAACGCGACGTCGCGTGCCCCGATTTGAAGCGGTACGACGGCGTTCATGAATCCGAAGAGCATCGGCATGGCCGCTAGGAAGATCATCGTCGTCCCGTGCATCGTGATCAATTGGTTGAACGTTTCGCCGCTGACGAAGTCGTTCATCGGGCGAACGAGTTGCCACCGAATAAGTAACGCTTCAATTCCACCGAGAAGGAGGAAGAAGATTCCTGAGAACAAATACAAAATACCGATTTTTTTGTGGTCAACCGTCGTAACCCAATCCATGATGCCATTGTATTTACGCGGTTGCTGCATAGCAGTGGTCTGTGCCACGTGAAATCCCCCTTTTCCCGTTAGTCAATCTTCTGATCGTACAAGAAGTCAACGAGTGCATCTAACTCTTCATCACTGATTTGGCCTTCACCGAAGCCAGGCATGAGCGCGCCTTGTTTCAATTCTTGTGGGTCGCGAATCCATTCTTTCAACTTCTCTTCGTTGTTTTCGAGGTAACCCGCCAACCATTCGCGATCACCAAAGTTCGTCAAGCTCGGCGCGACTTTCCCGCCACCGTGACAGCTCAAGCAGCTCTCGACGTACACGGCCTCACCTGTCGTCAAGTTTTGGTTATCTGCAACGAGGTTTTCTGTGTTCGCGTCTTGCTGTGCTTTCATGTCTTCTAGCCACTGGTCGTACTCTTCTTGCTCGAGTGCGATGACTTTGAAGTCCATGAGTGCGTGTGAAGGTCCGCAAAGCTCGGCACATTTCCCGTAGAACGTACCTGGTTCATTTGCATGCAACCACATCTCGTTATCAAGGCCTGGGTTCGTGTCCGTCTTACCTGACAAGGCCGGTACCCAGAACGAGTGAATGACGTCTTTCGATGTCAAGTTGATGCCGACACGCTTACCGACCGGGATGACGAGTTCTTGACCCGTGACCACGCCTGCGTTCGGATATTCAAATTCCCACCAGTAAAGGTTGGCCGTGACATTGATTTCTTCTTCTTTTTTCGCTTCTTTCGCTTTCGCAAGTTCGACTGTCGTCGTGATCGTCGGAACAGCGAGAATGATGAGCAAGATGATCGGCACGACTGTCCAAATCATCTCGAGCGTGCTGCTTCCTTCGACTTGCTTCGGAATCGATTCATCTTTCCGACGGAATTTCATGAGTACGTACACGTAAATAATCGTTACGATGACAAGTACAAAGAGCATGATTGCCAAACTGATGAGAATGATGCGAAGCTGAATCTCAGCTCCCTCTCCCATCGGCTTCAATGCAGACAATCCCTCTACGCCGCACCCTGATAACAGTAGTGCGAACATCATCATCGGGACGATGCCAAACAGAAACTTCTTAAATGATTTCACAACAATCCCCACTTTCTCCCAAAATGATGTGCAATGGTTTCTTTATAGTGAGTGCGACTATCAAAGTGCCGTCAATACCAGCGTGACAATCCACACGACTAAATAAATCAATGAATAAAAGAACATTTTGTTTGCCCACTTGATCTCATCTTCGGCCTTGAAACCTTTCAAGCCGAGATATAACCAGTAGCCCCCAAGACCGGCCGCGACGATCACGTAAATCAAACCGTAATGCAAGAACAAAAGCGACGCTGGAATGAGTGTCGCGATCCACCAAATGATTTGGCGCTTAGTGATCGCAAAGCCGTTGACGACCGGTAACATCGGAATGCCAGCCGCTCGATACTCCTCGACACGGCGCATGGCGAGCGCGAGGAAGTGTGGCGGTTGCCACAAGAACATGACGAGGAACATGAGCCACGCATCGATATGAAGCGCGGGATCGATGGCTGCCCAACCGATTAGCGGCGGTACCGCTCCGGAGATGCTGCCGACGACCGTGTTCAACGTATGCGTCCGTTTAAGCCACATCGTATAAATAACGACATAAAAAAATGCCCCGATTAAACCGAAGACTGCTGCCACATACGACACGATCAATAAGAGCAATGTCCCAATCGCGAGTTGCGTTAATCCAAGGAGCAAAATCCGTTCTCCCGAAATTTTCCCGGTGACACTTGGTCGGTTGTCTGTACGTCCCATCAAGTAATCGATATCACGGTCCACGAAGTTGTTTAGGTAACAACTCCCGGAGATGACGAGCGCGCTTCCTAACATCGTTAATAAGAGTTGTGGCCAAACTTCAAACAAATAAAGTACTGGCGTATCACTCTGATATGTTGCTGCCACAAAAAAACCGGCGAACACCAACAATAGATTGGCGCGGACGATTCCCATTTTTGCCAGAGCAACATAGTCGCGGAACGAGGCGGATTCTGTATATTCTACTTCTGCCATTGTCCCTGGGTTGACTTTTGTCATACTGACCCCCCTACTAATCACGAAATCCTCGTATTCTTTTCACAGAAAAAACACAATATGAACAAAGTTCACCTAACTCATAACAAAGATACCATATTTTCAAAAAGAATACGTCGTTTATGCTTGTAAAATAGCTAGTTTTTTGTGACAGACGTGTGATGATTGTCACAGCAAAAACGCTACGCTAATACTAGAATAACGATTTTGATAGCGATTGCAAGCTTTTCCGTTTCGTTTTTACGACGTAAAGCCGTATAATAAGTATGGCGAAAAAAATATAAACTGACAAGGCACAATTCTAGTGATTTTTCTCAAAAGCAGGTGGAAACGAATGCATAAAAAACTCGCACTATTTTCAGCACTCGTCACGCTCGGGATGATGCTCGTTCTCATCATGGGTGGAACCGTGACGAAGACCGACTCCGGCGACGGGTGCGGTACAGACTGGCCGCTCTGCCACGGGAAACTGATTCCGACGAACCCGAGCGTCGAGACGATGATCGAGTACAGTCACCGTGTCGTCTCCGGCATCGAGGGTCTCCTCATCATCGCGTTGACGGTTTGGACGTTCGCGGTCGTCAAGAACCGTTATGACGTCAAAGTGTTCGCATTCCTCGCGTTCATTTTTATGCTCATCCAATCGATTATCGGCGCCGGGGCCGTCATCTGGCAACAGTCGGACGCGATTCTCGCGCTCCACTTCGGCATCTCGCTCGTCTCGTTCGCATCGCTGCTCATTCTGACAATCCTCTTGTTCGAAGGAGAACGCGTCCATCGGGCCGTCTCCGAACGATTGAAGATTCACCTTTACGGCTTGACGATTTATACGATGGTCGTCGTCTATACGGGTGCTTACGTCCGTCACCTCGGCGCGACGTATGCGTGCGTCGGCTGGCCGGTCTGTAGCCAAGACGTCTGGACGTTCGAGTCGTACGTCCAAATGGGGCACCGGATCATGGCCGCACTGCTTGTCTTCTATACGCTATACGTGTTGTACTTGGCGCGACGGGAGACGAACCGGCTCGTCGAGACCGGGATGTGGGCATCCTTGTGCTTCATCTTGCTTCAAGTCGGTACGGGGGCGTGGATCGTCCTCGGGGGACATGCCACATACGTGCCGCTCCTCCACGCGTTCTTGATCACCTGCTACTTCGGGATTATCTCGTATTTGGCATATCATGCGTATCGGAGTCAGAAGCAGACGACCGCGCCCGCTCGACAAAAATCAGTTTAATCGAGCACACAAAAAGGAGCGACATTCATCGCTCCTTTTTTCTATGCCTGTTCATTGGGCGTCCTTGAATCGTTCGAGCGCGCGGGCCCGCGCTTCCTTGTGGTCGACAATCGGATCGACGTATCCGTCCCGCTCGGTCAGGTCGGGAAAGTGAATCGCTTTTTTGTCGAAATCGGCGAGTTCAGGGACGTACTTTCGGATGAACGCCCCTTCGCTGTCAAACTTCTCGGACTGTGTCGTCGGATTGAAGATGCGGAAATATGGTACCGCATCCGTCCCGACCGAGGCGGCCCATTGCCAACCCCCGATATTCGAGGCGGCCTCATAGTCGATTAGTTTTTGTTCGAAATAGCGTTCCCCTTTTCGCCAGTCGATCAGCAAATGCTTCGATAAGAACGAGGCGACAATCATCCGGAGCCGGTTGTGCATCCAGCCTGTCTCGTTCAATTGCCGCATCGCCGCGTCGACAATTGGGTACCCCGTCTTCCCCTCACACCAGGCCTGAAAGTTCGCGGCATCGTCTTCCCAGTCGAAGTGCTTATATTTATCATTGAACGGACGGTCTTTCAGTCCCGGGAATTGGACCATGATCATATAATAAAATTCACGCCATAACAACTCGTCATAATACGTGTTGCGCCCGCTCGAGTTCGGCGCTGACAGTACCGCTTCCGCCACGGTGCGGATCGACAGCACCCCGGTCCGAAGATAAGGTGAGAGCCGGCTCGTGCCGGCGATCGCTGGGATATCACGGTTTTCATCGTAGGTATCGATTCGGTTGGCGACAAAATCGCTCAACCGCTGTTTTGCGGCTGCTTCCCCGAGCGCTTTCCACGGCCTCACGCACCGGTCGAACTGACGCTTCAGTTCAGATGGGACATCGTGCCCCGTCGTCACATGACGCTTTAACACATTCACGTCGACCTCATATGGCGCGGGCGGCGTCACCGCATAGGCCGCTTTTTTAAATGGCGTATACACCTTATACGGTTCACCGTCTTTTTTTGTGAACGCGTTCGGCGCGAACAAATGACGGTCCAACAGGCGAATGATTATTACATCTTGCCCGAGCGCCTGGATGACGGCATCATCGCGATGCTTGAACGGTTCGATATACTCGGCGTTGAAATAGAGGGCGTCAAGCTCGCCAAGCGCTTCGACGAACTGCTCGGCCGTGTCGGCAACGATGACACGAAGTGAAAGCCCATACGCACTAAGCTCGTCCATGAACTGTCGCATCGTCGCGAAAAAGTAATCGTGCCGCATCTCGAACGGCTCGCAATAGTTTGGATTGAGCCAAAAGACGAACTCCAGTTCATCGCCTGAAACAGCATCTTTCAATACCCGGTGTAACATATGATTATCAGTCAATCGAAAATCCGATCGAAACCAACAGACTCGTCTCATCTCTTCCACTCCTATCTAAAAAAGAAGCATAGACGCGCTATGCTTCTTTCCATTATACAAACTCAATCAATAAGTCGTCACTTTGGATTGTGTCGCCTTCTTTAATATGGACCGCTTTGACCTCACCGTCTTGAGCGGCTTGGACCGTCGTCTCCATCTTCATCGCTTCCGTGACGATGAGCTGTTCCCCGCGATGGACACGGCTGCCCGGTTCGACGAGTACTTTCAACACCGATCCCGGCATTGAGGCACCGACTTGTTTCGGGTTCGTCCGGTCGACTTTCGGACGGCTCGTCGTCGCCGACTTCACGTTCACGTCCTTGATTTCGATTTCACGCGGTACCCCGTTCATCTCATACGAGACGAGACGGATGCCGTCCTCGTTCGCCGCACTGATTTGAACGAGTTTGATGATGAGCGTCTTCCCGGTCTCGATTTCGACTTGAATCGTCTCCCCGACGTTCAAGCCGTAGAAGAACGTCAACGTGTCGAGGACGGATACATCGCCATACGTTGTCGAATGGGTCACGTAATCTTCGAACACTTTCGGATACAACGCGTTCGAGAGCAGTTCGAAGTCCGTCACTGGACGCTCGAGCTTCTCGAACAACTTCGTCTGCGCCGCCTTGAAATCATACGGTTCAATCAGTTTACCCGGACGTACATCGAGCGGTTTCTCACCTTTCAAGATGGCTTGTTGCACGTCAATCGGGAATCCGCCTGGAGGCGTGCCGAGCTCCCCACGCATCATTTCGACGACCGAGTCTGGGAAGTCGAGTTGATGACCCCGCTCGACCACATCTTGTTCACTCAAGTTATGTTGGACCATGTACAGTGCCATGTCCCCGACGACTTTAGACGACGGCGTCACTTTGACGATATCGCCGAACAACATGTTGACGCGGGCGTACATCGCTTTGACTTCGCTCCAACGGTCGCCTAAGCCGACCGCTTTCGCTTGTTGTTGCAAGTTCGAATATTGACCGCCCGGCATCTCATGCTCATACACCGATGGGTTTGAAGCACGCATGTCGCTCTCGAACGGCTCATAGTTATGACGCACGTCTTGCCAGTAGTCGCTGATGACCTCGTAATGCTTCGCATCGATTTTCGGTTGACGCGCGTGGTGGTCAAGCGCATAAATCAAGCTGCCGCCTGAAGGTTGTGACGTCATGCCTGACATCGAGCTCGCGGCCACGTCGACGATATCGACACCTGCATCCGTCGCCCGGGCATACGTGAAGATCCCGTTGCCGGAAGCGTCGTGCGTGTGCAGGTGGATCGGCAAGTCGACGGCATCTTTCAAAGCCGAGACGAGCGCGTACGCCGACTCCGGTTTGAGCAGGCCGGCCATGTCCTTGATGGCAAGGATGTGGGCCCCGCTCGCTTCGAGTTTCTTCGCCAAATCGACGTAATACGGCAAGTGATACTTCGGACGGTTGCCGTCATATAAGTCGCCCGTATAACACACCGCCGCCTCGGCGACTTTTCCGGTCGGTAACGTCGCGTCGATCGCGAGTTGAATCGACTCGAGGTTGTTCAAGCTGTCGAAGATCCGGAACACATCGACACCCGCATAGGCCGCCTCGTGGACGAACTTCTCGATGACGTTGTCGGCATAGTTCTTATACCCGACCGCGTTCGCGCCGCGAAGCAACATTTGAATCAAGACGTTCGGCATTTTCTCGCGGAGACGCATGAGACGAACCCACGGGTCTTCTGAGAGGAAGCGATAGGCGACGTCGAACGTGGCCCCGCCCCATGCCTCGACCGAGAATAGCTCCGGCATGAGCTTGCTCGTCGGTTCGGCGATATTGATGATGTCTTGTGTCCGCATCCGTGTCGCAAGCAGCGACTGGTGCGCATCACGCATCGTCGTATCCGTCAACAACAGTTCAGGTTGTCGTTTGATCCAATCGGCAAGGCCGTCCGGGCCGAGCTCCGTTAAAATCTGTTTCGTGCCCGGTTTCGCTTCGGCCGGAAGGTCATGCGGAATCCGAACCGAGCGGCTGATCGGCTTATCTTTCAATCCGACGCCCGGGAATCCGTTCACCGTGACGTCGCCGATATAGTTGAGAAGTTTCGTCCCGCGGTCTTTCCGTTTCGGGAAGACGAACAGTTCTGGCGTCTCGTCGATGAACGACGTGTTGTAGTCACCGCTGATGAAGTTCTGGTGCTTCATCACGTTGATCAAGAACGGAATGTTCGTCTTGATGCCACGGATCCGGAACTCGTTCAAGTTACGGACCATCTTCGAAGCGGCCTGTTCGAACGTCATGCCGTGCGTCGACAATTTTACGAGTAGCGAGTCGTAATACGGCGAGATCTCGGCACCGACGTAGGCGTTCCCGCCGTCGAGTCGGACCCCGAAGCCGCCTGGTGAACGATACGCCATGATTTTGCCCGTGTCTGGCATAAAGTTGTTGCCTGGGTCTTCTGACGTGACGCGTGACTGGATCGCATACCCGAGCAATTTGATATCTTCTTGTTTCGGCATATGGATGACGTCGCCATGTAGCGACTCGCCTTGGGCGATCATGAGCTGCGTCTGCACGATATCGAACCCGGTCACCATCTCGGTGATCGTATGCTCGACTTGGATACGCGGGTTGACTTCAATAAAGTAGAACGACTCGTCTTCCGTGACGAGGAATTCGACCGTACCGGCGTTGATGTAGCCGACGTGGCGCATGAGCTTCACGGCCGCGTCACAGATGGCTTGGCGTGACGCATCCGACAACGTCACACACGGTGCGACTTCGACGACTTTTTGGTGTCGGCGCTGGACCGAGCAATCGCGTTCGAACAAGTGAATGATGTTCCCGTGGTCATCCCCGAGGATTTGGACCTCGATGTGTTTCGGGCGTTCCACTAATTTTTCTATGTACACTTCGTCTGAACCGAACGCTTGCTTCGCTTCTGACTTGGCACGTTCAATCAAATCTTTCATCTCGGCTTCCGTACGGATGACACGCATCCCGCGGCCACCTCCGCCCATCGCGGCTTTGACCATGAGTGGGAACCCATGCTCGTTCGCAAACTCTAAGGCATCCTCGTAAGACGTGAGCGGTCCGTTCGACCCTGGAATGACCGGGAGACCGGCCGCGATCGCATTTTGACGGGCCCGAACTTTATCCCCGAACGCATGAAGATGCGATTCATTCGGACCGACGAAGATGATACCTTCTTCGCGGCAACGACGTGCGAGTTCGATGTTCTCAGACAAAAATCCGTATCCTGGGTGAATCGCGTCAGCCCCCGACTGTTTCGCGATTCGAATCACGTCCTCGATATCGAGATAGGCGTCAATCGGCTTTTTATCGAGACCGATCAAATATGCCTCATCCGCTTTAAAGCGGTGTAACGAGCCGCTGTCTTCTTGAGAATAGACGGCGACCGTTCGCATCCCTAATTCAGTAGCGGCACGGAATACGCGAATGGCGATCTCTCCACGGTTTGCGACGAGTAATTTGCTAATTGATTTCAACATAAATCCCCCCATTTAAGTAGTTCAATCCTTTTTACCTGACAACATGCAATGATGAATTCTGAACGTTCTCGGCAGATTTTTCCCGAATCTCAGCCCGTCTCGTTGCTTCCCGGTGCCGGTTTCGCATCGAGATGCTGCTGAGCACACCGAGAATGCCCATCGTCATGATGAGTGACGTCCCCCCGTAACTGACGAGCGGGAGCGTGACCCCCGTCCCCGGGAACCAACCGGACATCGCCCCGATATTGATTCCGGTTTGAACCATGATCTGGGCTGCGATACCGAACGCGACGAACATCGCGAAGTGGGTATCGCTATGATTGGCGATATTGACCGCTCGGAACGCGATGAAAAAGAGCAAGACTAGAACGACGACGACCCCGACGAAGCCGAGCTCTTCGGCGATGATCGACATGATGTAATCCGTCTCTGGTTCGGGCAGATACCCATACTTCTGATAACTGTTGCCTAGACCGACACCGGTCAAGCCACCATGCACAATCGAGATGATCGACATGAGCAATTGATGGCCATAGCCTTCAGGATCCATGAACGGATTGAAGACGACTTGAATCCGGCTTTGTTGGTTTTCGGAGAAAATCGTCGAATACATGACATAAACTAATCCGAGGCCGCCCATGACAGCAGGAATGATAATCCGTAGCGGGGCTCCGGCAGCAAGCCAAATCATGAACATGATGGCACCAAGAACGAACAGTCCGCCCATGTCCGGCTGACCATAAATCGCAATCGCGAACGGGAAAAAATAAAACAAGCCCGGAATGATGAAAAAAGAACCGATTTGGGCGCGAATTTTTTTCTTGTCAATCGCCGCGCGCGCAACTCGGCCCGGCCATCCCGTCAGCTCACGGTTCCATAACTCATGATAATAATTAGCAAGCAATAAAATTAACACAAATTTAGCAATTTCGATTGGTTGGATCGTAAAACCTCCGATAATGAGCCAAGCCCGTGCCCCGTTGAGCGGTGGCATCGCCCACGTAATAAACAAGAGAATGACCGAGAACGCATATAGGCTTCGCAACACGTTCTTTTTGCGGAAATTTTCATACCGAAACATCGATGCAATCAAATAGACGACAATCCCAAATCCCGCATAGAACAGTTGACGATAAAACAAGCTGCTGTTCGCGTAATCGCCGCGATTCCATACGCTCGCACTGTAAATCATGATCGAGCTGATTCCGACGAGCATGAGCACGGCAATGAACAATGAGAAATCAAAGTACCGAAACCGAGTTTTCATGTTTTTCACTTCCTTATGTACAACAATCCTTGACCTATTATAAAAAAATACTCAAACAGCGCCGCTTGCACAGTTTGAGTATAAGGTTCATAAATCTGAAGCTTCCGCGAGGGCGGACAGCTTTTGTTCCAATGAATCGAGCAGTCCTTTACCTTCAATGTCTGAAATGAGTCCAAGACGGACCGCAAAATCAATTTGGCGTGATAGACCGAACATATGTGTATCAAGCACCTCTTCATAAAGCGGGCACTTCGGCATTTTTAGGTTTTCTAACTGCACTTCAATCAAACAACGGATTTTTTCAGCGTCTGCCTCTAATAGTTGAAGCGCTTGCTCCCGTTGGACTGCAGCCAAATTTGTCGCCACTACGACCCCTCCTCCGTACAATGACAGACTGTTTGTCATAACTCAACTGTACATTATATTTCATCATAATTCAACGAACAGTCTGGATTCACTACGAGTTTCTCGCAGTTTCCCTTTTTCCCCGGAAGAGCTGTATAATGTACAGTGTATCGTGAATAAAGGGGGCGTATCAATGATTTTTCCACTAGACGGAGCGGTTCGTCACGCGTTGACGATCGACCCGACCGTATGGATTTTTGACGACCGCAAGCGGAACGTCGAAGAGCTCGACCGCACTGTCGAGAATGATAATGAAGCATATTATGCCAAAATGGGGAAGGCATGGGACGACGGCTTGACGCAAGGGACACGTGTCGACCACAATAAACCGATGACTCGGGCCGATAAAGATGCGGCGCTGCGCGACTCGTTCGCGATGCCGTTCGCCCCGTTTCTGCAAAACGCTGAACCGATCGCTACGGCGACACACGTTAGCTTTTATGGAGAATCGGTGCTTACACTACCGATTGATGAAGCGCGCACCGTCTATCTTCAGTTCTCGAAAGACGGAAAAGTGCTCGCGGACGGGCCAGTATACGTCTTGCATAATCAGCAAGTTCTGCGCAGCGTTCATCATATCGCGGTGCGGACAGAAGCATGATTGAGAAGGCCATTGTGCCTTCTCCTTTTTTTTGGACTTTTTACTTCACAAAGTGTAACATATAGGTTATGGAAAAACTTCAAGCTTGAAAGGTCGTGACGCTTACGTACCCCTTATGGAAGAAAAATTTAATCATCGTCTGGATCGGTAGCTTTTTGACGGCGGCCTCGATGAGCCTCGTCTTGCCGTTCCTCCCCTTGTTCATCGAAGAGCTCGGGGTCACGAATCCCGATCACGTCGTCACTTGGTCAGCTGTCGCTTTCGGCGCCACGTTCCTCGTGGCCGCCATCGTCTCCCCACTTTGGGGACGGCTCGCCGACCAAAAAGGGCGCAAACTGATGCTCATTCGGGCCAGTCTCGGCATGGCCGTCGTGATGACGCTCATCAGCTTCGTTCAAGATGTGTATCAGCTCGTCGGACTTCGGCTCCTCATGGGCGCCGTCTCCGGATTCATCTCGGCGGGAATCACCCTCGTCGCTTCACAAACGCCAAAAGAGAAAAGTGGCTGGGCGCTCGGTACCTTGTCGACCGGTGGGATCACCGGCGGACTCCTCGGTCCCTTGATCGGCGGACTCCTTGCAGACCTGATTGGGCTTCGACCCGTTTTTCTCTTGACCGGCAGCGCCTTGTTCATCACGTTTCTCATCACACTCGTGTTCGTCAAAGAGGACTTCGTCCCGGTGGCGCGCGAGCGGCTTGATTCGACGAGATCGATCATCGCCTCGCTCCGTCACCCGCAACTCATCTTCAGCCTGTTTTTGACGACGTTCTTAATCACGTTCTCGGCCCAATCGATTGGCCCGCTCTTAACACTGTACGTCCGTGAATTAAACCCGTATACGACGTCGCTCGCCTTTATCGCAGGCATCGTCGCCTCGGCACCGGGTGTGGCCGCGCTCATTTCCGCCCAGCGTCTTGGACGGCTCTCCGACCGGTACGGGGCCGAACGTATCCTGTTCTGGGCGCTCATCATTTATAGTGCCTTCTTGATTCCGCAGGCGTTCGTGACGTCGACGACACAACTCGTCGTACTACGATTCGGCCTCGGTTTCGCCACCGCGGCGCTCATGCCCTCGGTGCAGTCGCTCCTCCGGCAACATACACCGAGCCGCGCGGCCGGTCGCATCTTCTCTTACAATCAGTCGGCCCAATTCATGGGGAATTTGCTCGGACCGTTATTCGGTTCGCAAGTCGTCGCCTATTTCGGCTTCTCTGCACTGTTTATCGTGACCGGTCTGATCATGCTGACGAACGCCTTCCTGGAAAAATCGAACGTACAAGTCGCACTTCATCCGAACACAAAATAAACGCCGAGCGGCTTGCTCGGCGTTTTTCGTTATAGTAAATCGGCGGCCAACCGGGCGAGCGACGAGCGCTCTCCTTTGATGAGTTGGACGTGGCCGAATACGTTTTGGCCTTTGAACCGTTCGACGGCGTACGTGAGACCGTTCGAATATTCATCCAGATATGGGTGATCGATTTGATACGGGTCGCCGACGAGGACGATTTTCGAGTTCTCCCCGACCCGGGTCAGAATCGTCTTGATCTCGTGTTTCGTCAAATTCTGGGCCTCATCGATGATGATGAACTGATCCGGCATGCTACGGCCACGGATATACGTGAGCGCCTCGAGTTGAATCGATTTGATGCCGGCCAAGATGTTCCCGAGCTCGTCTTTCGAATTAGCGTTGAACAAGAACTCCAAGTTGTCATAAATCGGTTGCATCCACGGCCGGAGCTTCTCTTCCATTTCCCCCGGTAGATAGCCGATATCATTCCCCATCGGGACGACCGGACGGGCGACGACGAGTTTATTGAACCGGCGTTCGTCTTCGACGAGCGACAGCCCCGCCGCGAGCGCGAGCAACGTCTTCCCGGTCCCGGCTTTCCCGAGCAGTGTCACGAACGGGATATCGTCCCGAAGCAACAAGTCGAGCGCCATCCGTTGCTGGACGTTACGGGGGTGGATGCCCCAGACGTGTTCGACGTCTAGCGAGAGCGGGCGAAGGATCGGCTGCAACGCATCGACGACCGCGATTGCGCTCGCTTTTGAGACGTTACTTTTTAAAACGACGAATGAGTTCGGGTACAGCTGATTTTTTGAAATGGCCGCCAATGGAAGCTGACGGACTTTATAAAATTCATCGATGACGGCTTGATCGACTTCGATTTCACGATAGCCGGTGTACAAGTTCGTCGTATCGACGATATGGTCGGTCAAATAATCCTCGGCTTCAATGCCGATGGCGTCCGCTTTGACGCGGACAAGTATATCTTTCGAGACGACGACGACTTTACGTGTCCGGTCGTTCTCATATTGTTTCATCAGTCCGAGTGCCACGGTCAAAATGCGATTATCATTCGTCATGACGTCGAACGGGAAATCGATGGTATGCTCGTGACCGATCTCGACGAACAGTCGTCCGCCATTCTCGAGCGGCACCCCGTCATGCAGTTTACCGGTCGTACGGAGTTGGTCGAGCACACGCGCCGTTTCCCGTGCGTTGCGGCCGACCTCGTCCATATTTCGTTTTTTGCCGTCAAGCTCTTCTAATACGATAGCGGGGATGACGACATCGTGCTCATCAAATTGGAATAAGGATAACGGATCGTGTAAGAGTACGTTCGTATCGAGCACATATGTTTTTTTCATAGACTTTGCCGCCCCTCGAAAATTGTTGGTGATCAAGAATTCAAACTTTCCTTGACTTCACGGTCCAACTTTTCTGCTGCTACGACATCGTACGTCTTGACGATGTCCGGTTGTCCATAACTCGCCCCGTAAAAAGAGATGTTGCGGACCTCCTCGACTTTCCCTTCAAAAAAGCGAAGGTGTAGCGCCGGCTTCACGCTCGGCTCGAACTCATGCACGTGGGACAAGGCGATGCTGTAGGCAAGACCTCCCTCTATAAAGATGAGACTTGCTGTTTTCTCGTTTGTGAGTAACGTGATTACATGTGAATTCTTCGTTAACGCTAAGCGAATCGTCATCTCATTCGGCGCTTGCACCCAGCTGATCGCATGTGTGATCGGCCACCGTTTCGGCTCGTCAAATGTGATTAAAAACGTCAATGGCATCTCGTTCAATGTGTCTTGTTGCGTCCTCGATAGTTCGAACGCCGCTTTACTCGCCATGTACTCCCCTCCTCCCGAACGGGTATACAAATGGATTCGCTCTTACAAACCTCTTTCCCTGCTTTTCTCTCCTAAAATCATGCTATAATCAACAAAGAGGAAGGTGAGACCATGCGCGTAAAGTGCTCTCTTTGTGATAAAATCGATACGATTGATTCGTGGTCGTTCGAAGCGAAACGACTTCGTAACAAACCTGCTAAAACGTATATGTGCCGGGCGTGTCAAGAACGGATCACCGCGCGAACCGCGGAGCGTGCCGCGACCGGCCAATTCCACCTATATCCATCGTTCCGTCAAAAACGGAGATGGTAATCAAAAATGGACGTATCGCCCTCGGGCAATACGTCCATTTTTAATGTGATTCGACGCCTTGTCGACGGTTCCACCAGAGGCGGCCCCGGTAAATGGCCAAGACGACAGCCATGACAAGGAGAACTTCTGGAATCGGCCACGTGAAGAAAACGAGCGCCATCGTGCCTGCCCCGAGTGCGAGCAGCATATAGACGACGAGTGACTTCCACCACGTCAATTGTTTGGCAAAACCTAATTTAAACACAAGGATCGTCAATAAGATGACCGTGATGATTAACGCGTTGAATCCGACCGAGAAGTCGTTCGCGTCACTGCCGACGCCAAGTAGCGAGGCAATCCACGGCACATCGATTTGTGTGATGTCCATCGTTTGAGAAGCTTTCAAGCTGATAATCCCCCTTTATTTCCTTCACAACCATTCTACACTATCCAAAACAAAAGGGAACGCCTAGGCGCTCCCTTTTTTCTGACTTATTCTTTACCAAGTTTACGACGCTTGTCAGCTTTCTCGCGCTCGTTCTTGTTCAAGACTTTTTTACGGAGACGGATTGACTCCGGCGTGATTTCACAGTACTCGTCATCGTTCAAAAACGTGAGCGATTCTTCGAGTGAGAAGACGCGTGGACGTTTCAAGACTTGTGTCGAGTCTTTTGATGAAGCACGCATGTTCGTCAACTGTTTTCCTTTGACGGCGTTGATCGCGAGATCGACGTCGCGGTTACATTCACCGATGATCATGCCCTCGTATACATCCGTACCTGGCTCGATGAAAATCGTTCCACGGTCTTCAAGCGCACCGATCGAGTAAGCCGTAGACTTACCAGGCTCGATACAAACCATAACACCGCTGCGGCGGCCGCCGATGTCAGCAGAGATGAACGGACGGTACTCTTCGAACGTGTGGTTCAAGATTCCGTACCCGCGTGTTGCTGACAAGAACTCGTTACGATATCCGATGAGACCACGTGAAGGAACGATGAATTCCATCCGCGTTTGACCGTTGTCGTTCGTGTTCATGTTGGCAAGTTCACCTTTACGGAGACCGATTGACTCCATGACTGAACCAGTGTACTCTTCAGGCACGTCAATGATGACACGTTCGAACGGCTCAATTTTCGTACCATCTTCGTCTTCACGGATGATAACTTGTGGTTTCGAAACTTGAAGCTCGTACCCTTCACGACGCATGTTCTCGATCAAGATCCCAAGGTGAAGCTCACCGCGTCCTGATACAATCCATTGGTCAGGAGAATCTGTGTTCTCGACACGGAGTGAAACGTCCGTCTCAAGTTGTTTCATCAAACGCTCTTCGATTTTACGTGCAGTCACGAAATCGCCTTCGCGTCCTGCGAATGGAGAGTTGTTCGTCATGAAACGCATTTGAAGCGTCGGCTCATCGATGCGAAGGAGAGGAAGCGGCTCTTCTTTACCAACTGGCGTCACCGTTTCACCGACGTTGATATCTTCCATTCCGGCGATGGCGATCAAGTCACCAGCTTTGGCTTCTTCGATTTCAACACGTTTGAGGCCGAAGTAACCGAACAGTTTCGTGACGCGGAGTTGTTTGATTGAACCGTCTGTTTTGCAGAGCGACACTGACTCGCCGACTTTGATTTTCCCACGGAAGACACGACCGACACCGATTCGGCCGAGGTAGTTGTCATAGTCGAGCATCGTGACTTGGAACTGGAGCGGCTCATCCGAGTTATCGATTGGTGCCGGTGTGTTCTCAAGAATCGTGTCGAGCACGTACGTGATTGTATCTTCTTGCTTCTCTGGATCAGGATCGAACGAACTTGAACCGCTGACAGCAGACGTATAGACGACAGGGAATTCAAGTTGATCTTCATCTGCTCCAAGGTCAATCAACAAGTCGACAACTTCATCGACGACGTCGAGCGGGCGTACCATCGGTTTGTCGATTTTGTTGACGACAACGATTGGACGGAGACCTTGGTCGAGTGCTTTCTTCAATACGAAACGCGTTTGTGGCATGCAGCCTTCACGTGCATCGACGACGAGGATAACGCCGTCAACCATACGCATGATCCGCTCAACTTCACCACCGAAGTCGGCGTGACCTGGTGTATCAACGATGTTGATGCGTGTGTCTTTATAATCGATCGCCGTGTTTTTCGCGAGAATTGTGATTCCGCGCTCACGTTCGATGTCATTCGAGTCCATGGCGCGTTCTGCGACCATTTCGTTTGTCCGGAAAGTACCAGACTGTTTCAATAATTCATCGACGAGCGTTGTTTTACCGTGGTCAACGTGGGCGATGATGGCTACGTTCCGAAGGTTAGTTCTTACATTCATGTAGTTAGTCCTCTCTTATTTAAAAAAGTTTCATCCTTTGTTCAACTTTAAGAGTATAGCACACGTCCTACCACCTTTGTCGAGTGTTATCAACTGTTAGCGTTTCCAAACGCACCATTTTTGACTACAATAAAGGGGACTAGCGAAAAAAGGGGGAATCTTCATGCAACTCATGTTCGTTTTAATCGCGACCGCGGTCGTCGCCGGTTTCGTCGGCATCGGAATCGGGGTGGCCGAAGGAAGTGCCGCCATCATCATCGGCAGTCTTGCCTTGAGCGGCATCGCTACGTTCTTTGGAATCAACTTGCGCCGTCGCGTCCTCTCGAACCGACGTCCATAATACAAGGCCCGGGCAAAACGCCCGGGCCTTGTATTATGAGCTTGTTCTTCTGCCTGTAACGCCTATAGGTCGCGTGTCAGACAAATCCGGTCACGCAAGGCGAGCCCGTCTTCTTCGATTGATGAATAACCGTGATTCGGGAAGTAGTCCCGCTCGACCGACTCAAAACGGAAACCGGCCTGTTGATAAAACCGCAATTGGACGACGCTCGAGTTACCCGTGCAGACGAGCATCTGTTTCGCACCGCTCTGTTCGGCCCGACGAATCGCATCTTGGAGCAGCCGTTGCCCGATCGTCTGGTTTTGCCGGTCCGGTTTGACGGCGATGTTGACGAGTTCTAACATCGCCTCACTGCGTCGCACCAACATGTACGCACCGACAAGTTCCCCACCGAGCGTCGCTTCATACGTCTCGCCGGTTTCGTATTGGTCACGCACCATCGCCTCGTTCGGGTTGGCCAATACGAGCAAGTCCCGGACACGATCGTAGGAGGCGTTGATTTCAATTTGAAGATCCGGTCTTACTTCCGGCGTTACCCCTTTGGCGATGACGTAATGCTTGACGACATCTTTGACGAACGTCTCGCTCCCAGCAAGGACCGACGTCTTCCCGTCATAGCGGACCGGCTCCCCGTAAATCGAGACGACCCGTCCCCCGACCTCCTCGACGAGCAATTTTCCAGCCGCATAATCCCACGGCATATTCCGCATCGTGATATAGCCGTCGACCCGACCCGCTGCGAGCCACGCAAGTTCGAGCGAGGCCGCGCCGTGCGCACGCGTGCCGACCGAGTCGCGCACGATTGGGGCGAGTACTTCCGGGGCGATCTGTTGGTTCGGCGTTACCCATGTCGCGTTCATACTAAGAAAGGCGTCACGGACATGATGTTCTTGGATGGGCGGTAACTTTCGCCCGTTCAGCGTGGTCCCAACGCCGCGGCGCGCCACGAACAGCTCATCCGCCATCACATCATAGACGAAGCCGTATTCGACGACCCCATCGATCATGACGGCCACTGAGATGGCGAACATGCGCTTCTGATGGATGAAGTTCAACGTCCCATCGATCGGATCGACAAACCAGACCGTTCCGGACAAGTCGTCCGGTCCTGTAGAGATCCCTTCTTCCCCGATAATGTGATGCTCGGGGTACGTTTCACGGATACGGTCGACAATCAACTGTTCGACGGCTCGATCGATTTCTGTGACCAAATCCCCTTTACCTGTCTTTCGTTCGATGCGATAGCTCTCATCGATTTTTTGCCGAATATATTCCCCTGCTTGTTTAATCAAGTCAATCGCGAACCATTCCAACATGTTTATCACCTCTACTATGTATTGTACCAAACAAAAACCAGTATCCGCATGGAATACTGGTTGATTGAGTGGTTGTGGGTCAGGCTTCGAGACGCAAAAGTTCTTGGCGATATTTTTCTAACCGATGCTTGCTAACCTGAACCGTGGCATCGTCTTGTGACGCCATCGCATCGAAGAGAGTTGCCAATTCATAATCAATCTCTAAGCGCAGCACCGGAATCCGTTTTTCTGCGTCTTTTCTTTTAAATGCCTCGATCACTTGTTTCATGAGATGCCACACTCCTTTAGTTGGGCTACAAGTTACGGTTTAATGAGTTGAATTGAGTATATCAGATGAGATTCAAAAAATAAAGTAAATTGTCTGACTATTTCGAATTTTTTATCTTAGTGAGTATATTCCCATTTCAACTGACACTAAACCTGAAATAACTGTTAATGATATGTACCCTATTTAATAGAGAAATAACAAAAAAAGCATGAGAAAACTGTTCGGTTCTCCCATGCTTTCCAGCAGTTACAACTTTATAATCTTTGCATTTGATTTTAGGGCCGCCTGCACCGTACGATAGGTAGAGTACCCGGTCTGTTCATCGTGGACGGTGCTCAGTTGTTTCTCTTCTGATTTTGACGTCACGATTTGTTTGAACGACCGATACGCGTCTAAAAATGACACACGGTCAACACCGCCTTCATTTGCCAAGGCGACTTGATTATAGAACTCGACGACTTCAATCAGTTCGTCGGTTGTCCAGTCCGGATTGATCGGATAGTTGATTTGCATATTCTTCACCTCGACAACCATTGTATCAACAAAAAAAACTATTGCAAGTTGGGGTAGAAATCACTATAGTTTTTTTGTTGCATTGTTTTTGAAGCGAAACGTTCAGAACGACCTCAGATTGAACTTAAACCGACGACCTATATACACACTGCTATCAAGGAGGACTTACTATTGAAACTTAAAGGTGCTACACAGCTCGAGACACCGCTCTTTGACACGTTGCTCACGCACGTGGACACGAACCCGATCGCTTTCCACATCCCTGGTCATAAAGGCGGGAAAGGGATGGACCCCGAATTCCGCGACTTCATCGGCGAGAACGCCTTGAAGATCGACTTGATTAACATCGCCCCGCTCGATGATCTTCATCATCCGAAAGCGGCGATTGCCGAGGCCGAGCGCCTCGCAGCCGAGGCGTTCCGCGCCGACGAGACGTTCTTCTCAGTTCAAGGGACATCAAGCGCCATCATGGCGATGATCATGGGCGTCGTCGGTCCGAACGAGAAAATCATCGTGCCGCGCAACGTCCATAAATCAGTCATGTCCGCGCTCGTCTTGACCGGGGCCCACCCTGTCTTCATTCACCCTGAATATGATGAGACATATGGGATCGCCCATGGAATCACGGCAAGCGCCGTCGAACGCGCCCTCGAGATGCACCCTGACACGAAAGCCGTCCTCGTCATCAACCCGACCTACTTCGGCATCGCCGGTGACTTAGAGCGCATCGTCGCCGTCGCCCATGCGCAAGATGTACCGGTCCTCGTCGATGAGGCACATGGCGTCCACTTGCCATTCCACGACGAACTCCCGCTCTCGGCGATGCAAGCCGGCGCGGACGTCGCGGCAACAAGCGTCCATAAGCTCGGCGGTTCGATGACAGGAAGTTCGATTTTGAACGTCCGCCGTGGACTCGTATCGCCTGAACGGATTCACGCGATGCTCTCGATGATCACGACGACATCGACGTCATATCTCCTCCTCGCGTCGCTCGACGCGGCCCGCCGCCAATTGGCGACAAAAGGAGAAGCGATGAACGATCGTGCCCTCACGCTCGCCCGTACGGCGCGTACGGCCATCGACAACATGCCGCACTTGAAGGTATACGGCCACGCCGAACTTCATTCAGAGTCGACGTACGCGCTCGACGAGACGAAAATCCTCGTCTCGGTCCGTGAGCTCGGAATCACCGGCTTCGAAGTCGAGAAGTATTTGCGCGAGACGCACCGTATCGAAGTCGAAATGTCGGATCTGTTGAACGTCTTGTTCATCGTGACGAGCGCCGACGACGAGTCGACGATTCAAGCGTTGATTGACGGCATGCGTGACGTCGTATCGGTTTACGACCAGTCTGGAAACGATTCGTTGTCAATCATGCTCCCAGAGATTCCACCGCTCGCACTCAGCCCACGTGACGCCTTCTACGAGGAGACGGAGACGATTCCGCTCGAGAACGCCGTCGGACGCATTTCGGCCGAGTTCATCATGGTGTATCCACCGGGAATTCCAATCATTATTCCAGGCGAACTCATTACGACATCAACACTTGAATACATTATGGCCAACATCGAGGCCGGTCTCCCGGTCCAAGGTCTTGAAGACGAGTCGCTCCAAATGATTAAAGTCATCCAGCAAACGAAAGCCATCCGCTAAGACGAAAGCGAGCCGGTCCAATGGACCGGCTCGCTTTGTATCATCAAAAGAAAAGGTGCTTATGATAATCGAATTGCTTCCCCTATCTCCCATTATAAGAAAACGCTTACATATTTTCAAGGGGTAAATCTCCTGTTTGATCGGATTCAGCCACATTTTCAGTTAGACAAAGACGTAAAAACTCAGCGACATGGCCCGTGTCGCGCAAAGCGATCCCGAGCATCGGGTAGAGTTGTCTCGGTTCTTCGAGCGCGTGGATATCGAGAAGGGCAGACTGTCCGGTCTGCATGCAAACGACGAGCACTTTTCCCATGAACTGATGCGTATACACAAAACCAAAATCATAACGTGACGTCTCTGTCTCGATTCCCGTGAACCGGACGCGGCTCGTCTCAGAGACGGTATATAACAATTCTTCATCGAACGCCATCATCGTTCCCTCCTTTCTCACTTCATTCCTTATTTTCCTTTATACTGAACGTACGAAACATAAGGAGGGTTACAATGAACATACGAAAAGCTAATGAGCGCGATCATCTCGACTTGGTTCGGCTCATGCGGCAGCTATGGCCAGATGCGTCCAAAGACGAGTTGACGATGGAGGTCCGGCTCGGCATCCGCTCCGGAAAGATGCACTATTTTATCGCAGAAACGGATGAAGCGGTCGGCTTTTGTCAGCTCAGCTTCCGTCATGACTACGTCCCAGGAACGACTTCTTCTCCAACTGCCTTCTTAGAAGGGATTTACGTCGTCGAAACCGCGCGACAGCAAGACGTGGCGTCACGGCTCGTCGAAGCGGCCTCCGCGTTCGCCCGCTCAAAAGGATGCGACGAACTCGCCTCCGACACGGAAGTGGAGAACGACGGCAGCCAACGCTTTCATGAACGCATCGGGTTCCGAGAAGTCGAACGGACCGTCCATTACTTAAAAAAGCTCTCTCGCGAGTAAGCGAGAGAGCTTTTGACTTATTTAACGACGTGGATTGGCATACCCATTGCGATTTCTGCCGCTTCCATTGCCATCTCACCGAGTGATGGGTGAGCGTGAATTGTAAGCGCGATATCTTCTGCTGTCATGCCTGCTTCGATAGCGAGACCAAGCTCGGCGATCATATCTGAAGCGCCAGTTCCCGCGATTTGAGCACCGATCAAGAGACCGTCCTCTTTACGCGTGATGAGCTTCATGAAGCCGTCTGGCTCGTCGAGCGCGAGGGCACGGCCGTTCGCTGCGAATGGGAATTTCGATACAGTAATCTCAAGTCCTTCTTCTTTTGCGAGTGGCTCCGTGTAACCGACTGTCGCAAGTTCAGGGTCAGTGAAGACGACCGCTGGGATTGCTGAGTAGTCGAGGTACGCTGGCTTGCCGGCAGCTGCCTCCGCTGCAACTTTTGCTTCGTAAGAAGCTTTGTGCGCGAGCGGTGGTCCTGGTACGATGTCGCCGATGGCGTAGATGTTTTCGTTCGATGTCTTGCACTGGTCATCGATTTCGATGATGCCGCGGTCGCTGACTTTCACTTCCGCGTTTTCGAGACCGATGTCGCCAGTGTTTGGACGACGGCCGACTGTGACGAGGACGTAGTCCGCTTCAACAGACTGCTCTTCGCCGTTCACTTCAAACTTAACAGTTACGCCGTCTTCTGTTTCCTCGACGCCTTTTGCAAGAGCGTTCGTGTGAATCGTGACGTTACCTTTTTGTTTGAGTTTCTTTTTGACGATTTGAGTCATTTGCGGCTCGAAGCCAGACAAGATGTCGCTTGCGCCTTCAACGACGATGACTTCTGTATCGAAGTTCGCGTACGCTGTACCTAGCTCCATACCGATGTATCCGCCGCCGATGACGACAAGTTTCTTCGGTACTTCAGGAAGAGCCAATGCGCCAGTTGAAGAAAGGACGCGTTTTGACCATTTGAACGATGGGATCTCGATTGGTGTCGAACCAGTCGCGATGATCGCTTTTTTGAACTTGTAAGGAGTCGAGCTGTCTTCTGTGATGACACGGACTGTGTCTTCAGATGCGAAGAAAGCTTCACCTTGAACGATTTCAATCTTGTTACCTTTCAAAAGGCCTTTGACGCCGCCAGTCAATTTGTTGACGACCGACTGTTTCCAGTCTTGGACTTTTGTGAAGTCGACTGACACGTTGTCAGACGTGATTCCCATTGAAGAGTGACCTTTAGCATGCTGGAAGTTGTGACCAGCTGTGATCAACGCTTTCGATGGGATACAACCGACGTTCAAGCAGACGCCACCAAAGTTTCCTTTTTCGACGATCGTGACTTTAAGGCCGAGTTGTGCGCCACGGATGGCTGCGACGTATCCACCAGGACCGGCGCCGATGACAAGTAAATCAGTTTCTTGTGCGAATTCTCCTACTACCATGTTCTTATCCCTCCATCATTAGAAGTGCTGGATCTTGAAGCAAGCGTTTCACCATGTTGAGTGCGTTTTGCGCAGTCGCACCGTCGATGAGGCGGTGGTCAAAGCTGAATGAAAGCGCGAGGACTGGAGCTGCGACGATTTCGCCGTCTTTGACGACAGCTTTTTCAGCGATGCGGCCGATACCGAGAATTGCAACTTCTGGGTGGTTGATGACAGGTGTGAACCATTGTCCACCAGCTGAACCGATGTTCGTGATTGTGATCGATCCGCCTTTCATGTCGTCCCCAGCAAGTTTGCCTTCACGGGCTTTACCGGCAAGCTCATTGATGTTTGTAGCGAGTGCATAGATTGATTTACGGTCCGCTTCTTTGACGACAGGAACGACGAGGCCATTGTCCGTGTCAGCAGCGATACCGATGTTGTAGTAGTTTTTGTAGACGATCTCTTCGTTGACGTCGTCGATTGACGCGTTGATGGCTGGGTAAGCTTTCGCTGCTGCTGTCAATGCTTTTACGACGAACGGCAAGTACGTGAGTTTCACGCCTTGGTCAGCAGCCACTTGTTTGAACTCTTTGCGGAGTGCGACGAGTTTCGTGACGTCGACTTCGTCCATGAGTGTAACGTGTGGAGCTGTGTGCTTCGAGTTAACCATTGCTTTCGAAATCGCTTTACGGATACCACGGATTTTCTCACGCGTTTCGAGTTCAGGCGTTGCTGACTCGTAAGGCTTGATTTCCGTTTTCGCAGCCGAGGCTTTCGCTACAGATTCAGTTTTCTCTGTTGTAGCTTCTGCTGCTGGCGCTTCTCCGCTTGCGAATGCATCGATGTCTTCTTTCAAGACGCGGCCGTTGTCGCCAGAACCTTGGACTTCACGGATATCGACGCCTTTTTCACGAGCGTACTTGCGAATCGAAGGCATCGCGATGACGCGCTCCGACTTATGAAGTTGGACGTCGCGCGGCTTGTCTGCTTCAACGGCTTTCTCGATTGTACCTTCTGGTTCTTCTTCAGCTTTCGGTTGTTCAGGAGCTGCTTCCTCTTCGCCTGCTGGCGCGTCACCTTCGATATCGAACGTGATGAGGACGTCGCCGACGACCGCAACTGTACCTTCAGAGACTTTGACGTCTTTAACTGTTCCATCCACAGGAGCAGGAATCTCAACGACGGCTTTGTCGTTTTGAACTTCAAGAAGAATGTCATCTTCTTTTACTGTATCCCCTGCTTTTACGAACCACTTGACGATTTCACCTTCGTGAATTCCTTCACCGATGTCTGGTAATTTAAATTCAAATACTGCCACTGGTTTTTCCTCCCATCAATTAATCATGTAAACACAATGAGGGAGACAATTCTCCCTCATCGTTACTTGAACACGATCAGAAGTTGATAACTTCCTTAACTTTTGCAACGACATCTTTATGGTCAGGTAACCATGCATCTTCACCTTGAGCGAAAGCGAAGACTGTGTCTGGTGCAGTTACACGAAGCACTGGTGCCTCGAGGTGAAGAATTGCGCGTTCTTGAATTTCAGTTACGACGTTAGCCGCAATACCTGCTTGACGTTGTGCTTCTTGAACGACGATCGCACGGCCAGTCTTTTTAACAGACTCGACGATTGTATCGATATCAAGTGGGCTCACTGTCATGAGGTCGATGACTTCGACGTTGATGTTTTCTTTTTCGAGCTCTTCTGCCGCTTTGAGTGACGTGTGGACCATTGCACCGTAAGTGATGATCGAAACGTCAGTTCCTTCGCGTTTCACGTCTGCTTTTCCAAGCTCGATCGTGTATTCGCCTTCTGGAACTTCGCCACGGAATGAACGGTAAAGTTTCATGTGCTCGAGGAATACGACTGGGTCGTTGTCACGGATTGCTGCGATTAAAAGACCTTTTGCATCGTATGGTGTTGACGGGATGACAACTTTAAGACCAGGTGTCTGAGCCATCAAACCTTCAAGGCTATCCGCGTGAAGTTCTGGTGTTTTAACACCGCCACCGAATGGTGAACGGATTGTAACCGGTTGGCTGTAAGCGCCGCCTGAACGGTAACGCATCCGTGCCATTTGCGCAGCGATTGAGTCGAACACTTCGAAGACGAATCCGAAGAATTGAACTTCCATGATCGGACGGAAGCCTGTAAGACCAAGACCGATTGCAAGACCTCCGATACCAGACTCAGCGAGCGGCGTATCGAAGACGCGGTCTTCGCCGAACTCATCTTGAAGTCCTTCCGTCGCACGGAAGACCCCACCGTTTTTACCAACGTCTTCTCCGAAGAGAAGTACTTTCTCGTCGCGTTTCATTTCAACGCGCATCGCATCAGTAATCGCTTGGATCATTGTCATTTGAGCCATAACTTACTTCGACTCCTTTGCTGTATATTCTTCAAGCTGCTCTTTCAAGTTTGAAGGAAGTGTTTCGTACATGTTGTTGATGAAGTCCGAAACTTTTTGTTTTGGTTCTTTGTCTGCGAGGCTGATCGCTTCTTTCACGTCTGCTTTCGCTTGCTCGATGACTTCGTTTTCCATATCTTCGCTCCAAAGCTTCTTGCCTTCGAGGAAGAGGCGGAAACGAACGAGTGGATCTTTTTCTTGGTACTCTGTGTCGAGTTCTTTTGTACGGTAACGCGTCGGGTCATCCCCTGCGAGCGTATGTGGTCCGTAACGGTATGTGAGTGCTTCGATGAGCGTCGGAGTTCCGTCAAGTGCGTCTTTACGCGCTTGTTGCGTTGCGGCGAGAACAGCAAGAACGTCCATTCCGTCAACTTGGATTCCATTGATTCCCGCTGCGACAGCTTTTTGCGCGATCGTTTTAGCTGCAGTTTGCTTCTCAACAGGAGTCGAGATGGCGAAGCGGTTGTTTTGAACGACGAAGATGGCTGGTGATTTGAATGCACCTGCGAAGTTCAATCCTTCGTAGAAGTCACCTTGTGATGAACCACCGTCACCCGTGTAAGTAATGGCGACGTTTGTGTTGCCGTTGCGTTTGAGGCCCATAGCCACACCCGCGGTTTGGATGATTTGTGCCCCGATGATGATTTGTGGCATCAAGACGTTGACGTCTTCAGGGATACGGTTACCCGCTACGTGACCACGTGAGAACAAGAACGCTTGATAAAGCGGAAGTCCGTGGAATACGAGTTGGGGGATATCACGGTAGCCTGGAAGAATCCAGTCTTGTTTGTCGAGCGCATATTGCGTCCCGATCATCGTTGCTTCTTGACCAGCCACTGGCGCATAGAAACCTAAGCGTCCTTGACGGTTGAGCGAGATGGCGCGTTGGTCCCAGATTCGTGTATAGACCATGCGGCGCATAAGCTCCTGAAGTTGCTCGTCCGTTACATCGGGCATTGCGTCTTGGTTGACGACCTCGCCCTTCTCGTCGAGAATACGGAACGTTTGGAAGTTCTCTTCCACGTTTTGAAGTACCTGAACGTTGTTCATTCGTTTCACCTCATCCTTTCAACTATGAGACAATTGTCTTTTTTTAATCAAACACTACCTCAAATCTTAAGTGTATCTGTCCAAAAAAGCAATCTGTATTAACGTGATTCAGGAAAGTAACACTTATCCTGCCGTTTCCTAGTTAGTATAAAACGGGTTGTTATAATAACGCAAAAAATATGCTCACTTTATAAAAACGCTTACATGACCACATCTTTCCCTCTATTTTGACTCTGTATCATTTTCATTTCACCTTCTGTACCATCTAGAAGACATGACTAATAAATATGATATAATTGGTCATATCGCCATTGGAAAGGAAGTTTTTGCATGTTAACGATGAAAGATGTGATTCGTGAAGGAGACGAGCGGCTCCGCACCCGTTCAATCGAGGTCCCGGTCCCACCGACGGCCGAGGACATTGCGTTACTCGATGAGATGGAGACGTTCCTCGTCAATAGCCAGGACCCCGAAATGAGCGAGAAATATGAACTTCGCGGAGGTGTCGGCATTGCCGCACCGCAACTTGGCGTCAATCGCCGCTTCTTCACGGTCCTGCTCCACGAAGAAGAAGATACGTTTAAACTGTCAATTTTCAATCCAAAAATCACGAGTCATTCGGTCGAGCAGACATATTTGAACGGCGGTGAGGGCTGTCTATCTGTCGACCGTGTCGTCAAAGGCAACGTGCCCCGTCATCGTCGCATCACAATTGAAGGGTTCGATCGCGACGGCGCCCCAATCAAATTGCGACTTCGCGGGATGCGCGCCATCGTCTGCCAACATGAGCTCGACCATTTAGATGGGGTGCTCTTCTACGACCGCATCAATCCGACCAACCCGTTAGAAACTTATGGTGAGCCGATTTGAGGTGATGAACTTGAAAAAAAAGGCACTGTTGTTCCTATTCCCATTTTTGTTTCTTTTAATCGGCGGATGTGTTCGAATTGAATATGATGCCACCGTCCACTACGACCAGTCGGTCACCTTAGAGACGACGTACGCCTTCCGCGACCATCCGGTCATGAAACTGCTCAATTTGCGGCTCGATTGGGAGACATGGAAACAACAGGCGAACGCGAACGGTTATGCGACGCGTGATTATTTGAGTCAAGACGACTATGAGGGCATGGTGCTCAAGAAGACGTTCGAGAGCGTTGACGATCTTCAAAACATCAAAGAAGAATGGAAAACCGGTCCGGCCGGCATCCTCGTCCCGCCCGATGTAAAATTCGACGTCGAGAAAGAGGACGGGATTTGGTTCGACTCATACGTTTTAAATACGAATCTTGACCTCCGGCTTGACCGGGTTAACTTGCCCGGTTTGAATTTAAGTGGTTCTCCGAAACAACTGGCCGAACGCTACGTGCGTCAAGCCGATATCCGGTTTAATCTAACGGTGCCAACCGGCGTGTTCGTCGAAGACGGCACAGGGCTCGATGTACGTTCGATGAAACATGTCGAGTGGCAAGTATATGGCGGCCGCCAAAACAATATGATGCTCGTCGCCCATGTACCGAACGTCAAGGCATGGATCATCACGATCGTCGTTGCCGTCATTCTCGCAATCGTCGGTTACTTCGTCTGGCGGAAGTATCGCAAAAATGCCGGTAATCCGGACAAGACATCGATTCGCTCCCGAATCTTTGGCGGCTTTATTCTCGTATTGACGCTCGCTTTGATTGTCGTGACGATTCGCGAAGAGTTGACGACCGAACGGAAGAGCGAGGCAATTCGTCAAACGGCTCAGACGACCGAATTCATCCCAACGTTTGCCGTGCATGGGTTGCTCGGGACCGACCGCACGTTCCTCCGTTTCTCACAGTACATGGAGCAGCGTGGGTTGGCTAAAGACGGGGCACTCTGTACCGTGACGGCGAAAGGCGCGGTCGACTGTGTCGTCAACGACTACAGTTCGATGCGGCCAATCGTTCGAATCGAATATGAGGATGCCGAGGCATCGCTCAACAACCAGACGAAATGGCTGAACGCCGCTATCGAACGCTATAAAGATGAACGGAATCGTTCATTTGACCGCATGTACTTGATTGGTCACAGCATGGGCGGTGTCGCGGCCGCCAACTACATTTTGAATCAAGACGACTACATCATCGATAAGTTCGTGACATTTGATAGTCCGTTCGCTGGGACGCGCCTTGCGAATTTCGGACTATCCGCCAGTAACTTCGGAATCAATACCGGCAGCCCTGCCATCCGGGACTTGTCCCCGACTTCCGACGGCCTGCAGGCGTTCCAAGCCAAGCTTGAGACTTGGCCTCGTTCCGTGCAAGTGTTCTCCTTCTCAGGACGCGGTGGCGAGTTCAACTTGATTGAGCCATCTAGCTCGCTCCTACTCGAAGAATACACGAACAACATTGATACGGAAACCGTTCCGTACGACCACTTCTCGCTCCATCGGAAGACAGACGTCCTCCGAGAGACAGGGCGGTTCTTGTACGAATATTCGAACGAGTTCAACCCCGTCGAAACGAATTGACAAACACCCGCTCTCGCGCTTGAGGGCGGGTGTTTTGTGTAGGAATGATGGACGGATACTTTATAAGCAAACACAAACTGAACCTGCCTTCCTGTGAAGGCGGGTTTGACTCAATAGGTCATCGTCCACGTCAATTTCTGCAACCAATAAATCAAGTACTTCCCGATTGGCAGATCAGTTTGAACTTCTTCATAGGCAACAGTATACGTTCCTTGTTCGTTATTCCAGAGACGTTTGAAATAGTCATCGACTTCGCCGATGAATTCCGTTTCCGCCGTCGAAACGACTTCAACGTTCGCTTCGAGATTATAGTCGTTCATGTTGCGGGTCGTATAGTTCCCTGACCCGAGGACGACGACACGTCGGTCCCCTTCGACGTACAGCATCTTCGGATGATACTGTTCTTTGTCGACTTTATACCATCGAATCTCGATTTGCTCCGGGTTCACGGTGTTCAGTTCAGCCGCGACAGGCAAGTTCGGCAAGCCTGACTTATCTCGGCCGAACGCGTTCGTGTTCGGGTCGAGAATCAATTTGACGAACACACCGCGCTCGGCGGCCTCATGAATGGCTTGAATGATGTTGCGGTCAGCTAAGTAAAACATGCCAATCCAAATCGTCTCGCCTGCCCGCGCCTTTTCCATCGCCCCGACAACCGCTTCTTGAATTTTCGATTCCGTGACGTAGCGGATTTGCATCGGACCCGTTGAGTCTTCTTCGCGAAGGTTAGCAAGCTTCTCTTCGCTCGGAAAGCGTTCGCTGTCCCCTTTCGAGAACGTCGCAATCGCTTCTTCCCCTTCGAGGATGTCCGCTAAAATCGGACCGTCGAGCCGGACGCCGACGTTCGAGTGGTAGCCGCTCGCGTCGTGCGGGTTAGCCGATAAGACGAAACCGTCATTCTCGGTCACCATCACTTTGCGATGGTTCGCTTTCACGTTCAAGAGCCGTAAATATGACCGAATCGTAATCTCTGGGGCCGACTTGGCCATCGGGTTCGGAAGCCAGCCATTTTCGCTGTCACCGAACCATTGGAACCCGATGCGATACAGCGTCGAGTATAAGATGTTCGGGTCGCGGAGTGCATCGAGGTTCGTGTAGACGATTTCAGCGCCTGCTTTTTTTAACACATCCAGATGGTCGGACGCATGACCGTTGTACGACGTATTGATTTCATCGGTAATCAAGACGACGTTCAGGTCCGGGTATGCCTTCATCTGTTCCAACAAAGCCGACGACAGGCTTGCTGTGATGTCGGGATATTGACGGTCTTCGTTCGAATACGGATTGAATAAGAAAAAGTCCATGACGATATACTCCCGAGCCTCACGGATAGACCGCTCGACATCTTGAAAGATCTCTTGCTCATTGATTTCGGTGTCTTCCCCTTGATACGTCAAGTCAGATAAAAAATCGATTTGGTCGTCTGAAATCGCCACCGGTTCTGACGCCCGTGATACACCGTCCGGCAGCGGCTTGACTTGATGGTAAATCATTGTGATGAGAAACAGTAAGGCAAAGGCGGCAAGCGTCCATTTCACCCACCCCTTCTTTCGTTTTGGTCGTTCCATTCAGCACCATCTCCTTTATTAGTTTCCTCTAAAAAACGGGCTGTAGTCACCTACAGCCCGTTCGGTCATACTTCCATGATAATCGGAAGAACCATTGGGTGTCTTCGAGTTTTCTGAGCCAAGTACGGTGTGAGCGTGTCTGAGACGAGTTGTTTCATCTCCGACCACTTCATCTGCTTGTTCGACAGTCCTTGTTCGACCGTTTTTTTGAGCAACCGCTCACCATCACGGATCAAGCTACCTGATTCACGCATATAGACGAAACCGCGTGAAATGATATCCGGACCGGAGACGAGCTTGCGTGTCTTGCCGTCGATGCTGATGACGACGACGACGAGTCCATCTTCTGAAAGGATGCGGCGATCGCGCAAGACGATATTGCCGATGTCCCCGATGCCGTTCCCGTCCACATAAACCGCATTGGCTGAAATTTTGCCAGTGATGGCCGCTGAGTCGGCATCGACCGCGAGCACTTCCCCGTTATCCATGATGAAACTGTTCTCTTTCGGAATGCCGACCGACTCTGCCAGTTCAGCGTGTTTCACCAACATGCGGTACTCGCCGTGAATCGGCATGAAGAATTTCGGATTCAGCAAACGGATCATGAGCAGTTGCTCTTGTTGCGAACCGTGGCCCGATGTATGAATGTTCGTCAATTTGCCGTAGACGACGTCCGCGCCGGCTTTATACAATTGGTCGATCGTCTTTCCGACCGAGATGGCGTTCCCCGGAATCGGTGACGACGAGAAGATGACCGTATCGCCAGGAATGATCGATACTTGACGGTGCGTCCCGTTGGCGATGCGACTGAGCGCTGCCATCGGCTCTCCTTGTGAACCGGTACAAAGAATTGCCACTTCATGCGGCTCATAGTTCCGCATTTGATTCGCTTCGATGATCATGCCTTTCGGCACGTTGATGAAGCCGAGTTCTTGCCCAATTGTCATGACCTTGTCCATCGACCGACCGAAGATGGCCAAATGGCGGCCTGTCTCGGCACACGCGTCAACGACTTGTTGTAGACGATAAATGTTCGAGGCGAACGTGGCGAAAATGATGCGGCCTTCCGCTTTCCGGAACGTCTCGCTAATCGTGCCACCGACGACTTTCTCACTCATCGTGAATCCTTCGACTTCTGCGTTCGTCGAGTCGGACAAGAGGCAGAGCACGCCTTCTTTCCCGATATCTGCCATCTTCGCAATGTCAGCCGGTTCGCCGACCGGGGTGAAGTCGAATTTGAAGTCACCCGTATGAACGATATTTCCTTGTGGTGTCTTGACGACGACACCGAGTGAGTTCGGGATCGAATGGGTCGTCCGGAAGAACGAGATGCTCGTCTTACGGAATTTGACGATCGTATCTTCGTCGATCTCATGGAGTTCCGCTTCGCGGAGCAAGCCGTGCTCTTCGAGTTTCACTTTAATCAATCCAAGTGCGAGTTTCGTCGCATAAATTGGCAAGTTCACTTGCTTCAACAAGAACGGGATTCCACCGATATGGTCTTCGTGACCGTGGGTGATGAAAACTCCTTTGACTTTATCCTTGTTTTTAATCAAGTACGAGTAATCGGGAATCACATAGTCGATTCCAAGCAAGTCATCCTCCGGGAACATGACACCCGCATCGATGACGATAATCTCGTCTTGGAATTGAACGACGTACGTGTTCTTCCCGATTTCTCCGAGTCCGCCTAATGCGAACACAGCTGTTTGGTGGTTCTTTACAAACTTCATTTAATCTCTCCTTGCTACAAGTAGTTGATGTTCATCTATGTGAAACATAAGTGATTCTCGCAATATAATTACGTTCCGTAAGATTCTTTCTTCATTATAGCTCATATTGTGACAATATTTCACTAATGACGTTAGATTGAGGGCGGTTTCTCGATTTCATGTTATGCTTTTTAAGATACAACTGACCTATTCAAGACAGAGAAAGCATGGTGAAATAACATGGAAGATAAGAAAGTAGTCTTTTTTGACATCGATGGCACGTTGCTCCATGAAGGGTCGTACATTCCCCCTTCGACGATTGCGGCCATTCAGCAGTTGCGTCACAACGGCGTCGAGACGTTCATTGCGACCGGCCGCGGACCAGCGATGCTCTCAGATATCCCAGCGCAAGTAGGGATTGAGAGCTTTGTTTGTTATAACGGACAAATCGTCGTCCATAAGGGCGAGGTCGTCTACCGGAACGCCTTACCGACAGATGCCCTCCATCGCCTGACCACGCATGCCGGCTCGAACGACCATACGCTCGTCTATCTCGGTCAAGACCGAGGCGGTGCGACGAAAGTGAACGATCCTATTGTCGAGCAGTCGCTCGGTGAGCTCGAGATGCCAATCCCGACCTATGAACCGAATTTCCACATCGAACAAGCCGTCTATCAGACGTTACTGTACTGTACGCCAGAAGAAGAGCATCACTATTTGGATGCGTACGGCGAATTTGATTTCATCCGCTGGCACCCGCACGCCATGGACGTCATCAATCGCGGTGCGAGCAAGGCCGATGGCATCCGTCACTTCATCGAGGCGAACGGCTACCGGCTTGAGAACACGTACGCCTTTGGCGACGCCTTGAACGACTTGGCAATGCTCGAATATGTCGGGACCGGCATCGCGATGGGCAACGCCCGGACCGAAGCAAAAGAAGTCGCAGACTTCGTGACGAAGTCGATTCTCGAGGACGGGATTGAGTACGGGCTAAAAAAAATGAAGCTTATCTAAAAAAACGAGAGGCACGCCTCTCGTTTTTTATCTAGACCGAAGCGAACGCTCGAGCCGATCTAAGTCTGTATCTTTTCCGATGATGATTAAAATGTCTTCTGGCAGAATCATCTCGTCGGCTTGCGGGGAGATGATGACGTCGTCATCTCGGCGGACGGCGACGATGTTGACGCCGTATTTAGCACGAAGATCTAAGTCGATGAGCGATTTATTCGATAGCTTCTCAGACGCTTTAATTTCAACAATTGAATGTTCGTTTGAGAGTTCGAGGTAGTCGAGGATGCTTTGACTCATCAACCCGTTCGCGATCCGCACACCCATGTCACGTTCTGGGTGGACGATGTTATCGGCTCCGATGCGGCGCAATACCTTCTCATGATAATCGTTCGTCGCTTTCACAGTAATGATTCGAACACCGAGCTCTTTTAAAATGAGCGTCGTTAAAATCGATGCTTGAATGTTTTCCCCAATCGCCACGATGACGTGTTCGAAGTTGCGAATCCCGAGACTTTTCAATACATTCTCATCCGTCGTATCGGCGATGACTGCGTGCGTCGCCAGTCCCATAAACTCGTTGACGCGTTCTTCATCGGCGTCGATGGCCAACACGTCATACCCGTTTGCCGACAGCTCCCGTACAATCGAACCGCCAAACCGTCCTAATCCGATGACTGCAAATTCACCTGTCATAATTTCATACATCCCTTTCCTACGCTGTTTCTGTTCCCGATTCTTCGTACAGTGTAACCGATTCCCTTCAAAAAAACTATACAAAAAAAGACCGGAATCATCCGGTCTTTACGCTTTACCACTCGAACGTTTTCCGCGTACATAGTCATTGTCGAACAAGAACAGGCGTAGTAAGAGATACAGCGCCGGTACGAGAAGGAGCAATCCAAGGATGAAGACGATGACGAGGGCGACCGCCATCGATTCGTTGACGACGCTTCCGTTGATGTCGATGTACGGGTAGAGGATATACGGCAAGTGCGTATAGCCATATCCGAACCAAGCCATAAAGAATTGACCCATGACCATCAAGAAAGCGAGGCCGTAGTTTCGCTTCAAGTAGACGAATGAGACTGCTACGACGAAGAAAATGAAACTTGCGGCGAACCACCACCAGTTGCCTGCCAAAATACTCTCATAATGCCAAGCCGCCTGCGACTTCAACCCGAAGAAGACGAGGCCCGAGGCGATAATGGTCGGCACGCTCCAGAACAAGGCCCACTTCCGAACGAGCGGGACCGCTTGCACGTCACGTGCCTTGTCCGCGTAGAACAACAGGAACATGGCGCTGATGTAGAGCACCGACACAATCGCCAAGAAGACCACGGTCCATGAATAGAAGTTGGTGAACAACTTCATGCCGTCAAAGAAGACGCCGGACTCGGTCTCATTGATGAATCCGCCTTGACTGACCGTAAGGACGGTCGACATCGAGGCCGGAATCAAGAGACCGGTCGCCCCGTACAGGAACATGTAAAACGTGCTCTCTTTTGAACCATAGTTGGCGAACGCATAGAAACTCCCGCGAATTGCAAGTAGAATCAATACGACCGAGGCGGGAATGAGAAGTGCTGTCCCGTAATAGTAGGCCGTATCCGGGAAGAACCCGACGATTCCGACAAAGAAGAAGACGAAGAAGACGTTCGTCACTTCCCACGTCGGTGACAAGTACCGCTGAATCAAACGGTTGATCATGTGGTCTCGCTTCGTGTACTTGCTATAGAAGGCGAAGAAGCCGGCACCGAAATCAATCGATGCGACGATGAGATAGCCGTACAAAAACGTCCATAGTACGGCAATCCCTAATTCTTGAATCTGCATATCATACCCTCCGATCACACTTCATCCGCGAACATCGCTTCACCGCGATGCTCCGATTGTTTTAGTTCTTTCCCTACTGGGTTGTCCTTGAACAGACGAGTCAAGACGAGCACGGTGACCACGCCAAGAACTGCATACAGGATCGCAAAGGCGATAAGCATCCAACCGACGTTCGCTGATGTCGTTGCCGCTTCACTCGTGCGCATCAACTCGTAAAGCGCCCAAGGTTGACGACCGAACTCGGCGAAGAACCAGCCGAATTCGATGGCCATCATCGCGAGCGGACCGCCCGCTGCGATGGCGATGAGCATCGGTTTACTGAATTGCGGTAGCCGCTTGATATAGCGTCCGAGGACGAACAAGAACGAAATCAGTGCAAGGAGCATCCCGATCCCGACCATCGCATCAAACAGATAGTGGACGAATAACGGTGGTTGATCTTCTTTCGCGAATTCGTCAAGACCTGTCACCTCATAGTTCGGTACGCCACCCGCTAGGATGGACAATGCGTAAGGGATCTTCAAGGCGCCTCGTACTTCGTAACCGCCTTCCCCGTCTTCCTCGAGCCAGCCGCCCAAGATGAGCTCGGCTTCCGAGGATGTTTCAAAGTGCCACTCCGCAGCCGCCAATTTTTCCGGCTGGTATTTCGCCAAGTATTTACCTGAGAAGTCCCCGACGAGGGCAGTCGCAATCGCAAAAATGAGTGCGACGGTCATCGTCAAGCGGAGCCCTTTTTTATGGTACTCAATCGACAACTTGTCGAGCTGGTTCCGACGTTGACGGAGCAACTGAACGGCCGCGATCGCCGCTAAAATGAACGCGGATGTCAGGATAGCTGACGTCAAGACGTGCGCCATTTTTGTCGGCATTGCCGGACTGAACATCGCTTCAAGCGGACTCACGTTGGCAAGACGCCCATCGACGATATCAAATCCGACCGGTTGGTTCATGAAGCTGTTCACGGTTGTAATGAAGAAACCTGAGAACAAGGCGCCGACGGCGACCGGAATCCCGACGAGCATGTGGTGCCATGGGTTCTTAAAGCGATCCCACGTGTACAAATAAATTCCGAGGAAGATCGCCTCAAAGAAGAAGGCGAACGTTTCCATAAATAATGGAAGAGCGATCGTTTGACCGGCGACGCGCATCATGTTCGGCCAAAGTAAGGACAGCTGGAGCCCGATTGCCGTACCTGTCACGACACCGACCGCTACGGTGACAACATAGCCCCGTGACCAGCGACGGGCCATCAAGGTATATTTCGGATCTTTCTTTTTAATGCCTAAAAACTCTGCCAATAAAATTAAAAGTGGAACCCCAACGCCGATTGTGGCAAAAATCACGTGGAAACCCAACGTGAGTGCCGTTAACGCCCGGCTCATCAGGACAGGATCTTGAAACATCTATTGATTACCTCCTATCTCTCTCTAGCGCGTCAAACCAATGTCTATCGCGCAACATCACAGATGATTTCCCTTGGATACCCTTATCATAATGATTTTATATAGCGCTGTAATGTCTCAATGCTTGAGTTCGCAAAATGTTCACATTTGAGCATGCTTAACAATATCGACGCTTTACAAGTCTTATTTACTTCCCGAATCTTTAACCGTTCACGCACATTTCAACACATTTTGCACAAAAAAAGCGGACATCAGCATGTCCGCTCCCTTCATTTAATGATTGCCGTTCTAAAAAAATGATCGAACAGCTCGATGGCCACATCGATCGCCCGTTCATCCGGATTAAGCGTCGATTGATGGAGTCCCGACCCCATATCATTCACGCCAAGCCAGACCATGAATCCAGGTACTTGCTTCAGCATATAACCGAAATCCTCGCCGGTCATGGCGGGGACACACGTCTTGTACGAATACCCGACTTCTTCGACCACTTCTTCGAATTGGAACAAATAGCGCTCATCGTTGACGACCTCATGATAGCGATTGCCGAACTCGAGATCGATTTGAACGTTATACGTCATTTCCACCCCGGCGATGATTTGACGGATGCGCCGTTCGAGCACGACCATCTCCTTGTCCGATAAGGCTCGAATCGTCCCATCGAGTTTGGCCGTGTCCGCAATGATATTCTCTTTCGTGCCGGCCACGACCTTGCCGATTGAAATGACCGCGCTCCCCATCGGATCGATATTACGCGAGACAATCGTTTGAAGTTGCATGATTAAGGCGGCTTGGACGATGACGGCGTCAATCCCCGCATGTGGGAAGGCCCCATGTCCGCCTTTCCCGTGAATCGTCAGATGCAGTTCACGCGCACTCGCGAACAAGACGCCTGGTCGCGAGGCGATGGTGCCGACCGGGTATTCAGGGGCGACGTGCAGTCCGAACATCGCATCGGGACGGAAATGGTAGAACAGTTCCGACACGGCCATCGGTTCGGCGCCGCCGGGACCCTCCTCGGCCGGTTGGAAAAAGACGACGAGGTCGTGGTCGAGCGGCTTCTCGACGGCACGTTTGATCAACCCAAGGGCGATCGCCATGTGAACGTCGTGACCACAAGCGTGCATCATCCCTTCATGGACCGAGGCGAACTCGAGTCCTGTCTCCTCTAGGATCGGCAAGCCGTCCATGTCGGCTCGGTACCCAATCGTCTTCTCACCGACAAGACCATCAATGCGGACGAACAGGCCGGTACGCCAATGCGAGATGTGTACCCGCGGCGAGTTCAAGGAACGAATCAATTCCTCAAGCGTCGCCTGTGTCTTAAACTCTTCGTAGCCTCGTTCTGGAATCAAATGTAATTGTCGTCTCGCTTCAATTGCCCAACTCATTCCACACTCTCCTTTGTCACTTCATCCACGATTTCCCAAAACGCCTTCACTTGTGCCAACTCAAGCATCGATTCGGTCGACAACATCCACGTATCTCGAACGAGAGGGGTCCCGTTCGACGAGGTGAGCGGAATCTTATTGATCGCCTCGACATCGCGAATCGTCGACTCCGGTAAAATCGCAAACCCGATGCCGTGGAGTGCCATCTGTTTGCACGTCTCAATTTGGTCGACAACGAGCGTTGTGAGAGGGGGGCTCGAGAACCGTTCTTGCCACCATTCAAGAATCTCTTGGTAATACGTTGAGTCGCTCTTGAATTGTATGAAGGAACGCTCGTTATTTTTCAATTGTTGTAAATCGGTCATCCGTAGGTCGACGAGGTGAAGTGAATCCGAGAACAGTTTCATCTTTTCTCCGCGCCAATCCGGATTTCCTCGAATGATGCCAATATGAAAGTTTTCTTCAAGCATATAACGCATCATCTCACTCGACCAGCCTGTTACGAGCTTGACACGTACAGAAGGATAACGCTCCATGAATCGTTTCAAGACGCGAGGCAACCAATATTGGCCCATAATCGAAGCGACCGCGATCTTGAGCGTCCCATACACTTCACCTTGCTTGGCCGTCAGCTCGCCTCGCAGTTCTTGTTCTTCGCTATACATTTTTTTTGCGAATTCAATAATTTTTTCACCGTCTGGCGTGAGCGCAAGGCCACGAGTTGAACGGACGAAAATTTTCTTGCCCCACTGATGCTCGATCGTGACGAGCCGTTGACTGAGCGCGGGTTGGGACACGAATAAACGCTCCGCCGCTCTACGCATGTTCAACTCTTCGGCGAGGACGATCAACACTTCCACTTCTGATACTTGCATGACGTCACCTATTTCTCTATCGTTTCAAAGATTGTATACTGGATACGTTATTGCTTCACTGTATCATATCATGTTAATCGATTCATTTTGAATCATCAGGAGGTAATCTCATGCAACGTCATCATTTTGCTTTTATTGTCGCCACCATCGCGACGCTCGGCAGCCTTTATTTCTCAGAGATCATGCTGTACGTGCCATGTAAGTTATGTTGGTTCCAACGCATATTTATGTATCCGCTCGCCATTTATTATTTGACAATTCTCCTGTCTAACCGTTCCGTTAACAAATTGTTCGTCGGTCTCATGGCCGGTGCGGGATGGGCAATCGCCCTCTATCACGTCATTCTCGAACGGATCCCGAACGGTGACGCCTTCTGCAGCAACGACTGCTTGATTCGTTGGGTGAACTATTTTGGATTTCTTACAATCCCGCTCCTCAGCTTGATCGCGTTCACGCTCATCTTACTCATCCAATTCGCGCCGACACGCTCGAAGCGCTAATACATGATACACAAAAGAACCGGTCTAAGAATCGGTTCTTTTGTGTGATTAAATCGCGCGTCCCTTTCGGCGCCCATGCTTTCCGCGGGCAATCCCGGTGCCGCATCGCGACGGTCTGACTGTCCAGTGCCAAAGCCGGCACTCGAACTCCTAAGGGAGAGCGATGCAAGGATGACCCCGTAAAGCGCGATTCGCGCTGCGGAGGCATCCGCATCGCCCCAGGAACGGAGGGTACCGGCAAAGTCAATACAGAACTTGGTTCATCATACAAAAAAAGAACCAACCCGTGGGCTGGTCCTCTATGCTCACTGCCACCACTCGTCGTAGAGCGAGGCCGGCATATGGTGCTTGTGTCGTGACCGTTTAAAAATCGTCTCGATTCGTTTTGCGATATCCGGGTCGATGTCTTTCCCTTCCAAGTAATCATCAAGCTGATCATATGTCATCCCGAGGGCGACTTCGTCCGGGAGACCTGGTTTGTCATCTTCGAGATCAGCCGTTGGCACTTTATAAATCAAACTCTCATGGGCCCCGAGTTCATGGAGCAACGCCTTGCCTTGACGTTTGTTGAGTCCTGTAAGTGGTGTCAAGTCGGCCGCACCGTCCCCATGCTTCGTGTAAAAACCCGTCACATATTCAGCCGCATGATCTGTCCCGATGACGAGCGCGCCGAATGTGGCTGCGATATCATACTGTACTTTCATCCGCTCACGCGCTTTCGTGTTCCCTTTATGAAAATCACCTAACTCAAGTCCGGTCGCTTGTTCGAACGCTTCAGCCGAAGCGTCAACGGCAGCCTTCACGTTGACCGTAAATGTCTTGTCCGGTCGGATGAACTCGAGGGCACGTTTGGCATCGGCTTCGTCATGTTGCTCGCCGTATGGGAGACGGACAGCGTAGAACGTGTAATCCGCGCCCGTTTCTTGACGCAATTCTTCCATCGCCTGCTGCCCAAGTTTACCCGCGAGTGTTGAGTCTTGTCCTCCTGATATTCCGAGCACGAGCCCTTTTGCCCCGGCCTGTCTGACGTAAGTCTTTAAAAAATCAATGCGCCGTCGAATTTCTTCAGCCGGGTTGATGACGGGTTTGACGTGTGTCGATTCGATAATGTGTTGTTGCATACTCCATTTCCTCCCTAGGTGGTATTCGTTTGCCTCATTGTCTGACAATCCGTAGATGCCGTCAACTTGTTTCATTCCCGAAAAAAAACGACGGAAACCTCGGTTTCCGTCGTTCGTTTATTGGATGCGGAACGAAGAGACGTCCCCGCCGATTGGCGTCATCTCCAAAAACAGTGTTTTCCCAGCCTGAGGTTCTTCATCTAAGAGAACGCCGAACGTAAAGCCGCCGCTTGTCACTTCTGCCGCGCCTTGGGCATACAGGGTATGACCGTCCGACACACTCCACTCAAACTCTTCGACGTCCGTGAAGCCAGACACGTCGATGGTGCTGCCGTTCAAGTTAATCACGACATCACGGAACGCACCGTTCGTTTGCGCCGGCTGGTCGCTCGGTTCCTCAGTAGATTCTTCAGTCGTCTCTTCTGTCGGCGTCTCGAGCGCTTCAACAGTCAAAGCGTGTTGGTCCGTGACTGCCATCTCAGGCGCACCTTCGACTTGAGCCAGACCGATGAAGTCTACCGTATAATCCCCGGCTTCCAGCACGAGCGGGAAGACCTCGTCGAATACTTTCTTCTCTCCAGGTGCCCACGTCTCTTCAATTATTGATTCCGTGAACATATATTCACTGCCATAATCAAAAGTTGTCGTATCGCCTTCCCTAACCGTCATTTGAAAACGTTGAGACGAGTTGAACGTTACCTGGACCGGTTCTTCGTTCGGATTAGTCATCGAAACCGTCGCCGACAATTGCTTCGCTTCGGCGTCATAGCTCACGTTCGTATCGAGCGTCAATAAAGCAGGCGGCGTCGACGCGTTTCCGTCCACATCACTCGGGTTTGCTTCTTCGCTACTGCACGCTGCCACAACCAACATCATGACCGTGACGATGGCCAATAACCAAATTTTCTTCACGTATGCCACTCTCCTCTAAAAAATAAAAAAACGTCTATAGCACTAGTGTAAACGTTCGTGCAGACGTTTGTAATAGGTTTACGCATATTATTCACCTTTATTATGAAACTTGGATGTTTTCCACATACTGTTGCCAACCTGTCATGAACAACACGTCAGCGACGTCGATGTCGGGACGAACTTGTGCAGAGATCGAGAACGTTTCACTATGAATCGACTCAAAAATGACCGTAATCATGTCATCGACGACTTCCTTATAGGCTACGAGTTCTGGGGTTTCTGCAAAAAGCATCATGAGTATGGCTCCTTTTTCGGTATAAGATACTTCTAGTGTAGCAACGATTCACAAATAAAAACGTCCCATCGTTCGACAGGTTCTCAAACCTACTAACTCACCTGTCGAATAACTGGTATCGATTGTTAGTCATTTGGATGAATTAACAATTTATATCCCTAAAAAGAGAGACAAATCGCATAATGACTTGTCTCTCTTCCCTGTAACTGTAAAAAGTGATTTGATTAATTTGTCGAATGATTGTTATTTCGTCCGATTCGAAATTTGTTGCCACACTGTCCCGAGCGCTGTTTCTCCGCTCGTGATTCGTTCTTTGGCAAGGCGAGCTTGGAGAGAAACTTCGAACTCACGGTCTTCCTCGGCAAGTTTCAGTGCCGGTACAGCCTCGTCATCGCCGCAATCAAACAGGAAGCGGGCGGCCCGCCAACGAACGAGCTTGCTCTTATCTTTGAGCGCCTCGATCATGGACGGTTGCGACTGCGGCAACGCCCAATCGGATACCGTATCGCCGGCCGTACGCCGGACGATCGGTGACGAGTCCACGAGCGCCTGTTCGATATACGTGACGTACTCTTCCCGGTTCTCCTCGAACATGCCAATCATAACGACCGCTTGGCGACGAATCGCCATCACTTTATCCTCAAGCGCTCGGCGGAAGTACACCATGTTGTCCGGGATAATCTCGAGTTCATCCAAGAACGCCAATCGTACTTTCCAATCGTCCGATTGCAACTGGTTCGCATTCGCCTCGTAGTCGGCTTCCCTTCCGAACGCACGGGCGACGATACGCGCGACCCGTTCTTCAGGATAGGCCGCCTCAAGTTCTTCTTGGGCGACAACGCTCACCTCTTCGAGTTCTCCGTAGCGCGGAGCTTGTTCGACCCAACGCCGGTCTTGAATGATATTTTTCACTTGAGCCTGCACGTCGAGTGCAGCATCGACGAACCGTTTCGACAAACCGACGCGCTTCTCCGAGTCTCCTTTGACGAGTTTCAACTGCATCGGGACATCGAGCACGAACTGGACCGACACGTGTACCGGTTCATAATCTGCCGCCATTTGATTTGACTCGACTTCTGGCACGTCTTCCCCGAATGCGCGGCGAATCTCATTCATCACGTCGTGCCAATCATGCTTCGGATGGCGTTCGACGGCGAGGAAATCTGAGACGGCATAGACCGACTTGACCCCGCGCAACCCGACGATTTCCTCGATAATCGGGGGCATATCAAGGCTCGCCTTATCATATGTGACGCCTCGACCCGTAAATGCTGGCTCCACGATAATCTTCAAGTTGTTTGGACTTGGAGTTGGTTCAATTGCTACTAGTTTCATTCTCATCACCTCACTTTCAATCGTGACGAAAACGACAAAAAAACGCAAGCGAGTCGCTTGCGTCGTGAAGATCAAAATAGGGCAATGAACTGTCGGAGCGAATAACGGTCTCCTTCGACGATAAATGTATCGTCCCCGGCGACCGGCTCGAGGAAGAAACGTTTCTCTCCATCAGCCTTGACGTATCCGAAAATATGGCCCGTCTGATAGAATAATTCTACAATCGTGACCCGGCCGAATGTCATCCCATCATTGATGACTGCTCGGTCCTCTAACTCGCCGCCATTGTACAGTTCAATATATGTTTCCATGTTTTGTTGTCGCTCCCTTTGTGTTTGTTTTCACAATTCATTTCTATCAAACATTCAAAGCGACTTCAAGTTATTTTTTTGCGTGACGCTTCCAAAAATCAATCCAATTATAATACTCCGATAACACTCGATTGATTTGTTGTCGCGATGTTTCATCATGTAATCCACTCTCATCAATCTTTTCTTTACAATGAGTGATAAAAATTTCATTTCCTGGTAAAACGTTAGCACGATTTGTGGCAAATACTTGACGAAGATGAATTTGACAACGCGCCGTCCCGAGCATCCCTGGAGACGCACCGGCAATCATGACAGGTTTGTCCCGAAGCGGCGTGCCCGGTTCAAGGGAAAGCCAATCGATTGCGTTCTTTTAGACGCCCGGGATACTGTGATTGTATTCTGGCGTGACGACGAGGAGTCCATCTGCCTCACGCACAGCCTGTTTAAATGCGAGCACGACATCAGGTTCATCCGGGTCAATCAAGTCATCGTTATAGAGCGGCATCTCAATCGAGATGATTTCGACATCGAATCGGTCTTGACCTAGTTCAATGATTGAATGAAGTAACGCCGTATTGAACGATGCTTTTCGGAGGCTTCCTGATACGGCAACCAGTTTATATTTAGACATGCCGCACCTCCGTGAGCCAGTCGTTGATGAGACGGGCTTCTAATTCGGGTTCCTCCATCATTCCCATATGGCTGCCTGGGACTGTATACCTCGTGTGATGCTCCGCACCTAGAAAAGCACGGTCAGCGTCCATATTAGGATCCTTGTGCCCATAGAGGAAGAGGCCGGGCAGGTTCGTTTCGCGCACGGTCTTTGTCTCGTCAACCCGGTCACGAATGGCAATCTGGGCCGCGATGATTCCTTCTTTTGACATCTCATACCCGATTTGTTGTGCACGCTCGATCAAGGTGGTGTCTGAGTCAGACGCAAACACACCCGGGATCATCAAATCGATAAACGGATGGGCCCCTTCTTCCATCACCCGTTCGATTGCTTGATTCCGTTTGGCTTTTATTTCTTCCGAGTCAGCCGCCGCCGTCGAGTGAATCAAGCCAAATCCTGACAACTCGGCCGGATAACGGCGAACGAGGTTTGTCGTGATGTAGCCCCCAAATGAATGGCCGAGCACGATTGGCCGATTGAGTTCCCGAAGCCGCATTTCAGTACGTACCCAATCCGCGAACTGGTCCATCGTCTCCGGTCCCGCCTCGGTCCCGGCATGACCCGGTAGCGTCAGCGCATACACATCCGCATCGAGCAGTGGGATGAGTTCCTCAAAATAGTCAGGCGACCCACATAAGCCGTGCAATAGTACAAGTTGTCTCATCATCTTTCCTCCCTCTCATTCCACTCCTCTTTCAAGAGACGATACATCGTCAAGTCTAGAAAACGACCGTGACTATACGCATAATCCCGCAACAGCCCTTCTTGAGTGAATCCAAGTTTCTGCACCAATCGATTCGACCCTTCGTTTTCCGGGGCGACGAGCGCAGAAATACGATGAAACTTGAATTCATCGAATCCATGACGAATCGCAGCCGAGGCCGCCTCATAAGCAACCCCGCGGCGCCAATGGCTCGGCGCGACTTCAAAACCGATTTCGGCTCGAAAGTATTGTGGCGTCCAGTTATGAAAACCGATCGTCCCGACCAGTTCATTTGTCTCGCGATCGCAAATCGCCCAACGAATTGCTTTACCTTGCTGAAACTGATCTTTAAAATATGCGATGACGTTCTTCGCTTCATAAACGGCTAACAAAGGGTCCGAACCGTAATAGCGCATCACTTCCTCGGTCGAGAGAATTACATAGAGCGCCCTTGCGTCACGAGGTTCAAGCTCCCTTAAGATGAACCGACTCGTTATGAGTTCGGGAAAACTTTTTTTCAGCCCCCACATATGGAATCCGCCTTTCTGTTTCTTTTCTTCAATTATAACCGTTTACCCGATATCACGATGACCTCAATCCTCTTCTACCGTTCAAACATGGCACTCTTAAGAGAGATTTGCTAGAATTATTCTATAGTGACTTTGAACTGAGGGGATAAACATGTCGAAACAGCTGTTTTACATTAAACAAGACCGTGACCTGCAACGTTTTACACTGCACGGCGTGACGTTAGGCGATGTCACTGAGGCTTTAGCACTTGCCCGCCCGATGATTATCTGTCGTACGGACGTAAAAGGAATGAGACAGTCGTCCCGGACCAGATTCCGCTATATCGAGGCGCACGAATTGTCGACGTTCTCGACGAAATACTTAAACAATCAAACAAGCTTCACTGCCATCGATTTTCCCGACTATCATCTGCTCGAATCATTATCAGACCATGAAATCGCCGAGATTTTGTTCTTCAGCCACATGGAACGAGGCTTAAAGGGACCGTTCCTCAACTCGATTCAAAACGAGATTGCTTTTTTTAATGAGTCAAATGACCGTCACAGCAGCCTTTACATCAGAGACTGGTCGACGATCAGCCAGTTTCTTCAAAGCGTGTTGCAAAGTAAGCTCGACCGGGACATCCGAAACATCAGTTTCGCCCCGATTCCCATCCCGGTCATCGATGAGATTTTGGCGCTGTCACCGCAAGGCTTGATCATCGACTTTGACCATACGAAACGGAGTCTATTCAATCGCCAAGTGTCGATCGCCTTCTATGTCGCGGGACGATACGAGGATATGTCCGTCCTTGAGGAAGACTTCGACGCGAAAAAAGAATCCATCGCGCTGAAAGGTCAATTAACGTATCGTCGACGCACGTGGGAAATCGAACGATTTTGAGTTCATCCCTGCATAAATCTTTTTCGAACCTGGTCCAATCAGGTTCTTTTTTGTTATCCCGGCCATAAAGATTACACTCCGAATCCCTCAGTGAGGCGCCTGTGATACTATTTTTGAAAATTGATAACAAATTGTCTTAATTTTTCGTTAAATTAAGTCTTTTCTTTTATGCCGAGGGCGGTATACTAGGAATAACCTTCTGGAGGAATGGAAGGCAATATAGAGAAAGCGAGGTGAAAATCTATTCATCACGCCGATGGATAGATCCACGAGATGGAACAACTGAAAGTACAAGGAATATCTTCGTTCACCAAGTTTGCGACGAATGGGAAAATGCTGAAACTAAAAGATGCAGTAGCCGGCGAGCAACGGATTTCGCTTCAAGAAGCGACTGATATTCAAGTCTCGATGCTCGACGAGGACCATTCGCGCTTCACTATATTCGGTCAGTCACACCCACTTGTCGAACTGACCCTTCCTCACCATTCTTGTGAAGTGTTACACGCCTGGTTATTACACAAGTTAAAACGACAAAAAATCAAATTGGCTTCTAACGCCTAACACAAAGCGCATCTCTCTTATGAGGATGCGCTTTGTTCATTTTTTCTATATACAGTCACGCCTCCATGTTTCGCTTCCCCCACGACTTCAAACATCCAGCCCTTGTCCATTAACAGCGAACGGACCGTTAAAAACTCGTCTTTTGGCACGAGCAACTCTTCGACCGAACCGTCGAGAAGTTCTTGAATCTTTCGTTCCCATTCATTCATTGCGCGTCACCTCTCTCCGTTTATTGTCGATTCGCCCAGGCGAACAATCCTTCACTCGTCAGCATCACATTCCCAGGTACAAATATGTCTTCTGGGACACGGGCATGCGACGCGACCGGTTCATCGATGGCAAGCACGACCGGTTCGCCGAATTCTCGTTCGAGATAACTAGCCGCAAACGCGACCTGCTCGACTTGCGAGGTGACGCCTGCATTTTCCATTGCGTTGTCATAGGCCTCGTCCCGCTCATTATTCCTCATCAAGATACGCCCTGATTCAAGGATGGCGAATGGGGGCTTCGCATCGACATGAAACACTTCATAGGCTCGGTAAGCCGTTTCATCACATGACAAGAACGGCACGAAGCGATGCTTTCCTGTCCATTTCTTCAATTGAAACAACGTCCGCATCGTCGTGAACGACTTGGCCCCAAAAGCGTCCTTTTCGACCAGGATTGTCGGCGCTTCTGTCGCATCCGCTCGGTCTCGGTTCATAAACAACCATGTTTCAACTTGTGTGACGAGAATCAATTCTGTCTCCTCCTTACTATTTCTGAACCTGCCATGATGATCAGGGCGACGATCCAGCCTCCGATGACGTCACTGAAATAGTGGACGTTCAAGATGACCCGGCTGAACGAGACGCCTAACGTCAGCATGACAAGTAAAATCAACCCCGTTACACTTCCAAAGCGTCGATACACCCATATGGCGATCAATCCATATAATGCGAGTGACCCTGAGGCATGGCCGCTCGGGAAACTGTATGTCGTCGCGTCGAGTGCAGCATCGATTGACGGCCGGTCGACACCAAAACTAAGTTTCAGCCCTTGCGTCACAAGTAGCGTCGTGATGACGACACTCGGTAAGCGATACGCCTCGAACCGGTCACCCCGCCACAAAAAATAAAGCATGCCGATAAACGACAGGCCAATCAATACCTTCACGCTCCCGAGCTCGGTCACGTAGACGAACAACGGTCCGGCGAGCGGCTCGAGCGCAGACGTGACGAACCGGTCGATTGGCACCACCCAACCTAAAACGACGAACACCGAGAAGAGAACGAATCCAATCGTCCCGGTGATCGCCAGCGTTTTCGAGCGAGAAGTCATCAATATAACCCTTTTCGTTCCCGCATCTCTTCTTCCCCAAAGTCGGTCATGTCACGTAGCCGGTGCGCCAAGCGTCCCGATGCGTTCGCCGCAATTGCGCCTACAATGTCATCCATAAACGTATGGACTTGTCCGTCTTCCATTTTTGTATCGAGCTGCTTAATGATGCCAATCTTCGCTTTGTCTAAGTATCCGAACGTCGTGACGGCAATGGAACCATATGTGTTGACGGCCCCGATGGCGATTGTCTCATCAACACCGAACAAGCCTTCGTCCGAAGCCACAATCGATAAAAGCGGCTCGGACAACTGACCGCGTTCGGCGAGAATGTCTAGTTCTGATCCGACGAGAATCGCATGTTGGAGCTCGCGTTTATCTAACACGGCCTCGACCGATTCCGTGCAGTCTTTCAATGATAAGTGAGGCGAATATGGCGCCTGCATTTGATAGACGATCTCGGCGATCGATTCAATCGATACGCCCCGTTCAATCAACCTGGCCCGTGCGGCCTCGCGTACGTCTCGTGAGTGTGGTACATATTTCATCATTTAGGCGGGAACACTCCCGCTACACATCCTTTCATCTCGAGATGGTATTTCTCGAAGTACTCAATCTCTATTATACTGAAAACTCGAAAAAAAGACTAAGCCCGCTTTGACTTCATTCAATAAATCAGTCATCATAAAAAAGTAGACCACTTTATAGAGGGGGAACTGGAATGAAGATTGGGGTAGTCTTATTTCCATCAAAACAAGTTCAAGATTTCGCCAACTCGTATCGGAAACGGTATGACACGAAGTACGCCTTGATATCACCACACGTGACACTCAAGGAACGTACAGAGATTGACGAAGCCGATTTACCGAAAATACTCGAGTATTTGCAACAAGTCGCCGACACGACTAAGCCAATTCAATTAAAAATCGACGGGGTCCGCTCGTTCGCACCGACGAACAACGTTCTTTACTTGAAGGTGTTGCCGACGCGCGAATTATCAGCGCTTCAGGACAAGCTTCATGAGGGACTCCTCAACCAGCCTCCAAAATATGATTTCCTGCCACACATCACCATCGGTCAAGATTTGACTGATGCGGAACTATTCGATGTGCTTGAACGGATGCGGATGGAACAGGTTCATTTTGAGGAGACCGTCAACCGCATGGCTGTCATGTATGAGCTCGAAAACGAAACATGGAACGTCTATGAGACGTTCCGGTTCCGCGGATAAGATTACACGCTCCGGTCGACAAATCGACCGGGGCTGTTTTGTTGCTCGGCTTCTAACCATTCTTCTTGGCGCGGCCTGATTCGTTGGACACGTTGAATCCGCGTGACCGGCTCAAGATGTGCCCGTTCCGTCGGTTGAACTTGGCGATTTCCATATTGGACGACTGTGAAATCTATCTGATAAGGACCCATGATCCAACCTCCTTCACAAGTCCTTACCCGTAATCGATTCAAAATAATACAAAAAAAAGAGCGCATCGTTGCGCTCTGTTGCAAAATCACAAAATATGATATCCACTGTCAACGTGAATGATTTCCCCCGTCACACCGCTGCCCATGCTCGACAACAAGAACAAGCCCGTCGAGGCCACTTCTTCTGCCGACACATTGCGACGTAGCGGCGCCTTCTGCTCAAGCTCAGACAAGATACTGTTAAAGTCGCCGACACCTTTGGCTGACAACGTGCGGATCGGTCCTGCCGAGATCGCGTTCACGCGGACGCCGTGAGGGCCATATTCGTTCGCCAAATATTTGACGCTCGAGTCGAGGGCGGCCTTCGCGACACCCATCAAGTTGTAGTTCGGGACGACGCGCTCACCGCCGAGGTACGTGAGCGTGATGACCGATGCGTTTTCTGCGAAATACGGTTTGGCCGCTTTGACGACGGCCGTCAAGCTGTACGCCGAGATGTCGAGCGCTTGTGCGAACTGGCCGCGTGTCATTTCGGAGAACTCGCCGCGAAGTGCTTCTTTGTCGGCGAAAGCGATCGAGTGGGCAATTCCTTGAACCGGACCTGCTTGCTCGTGAATCGTACGGAACGTCTCGTCAATCGCTTCGTCGTTCGTGACGTCGCACTCTAAGAGTAGCGCTTCCCCGTTCAAGTCGGCCGCGAGCGACTCAAGACCTGACTTGAAACGTTCAGCCGCATACGTGAGGACGAGCTTCGCGCCTGCTGCGTCGAGCGTCTTTGCGATCGCCCATGCGATCGAGCGTTTATTGGCAATTCCCATGACGACATACGTCTGATTCGTTAACGTTGGATAGATGGACATCGTAAACTCCCCTTTTTAGTACCTGGTTATAACATCTGTTATCAGATTACAGAATGGTGTCTGTTTTGTCAACTAGCGTGTAACGTATTGCGATTTTTTTAACTTACGGTAAGATAAAATACGTATAGAAAGGGTGAGACGACTTCATCATGAACCGCATTCAATCTTATTTAAGAAGTTTAGACACGACACTTTTGACAATCGTCTTTTTTTTGATGGTCATAAGCCTCGGCGCCATCTACACGGCACAACCGATGCTGCCGACACGATTACAACATATCAACTTCGCATTCGATCAAGGGATTCGTTATATTCTCGGATTCGTGGCCATGTTCGCCATTATGACGATCGAGTACGAACAGTTGCGAAAAATTCACTGGTATCTCTATTCCTTCGGGCTGCTCCTTTTAGTGGGGTTGATTCCGCTTCGGGATACGACACTCGTTCCAAATATCAATGGAGCATATGGCTGGTATAACGTGCCTGGTTTCAGTTTTCAACCGGCCGAATTCATGAAGTTGTTTTTACTCATCTCCATGGCTACGATCGTCTACGACCATAATAAACGCTACGGCTCGTCCCAACAGGATACGTGGCTGTTAACGAAGCTCGTCCTACTCGCCATACCGCCACTCGGACTGATTGTGACCCAGCCAGACTTAGGGACCGGCCTGGTTCTCATCACGATGCTCGGCGCCACCATCATCGTCTCCGGCATCGGCTGGAAGTGGTTGCTCGGTCTATTTAGCGCTGCTGCCGTGACGATCGGCGGCTTCATGTACTTGTTCTTTGCCCATTTCGAGGTGTTGCAAAGCTTTGTGCCGGGCCATGCCTTGAATCGTTTCCAAGCCTGGATTTACCCGTATGAGTATTCTGACGATTTGGCCTTCCAATTGATTAAATCGCTTCAGGCGATCGGGTCCGGTCAAATGTTTGGGGCCGGCTATGGCCAAGGGTTGGTCTACCTGCCAGAGTCGCAGACCGATTTCATCTTCGCCGTCATCGCTGAACATTACGGGTTCATCGGAGCGGCCATCGTGATTATCGTCTTCTTTCTGTTCTTATATCGGATGATCCATATTGCGCTTGAAGCGAGCAGCCCGTTCGGCAGTTATATCGTGACCGCAGTCATCGCCATGTTCACGTTCCAGATTTTCCAAAACATCGGCATGACGATCGGTGTCCTTCCAATCACCGGTCTGACGTTACCGTTCATCAGTTACGGGGGGACCGGGATCATCATGAACATGATCGCCATCGGCCTCGTCATGAACGTCGCTTCAAAATCAAAATCGTATATGTTCGACGACGATTGAAAAAACAGTCCCGCGCTCAGCTGAGTGCGGGACTGTTTGTATTATGCTTCAAGTCGAAAGTCACGCGGGTATGTCGCCTCAATGACGAGTCTCTCCCCCGTCATCGGGTGGCAAAACGTCGCCGAGGCGCTATGGAGCGCGTGACGGTCGAGCACAGGCTTGCCGCCATACATCGTATCCCCAAGAAGTGGATGTCCAATATGGCGTAGATGGACGCGTATTTGATGCGTCCGCCCGGTCTCGAGAGCAATCGTCAGCGTCGTATACGCCCCGATCGGCTCCGCCTCAAGGATATGGGTCACAGCGTGTTGTCCGTCTGCCGTCACGATTCGCTCCATGATTGAATCCGGGGCGCGACCGATCGAGGCGTCAATCGTCTGTGGCGAAACATCCCCTTCGACGAGAGCGAGATACGTCCGTGCCAATCCCCCGGTCTGTTGCAATTCACTGAATCGATGGTGCACGTACGCATATTTTGCGAACAAGACGACGCCGCTCGTGTCACGATCGAGTCGATTGATGACGTGAATCGCCGACTGCAACCCGATTCGCCCGTAGTATCCGAGGACCGCATTGGCGAGCGTGTCATCCGGATGGAGCCGGGACGGGATCGTCGCGATCCCCGCCGGTTTATCGACGGCGAGCAAGTAGTCGTCCTCAAACAAAATCGTAAGCGGACGTGACGTGCGGACCATCGTCTCCGCAGGCTGTTCGACCGGGAAATGAACCGTCACGTCATCGCCTTCGCTGATGTCATAGCGTACCGTCCTCGGCTCCCCATTTACGAGGATGAGTCCCCCTTGTTTAATTTGGGTTAACATCTTGCGTGAGATGCCGCAGTCTGTCATTAAAAAATCGCGCATCGGGACGTTCGTCCCCGCGACGCGATGCAGTGTGAATCCATACATCGGTTACTTCCCTTCCTCAATGAACGATTCCCGGACCCGTCGCCAAAATGGGAACGGACGGAACCGGGCAAACGTGACTTTTTCTTTCGCGACCGCACAGCGAATCGAGCGCACGTTCGACCAAGACACCGCCTCTTGGTGATCGAACGCAAGTTCAAATTCTGTTTTCGTGTGCGGTTCGATTTTCACTTGATGATGTTTCGGCAACAAGAGCGGTGAACCGATCGTCCTGTAAACCAAGTTATTGATCGACGCCATCTCGGTCACTTGAATCGCTTCAATCGACGGATGGACGATGGCCCCACCGAGTGCTTTGTTATAGGCCGTCGACCCGGATGGTGTCGAAATGCACAACCCATCCCCGCGGAACGTCTCGAAATAATCGTCACGAATCGACAAATCGCATACAAGCGTCCGCTTGTAGTTTTTAATCGTACACTCGTTCATGGCGAGCTGCCGTTCAGTCGTCCCGTCCTCATAATCGATCAGCACCTCGACAAGCGGATAGGACACCGGTTCAAATGATTCGCTCGTGATCATTTCCGTCAACTCGTCGAGCTCGTCCGGTTGCCAGTCGGCATAGAACCCAAGATGGCCCGTATGGATCCCGACGAGGAGCGTATCATCAAGCCGGTCGATATATTCATGGAACGCTTGAAGCATCGTCCCATCCCCACCGACCGAAACGACGATTCGCGGTTCTTTCGAGACGGTATGCCCTGCTTCGGTCAATTTATTCGTCAACTCGCGCGCAAGATCGGCCGAGCGCGCGTCACCCCGTGCTACAATCGCAAATTGCATACCTTGACCCCCTAATCTTGATCCGTTTGGACGTTCATTTCTTTATCCCGGAACACTTGCTGTGCATCTTGAATCTCGACACGAAGCTGACTCATCTCAGCATCGAGCAGGAATGCCGCCTCAGCGGCTCGGCGTAAGCGTTTTTGGACTTCGATCGGCATATCCCCATCGTATTTATAATTGAGCGAGTGTTCGATCGTCGCCCAAAAATTCATCGCGAGCGTCCGCACTTGAACTTCGACGAGCGTTGGGAACTCACCATGGATTGTCTGCACCGGGTACTCAAGAATCAGATGATAGGAACGGTAGCCCGACTCCTTTTGGTTCGTGATATAGTTCCGTTCCTCGACAATTTTAAAATCGGTCCGGTGATGAAGCAGCTCGAGGACATGGACAATATCGTCTACGAATTGACACATGATGCGGAGCCCGGCGATGTCTTGCATTTCCGTCGACAACTTGTCGTAAGGAATTTGCTTGCGTTTCGCCTTCTCGAGAATGCTGCCGACCGGTTTGACCCGTCCCGTGACAAACTCGATTGGTGAATGGTCGTTTTGAGATTTATATTGTTTCCGAATCGCTTTGAATTTTACTTTCAGCTCATCGACCGCGATTTGATACGGTACTAAAAATTGATCCCACTCCATTGGTTGCATATGCTGTCACCACTTTCGTTCGTTTCGGAAAACCCTGCTCTTTCCGTATGTATCCGATTGTATGGTATCATAAACGAACAATTGTTCATAGAATGGAGCGATAATTGATGACCCAAGAAGTGGAAATTGAATTTAAATCGATGTTGACGAAAGACGAATACGATGCGTTGCTCAACGCCTATGGCTTAACGGACAAAGTAAACTGGCAGGCAAATGACTACTTTGACACGCCGGCATTCGAACTGAAAAACCACGGGGCCGCCCTTCGCATCCGTGAGAAAAAACATGGCCAAGTGCTGACACTTAAACAACCGCATGAAGTCGGATTGCTCGAGACGCATGCCACCATCACTGAAACAGAAGCCGAGAACTTGTTCAAGTACGGCATCATCCACGACGACCAGATGAAAGAAGCGCTCGCATCGTTTCATTTGAGCGGTCCGCTCGAACATCTGGGCCGCCTTGAGACGAAACGTGCAGAATTCGAGACGCCGGAAGGTCTGATCGTCCTCGACGAAAGTCATTATTTGGAGATTCACGACTACGAAATCGAGTTTGAAGTGACCGATGAGGCGAAAGGAAAAATTGCCTTTGAACAGCTTCTTCACCGCCACGGCATCCCCTTCCGTCCTGCCAAAAATAAAATCGTTCGATTCATGGAAGAAAAAATGCGTCGAAGCCAAGGTTGAGCAGATACGTTGCCAACCTTTTTTTTTCGTTGCTACAATGAGCATACGATATATTTGATTTTGTTTAGGAGAGGAGGCGACACAATGGAACTTGAACAATGTAATGAGTCATTCTGTTCATTGGAAGAATCTTCTATCCAAGTAACATATAAGCCATTAGAGTTATTCTATTTCATGGATATTTCAGATCCGGACGGGCTTCATGTGATGACACTCATTAAAAAACTCGAACTCGAATACGGGCATTTGATTCGTTTCCGTATGGTTTCGACGGTTCCTAGTTGTGTTGGCGGATGTCAAGAAGAGGTTCGCCTTCTCACGATGATTAAGGCTATGGAGTTGCAAGGAAGACGTCATGCGATGCGTTTCATGCGTCATCTGCATATTAATAACATCTTTTTGAAGGATGACTCTAGTGACAGCGACTTATGGGAAATTGCCCGGTCGTTCGTCAGTTATGGACTCGACATCGATGAACTGGCTGCCGATATCCAATCCAATCAATTGCTGAGCGCATTGGCAGTCGACCACGAGATCTTGAAAGACTGGGAAATCGAATCGCTTCCCGCCTTGACGTTCGTCACGCGTGACGAAGCGCTCAAAATCGAAGGGCTGTACCCGTATGACGTCTATCAGGCGGTCATGGTTGAACTGCTCGGTTATGTCCCGAGCCGTGAGACCGATTGGAATGTCGAAAAAGTATTAAGCCATTATGATACTTCGACGATTACCGAGCTCGCTTTCATTTTAGAACTCGATAAGCCGATTATCGAAAGAGAGCTAAAAAAATTGTCACTTCAACAACGTTGTCGACCTGTCCCGGGCTGCAGCGGTCAAGCTTGGGCGACGAATAAATAACAAAACCCCACGGCCGGGGAGCCGTGGGGTCTTTTGATGTTTTCCGCGGGGACAGAAAACATCGTTACCCGAGTCTCTATATAGATCACAGGTTGGGAGAAAGTTTACGGTCAATAAAGGGGTTTGTGATTGATTTCACACTTATAATATACCGAGACGAGCACGACATGACAAGCACTTTGTTCATATTGTCACATAATGTTCACGCCTCGCTTTTTTCATTGAAACAGTAACGCTTCCATCTCGTCGAGCACGGACTCGAACTGATCGAGCGCGGCGAGCACCGGTGCTTTCGTCGTCATATCGACTCCAGCCGCCTTCAACACTTCAATCGGATAATCGCTCGACCCGGCCTTCAAGAACTTGTCGATGTAACGACGGACGGCCGGTTCCCCTTCGTCCATGATTTGTTGCGACAGTGCGGCCGACGCCGAGATGCCCGTCGCATACTGATAGACGTAGTAGTTGTAGTAGAAGTGCGGGATGCGTGCCCACTCAAATGCGATCTCGCCATCGATGACGAGCTCGTCCCCGAAGTAACGTTTGTTGAGCTCGAGATACGTCTCGTTCAAGTACTCAGGCGTGAGCGAGACACCGTCTTGGGCCGCCTTATGAATCATATGTTCGAACTCGGCGAACATCGTCTGACGGAACAACGTCCCGCGGAACGTCTCGAGCTGATTGTTCAAGAGATAGAGCCGCTCTTGACGGTCCGTGCGCGTCTTCAACAAATAGTCGTTCAAGAGCGCCTCGTTCGTCGTCGATGCCACTTCGGCCACGAAGATCGAGTAGTCCCCATATGGATACGGTTGCGTCGCCCGCGTGTAATGGCTATGGACCGAATGACCGAACTCGTGCGCGAGCGTGAACAAGTTGTTGACGTTGTCTTGCCAGTTCATCAAGATGAACGGCTGCGTATCGTACGCGCCTGAAGAGTAAGCGCCACTTCGTTTGCCACGCGTCTCACGGACGTCGACCCAGCGTGAATCGAGACCGTCCTTGACGATTTGGACATACTCGTCCCCAAGCCGTGCTAGCCCCTCGACCATCAAATCTTTCGCTTCATCGTATGGGATTTTCATGTCCACATCTTTCACGAGCGGCATATACAAATCATACATATGCAACTCGTCGACACCAAGTGCCCGCTTCCGGAGCGCGACGTATCGATGCAACAAGTCGAGACGTTCGTTCACCGCTTCGACGAGACCGTCGTATACCGTTTCCGGGATGGCGTTATGATGGAGCGCCGCTTGGCGGGCGCTCTCGAACTTGCGGACCGTCGCATAGAAGTTGTCTTTTTTCACGCTGCCCGATAACGTCGAGGCGAACGTATTCAAATATTGTTCGTACGTGCCATACATCGCCTTGAATGCGCCTTCGCGGACGCTGCGGTCACTTGATTCGAGGAACGTGATGTAGCGTCCATGCGTCAATTCGACGTCTTCGCCTTGCTCGTTCTTCACTTTCGGGAATTTCAAATCGGCGTTGTTGAGCATGCCGAACGTCGAGCTCGACTGGCCGAGCACGTCACCGGCCTGGGCGAGAATCGCCTCTTCGGCTTCCGTCAACACGTGCGGACGCTCTTGCGCCAACTCGTCGAACGCATGGCGATAGACGTGGAGTGATTCGTGCTCATTCATGAACGCCTCGATTTGGTTCTCATCGATGGCGAGCAGTTCCGGCGTCATGAACGCGAGCTGAGCCGAGATTTGAGCGGCAAGCGAGCCCGCCCGGTCATTCAACGCTTGATAATGACTGTTCGACGTATCTTCGTCATAACGCATATGGGCGTATGTATACAGTTTATGCAGCTGACGCGAGATGTCGTCGCGAAGTTGTAAGCCTTCAAACAAGGAAGATGCTGACTCTCCGAGTTTTCCTTTATATGCCACCAAAGCCGGCACGTTCGCCTTCAACGTTTCGAAATCTTGTTCCCACGCTTGATCGTCCGCATAAATCGTCTCCAGGTTCCACGTCTCCTCGACGGGTACTTGTTGTCGTGTAAGTACTTCTGACATATGTCCACTTCCTTTTTCTTAGTTTGTATACGATTTCGCCATGAATCGCTGAAACCCTTGAAAATATCGAAAATCGTGAAGCAACGCCGTGTCTAACGTCTTAGGCACGTGCCAATCACGCACTGCTTCAGTCACATCGAATACGTTCAACAGTTGTCTCCATTGTACTTCAAACGCTTGGAGAAAGTCGCTTGTCGGGGTCACGTCGAACTGACGGCACGTCTTCTCGATGCTCCAGCTGACGGAGTCTCCAGGGCAATCCCGTCGATTCAAGTAGAGCACCGTCTGGAACATGAACGGATGGACGTGGATGCCCCAGAGCGAAGATAACGGCAAATAACAGTAGCTCGGCAATAAAGAAGGCAACATCCCGAGCGGATACAGTCGGTTCAAGACGAGTTTGCGGTAATGTGGCGTCGGATAGGGCGGGGTCATACGCCGTCGCCGGACGAGTTGAACCCATTGCTGGGCGTCGAAACGATAATAGGATTCGAACGGCGAACTAGAGAATGACGAAACGGGTTCCCAATGCCCAACACCGCGTCGAACTGATGTCGGGAACCCGATGAAACGATAAAGTGCTTGCTTCCAAGGGACAAGGAGACCATGCCGTCTGAACAGCTCGTGACGCATCCACGGCTGCAACGAAGGCCAGGCACTAGGTTCTAATCCGCTCGCCAACCAAAGGACGTCGAGTCCATGTTCCGTATAATACTGTGTCCGCTCGCCATATGACTCGACCGAGAGTGAGGACGCTTGGATTTCAACGACGATTCGCTCAACACATCGTGTCGCGATTAAATCGGCACGACGCGTGCCGATGACGACTTCTTGCTCGACGGTGTAACCTTGTGTTTGAAGCCACTGCCGAACACCCCATTTGTCTTCGTGGTGCCCCGTCGACTCACCTCGTCCGCACGGATGGACATGTGCGAAATGAAGGCGTCGTCTCGCGCCTTGTTTAACGATGACCCGTTCTCCGCATTCCGGGCAGACAAAAGGGGCAAACGGTTTGACCCGTCCCCGACTGAGCATAAGGGCATCGACATACCCTCCTGTTTGATCGATGGCAAACCGCATCCCGCTTCCCCCTTATAGTAGTGGTGAAAACATTCGGGCCAATGACTCGACGAGTTTGATTAAATAGGACCGTTCTGAAAACTCCTGTAACTCTAACTCATGGGACCCTTCAAAGTCTTTATAGAGATCTTGTTTGAGTTGATGGACAGAGTTCGTATTATACAGAAGCGCGTTCACCTCGAAATTGAGATGGAAGCTCCTGAAGTCCATATTCGCCGTCCCAATCGTCGCCAACCCGTCGTCGACAACGATGACTTTCGAATGCATGAACCCTTCCTCATACAAATAAATTTTGACCCCGGCGCTGAGCAGCTCCTCAAAGTACGACCGACTCGCATAAAACACGATTTTATGATCCGGATAGCTCGGGAGCACGATTCGGACATCGATTCCGGACAGCGAAGCCGTTTTGAGCGCGCTCATGATATCCTCGTCTGGTATCAAGTACGGTGACGAGATATACACCGATTTTTTTGCAGCGTTGATGAGCGCGAAATAGATTGACTTCATCGTCTCATACGGTTCATCCGGACCACTCGCTACAATTTGCACGCCTCCGCTCGCACTCCGTACCGTCTCGAGCGGTTCGAGATAGAACGGGGTGAATAGGCGCTCCCCCGTCATATAGTACCAGTCCTGCAAAAAGATCAGTTGAAGTTCGGACACACCTTCCCCTCTGACGTATAGATGCGTATCACGCCAAAATCCGAACTTCGAATGCTCACCCAAATATTCGTCGCCGACGTTCAATCCGCCCGTGAATGCCTCCGTCCCGTCGATGACGACGATTTTTCGATGGTTCCGGTAGTTCGTCCTACTCGAAACGAGCGGCAATACGACCGGAAAGAAAGCTTTAACGTGGACGCCCGCTTGGCGCATCTCGTCGAAAAATGTCCCGCTCGTATGAATCGAGCCGACCGCGTCATATAGAAAGCGCACCTCGACCCCTTCCTTCGCCTTGGCAATCAAAATGCGTTGAATTTCCCGAGAAATACGATCTTCCCGGAAAATATAATATTCGAGATGGATGTGACGCGTCGCCCCTTTCAAAGCTGGCAACAGTTTTGAAAACTTTTGTTGCCCGTTCGTCAGCACTTGCGTATACGTGTTCGATGAGACCGGTAATTGATTGAGTGACGACGTCAGATGGAGCAGCTTCTCATAATCGTCATGGGAGAACATGAGGGACGGCGACAACGTCATCGCTTTCTGCCGATAGGCGAGGTACGTCTCTTCATCGAGCATCGCTTTCTCTTTGAACATCCGCTTCCGGCGATAGTTTTGGCCGAATACGAAATAGGCGAACAGCCCGACGACCGGGAAGCCAAGCATGACGATCGCCCAAATGAGCGTGCGTTGCGGATTACGGTTCTCGAGCAAGATGACGAGCAAAATGCTCAACGTCGTCAAAAAGACGAGCACTGAGAACAAGCCGATCACTTGGGAGCTCCAGTAATATGATAATACGGCAATGAGACCTGCGAGCAAAATCAGGGATAAAAGGACTTGTATGCGTCGCAACATATTATAAACTGACCCCGTTTCTATCTTGTATTATCATAATTATACAACTTAACGCCATCTTTTGAGGGGAGCGAATAAGATATGGGCACATTTTTAATTACGGGAGCAACGAGCGGAATCGGACGGGCCGTCGCCCTCCGATTAGCGGAGGAAGGGCATGACGTCATCGGCGTCGGCCGGGACGAGGCACGAGGCGAGGAAATCGAGGCAGTCTCTGCTCGCATCACGTTTATGGCCTGCGATTTGTCTCGGCCTGACGACATCGAGGCGATGATGGACGAGCTCAAAGACCGGGTCATCACGTTAGACGGACTATTCAATAACGCTGCGACGTTCGGGCGCCCCGGGACGCCCGAACGCTTGCCGGCGTCCACGTTCGATGATGTCTTCGAACTGAACGTGCGCGCTGTGAATCGGCTCATCCAACGCGCCCTCCCACTCTTGGCCGATGGAGCAAGCGTCGTCAACAACGCCGCCATCGTCGGGCACGTCAAATTCCCACCGATGCTCGGTCCATACGCCGCCTCCAAAGCGGCTGTCATTGCTTTGACGAAGACGTTCGCCCACCGGATGAAAGGTAAAGTCCGTTTCAATGCGGTCTGTTTCGGTCCGGTCGACACGCCGCTCAGTCACAAGTTATACGGCGGAGAAGCCAAGTTCCACGAGGCGATGACGCATCATTTCCGAGGATATGCCGCCAAACCGGATGAAGTGGCGCCGGTCGTGACCTTCTTGTTGAGTGAGGCGTCGAGCTATATCAACGGCCAAGCCATTACGGTCGATGGGGGCTATACCCTCTCATGATGCACAGAAAGGAAGGGGTCTTCTCGGACCCCTTCCTTTCTCGTTAATCACGTATTTTCCGTGCTTTCGTCATCTGATTCGTCAAGAACGCTTTCTCTCGCGGATGCAACTCCTCTAAATCGAGCGTTTCTTCCAAGTAATCGATGAATTCCTCGAACGTTTCATCGTGCGACGGGTGTGCCTGAATCCGGGCGATTCGAATCGCCTCGAAGACGGACGCCATCACGAAAATATCATGGCTCGCATACGTCTTCACAGGAGCGAATGCCTCAAAAAGCGTCGTTCCCATCGTTTTTCGTTTAACATGCCAATTGCTCGTGTTGTTTGAGAATAAAAAGTCGCCTGCCGGCAATCGGCTCAGTTCGCGTAAAATATCGCCGATGTAGTGAATCGCGTGAATCGCCGTATTCGGATCATTGATGCCCGGTGAGACGCCTTTCAGAGCAATCTCACTCAACTTCTCGATGACGAACGCCGGGTCTTGAATCGATGAACGGATTTCACCGATTTGGAACACGTCGATATCGGGCGCTTCTTCTGCGAGCCAATAGCCGAGAATATCTCCTTCCGCTACAAAGTCCCCGACGGCCACGACCGATTCGAAGTCGACGTCACGGCTCTCCTGCTTCCCGCTCGAGAACAGTTGGACGTAGCCCGTTCGAGAGGCATAGACCGCCTGTCCTTCGAACGTGTGAACCGTTCGTTTCGGGACGATATACATGTCTTCCTCTTCGACCGCCCGTCTCTGGTTTTCAATGACGGATAGCGCTTCGCGGTGCAATGCCGATAAGAGGCGCTCCGCTTGAATCGAGACGCTGATCGTTTGAATGAATTTAACGAACGCCCAAATCGAGCTGACGACGAGCAGGACACTGATGCCTGAAGCGAGTACGACGTCTTCATCCGATGTCCGGATAAGGAACAAGTTCGTAATGCCGTACACCGTCGTCATGATGAACAGGCCGAGTGTATGCTTCGACGCCGAGTTCGTCAAAAAGTTATTGATCGTCCGAGGCGAGAACTGCGACGAATACGTCGTCAAAACGACGAGGATCGTCGAAAAGCTGAACGTCATCATCGTCATGAGGCTCGTGAACGACGAAGACAGGACAGAAGCTGCTGAATCCTTGTCTAAATAAATGATTTCCGGTAACAGCTCGCGAAAGAAGCTTCCAAAATATTGAGTCAGGAACGTTAATGCGATCCCTCCCACTCCGTATAAAAACGGGACGAACCAGGTGCTATCTTCCAACTTTAATTGAATCCGCTTGAGCATCACGACACCTCTTCATATGTATAAATTGGTAAAAAAATCGCCTGTCCACATGAACAGGCGATTAGGCTTTAGAAATAGTGACGAACTTTTGAGAAGACATCCCCGTCGAGAATGAGCTTGCCGTATTCTTCAAGCATCGCTAACGTCTGCGTGCTGAACGTCAAATACTCGGATAAGAGACTTAATACGTTCTCTTCTTCTTCCGGTTCCATCTCGTCTGGGAAGTCAATCCACAAGTAATACCGATTGTCGTAATGGAATAACTTAAGGTTGACGTTGTTCAACGCCTCTCCTGCTCGTTTACTGAGCGAGATGATCGCCTCAAAGTCATCCGTTTCCATGGCGAGCGGAGCCCACGCCTCCGGCTCAGCTTCGATTTCATCAAGTTCACTCAATTGATCAAGCACCGATTGCTGATCGCGCGCCTCATCGATTGCCGAGCGTAGGAGTGATCCAAGCTCAGAATCGTCTTCAGCATCAATCATATTTTTCGCGATTGTCACGGTCACTTCGAGTCCCTTTTCAAACGCTTGTACTTGTATCCATAGTGGACCATCGAACGAGATATCTTCTCGTTCGTGCGCTTCGTCCATCATCTGCCAAAACAGTTGCTCACCACGTTCCCGGTTATACCAGATTTCATCACGAGCGAAACCGCGTTTCTCGATATCAACATACGTAATGAAAAATTTGACGGTGTTATCGTTGATGCGCTCAATTTTCACGATTGTCCACTCCCTTCTCACCTCACTCCTACTTCAATAATTAAGGAGGAGAGGGGAAATTGTCTTGTTATCATAGTACCCTTTTTTATACGTGTCAATCTATTGATGATGGGGTTGTTTCTATTATTTTATCGGAAAAACGGAATAATAAAAAGCACACTGCTTAGACAGTATGCTTCCTCATTCGTTGACAAGTCGTTGCGCCTCTTGAAGTTGGAACGTCCGGACCTTGCGCGGCAAGAATCGGCGAATCTCATCTTCGTTGTACCCGACTTGAAGACGTTTTTCATCAATCAAAATTGGACGACGAAGCAGTCCCGGATATTCTTGAATCAAGTCGTACAATTGCTGGAGCGAGAGCGCATCAACCGATACATCGATTTTCGAGAAAACTTTAGAGCGGGTCGAGATGATTTCATCTGTCCCATCTTCTGTCATACGTAAAATTTGTTTAATCTCATTAAGTGAGAGTGGTTCTGAAAATATGTTTCGTTCCGTAAATGGGATATCATGCTCCTCGAGCCAGGCGCGTGCTTTTCGGCACGATGTGCAACTCGGAGATGTGTACAGTGTGACCATTATCGTTCCTCCCTGATCAAGTGTTCGTTCATCTTTTACAAGCGACTCTATTTGTATACCCAAAATATCGTTCACTTAATTATAATAATTCTTAATTATTGAAACTACAATGATATTCTTTCTCACTGAGGGAAGAAAAGAGGACGCATTCAGAAGAATGCGACCCTTGATCGACCGTTCTAGGACGCCGGCACCCGAGAAACCGGTTGTGACACCGTCTCTTTGCCAGGCTTCACTTGCAAGTCTTTCAATTTCTTCTTGAGGACTTCCTTCAAAAGTTTCTTTTTCTGTTGTAGTACCTTGTCACGTTCTTTCATGGTCTCTCACCCCCAGCACTAAAAGGACCGACCGTTACTGAATCTGAAAATCTTGAACTTGCACTAATCTACACTTAAATTATAGCACATTCTTATGAAAATAGTTGAACAATATCAACGTTTTTCATCATTTCACACGTTCCAAATTTGATTTTCTTATTCAATTCCCGTATAGTTAATAGAAATAACCTTTGAATTCACCAAGGAGGAGAGCGTAGATGAGAATTACATTAGAGACGATTATGCAACACCCGGTCACACAAAAATACTTGACCCGCTCCGGTCTAAAACATGCCGTTGACGTCTGTGAACGCGCTCTCGAATTGGCGACGCGACGAGGTCTCGATACCGATTTAGCGACGAAAGCCGCTCTGCTACATGATATTGGTCACTACGAATGGTATACCGAAGGCAAATGGAATTATGATTTATATCGTCAAAACGACATCCATGCGATTAAAGGGGCCGAACGCGCCCACAAGCTATTGATTCGTCTCGGGGAAGACCCGGCGCGCGCGAAAGAGATCTCGGTCATGATTTTGCTTCATACCGATTCTTACTTGCCACCTAACCGGATTCAACGTACCCCGCTCCAACAGCTCGTCCATGATGCGGATACGTTCGTCGAACAACCTGGCGGATTGCACCACTATGAGACGATGGACATCGAAGACGCCCTGGCTCGAGTCCGCTTGATTGATGCGGTCGTCGAACGGCTTTCGAATTTGCCACGCATCTCAAACGCCTGACACCGTCATCCTAGACGGTGTTTTTATTTGCCCAAAAAGTCCCGCATCCAATTGGATGTGGGACTTTTTGTTTATACGAATTGCGCTTTATACGCTTCGTACTCTTCGTCTGTCAATGAGACGTAATGGCCTGGCTCGACTTCACGGAGTGGCGGGATGCTCGAATCCTCATCTGAACGTCCGACGGCACCGAGTGACTTCGACTCATACACGATCCGTTTACGTGTGCGCTCGTGCTCTGGATCCGGAAGTGGGATCGCCGAGAGGAGTGACTTCGTATAGGCGTGGAGCGGGTTTTCGTACAAACGAGCTGCTGGAGCGAGTTCGACGAGGTGACCTTGATACATGACGCCGATGCGGTCCGAGATGTACTTGACCATCGACAAATCGTGGGCGATGAACAAGTACGTCAAATCACGGTCGCGTTGCAATTCTTTCATCAAGTTGACGACCTGGGCTTGAATCGATACGTCGAGGGCTGAAATCGGCTCATCGGCGATGATGAAGTCTGGCTCGACCGCGAGAGCGCGGGCAATCCCGATCCGCTGACGTTGACCACCCGAGAATTCGTGCGGGTAACGGCTCGCGTGCTCTTTCGTGAGACCGACTGTCTCGAGAAGGTCATAGACGCGGTTCATCCGGTCTTCTTTCGTCTTGGCAAGACCGTGAATATCGATGCCTTCGGCGATGATGTCCGCGACCGTCATCCGCGGGTTGAGCGACGCGTAAGGATCTTGGAAGATCATCTGCATGGCCCGGTTGAACTTCAGCTTCTCAGCCTTATTCTTTTTACCATGAACGTTCTCACCTTTAAAGATGACATCCCCGTCAGTCGCATCGTAAAGTCCGATGATGGTACGACCTGTCGTCGATTTCCCACATCCAGACTCCCCTACCAGTCCGAGCACTTCACCTTTATAAATATCGAACGAGATGCCGTCGACCGCTTTGACGACGCGGCCTCGGCCGATTTTAAAGTGCTGCTTCAGGTCTTTTACTTCAAGTAATTTCTCGCGTTCCATTATTCAGCACCACCTTTCAAAATCGATTTCGCGAACGCGCTGTCCGGACGATACTTGAGCGCAAGATCACGGATTGCTTTCGGCGGGCTCACTTGTGGGGCTTGTGGGTGCAATAGCCAGCTCGCCGCATAGTGTGTATCGCTAATTTGGAACATCGGTGGTTCTTTTTCAAAGTCGATTTTCATCGCATACGGGTTACGTGGTGCGAAGGCATCGCCTTTCGGTGGGTTGAGTAAGTTCGGCGGCGTACCCGGGATGGCCGGAAGCGCCTCGTTCGGGTCGTCAGTCGGACGCGGCATCGATCCGAGTAGTCCCCATGCATATGGGTGACGCGGCTCATAGAAAATCTCATCGACCGTTCCCTTCTCGACGATTTTACCAGCGTACATAACAGCAACGCGGTCTGCCATGTTCGCAACGACACCGAGGTCGTGCGTGATGAAAATGATCGCTGTGCCCGTCTTTTGTTGGATGTCTTTCAAGAGCTCCAAAATCTGAGCTTGAATTGTTACATCGAGGGCCGTCGTCGGCTCATCGGCGATCAATACTTTTGGGTTACATGCGAGCGCAATCGCAATAACGATCCGCTGACGCATCCCACCTGAAAGTTGGTGCGGGTATTGCTTGAGGCGTGCCTCAGGGTTCGGAATCCCAACGAGTGTGAGCAATTCAAGCGTACGTTTCTTCGCATCTTCACCTGTGAGACCTTGGTGTTGCTTCAATCCTTCGGCGATCTGTTTGTAAATCGTCATCGTCGGGTTGAGCGACGTCATTGGATCTTGGAAAATCATGGCGATATCGCGGCCACGGATTTTTAACATTTCTTTTTCCGACAACTTCGCCAAGTCTTTGCCTTCGAACAAGATTTCCCCGTTCGTGATTTCACCTGGCGGGTTCGGAATCAAACGCATAATCGCTTTCGAAGTGACGGATTTACCAGAACCCGATTCACCAACGATGGCGAGCGTCTCGCCTTTTTTCAAATCAAACGATACGTTGCGAACGGCTTGTACCGTTCCAGCATACGTATGGAACGAGACCGCTAAGTCTCGGACAGATAAAATCGTTTCCATTCACGAGTCCCCCTGTTTCTATAATTATTTACGCATTTTCGGGTCGAACGCATCACGCAATCCATCGGCGAGCAAGTTGAAGCTGACCATGAGCAAGACGATGATGACTGACGGGATGACGAGCAAGTACGGGAATGTTCTTAACTCTTTGTATCCGTCGTTAATCAACGTACCAAGTGATGCTTGTGGCGGTTGAAGTCCGATCCCGATGAAACTAAGGAATGCCTCGAAGAAGATGGCAGATGGAATCGTGAACATAAGTGTAATGATGATGGCGCCGAGTGTGTTCGGAATCAAGTGCTTGAAAATCAAACGAGTACTTGAGGCACCGAGTGTACGGGCTGCCAAGACGAACTCTTGGTTTTTAAGTTTCAAGATTTGACCGCGGACGAGTCGACTCATCCCGATCCAACCGGTGATCGTCATCGCGAGGATGATGGTGAACACCCCTGGGTCAAAAATCAAGATGAACAAGATGATCAAAATTAAGTTCGGCACGCCTGTCAAAATTTCAACGATCCGCTGCATGATGTTATCTGTGCGGCCACCGAAATAAGCCGAGATTCCACCGTAAGCGACACCGATGACCGTATCGATGATGGCGGCCATCAAACCGATGAAGAGCGAGATACGTGTCCCTTCCCAAACACGTGACCAAAGATCACGGCCGAGATAGTCTGTACCGAACCAGAAGTTCTCTTCAACATTTTTCTGTTCATAAAAATTAATGTCGCGCCCACCGAGGTTGGCCATCCCATCAAATCCAGCCCATTCAAGTCCAGTGACTTTCGGCGGGAGTTTGGCTTGTGAGATGTTTTGTTCATATGCGTCACGGCCTGAAAGCATCGGACCGAATAGCGCAAGTAAGACAAGAATGACAATGACTGACAACGAGAGGATGGCGGCCTTGTTTTTCTTTAAGCGCATCCAAGCGTCTTGCCAGAAGTTTAAACTTTTACCGGCGATCCGTTCACCGAGCTGTTCATTCATTTCGACACGTTGGAACATGTCTTGGTCGAACTGCTCGAAATTCTTTTTATTTTCAATCATCAGTTATCCCCCCCAAGACGAATACGTGGGTCAACGACTCCGTAGAGCAAGTCGACTAGTAGAATGATAATAATAAACAGGCCAGAGAAGAAGAGCGTCGTGCCCATGATGACCGAGTAATCATTCAACGTAATAGATGTGACGAACAATTCACCGAGTCCAGGTACCGCAAAGATTTTTTCGATGACGAACGTACCAGTCAATAGACCGGCCGTCATTGGTCCAAGGATTGTGATGGCAGGAATCATCGCGTTACGCACCATGTGCTTCCATACGATGGCATTCCCGGTCAACCCTTTCGCCTTGGCGAGCGTGACATAGTCTTGTCCGGTAACTTCTAGCATCTCAGTCCGGACGAAACGGGCAATCGATGCCGTGACCCCGAGCGAGAGCGAGATGGTCGGCAAGATGGTATGGGCCGGTGAATCCCAGAACGCGACAGGCAACCACTGCAACTTAACCCCTACATAGTACTGAAGGAGGGCTGCAAAGACGAACGACGGGACAGAAATCCCGATTACCGATACGAACATTGAACCATAGTCGATGTACGTGTTATGACGGATGGCCGCTACGATTCCGAGCAACAACCCAACGAAAGTACCAAGGACTAATGCCTGAATACCCAATTGTGCCGAAGGACCGATCCGCTCCATGATCAACTCCGTCACTGGCCGGTTGGCCGTACGGAACGACACACCAAGGTCACCTTGCACAAGGTTCCCTAAATAAGTCGCGTAACGAACCGGCAGTGGATCATTGAGTCCGTAACGATCGTTCAAGAGTTGAATTTGCGTGTCCGTCAATTTCTCCTGGTTCTGATACGGCGAACCTGGAAGCAGGTCCATCAAGAAGAATGTGAACGTCGCAATCAAGAAGAACGTGATGAGGCCGTAAGTCAGCCGTTGCAGAATATAACGTCCCATAAATAAATACCCCCTGTTTTTCTAATGTCTATGCTTGCACCAACAGCATCACTATGACATATGTCTCTATTCTATAATTCACGAAATGAAAGGAATTTTCTGAAAGAATAGATGAAACGTCATCTCAAGGCTCTTAGCACAGCACTTGAAAATTAAAGAATCCTTAGTTTGTAAAGTATTCTGAATTTTCACTGTTACTACATTATACTTTACCAACAAAACATTTGAATAGTATTTTCTCACATTTCCAGTTTTTTTTTATAAAAGGGGGGACATGCGTGGTGCATGCCCCCTTCTCATTTAGTTGATATCGACGTATTTGTACTGGTAGTCAGCACCGAATAGTTGACGGTTGAAGTTTTCGACGTTTGGACGAATCAAGTAAGCGACACCTGCTTGGTAAATCGGCATGATGGCTTGGTCTTGTTCAATCAAGAGCGTCTCTGCTTCTTTAAATTTGTCATAACGGGCATCGATTGCTGTTTCAGCTGATGCTTCATCAATCAATTTGTCATAGGCGGCAGACTTGTAATTGATGTCGTTTTGACCGTTGTCAGACGTAAAGATGCCAAGGTTTGTAAGCGGATCTTGATAGTCAGGTCCCCAAAGGGCGAATGACATTTGGTAATCTCCGTTTGCTTCGAGCTCGAGCTTGTTATTGAACGGCTGTTGTGAGATGTTCACGGTCACGTTCGGCAAGTTCGATTCGATTTGGCCTTCCATGTACTCTGAGATTTGTTTCGCGACTTCGCTGTCAAATGAGAGAAGTTCGATCGTGACAGCTTCACCGCCTGTCGCTTCTTCCCAAAGTGATGCCGCTTCATCAGCGTTTGTCTCAAAGTGTGAGACACCTTCAGTGTAATCCGTTCCGTCCTCATACTTGATGAATTCTTTCGGAATGAATGAAGTCGTTGCGATTGAACCGTTGTTTAAGAGTTGGTCGATGATGCCGGCTGGGTCGACCGCACGAGCGACTGCTTTACGAGCGTTGACGTCAGCGAAGACTTCATCTTCGTGGTTGAATTTAAAGTAACCGACAGTTGAACGAAGGCCTGTGTTATAGTCATCATTCTCTTGGAACGCAGCAACTTGTTCAGATGAGAGACCGGCATAGTCCACTTCTCCCGCTTCATACAAGTTAACGACTGTTGAAGTGTCTTTAACGACACGAACGTCTACTTTTTCTAAAGCGACGTTTTCAGCATCCCAATACGCATCGTTTTTCGTCAACACGTATCCTTGCTCGCGATCCCACTCCGACCATGTGAATGGACCGTTGTAGATGTGGTTCTCTGGAGTCGTCGAGAAGTCCGCACCTTTTTCAGTGGCGAACGCTTCGTTGATCGGTGTGAACGTACCGAACGATGTGAGCGAGATGAACGACGGATCTGGACGCTCGAGTGTGACTTCGAGTGTCTTCTCATCGATTGCCTTCACGCCGAGATCTTCTTTCGGAAGTTCTCCTGTGTTGATCGCTTCTGCATTTTTAACCGTGTTCATGATATACGCGTATTGTGAACCTGTTTCAGGATTCACGGCGCGTTGCCAAGCGTAGACGAAATCGTTCGCTGTGACAGGCTCACCGTTTGACCATTCCGCGTCGCGGAGTGTGAACGTGTAGACCGTTCCGTCTTCGCTCACTTCTGGCTCTCCTTCGGCGATGGCCGGAATGGCATTCCCGTCTTGGTCAAGACGGTAAAGACCTTCCATTGTGTTGGCGATTAAGTTGAACGCGACTGCGTCCGTCGCAAGCGCCGGGTCAGCTGTTGTAATATCAGACGTATCCGTCAAACGGAGTACTTTTTCTCCGTTCGAAGACGAACCGCCGTCAGAGTCTCCACCTGTCGAGCAAGCAGCGAGCACTGAACCGAGTGCCAAGATGAGTGTCATCATGAGCAAAATCGATTTTTTCTTCATTGCGATGTCCCCTTTCTGAATCGTGAAGCATAGCGTTTCGTCGGATTTGACGTATTCTCTTTTTCTTTAATTTTCTGAATATTTCATTTTGTATCCAACAAAAGAACGTTAGGGCTATTGTAAAAAATTTTTAATCAAACTGTCAACTCCCTATTAAACCGCTATCATGTTTCAACACGAACTTCTCGCCATCTTAACTAGTCAACGGGTATCATAGAGCCATAGAGTGGAAGGCACGATGGAGCGCCCCCACGCTGAAAGGAGTTTATTACGTTGAAAAATTTTAGAAGTATATTAATCGTTTGGGGGATTGTCACAATCACCTATACAGTTTGGTCGAGCTTGTCCTATTATCAAGACGAAACGTTATCGTTTCATTTGAGCGGCGGACTGTTCGTCGCTGGCATGCTCGTTTTCGCGATTGGTATGTTCTCACAAATGAGCGCGTCTGGATTATTCGACGGCATCATGTATGGGTTCAAACGTAACCGGCGCGCCAAGTTGAAAGAGATTGATCCCGATTATGAAGAGGACGAAGAAGCGACGCCGGAAGAACGTGCCGTCCAAAAGCGAGCAGCTTGGCGCTGGGTGTATGTCGGCGTCGCAAGTGTCACTTTATCCTACGTGCTCGCCCTCGTTTGACCTTTCGATTTCGCGGTTGATATGCTACACTATGGCTAGAACAATAGGAAACACAAGGAAGAAGACAAGTACCTCGAACCCCTTTTCCCTCAGAGAGTCTACGTTGCTGCGAGTAGATGGAAAACTTCGAGTGAATGGACTTCGGAGTGGCTCGCCTGAACGAGAGTATGGCGAGACGGTCACGCCCGTTAACGCGATCAAGTGGCATGAACTTCATGCAAATTTGGGTGGCACCGCGGTTATTCGTCCCGATTTTTTCGGGCGGGAAACCGCGGTTTTTTATATTCTCTGGAGGTGCAATCATGGCAAAAATCTTTTCTGGCATTAAACCGACCGGCGTCGTGACGCTCGGTAATTACTTAGGCGCGATGAAACAGTTCGTCGAGCTGCAAGAAGAGCACGAAGCGTTTTATTGTGTCGTCGATCTCCATTCGATCACGGTCCAGCTCGACCGCGTCGAGTTGATGGACAATACGCGCAAGCTCGCGGCGCTCTATCTCGCTTGCGGTCTCGACCCTGAGAAATCGACAATTTTCGTACAATCGGAAGTGAAGGCGCATGCCCAGCTCGGTTGGATGTTGACATGCATCGCCGGCATGGGTGAACTGAGCCGGATGACGCAATACAAAGACAAATCACAAAGTAGTGAAAACATCGGCGCCGGGCTGTTCGTTTACCCGACACTCATGGCGGCCGATATCCTCTTGTATGGGACAGAACTCGTCCCCGTCGGCGATGACCAAAAACAACACGTCGAATTGACGCGTGATTTGGCTGAGCGCTTCAACAAACGTTACTATGAGACGTTCACGATTCCGGAGCCGCTCATTCAAAAAGAAGGCGCGCGTATCATGAGTTTGACGAACCCTGTCAAGAAGATGTCGAAATCAGACACGAATGCGAAAGGCTTCATCTCGATGCTCGATGAGCCGAACGTCATCCGTAAAAAAATCAAAAGCGCGGTCACAGACTCGAGCGGTGTCATCAGCTTCGACCGGGAGAACAAACCGGGCATCTCAAACTTGCTTGAGATTTACTCACTCTCGACCGATACGCCAATCGCTGAACTTGTCGAGCGCTACAAAGATTCGAACTATGGAACGTTCAAACAAGACGTCGCCGAATCTGTCGTTGCCATGCTCGAGCCGATTCAAAATCGCTATCACGAACTTGTCGACTCAGCTGAGCTTGACGCCATCCTCGATGCGGGACGTGAGAAAGCGGAAGCCGTCGCCAACAAAAATCTCGCGAAAATCGAGAAAGCGATGGGACTCAATCGGAAACGGGCTAAAGTGAAGAAATAACGTATAACCGCCCTTTGCATTCAAAGGGCGGTTTTTTTGTGCATCGTGTTAGCTCAATCTGATCGCACAAAAAAAAGAGACAGGCGTCCCCGTCTCTTTTTTGTATGCGTGTTGTTTCTTATTGCTCTTTTCCTTCGATGAACGCCCACTTGTACGAGTAGTCAGCGCCGAACGCATGTTCAACGATTCCTTTAACGTATGGCTTCGTGAGGCGAGCCGATCCACGTTGGTAAACTGGTGAGATTGCGTTCTCTTCAAGAACGATTTTCTCTGCAGCTTGAAGGTCAGCCCAACGCTGTTCAGCATCTGTGCTTGCTTTCGCAGATTCGATGAGTTTATCGAATTCTTCATTCGACCACTTACCACGGTTGTATGGTCCGTCAGTGACGAAGAGGTCAACGAATGTCATTGGATCCTGGTAGTCAGGGCCCCATCCAGCGAATGTCAACTCGAACTCACCTTTGTTCTCAAGGTCAAGTTTGTTGTTGAACGGTTGTTGCTTGATTGTAAGCGTGATCCCTGGAAGGTTCTTCTCAAGTTCACCTTTGATGAACTCACCGATTTGCTTCGCAGATTCTGAGTCGTAGTTGAGGAGCTCGATTTCGACAGAGTCTTGACCGATTTCTTCAAGTCCTTTTTCCCAAAGCTCTTTCGCACGGTCCACGTCGTAGCCGCCGATGTCGCCGTTCGCTTCACGGAAGTCTGCGCCGTCCGGTCCAGTGACGAAGTCTTTTGGTACGAGGTAGTTGGCAGGAATTGAACCGTTCGCAAGGAGCGTTTCAGAGATCGCTGCTTTATCGTATGCCGCGTCGATCGCGTTACGGATGTTTTGGTTGTCGAGTGCTTCAACCGCCGTGTTGAACTGGAGGTAGAAGAGTGTTGGCTCAACGACAGTCGAGAAGTCTTCGTTGTCTTGGTATTGGGCAACGAGTTCAGAAGTCAAACCAGTGCGGTCAACGTCGCCGTTTTCGTACAAGTTAACGCCTGTTGAAACTTCTTTAACGACTTTAACGTTGATTTCGTCGAGTTTGACGGCTTCAGCATCCCAGTAGTCGTCGTTTTTGACCATTTTCCAGCCTTGCTCGCGCTCCCAGCTTTCGAGTTTGAACGGTCCGTTGTAGAGAGTCGTCTCTGCAGACGTACCGAAGTTCTCGCCTTGCTCTGTGTCGAACGACTCAAGTTTAGGCATGAATACGCCGAAGCTTGTGAGACCGAGGAAGTAATCAGCTGGTGCAGTCAATTTAACTTCAAGTGTCTGCTCATCAAGTGCTTTGACGCCGACAGCGTCGCGCTCGCCTTCGCCAGTGTTGTAAGCTTCAGCGCCTTCGATGATTGACATAACGTAAGCATATTGTGAAGCGTTGTCCGGGTTAAGGACTTCTTTCCAAGCGTATTCGAAGTCGTTTGCTGTCACAGGCTCGCCGTTAGACCAAGTTGCGCCTTCACGGAGTTTGAACGTGTACGTTTTACCGTCTTCAGAAACTTCGTGTGATTCTGCGATTCCCGGTGTCGGGTTGTCATCTTTATCCATACGGTAAAGACCTTCGTTGACGTTGTTCAACACGTTGAACGAAACCGCGTCAGTCGCGAGTGTTGGGTTAAGTGAAGGGATGTCAGAACTATCGAGCAAGTTGAGGACTTGCGCTTCATCTGCACTTCCTTCTGATCCTGTCCCTGTATCCGTTGACGTTGTATCTTCTTCCCCACCTGAGCATGCTGCTAGGAACGCGCTAGATAGAAGCGTTACCGACGTTGCTAATGCAAAACCTTTTTTCTTATTCATTGCGATGACCCCCTGATTTTTTCGGTTTAACGAATTGAATGATGGTAGAAAATTCTGATAGTTCACTTTACAAATTTTGTTACCGCCATCCCGTTGAAGCAATAATACAATATTCTGATAATTTTGCAAAGTATTTATTTTGATTTTTCTAAAAAAATTTTAATATAGGCCAAAAGCCCGTTGATTAG
>NZ_QLVE01000046.1 GCF_003331145.1 Exiguobacterium sp. TNDT2 | reverse complement strand
AAAAAAAGCACACGACAGTAGAGTCGTGTCCGATTATGCGCCGACAATCGCGTCGTGATTCCCTTTTGTCCATCCGTAGGCGACTTCACGGAGGGCAAGTTCCCCGAACAAGCGCTCTTTCGCATCGATGACTTGCCCGTCACGTTGCTCATAGAACGTGCGATACGGGTTCAATTCGAGCGCCCAAATGATGAGCCCGTGATTCGACATCGCTTGGATCGCTCGCTCCAGCAATAGCGAACCAATCCCGTTACGCTGATGGTCCTCTAGAATGTAAATCGCATAAATCTCATTCGGATGGTCCGGATATTCGCCCGTCCGTTCTTCCCCGTAAAGAACGAACCCGACGATTTCCTCTTCGACGATGGCGACAAACCCTTCGACTTCTCGTTTCGCGAGGGCGCTGCGGACCTTTTCAGACCACTCGATCGCGTTCGAACCGAGCTGCAAGAGAAAGTCGGTCGGCACAATTCCCCGATAGGTTGTGCGCCATCCGTTCACCCTCACCCGCGCAATCCCGTAAGCATCTTTTGGCTCGGCTTTCCGTATGAGCATCCGTACCCCCTCCTTAGCGTAAGTTTTACAAGTATTTTACCACAAATCACCCAATCGAAATCAGACTTCTTCCAGATTTGACTGACAATCATTTGACAAAAAACGACCGTAGGAAATCCTACGGCCGTACTGGTCAAGCGACGTTACGCGTTGTTGTAGTTTGCGTCTCCGTCAATGGTTTTTTCAAGAATGAGAGGAGGAGTGCTCCAATCAAGGCTCCGGCGAGAATCGCGAGGGCGTAAAGTCCCATGCTCATGACGACGTTTCCAGCTCCTTCAAGGAGTGGGAAGACGAAGATCCCACCGTGGGGCGCTGGCAATTGGATAGCGAAGAAGGCTGACAACCCACCAGCGATGGCCGATCCGAGAATCGCTGACGGTAACACACGGATCGGGTCGGCCGCTGCAAACGGGATGGCTGCTTCCGTGATGAACGAGGCACCCATGATATATGCTGTCTTCCCGGCTTCACGTTCTTGTTTCGAGAACTTTTGACGAGCGAACACTGTCGATGCGAATGCGACGAGGAGCGGTGGTACCATCCCACCGGCCATGACAGCTGCCATGATTTCTTGGTTACCGGCAGTGAGTGCAGCTGTACCAAAGACGTAGGCTGTCTTGTTAATCGGACCGCCCATATCGACGGCCATCATTCCACCGACGATAACACCGAGCAAGATGGCGTTAGCGCCGCTCAGGCTGTTCATGACATCCATCAACCATGTCATGAAGGCTGCGATTGGTTTATTGACAACAAGTAACATGATCATACCGGAAATAAATGACCCAAGTAACGGATAGAGCAATACCGGTTTAATTCCTTCAAGCGAGGCCGGTAGTTTAGAAAGTGCTTTAACCAAGAAGAGGACGACATATCCGGCAAGGAAACCAGCGATGAGTCCGCCGAGGAATCCGGCGCCACCTTGGCTGGCTAATAAACCAGCGACAAGACCTGGTGCGAGACCTGGACGGTCGGCGATTGACATCGCGATGAAACCGGCAAGAATTGGGACGAGGAAGCTAAAGGCTGCCCCACCGATTGTATTGAGTTGGGCGGCGAATTCGTTGTATGACGGGTCATCCGGGTTTGCCGAGTTGATGCCCCAGAAGAAGCTGATGGCGATCAAGAGACCACCAGCGACGACGAGTGGGAGCATCGCGGATACCCCGCTCATCAAGTGCTTATAAATGCCTGTGCGCTGTTCTTTCGTCCCACCTGACGAACCAGTTCCCCGATACACCGGTGCGTCTTGTTTGACCGCCCGGTTGATCAACTCTTCTGGCTTCCGGATGCCTTGGGCGACTGGGACTTCAATGACGTGTTTACCGGCGAACCGGTCCATCTCGACGGCTTTATCAGCCGCGACGATGATGGCTGTCGCTTTCGCGATATCAGCCGCTGTCAATTCATTCTTGACGCCAGTCGATCCGTTCGTCTCGACTTTCATATCGACACCCATCGCGTCTGCTTTTTGCTTCAAGCTGTCGGCGGCCATGTACGTGTGGGCGATACCTGTTGGACACGCCGTGACAGCAAGGATGTAAGGAGCATCGGCTTGAACCGGCTTCGAAGCGACAGGAGCCGCCTCGGCCGCTTCTTTTTCTTCGATGGCCCGGATGACGTCATCTTCTGACGTGGCCGCATAGAGACGTTCTTGGAAAGCTGGGTCCATAAGGAAAACGGATAATTTCGAAAGTGTTTCCAAGTGTTCGTTATTGGCGTGTTCTCCGGCCGCGATCATGAAGAACAAACGGCTGTCTTGGCCGTCGAGTGCTTCGTAATCGATGCCTTCCGAGCGTCCGAAAGCGATGGCCGGTTGTTTGACGGCTTTCGTCTTCGCGTGCGGGATGGCAATCCCTTCACCGAGTCCGGTCGTGCTTTGTGCCTCACGCGCGAGGATGGCGTCGCGATAGCCGTTACGATCCGATAGTTTGCCGGCGCGATCGAGCACGTCGACGAGTTCTTCGATAACTTCGGCTTTCGAACGACTGCGGAGATTCAGTTGAATCGTGTCCTTTTTAAGAAGGTCCGTGATGTTCATGTTGTTTCCTCCAATCGAGATAGTGGGGTGACGCTGACTTCGCCGACCAAGCGGTCCACGTCTTCTTTTGTGCACAGCCCGAACGTATATGCAGACGCGCTGCCGGTCGTGACCGCATAGCGGAACGCCTCAGTTGCGTCGTGGTCGAGAATGTTGGCAACGAATCCGGCGACGAGAGAGTCGCCTGCGCCGACCGAGTTGACGAGTTTGCCACTCGGTGTGTTCGCCGTATAAGCGCCTGAAGCGTTGACGAGCATGGCACCGTCACCGGCGAAAGAGACGATGACGTTTTGGGCGCCGCGTTCGACCAACTGCTCCGCGTATGGGAGTGCCTGTTCGAACGTCTCGATGTCTGTATCGAACAGTTCACCGAGTTCATGGTGGTTCGGTTTAATCATGAGTGGTTTGAGTGAGAGGACTTCGAGCATCGCTTCCTTCGTCGTATCGACGACGAACTCGGCACCGTTTGCCCGAACCGTCTCAGCGAGCGTGCGGTAGAGTGTATCCGGCAGATTGCCCGGAATGCTTCCGGCGAGGACGACGATGTCTCCCGGTTGAACGTGATCGAACTGACGCGTCAACCGTTCAAGTTCCGTGTCCGAGATGACCGGGCCGCTTGCGTTCAATTCCGTCTCTTCTAGCGCCCGGATCTTGACGTTGATCCGCGTCTGTCCATCGACTTCGACGAAATCGGTTTGGACGCCTTTGTCCGTCAACGCCTTCTTGATGAAGTCTCCAGTCGTACCGCCGACGAATCCTAACGCGACCGTGTCGACGTCGTATTCGCGTAAGACGAACGCGACGTTGATGCCTTTTCCGCCGGCACGCTGTGTCGTCTCTTGAATCCGGTTGACTTCACCGAGGACGACTTCAGGGAGAGTGACATAGTAATCGATTGAGGGGTTGAGGGTTAATGTGTAAATCATTGGGCGTTCACCACCTTTGTAATTGATTGAATTGAACTGACGTTTGACGAGTCGCTCCATGTGACGAGTGTGGCCGCTTCGAGCGGTGCCACCCGGCTGAACGAACGTTTCCCGAATTTTGAATCGTCCGCCAAAATATACGCCTCACGGGCCAAGTCGATCGCTGTCTTTTTGACGAGTGCCTCTTCCGGGTCCGGGGTCGTGTACCCGGCTTCTAAGTCTACGCCGTTAATTCCGAGAAATGCGAGGTCGACCCGATAGTTCATCATGCTCTCTCGAGCGTTATAGCCGACGAGTGCTTGTGTCGACCGTTTCAACTCGCCGCCAATCACGAACGTTTTAATATCGAGATCGAACAAGTCGTTGGCGATCGGTAAACTGTTCGTCACGACGATGACGTCTCTTCCGTTTAAGAAAGGAACCATCGCTTGCGTCGTCGTCCCGGCATCGAGATAGACGGACATCCCGTCTTCGATGAACGTCGCGGCCTTCCGTGCGATCGCGACTTTTTCATCGACGTGTTGATCTCGTTTCTCTTCGAACGTCGGCTCTTCTTCGTAGCGGGCCACGAGCGTTGCACCGCCATGAACCCGTTCAAGATAACCTTCGGCTTCGAGGTCGGTCAAATCCCGGCGAATCGTTGACTCCGACGATGCCGTCAACTCGACCAATTCTTTCACTTTGACAATCTTTTGCTCCGACAGACGTTGCAAAATCAGTTGATGTCGTTGTTTCGTTAACATCGTATTCCCTCCGTAGCTCTAATATAAAGCGTTTTCATTTAAAAAACAATCATAAACATTCAAAAACATTCATCTTTTTTTACGTTGTCACAATTATAACATAAAAAACGGTCAATTAGTGACCGTTTTTGGTGGTTCGTTATCGTTTCATCAACCAATCGTTCAATTGATGGATGAGTTCGGGATGAAGCGGTGCTTCGATGGCGTCCCGGTATTCCTTATGGAGCGTGAGGAGCGAGTGCGGGCTCGTCCGCTCGACGAGCAAGTGGTTCATGTCGTGAATGATGTGGCTGTCGACGCCCCCTTTCGTCCGAATCGAATGGACGTGTTCCGGTGGGACTTGGACGTCACGGTCCCCGGTGAGAGCGAGCACGGGAACACGCACATGTTCGAGCCGCTCCCGGACGTCATAGGATGAATGCTCGCGAATCCACTTGGCGTTGACGACTTGGCCGCGGTATTTGAACGCGGCGACGTTCGTCCGCAGTGACCGTTCGAGCAAATCGTCTTGGCGCTGACGAATCTTCTTCGGGACGCCGGTCAATCGATAGAACACGCCCTTGAGTCCTTTCACCGAACCGACTTCAGTTGCAAGTGCGTCGGCTTGCAGCAAAAACATCTTCTTTGAGGAATCGTTGAATCCGGCGAGAAGAATCAGTCCGGCCGCGTTCGTCTCGAGCTGGACCGCCGGGGCGATGACGGCCCCTTCGCTGTGGCCGAGCACATACATGTCCCCTGCGTCCGGCTCCTGTTTGATGGCGTTGACGACGGTGATCGCATCTGTCACTAGGTCGTGCAGCCCGACTTTATTGAAATCACCGTCCGATTCACCGATGCCTTGTTTGTCATACCGGTAGACGTTGACACCCATCTGAAAGAGCGCCTCGGCCAGTTTTTTATACGTGCCGAATTGGGATGGTCCAAGATTGCCGTCCCGGTCGCTCGGCCCGCTCCCGCTGAGCAGGACGACCGTCTTACGGGGTTCGCCGTGGGTCATCCACGTACCGGCCAGTTGTCCATAATTCGTTGTCACATTCAGTTGTCGTTCCATCGTATCGCCTCCCCTTTCATCATACCGAAGTAATGGATCCGTTTCGAGTAAAAGAATAGACCGCCCCATATGTGACGGTCTTACTTCTTATTGGAGAGTTAACCACTCGCTGAGCCATTTAACGTGATCACGCATCGCCTCGTCAGAAAGACGACTGATTGTGTCTTTATCTGTATAAACGTCGTTATGGGCTGTGACAGAATCATTGACGGAGATAACTGGGAACCCGGCTTGCTTGTACTCATCTAAGATTGATACGCCTAGACTCTTCACTTCGACAGGGCCAAAACCAATCCCCTCCATAAACGGATATGTCGTCATCCCACTTGTTTTGAAGAATCGATTCGTCTCCCCTGTACCAAGTATATCAAGTAACATGATGACACGCGGCGTTGTACCTCGATCTTGAAGCATCTGCAAATAGTGCGTACTTGATTCGTATCCATCCCCAGTTCCATTCAAGAAAACGTAGCGGACCGTTGCATCCGTCTCTACGTCATCCATCGCTTGAAGCGTATGGTAGAGCACGGATGCACCACCTAACCCAGTGAGAGCGTGATCGCCATACCAGCTTCCCTCAAGTCGGGCCATGACAATCACTTCTTTGTCAGTCGTGCCAGGTTGCGTAAACTCTACGTAAGGAATTTCGTCTGTGAACGGCTCAATCGCAACCGTTTGACCGTCTTGGAAAGACTCGGCTGTTATTCGGTCGACCCCGGCCCCATTCAAGCGAAGTGCAGCTGAAACGTAAGCGAATCCATATTCTTCCGGAGCATCCGGGTGTGGCGTAATGAGATAACCTGCCGCATTCGCTTCGGCTAATTTTGTAAGATAGCGATTCGCCGCCTCGTCATTAAGGACTTCTCCGTAATAATCGATTTCATACGCATCTTCCATTGCTTCATAAGATACGTCGGTCGTCGGTAGGACGATGACTCTTCCAGCCACATCAGGTATCGGGGCATCCCATTCCAAATGAAGCAGTTCCCCTTCAATTGTCTCTTCAAATGGAATTGTCGCGTACCCATCGTAAAATTCATCATCAATCGTTATAGTCGGCCAATTCGTGTTGAGCGGAGCGTAATGAATCTCACGTTTCATATCGACTGAAGTCTCGTCAGAAACACCAATACCTAACGACTCGAACAGTTCGACATTTTCATGGCTTTCTGCGACCCGATCGTATGAAGCAAAATATTCAGCCGTCTCATAAGGACTTGTTGCCGAGGCCGGATTGAAATAAAGAAAAATAGTAAATAGTGCCGACAGTAGGCTGTACATAATGGTCATCTACGTATCTCCATAAAAAAACTCACCAATAAATGGTTGTATTATCCTATTATATTAAGTGATCTGACAATTGTATAT
>NZ_QLVE01000045.1 GCF_003331145.1 Exiguobacterium sp. TNDT2 | reverse complement strand
TACTATGATAGAATCAAAAAATACACATATGGATTTTTTTTACTTTAAAGTCGGATAAATGTTTTATTTTGGAGATACATCTTTTTTATCTGTGTTCTTAGGCGATTGAAAATTAAAAGGAGAGAATCGGATGAATTGGATTGCTCAAAAATCGGCTCAGTTTTTCATCACCATATTTGTATTGATTGCGATCAGTGCCTTGCCGTCACTCGTCGTGCAACTCGAGTTCGTGCCAACTAACTACTGGAACGGGCTCCAACAACAGTTCAGCCAATTGGCGAAACTCGATGAAATTACATACTACAACGTCACCGCACAACGAGAGTTACCGTTATTGCCAGATCTCGCCCCGCTCATAAAAGAGACGGTCATCATCTTTATGACGTCACTCGTCGTCTCGGTCGGGTTCGCGCTTTTGTATGCTTATTTCTTTTATCGGAGCGGCAAACGCGTGCGCACGGTGCTCCAACAAACGAGTCAGACGCTCGAGATGATCCCGGATTTATTTTGGCTAATCTTCTCGCAATTCCTCGCCATCACGTTTTATAAGAAGACAGGGTTCGATCGGATTGAAGTCGCTGGTGGGTTCGCCGAATACATACGCTTTTTACCGATTGTGACGTTGACGCTCACGATTCTGTTCTTCTTCCTCAAATGGTTGACGAAACATATCCTCGAGGAAGAAGTGTCGTTGTTTCTCGAGCTGGCGCGGGCCAAAGGCGTCCGACCGGCCGCCCTGTTCTGGCGACACTTGCTGCCGAATTTGGTGTATCGCTTCTACCTCTTTTTCCGTTCGAACTTGATCACGGTGCTATCGAGTCTGTTGATTATCGAGTATTTGTTTAACGTCCAAGGTATTTTCCGGTTCGCCGTCTATAACCCGGTCATGCCGATTCTGCTCGTCATCTTGTTGGTCGTTTATATCCCGATTTTCCTATTGGATTTAGTAGCGGAATGGCTCATTCCGAATGCCTGAAAAGGAGGGATTTGATGCGTCGTGCACTCCTGCGCGATCCGATATTTATGATTGGATTCGCGATATTTGTCAGCTTGTTGTTACTCAGTATCGGCAATACCGTATTCCGTGATGGCCAAGTCGATCAATTCTTGAACCGTTACTCCGATGAAGGTCGGTTGATTGGCATCCCACCGCTCGAACCATCGAAAGATCAGTGGCTCGGTACCGACCGGGCCGGGAACGATTTGTTCCAAATGATGATTGAAGGCTTCAAGTGGACGGTTGGTATTTGTGCGGTTGTTGCGCTCGGACGAATGGCACTCGGTTTATTGATTGGAATTCCGCTCGCTTTTCGCGGGGCGCGCGTGAACCGAATCTTCAAAATGGTGTTAGATGGTTTTTTGATTCTACCCATCTCTTTGTTGGCCATGATGATGTTATTCCCGTCCTTTTTCTTCGCAGACTCAACCATGGTGCCGCCGCTATTGGACCGCGTGCCGCTGCAGTTGACGGTGTTCGTGGCGCTCGGATTGCCTGCTGTCACACTCTATTTGATTACCGAGGTCCGGCAGTTGCTCAAACAAGAGTTTATGATTGTCGCCGAGACGTTAGGCGGCAGCGTGTGGCACCGGACAAGGCGTCATCTGTGGCCACACCTCGTCCCGACATTGGTCATCGTCTTCATGCAGCAATTCGTGCAAACACTGATGTTGCTCATCCATCTATCGTTATTCGGCGTCTTTTTCGGGGGGACCGTCTTCCTGTTTGAAGGGGTCCGACCGACACTGTTTGAATGGTCATCGATGTTCGGTTTTTATTTCACGCAGTTCACAGCGACGACGTGGATGACGAACCACATGTTCCTCGTCCCGGCCCTCGGACTGTCACTGCTCGTCTTCCTCAGCAATTTGCTGACGAGCCGACTCGAGCGGGCGTTCCGGTTGCGACGTCAAGAAGCGGTTGTCACCGAAGAGACGATATCTCAAGCGGAGGCGGCAGCCGCGTCACTCGTGGATCCGTTCACACTCGTGCATGAGGATAGCTCGTTTCAAAAGATGAATCAAAAGAAAGCGGACGGCATCACACACTGATGTCATCCGCTTTCTTTTAGTACTTGATTATCGTAAAACTAAGGAGGTAAAGATGGTGAACACGAAGTCGTTTATGCTCGTTTTTGTCTCGGTGTACTTGTTAATGAGTCTTCCTTCAATGTTAGGAATCGGTTATGTGATTGATTGGATTCCGGAAGCCACTCTATTGCAAAAGCTGAAGGGGTACGTGATTGATGGTTTTACTCACAACTATCTTTTAAAAATTGTGTTCTCAGCCATCGCCAGTGGAATGTTTACTTTCTTTTCATCAAGACGGGCAGCCAGTCATAGTGATTGAATTCACTCAATATTATGAGAAACCTATGATAAATTAATCTTCAGATTGTGATTTGACTCGGTCCATTCATAAATCAAGTTTGTCATAATCAATTTTTCCTGAATATCAGCGCTTTCTGTGCGATTTACTCAAAGTGTTTCTACTTCGTATCAGTCTTCAATCACATCTTTCCCGGCTTGTCGTAGTTTCTCAAGTGAGTCGAGCATATGAGCAATCACATCGTCCGGATGGCGTTCCCACGCCCCGAGCTCGGCTACGACTTTGAGCGGGGCGTTCGACCGATACGACCGGGTCGGATTGCCAGGGAAGCGTTTGTCCGTCAAGTTCGGGTCGTTCTCGAAGTCGCCCGTCGGTTCGACGAGATAGATGCGCTCACGAGCCTCACCGCTCGCCAGTTCGGCTCCCCATTTGGCGGCGTCGAGGGTGGCCGTGAAATAGATGTAGTTCGACTGCTTATCTTGATAGTTCGAGCGTCGCTTCGGTTCAAGCAAGTCCCCTAGCTTCAGTTCGGCTTTCGTGCCGTGGAAAAACGGACCGGGGTCGAGTGGTCTCTTATCATCAGTCATGCTTCATCTCTCCTTCAGTCAGGTTGTCTTCACGGTATAGTGGATGAATTTAGGAGAAGATAGTCTGTTTTTGGTTCGAGAATCGAGATATAATAAAGACGGGAAGAGCGTTCGGCTCTTCCTTTTTCGTTACATAGCATTCAAAGCTGTTTACGAAACGAATAACTCGTGATGGCATAGTCCATTTTGTCTTTATAAAAGCGGTGCGCCTCGGTCCGGGCAAGTCCTGACTCGAGGGCGACGCACGTCGCGCCACAATCGCGTGCGTATTCGTGGACGAAGTGAAGCAACATCTCGCCGTATCCGTTCGAGCGATGGTTCATGCACGTCACAAGGTCATAAACGAAGACGTGCTTCTCGAGATAGAGATTGACACGTACCTCGATCCCCGCGAGTGAGACGATTGTATCGTCGGTGTATAACGCATATAGTTCATACCCTTGTGGTCGCATGGCGGCCACAAGCTCGCGATAGGCCTCGAGCGTCAAGTCGGGGCGCAGTTGGTTCATGACTGAAAACGATTCATCGAGTTCGCGTGGCGACTCGATTGGTTTGATGGAATAGATGGTCGATGGAATGGGAATCATGCCTCCTTGAGGTGATGTTGTATGTAGATTTCGCTTTCGTAAGTCAGGATTCCTTCCATACTTATAAACGGACAGAAGGGACAGATACATCGTGAAACATGCGCTAGTGATTGGCGGCAGCGGGGATGCTGGCGGGGACGGTCCTTTGGTTGGCAGAGGTGGGGTATCACGTGTCCATCATCGGACGGGATGCCGAGAAAATGAGCCGATTGACCGAACAAGTATCCGCCCGACTGTCTGCCGTATTGGTCGACTATCGGGACGACTTGTGTCTCAAGGAAGCAATGCGACGTTCGATTGCGATTCATGGAGATTTCGACCTGATTGTTGCCTGGATTCATTCGGACGCAGCTGACGCCTTACCGTGTGTGTTGTCAGCACTGCGCAGGGGAACGGACGTGTTCCATGTTCTCGGTAGCCGCGCCAACTCGAGCGGTGTGAGAAACAGGCTGACGATCACTGAAGACGTCTGTTATCACCAAGTGCAACTCGGCTATCAGGTCGTGAAGGGGCAGCGCCGCTGGTTGACGTATGAAGAGATTGCTGGAGGCGTGGTCGAGGCGATTCAAGAGAAGAAACCTCTTTATTTAGTCGGAAATGAAACGAGATGAAACGATTGACAATTATAAACTGAATCTGTAAAAGGTCGAACGATGCATATTAAAATGCTTTTCGGGCAACCTAGATGGAGCAACATCTAGAGCGATTTAGATAAGAAATTGAATTGGATTAAACCTGTGATGGACTTGTGGCTGTATCCAAAAGAACATTGGGAGTATATGCATGATGACTCGTGTTGACGTTACAGACAGCAGTCGTGATGGAGAATTGAAACGGCTTAATGGGGGTGAAAAATCGATGCGATGACACAAAAAACCTTGAATGCACACTTTTATGAAGTGTCGATCATTCAAGGTTTTTTTATCAAGTATTTCTCAACTAGTCGACGATGCCTTCGCAACGACTTTATCAACGACCGTATTACAATTTTCTCGATTCACTTCATAAAACGTATCCTCATACGTCAATGACACGTGTTTACCGCTTTGAAGCTCATACTGTTCTAGTAGCGGACGAATCCGGTCATGGACAACTTGTGCAGCTTTTGGTGACGTGTAAGGGAAGATGATGGCGAACGTATCGACTGCGACCCGATACTTGTGATCGGTTCGTCTTGTTGCCATGTGGAGCTCGTCACTGAAATAATTCAAGAACCATTCATATTCAGTTCGCCCATAATGTTCCTCGAAACGAGCGAAGTTGTTCAAGTGAAGGAACGAGACCGAGAAGGAGCCACCGTGGCGAATCAGGCGGTCTCGTTCCGCATTCAAGTCCATCCGAAATCGATCGGTGTTATCAAGCCACGTCTCTGGATCGACCGCAATCAATTGTCGCGCCCGTTCCTCTAACTCGTGCCGTGACAGTTGCACGTTATTCACGAGTTGATGAACGAGACCGGACAAAATGGACATGATGAGAAGCAGAATCGTAAAACTGATGCCTTTGACGTTAAAAAATTGAACGTTTCCTGCTTCATAAATGGATGAGAACCATCGAAAATAGCTGAATAAAAAGATGAGGAGTGTGACAGACATGGTTAGCCCAGCCCGCATCCCGAGGATGAGAGAAAATAGTACGATGGCAGGTAAAATCAAATGGCCGAGAAAGCCGACGTTGCTTTCGGACAAAAGAATAGTGTACGCCATCGTGCCGACAATCATACAAGCGATTAGACCGAATAAATAAATTGATTCATTGGTCCATTGTTTCATTTTCATCCCCCCCATCGGTCTCGAATCGGCTCTCGAGGAGCCACATCCTCAATTACCCGCTATATGCGGTGAATAACCAATCATAGATGTCTTATACATTTATTATAGAACAATGGATTGAGACAATGAGCTCGTTTTTCGAATCGGGGCGAGTGCGTTCTTCGCGTGGATTAATAAATAAACAAGCTGTTTAATAAACAAAACCGGCATCTGGGCCGGTTTTGTGGTCAAGTATAATGGGTCGGTGAGGCGACTTAACGTGCTGTACCTGCGAAGTGGGTCGTGATGGACCGAGCTACGTCCTTGAGCGGTCCCGTCAATCGGACGACATGGTTTAGATGATAGAACGTGCTCGTCGTCTCGACATCGTCGAAACGATTTGTAGCGTCATGGACGAACACGGGAACACCTGCACCGAGGGCAATCCCGAGCTCGACATGGCTGCTGTTTCCGGCCGGAAGCAAGATGACGACGAAGTCCGACGCCTTGATCGCCTCGAACTCGTTCGTGCCGATGGCTCGCAAGTCGTCAAGTGACGTGGCGCGGTCATTCGTCGTCCAGTCGTATGTATGCGTGTGGCCGTCGTTGAGTAGGTGATTGCGTAGGGCTCTGACCTGTTCTATGTTCGAGAAGCGGGAGCCGATATAGAAGTTCATATGTGTCCTCCTAGCGTATGTGATGTCGTGTGATTCATGTTGATGGCAATAACGTACCACAAGATATACAGGGAAATGAGTCCAAGCATCAAGAGTATGCCGATGCCTACGAAAATGTACTTAGATCGATTCCATCCCCGATGTTTGGCAAGGTGAACTGTTAATCCGATTGAAGAGGTTGCCAACAATATCATCGTTCCGAGTATCCACACGAATCCTGGTCCAATCCAATTCGGGGAGAACAAAAGGTAAACGATGGACATGAAAAGGCTCGTGCCGCAGATCATGACTGCTTGAAAACGACGCGTAATGCTATTTCCGCTCACGGTTTAACTCGATCGAATCTTGTCACCGCGAGTTCATGGATGACGAGCAACAAAATCGCGATGAAAAAGACGAGCAAGGCCACGTATTCCGGATTGACGTTCAGGAAGTAATTGAGCCCGAACAGTGGTGTCACGAACAGGATGTAGAGCGGATACTGAATCGCGAACAAGGCGTCCAATAGCACGATGTCATAGACGTATGACTCGAAACTAATCAAGGTGAACACGGTCACACTTGCAAATAAAATAGCTAAAATCAATAGTTTGGCGACACGATTCCGTAATAAACACGTCCCGAACATGCATACGAGCAGTAAGCCGGATGCGACCGCATGAATCGGCTGAATCGTCGCATCAGGGAACATGATGGATGGAATGAGGTTCACGATAAATGCGAGTACATAAAGCGATGACAAGACGATGAGGCATTTCTTTGGATTGCCCATCAGGACACCCCTTTCTTGACGAGGGTTAGATTTACATTTACTTACAAGTGTAATTTTACACTAAAGGTATAGTATGTCAAGATAGATAGGTGAAGTCAGACCAAAAGAAAGAAAGGTGGAATGACAATGACAACAGATGAATTGAAAGCACTATTGCCGTCGGAAGAGGTCGAAATCAAGCTCGAAGATATGGAAGGATTGCCTCGTTTCGCATTCATCAACGAGAGCACTCGTTTCGAGGAAGTACAGGAGGAGTATCAGGACGACGAGGAGCCATGGCCGGACGGGCTCTACGTCATCGGGTATGAGGACTTTTTAGGGGACCCCATTTGTGTGAATATCGAGACGAATCACGTCGTCATCGTCAGTCATGAGACGTTCGAAGCGGAGGAGACGTTGTCGACTTCCGTCAAGGATTGGTTACGGTAAGATGGGCGGCCCATTGTTTGAACAGCACGTCATCATTTCTTCATTGGGTGAGGAGGAAATGGAACGTCAGATGTTCACGACAGACGGAGCTTCAAGACAAGCAAGACTGTTGACGAGGGAAGATGCCGCACAACTTCGTGCTTTACAAGAAACCGACTTGCGGTTCATCCGTATTGGTTACGACCGTGTTGGGAGTTGGTTAGCGATCGATTTAGGCAATGGGGAGCTATTCTTTTGTGACGACGAATACAGACCGAGTGATGTGATTCGCACACCGATTGAAACGGTTATGAACTGGGCGCCGACGAAAGAGCGACTATTGCTCTTGACGCAACGTCTAAATCTTGGAGAGTTGTCTGAACAAGAACTTCCTCGAAAACGTAATACCCCGACGTTCGAGGAGATGATTGAATGGATTCTGTATGTGAAGGTGGGCTTAGTGACGCGGGAAGACGTATCCGATTGGGCCGGACGTGTGCTTCAGTAGTCAGATGACGACCTCATTGTGGGCATGACGACTGATTCACTTGTCTGGTTAAACGGGATCGATTTATCCGACGGAGACAGCGGTTACTTACATGATGAATCGGATTTGGATGAATGGGTCTTGCAACTTGAAAGGAAGATTGATGAGCTTTAGTAAGTTGGAGTCGTAAAAAACGTCCAAACCAGCCACACCATATGAATCGTCGCAAGTGCATAAAGGACAGCGAGTAAACCGAATAGGTGCGGGTTGTCACGATTCTTGAAATAGCGAATCGTGTATTCTGAAATGATTGCGCTAGTGAGTGGAATCACGGAGAACATCATGAGGAAGGGCAAATACATGAAAGTCTCGAGTTCGATGAGCGCAATGATGAAATAGTCTTGATCGATTAGGACAGTCTCTATATACAAATACTGACGACTGAGGATATAAATCCATGCCACAAACGATAAAATGCCTAGCAGATAAATGCGCAAATTAAATTCTCCTTCTTGTTATAAATTGGATATTGATTGAAATGATTAGGCTCATCACCATAAGGTGTGGTTGACACATAAAATCCATCAGATTTTGAATTGAACATAGAAAAAAAGCGAAAACCCCGGTATCGTAATTGTTGCCTAGACAAACCACGATTGGAGTTTTCGCTTTGTCCCAACAGTTTATCAAATTACTTCTTCCACTTCCAGACCTTTTTCAGATCCAAATGTCGTCAGACGAAGAACCAAACGTTTTTCCGGTCATCCCGGGTCGACATGACATCCCTTTGTCCGCTGTGCCAGAGAAAGACCATCCTGCATTCGAAAAAGCGGCGTCGCTTTCGACACGGTCATGCGTGGAACGTCGGTGTACTCTGGATCGAACTGGATGTCCCACGTCAAAGATGCACCTCTTGTGATTTGACGTTCGTGTATGACTACGGTCTCGGGCTCGTCCGCACTTCCACCGAGGTTTTCCGGAAAGGCATCGCAGAACGTTGCCACGGTAGGACGATCTCAGATGTAGCGCGTGAATACGGATTACCTTACACGACGGTGGAACGATGGTTGGATTGTCAACACTTAACTAGACATTTTTTAAGAGGTCTCTTTTTTTGTATTCTTTCGGTGTCAGGTAACCTAATGTCCCATGGATTCTGATGTTATTGAACCAATGTATGTAATCACGTAATTCACGGTCGAGAACCGTCAGATTCGGGAAAGTCTGCTTCTTGACGAACTCGATTTTGAGAACCTTGTACGTCGCCTCTGACACTGCGTTGTCGTAAGGACACCCCTTGTCACTGAGCGAACGACGGATCCCGAAGCTACGCAACGTGTCGCTCACGAGTTTGTTGTTGAACTTGCTCCCACGGTCGGTGTGAAACATGCCCACCCGACGGAGGTCAGCTGGAATTGTTGCGATCGCCCGGGCCACCAGGTCCGCATCCTTGCGTTCGCCGACGCTATGTCCGATGATTTCCCGATTGAATAGGTCGACAAATACACAGACATAGTTCCATTTGTTTTGGACCCTGACGTATGTCAAATCGCTCACGATGACCGACAGTTCCTTTTCCTGACGGAACTCACGATTCAGCTCGTTTTTCACCGTGGACTCGTTAGGATTGCTTCGTTTCGGTTTGAATTGTGCGACGGTGTAGGAGGACACGAGCCCCTGCTCATTCATGATGCGTCCGATGCGTCGGCGTGACACACGCTTCCCTATACGCTGTAGCTCGACCTTGATCTTGCGCGTCCCATAATTGTCACGACTGCGGCGGAAAATCTCGATGACATCACCGGTCACATCGTCGACCGCCGGTCGCCTCTTGGATTCGTAGTAGAAGGTGCTTCTTGATAGTTTCAGGACTTTACACATTGCTGATACCGAATATTTGTGCATATTGTTCTTGATGACAGTTACTTTCGTCCTATGATCAGCGTGGCTTGCTTTAAAATGTCGTTCTCCATCTCGAGCTGCCTCACTTGCTTGCGCAGGTCACGGAGTTCACGGGCCTCGTCGCTCAGGTTGTCCTCTGCCTTGAACAAACCGGTCGTACGGCTCTGGTTGATCCAACGTCCCAGTGCCGATGGTGTCAAATCGTACTCGCGAACGATATCGATCCTCGGCTTCCCGTTGAGATAGAGCTGGACGACCTGTTCTTTAAATTCATCTGTGTAAACGCGGTGCGCTCTCTTTGTCATGTCTAATGTTCTCCTCGTGTTCATAATTTGTTTCAGTCTAATCGACCTCTTCATTTATGTCCAATTGAGTGTAGCCCATCCAGAACGGCTCGAAGGCCTCGTCGGGGATCTGTTCGACAAGGTCGTGGACAGCGAAGGCGATATCGTTTTCCTGGAGACGGACTTCTAAATCTAGGGGCAAAACCAATTGGTTCATGGTATACTCTTTGTACATAGGGGCACCTCCAAAGTTATGGTTTGGTCACTTTAACTTTATCAGAGGTCGCCCCTATCTGTTTAGTCCAAAATGTGTGCACGAACCCATAAAAATGACAAGAGGCCCCCGGGAGCGAACAAGTCGCTCCCGGGGGCCTCTTTGTTAT
>NZ_QLVE01000044.1 GCF_003331145.1 Exiguobacterium sp. TNDT2 | reverse complement strand
GAAAAATATGGTAAAATTTAAAAGATTACAAATAAAAAATGTAACCAAGGAAGGATAATATGTTAGAAAAAAAACTAAAATTAAGTGTAAGAAATGAGAAAGTAGATTTACCTGAATGGATGACTTTTTCTTTTGCACTAGGAAAATATATAAATGAGTTTGCTATTTCGCAACATAAACCGATTCGTATTATTATGTCTCTCCCAAATACAGATTATATTCCCTTGTTAGTCGCAATGAGTTTATCAGATCAACATTTTAATCAAAACAAACAAAGTCGATCGATAAAAAAGAAGATTTTAGAACTTAAACCAGGAAGTCGAATTATCTATTTAGAAAACGGAAAACGAACAAGTGTATCTGTTATAGAAGTAGGTCCAAGTCCAGTTGTTGAAAATGAAATGATGCTTCATATTTTGGTGGGGACGGTAAAACAAGGAGTTCCTGAAAGACTGTGGCTTGAGCGTCTCATACTAATGAAAGATGACGAAAAAATAATGAAACGCTCTAAAAAAGTAAGCGACGCTAAAACATTGGGAATAGCTGAAAATGAGCTACTGAAAAATGTTTATACAGAGTCTCAGTTGAACAAAGCTTCTTTTTATCCTGAAGACATTTTCTATATGGTAGGCAATATTCATACAATTAAAGAACAAACAAGTGAACAATTATTTTTCGCTAATGGGATTTATGGAGGTATAAAAGATTTCTTATATGTTGATAGTTCCAACAGTTATACGAATGGAAAAATCATGTCTTCTCAAAAGCGTGACATTAATTTCGAAGTCGTGACTCGCTCACCTGTGATTTTTTGGGGCGCACAAAGTTATTTGAAACAAAGGCAACACTTTAAAGATAATCCTTGGCTAACAACGTTCAGTAGAACTGATAACGAATATCGTATCGATGAACTAGTAAATGAAATTGAACGCAACTTAACCCAAGAAAAATGTGAATATGTCACTGATCATTTGCGAATGTATCTTCAAGAACGGGATATCAATGTACCACGAGGTATTGAATTAATAGCGTGGAGGTAACAAAATGCTGATTGAAGAAATGAATAAACTATATAGTGAGATGGCAATCGAAATACAGGTAAAAGAGATAGCATCTAATCCTTTACTTTTACTCTCTAAAAGTATTAGTAGGCTTAAAGTAGAAATCGATTCAAATTATCAAAGTTATGACGATGTAAACGAAACTCTATTTTACTTAAGAAAAGTTCTGAGTAAATTTACCACAAGCTTATTAAACTACAATGAAATTTTAAAAGCAGAAGAAAAAAAACACTTACAACTGCTATTCTCTCGCATAAGAAAATCCTACAATGCTTTATATAAATCTCATTTTGTAGACGTGACTGAAAGTTTAAAAGGTGTATTAGAGATGAACGAAAATAGTCTTACTAATGAAGTTATACATAATGTGCACACCGTTATGCAAAAACAAAACAATATAAAACTAGCAATTGTCACAAAGAAGTCTTTGAATGATGAGGAAAAAGAAAAGTTAATTACTCGTTTGAACAAAACTGAAGGATTAAACTTTTTTACGGAAAATGGCTTTAGAAATGAGGCCAGGACATATGACTATACTATTTATATAGGTAGTCCAAAGTATTGTAGTTCATATACGGCCAATACGTTTAAATCAAAAAATGTCTTATTCATTGCATATGATTTTTACGACAATAATTTTGTATTAAGAGAGCCTCTTAAAGGAATAGGGAGAAGCCAAACTGTTAGTACGATCTATAAAAATGTTGAAGTTATAAATCCTAGTATTGATACAAAGAAATATATTTTTAGAGACCCGTTGGAACCTTCAGAGATGTTAAATCGATTCATTCAACGAGCTCACAGAGAGAATTCAAATGAAATCATTGATGTGTTAGAGGCAATGGTAGTCTATTTAGAAAATAATCGATTTATTTTTATACCAAAAAACACAAAAATTAAAACTGTTTCAGCTGAAGGTAAAGTAACTTATACCAAAGTAAATAATCTTGAAGAAAATTCTTATATCATTATTCGAAATAGGAGCGACAGCAAATTAGTAGCTGAAATTGCCGACCTGTTTTTTCTAAAAGAAAAGACTGATGAGTTTAGGAATATACAATCTCAGTGGAAAGAAAAACTAAAAAGTATCTCACGAAAATTTGGAGTAAATCGAATGTCACAAATATTGCGTACAAAATATTCAATCAAATACGCTACTCCGAATTCTCTTAAAAATTGGATGAAAGAAGACACGATTGAACCTAGAGCTTTAGAAGAATTATTAACGATTTTAAAATACAGTGATCAAGAAAAAAAGAAAACACTTACGGCCACAAAAGAGATTAGAAGCGCACATCAAAAAGCGGGGAGGTTAATTTCTGATAAACTGATGAAAGATATTTCAACTGAAATGTTAGAGACTTTAAAGGAGAAAGGCTACCATACGTTTGAGTCTAAAGAGTTTAATGACGTTACGTTTAATATTGAGAGAGTAATATATGTTGATAATGCAGTAAAAGAGGTATCGATTAATCAAATCATGAAGCTACATAAACTACTATAAACCAATAAGGAGGCTTCTTATGAATCTTTCACTTGAACAATCATTAATTAATAGAGAGAACATCATAAATAACGTTAGAGAAGAAATGATTGGTCCATCAACAATAAAAGAACATTGGACTGAATTTAATCCAATTGGTAATGCGGTTTTACCAAAAGCGGATACACCATTCTTTTGGATAAACGGCGGAAAAAAAGAAGAGATATTGCAATATCAAGGGCCGACTCAGCGTTACGTAAGTGGACTGTTATTTCCGATAGGTGTGAGAGAGAGTGAAATGGAATCTTTAGAAACTCCTATTTCCTCTGAGTCATTGGATGAAGAAAAAACAGGAACCTTATTATCTGAAAAAGAAGAAGTCTCAACTGAAGAGACTGGAGACATGGAACTATTTCCTCAGAAGAATGACTATATGCCATCTTCTTTAGGGCTAACTTTTTGTCTAGAAAAGAGTGTCGAAAAAGTTAGTGTCAAAATTACAGGAGGTACATATGATCCGCAAATCGTTAAAGTTGAAAAGGGAGGTAAAACCAGTACGTGGTGGATGAGATCTTCTTTACAAAGTGAGGTAGAAGTTAATTTACCTGAGGTGTTGAATAATAGGGGAGCAGTGTACGACATCTCAATGTATGATGCTACATCAAAGAACATCCATCGATTAAAGTTACAACTTCAAGTTCTTGTTCGAGAAGTAGTGGGGAAACATATCGTCACGATGAGTCTAACTAATCGGTCTCGAAGAGAGCAGACTGAAAGTGGGTCGAATGAGCAAAATCAAAGAAAAGAGCAATTGATTTTATTCCAAGCTGCAATGGAGGTTAGTGTTTCTGAAGGTAAAAACTTCTCCGTCTACCCAAGTAGATATGATCTTGCGGCAAATAATATTCAAGTTGATAACTCTTATCAAGAAGAATTATCTATGGAACTACTTTATAGAAAGAATGGAAATTATGCTTTTGGACATGGATGTTCAGTTCATTGGAAACAGAATACTAAAGAGGTTAAAAAGATAGAAACAACATTTTTACCTGAGTATCAAGCGGTAAGTATGACACCAGATATTCAAATGATGGTCCAAGGGAAATCAGTAGACCTAAAAATTCTAATGGCAGATTTAGCTGGGATTACTGATGACAGGGTCCCTGAAATAATATTAAGACCTCTTATCACAAGCTATCAAGAATGGATTCAATCTAAAAAAATAGACTTAGAATTTCTACCTGACCATCTAAAAGTAGTAGGACAAAGACATCTAGAATTATGTATGGAAAGTCATGATCGAATGGTAAAAGGTTTAAAACTTTTAGAAAATCCACAAACGTTAAGGGCATTTCAATTAGCAAACCTCTCAATCTTATTACAACAACAAAATGGCACTAAAAAAAGAAATGGGACTGTCGTAGATGGTTCACTCTTATTTGATTTAGATATTGATAAATCTCTTAACAATATTCAAGCATTATCAAAAAGTGAAAATTCATGGCGAGCTTTTCAGATTGCTTTTATTTTAATGTCCATAGAGTCTTTTGTAGATGAGACGAGTGAAACCCGAAACATCGTAGATCTTATTTGGTTCCCGACAGGTGGAGGGAAAACAGAAGCCTATCTAGGGACAGCAGCGTTTCACATGATATTGAGAAGGTTGAAAAATCCAAAGGATGCAAGCGTGGATGTTATCATGCGATACACATTACGTCTTTTAACGGCAGATCAGTTTCAGAGATCTTCTAGATTGATGTGCGCATTGGAATACATTCGAAAGCGGAATATGCAAACTCTGGGTGAAACTCCTTTCTCAATCGGAATTTGGGTGGGGTCATCTACCACACCAAATACAAATAGAGATGCAAAAAAACAGTTAATGAGTCTTCAAAAAGATGAGAAAAGCGCTAATCAATTTGTTGTGAATAATTGTCCTTGGTGCGGAGCAAAGATGGGTTTTTATAATGAACAAAAAAATAAGAGGAAACGTCATTATTACGGATTCAAAATTGAAAAAGATGGTTTGATTTTGCATTGTCCGGATCGTCACTGTGAGTTTCATGATGAACTACCAATTTACATTGTAGATGAAACCATCTATAAAAAACGACCTACTTTTTTAATCGGAACGGTGGATAAATTTGTTCGATTGGTATGGGAACCGCAAGCAAGATCTTTGTTCGGACTGAACGAAGATGGTGAGAGAGTATATAATCCTCCATCATTAATTGTTCAAGATGAGCTTCATTTGATTTCAGGTCCGCTAGGGACATTAACTGGATTATTTGAAGTGTTAGTAGAAGAATTGTGCATTAAAAAAGTGAACGGGCAAGTTGTGAAACCAAAAATAATTGCAGCTACTGCAACTATCAAACAATTTGAAGAACAAACAAAAGCTCTCTTTGGAAGAGATACGGCTAGACTCTTCCCTAGTCCAGGTCTAGAAAGTGATGATTCATTCTTTGCACGACCTGCTCTGGATCCTTCTGGAAAACCAAGGCCGGGCAGAAAGTATGTCGGTGTTTACACGACTACCGTGAGGATTATGATGTCGCAAGTAATGACATTCTCTTCAATTATTCAGAGTGCATCCGAAATCAAAGCGAATGAGAGAGATCCATACTGGACGTTGTTAGCTTTCTACAACACACTCAGAGAACTTGGTGGTGGCCTTACCTTAACACAAATGGATATTTCTCAATATTCTAATTCTATGGCAATTAGGAAAGGAACAAAAAAATCGCTAAGGTATTTAAACAATGTACTTGAGCTGACTTCTCGTAAGCAAAGTCAGGAAATATCAAAAGCAATTGACAATCTTAAAACAAGCTATTTAGAACCTGTTCAGACAAACAATAAAAAGATATCGACTAATGCTACAATTGATGTTTGTTTAGCTTCAAACATTATTGAGGTAGGCGTTGACATTGACAGGCTATCTGTAATGGCTATTGTTGGTCAACCGAAAATGACAGCTCAATATATTCAAGTAAGTGGTCGTGTAGGACGACGATGGTGGGAGAGACCTGGCCTGATTTTCACGTTATATTCAAATACTAAATCGAGAGACAAATCTCATTTTGAACATTTTAGGGAATATCATGAAAAATTATATGCTCAAGTTGAACCTACAAGTGTTACCCCATTTTCAGATGCTAGTTTAGAAAAAGGATTAAACGGGATTATTGTTGGGTATTTACGTCAGGCCTTGAATAAAGAACTTGGGAAAGTACCATCTGCTAGAGCTATTACAAACAATATGGGTAAGATTAAAGAATTTACTGAACGAATTATTGAGCGGGCTGAAATGGTAGATCCTGAACAAGTACCTGTATTGAAACAAAGTTTGAAAAGGATACTAACTAGATTAATCAAAACACCTTACTCATCTTGGGAAGTCAAAGGTGATGCTAATGGATTTATGTATCAGGCTGGAACAATTGTGCCCCAAATCGTAGAAAGAGAATCGGTTGCGATGATAAATTCGCTACGAACTGTCGATTCTGAATGTAGAGGGATGATTACATCAATTTATAATGAACTACCTTCGGAAGATGAAGAGGTAGAAGGATTGGAGTTTTTAAATTGAAAGATTTGCCATTAAGAAGGGGACAATTAGTTACGACATTTGGTCCAGGCTCATTAGTCATTAGTCCGGACGGAGAGACTGCAATGGTGGGGGCTCTTGATAAATGGTATTACAATAACCAGGGAGAGCGTATTGACGACCACCAATATGAGATTCAGGAACCAAGATTAAAGTCGATGTTAAGAGTTCAAAAATTTTTGGCTCCACCAGATTATAGAGCTGGTTATGCGATGAAAAATGTTTCCTCTGCCATGAAACAAGATAATACGGATATTTTTATACCTTTGCTGAGATTTCCTTTATGGCATTATTGCCCGAGCTGTAGAACCATGCATAAGGCAAGTTTGTCTGAACGTACGAATCGATATTATTGCAACGAATGTGATAAAACCATCAGTATGAACCAGGTCCCGTTTGTGATGGTCTGTAATGAAGGTCATATATCTGATTTCCCTTGGAGAGAATGGGCACATCAAAATGAACACACCAAATGTGAAGGGGAACTTAAGTTGATTAGCACTCCTGGAGCGACTTTGGATTCCCTTGAAGTAAGGTGCTCTTGTGGAAAGAAACGATCATTGAGAGGGATCACGACTCGAAAAGACGCCACCGAGACTGGTGAAGAATCAATCAGTGAGCTTAGTAAGAGAATGAATCAAGTTGGAGAAAGTATTTATACATGCCCTGGCCATAGACCATGGTTTGGGTCAGAAAATTCTACTGCAAGTTGCTCACAGTCACCAGTAGCTGTTCTTAAAAACTCTCTCAATGTCTACTATCCTAAAACAATTAGCGCTATTTATTTGCCTGGTGAGAATAAAGAAGCTGAGGAACTGGTGGATTATCTTATTAAAAGTCGAGTAACGGCAACACGCTTATCAGGATATTCCTCTTTAGATGATAAACTACATTATGTAATGTCGGATGCTCCCGTCGAATTTAAAAGCGTTGAACGACCTATCTGGGAATTGGCAATCGCATATATTGAGAACGATTTTAATACTGATTCGAATCATGGCGAGGATAAGTCCGATGATGCAAATGAGCGCTTAAAGAAAGTGGAGTATGAAAAGCTTTTAGAAAATCAAGATAGTAAGCACTTAAAAATACGCCAAGAGTGGAATTCTGAAAACGCTCACCCGTATTACCCGTTCGCTGAGAAGTTTACTTTAATCAATCGTGTGACAAAACTTAAAGAAACCATCGTTTTGACTGGTTTTGATCGCCTAACAACTGGAACTGAAAATATGACACAGGAAAATTTAATCAATGGTAAAGAGCTACTATTCAATAAATCAGAGGTGCCTCAAAATGATTGGTTACCTGCTCATGAAGTATACGGCGAAGGGATATTTTTCACCTTATCTTTATCAGAACTCAAAAAATGGGAAAATAAAGATGAAGTGAAAAAATATTTTGAGAAATATAAGAAGCGATTGAGCCGTCATAAAACAAGATTTGATTCTGAAACGTTACTTCCTAGGAATGTAATGCTTCATACATTAACGCATCTTATCATTGACGAACTAGCACTTACTTGTGGCTATAACTCCTCTTCTATTCGTGAAAGACTTTATATATCTGATGAATATGCTGGAGTGCTGATTTATACTTCCTCTGGGGATATTGACGGAACTTTTGGAGGATTAGTAAGGATGGGTCGAAAAGAATATTTATTCCCAATCATAGAAAAAGCGATTGAAAAAGCTAGATGGTGTAGTTCAGATCCAGTATGTACAGAAATCGGAAGAAGTTCAGGTCAAGGGATTAACCAATTAAACGGAGCAGCGTGTCATAATTGTTCTTACCTGCCGGAGACTTCCTGTGAGATGGGAAATCTATTACTGGATCGATCGTTGTTGATTGATTTTCAATTAGGATATTTCAATTAAAGATTAAAGGGCGCATTTCGACATTATTAAAAAATAGGAAGAATTAAATTGACTAGACGATATAAAACACCTTCGAGAATAGTACTTTATAAATAATATACTATTCTCGAAGGTGTTTATACGTGGAAAAGCTTATTTGTTGGAACGAGATAAAGAAGAAGGTTGTAAACAACAAAATAAATGCTATTTGGGGAGAGGACTACGGCATCGTACATAAACCACGATTCGATTTGTGAATGACAAAGTATCATTAAAAACTCTCAATCGAGTCAAAGAAGTGAATAAGCGTTCTATACCTTCAAAAATTTCGTCAAGAGAAGATTAGCTGGCGCGTGATATATCTCTTTCAGGAAACGGTCTAGGATGTATTGTTCGCTAAGTCGGTAAACAGCTTTTCGTTGATAGATTCTATCGCCTAATTTACTTTTTAATTCCCTCTACTCTTTTAAGCTGGAGTCACATGTACATGTCATAAAAAGGTTTTCTTAGTATTACTATTTTGATTGATAACAAATCATTTTAATCAGACGTATCTAAAAAAATCAAAAGATGCAATGCTAATGCTTTTGCAAGCAACGGAGGGACAGCATTACCGACTTGTTGATATTGCTCATCTTTTCGTCCGAGAAAAACAAAAGAATCCTGAAAAGATTGAAGTCGAGCTGCCTCTCTTACGCTTAATGCTCTTGCTTTGTTTGGGTGTTGCCACATTGATTTTCTAACATTTACTACCGTAGGTGAGGGTTCATCATACTTTAACCGCAAATACACTGTGTTTTGTGTCCTAGTAGGATCTGAATAACTTGATTTCATATCTTCGGATAAACTGTGGAAATTTTTTCCGTCTTTATCTTTAATCTGTTGGTATCTTTTTTTAATTAGTGGAGTACTTCGAGTATTTATATGATTAAATAGAACGTTACTTTGTTCCAAACCCATTCGGTAATAACGAGTCATTGGTAATTTATTTATCGAAGGATTATTAAAAGAATAAACGTTTTGGTTATAGTCTTCTATTTCAGTTTGAGGCTCTACATCTTCCAAATCTTTAATTGCATCTCTTACTGTTCTAGTAGTTTCGGATGATTTAAGTGGTAAATTAAAATTAGTTACATCTTTTCTGATGCCCAGCATAATAAATCTTTTTCTTTTCTGCGGGACATCAAAATCAGAGGAATCTAATACATCACTTGTAACTGTGTAGCCATAATGTCTAAAAATCGAATGTAGATAATCTACAACATTATAGGAGTAAACACTGGCTTGAACTTTAAATGTATTACTGTCGTCCAAAACAAGTTTTAAGTTTGAGAATTCTAAATCCTCATCAATCATTTCTTGGTATCTAGTTAATAAGCGATTAAGCTCATCAAAAGTTACTATTGAGTCAATTATTTTTGAGGAATCGACAAAGTCCTCTTTTGAAAGTTGAGATAGTGAAAAGCGCAAGTCTTCAACTATTTGACTCACATGAGCATGATTACTTTCATATAAATACAAGTCTTTCGTTAAATTTTTAATTTGAAGTAGTTCTTTGGTTTTTTTGATAGATAAATTCCCAGATTTTTCGAATCTCTTCTTAAGTGTTCTTAACAAAGAAATGAGTGAAGTATCTTTAACAATTGGCGATGGGAAGTAATTTTCTTCTAATAATATTGCGACTAGTTTTAAAATAGTTTGATTATTTGACGTTAATAACTCGATAATATCGTCTTGATAGATCGTGTCATTGTTAAATTCATTTATCTCTTCTAAATGTTGAATAGAGCTGAAATCATTTAGTTTATTATCAGGTTCCTTAGTAACAAAAAATTTGTGAACAGGCGAATGCATTGTTTTTACATTTTCCATTAAAAAAGCTACAGGTTTAATGTCTCTAATAGCTCTCACAAACTCTTTTACTAGTTGAT
>NZ_QLVE01000043.1 GCF_003331145.1 Exiguobacterium sp. TNDT2 | reverse complement strand
GCGTCAGATGTGTATAAGAGACAGAAGTTATACTTAGACCGCATGATTATAAAATACTCATATATCGATTGATTATTACTCGAAAGGGGTAACATTTTGAAACCGTCTATTACACGTTTGAGTACGGCCGTTCTCGTCTCGACTACCATCTTGAGCACGATCATCCCGACTCAAACATTTGCAGCAACAACCGAAGGAACAGTCAATACCTCTATACTAAACGTCCGATCTTCGACGTCGACTGCGTCGTCAATCGTCGGAAAACTGACAGAAGGTACTACCGTTCATGTCTATTCAACAAATAACAACTGGGCTCAAATCGATTTCCAAGGTCAAAAGCGATATGTCGCATCTTCTTACCTCACATTGAAATCATCCGTTGCGAAAACAGCAACTTCTAAGACGTATACAGCTGACGCTAACGTCAATATGCGTTCTTCGATGACAACATCCGCGCCGCTTGTCACGACCATCCCTAAAGGAGCGTCCGTCACTTATCTTTCCACACATGGTGCAACTGGTTCATGGTTCAAAGTCACATATAACGGAAAAACCGGCTATGTGGCACAACGTTACTTCACACTTATGGGAGGGAGTGCGGTGACAAGTCAATCAAATGCGACTCACAGTACGTTAAGTAGTACGACGATGCATCATTCGATGACCTCAGCCTCAACAGTACTCCTGACCATTCCGAAAGATGCAAACGTTACATTCTTGTCAGCACATGGTGCGACCGGCTCATGGGCAAAAGTTGTTTACGGTGGGAAGACTGGGTACGTCGCAAAACGAAACTTGCAACCACTCGTAACTACTGAACCGAAAACCATGTACGTTAAGACTCTATCCACTATTTATAATTCAATGTCGAATTCAAGAAAAACAATCGGAACGCTTTCAATCGCTCAAAGTGTCAAACTTCTATCGACACACGGGGCGACAGGATCTTGGGCGAAAGTCGCAGTCGGTTCGTTGACAGGTTACGTCCCGATGCGAAATTTGTCTGAATCACAAGTCGCCGAGCCGGTCACGCCATACTATGCGACACAGACGGCGACCATGTATTCGTCGACATCCACGCGTGGGAACGTTCTACAAACGATTCCAGTTGGTGCGAAAGTCGATCAACTCTCGGCTCACGGTGCTACAGGTTCATGGTTTAAAGTCCGCTATGCCAACGTGACGGGTTACGTCGCAGCACGTAATTTCTCGCTCACACTTCCAGCGACCTCGACTGAGCAATACGGACCTGAACGTGAAGTGCAAGTCGTCTCAAGCGGCACACCATTAAACGTCCGGCCGACTCCTGGGACCGGAAATGCCGCCGTTGGGACTCTTGCCCATGGCACAGTCATAAAAGTGAAACCTGTCTTGAACACAGAATGGGGCATCTTGACAAGCGGAAGTTTCGTCGGCGGCTACATCCATTTAAGTTATACGGCACCCGTTGCGACGACACCACCAGCCACGGGGATTCAACGCGTCGTGTCATATACAAGCTATCCGATTTCCGCTCAGACGATGGCAGAACGTCAAATGGCCCAGTTCGGTCAGACGGATGCCCATCGTTATGCTAAAGCATATTTACCGCGTTCGTGGGTGAAAGTGGAAGGAAATACGGGCACCATCGTTAATAATCGTGTACGCGTCATTTCGGGTGTAGGTACCGCCCTTAAAATGACTGCTTCCACAGGTTCGACAACGCTCACCACCATTCCGAATGGCACGGTGCTCGAATATGTCAGCCGTCAAACAGTAGGTACATCGGTATGGTATCGCGTCAAACACGGGACGATGACCGGTTTTGTAACACCGAGTTCTGTCGTTGGTGAGGCAAACATTTTAAGCCGTGCCAGCTTGACGTCACACGTTTACGGACAAATCAACCCGGGTGAGAAGGTGACGATCACGGGTCAGGAAGGTCATTATTACACCATCACATACCGTCGACCATCTGGCCATAACATCCGTATATTCGATAACACGTGGCGGCGCGCTTCGGTCTCTGACATCGAACCGTACGTCAACCCGAAAAATTTCGCACAAGATTCTCAAGCGTTTTATCAATTCCTCGACTTGTCGAAAAGTGCCGGGACGAGTGCTGAGACACTGAACGGGGTTCTTAAAGACAGCGGGACGCTCACTGGTCAAGGCCAGGCGTTCATCAATGCGGCGAATCAATACAGCGTCAACGAAATTTACTTGCTCGCCCACGCTGTCCATGAGACCGGACACGGAAAATCGACTCTTGCCAAGGGAGTACCGGTTGATAAAGACGGAAATGCCTTAATCAACTCGAGCGGCGTCCGAATTCATCCAGATCGAGAGGTTGCAGCTACTGTCTACAATATGTACGGTATTCGCGCAGTCGACAGCAGTCCACTGACGACCGGGGCTAAGTTCGCCTTTGAACAGAAATGGTTCACGCCAGAAGCGGCCATCGTCGGTGGCGCTTACTGGATTGGAGCAAGCTATATCAATCATTCAGATTATAAGCAAAATACACTCTATAAGATGCGCTTTAACCCGGCCGTCCCTGGGCATCATCAATACGCAACGGATATCGGTTGGGCCACGAAACAGACAACCCGTATCTTCGAGATTTATCAAAATCTTGACGCCTACACACTTTATTTCGATGTACCAAAGTTTCAATAACTAACAAGAGACACGCAGCCGACGATGGCGCGTGTCTCTTTTTAGGTCCATTCGATTGATTCAATCATCGATTCAATCTCTAACTTTTCGTTCGTGACTTCATCGGCGACATACGTTAAAAACAACAGTCGTTTCCCGTCTGTCAGCGACCACACGTCGAGATGCATGCCGTCTTCAATCCCGCTCGCATAGGCCGTCGTCATGCCGCCGGCCTCTGACGTGATGCTCGGGGCGACTTTGACATTGATTGGGAACTCACCTAAAAACGTGTTCAACTCTTGAAGCGCCGCGTCGGTCGGTGCTTGAGCTTCCTCCGCCTCATAAATTGACATTTGTAGCGTCCCTTGCGCATCTGCCTCAACGGAGTAAAAACTGACGTGATCTTCTTCTTCATTGTATTCAAAGTGTTCTGGGTAGGATAGACGGATCCAACCGTCAATCTCATATTCCTTCATGCTGTTTGCTCCTTCGTCTTCTTAAATGCTAAGCCAGTCACCATTTTCGCTTGAAGCGCATATTTGAGACGCTCCGTCACGTAAAGGCGTTGGCTGTTTCGATCTTGGGCGATCATATGCCCGAATAAATTCAATCTCACGGTTTGTCGTGATAAAAAGTAGAGCCGATCCGGGTCTAACGATCGATACTCGCCCGAATCTTCGAGATGTTCAATTTCGAACCGGCGCAACACGTTGAGCGCGCAGTATTGATCCGTCTTTCCGGTGCTCGTGTGCAATTCAACTCGAACAAGTTGAATATCATAGGGGCATAAGTTCATAAAAACCGGGCTAATCCGTTCGTGGATGAGCAATACGCCCATATCCGTCTCAATCAAATCGGGAAGCGCCTGCTTGTCTTGAGAGATACTCAAGACGACATAAGGGCGTTCAGTCGGTGCGAGCAATTCCCCATTAAAAAATCGGAATCGTTGGATGCCGGTCAATACACGGGCCCGCCAGGCACTCCCACGAGCTTCCGCTTCAATCCGATAAAGCCTTTCTCGACTCACGACTACTCCCCCTTCAATTGTTTGAGCGACGCGACGAATCGTTCCCACTCTTGGGCGTCACAGACGACCTTACTTTCAATTCCCCATTCTTCATCGATCGTCAAACGTACTTCATTCGTTTCGAGATGACGTGTGAGCTCTAATGTTCCGATTTGAACGAATAACGGTTCAATGTTGAACTCATCGGTCGACGGACTGACCCATTTTAGACGCTCGGTTCGAAGGATGATATGCCAACTCGACTCACGGCTAATCGAGAATGTCCAGTCACGAAGCTTTATGTCACGACTGACTTGTCTACCTTTTTTCATCATTTGAAAGCCCTCACTCATCATCTGCAAATAAGACTTACGCTCACCCATTCCCCATCCGCTCCTCTCTTCTATTATCTTAGCAAGACGACCTACCCGCAACAACCAATGTTTTTTCAAAAAAGGGTTTGCAAAGCTAAAATCCTGTGCTATTATATTACCGTAACGTTAAGCGTTTCGCGGGTGTAGTTTAATGGTAAAACCTCAGCCTTCCAAGCTGATGAC
>NZ_QLVE01000042.1 GCF_003331145.1 Exiguobacterium sp. TNDT2 | reverse complement strand
CTTCCGATAATATCTCATATGTTAACTATAAAAATATATTTAATTATCCAAAGTCTTCAAACCTCCGTTTGACTTTAACCTAATACAAAACTGTGCCCCCAAGGTTAAAGAAAATTCAACTTTTGGGAGGCAGCACTTTTCGTGTACGACAATTAAACACGGTGTTAAACAGCTCTATTTCTTAGTTTCAATGTCATCGCATTGATAGCCACGATAACCGTGGACACGGACATCAGAACTGCTCCTGCGGCAGGAGCCAACGTAATCCCAATGGAGGCTAGAACACCCGCCGCTATGGGAATGGCAATAAAGTTATAACCGGCTCCCCACACGAGGTTCTGTTTCATTTTACTGGTTGTTTTATTGGCCAATTCGATAAAGGATTCAATATCGCCTGGATCCGACTGAGTCAAAATCACATCAGCGGAATCGATGGCGACTTGAGTTCCGGCACCGACTGCTATCCCAACGTCTGCTATTGCAAGGGATGGTGCATCGTTGACGCCATCGCCGACCATGATAACCGTTTGTCCATTATTTTTCAGTGATTCCACTAAACCATATTTATCTTGCGGTGATTGATTGGCTCTGTATTCAATGCCCAGTTCCTCTGCTACTCCTTGGGCCGCCGTTTCATTGTCACCTGTAGCCATAATCGGTTTTATATTGTAATGCTTCAATGCCTGTATCAGCGTTCTGCTCGTTTCTTTCAATTCATCGCCTAATGCGACCGTACCGATCGGATTCCCGTCCTCAACTAGTATACTTAATGTTGCCCCTTTGGGAACATCCACCGCTACATCTCTTCCAAGTGCCTTTTGGCTGATCAATTCGTATTTGCGGCCATTGGCGTTTCCTTCTATACCCGCACCCGACACAACATCAATCGAATCAAAGTGGACAGGCTGAATCCCTTGTTTCTCAGCGTATTGGACGATTGACTGGGCGATTGGGTGGCTGGACCCGCCTTCAATCCCTGCCATTAACGCCGCGATTTCGGCTTCGGTATGTTGACCATCCAGTGTTTCCATGTTCAAAACTTTAAATTCGCCAGTAGTCAATGTACCCGTTTTATCCAGTATCATTACATCAGCCTTAGTTGCCAGCTCCAATGCTTCGCGGTCTTTCACCAACAGCCCGCGGCTTGCACCTAAACTGGTGCTTCGTGCAATAACCAGCGGAATGGCAAGGCCGAGAGCGTGTGGACATGCAATGACTAATGTCGTAACCGTAAAAAGAACAGCGGTTTGAATGTCAGCAATGTACAGCCAAACGACAAAAGCGAGGAAAGCCGCCGCAATGGCGATATAAAACAGCCAGCCGGCTACTTTTTGAGCCAGATTTTCAGCTCTTGAAGGTTGATCCTGCGCCTGGCTTATCAGGGTTTGTACTTGGGAAATGAACGATTGGTCGCCGGTTTCCTGTACTTCAAGATATATGATGCCTGCACCGTTCGTGGAACCGCCGATCACTTTGTCTCCGGCTCCTTTTTCAATGGGTTTAGATTCCCCCGTCAGCAAAGCTTCATTGATCCGCGAGGTGCCTCTTTTGATGATGCCATCGGCAGGGACGTTTTCTCCGGCCTGAACCCGTACAAGGTCTCCGACTTTCAGCTCATTTACGGGACGCGTCTCGATCGAATCATCTTCCAATACCACATGTGCATCTTTCGGCACCAATTCGGCGAGCGATTTTTGCGCGTCTCCTGCTTCTCCGATAGCCTTCATTTCGATCCAGTGTCCAAGGAGCATGATCAACAGCAAGGACGCGAATTCAAAGAAGAAATCCATGATGTGATCGCCGGTTACGTAGCGTGCCAGCACGGCGTAAATGCTGTACAAATAGGAAACGGATATCCCTAATGAAATAAGGGCCATCATGCCCGGTGCTTTTTCCTTAAATTCAGCGATTGCACCTTGATAGAAGGGTTTTCCGCCATAAACCAATAAGATAGTTGCTAATACAGAGACCACAATATCCGAGTATGGAAAAGTAAATTGGAAAGGAAGCCGAACGTCCATCATCGGCGACAATAATAGAATGACAATGCCCAAGGGCAGCGACTTCAGGAAAATTTCTTTGAAATTCCCATGATGGTGATGTCCATGGTCACTATGATCGTGGCCACCATGATTGTGATGGGCATGATCATCATGAATTTTGGCAGGATTGCTGTCGTCTTGAATGCCTTCTTTCACTTGGTCTTCATGGTACGAATGCCCAACATGTTTGGAATGATCCATTTTACTGTGATCTACCTGTTCGTCTTGATGGTGGTGATGGTCTTTATCATTTTTAGCCATTCAGTGCGCCTCCTCCAAACTAGTGGTTCTTATCCTATTTAACCCTATTTACATTCTTAACATTCACAAAGTTCTTGCCGAATATACCACGCGAGGGTATATTTCATTTAAAAGTAAAGTGTGCTGTGAAAGCACCCTTATACGACGTCATACCCTTGTTCTTCAATCGCTTTCTGAATTTCGTTTAATGATGTCTTGGCAGTATCATAGTCTACTGCCACTTCGCCTTTTTTAAGATCAACTGTCACAGATGAAATCCCTTCGAGTTCACCGACGCCCGTTTCAACCGAGTTTGCACAGTGGCCGCAGGACATACCTTGTACTTTTAATGTTTCAATCATTATTATTCCTCCTAAAGTAATATTTCCTTAAACTTAACATACCCCGATAGGGTATATCAAGTGTTTAGTATCATTTTACTTTATCGCTGTTTCCATGACTCTAATTTAGAAGTTCACAATGACCCCCCAAAAAAACCGCACCATTGATTTTAATATTTGATTACTTGTCTATAAAATGTGCAGTTTCTATGGAGTTTCGGTATTTCTGTTTAGTTTGGAAAGGAGAGGGAAATCCAGTAAATGAAACAAAAATAAGAAATGGAGGTTTTAACATGGCTCATGAACAACATCAGGAATTGATTCGGGCATTACATGATTGTGCAGCGGAATGTAACCATTGTTTTGACGCTTGTCTGCAGGAAGATGATGTGAAGATGCTAGCACAGTGCATTCGATTAGACCGGGAATGCGCGGACATGTGTGCATTTTTGGAACATGCCATTACTCACAATTCACCGTTCGTTTCCGAACTGGCAGCCGTTTGCGCAACCATTTGCGAAGCTTGCGCAGAGGAATGTGAGAAGCACGCCGATCATCATGAACATTGCAGACGCTGTGCGGAAGCTTGCCGTAGATGTGCAGAAGCTTGCCGTAACGCCGCATAACCTTACTCAAAAAGGCCCGTCGGAAATATTTTCCGACGGACCTTTTCTTTTATCAAGCATCATTCTGCTTCATGGATCCATTTGTAGCCGATTCCCCAAACCGTGAGAAAATGATCATCGACCGGAAAACCGGACTGGCGGATTTTTTCCCGAACATTTCGCACATGCGAATCGATGGTCCGCCCTTCCGTCTCTGAGTCGAATCCCCAAATTAACTGGATCAGCTGCTCCCTCGTAAACACTTTGTCGGCATTCTTCATCAGATGGCCCACCATCAGAAATTCTTTTGGCGTCAATTTGATGATATGTTTGCCGTACGTAAGTTCAAACCGGTCTTCGTCCCACACCAAACCGTCCACTTCAATGGTATTTTTCGGAGTTCTCCTGCGAAGCAGCGCCCCCATCCGGGCCAGCAACTCATCTTCATTAAACGGCTTTGTGATGTAATCATCCGCCCCGATATTCAATCCCTTAACAATATCCTCCTGTTGTTCCCGCGCCGTCAGCATAATGATTGGCACATCCGAAAATTTCCGGATTTCGCGGCACAGTTCCCAGCCATCCATTTCCGGCATCATGATATCCAGTAAGACGAGATCGAAAGGTTCCGATTCCAAATAGTCGAGGGCTTCATGAGCTCCCAGTGCTTTTTTACAGAGGTACTGATGCGGCTTCAAATATAAAGCCACTAAATCCAGCATTCGTTGTTCATCATCAACCAACAGCACTTTCTGCAAGCGAATCCCCCCTTTTCAATTCTATCAGGACGGTTGTCCCTTGTCCGTACTCACTTTGAAGCGTCATGAGACCACCGTGCGATTCGACGATTTCTTTCGCAATCGCCAGGCCAAGACCGCTTCCTCCGTACTGTCTGGATCTGGATTTATCGACCCGATACAATCGTTCAAAGACAAAAGGAAGATTTTTTTCCGGTATGCCCTCTCCTTCATCACGGATGCTTATGGTGATGGTACCTTTATCTTGGACTCCCTGTAATACCACTTGTGTTCCTTCAGGAGAATGCTTGCGGGCGTTGTCCAAGACATTCAGCAATACCTGCTGAAAACGTTCGGGATCAATGAAGGCGACAATCTCATGTTCACAATGGACAGCCAATGAAATCTGTTTCTCGTCAAAAGCTGGCCGAACCAAGGCAACGACGGATGCAAAAAGCATCTCCAGTGAAAATTCCTCTTTTTGAATGGCGAACTGGTTATGATCCATCTGAGCCAGCTCAAACAGCTGCCGGATCAATTCCGTCAAATGGGCCGTCTCTTCCCGGATGATGCCAATGTATTCCTTTTTCTCTTCCTCGGATGCATCCGGCCGGCTCGCGATATCGGCATATCCTTTGATATAGGTCAACGGCGTCCGCAACTCGTGCGAAATACTCGCCAAAAATTCATTCCGCTCATTTTTTAAATGTTCCAAGTCACTGGATAGAGCAGTGATGGCTTTCGCCAGCTCTCCCAACTCATCGTTTCGGCCAATATTCAGGCTGACCTCGTGGTGCCCTTCGCTTAACTGTTCCGTCGCTTCTTTCATCCGAATCAACGGCAACGTAATCAATCGGGATAGCAGAAAAATTGTGATGACGGTCAACCCGACAGCAATCAGGCCAACAATCAGGAATTGGTTTCGCAAATGACTGACCATCCCTTTGATATGATTGGTTTCCGCAAACATGAACACGTGGCCTCTATGTTCTCCTTCAATGGTGATTGGGCTGTCCGTCGCAATAAACTCTTTTTTGTCCCATCGCTCTTCCACGACCTTACCTTCCTGCAGAACCTCATCAAAATCGGTGTGTTCCAACACTTCCCTCATTTCAGGTTCAATCAGATCGGAATGGGTCAATTCGTTGCCATCTGCATCCGTGATGATGACGATGAAATCGGAGGCCGATTCCATCAACGCCACATGGTTCAATGTCGCCGGTTCAAAACTGTCTTCCAATACTTCGCTGTGGGTGTTCCCTCTTGCAAGCAGGTTGGTCATGACTTCATCCACCCGTTCATTGACAAAAGTAACGTACAGGGTTAGAAACAAAACCGATTCAATGATGATAATAAACACAAAAAACAGCAAACCTATTTTCAATGCAAGCCTGTTTAACATGGCATCCCTCTTTAAGTCGATTGGTTAGCAGCAATCAAGACAAAGACTGCTGCCGAAAGCTGTTGGATTCGGTTCGTCTTTCAAACGGCTAGCTGGTTTCTACTTGGTTTTTCCCTCTTCCAGCAGCGTTTTCCAGGTCTGTGATCCGTCTTCCGACAAGTAAGCATTGCCCTGGAGTGAGTAGATCGCCAGTTCCCTTTCATCAGTCGGATTTTGTGCAATAAAAGCGATGGCATCTTGCGGAAGATCCGGTATGTTCACCGTCTTCAGTTCTTCATTTTCCATAGTATACTTCACCAAAGCCGCCGCTGTCCCGTAGCTTCCGAAATACAACTGGTCTTCGGTGAAATGCACCGCTGTGCCTGTTTCATTTTCCGATGTAATCGCCTCAAAATTTTCGCCGCCATCACGTGAGAAATACACACCTGTAGAAGTAGCTGCAGCAACGAAGTTCGAATCTGTCGGATGAAGGGCGAGCGCCATCACTTCTCCTTCTAATCCTGAAGCTTTGACCGGCTCCCACGATTCTCCTATATCGTTACTTTTGTAGAACCCTGCTTCGAGCAAGGAGTTTTTTGCTGGATTGAGCAGGAAAATATCATGGCTGGTGTATCCTACAGCCATCGCATGAAAGTCCGTTTCTCCTTGAAATGCAATCTCTTCCAAGGTTTCTCCGCCATCTGTACTCCGCTGAATCCCAAGCGGATTGGGCAAATCCGAATCTGCGCTCGGGTGTCCCGAAGAATAAAAGCCTTCATCTACAGCGTTAAAGCCCATATAATCGAAAAAATTATCCGCTGTTTCAAACCATTCGCCATCACGATAAATTTTTGGACCGCTGTGTGATGCAAAATACAAATCGTTCCCACCTCCTGCATAGCCCATACCGTGGACGTGTCTCAGTTCTCCTTCAAATGGAACTTCAAATGAATCCGCTGTATCGTTGCTGCATCCTGCCAGCAAAAGCAAAGCCGACAGTACCGCTATGCCCATTCTCTTTTTTTTCATGTAGATGCCCTCCGAATATGTCAATTTTCTATACTTTCCATAAGTATCAACCTCTTATAGCTTAACGAAAAAGTTTCGACTTTTTGTGCAGATATCTTGATTTCAAAACAGGTAATCCATTCCCTCTACAATTGACCCAAAAGGAATAATCCTTCCAATCGGTCCGGTGGAGGATCTTTGCCTGATTTTTATTTATAAATTTTCTACACCTGACATTGCTTTTCTTGTGGTTTAGTCCACTTTAAAGAAATGTCTTTTTCTCGTTTTTTCCTTGCAGCATTTTTCAAAATAACGTGGCCCGCATTATGCTTGGGAAATTCAGAGGTATCAGCACGGTTTGATCTGTTCCATATAACTCGCGATATCCTCTTCGGACATTTCACCCGTAATAATTTTCTCGATTTTGCCCTCTTGATTGACTAACAGAGTAGTCGGCAATGGACGGATATTATAAGCTTCCATAACACTTTTGTCCTTATCGATAACAATCGGGAACGTTAAATTTCGCTGTTCAGCAAATTGTCTCACTTCATAATCGGATTGCGCAATATTGACAGCGAGTATCTCCACACCTTAATCCTTGTATACCTGGTACTGCTTTTCCATCAGCGGGAACTCTTTTTCGCACGGTTTGCACAAGTACCCCAAAAGTTCACGAACACCCCCTGCCCTTTGTACTCAGACAGCTGATGCCGTTCCCCATTCAAATCCGTCAAAGCAAAATCGGGTGCCCAATCTCCAACTTGCAGCAATTCGTTTTTCTCTTTTGTTAATCCGTTGTAGATGGTAAAGATTATAGCCCCTGCCAGGACAAGCAAAATGCTTGTCCTCATTATCAAACGGTTCTTCTTTTTATTCTTTTTCGCAGTCATATAGCGTCACGCCTTTCTAAATATTATAAGTCCGGTCTATTAAAATCCAGTGAACCCACCCGTGAACTGCGACAGGTAAGCGATGACGTCCGTCATCATATCGAAATACAACATGAGACCCATGATGACCATCAAGCCTCCGCCGATCGACATGAACTGCGCACTCCGTTTCTTTAGGAAGGTCATCTTCTCGATGAAGAACGACATCAAGAGGAACGGAATGGCAAAGCCGAGGACGTAAAACAGCATATACAAGAGCCCGCGGCTCGGATCGGCGATCCCCATCGCTATCACCGCGGCCAGGATGGGGCCGGTACACGGCGTCCATCCGGCGGCGAAGCCCAGCCCAATTACCACGGAGCCGGTATAGCCCGATGGCCGTTTTTGAAAATGGACTTTCTTATCCGAAAGCAGGAAGTCGAATTTCAGGACACCGGTCAGCACCAAGCCGAAAAACACCATCAAGATGGCACCCAGCTGGCGCAGCAGGTCGGCGTTCTCAAAAAAGAAAGAGCCGATGAATGAAGTGGACAACCCGAGCGCCAGAAAGATGATGGAAAACCCGACCAAAAAAAGCACCGTATGGATCAATGCGCTCTTTTTCATCGCCCCTTTTCCGGTTTTCAGCTCATTGACCGAGACACCAGTGATGTAGGACAAAAAAGCCGGGTACAGTGGAAGCGCGCAAGGCGAGAGGAACGATAACAATCCGGCGCCGAACGCCAGCAATAAACTTACTTCAGCCATAGAACAGTCTCCTTTTAGATGATTGACGTGTATAGTTCCTTAACTGCCCTATCGCCGCTTTCTGTAAAAATGACAGTCCGTGATAGATTGTTAGGGGCGATCCGTCAGTTCGCTCTATTCTTCATTACTAGAATTACCATCGCCACACTGATTAAGAGGAAAGCGATAAATGCGAGGAAGGGGATGGTGATGAACCCAAACCAATTGATATACTCTGCGCTACAGGGAACGCTGCTTACACATGGCCGGAGACCACCGAACCCCGGAATCTTTTGTTCCATGTAATGCAGGACCGAGATGCTTCCCCCGATAACTGATAAGGGCAGGGCATAGCGGACAACCTTCCAATCGTTCTGGAACGTCGCGATCCCTAAAATCAACACAAGCGGATACATGAAAATCCGCTGAAACCAGCACAGGTCACACGGGATAAACCCCTTGATTTCACTGAAGTACAGGCTGCCGAGCGTTGCAATCAACGAGACGAACCAAGCTCCGTACAGCAAGAAGCCCCTTTTATCAGATACTTTATGGGTTTCGTTCATTAGTTTTCCTCCGCTAACGCTTCATCGATCAATGCTTTGATGGCATCGTAATCAAACGGATCTTCCAGCGTCTGTCCATTGACCACGATCGTTGGTGTCATCGCTACCCCGTGTTCTTCCACCAACGCTTCATCTGTTTTGACTTTGTCCATGGCCGTTTGCTTTTCCATGTCTTCCTTCAGCTGTTCCAGGTCAATGGCCGGGAATTGGGAAGCCACTTCCACCGTTTTTTCCTGTGTCAGCCAAGGGGCATCGTGATTTTCAACTGCCGGCTGTTCCGCAAATAGAGCTTTGTAGAAATCCCAGTAATCGTTCGGACTTTGTTCATAGACTGCTTCCGACGCCAAAGAGCCGATCATCGATTCATTGCCATGGAACAGGACATTGATGTAGGAGAACTTCACATCCCCCGTCTCGACATAGTCCGCCACCAGCTGCGGATATACCATTTCTCCCCAAGCTTTACAGGACGGGCATTTGAAATCCCCGAATTCCACGACCGTGACCGGTGCATCACTTTCACCAAGCGTTGGCTGGCCCGTAATATCTACTTCTCCTGTTTCCACGGGTGAAGCAGATTGTTGGTTTGTGAGCACGACGATTGCTGCTAAAATGCCAACCGCCAATAGTGTCAGGAGAACTGCGAACTTCATTCCGGACTGTTTCTTCTTATTGTTTTTATCCATATTATCCCTCTTTCCTATCATGATTTATCAATCAACTACTCCACATTGTTCTTCTATACCATTTTCAGCTCTTCTAAAGATAGAATGCTTAACAAGACATGCAGGCATTGGCCATACTAAATTTCAATTTGCCTTGCCACTTGTCGCTCCCTGTTCAATCTAACAAGCATGCCCAAACATTAAAACAATCATTTGAATATACAATTGACAATCTAGCGAAATCTTTGTACACTTGCATTAATCAAACGTTTGTTTGAATTTATAACTATCAGAGGGTATCACTTCACACTAGGATATCCGTAAAGGAGATGAGGGTGCTGTTAACCACGATTTTTACCGCGGTTGCCGCTTATGTGGCGACCAGCATTGATTACGTCATTATTTTGCTGATCCTGTTTTCACAAACGATGAAAAAAGGCCAGTTAAAATCCATTGTCATCGGACAATACCTAGGAACAGCCATCTTGGTGGGCGTCAGCCTGTTGGCTGCGTACAGCCTGACGCTTGTGCCGTCCCACTGGGTGGGCTTGCTAGGGCTCATTCCGATTTACCTGGGCATCCGGGTCTGGAAGCGAGAAGAAGACGAGGACGACGAAGAGAATCTCCTGTCCCGTTTGTCTTCCGGAAACCCCAATCGCTTGTTTGTCACCATTACAGTCATTACCCTGGCGGCTGGCGGCGACAACATTGGCGTCTACATACCCTACTTTTCAACCTTGAATCCAAGTGAAACTGTGGTGATGCTGGTTGTCTTTGCCATCCTGGTCGCCGTCTTGTGTTACCTCAGTTACCGGTTGGCAGCCGTTAAAACGATTTCTGAAACGATAGAAAATTGGGAACGGTGGATTGTGCCGATTGTCTTCATCGGGCTCGGCATCTTGATTATGGCGGAGAATGGGACTTTCCGATTCCTTTGGGGATTGGTGAGTTGAAGTGATTCTTTGCACTCTTTGTTTTATATAGAAGAAAATCACTTACTTGAAAAAACGAATGAGTAAACAGAAGTGAGAAAAAGGAGTGAATGAAAATGGCAAAAGAGATTTGTGATGTGGTCTGTGTAGATGAAGAAAAGGTGGAACGAGTCCAGCAGCAACTGTCTGAACAAAATCCATTGGAAGTGGCGAAGATCTTCAAGGCGTTGTCGGACGATACGCGTATCAAGATCGCCTACGCCTTATCGCTGGAGGACAAACTGTGTGTGTGTGACGTTGCGAATATCATCGGTTCATCTACCGCAACCGCCTCCTACCACCTGCGACTACTGAATAATATGGGGTTGGCGAAATACAGCAAGGAAGGCAAGTTGGTCTACTACTCACTGGATGACGCGCATGTGAAACACTTGGTGCAAGTGGCCTTCATCCATCAGAAGGAGGTTGTTTCCGTTGGTTGAAAAAACGAAGGAAACAGAAGACAAAACGGTCTACCGGGTTGAGGGCTTTTCGTGTGCGAATTGCGCCGGGAAATTCGAGAAGAACGTCAAACAGATTCCCGGTGTCCAGGATGCCAAAGTGAACTTTGGGGCTTCGAAAATTGCGGTCTACGGCGAGGCGACGGTCGAGGAACTGGAAAAAGCCGGCGCTTTCGAGAATTTGAAGGTCGCACCGGAAAAACCGAAACGCCAGGCGGCTCCTGAAGTGACCGTCGAAGACAAAAATGTCTTCCGGGTCGAAGGCTTTACATGCGCGAACTGCGCCGGGAAGTTTGAGAACAACGTCAAGCAGATCCCCGGTGTCCAGGATGCCAAAGTGAACTTCGGGGCTTCAAAAATTTCCGTTTACGGGGCAGCGACCATCGACGAATTGGAGAAAGCCGGTGCGTTTGAAAACTTGAAGGTGGCGCCTGAAATTACAGGACGTCCAGCTATCACGAATACCGGAACCGAAAAAGCGCCAGCTCGAACAGAGAAGAAAGTGCCGTTCTACCAAAAGCACAGCACCTTGCTCTACTCCACCCTCTTGATCGTGTTCGGCTACATTTCCCAGTTCGTCAATGGCGAAGACAACCTGATGACGTCGCTCCTGTTTGTGGCGGCGATTGTCATTGGCGGGTACTCGCTCTTCAAAGTCGGCTTCCAGAACCTGATTCGCCTGGATTTCGACATGAAGACCCTCATGACCGTTGCGGTCATCGGGGCAGCCTTTATCGGGGAATGGGCGGAAGCGGCCATCGTGGTCATCCTCTTTGCGATCAGTGAAGCACTGGAACGCTATTCCATGGACCGGGCGAGACAATCCATCCGTTCGTTGATGGACATCGCTCCGAAAGAGGCACTGGTCCGGCGGAATGGCCAAGAACAGTTAATTTCGGTAGACGACATTGTGGTGGGCGACACCATGATTGTCAGACCGGGACAGAAGATTGCGATGGACGGCACGGTGACCAACGGGTATTCGGCGGTCAATCAGGCGGCGATCACCGGGGAATCCGTGCCGGTCGCCAAAACGGTGAACGATGACGTCTTCGCGGGCACGCTGAATGAAGAAGGCTTGCTCGAAGTCAAAGTCACGAAGTTGGTTGAAGACACAACCATTGCGAAAATCATCCACCTGGTTGAGGAAGCACAAGGCGAACGGGCTCCTTCGCAGGCGTTTGTCGATAAATTTGCCAAATATTATACACCGATTATCATGGTCGTTGCTGCGCTTGTAGCCATCGTTCCTCCCCTTCTGTTTGATGCCAGCTGGGAAACCTGGGTCTACCAAGGATTGGCTGTGCTAGTCGTAGGATGCCCGTGTGCTTTGGTCATTTCGACTCCGATTTCGATTGTATCTGCTATCGGGAACGCAGCGAAAAAAGGCGTTTTGGTAAAAGGCGGCGTGTATTTGGAAGAAATGGGCGCGCTGAAAGCCATCGCGTTTGACAAGACCGGCACCTTGACCAAAGGGGTTCCGGTTGTCACGGACTTTGAAGTGCTGAACAAGGGAATCAGTGAAAAAGAGCTGCTTTCTATCGTCACAGCACTGGAGTACCGCTCACAGCATCCCCTTGCTTCGGCCATTATGAAAAAAGCGGATGCAGAAAATATTTCTTATTCTTCGGTCTTGGTCGAGGACTTCTCATCCATTACCGGCAAAGGGATTAAAGGAACCGTCGAAGGAACCACGTACTATATCGGCAGCCCGATCCTCTTCAACGAGCTGGGCGCCGCAAGTGCGGATAAGAACTTGGAACAAAATGTCACAGCTCTTCAAAATCAGGGCAAGACGGCCATGATCATCGGAACGGAACAAAACATCCTGGCGGTCATCGCCGTGGCCGATGAAGTCCGGGACTCCAGCAAGGAAGTTATCCAGAAGCTGCACGACATAGGCATCAAGAAGACGATCATGCTGACGGGTGACAACAAAGCGACCGGTCAGGCCATCGGCCGAGAGGTCGGCGTCACCGAAATCCAGGCCGAGCTGATGCCGGAGGACAAATTGAATGTCATCAAACGCTTACGGGCCGAGTACGGCAAGGTGGCGATGATTGGAGACGGCGTGAACGACGCGCCGGCACTCGCCGCTTCTACGGTCGGGATTGCCATGGGCGGAGCCGGAACGGATACCGCTTTGGAAACGGCGGATGTCGCTTTGATGGGCGACGATTTGAGCAAGCTGCCATTCACGGTGAAATTGAGCCGGAAATCCCTGAATATCATCAAAGCGAACATTACGTTCGCCATCGGCATCAAAGTGATTGCGCTGCTATTGGTCATTCCGGGTTGGCTGACCCTGTGGATCGCCATCATGTCGGATATGGGCGCTACCCTTCTGGTTGCACTCAACAGCTTGCGGCTGATGCGCGTAAAAGAGTAACGAAAAGAGCTTTCCAGCCAACTGGAAAGCTCTTTTCTGAAATACATAGTAGGGCACTGTAGACGTCAAGTTGAATTTGACACTTTTTGCTCGTTTGCCTTTTACACTTCTGCCGAAAACAATGATTTCCGGTTCCTCATCCGATGACTGTCGTCATCACTATGTATGATTGATTATTGCATTTAAAATGAGCCACTTGTGCATTCTTCTGAGCCACCGAGTGTGGACAACTGAGCCACTCAGTGCGGACACTATACCACTTATACGCTTGATGCCTTTTCTCCCCTATACTTGAGATGCATGCCGTCGGCATGACATTGAAGTATGGGGGTTTTGTTTTGATTGATGGTCGCAAGATACTGGAACTTCATTTTGATGGGATCAGTCAACGCACGATCAGTGCGAGCACCGGACATTCGAGGAACACGGTGAGCGATGTGATTCAACGGGCCACAGAGCGTGGCATCGACAGCTTGGAAGACAGGATGACAAAAAAATGGCTGTATGAGTTCTTGTTCCCTGAGCGTGAACCGATGGAAAAGAGGCTGGGACATAACTCAGTAGATTTATAACAAAGAGGCCACCTGGAGCGACTTGTTCGCTCCAGGTG
>NZ_QLVE01000041.1 GCF_003331145.1 Exiguobacterium sp. TNDT2 | reverse complement strand
AGACGGGCCGGAGGGCGCGTCATTTTTTTGACGTCCCTTGCACCGACGACCAGCGAGCTAGAGTACGGAAACAGGACGCGTAGATTCCGACAACTATTTCTACGGGTTGAATTAAGGTCATAAGAACGTTAAAATCGAACGTATACCTTTGCCCGTTTGTTAGTCGCTGTACTAACTGACCATATAAATATCTTAAAGGAGTGTTCACATGAAACACATGAATCAACAGAAAGGCAGGATGGAGCGATTCCGCGAGACGGCGCTCGACTCGTTCAAGACGCATCGTCTGTTCTGGATGTTCACCATCCTGTTATGGACGAAGTCGCTGATCGCGTATCAGTTCTTCTTCAACATGCCGGCCGAGAATCCGGTCCAGGCGTTCATCCTCTTCATCAACCCGCTCAGCTTCACGTTGTTCTTGTTCGCCTTCAGCTTCTTCTTCGGTGGGAATAAGCGGAAGTGGGCGTTGTATAGCCTATATCTCGTCTCCTCGCTCATCTTGTTCGCGGATACGACCTATTACCGTGAGTTCACAGACTTCTTGACCGTGCCGGTCTTGTTCCAGTCGTCGAACATGGAGACGCTCTCGTCTTCGTTCCTCTCGCTTCTCGAATGGAAAGACTTGCTCCTGTTAGGGGATCTCGTCGTGCTTCCGTTCATTCTATGGAAGATGAACGAGACGGGTCAGGCATCGCAACGCCGTGTGCTGCTCACGTTCGGTGTGGCAGCGGCGCTGTTCGGGTTCAACCTCGTCCTCGCGGAGACGGAACGTCCAGAACTGTTGACGCGCTCGTTCGACCGGGAACTGTTGGTCAAAAACCTAGGGACGTTCAACTTCCACGTCTACGACGCCATGCTTCAAACGAAGACGTCGGCCCAGAAGGCGCTCGCGGACGGTTCAGAACTTGAGGAAGTCGAGAACTATACCCGCCAGAACTATGCGGCCCCGGACCCGGAGATGTTCGGGAAGTACAAAGGGAAGAACGTCATCGCCATCTCCCTCGAATCAACGCAAAGTTTCACGCACAACATGAAAGCGTCGAACGGCGAGTACATCACGCCGAACTTGAACCAACTGATTGAAGAGTCTCACTTCTGGCCGAACTATTACCATACGACCGGTCAAGGGAAGACGTCAGACTCAGAGTATGCGCTTGATAACTCGCTCTACGGACTCTCGCGTGGAGGTGTCTACTTCACGAACGCCGACAACGAGTATGAGGCTCTCCCTGAAATCATCAAAGAGGACAACTATTACTCGGCTGTGTTCCACGCCAACAACAAATCGTTCTGGAACCGCGACCAGATGTATCAAAACATCGGGGTCGATGAGTTCTTTGATGAAACGAGCTACGATTTAGGCGACCCGGCGGACATGACGGAATGGGGGCTGCTCGATGATGAGTTCTTCCTTCAGTCGGTCCCGATGCTCGAGGAGCTTCCGGAACCGTTCTACGCGAAGTTCATCACGCTGACGAACCACTTCCCATTCACGATGCCGAGCGAGAAGCACGAGCTCGTCCCGAAATTTGAGACGAACTCGACGACGCTCAACAACTTCCCGCAGGCGCTCGCCTATCAGGATTATGCCCTCGGCTTGTTCATCGACGAGTTGAAGGCGAACGGCATGTGGGACGACACGATTTTCATCGTCTACGGTGACCATTACGGCATCTCGACGAACCATAACGCCGCCATGGCCGACCTGCTCGGAAAAGATGAGTTGACGCCATTCGATGTGGCCAAGCTCCAATCTGTCCCGTTCGCGATCCATTTGCCGGGACAAGATAAAGGTGAAGTGCACGAGACGATTGGAAGTCACGTCGACATGAACCCGACGATCCAGCACTTGCTCGGGATCGATACGTCGGATCAAATCGGATTCGGGAACGACTTGTTCTCGAAAGACCGGAACGACCGTGCCATTTTACGTGATGGGACGATTGTGACACAAGACTACATGTTCACCCAGGCGAGGTGCTACGACGCCGAGACGGGAGAACTCGTCGAGGACGCCGGAGTATGTTCGCCACTTGAAGAAGAGGCGAACAACGTGCTCGAGATGAATGATCAAATCATTTACTCGGACTTGCTTCGATTTAAAGAAGACAACTGAATAATACAGTCGATCAGGAGAAAAGATATAAAAAATCTTTTCTCCTTTTTATTGTTTAGCAAAGAATCGGACAGAACAATTTAACATAGGTGACGGGATATCAAATCAGGAGCAGTATCGCTTACATCGTTGATTTGAAAGGCGTTGGAAAATTCTCCGCCTTTCTTCTTAGCAATAGGCAGAAGAAAACGCCTTACTATACAACGATACATAAGCTCGAATAGGTCGGGAAAAAGAATGAATCACATCGGTTGCCAAATAGTCTATTCTAGGGTAATATCTGTGGTGTTGTGAAATTATGAACGAACTGTGAACGCGTTATTTATCGATTTTGGTGTTTTGATTTCTGTGAGAGTCAGAAATCAATACTAAAAAATCTATAGAGAGGTGTGTTCATTTGGAAAAATTGAATACGTTGAAACAAGACTGGCTCGGGAATCCCCGTGCTGATGTGATGGCAGGGATCGTTGTAGCCCTTGCACTTATCCCGGAGGCGATCGCCTTCTCACTTATCGCTGGACTGAATCCGATGGTAGGACTATATGCGTCCTTTATCATCGCGATGGTCATTTAGATTACAGGAGGACGCCCGGCGATGATTTCGGCTGCAACGGGCGCGATGGTACTCCTTGTCGTCGATCTCGTAAAAGATTACGGACTTCAGTATTTGCTTGCTGCCGGGATTTTGGCTGGTCTCATCCAAATTGTGCTTGGTCTTCTTGGCATAGCTCGTTTAATGAAGTTCATCCCGCGTGCGGTCATGGTCGGCTTCGTTAACGCCCTTGCCATCTTGATTTTCCAAGCCCAGCTCCCACAGTTCAATGGGGAGACGTGGATCATGTGGGCCATCGTTGCGGCTTCGCTCGCAATCATTCTGGTATTCCCACGCATCACGTCGGCAATCCCGGCACCGCTTGTCGCAATTGTCGCGATGACATTGCTCGTGTTCTTCATGGGTCTTGAGACGAAGACGATCGGGGATATGGGGACGATCACGGCGACGTTACCGATGTTCTTGTTACCTGATATCCCGCTCACGCTTGAAACGCTTATGATTATCTTGCCTTACTCATTATCACTTGCCTTCGTTGGTTTAATTGAGTCACTGTTGACGGCACAGATCGTCGATGACATGACAGGGACAGATTCAGATAAAAACCGCGAATCGAAAGGTCAAGGTATTGCCAACATCATCGCCGGATTTTTCGGGGCGATGCCGGGTTGCGCGATGATTGGTCAATCTGTCATCAACGTCTCGTCAGGAGCACGTGGCCGTTTGTCGACATTTACGGCCGGACTCGCACTTCTCATCATGATCATGACGATGAGCAATATTTTAATGCTCATCCCGGTCGGTGCCCTCGTCGGCGTCATGTTCTTCGTCGCCTATGCGACGTTTGACTGGGGTTCACTCAAAACGCTCAAAACAGGTCAAAAAACTGACTCACTTGTCATGATCACAACGGTACTCGCTACTGTGCTCACACATGACTTGTCAATCGGTGTCATTATCGGAATTGTGACGGCAGCCGTCATTTTCGCCGCGAAAATTTCTCGTGTCGACCTGAAGCGTCGTCAAGATGACCAACACGCTCATTATGAAGTGAATGGACAACTGTTCTTCGCCTCGACATCAGATTTCGTCAATCAGTTTGAGGTCGACGAAGATATCGATGCTGGGGTCAAAGAAGTCAGTATCGATTTCGCCAACACGCATCTATGGGATGATTCTGCCATTGGCGCCATCGATAAGGTTGTCTTCAAGTATCGATCAGTTGGTATCGAGCCGAATCTAATGAACTTAAATAAAGATTCTGAGAAATTACTGAACACGTTAGCGCTTCACTTGCGTCAACATGAAGCGAACGTAGGTCACTAAGGGAGGATTAAGTCATGAGTAAAATCTTTTTAGCCATCGACGGGTCGGATCATTCGATGCGGGCGACACAAAAAGCGATTGAGTTAGCAAAATTGACAACTTCTTCAATTGATGTCGTCCACGTGGTCTCGCCAAAAGAATCGAAAGAAAGTGCACTTCAATCGACAGGTAAGATTGATTTAGAAACAAAACGAAAGCAACGACTACAAGGATTCTTCGACGCCATTTCGAAGGCAGGCATTGAGTACGAATATGTCGAACTTCGTGGCGAACCTGACGTCGAACTCGTCAATTACGCCAACCATGAACCGTTTGAATTCGTGGTCGTCGGCTCTCGTGGATTGAACACGTTCCAAGAGTTCGTGTTAGGAAGCGTCAGCCACAAACTCGCGAAACGATCGTTGTCTCCTGTGATCATCGTTCGTTGACCGAAAGCGCCACGGATTTCTGTGGCGCTTTTTCTATTGCTAGTGCTAAGGAGGAGACAATGACTCTAAAATATACGGGGGAACGCGTTATCCCAGATCAGATGGACCCTATGAATGGCATGTTGCTAGAACATATTTCTCGTTATCAGTTTGCTGCACCGTTCCTTCACGGTCGTGTACTTGACTTTGCGACAGGTTGTGGATTTGGTAGCCAATTGATTGCTAAGATGCGACGAAACGATTTGATTGAGGTCGTCGCGATTGACTTGTCTGAATCCGCCATTCGTTATGCTAAAGGTCGATATTACCATCCGAATGTCCGCTACGTGGTCGGCGATGTATTGGATAAAAAATTGCCACAGCAATATGGACAATTCGATTTCGTGGTGAGCTTTGAAACTATTGAACATGTCGAGGATTACGAACGTTTCATGGCGAATGTGTACAATTTGTTGAAACCTGAAGGTGTCCTGATTTTATCAACGCCGTTTGGACAAGGCATTGGGAAATCAACGAAAGAACCGTTCCATGTTCACCAATTCACTGAAAAGGAATTCTGTTCATTGTTTACAAATTTTTCATCGACTTCTTTCTACTATCAGCGTGGTGTCTTGATCGAGCCCAAACGAGAAGATGTGCATTATCCTATAGGAATCGCCCTCGCTGTGAAGTGATTCATCTCGGTCTACTGGTTCAAGTGACAGGAGGTAAATGAATGAGCGTGAAGATTATTTGCCCCGCATGTAATGGTGAAGGGAGAATCCCACTCATAAGCGGACTTCCATTCCGAAAAAAATGTTCGCTTTGCCAATCTAGTGGCAAGAAAAGAGTAAGACGAAGAAAAGGCGTTCAATTCTTATCTTATAAGGATTGAACGCCTTCATTTAATTAATGAGGGGGAACTAGTATGGGGGCAACTCAGAAAAAAATATACTATGGATGGTACATGGTCATGATCGCGGGGCTCGGCGTCTTCTTCTCAGGTCCCGGTCAGACGTATTTCATCTCGGTGTTTATCGATCAATACATAACCGACTTCGGTTGGTCGCGTTCGGAAGTGTCGAGCATCTATTCGGCGGCGACGCTCGCTTCTGCAGCATGCCTGTTCTTCGTCGGACGGTTGATTGACCGGTTCGGGCAACGCATCATGATGGTCCTGGCATCGATCCTTCTAGCCGTCGCCTGTCTGTTTAATAGTTATGTGACGAGCTTGACGATGCTCTTCTTCGGGATTTGGATGCTTCGTCTGTTCGGACAAGGATCGATGACGCTCATCCCGAACACGCTCGTCCCACAATGGTTCATCACGAAACGGGGGCAAGCGCTCAGTTATATGGCGATTGGCGGTTTCTTGAGTGCGGCCGTGTTTCCCCCGCTCAACGTTTGGCTCGTCGGTTTGATCGGTTGGCAGACGACGTGGCAAGTCTGGGGCCTCCTCGTCTTCGTCTTGTTCACGCCGTTCGCTTACCGTTTCGTCCGCAATCGGCCGGAAGATATGGGATTGTTGCCGGACGGTGGAACGAATCCGCATCCGAGCACAAAGACGTCAGGCGCACCGGTTCACGTCGATGTCGACTTCACGTTCAAAGAAGCGCTCAAGACACGAGCGTTTTGGCTGATACTATCGTGTATCGGAATCCCGGCGCTCGTCAACACGGCTATCACGTTTCATTTGATTTCCATCTTTGAGGAGCAAAGTTTGCCTCCGGCGACGGCCGCGCTCGTCTTAAGTTTGATGGCGATTCTCGGGTTTCCGGTGACGTTCATCGCCGGACGGATCATCGATGTCGTGAAAATCAATTACGTGCTCATCGGGATTTTCGTGACAGAGATCATTTTCATGATCATCTTGCAGTATACGACGACGTTCTCCCTCGCGATTCTCTTCGGTATCATTTGGGGGATCAGTAACGGTTTCGAGCGCATCGCCTTGAATTATGTCTGGCCGTATTACTTCGGTCGCGCCGCGCTCGGCAGCATTAGCGGGTTGGCGACGTCTGTCATGGTGCTCGGTTCTGCGGTCGGTCCGCTTCCGTTTGGGATCGCCTACGACCTGTTCGGGAACTATGAGATGATCATTTGGTATTCGCTCGTCTTCCCACTCATCGGAATCACCGCTGCATCTTTTGCTAAAAAACCTATTCGTTAAATCGAAAATGTTTCTTTATAAAAAGCTGACATAGTAGCGGAACAAACATGTCTTTATAACGAACGTTAAAAAGACATGTTCGTTAATTAATTCACATGATAATGAAAAGGGTTATTTAAAGCCCTTTTCATTATCGTTTGATTGTCTTTTAACTCATCTTTTTATCAATGTTCATTTTCTGTTATATTTAACGAGTAAACAAACAAATGGAGGTACTTCATGACGAAAATTGGTTATGCACGAGTGTCGACCCTCGATCAGAACTTGGACTCACAACTAGATGAACTTAATAAAGCTGGTTGTGATTACGGCCATTAGAATGTACCAGTCTTGCAATCTTATTTACCAAAGAGTGACAAACAATTTACCAAGTGATGCCAAAGCCCCGACCAACCTTCATATTGCCTCCTTATGATTAATGTGCACACCTAATGGTGTGACATCGTTACATGGGAGGTTTTTTATGCTTCGGTATTTAGCTATTCTAAGACTTAGGGAGCAAGGGCTGAGCCTGAGAAGTATCGCGGCTAGCACTGGCAACTCGCGTCAGAAAGTGACGGAGGTGATTGATCGGGCGACGGATAAAAGCTTGATGGGGCCGTTCGATGATGACATGACCGATAAGTGGATTGAAGAGTTCTTGTTCCCTGAGAGAACGCTTGAGTCGTCCGGTAGACACCCGATCGACTTTGACTATGTACACAGGGAATTGGCAAAGCCGAACGTCACCTTGTCTCTCCTACATCATGAGTACGAGCTTGAGTGCCGTACGAACAAACGAATCCCTTACTCCTATCGGAGTTTCGTGCGACATTATAGCGCCTATGCTAATAAGCACAAGGTTACACTCCGGATTCGTCGAAAGCCAGGAGAGGTGATGGAGGTAGACTGGGCGGGTTCAACCACGTTCATCATCGACCGAGACACAGGAGAAAAAGTAAAGGCGTACATATTCGTGGCGACATTGCCCTGTAGCCAATTGTCTTATGCCGAGGCGAGCCTCTCGATGGACTTGTCGGCATGGATTACGTGCCATAACCATGCCTACAGCTATTTCGGTGGGAGTACCCAGATTCTCATCCCTGACAATCTGAAGACCGGTGTCACGAGAAACACGTCACGTGAACTCATCCTCAACCCGACATACCGGGAGATGGCTGAACATTATGGGACGGTCGTCATGCCCGCGCGTGTTAGCGCTCCAAAGGACAAACCGAGTGTCGAGGGTTCCGTCGGTGTCATCTCCACTTGGATCATCGCCGCCTTGAGGAACTCCCACTGCTTCAGCCTAGAGGAGCTGAACCGTGAGGTTCATGAAAAGCTGGAAGAGTTCAACCATCGTCCGTTCACCCGGAAGCCCGGTAGCCGTCTCTCCGCATTCGAGGAAGAGGAAAAGTTCGCGTTAGCACCACTCCCGAAGCATTCGTACAAACAATCGAGTTGGCGGGACGCGAAGGTCCGGCCGGACTACCACATATCCGTCGAGAGCATGTTTTATTCGGTGCCCTATGAATATATCAACTGTCAGGTCGAGGTGCGACTGACCGAGCAATTGGTCGAGGTGTATTTCAACGAAATGCGGATTACCTCCCACAAACGGCTGATTGGACGCTTCGGACAATTATCGACCAACCGCGATCACATGCCCGACAACCATAAGCTCTACATCGACCAGACCCCGGAGAACGCAAAAGACTGGGCAGACGAGATCGGTCCGAACACATTGAAAGTGATCGATTTCCTTCTTGGCACTGCTCAGACCGAGCGATTGGCACTCCAATCCATCTTCACGCTGAAGAAACTGGAGCGACGTTATTCCAAGTATGAGATCGAGCGCGCCTGTAAGATGGTCGTCTCCATGACCAACAGACCGACGGTCAAGGGCATCCAGAGCATCCTGTCGAACAACAAGAAGAGCGACGCCGAGCAGGAGTTGAAACGCAAGACGGAAACTGTCAACAATCACTATGGCTTCATGCGTGGTGCGGCATACTATGGGGGAGCTGATAAAGATGAATGAACAGACGATTGCCAAACTGATCGAGATGAAGATGAACGGGATGGCCGAAGCCTATGAGGAACAGTCATCCAATCGCGATTTTCAACGCATGGACTTTGATGAACGACTGGCACTACTCGTCGATTTTGAGCATTCCAGACGAAAGAACGGCAAGCTGCACCGGCTGATCCAGGCTGCCTCGTTCATCAACTCGAATGCTTGCATCGAGGACATCGAGTACCATGCCGACCGTCGATTGAACAAAGAGCAGATCCTCAAGTTGGCAAGCGGAACTTACATCTTGGACGGCCACAATTTGATTCTGAAGGGACCGACAGGATCCGGGAAGACCTATCTCGCGACCGCCTTCGGGGTCTCGGCCTGTCGCCAGTCGTTCAAGGTGAGATACATTCGTCTGCCTGAATTGTTGGATGAACTGACACTGGCGAAGCTCGCAGCCGATGGGAGCTACCGACGACTCCTCAAAAAGTATACAAAAGTCGACCTACTCATCCTCGATGAATGGCTATTGACCGACTTGACGACTGACGAGGCGACGATCCTCCTCGAGATTTCCGAGTCGCGCCATAAGACCGTCTCCACCATCTACTGTTCTCAGATCGACCCGAGCGGATGGCATCTTCGATTAGGAAACGAGACCATCGCAGAGGCGATCCTCGACCGGATCATCCATGACTCTTATCAAATCATGATCGACGGTGAAATATCGATGAGGGAACGCCATGGCATATCAGCACGCTGACCGTCCGAGCCATCCAAGTGATGGCTCTTTTCTCCGCACTAGGTGGCTCAGTCGTCCGCAATCGATGGCTCACAATGCCGCAATCCCTTGTCCAACGGACTTTAAGTCACATGATGGTCGACATATGTCACTGAGTGGTACCGAACATGGCATTTGGTGGTAAATAAAATGTCAGAGGCGGTAAAAACTCGTGGCCGTAATCAGGTTGTACTAAAATTTTTCAAGAGAAGGCATCTAGTGTTAAAAAGAGACCTGAATTTGAAAAGTGCTTAGATTATCTACGAGAAGGTGATACCCTAGTCGTCTGGAAGCTAGATCGGTTAGGGAGAACCACAAAGAAGCTTCTTGAATTGATTGATGATTTGAAAAGTCGCGGAATAAATCTTCAAATTATTACACTAGGTATAGATACCTCTACGGCTGCCGGCCGACTATTCTTCACTATGATGGCGGGATTGGCAGAAATGGAACGAGAATTGATTCGCGAACGTACAAATGCTGGTTTAATAGCAGCACGTGCTCGAGGACGTTTAGGTGGGCGGAAAAAGATTGATCCAGATATTTTGACTCGTGCATATATGATGTATGAAGCTAAAATGACGGTAAATGATATCACTAAAACGTTAAATATTTCTCGTTCTACATTTTATAAGTATATGAAAGAGCAATGATATTTGATTTATGTCAACAGCGGTTTAAAATTGGTTCTTCCTCACTTTTGATGAAACGCTTCATCCCTATGGTTATATAGACATCGATTCATATTTCAGTAGAACAACGAGCCTCAAGTGACATTCAATATTTTGATGCGCAACAGCTCCAATCCTGCCCGACCATACATTTGACGTTTGATCGTCTTGAGTCGGTTGACCTGTCCCTCGACCATGCCGTTTGACCAGGGCAGCGTCATCCCGAGCCGGATGGCATCGATGTCCCCTCGTATATAGGTTGTGAAAGAGGCTAGTGGGGTTTCGTTCATCCGTTCTGCCTGTTCACACCATTTTAGGATATCCTGTTCAGACGTCGCTTTGCCGAAAAGATTCTTGAACGAACGGACGAGCTCGTTCAATACCTTCAAGAAAGGATAGATGTTCAGTATCTTTATGAGAAGTGGTTTGTTAGAAGGCTCGTCCTCCCAGAGGACTTTCTGGATGATTCGTCGATTGATGTTAATCTCGTGTGGGACTGCTTTTTTCAATCTTGCCACGTAAGGTCGAAACGTACTGATTCCACGGAGATATCCTTTCCGTTTCAGCGTCCGGTACATCCATTCGGTCGTCCTACCTTGGCGGATCCATCTGACGATGTCTCCCTTGTAGATGTCTGCGCTGTGTTGTCGATGTGACCGACTGATTCTTGGTGCCTCTGTCATCTGTAGGTATCTACGACACGTCTTTGGGTCGATATGGTGACGTCTGATCAACTCGGAGATCGGAACGCCCTGTCTTGCATCCTGTTGTACTGCGAGAATAAGCGTCCATTTTCTTCTTTCAGCGTCTGTCAGTTCACGTTCGGCGTTAAGGCCATCCGGTTCGAGAAGGATTTTTTCGCTAGATGGAAGACGTCGCTTCAAGATGTCTTCAATTTTCTTCCCTAAGTTATGAAACAAGTGCCATCGGTCACTCACCTGTTGAATCGTCTCATCGGCCAAACGGATGGCCTCCCGAAACTCGATGGATCCGTCACGTGCCACCACCTGGATGGTGGGATGCAAATGAACCCAAGCACAGACGGTTTTGACATCCCGAGAGGGAAGTAAGGCGATCGGGCGTCGTGTCGCTAGATCACAGATGATTGTCCCGTACTTTTTTCGTTTTCTCCAGGCCCAGTCATCAATGCC
>NZ_QLVE01000039.1 GCF_003331145.1 Exiguobacterium sp. TNDT2 | reverse complement strand
CCCACGACTCTACTGTCGTGTCCTTTTTTTAGACTACACACAAAACAAAGGAACAGGCTAGGTGACTATGTGAACATCTATAGCATAACCAAATATCATCCTGAAACGAGAGGAAAAATTGACGAGTGGACGGAAATCACGGACATCCTCCGAACGTTTGACGGTGTCGTCTTCACGTTGGAGGAATATCTCCGCGTGGAATCGAATTACGTTGAAGCGATTGAGCGAATCATGGGTTATTTAGGAGTGAAGACATTGACTGTCTCCTATCTTGAACGACGTGATTATGCGTATCGCCCCTCTTCGAAAAGCGCGTTCAATGCGCTTTATCCGATCCAGTTGAGAGATCTTCGTAAAAAAGTGAGGCCAGGGAAGGCACTGTCACGAGACCAAATCCCGAACATGCTTCGACTCATGTTAAGGAATGCGCTTTACGCTGAGTTAGAGTCTAAAGTGAATGAGTCAGACGAAGAGTATAGGTTCAAAGTGTTCTTTGGATACGACTATATGATGGGCGTCCATTCGGTAATAGATTTATCCCCGCTTCGAGACGAATTGTTGCGCATGGATATGTATCTTGAGATTTGATTTGGCGAAGAAATTTAAAAGGAAGTTCCGCACGACTGACTGTACTGTAGCACGCGCTAAAGGAGTGATCCGATATGAATCGACGTATCGATACAGCCGTGGCATGGATTGAGGCAACTCCAGAACGGATCTATCAGGCATTTCTCAACTCTGATGAGCTCGTCGAGTGGCTTCCACCGAAAGGGATGTCGGCTCGTGCGACCGTGTTCGAGCCATGGGTCGGCGGCACGTATCAGCTCGTCCTCACGTATGAAGAAGCCGATCTTGTCTCCGGCAAAACGACGGACCGGACCGATGTGTCGACCGGACGCTTTTTGGACCTCGTCCCCGGTCTCAAGATTGTGCAGGTGGGTACATTCGAGTCAGCAGACCCGGCTTTTGCTGGTGAGATGATTCAGACGTGGTATTTGGAGACGCTCGATGGAGGGACGTGCGTCACAATCGTTTGTGAAAACGTGCCGCCGGGCATCCAGAAACAAGATCATGATGCCGGACTTCGCTCCACGCTCGACAATCTGGCCCGCTATTTGACCAACGATTGAGACCGTTTGTTCGCTTCTTGCGAACAGACGGTCTTTTTGTGTATGATGAGTGCTATTCAATCATACGCCCGTTGCATCGTTTGACGGTCGGACTGAACGAATTCAAGCGGGTGATTTGACTGAAGACATCATCGTCGAGTCGAATGACGAAGTGGGGCGTATCGTTGCCAAGTTCAACGGGGATGAACCGTTCGCTACGCACCATCATCTAAAGTCTCGACTAATTAATCGGACAAGTCGCTTCTCGCCATAAAAAACACTCCCCAATAGAATAAACAGATTTGTTATTTCATCTGTCTACCTATTGGGGAGCATATCACAGCGCATCCTCTTTTTGTGTTTACCCTTCGATTAACGCTTACTTGACACTTGGTTCCGGCCGCGATTCTTGGCGACGTAAAGCGCCTCATCGGCATCTTGGAGCGCTTGTTCGACCGTCTTCCCACCTTCGAGCGAACTGACGCCAAATGAACAAGTGACGCGGGGGACGGGACCGAACGGCTCGGCGTTAATCTTTTGCCGGAGCTTATCAGCGAGCTGGACGCCATCGGCGAGCGTCGACTGCGGTGCGACAATTAAAAACTCTTCGCCGCCCCAACGTCCGATCGAATCCGACTTGCGGATGTTGCGCCTGAGCAGTTGGGCGATTGAGCGCAAGACGAGGTCACCGGTCGGGTGGCCGAACGTGTCATTGACAAGTTTGAAATAATCGATGTCGAGCATGATGATAGCCGCGGGTGCCCGCTTGTCGACCGTCTCTTGGGCTGTCGTCGACAAGACATCACCGACTTTCTTTCGGTTGTACAGCTCCGTCAATGGATCGAGCGACGACAAATGTTCCATCCGCTCTTCATAGCGCCGCTGTTCGGTTGCATCTTCTAAAATGCCGACTCCGCCATCGAGTTGTCCGTCCACTGAAAAACTCGGAGACATCGTTGTCCGGATGAAGCGAGGCTGTCCACTCGGCGCTTTATACCAGCCGGCCATCCTGATTGTTTCACCGTTCAAGACGTCTCGGGTGGCACCTAAAAAGTCGAACGAGGAAGAAGTGCATCGCTCAAACGACAAATTCGAGGTCGGCAAGATACCGAGCAAATCGACAAATGCTTCATTGTAGCTGACGATTTGACCTTGGCGATTGAAAGCGAACAGGCCAATCGGGAGCTGGTCCCATGAGGAAGGATCGGGTTTCGTAGTGTGCGTGTCGTGATGAGTCCGTTCTTGATCAGCCATTGTATGACATATGCGTGAACGCATACTTCCTCCTTTCCTAGCCGTAGCGGTAGTGTAGGACGTTCGTACTGATACTTTATACCCTAAATTGGGAAGGAAGTAGCGATTATTCTTTTAAAAGCTAACAAAATTTAGAATATGACGAGAAATCGTCACAGTTTGATGTGAGCATATAGCTTTTGACTTTCGAACATACAACTACCCCATCCCTTCGGCAATTTTAGCCGAGCGGATAGGGCAGTTAGTAGCATAATTAGAACTTATAAAATCGGACTGAGCAATCGTGACACGCCTTCGCGCATTCGTACGGTCCATTTCCGGGTTGAATAATCGTCGGCCGTATACTTTCGGCTGACGGCGACATCTGACTCGAACAGTGACGCGAGTTCGAGCGCTACCCGCTGATCATAGATGATGGCGTTCACTTCAAAATTCAATCGGAAGCTGCGGGCATCCAAGTTCGTCGTCCCGACGGTCGCAATCTCATCATCGACGACGAGCGTCTTGGCGTGCAAAAACCCTTGCCCGTACATATAGACGTTCGCCCCGTAATCGAGCAATTCACCGAGGAACGATAGCGACGCCCACATGACAAACGGGTGGTCGGGCTTCCCTGGAATCATGATGTCCATCTTGACCCCGGACAAGAGCGCCATCTTACAGGCGTCCATGAAACTCGTGTCTGGGATGAAGTAAGGCGTTTGGATAATGACGCGATGCTTCGCCGACATAATCATCTTGATCATCATGTTTTTCAAATGTTCCGTGTCCGAGTTCGGACCGCTCGTCACGATTTGCATCGGCGATTTGTCTTTGATATCGTGGCGCGCGAAACAGAACGAGTTTTCCGGGTCGTGATGCTTGCTGCCGGAGTAATTCCAATCGAGAATGAACCGGTGTTGCAGATGGTAGACGACGTCCCCTTCGACCCGGAGGTGCGTATCGCGCCAGTAGCCGAACTTTTCGACGAGGCCGAGGTATTCGGTCCCGACGTTGAAGCCGCCGACGTAGCCAATTTTCCCGTCGATGATGACGACCTTCCGGTGATTTCGGTTGTTCAATTTAAAGTTAATCAATCCGAGCGTCGGTGGGAAAAAGATGCGGACCTCGCCGTCATGTGCGATCAGCTCTTTAAAGTCGGAGTCACGGAGACTTCGCGACCCGACCGCATCATATAACAGCCGGACTTTGACGCCTGCCTTGGCACGTTCGATCAGTTCATGGATGAGCGCCTTGCCGAGCGCGTCTCGTTGAATGATGTAGTATTGAATGTTGATTTCGCTCTCGGCACTCCGAATATCGTCCATGAGCGCTTTGAACTTCTGTTCCCCGTCGTGCATGATGGCGGATTTATTGTGTACGCTGATGAGCGACTTCGACGAACGTAAATTCATTTCGAGCAATTGCTCGTATTTCTCGAACACAGGTAAGGCCAAGGCGGTCTCTTTCCGGCGAATCTGTTCGATTTGACTTTCGACTTGTAGCGCGTGAAACGAGCGCTCTTCGACACTCAAGTTAAAGAAATTGTCCTTCTTCAACTGACGGCCAAGGAAGAGATAGATGATGAATCCGAGAATCGGCAAGAAGAACAAGACGAGAAGCCATGCCCACGTTGCCCCGACATCGCGACGCTCCGCGAAGATGACGGCTAAAACGAACAATAAATTCAATCCGAGGATGATATACAGTCCCCAACTAATAATGACCGACCATTCCATGTGACCAACTCCTAAACGACGATTTCTATGTATTAGATTAATAATACCTCATTCTAGGGAATAGTAAGCTACTGAAACATAAGGAGGAGACAAACATGCATTTACAATTGAATTGGAAACAAGGGATGGCGTTCCAGACGACGACACCGTCCGGGCATGACGTGACGCTCGACGCCGGGGAGGATGTCGGTGGTCTTAATACAGGTCCGCGTCCGACCGAGATGCTCCTGCAGGCGACGGCCGCCTGTACGGGAATCGATATCGTCTCGATTCTGCATAAGATGCGCTTGCCACTCGAGCGGTTCGAGATGAAGATCGACGGCGTCCGGGCGACGGAACATCCGAAGAAGTTCACGGCGATCCATATTTTATACATCCTTGATGGGGATATGCCTGAAGAACGGGTCCGTCACGCCATCGAGTTGTCCGTCGATCGCTATTGCTCCGTATCGCACAGCCTGAACGCGATGATGACATACAGTTACCAATTGAACGGCGGCGATGTCATTCCGTTCAAGTGAGTGAGCAGGATGGTTGAAAAGAGTCGAAACAGTCCGTTATATTTGTATTTCAAATACTGCAATACAAAGGAGGACGTTATGATTCGACTCGCGACGAAACGCGATGCCACACACATCGCGGACCTAATCGAACAACGAGCCGTAGCGCTAAAACAACAAGGTAGCGATCAATGGGCGGAATACTTGGAGCAAGACCTTATCGACCGAGTGCAGACGGACATCAACTCGGGATACGTGTATGTGTATGAGCAAGAGGAATCGGTATTGGCCTCGATCGCCTTACTTCCGGCAGATGACTGGGATCACAATTTATGGGAAGATGGCGAGCGCGGTCAATATATTCATCGAATCGTTGTTAGTGAGCGGTTGAAAGGGCGAGGCGTCGGCCAGCAACTGATGGAGCACGTCTTACGTGAAGCCGACACACAGGAGCCGGTCCGGCTTGATTGTGTGGCTGATAATGATTTTTTGAACAGTTATTATCCACGGTTTGGCTTCGTCTTCGTGGATTCACGGGACGGCTATAACACGTTTGAATACAGCATGGATGAGAGTGTCAGTGCATAAGCAACGTTAGATGAGGCTCTCGTGGCTGAGGCAACCTTGTTCATCGTCACGACGCCTTCACATCTACATAAAGACATGGTCGAACGATGCCTGATTGCAGGGAAAGACGTTCTCGTCGAGAAGCCCGCGTTCTTGACGACGGAGGAAGGGGAGGCGTTAATCCAACTCGAACAGGCAAGTGACGGTATCGTTAACGTCTTCCATAATCGACGTGCGGACGGTGATTTTTTATCCGTTAAACGACTGCTCGAGGAAAAACGACTCGGGGATTGGAAAGTGATCGAGTCACGGTTCGACCGGTTCCGTCCGATTGTCCGGGATCGGTGGCGCGAGAATGCTGGACCTGGGGCAGGAATATAGTATGACCTCGGCAGCCATTTAATCGATCAAGCGCTCGTCTTGTTCGGGGCGCCGGATAAGGTATCGGCCGATGTCATGGTTCAACGTGACGAGGGGCAGTCCGATGATGGGTTCCATCTGACGCTGCATTATGGAGAGAAGCGGGTGTATCTCAGGTCGAATCCGTTCATCGCTATCGAGGCGCCGCGGTTTGAAGTTCACGGGACGGAAGGCAGCTTCCTTAAATTCGGGCTCGACCCGCAAGAGGCGTGTCTCCGAAACGGAGAAGTGAGATGCCCTGACCGCGAGACCGGAATAATCGTCACGGATGTTGAATCGACGATCGACATCGAATGGGGCGGCTATTTGTCGTTCTATCAAGCACTGGCGGATAGTTATGCGACACGAAGACCGCTCGTCCCGCTTCACGAAGCGCTTTTGACGACGAGAGTCATCGAAACTGCTCGTGAAGCATCACGGCTACAACGTGTCCTCGACTTCAAAGCATAACGATGGACGACCTGCCATGCCGGCATGGTCGTCCTTTTTAAAATCTAAAAGAAATCGCTATGATTTTATCGTGAATCAACAAACTCGCTTCATGTTTGTTAACAACAAAAAGCTAGCCGCCTCTTTCAAATAGTCAGCTTCGAATGGGAACAGGACATAGGAAACGACTCCAGACTGTCCAGTCACACGTCAAGTCATGCTGACTTATAGGAAGAGGGGAACAGATGATGCTCAATCAGATTGTGAAAAATCGATGGGAATGGGAGAACTGGTTGCGAGAGGTCAGTTGTGATTCATACGATCATTACGATTATGTATTGGCCAACTGTGAACCGGGCGAGCAGCCTGAGTTGTATATTGCGGCCAAAGAGGACGGTATTTTGCTGTATCCATACATCCGTCGTCCGATCGCGCATCGTCATGATGACCTCGTCACGGCTTACGGCTATGGCGGCCCATTCCGTGAAGGCAACTTCACAAATGACGACGTCAGAGAGGCGCGCCGACTCTTTCTAAAGCGTCCTGAGAATCAAGCGACCGTCACCGAGACGATTCGGTACCACCCTTGTCGCGTCGATTCGGATTTGATGCAAGCCTTCGGTCAATCTGTTCCGATTCGTCAGACAGTCCATGTTCGACTTGATGACTCGTTCGAACAGCTCGAGCAGCGTTTCAGCAAGATGACGAAACGGAACGTGAAACGGGCCGTACGCGAACAAGTGACGGTCGTGCATGGAAAGGCTCATGACCTGTGTGAGTTCATTCGATTGTATCGCGCCACGATGGATCGGCGAGCTGCAAACGAGGTGTACTATTTCTCGGACCGATACTTCGAGGACCTGTGGAACAGCCAGACATGCGAAACGGAGCTGCTATTCGCTGTCCATGACAACGTCATGATAGCGGGCGTGTTCATGTTGTTTGGCGATGATGGCGCCCATTATCATCTTGGTGGTTCGGATGCGAACTATTTGACGCTGCGACCGAATCATATCTTGTTCCGCGAGATGATTCGTCGCGCCGTTGAGAAGGGGAAGGCATACGTGCATCTCGGTGGCGGGGCGACCGGGGAAGACGCGCTCTACGACTTCAAGCAGAGTTTTTCGGGTGACGAACCGCTCACATATTACATCGGTCAAGCCGTGCTCGACGAGACGGTCTATCATCGGTTGAACCAAGACCATATGCTCCGCCACGGGTCATCTGATTTCTTTCCGCTCTATCGGACACCTGTCGCAGAGACGGTTGCCGAGGTGCAAGCGGAACGATAACAAAAAGGTTCTCACTCCATTTTCTTGAGTGAGAACCTTTTGTATCAGGCCGCGTCTTCGTCGGAAGTGGCCATTTTTTCGGTTTGGCGTTTGATTGGAAAATTACGGAACAGGTTACTGCCGACGAATCCAGCGCCGATGCCGACGCCGAACAAGATGAGCGCCGTGACGGTAACGGTCTGCCAATCATTGAAGCCGTACATAACGAGCAATCCTGGAATCCCAGCAGCAGAACCGGGCGCGTCGTTCACCATGCCGGTCATCGCGACAATGAGTCCGGCGATGGCGCCACCGACGAAGTTGACGCTGTAGATTGGGATTGGGTTCGCAGAGATGAGATCGGCTTGCGTGAGCGGTTCAATCGCGACCGATAGTTGGTCTTTCTTTGTCCCGATGTTCAACCGCTTGAACAGCAAGAAGTTCATCGAGATTGACGCCGTCAATGCGAGAGCGGCGATGGCCATCGGCACACCTGTCAAACCGAGCATCGCCGTGAGTGCCATCGAGCTGAGAGGCGACGTCGAGACGACCGTGACGATGCCGCCAAGAACAAGACCCATCACAACAGGGTTTTGGGTCGCAGCCAGTTCGATGACCGCACCGATTTGGGTCAGCGTGTTCGTGACGAGCGGATCGACCCAGGTCGCGACCAGACGGGCAAGCGGAGCCATGACAATGACATAGAAAATCATGTCAACACCTGCCGGCAAATGGCGCTCTAGTTTCCGGCCGGCGAGCGCGAGGATGTAGCCAGCGAAAAAGCCAGGAAGAATCCCAAAGCCCGCGACCGATAGTCCGAGCATGAGTGCGTAGACTGGATTGATGCCGAGGGCAATCGAAACGAGCGCGGCTGCAGCCGGACCTGATAATGAACCGGCTGCCTGTCCGACTTCTTCATATAAAGAAAGCGGGAGCAAGCCGCCGATAGCGTAAGCGTTGAACGCCTCGACCAGGAAACTGGCGATGGCAGCACCGGCCAAGGCGCCCATTGCTTTCATCCCAAACGGGGCTTTATAGCTGAATAACGTGAACAAGACAAGAATCAATAGTAAAAGTCCGATTCCTTGAATAATAACCATACGTATACCTCTTTCTCTCTGTTCGATATTTCCTCTATAGTTAACCATTAGAAAGGTTCTGTAAAGCCATTTCATCCAACTGACAAAACTTTTTCTCGTGGTAGCGTTTCCATCTTAAAATTGGAAAATTGTGAACGACACGTTTGGAAAAATCGTGAAATAACGGGCTCATATGTGTTAGAGAGGGCATGAGTGGGAACAGAAAGGGGAAAGACTTTTCATATAGGAATTCAAGGAGGAGTAGAGATGCAGATGGAGAACAAAAATTGGCACGCTCTCGAACCGGATGCGGTAAAGAGTTCGCTTGAGACAGACACATCCAGCGGTCTGTCAAAAGGGGAAGTGTCAAGTCGGCAGGAGCAGTACGGAAAAAACGTGCTGCCCGAGAAAGAGAAGACACCTGAAATCGTAAAATTTTTGCGTCAATTCAATGATATTCTCGTCTTCGTCTTACTTGGCGCCGCTGTCGTCACCGGTTTTTTAGGGGAGTACATCGATACGATTGTCATCGTGCTCGTCGTCACGATTATCGCGGTCGTCGGTTATCTTCAAGAGAACAAGGCCGAGCAAGCGTTAGAAGGGATTAAGAAGTTACTCGAGACGAAGGCGAGCGTCATCCGTGACGGCAAGCAAATCCAAGTCGACTCGAGTGACCTCGTCGTCGGCGATATCTTAGTCCTTGCCGCCGGTGATAAAGTGCCGGCTGATGCCCGTGTCATCCAAGCCGAGAAGTTCAAAGTCGAGGAATCGGCGTTGACGGGTGAAGCGACGACGGTCGAGAAGAAGATTCAAGTCGTCCCAGAAGATGCCGTCCTCGGCGATCGGAAAAACATGATTTATTCTGGTACGAGCGTCGCGACGGGAAGCGCGAAAGCGATCGTCACGTCAATCGGGGAAGGGACGGAACTCGGTCAAATCAACGCCTCAATTGCTGAAGTTGAGACGGTGAAGACGCCACTCATCCGACAGACGACGAAGTTTGGACAGACGGTATCCATCGCCATCCTCGTCATCTCGGTCGTCATTTATGCGTTCGGCTATTTCGTCCGTGATTTCGATCCGATTGAGTTGATGCTGACGACGATTGGCCTCGCCGTCGCTGCGATCCCAGAAGGGTTGCCGGCTGTCATCTCGATTATCCTCGCGCTCGGCGTCCGGAACATGGCCGAGAAGAAAGCGATCGTCCGTAGCTTGCCGTCGGTCGAGACGCTCGGTGCCGTATCGGTCATCTGTACCGATAAGACCGGGACGTTGACGAAAAACGAGATGACCGTCAAACAAGTCGTTACGGCCAGACATGACATTGAAGTGTCTGGAAGCGGATACGCCCCGGACGGTGACTTGGAACTGAACGGACAACCGTTCGATTTAGATGATGATGAGTCGATGATCGATCTTCTCACGGTCGGAAAAACATGTAACGACGCCCAACTGTATGAAGAGGGCGGAGAATGGGTCGTCAACGGCGACCCGACGGAAGCGTGTTTGCTCACGCTCGCTGAAAAAGCGGAGCGGCCGATCGAGCGCTTAAACGTCATCTCGAAGATCCCATTCGATTCGGAATACAAATACATGGCGACGCTCGTCGACTATAAAGGTGAACGGATGATTTTCATTAAAGGAGCACCGGACCGCCTGTTCGATATGGCGGAAGACACAAAGTTCGACCGTGGCTATTGGGATGAGAAGCGTAAAGAGATCGCTGACCGCGGCCAACGCGTCCTCGGAGGCGGCTTTAAGCGCGTCGACGCTTCGAAAGAGACGGTCGACCACGAAGACGTCGAGAACGGTATCACGTTCCTCGGTCTCTATGGCATTGTCGACCCGCCGCGCCAAGAAGCGATTGAAGCGGTCGCGGCTTGTCGCGACGCGGGGATTCGCATCAAGATGATCACCGGTGACCATAAGGATACAGCGGTCGCCATCGCTCGAGAACTCGGTATGGAAGTCGAAGGCGCCCTCGAAGGGAAAGAATTGACGAACATGTCCGATGAAGAAATCAAAGAGGCGTCGGTCCATAACGACGTCTTCGCCCGGACGAGTCCGAACGATAAACTCCGTCTCGTCAAAGGGTTGCAACAAAACGGTTTAATCACGTCGATGACCGGAGACGGCGTCAACGATGCACCGGCCTTGAAACGGGCCGACATCGGTGTCGCGATGGGGATCAAAGGAACGGAAGTCGCAAAAGAGGCCTCGCAGATGGTACTCGTCGACGATAACTTCAAGACGATTTATAACGCCGTTCGTGAAGGCCGTCGCGTTTACGATAACTTGAAGAAGACGATTTTGTTCTTGCTCCCGACAAATGGTGGACAAGCACTCCTCGTCGCGATGAGTATCTTGCTCGGCGCAGCGGCGCCACTCAGCCCGGTCCAAATCCTCTGGGTCAACATGGTCGTCGCGATCACGCTCTCGCTTGCCATCGCCTTTGAGCCGCTCGAAGAGAGCACGATGAAACGGCCGCCGCGTCCAGCGAATGTACCGCTCCTCAGTCGGTATTACGTCTTCCGCATCACGTTCGTCTCAATCTTGATTGGGGGCGGAAGTTTGCTTATCAATTATATGCTCAGCGATTTCGACTACTCGACCGATAAGTTGCAGACGATCACGCTCAATACGATTGTCATGGCGCAGCTGTTCCACTTGTTCAACTGTCGGACTGAGCTCGCACCGGCGTTCAACCGTCACTTTTTTGACAACAAGATCGCCTTCGTCGTGTCGGCGCTCTTAATCGGGTTGCAACTGTTCATTACGTACGTCCCGTTCATGCATACGTTGTTCGGCACGGCAGCGCTTGAACTGCAAGACTGGATTTATCCGGTCGTCTTCGGTCTCGTCGTCTTCGTCATCGTTGAGATTGAGAAAGCGATTTCGCGTCGCGTCATCGGCAACAAAGACATACACTGATGTTTTGATTAGTGCTTAATGTGGAAATAGTCCATTATGCAGAGGAGGGATGCTCAATGAAACGTGATGAATCACAACCGGGGGTTCACCCGGACCCGGTACCGGACGAAGAATCAAACCCGGCGACGAAACCAGCTCCGACGCAACATCCGGACCCGGCACCTGAAGAAGACGACAAAGAATCAAAATAATGACGACTCCAATTGAGGAGTTCCCACGAAAAAAGCTTTCCGACATTGATCGGAAAGCTTTTTTGAACATTATTTTTTTGATGCCGGGGTCCGGAACTCGTTCAATTTATCGAACTCTTTCTCATTGAAATATTCGACGATGACGAAATCACCGACCGGGCATTCCCAACGGTCTTTCGCCACTTGACATTCTTTAAGTGTCACGTTCTGGTCGTACATATCAAGTTCGAGCGTATCCTTCAAAAACTGATCGACTTGCTTGTCGTGGATCTTGAAATATTCGCTCAAGATGATGTCTTCGCCTTTATCGTTTGTATGCGTCATCACTTTAAAAAATCTCATTGGTGTACCTTCTTTCGTCTGTAAGCTGAATTCTCAGTATAAAGGAGCTGACCCGATTTGGGAACTGTCATCCTGATTCCCATTAGAAAACCCCTCGTAACGAAAGCGAAAGGGGCAGTTCTCATTTTAATTTTTGTCGGCTTGGTGGTGCCTCGTTGAACGGTTGTTTATGGCGAATGATCAGCCAGAACAATAATCCGAACAATGGGATATAAGGCAGCGGCCACAAACTCATCTTATAACGCTTGGCATCCCGGTTCATGAGCGTAATCTGAATGAAGGCGAGTAAAAAGAAATCGACCGTCATCGTCCGGACGAACTGGTTCTGTTCGACGTACGACCAATACTCAGCCACGTTCCCGGTCGTCGCTGCCGCGATGAACAGGCCGATCGTCACGAGCAAGAGCAGCACCCCGAGCAGTCGCGTCGGGAGCGGTTTGATTGGTGTCGGATAAGGCGACTGTCGCGCGAACGCCAAGTACGGGGCGATGATGAAGCCGCCGACGACGAAACCGGTCGCTGCCGGTAAGAGCGGGTTCGGGCGCAACTGGTTCACCTCGGACCAAAGAAGTGGGAACAAGGCGAGTGGATAGACGCCTAGGATGCTGAACAAGGAAAGCGAATATCCTTCATAGGCGTCCGTGTTATACGTAATAAAATCGAGCAAAAACCGGCTCGAGAACGGTTCGTTCGGCCCAAGGAGCGCAATCGCGATCGCGGCGGCCCACGGAATGAGTAAAAACTTTCTAGTCATGCCCTACACCTCGAGTCTGTCTCTGTTTCCATTAGTATACCCCGGAATCAAGCGAACAAAAAATGAGAAGTGTCAGTCGACACGTTCTCATTGGTTTTCACGCGCGAACGCTTTAATCATCGTCACGAGTTGCTGGGTCTCGTCAGAGTTCGACTCGAGTCGAATCCCATAATCATATAGGCTTCCCATCTGGCCGCGGTGCCGGACATGACCCGTCAGGTCGAGCGGTTGAATCAACGGGACGAGATCAAGTTTGACCTGAACCTTCAACCCTTCGGATAGTGGGAATAAGTAGTCGCACCGCATCTTCAGACCATGAGCGCTGATATTGAGCAGCTGTGCTTCCCCGTCATGTAGTTCTTTGTCTTCCCAGATGAGGCGATACGGGATAAAGCGGGGGTTCGGTAAGATATAGCGAAACGTTTCTTGTCGTCGATAGCGCATCGGTTCACCTCATTTCTCTATCTAGAGTATCGGCTAGTAATGGCAAATCGTAAAGTGTTGAAGCCGCCAAAATTTAGGAAGCGCGGTTTACAGAATTTGCGAACGAGAAAGCCCACTGCCTCAGTGGTGGGATGAACGTGAGCTTGATGTCGGAATTCCGCTAGTCGGAATTTCAGAGATCAACAAATATGATCTTATCCCGAGAAAATGTATCGCTCAAATAGACAAAGTGATACAATGAACGTATGAACAACTATCGAAGAACCAACAGCACCGTGTCGATGCTCCATTATCATTTCGTGTTCTGCCCAAGGTATCGCCGAAAACTGTTCGATGACGACCTGTTCGAGCGACGGTTCAAAGAGATCGTCCACGATGTCTGTGAAGGGCTCGACATCCACCTCCTCGCCATCGAGTGCGACCGGGACCACACGCATCTATTCTTATCCGCATTGCCATCCATCAGCCCGTCCGACATCATGGCGCGCATCAAAGGCGTCTCGTCGAAGCGGCTCAGGGAGGAGTTCCCGCACCTCACACATCTCACGAGCCTCTGGACGAGATCCTTCTTCGTGTCGACGGCGGGAAACGTCTCCAGCGAGACCATCAAACGTTATGTCGAGGAACAAAAGACAAGGGGATGAGACCGTGTCGCAGACATTGACCGTGAACATCAAACTCCATCCGACGAGAGCGCAACAGGCCATCTTGGAGCGGATGATGGACACCTACATCCGCACGGCGAACCAGCTCGTCGCGTCCACGGGCTGCGACAAGGAGCGGTTCTTCGGGAACGGGCGCGAGAACAAGTACATGAAACGCAAGTTCCGGGCGAAACGGAAAGAGCTCGGACAAAAGAAGAAACTGAAGGCGATCAAGAAACTGGACAACAAAGAACAGCGTTGGATGAAAGACAAGGATCACAAGGTGAGCCGTGAAATCGTCGACTTCGCAAAAGAGAACCATATCTCTGTCATCCGCCTCGAAAGACTGGCGAACATCCGACAGACGGCAAGAACAAGCCGTAAAAACGCCAAGAACCTGCACACCTGGTCGTTCTATCGCTTGGCAACATTCATCGAATACAAGGCGAAGTTAGAAGGAATCAAGGTCGAATATGTCAACCCTGCACACACATCTCAGACACGCCCTTCTTGCGGAAGCCGAAACAAAGCGAAAGACCGGACATACGTCTGTCTGTGCGGATTCAAGAAGCATAGAGATCTGGTCGGTGCGATGAACATCCGGTACGCACCTGTGGTCGATGGTGACAGTCGACCAGCCTGAGAACCTATAGGGTCTGTCTCAGGAGGGGTGATGGCACACCCTCATCTGAAGGCTCGGACAAAACAGAAATGGCCTGCGTCCGCACGGGCACTTCAGAATCCCACCCATCCTGAAGGGATGGGCTTGCGGCTTTAGCCGTGGGAGTGTCAAAGAATTGAAAACGCTTTCTATAATGAGAAGACAGAGTGGATAAAGGAGGGATCGTATGAACGTCAAGGATTTACTCCGACGCTATTCGATCGACGAACCAATCATCTACGCGAAAAATCTACACGGGCAGTGGGTCAAGCTCGAGCAACTGCCGCCTTACACCATACTAGAGGTCGAGGCGACGGACGAGGCCATCGAGGCGCTCGCCATCGACGCGTACGTGGCGCTCACCGTTTGTCGGGAGAAATCGTCGCTTGAGGATGCACGTCCTTATGCGGTGCGGCTTCATATCAAAGGTAAGTAAAAACCGCGAGCCGATGGGCTCGCGGTTTTGTTTAGGCTGCTTTTTCTGTCTCATCTTCCTGTGGGACGGTCCGTTTTGCGTAATACATGAACGGCGTCGCCATCCAAGCGATGATGAACTTGGCAACATACGTCGTGATGAAGATATTCCACCAGATGTCCCATTCCATGCCCCAGAAGGCGATCGTACAGAACGTGAGCGTGTCGATGAACTGAGAGACGACGGTCGAACCGGTCGTCCGGAGCCACAGTTTCTTCTCACCGGTCTTGGCACGAATCTTCGAATAGATGAAGACGTCGAACAGCTGTGAGACGAGGTAAGCGGCGAGACTACCGAGCGTGATGAGCGGTAGCATCGAGAACAGCGCTTCGAAGCTCTCATGCATGAACAGCGCCTCTTCGAACGGCTCATAAAGCAATGCGAATTGCATGAGCACCGTCGAGACGATCAAGATGAAAAAGCCGAGCCAGACGCCTTTACGGGCGGTGTGGCGACCATATTTTTCATTCAAGATGTCTGTCGCTAAATAAAGGGAACCGTAGACGATATTCCCGAGAGTGAAGATGAAACCACCGATTACAATCTGCTGCGTCACTTGGATGTTGGCGACGACCGAGGCCATCGCGATCCAGGCGAACAGTCCGACGCGTCCGAATAGCTTATAGCTGAGGACGAGCAGACCGAGCGTGAGCAAGGCAGAAGGAATCCATAACCATTCATTAAGCATGGGGATCGTACTCCTTCCAAATCATTCATTCTGTCAACTTTACAAGTTTATAGAGGAACGGAAAGCGTGTCAAGACAGTTTCCATGACTGAGCGAAAAGCTCCTCTCACCTGGGTTTTGGATGAGAGTGATATATCTAGTTGGTATGCTGTCATACACCACTTATTTCGAAAGCATCCGAAAGTGGCTCGAAAATCGGTTATAATATCACATGAAAGGTGGACAAATTATGAAAGTTATATCGGCAGTGATTTTATTATGTAACTCTTTTTGGATGACGATTTATTTGTATGGCGAGTATGCTGTTAATTCCACTAAATTTAATTCTTCTTTAACAATATTTCCTGTGGCACTCTTTATACTGTCTATCATTTTCTTTTTCACTTCTAAAGAGAGCTATCAAGCTAAAGAACACAAATAGAATGACTAGTTAAGAGTTTAGAAAAGATTAGGGAATACATCAAATAAGCGTCCTGCGGGGCGTTTTTTGTCGTCTGTCAAAGTTACAGTCTTGGCTAGAATTCAATAAGTGACTTCACATTATAAACAGGTCACGTATAAGCAAATAATAATCTCGCTCCAGAAACAACCGACAGAGACGTTTGGCGCCATGATAGAACACAAGAACGTTGATTGAGATAACAATCGTTCGACAAATAATTTCATTTTGTCGACAATATGAAATGATAAACTGTGCACTGACAAAAAGAAAGCACATCCTGTCATAAACAGGAAGTGCCTTGAACCGCTTCGTTGAGCGGTATATTTGATGCCTCCGACGAGAATCGAACTCGTGCTGCAGCATTACCATTGCTGAGGTCTGCCACTAACCTACAGAGGCGGTTACATCTAGTATGTTACACAGTCTGTTATGAAATTTCAAGCTTTTTTAGAATAATAAGACCCCCGCCCCTCCTCATGGTGAGAAGGGCGGGGGTGCGTTGAATCAAGCTTACTTCGTCCGGACCCAAACAGCTCCAGCCGAGTTGTCTTTCGCTTCGCCGACGACGTCGACGACGAGACCGTACTGTGGCAGTTTACGGCCCGCATCCGGGATGAGCGAGTTGATGTACGTGTTGGCGTCGTTGAACTGTTTCACGCCTGGTTGAGCTTTGTAGTCATAGATTCCACGGCTCGGTGAATCGATGTACCAAGGGAGCGTCTTGTCTAAGCTGAACGCCGCGTCTGCGATCTGGTAACGCGTGCTACCTGTGACTGTGTCTTTCCCGTTCAAGTTGCCGATGAGTGCCTCAGGGTGCGAGTCGACGACACCGAGGAAACCTTCACCCGGATGGATGCCGACCCAGTTGTCTGAGAACGAATCATCCGCATACCAGACGACGAGACCTGTGTTGTACTTGACGCCACGGCCGTTCAAGAGACCTGTGTCAGCGCCTTCATGGTTGCGCCATTCGAGGTAGTAGTAGTGCGGTTTCGTGTCATAGCCATCCGACTTGACGAAACCGTCGAGTGTGACTTTTTCAGCGCCTTCCGCATCGTCCGCGAGAAGTGACTGGCCACCTGACGTGATCGACAAGTTGTCGAGGGCGAACCCTTCAAGGGCAAGTCCGCCGTCTGTCACGTATTCGAAGACGATTTGTACGTCTTGACCAGCGAACTGAGACAAGTCATACGATTTGTTCACCCAAGCGCCGTTCGTCGATTCCGCACCGTTTCCAGTATTGTCATCGCCATAGACGTCAAGGACGACTTCTTTGCCGCCGCTGAGTGCTTTCACGTACAAGTAGTCGTAGTCATATTCGATATCGAAGCGCGTGTCGAATGCAAGTGTACCGTCCGCGCCGAGTTTGACCGTCGGTGTAGCGAGTTCGGTATGCAAGTTATCGCCTTTTGTCGAGTAGTAGTAATACTTCCCGAATGCTGGATCGATGCCTTTCACTTTCTTGTCAGGAAGGTTCACTTTCAACAATCCGGGGTTCGTCGATTTCGTCACCGACTGATCGAGTTTCGAGACGAAACCTTGTTGTGTGATGTCTTCAAGGTCGACTTCCGTGATATTTGCCCAGTTACCGCCCATCAGTTTTTGGAAGTACTCTTTGTTTTGTGGCGAGAAGCTCGTCGGTTCCGTACCTGCCACTTTACCAGCCCAGCTGCCGCCGCTCATAATCGACCATGATTGGACCGGTTCGCCTTGGCCAGTATACTGTGTGTCGTATTCATCAGGAAGACCGAGGTCGTGGCCGAATTCGTGAGCGAAGACGCCGACTGCGCCGTCTTCCGGTTGAATCGTGTAATCGTAGGCCGCCATTTTACCGCCCCAGTATGGGACTGCTGCCGTTGTATTGTTGACCGGATAAACCCCGTTTAATACCCAACGGTGTGACCAGACCGCGTCGTCACCGAGGACCCCGCCACCCGCTTCTTGGCCGGTACCGGCATGAATAATCATTAAGTGGTCGACCAAGCCGTCCGGCTCGTTAAAGTCGCCGTCACCGTCAAGGTCATACAAGTCGTATTGATCGTGCTCGGCAAGATCGACGCCAGAGGCGACCGCTGCGTTCAACGCGTCTTTGACGAGTTGGCGCGGACCCGGCCCGATGTTGTCATTCCCGCCGGCCGGATTGTCACCGCCGTAATCTTTCGCTGTCCCAGGGACGCTCAACCAATCAGAGACGGTACCGTCGACCGTATAGCTGCCGCCCGACTGTTCTTCATAATATTGTTTGAACGTCTGGACTTTGTCGCCGTTGAACAATTCGAACGACTCGTCACCGAACATATACTGCTCGTAGTGTTCTTTACTGAAATTGTCGCTATACAGATAACCTTCTTCTTGAACGACGTTATTATGTTTGAAGTCGCTATACTCGACGAGCAGGACGAGGACTTTGTCTTCACGAACGGCGCCGTTATAGCCAGCCTGCTTGGCCGGGTCGACTTTGACTTGGCCGTTTGGCTTGCCTTTTCGATAGTTCGCTTGCCCTTTTTTTGCTTTGTCGAGGAGACGTTTCGATTCTTTTTCGAATTGGTTATGTATCTTCTCTTTCGCTTTGGTTGCTTTTTCGTCTAACTCATCGTCATGCTTATGAACGTCTTTCGCGTTGCCTTGCTTCTTCTCGATATAAGCATCGACGGCTTTTTGGCGTTCAGTCGCCGAAAGGCCTTTTTTGATGACGCCGCGTTTCTCGAGTGCTTTGGCGAGACGGTCCTCATCGATGATGTTGTGATCGAATGGGGCGGTATTGCTTGGGGTTGGTAACGGTGAAGCGGCGAGTGGAGCGGCACCGACGGCCGGGATTGCACTGATGCTCATGACCGATGTCAGCGCCACGGCGAGCGTCGTGCGACGGATGGAACGTTTTTTCATTTGTACTAACCTCCTGTGAAAATAATGGGAAATTGTGTGAGCTTGAATCCAACGTTAAACTTGCGTCAGATTAATGTCAATATTCAGAAAATAATAACTTTAAAAAGAGACTTTCGTCCCTGTTGGTCCTAAAGACCTAAGGGAGTCGAGTCTCGACTTCAATGATGCCGTAATGAAATTTGGACGTTTTACGAATAATCCTTGTAAAACCAAACGTTTCGAACGTCTCACTCTCAAAATGAGCCTTTAGGACAATCCGTCTAGCCGCGACACGACGGGCCTCCGTCATGAGTTCAAGAGACAGTGGATTCGTGTTGGCGAGAGAACGTAATGGGTTCAAGTGAACCGATTCGGAAATCGTCTTTTCAAACATAGGATCGAAGTAGACGACGTCGAACGAATCGTCCGGGCATGTCTTTAAATAGGTGAGGGCATCCGTCCAAACGACCTCGAGTCGACGCATCGCCTCATTAATGGCGGGCTCTTTTTCTTCCCAAACGGTTAGCCCCTCCTTGACGAGCATTGCCGTGACAAACTCGCTCTCGAGTCCGACGACGCGACCAGTCGGCCCGACGACGTGACTGAGGACGATGCTGTCCGAGCCGAGCCCGAGCGTGCAGTCGAGGACGCGATCACCTGGTCCGATTGCGGCGGCGTCGACGAGCGGGTCGTTCCCGCCGCGAGCAAGCTGCTTCACGCGGAACACCGAGCTCGATGGATGGAAGAAGAACGGTTCATCTCCGTCGGGCGGGGTATATTCGACACGGCGCTTATCAAATACGAGGATGCCTGTCTGGTGGCGTTGCTTTAACGTGTCGATGGAATGTTTGCCCCGAGAGACGAAACGGACGCTATAAGTAGCCGCATGTGCCTTGGCACGTGCGATTACCGCCTCGGTAGGGCGTAAACAAGTCGTAACGATATAGGCCATAGTATCTCCTTACTGAAAAAATGAGACGCGGAGGCGTCTCATTTTTTCTTGCTGAGTAAATCCGATAACTCCTCGATGAGCGCCTTATGGGAGGCAAGTTCTTTCTTCTTCTCGTCGTTCGGGTTGATCGGGCGTTTCGAGCGGCTTTGGAGCGCCTCGAGCGTCTCGTCGATTGACGATCTGAGCGTATCGCGATCTTCCGGCTTGAGCGTCACTTCATGCGGATTTTCACCGCTCGCGTCAAGTTCGCGTAGACGAGCCATCAATTGTTTTGCTTCTCGGTTCAAATCAGCGAGTAATCTGTCAATTTGTTCCAAACGAAGCTTGATTCCATCGCGTTCTGTAAACATTTGTTTCACCTCTTTTATGGGGATAACCCTATTGTCTCTTCCCATTTACTTTACCATAATTTTTGAACAACGAAACTACCGGGAATATATTCCATTTTTATTGGCTACGGGAAACACTGTTTCTCTATGCCCACATGAATCTCAACTGGTATACTGACTTAGCTAAAAAGGAGGTGGTCGGATGCAGTCGACAACTCATCCACCAAAAGCGCTCAAAGGCGCCATTTTATCGATTTCGACGTATTTGGTCTTATCCGTATTAAAAGTCGTCTTCGGTTCTATCTATAATTCAGAGGCCGTCCTTGCCGACGGATTCAACAATACGACCGACATCATCGCATCGATTGCCGTCTATATCGGCATCCGCATCGCCGCACTGCCCCGAGACGCCGAACACAAATACGGCCATGCCAAGATGGAGACGCTCGCCGCGCTCGTCGCCTCGCTCATCATGGTTGCCGTCGGGGTGTTCGTCTTATTGAACAGCATCGCTACCTTGGTCGGTGGTGAATACGTCGAACCGAACCCGCTCGCCGCCGTCGTCGCGTTCGTCAGTGCGCTTGTCATGTTCGGCGTGTATGCGTACAATTCCAACTTGGCTAAAAAGACCCGGTCGCTCGCTTTGAAGGCGGCCGCTAAAGATAACCTTGCCGACGCTATGATCTCGATCGGGGCGACGCTCGGTGTCCTCTTCGCTTACTTTAAACTGCCGTGGATGGATACGGTGCTCGCCGTTCTCATCGCCGGGATGATTATTCGGACCGCGATTCAAATCTTTCTCGATGCGACACATCAGCTCTCCGACGGATTCCCACCGGACCTCGTTGATTCCTATGAAGAGACGATTCAACACTTCGATGCCGTCAAGGAAGTGCGTGAAATTAAGGGGCGTCATCTCGGAAACCACGTCATGCTCGATGTGACGATTGCCGTCGAAGGTAGTCTCACCGTCGAGGAAGCGCACGATTTGTGTGATGATATCGAGCGAGAACTCGACGAACATCACGCCGTCGATTCGGTCCACATTCACATCGAACCGGTCTGATTTCGGTTATCTTTTGCGCTTCACGGCGCCGTTCGTATATAATGGGTGTGGAAAGACAATGAGATAACTGTTAAGGAGGGCACGGGATGGAAATCGTGCGTCAACCTATTCGTCAGATTGATGAGATCGAATATGAGCATTTTAAAAAATACGGTCAAAGTTCTTACGGCATCTCAGCTGAAGAATTAAAAGGCATCTTTGTCGAGATGGGCGAAGAGCAGGTGTATTCGGCCGACGCGCATAGCTATGGGGAGGACTTCTATTACGACCTCCGTGTCGATGGTCAAGTCGTCGGAAAAGTGTTGCTCTTAAAACTGGCTCGCGTCTATCAGCTCGACTTGATGGTGTTCGACCCGTTCAAAGACAAGAGTTATGCGACTGAAGGGCTTCGCCTCGCGCTCGAGAAATCCGATTTGAAAGAAGGGCATACGGTCCGCGCCGGCATCCCGCCGACGAGCCCGCATCAGGAAGCGGTGCGCCGTGTGCTCGAGAAGAATGGGTTCGAGAAACGGAACGGCCTTTATTATTTAAACTTTAAAAAGCGATACGTGATCAACCACTGAACTGACAGCGTCTGACGCGTCAGTTTTTTCGTATGGAGGTTTTGAAATGAAACAAGTGACTATCAATGACATCGCCAAACTGGCCGGGGTCGCGAAAAGTACCGTTTCCCGTTATTTGAACGGCGGCTCGGTCGGGCAGGCGACGCGTCAGAAAATCGAGCGTGTCATCGAAGAGACGAATTATGAACCGAATCAGTTCGCACAAAGCCTGAAGTCGAAACAGACGAAAATGATCGGTGTCATCGTCCCGCGGCTCGATTCCTATGCCGCTTCTCGCACCATAATGGGCATCGACGAGCGATTGACCGAGCGCGGTTATCAAATGCTCGTCGTCAACACGGCCCAACAGACCGAACGCGAGATCGAGCAGCTCTATAACTTGGCGAAACAGAAAGTGGCCGGCATCATCTGGCTCGGGACGACCGTGACGGAGCGGCACTTGCAGGCGATCAAAGACATCCAAATCCCGGTCCTATTGCTTGGTCAAGAGCATGAACACGTCCATAGCCTCGTTTATCCCGATTTCGACGCGGCGTTCGCCCTCGGTAAGCAGTTCATGGAATGGGGTCACCGTGACGTCTTATATGTCGGGGTCGGTCCGTACGACATTGCCGTCGGACAGGCACGGCGCGATGGTTTTCTGCACGCGTTCAAAGAAGCAGGCGCGAACGTAACGACCCATACGACGACATTCAAAATCGAGGATGCCATCCCGATCGGGGAACGGATCGCCGAGGCGACCGACGACGCGACGCTCATCGTCTGTGCGACCGATAACATCGCCCTCGGCGTCTTGAAAGGGCTCGCCAATGGAGGCAAGTCGGTGCCGGTGGATATTTCGGTGAGCGGATTCGGCGGATATGATTTCACCGAAGTGCTCCATCCGTCGATTACGACGGTGCACCTTCCATACCGTCGAACCGGCTCTCGGGCGGCTGACATGATTATCCAATTGTTATCTGGTGAGACCATCCCGATGAAAACGTTCACATCTTTTGAATTAAAACTGCGAGAAAGCGTTGACATTTTAAAATAAATCGATTACATTTGTGTTGCGGAACCGGTTCCGCAACATTTTTTTATTCGTTTTTGGAACCGGTTCGACAGATACTTCGAGCAACACATTTAGACATGGAGGTGGACGGATGAACACCGTACATTGCATTGGTGAACTATTGATTGATTGGGTTTGTGAGGATGCGTCGAGCGACCTCGTCAACGGGACGACATTCGTGAAGAAAGCGGGGGGCGCACCGGCAAACGTCGCGGCGGTCGTCAGTAAACACGGAGGAAATTCGAGTTTCCTCGGTCAAGTCGGGGCAGACCCGTTCGGACGATTTTTAAAACAGACGCTCGTCGACAACGGCGTCGGCGTCGAGAACCTGGTCGAGGAAGGTGACACGACGTTCGCGTTCGTCTCGATTCAAGCTGACGGGGAACGAGACTTCACGTTCCGCCGCGGCAGTGACGGCGATTATGCGTTCGAGTCGATCGACATGTCGGCCTTCAAGCCTGGAGACATCGTTCATTTCGGATCGGCGACGGCACTCCTCGATGGTGAGTTAAAGAATGCTTACTTCAAACTGCTCCAGTTTGCCAAGCGTGACGGCCTGTTCGTCTCGTTCGACCCGAACTATCGTGACGCGCTCGTGGCCGACCTCGAGGCGTTCAAACAAGATTCGCTCCATTTCATCGCCGAAGCGGACTTCGTCAAGTTGAGCGAGGAAGAAGCGCATTTGTTGACCGGGCTTGACGATTTAGACGAAGCGATCGCGTCGCTTCTTGAAGCGGGTGCGAAACGAATCGCCATCACGCTCGGCTCGCGCGGGACGCTGATTGCGACGAAAGACGTCAAAGAGGTCATCGCTTCAGTGAAAATTGAAAGCGTCGATTCGACGGGAGCAGGTGACGCCTTTGTCGGCGCCTACTTGTATCGCTTAGCGACTCTAGGAATCGATGACGAGCGCTTATTGAAGGACATCGAATACGCAAACGTGACCGGCGCTTTGACGTGCACGGCATACGGCGCGATTCCGGCCATACCAACACAACAACGCGTGCTTGAAACGCTAGGAGGGAAACCAGCATGAACTACAGACAAGAAGCAGAAGCGATTTTAGAGGCGATCGGCGGAAAAGACAACGTCGCCGCCGCGGCCCACTGTGCGACCCGGCTCCGTCTCGTCTTGAACGACGAATCGAAAGTCGATGAGAAGAAACTCGACGCCCTCGACGTCGTCAAAGGAACGTTCTCGACCGGTGGCCAGTACCAGATCATCATCGGACAAGGCACGGTCAACAAAGTGTACGCCGAATTCGCCCAATTGACAGGGCTCGGCGACATGTCGACAAGCGACGTCAAGTCGGCCGGCGCGAAGAAAGGTAACCCGCTCCAACAGTTCGTCAAGATGTTATCGGATATCTTTGTCCCAATCATCCCGGCCATCGTCGCCGGCGGTCTCTTGATGGGGATCAACAACTTGCTCACGGCACCTGATTTGTTCTTCGACGGCAGCTCACTCATCGATCAGTACCCAGGCATCGCCGATCTCGCCGCGATGATCAACACGTTCGCCAACGCCGCCTTCGTCTTCTTACCTGTCCTGATCGGGTTCTCCGCCGCCAAGCGGTTCGGGGGGAATCCGTACCTTGGCGCCGCGCTCGGGATGATCATGGTTCACCCGGATCTTGTCAACGCCTACGCCCAAGCAACGGTCGGCGATATCCCGGTTTGGAACATTCTCGGCTTTGAGATCGAGAAGCTCGGTTACCAAGGACAAGTGTTACCGGTCCTCGTATCTGCTTATATCTTGTCGAAACTTGAAATCAATATCCGTAAATTCATGCCAGCATCACTCGATATCTTGCTCACACCGCTCCTCTCGCTCCTCATTACAGCGTTCGTCACGTTCGCCTTCGTCGGACCGATCACACGCGAAGCGGGTAACTTGATCATTGACGGTCTCGTTTGGACGTACGACTCACTCGGCTTCTTCGGCGGTCTAGTCATGGGTCTCTTGTACGCACCGATCGTTATCACAGGGATGCACCACAGCTTCATCGCCATCGAGACGCAACTTCTCGCCGATATCGCACGCACGGGTGGATCGTTCATCTTCCCGATTGCAGCTATGTCGAACGTCGCACAAGGTGCGGCCACACTCGCTGTCTTCTTCTTGACACGTGATCAGAAGATGAAAGGTGTCGCTTCGGCATCTGGTATCTCGGCATTATTAGGGATCACCGAGCCGGCCATGTTCGGGGTCAACTTGAAACTACGCTATCCGTTCATCGCGGCCATCATCGGTTCAGGGATCGCCTCGGCGTTCATCGTTGGACGTGAAGTCCTCGCCGTCGCCCTCGGTGCGGCAGGTCTCCCAGGGATCATCTCGATCGCACCAGCGTCGATCGTCTCGTATATCATCGGTATGGCCATCGCCTTCGCGGTCGCCTTCGGATTGACGTTCGTGCTTGCGAAACGCCAAGCGAAAAAAGAAGCAGTCAAACAAGCAGCATAAGAAAAAGGAAGTGATGTTATGAGTTGGACGAAGGCAGAGCGTTACCGCTCGTTACGTGACGTGAGTGCCCTCGAGATGGAGACGCTCCGCACGAAGACGGCAGCTTCCCCGTGGCGGTTCGGATACCATATCCAACCGCCGACGGGACTCCTGAACGACCCGAACGGATTCACGTATTACAACGGGGAATATCACATGTTCTATCAGTGGTTCCCGCTCGGACCGGTACACGGTCTCAAACACTGGTATCATGTCACATCACCCGACCTCGTCACGTGGACAGACCGCGGGGTGGCGTTAGTCCCGGAGACGACCGAAGATTCACACGGTGCCTATTCAGGCAGCGGGTTCGTGAAAGACGGAGAACTCCATGTCATGTATACGGGCAATCACCGGACGGATGACTGGACGCGTCACGCCTCGCAAGTGATTGGCGTGTTACGGGATGGAAAGATCGAACGTCGTAACGTCGCGATTCCGGACGTGCCGGCCGGGTACACGGAACATTTCCGTGACCCGAAAGTGTGGCTCGAGGACGGTGCCTATTACGCCGTCGTCGGCGCACAACGCACGGACGAGACGGGTTGCGTCGTGTTGTATCGCTCGATCGACTTGGACGAGTGGACGTTCCTCGGTGAAATCAAGACGGGACTCGAACGGTTCGGCTACATGTGGGAATGTCCCGACGTGTTCGAACTGAATGGACAGCACGTCCTCATCTTCTCGCCGCAAGGGATTGAACCGGATGGGCATCACTATCAAAACATCTATCAGTCCGGATTCTTGATTGGTAAGCTCGACCTTAAAACGTTGACGTTCACACACGGCGCGTTCGAGGAGCTCGATTTCGGTTTTGATTTTTACGCCCCACAGACGACAGAACAGGACGGACGACGCGTCCTCGTCGGTTGGATGGGACTCCCTGAAATCGGGTATCCGACGGACCGCTTCGGTTGGGCCCACGCCTTGACGTTACCGCGTGTACTCACAATCGAGGACGGATTGCTCAAGCAGCGTCCGGTGGCGGAGATGACAACGCTTCGCCAAGATACATTCCTCGATGTGTCCGGCACGTCAGTCAGCGTCGCGACACCGGACCGGTACGAACTGGAGATGAAAACGGATGGGTCGGACTTTAGCCTCGAATTGTTGCAAGTTGAAGATGAGTCACTCGTCATTCGTTACGACGCAACGGCAGGCGAGTTGACGATCGATCGTACAAATGCAGGTGAGCCGTTCGCGACCGAGTATGGCACGACACGGACAAAAGCGATTGCCGTGACGTCGCTCCACGTGTTCGTCGACTCGTCGAGTGTCGAATGCTTTGTCAATGACGGTGAAGCGGTCGCCACGCTCCGCGTCTTCCCGAGCGAGCTCGAGAAACAGTTGCGCTACGAAGGGGCGACTGCGAGCCTGACCGGTTGGACGTACCAATAAGGAAAAGCTGAGCTTCGGCTCGGCTTTTTTGTTGTCGTGAAAAGTCAACGGCTTCCTCCTGCGCTTGTGGTATTCTTGCAATAGGTAATAACTTACATATTTTAATGGCAGGAGTCGATTTGACGATGTGGATGATTTTAGGAGTACTGGCGATTGGCGCGACACTGGTCAATTTGTATACGTTCAGCATCGGGAAAGATTACAAGTTGCCGATGGCGATTGCGTTGTCGCTGACAGCGCTCACGGTGTGCGCGGACTACAGCTATTTATCAGTATGGGTCGAAGGGGAGGATTGGGCTGCGTTGGCGGATGTCATCCCAGGTATGGGACGGGCGTGGTGGGTCTTGACCAGCATTTCGATCCTATTGAACTTGTTGCCGATTTTTTTAGAGCGCATCAGAAAGCGTGTGTTACGAGTTTCTTGATAGTATGTAAAAATTTGTGAAACTTTTCGTCTGGATTTTCGTAAAAAGATAATGAGCAACAAGAATGGGGTGAAGTACATGAAACTGGATCGGGCAATCTTCACGGGGGCTACGGCGATGTTCAAAGCATTTATGAACTCAGAGGAGAATGAGTTGAACAGAGAAGAGATGATTCAAGCGAGAGTTGCTGAGTCGTCAGGAATTGGTTCGTTCAATGAGACGGATTTCATCATGTTCAATGGAATCGAAAAAGTGAGACCGTTCGCGGACATGCTGCGTAATGCAGATGATGCGCTCGAAGATTCCATTCACGAGGAACCGGACTTTGACTTGGAGCTTCATTGGAAGGGCGGGATGATGGCAAAGTATCATCTTTGGCTCGGACAGAAACATCAACCGAGCTTTTTGATGGATGTGACGCATCCGCATCTCATTTATCGCGTGTCGAGGGACATGACGAACCAGTTGATTCAAGTGCTTGGGTTGGATGAGTGAACGAGTGACGTGGAATGTGAAACTTTACTTGCTTGAATCACGTATATCAACCATGTACAGACAGAGGGAGTCTATTTTATGAAACATCGACATACATCAGTCTTTGCTCTCGTCACATTATCACTTACCTTGACCGGTTGTGCCTCGAACGATTTCCGGACGGATGGGATTGAAGAAGTCCGCGTCTCGGAATCGGACGGATTCAGCAGTTTTCAAGAGCGCGATATCGTCACGTTCGACGAATCGGAATCGATTCGAGTGTTCGAAGACATGCTGCGTGAGGCAGACGAACTTCCCGGTGTCGCCAATGTGGTTGGGCCCGAATACGATATCGAAATCCGCTTCGAGGACGGGGAGGCGGACCGCTATTATCTTTGGCTCAACGATGATCCGAAATCGGTCAGTAGCCTTTACGATGCGGACGACACGAACGTCGGGTACCGCCTCCCGGCTGACGTGACGGAGGAATTGATTGAACTGCTCGAGTCAGGCGACTAAAAAAGACGCCCGCATCGGCGTCTTACGAGTTAAAGCGGATAAAGCGCTCAATCTGTTGTTCGCTCTTTCGCGCTTGACGGCCGATCCAAATCAAATGGCCGGGACTGTTCAAGATGGTGAGCTGGGCGTGCGGGATGAGCCGCTTCGCGTGATGTGCGTGACGGACCGGCACGGCCTTGTCATTTTTAGAGTGGACGATATACGTCGGGCACGTCACCCCGAGCAGCGCTTCATCGGCCACTTGTTGTCGAAGGTCGAACTGGGCACCGAGACCGAACGCCATTTGGTTCGCGACTCGTTTCAATAGGAAGATATCGTACGGGGTCACTTCGTCGCGGATGACATCGAGTGCGAGCAGGCTCGTCGATTGAATCATGCGGGCCGTCGCCTCGAACGGTTGTTTTTGAATGGCGCGGGCGACGAACTGTTTCATCGCAAACTGAAGCGCGATGAACGCCGGTTGGGCGACGTTACGGCTTACGTAACGACGATACGGGAAATCGACGACGCTCGTCACCGCGGCCGCGAGCGTAAGACTGAGCGCGTGCTCGTTCTGTGACGCAAGTTCGATTGCCGTCGGCCCGCCGGCCGAGATGCCGTACACGTGATAACGCTCAATCGACATCACTTCGAGCAAACGACGTAAGTTCGCGGCGAACGCTTGCGGCGAGGCCGAAAATGAGTACGGCGTCTCACCGTAGCCCGGACGAGATGGGACAATAACCCGAAAACCGGACACGACGAGCCGGTCCACATGGTACGGTTCGAGGCTTGACGATTGGGTCCCATGAATCAGGACGATGACCGGACCGTGACCGCGGTCCATATATTCGATTTTCGTGCCGTTGACGTGTGCATAATGTTTCACTGCAGAAGGGCCTCCTTAAACGATTTGTAATGGAAAATACCTTTATTTCATGGAAATAACATGCTACTGTCTGTTTATACATATTTTACATAAAGAAGTGAAAGGGGATTAAACCGTGAACAACCGAGAAAGGTTACTCGAGGTGAGACGGTTTTTCGAACGCCATACAGATGACAACCATCCGAAGACGTTAGAAGACTTGCTCGAATATTTATCTACTATCGGAGATACTTCTAAGTTAGCAAAAAAATCAGTGAAAGACGACATCCAAGCATTGACCGATTCGGGGTTCGAGGTGCAGGATGAGCTTGAGAAGAACGGCCTCGCCAAAAAATATTGGCATTCGGCCCGTCTGTTTGAAATCCATGAGCTCCGGATGATGGTCGACGCCATCGTCGCGGCGAAGTTCATCTCGGAGGACGTGACAGAGCGCATCGTCGAGAAACTTCAAAAACTGACGAGCATCCCGGAAGCGGAGACGCTCCAGTCGATCATCAAGACACCGAAGAAGAAACATGGACAGATTCCATATCATATCGATCGCATTCAGCGTGCGATTCAGGAACAAAAGGCGATCTCGTTCCAATACACGGACGTCGTCGGCTTTGACGCCACGAAGCGGACGTTTCCGCTCCGCCGTGACGGCGAACGTTACGTCGTCAATCCGATTGACCTGCACTGGAATCATGAGCAGTATTATTTGATTGGCATCGATGAGTCGATCGGGGAAATCCGAAACTATCGCGTCGACCGCATCGTCAACTCAGAGATTGTCGAGGATGATACGCCGCGTTTGAAGCATCATCTACCCGACGACTACTTCCAAAAGTCGTTCAACATGTATAACGGACTCGACGAGGAAATCGTCCTCACTGTCGATGAGCGGGTCCTCCCGGTCATCTTTGACAAGCTCGGTGAAGACGTCTCAATCACGCAAGACGGTGACCGCTTCTTGATCCGCTTCGATGCGGCCGTATCTGACGGCTTCGTCTTCTGGCTGTTGTCGCTCGGCACGCAAGTCGAAGTGCTCGAACCGATCACGCTTCGCGACCATATGCGCGAGACAATCGAGGCGATGGCCGAACGATATGCGAAGGCGAGCATTCACTGAAACGGTTGAATTGAAGATATGATATACTGCTTGCGACACTTGTAGAAGGGGGACAGGCGGATGTTAGATTGGATGCCATTAATCATTCCGATTGTCGCTGTCATTTTTGTCGCCGTCGTCGCAAGACGCGCCATGAAAATGGACCAAGAGAAATAAGCTAGGACGGACATCCTTCTCGTCATGAGGGGATGTCTTTTCCGTCCAAAAGGAGGAGACCGTTGGATACCATCACCCATACGCTGTTCGGTCTGACGCTCTACGGGGCGGCCGACAAGCGAGACTTACAAACAAACGAAAAACGGGCCTTGTTCGTCACGACGCTTGTCGGGAGTCAAATCCCGGACAGTGACGTCATCTCGCGACTTTGGGACACGGAAGGGATGTATCAGATGTGGCACCGCGGCATCACCCATTCGATTTTCCTCGTCCCGTTGTTCGCGCTACTCATTTACATACTCGTACGCCTGTTGTTCAAGGTGACCGATATCCGTTACTTCTGGTGGGCACTCTTGTCCGTGTTCATCCATAACACGGCGGACTTGTTCAACGCCTGGGGGACGGGCTACTTCGAACCGTTATCGGATGTCCGGGTCACGTTCGGCGTCATCCCGATCGTTGATTTCGTCTATTGGGGCATCTTCCTAGTCGCCTGGCTGATTGCACGTCGAGCGGACGTCCGGCATACGGTGTATCGTTACGCCTGGGCCGCCATCGTTGTGCACGTCTTGGTTCAAAGTGCGCAAGGGGCTTACTTGTATCAGTCGTATGCCGCCAATCACGACGAGGTGGCGCTGTCGGCCTCGTTCATCCCGACCCAGTTCACCGTCATCACGAAGACGGAAGAGTCGGTTTCGATTTTCAGTGATTCGGTCTATCAAGAGCCCGAAGTCCAATACGAGTTGACGAGTGCGGACGATGCCGACTTGAATCCGCTCTTCGACAGGAATAAAGAAGCGATCACGCTCAAACAGTGGTCTCCGTTCGTGGTCGTCGTCGAGGATGACGAGCGGCTCGGCTTATATGACCCACGCTTTTTTGATGGCGAGTCGTCATTTCTTTATGAATACATCGAATTGTAGGTGATTCCGTGCGACGCATACGATATTTATTCATCTTTGGTTACGAACAGGCGCTCAGCTGTATCTTTCCAGTCGCTATCTTCGGTGCGCTCGCGCTGACGAAATGGTTCGATTTCCCGATTCCGCGCTACGACGTCCTCTTCATTTGGTGTCTGTTCGTCCAAGTCGTGCTCGTCAAGACGGGGCTCGAGACAATGGAAGAAGTGAAAGTCATTAGTTGGTTCCACGTCATCGGGCTCGGCCTCGAGCTGTTCAAAGTCCAGATGGGGTCGTGGAGTTATCCCGATGAAGCGCTGACGAAATGGTTTGGCGTCCCGCTCTATGCGGGATTCATGTATGCGAGCGTCGGTAGCTACGTCGTCCAGTCGTGGCGTCGACTCGATTTGGAATTTCTCAAGATGCCACCGCCGCTCATTGCGTTTGGCCTCGGGATTGCCATTTACTTCAACTTCTTTTGGCACCATGTCTGGGTCGATTTGCGCTGGGTGTTAATCGGCCTCGTTTTTCTCGTCTTCGGTCGTGCCATCGTCACGTATCGGCTCGACGACCGCCGCTTCACGATGCCCGTTGTCCTTGCCTTCTTTTTAATCGCCTGCTTCATCTGGTTCGCAGAAAATATCGTCACGTTCTATAACGGGTGGGCGTATCCGAACCAGTTGAGCGGCTGGGCGCTCGTTGACCTCGGCAAACTGTCGTCGTGGTTTCTGCTCGTCATCATCAGCATCTTGCTCGTGGCGTGGCAGAAACGGAGGCAGGAGTTATCTTAAAAAAACGTGTGCGACCGATTTTGGTCGCGCACGTTTTTTTGTTACGTCGATGGTTGTTTAGATCGAGCAATCATATGGACGATGAACACATAGAGCGGGAATGTGAACGCAAGGGCAATCATCAAGAGCCCGACGGCTGGACTTGGCCATGCCGCTTCATTCGGAGCGGGGACGACTCTTGTCCAGACATAGGTCAACAGCACTAAATAGGGGAGCCACAGGACGTAAAGGAATAAGTTCCAAGTGGAAGGTTCAAGATGCCTAAAACGTTTGATGATGACACGTGTGAACAAGGTGAGTGAGGCAAGACCGATTGTAACGATGATGAGCATGTACGCATCACCAATCCTCAAAAAGAGTCGGCCACTGTTGGCGAGCAGTTGAATGTTCAAAAAAAGTAAAACCGCGAGCAAGATGGAGATAGTTTGTAATTTTAGAAATTGGGTCATGACAGTCTCCTTGAAAATGAAATAGTGATGAAACTTTGTACGGCAGTGTTCGTAAAGAAAAGGTGAGGTGAGAAGTTTGGTTGATTTGATTGGGTTTTGGTGTATCACGCTCGCACTTGTCGGCGCGGCGTTCATGTATTTTGTGCAATGGCGACAAGAGAGGAAACTAGGTAAGCTGTTTGCGTCTATCGGATCTATGCTATTGCTGGTGCTCGTGTTATTCATGACAGTCCCTGATACGTATGACCGAGCGAACGCTCAATATAAAACAGAGACGGGTCCGTGTTACGTCGTCAATAATGGGGCAAAAGCCCGTGATATCGACATATATGTGAATGACATATCGTATGAGACGCGTCTACGTCCGGATATACCATACGGCCCTGGAATCGAATTTGAGTGCACCATCACAATAACGCAACGTTTGAATACACTCGTCGATTATGAGTTACGGTCTGAAGATGGTGACGTTCTGTTTCCGACATATTAAAGGACTCCTTTCATAATGGATACTTTTTTAGTCGATTGAGTGGGAGTGGCAGGGTGGATGAAACACTCCCACATTGTTTCTGAACGTATGAAAGTGTAGGGACTGTCTCTTATACACATCT
>NZ_QLVE01000038.1 GCF_003331145.1 Exiguobacterium sp. TNDT2 | reverse complement strand
AGTCCAAAGTCTATGTTATTAAATAAAAATGAATATATTATATTTCCCTATAGGGTTGAAAACGGTCAACTACATCGATTTACTGAGGTTGAATTTTGTAATCAATTTCCTAATGTTATGGCCCACTTGAAAAAGTTTTATAATAAGCTCATTAAAAGAAATTCTAGTAATGGAGTAAAGTGGTTTGAATATGGAAGAACACAAGCTATCAAACATCAAAATCAGCCTAAGTTATTAATATCAACTCTTGTTACAAATAAAGTCAGTGTATATAAATTGTCTTCCGAAACGGTACCATATTCTGGTATATATATAACTGCAAAAGCTGATGTAGATTTGAAGTTAGCTGAGCAAATTTTAACTAGTCCTACTTTCATGGATTATGTAAAAAAAGTGGGAACAATAACAACACCACATTCTATAAGGATTACTGCTCGAGATATTAATAATTTTCCTTTAGATAATATATTAAAGGATTTATCTTATTAACAGGAGGGGATTTTATTGTTAGATATTGAAGTGAAGGCTAAGTCCAAGGAGATTTATACTGATTCTTATACAATGTCTATTGGTGAACTTGCAAATATGTATAGTGAAGAGGAGTTAGAACTTCAACCTGAATATCAACGTTTTTTCAGATGGAGTAATACTCAGAAAACTGCCTTTATTGAATCAATTTTACTTGGGATACCTATTCCACCAATATTCGTATTTCAAAAAGAAGATGGTGTATGGGCTGTGATAGATGGCCTACAGAGGTTATCTACTATCTTTCAGTTTATGGGCATATTAAAAATAGAAAATGATGGGGAATATCACATAGAGAATTTAGAATTGCAAGCTACAAGGTTCCTTCCGTCTTTGAAAAATAAAAAATGGAAAGATGGATCCCAAGAAGAAATATCTATGAATTTGAAATTGTTTTTTAAGCGAGCTAGGATGGATGTTAAAATCATTCAATATACTAGTGATGTGGATGCACAATATGAACTATTTCAAAGGCTTAATACTGGCGGAGCTACATTGTCACATCAAGAAATCAGAAACAGCTTGATGATTATGGAGAGCCGAGGCTTTTTTGAATGGTTTGAAAATTTATGTAAAAACTCTAATTTTCAAAACTGTTTACCTTTGAGTCAAAAGCAAAAGAGTGAGAAAGAAGATATGGAGTATCTCTTAAGATTTTTAATATACCGTTTTTTAGATGTGGAAGACATTAAAGGTAACGAAGATATTGCTCCATTTTTGACTGAAAAAATGCATCACCTAATAAAAAGTGACATAGACTTTGCGGCAGAACAATTGATTTTTGAACAAGTTTTTAGTTTGTTAGACCGTATTTTAGGTGAGGATAGCTTTAAAAAGTATGATGAATCTAAAGGAATCTTTGTAAGAGCAGTATCATTAGCCCACTATGAAGCGATAGTCCCGGGATTAGCGGAATCAGTGTCTAAAATACCTTACAAAGAAGATGATGAGGAAAGAAATGGCAATCTCTTAAATCGGATTAAGCAGTTATCTGTGGACACTCAATTTTTAGAGAAAAAAAATCAACATCGGCCGATCTTAAGAACCAAGGAACTAATTTCTTATAGTAAGGTGTACTTTGATGGACAGTGAAAAATTGCAACAAAGCTTAGATAAAAATGCGAGTTTGAGAAAAAAAGAGATTAGTAATTTGACTTTGCAAATTCAAAGGGTTGATGGTGAAATTCAAAATACTCTTTTAAGAGCAGCTATTGTTTTGCTTTACGCGCATTTCGAAGGTTTTTCTAAAGAGGCGATTAAAGTTTTTATCAAATTTTTAAATAGTAAACAACTTCCTGTAAATTCAATGAAGCAACATCTAAAAACACTTCATTATACTAAGCAGATTGTTTTAATACAGAAGGCAAAAAGAAAAAAGGTGTTTAATCAATTGATTGAGCGCGTCTTAATAAACGATGATGAAGTTTTCAGAGTGAATGAAGAAGCTGAAAATATAGTTGTGACGGAAGGCAATTTAAAATTTGAAGTTTTAGAGGATCTGTTGTTTCTCTTAGGTTTAGAAGCGGAAGAATTTTATTTTATTTCGGATGACGATCGCTCTGGAATTCACACGAAAAGAGAGTTCATTGATAGGGAAGTAATAGGACTTAGGAACTCGATAGCACATGGAGAACCTAGACAAGTTAAACTTGAGCAGTTTGAAGAAGTTAAGAAGTTTGTAATAGATTTTATTGATTCGTTGAAGGAACATATTTTAATGGCTAGTCTTGAGGAAAATTATATGCATGTTGAAAGTAGTGTATGATTACAAACGTTTATAAAATTTGATTAAGGACTAAAAATCTTGAATTTTACTAGCACTTTTCTGAAGAGAAAGGTGCTTTTTACTGCTTGCCGATATCTTTGCCAACAAGCAAAATAGTAGGTGAAGTAAGCGGTTGCATCGTATGGTTAGATAAAGATAAGCGATGAAAGAAGGTCTGACATGAACGTATATATTGCCTGTCCATGCGGGTTCGTCACGAGCGCGATGGCGGCGAAGCTGTTTGCTGAAGCGTGTTCGGGAAAATTGTCGTGTGTGATTCAACACGGCACGTATCGAGACATCCCGGAAGACGTGGATTGGATTATCTATCAAGCCGGGACGGAGACGGTCGATCATCCGACCGCGCACGTTCGCTCGGTCAGACACATGTTATCGCTCACGGAATATCGACAACTCGTCGAGGAATGGGTGAATGCATATGAAACATGAGTGGAGCGCCCGAGAGCGCTCGATTTTACTACATCTATTGGCAACGGAGACCTCGACACCGCTCGCGGAAATCGCGCAAGCGGTCAATTTGTCTGAGCGGACGATTCAACGGGAGCGTCAACTGCTCGAAGGCATCCTGCGCGAGTTCGAATTGGAACTCGCTTGGCAGCGCGGGCACGGCCTCAGTCTCATCGGTCGTTCCGATGCGAAGCAACAGTTGCGCGAAGACTTGATTTTGTCGGCCGAGGCGATTCCAACGGCGGAGGACCGCATCTTCGAGCTCGCTTGGCGGCTCCTGTTTGAAAAAGATACGCTCAAGCTGCAGGCGGTCGCGAAACAGATGCACGTGTCACCGAGCACGCTCACACAAGACCTTGAGAAACTCGATCGTTGGTTCGACGAGTATCACCTTGAAGTCGAGCGGAAGAAAGGGGTCGGCGCGCGGGTGCTCGGCCTCGAAGCCGAGAAGCGGAAGCTGATGATCAATGCGCTGCTCGCTCATTGGGACACGCTCGCGTTCTATCGCTTTGTCCGCGGGGAGGATGATTACATCCCGACCTTTTTGAAGACCGTCCCGTGTGACGTCATGCTCGAGGCGCTTCGTGACGGTTATGACTATTTGAAGGAACATCCGTATGAGCGGATGGACGACCGGACGATTATGCGGGTGACGTTCGCCTATGGCGTGCAACAAGCCCGTCTGGACGCTGGGTTCTTCCTCGAGATGTATACGAAAGGACGCTCGGACGATTACTTGAAAGTCGCGTTTGATATGGAGACGGCCCTCGGGACGCCGTTCTCGATGGCGGAGCGGGTCTGGTTCGCTGAAGAAGCGAACCGGCTCCGGTCGTTGAAGGAACAGATGAAAGAAGATGAGGAAGAGCGTTGGGTCATGCAAATCCGTGTCCATAAGCTCATCCATCACGTTTCACTGATCCGCGGATTCGCCTTCACGGACGACGCCGCGCTCGAGAAAGGGCTCCTCGCCCATATCTTGTCGAGTATGAACACCCAAGCGCTCCCTGATACGGACACGGTTCGTCCGCACATCGACCGTGACTATCCGCATTTACGTTCGGCCATTCAACAAGCGGCCGATATCGTCTTCGGGACAAACACGTTCACGGAAGAAGAGACGGTGTTTTGGGCGATGCATTTCGCCGCCGCGCTCGTCAAACCGGTCCGGCGTCGGGAATATCGAGCCCTTGTCGTCTGTTCGGCGGGTCTAGGCTCTTCGAAGATGCTCGTCAACCGGGTCAAACAAGAGTTTCCAGAGATGCAGGACGTCGTCAACTCGTCGTTGTTCGGTCTCGAACAGCATCGACTCGACGACTATGACGTCATTTTGTCGACCGTGCCGTTGCCGCCGTTATCGGTGCCGACACTCATCGTCAACCCGCTGTTGACGAACGAAGAAGTGCAGCGCGTCCGCCACTTGCTGTTATCGCTCCCACAGTCGTTCCAGACGAAAGAGAAGAGCCACTCGACGATGCTCGACTTCAATGAACTCGGTGCTCTCGTCGAGACGTTCGAACGGATGGACCGGCAGTTCGATCTCGTCACGCTCGATAATAGCGACCGACTGGAAGACATTTTGCTCGATATTGGGACGCATCTAGAAGAACGTGGACTCGTCCAAAGCGGTATCCAGTTATCTGCCCAACTGCTCCGGCGTCACGAAGTGGCCGGGCTCGGGATTCCGGGCACGAAACTGGCCTTGTTCCATGGACGTCACGCCTCGATCGAACGGGCGAGCGTGTTCGCTTTCGACTTGAATCAATCGATCCCGCTCCTCATGATGGACCAATCGACCGAGCCGGTATCCCGTCTGCTCGTCTTGCTCGCACCGGAAGAGGCAGAGGACGTCGAACTCCAGTTCCTCAGTGCCGTCAGTGGATCATTGATTGAGAGCGAACAACATATGAACTCATACAGTAACGGTTCAAAGAAAGAACTGCGTCTCTTGCTTCATGAATGTATGAAGAAAATGATTCAAGACACGCTGCACGAGAAATGACCCGGCGTGGTCATTTTTTTATTTGGCAGAGAATGTTGCCAAAGTATGAACTGGATTGAATTGAGAAAGCGCTTACGCTGAGACTACAATACAGGTGTAGAGCACAAACCGGTTAGCTACACGACAACAATCTACCTTTCACAATTAACGACTGGAGGTTTTATACATGGCGAATGCGCAAGCAAGCTCGGGCGGTGTCCGGGTCAAAGTACAACGGTTCGGGAGTTTCCTGAGCGGGATGGTCATGCCGAACATCGGTGCCTTCATCGCCTGGGGGATTATCACCGCCCTCTTCATTCCAACGGGCTGGTGGCCGAATGAAAAATTAGCAGAACTCGTCGGTCCGACGATCACGTATCTCTTACCGCTCTTAATCGGGTTCACCGGTGGTAAGTTGATTCACGACGTACGAGGTGGAGTCGTCGGGGTACTCGCCACGATGGGTGTCATCGTCGGGACAGACATTCCGATGTTCCTCGGTGCGATGATCATGGGTCCACTCGGTGGATATGTCATTAAACAGTTTGACCGTCTCATCGAAGGTAAAGTCAAAGCTGGATTTGAAATGCTCGTCAACAATTTCTCGGTCGGTATCATCGGTGGTCTTCTCATGATTGGTGGCTTCGAAGTGTTCGGGCCAATCATGAGCGGCCTCGATAAAGTCATGGCGGCCGGTGTCGACTGGATCGTCGGCGCGAAATTGTTACCAATCGCAAGTCTATTCATCGAACCGGCGAAAATCTTGTTCTTGAACAACGCAATCAACCACGGGATTTTGAGCCCGCTCGGTGTCGACCAAGTGGCAGACGCCGGGAAGTCAGTCTTGTTCTTACTTGAAGCAAACCCAGGACCAGGTCTTGGCTTACTGCTCGCGTACATGGTGTTCGCCAAAGGCGCGGCTAAACGTACAGCACCAGGAGCTGCCATCATTCACTTCCTCGGTGGGATTCACGAGATTTACTTCCCATACGTCTTGATGAAACCGATCTTAATCCTTGCGATGATCGCAGGGGGGGCAACTGGGGTCTTCACATTCGTCTTGTTCGATGTCGGTCTCGTCGCACCAGCGTCACCAGGTAGTATCTTCGCAATCCTCGCAATGGCTTCACGCGGTTCGTACCTCGGGCTCGTCACAGGGATTCTCTTGTCGGCAGCGGTCACGTTCGCTGTGGCAAGTGTCATCTTGAAATCGAGCGCGGCAGAAGAAGTGTCACTCGAAGAAGCGACACAAAACGTCAGCGCGATGAAAGGCAAGCAGTCGTATGCGTCGGCTCTCGTCCACGACCGTCTCGATAAAGTCGATCACATCATCTTCGCTTGCGACGCCGGGATGGGTTCAAGTGCCATGGGCGCCTCGGTACTTCGCAACAAAGTGAACAAAGCGAATTTGCCAATCAAAGTCACGAACACATCGATTAGCCAATTGCCGAAAGATGCTCAATTCATCATTACCCATGAGGATTTGACGGACCGGGCCGAGGCACAAGTGCCGGATGCGATTCACCGTTCGGTCACGAACTTCTTGAACGCCGACTATTACGATCAATTGATTGAAGAAATTAAAGCAGAACGCAGTAAAATCTCATAACAGAAGCAGACAGAGACAAGGGTTTAGGTATAGGAGGAACTAAAATGCCATTCATTCAGACAGAGATGATTCGACTCAACCAATCGTTCAACACGTCGGCCGAAGCGATCGATGCGGCCGGTCAAGTGTTAGAAGCAGCCGGCTGCGTGTCGCCGGCTTACGTCCAAGCGATGCACGAACGTCAAGCGCTCTCAAGCGTGTATATCGGGAACCACGTCGCGATTCCGCATGGGACCGAGGAAGCGAAATCCGCTGTTCAAAAGACGGGAATTTCCATCCTCCAAGTGCCGGCCGGCGTCGATTTCGGTGGCCAGACGGCGAAACTTGTCATCGGGATTGCCGGTGTGGATGACGAACATTTGGAACTCCTGTCCCAAATCGCGGTCATCTGTTCCGATGAGGATAACGTCGAGCGTCTTGTACAGGCGAAGACGAAAGAAGAGATTTTGTCGTTATTCATGGAAGAGGTGGCGTAATGAGAGCTGTACATTTTGGGGCAGGGAATATCGGACGCGGCTTTATCGGGTTGTTGCTCAATCAAAGCGGCTACGACGTGACATTCGTCGACATCAACGACACGGTCATCCAGGCGTTAGAAGACAAGCGATTTTATGAGGTCGGATTTGCCGAAGAAGGCGTCGACAACGTCGTCGTCGACCGGGTCCGTGGCGTCAACAGCTTGACGGATCCGGAGCGCGTCATCGCCCTCATTGCGGAGGCGGATCTCGTCACGACCGCGGTCGGACCGACGCTTCTCCCGAAAGTCGCGCCACTCATCAGCGAAGGACTTCGCGACCGTGAGACGGATGCCCCGGTCTATGTGATCGCTTGCGAGAACATGATTGGCGGTAGCGCGTCGCTCCACCAAGCCATCGATACATCAGGCGGTGTTGGGACAGCGAACGTCTCGTTCCCGAATGCGGCCGTCGACCGGATCGTCCCGTTGCAACAACACGCAGACCCGCTATTCGTTGAGGTCGAGACATTCTACGAGTGGGTCATCGAGACGAAAGGATTGGCCGAGCCGCCCCCGCTTCAAGGTGTGACGTGGGTCGACGAGATTGGGCCATACATCGAACGGAAGCTGTTCACGGTCAACACGGGTCACGCCATCGCATCGTACATCGGTTCCTTGTTCGGGAAAGCGACGATCGACGAGGCGCTCAAAGACCGCCGTGTCCGTCAAGTCGTGCAAGGCGCGTTGTATGAGACTGGTTGGCTCCTCCTCGAGAAGTACGGGTTCGAGGCGAAAGAACACAGCCAATACATTCAAAAGATCATCAAACGATTCGAGAATCCGAAGTTGAAAGATGAAGTCTCACGTGTCGCCCGCTCACCGATCCGTAAGCTCGGACCGAGTGACCGGCTCGTCAAACCGGCCCGTGAACTCATCGACAACGGCATCGAACCGAATGAACTGGCCTACGGGATCGCGGCTGCCTTGACCTATTACAACCCTGAGGATTCAGAATCTTCTGAACTTTATGTGTCCATCGAAGAAGATGGCATCGTCTCGACGGTGGAAAAATATCTTCAATTGCATGAGGATGATACGCTGACGAAGCTGATCCTTGAACAATACCACTTGATTCGCGAACAAGAAAAAGCGCAAGTCTCGTAAAACGATTCTCCCGTGCCTGAGCGGCATGGGAGATTTTTGGCATATAAAAAGACTGCAGCGCAGGGCCGCAGTCTCCTCAAGCCCGGGTCTTCCCGAACTCAATATAAGTCGTAACCGACTTGATGTGCTTCACGACGTCTTGCTCGCGAAGCGGGCGACTGAAGTAAAAGCCTTGCACGTAATCGCATTGTTCGTTCAATAACCATTCGAGTTGATCCGACGTCTCGACGCCCTCCATGAGCACTTTCATGTTCAGGTTATGGCCGAGCTGAATCATCGAGCGGACGATGGCTTCCTGGTTCCGGTCCGTGAACAAGTTGACGATGAACGAACGGTCAATCTTCAATACTTGGACCGGGAGCTCCCGCAATTGACGGAAGGACGAGTAACCGGTCCCGAAATCGTCGAGCGAAATCAAGATGCCGAACTGATGAAGCTGAGTGAGCTTCTCTCGCGTCGACGCCTCGTATGACAGCATCGACGACTCCGTTACCTCGAGCTCAAGGAACATCGGGTCCATCCCGGTCTCATCGAGAATCGCCTGAAGCGAATCGACAAAGTCTTCACGCGCGAATTGGAGCGGTGAGACGTTGACCGAAAGAATAAATGGTTTCACGCCTGATTTTTTCCAACGCACCCAGGCAAGACATGACTCACGCATGACCCACGCCCCAATCGGATGAATCAATCCAGTATTCTCAGCGATTGGAATAAAATCATCGGGCCCGACGTAACCGAGCGTAGGATGGTTCCAACGAAGCAATGCCTCGACACCTTCGAGTCGATTATGTGTGAGGGAGACTTTCGGTTGATAGACGAGCGAAAACTCATTGCGGTCAAGCGCTTGGGCTAACGCCTTCTCAATCTCGACCGTGCGCAAAATCTGTTGTTTCGATTCATCCTCGAACTCTTTGATTTGATTCTTACCGGTCCGTTTCGACTCGTGGACGGCTAGACGGGCGTATTGTACGAGCTCTTCGGCCGATTTTGTATCTTTCGGATAATGGCTGATCCCAGCACTCATCGTCAATTCGACGGTCGTCCCGTCGACATCGAACGGTTGCGAAATGGCTTTAATACATTTCTCGGCCTTCTGTTTGGCGAGTGTGCTCCGCTTATCAAATAGCAAGATAATGAATTCAGAGGAGCCGACACGCGTCAAAATGTCGTCCGGGTGAATCGTCACTTGCAAACGTTCGGCCAGTTGAGTCGTCAATTCATCTGAACCATGATGGCCGAGCATGTCGTTTAAGAAACGCCAACGGTCAATATCAATATATAGACAAGCGACCGGGTCCTCGATTTGAATGTGTTCGGCAAGAATTCGTTCGAGCTTGTGCCGATTTGGCAAATTTGTGAGCGTATCATGATACGCCATATGCTCGACGAGCCGTTGTGAGGCAATCGTCTCCGAGATGTCACGAAGGAACCAAAGCATCTGGTCCATCGTCTCTCCGTGGAGCGGATAACTCGTCACTTCAATTGTTCGGTCATCAATATCGATTCGTCTTGGTTCGTAAAACGGCTGATTGATCGTGAGCGACGGATGATAATCTTGGAAGAAGGCGTCATCCTCGACTTCGTCGAATAAGCGATAGAACGCCGTATTCGCGTACTGAATCATCCCATCTTTCGTCGTTGTGACGACGGCATCTGTCGTTGATTCTAGAATAGTCGCTTGAATAAATTCACGTCTACGAAGATGACGATCAAGCGTGAGTGACAAGAAGAAAATGACGAACAAGATGACCGTGATTGCTGTCACGAGCCAAGCGAGCAATGAAGGTTCAATCGCATTGGCAAAAGGCCCTTCAGCTTCAACGAAGGTGAATGACGCGGCCATCATGCCGACAAAATGCATGCCGAAAATGGCGACGCCCATCAATAGCGAGAAGAACACTTTCAATTCGAGATCAATCTTTTGTTTAGCGTACTTAGAAAAGAACCCGATCCAGAGGGCGACGAGCGATGCAACGATGGCAATCACGATAGATAGCGTCGCAAGCAAAGGACTGTACGAAATGACAACACCCTGAATGGCTTCCATCCCGACGTAATGCATGCTGGCGATGCTAATACCCATTAAAACTCCCGCACCAATTAGGGCAGGGCGGGTGGTACGACGCGAAACGATTAAGAATCCGAGTATACACCCAGCCATAGCGATGACGACAGACAGTAAGACGAGCGTGACCGAATACGTGACCGGTCGCAACGCTTCATGTGCGAGCATGGCGATAAAGTGCATCGACCAAATCCCGAGACCGAGCGTCGACCCTCCAGCCAAGATCCACACGTTTTGAACGGAGCGGTTCGCTGAATTGACGCGTCGCGCCAATTCAATGGCCGCATATGCGGAAACGGCGGCGATAATGTAAGACAGAATCACAAGAAAAATATTATGACTCATCGAGTGTTCGACTACTGGTTCCATGTGTACCTCGCTAATGAATATATTTTTATAATAATTTTAATTATACCCCGCATTTCAAAAGCTCACCTATCATTTTGCTTCACTTGTTGAAAATATTTTTCGTATGAAAAGAAAAGGCGTTCAGAAAGCGGGTAAACTACGGATAGGAGGGGAGACCATTGATTCCAACCAGAAAAGAAATCATTTTGTTTCTCTTCATCGCGTTCGGTTTCTCGTGGCTAACGTGGTGGGGGTTGTATAGATGGACCGAATTGCCGATTCAGGCAATTGTCGTAATCGGTGCGTTCGGTCCAAGTTTGGCAGGTAGTTACATGGCACTCCGGGAAAACGGGTGGTCAGGCGTCAAGACGTTGTGGAAACGAGGGTTTGAATGGCGAATGTCTGCGAAATATTACGCATTTGGCCTTTTGTTGCTGCCGCTTCTTTTCCTAATTGCCCACTGGTGGTCTGATGCGGATCGGGCCCCGTTGTTCGAACGACCGTGGCTCCTGTTTCCGACTTTCCTTTATCTATTATTTTTAGGTGGGACGATTCAAGAAGAGTACGGTTGGCGCGGATATTTGCTCGACGCGTTCCAACTGAAAGTCACACCCGTCAAGGCAAGCTTATTCGTCGGTGTCATCTGGGCTGTCTGGCATACCCCGCTCTTTTTCATAGAAGGAACGGGGCAGGCGGTGATCCCATTTTGGGCGTACGGCACGGCGATTCTCGCATTCACATTTATCATCTCGTGGCTTTATAACGTGACAACGATGAATTTGTGGGCCGTGTTTCTGTTGCACACGATGTTCAATGTCTCGTTCACGCTCATTCCGTTAATTGAACCTGGCGCGTTCCCGATTGGATTTCTTCACTTGACGCTGTTGCTCATCACGACCGCGATCATTCTCGTATGGCAAACGCATGGGCACCTTGGATACGATCATCTCGAGCAGCTCGAAGCGGTCGAAGGGTCACATCAAGCGAACGTTTCATCGGATCGTGACGCACGTAAGGACTAGCACATCTAATTCAGGAGTAGAGGGAAGTGAAAAAATTGAACTTTCGCCCGCTTGAACGAGAAGACATCAAATCACTCCAGCGGCTATTCATGGAGAGCCTAAGTGATTTGATTCGACGAGAACGGTTTGAAGACGCTGACTTGTTAGATGAAGAAGTGGAACGGCTGAACACGACGGTTCAAGACAGTTTCGAAGATGAGGCCGTTCAAATTTTTGTAGTCACAGAAGACGGCGTCATCGTGGGCACAGCAGCGATTTTGCCTCCAAACGACATTATCACCGCCCATGTCGACGTCGAGCCGAATATACCCGAAGTGGGATGTTTGTATGTGGCGCCTGCATCTCAGCGTCAAGGAGTCGGTCACTTCCTAATTGAGAACGTCAGACGACAAATGCTTGTGAACGGACAGACGGCGTTTTACTTGGATGCCGGCTTCCCGACAGCTCAAGCCTATTGGGAGAAACGACTCGGGCCGCCGGCGCTGACGATTGAGCACTATTGGGGGCCAGGGGCGCATCATAAGATTTGGCGTTGTTCCACTAGTGAAAAAGAGACCTGACCGCGATGTGGTCAGGTCTCTTGCTTATTTATAACTTCTCATAAATTGGTGAATCCCAGAAGCAGTAGCTTCCGCCATTCGTTGCCGGTAAGTGGTGCTCGTCAAATGCGAGCGGTCGTTCGCATTGCTGATGAACCCGTATTCGACGAGTGTCGAAGGGACGCTGTTTTTTCCGACAACGTAAACGTTTTGATATTTCACACCTCGGTTGCGAATCGTCGGGACGCGGGCCCCGAGTTCACGGTTGATGGCTGCGCCTAGACTCCGGCTAGCCGAGATGTATGGGTTCGTCGTATAACTTTCACCGGTCGGCACGAGTACTTCATGACCGTGGTAAGACGTGTTTGTCGATGAATTGGTGTGAAGGCTGACAAAAGCGCTGCCTTTATACGACTTTGTCAATTCGACGCGTTGAGCCAGTGTTAAATACGTATCGCTCGTGCGCGTCATCCGTGCGTGATAGCCATATGTATTTGAGAGCGTACTCGCGAGTCGGACGGCTATATCGAATGCAATCACCTTTTCGTAAGATGAGCCGTAGACAGCTCCAGGGTCGTTCCCGCCGTGTCCGGCATCAATCACAATCGTCCGTCCCGTGCCCGTAGACGTTGTCGGCGTCGTCGTTGTAGCTGGCTTCACATACTTAGAAGCGACGTAACCGGTTTTCCCACCGTAACTGACTTTGTACCAAGAACCATGGGTGCCAAGATAAGTGACAGCCTTGCCGCGTGGAATGGTGACGAGAACTGTAGCGGACGTTGAAGCGCTTCGGCGTAGGTTTAGGTTAACGGTAGTGGCGTAAGTTCTGGTTGAGCTTGTTGTTGTAGTTGGGGTGGTTGAGGTTTTGACATATTTGGAAGAGACATAGCCAGTTCTTCCCCCGTAACTGATTTTATACCAAGAGCCGTAGGTGCCGAGATAAGTGACAGCCTTGCCATTAGGGATGGTCAAGAGAACTGCGGCGGATGTGGATGCGCTTTTACGTAAGTTCAAGTTGACAGTCGTTGTGTACTTCTTTGAAGAAGCAGTCTTGACTGTGCTTGCTGTCGAGACTTTTACGTACTTAGAAGACACATATCCGGTTCTCCCGCTGAAACTGACCTTATACCAAGAGCCATAGGTGCCGAGATAAGTGACAGCCTTGCCACTAGGGATAGTCACGAGAATAGCGGCGGATGTGGATGCGCTTTTACGTAAGTTTAGGTTAGCAGTGGTTGTATATGCTGAAGCGGCTTCGACACGGCTTGTTTCGAGACCGGTTGGCGTCAGGTCGAACGGGGCGATGGTCATCCCGCCAATGACAAGGGAAGAGCTAAGCAACAGTTTTAAGTTCCAAGATGGTTTCATTCGGTTCAATCGAGATCCGCTCCTTTATTCATTAGGCATATGAAATAGCTATGAAATGAAATCGTCTACATGACCTCGTTATTATATAAGGAAACAAGAAAAAAATGGTGATTAATATGTAAATTTATCGAATTTTTTTAAAAATTCGTGATGTCTTTGCATAAAAAAAGAGATGCGTAAAGGCATCTCTTTAAAGAATTATGCAAGACGTGGAAAGTCTTCCCCCATCGGTTTAATTGTTGAATCTAATTTTGCCAAACGCGGGAAATCTTCTCCTAGTGGTTTGATTGTCGATTTTAATTCGGCAAGGCGTGGGAAGTCTTCACCGTACTTTTGAATTGGTACATCAAACTTAGCAAGGCGTGGGAAGTCCTCACCCATTGGTTTCATTGAACTGCTTAATAAAAATACTGCTGTTGCGATAAATAGTATACCTGTGATTTTTTTCATCTTGAATCCCTCCATCGGTTATATTGGTATGTTGAAAGCTGCGAATCCTAGTTTCATGATACTTATTAGTAAGAAATTGGAGATTCTAGTAAATTATATACCGATTCTGATTGTTGGTAAATACGCGACTTTAAATCTCCTACATATTGTTGTGGCTTGTTCGGCTCATGCAAAATCACTTGCTCAGAGTCCTCTTTAACAGAAGATGATAAGAGCGGAACGTGTGCTTCTTGACTAAGTAACGCGCTACATAGAGGAGTGAGTGCGTGGTCAGTTGCCTGTAAGTGCTCTGGTCGCCAACAAATGGATGCTTCAGGAAGAATATATAAAATATGTCCTTCTTTTAATAAAGTTAAACATTGACTCAGTACTTTTTCAAAGTCCAGCTCTACATTTATATAACCAAATTCTTGAAAGTGTTTCTCATAGACGGTTCTTGAACTGCGCTTTAGAATAGAGAGAGACAGTTCTGGACCGAGAATGTACAGTTTTTTAAATGAACGATTTTCTTTCAGTGTTCTGGCAATCAATTGTGGCAAAGTTTGATAGTAGTCAATTTGAAAAGCGTTCACTACGAAGCCTTTAGAAGACCGCAACAATTGAGTCAAATGCTCTAGCCCCTCAAATTGACTGTGATCGGCGTAAGAATAAGAGGCAGTAAACAGCGGTGTTTGCTTAGATTGGAAATAAATTTTTGGTTTAATGTAGTCTTCCGCGAGTAAAAAATTTAATTTTCCCATCTCACATGCTCACCTCCTAAAAGTATAAATCTTGTCAAGTTGAGTATTGATTGAATTGATTACTTAAGAAAAATCAAAAACTTTTGCTAAGTAAATTCTATCACGATTAAGTGAGCTAACGAACCGCTATCGGTTGGGAAAATGATAGTGAGAAAACGACAAAAATATCGATTTTTAAAGAAGATTTTCCTAATACCATTGCTTCCAGATTGGATTAATTTAAAAAACGCTAGTAACTAGGACGAAGGAGCTATTGCTTAAGATGGAGTACAACTACGGAAACCTTATAAAAATCGAGAGAATGCGTAGAAACATGAAGCAATCGGTCTTAGCTAGAGGCATTTGTTCAATATCTTACTTGAGTAAAATTGAGAACAATCAAACGTCCGCTAGTGAAGAAGTGTTAGAAATGATTTTTAAAAGACTTGGGATTGAAGTACCTCTTTATTACGATTTCAGTAAACAAGTTGAAAAAGTTAAATCAGAAATTGAGGAAATTTTAAGAGACGCAATTTTGACAAGGAAAGACAAAGGTAAACTACGAGAAGTAGAAAAATATTTAACTAATCCGGTTGTCAACCAATCGAAAGAACTCTATATCACTCTGCTCTTGGCGTTAGCTAGATTAGATAGTATGCCTGGAGGACAAAATGGCTATATCATTGAGATTGGTTGGATTGAAGATCAGTTAAATCGTGAGGCCGATCTTAGATATACTTTATTAAAAAGTTTAAAATTATTTAATGAGAATGAAAAAGAAAAATCATTAGAATTGCTTGAAAAATTGACCGAACAACTTTCGCATTCAAATCTACCCGCATGGGAAATGGCAGATATGCGTTATATTATGGGTGGGATGTATTATAAATTTACAGATTATCTTCAAGCGATTGAAAATTTAAAATTTGCGCTTGAATATTTTCAAGAGCATTTCTTTCTAGAAAGAATCGTTGAATGCCATATCATTATTGGTCTAGCTTTTAAACGTCAAAGACGTTTTACTGAAGCATTGGCACATTACCATAAAGCGGTAAAAGTGATCAGTGCAACAACAATGAAAGACTACTATGGAATGCTTTATAATAACATGGGTGAAATTTATTCTTCTTTAGGCGACCAAGAAAAGGCGCTTGAGTATTTTATGCAAAGCTTTGATTATAAAGTAGAAGTAAAGAGTAAATTATATAGCGTCGTTTCTTTGATTGAAGGGTATACCAATTACGACAACGTAGAGGAAATCTTAAATTGGTTAGCGAAAGGATACGAGATAAAAGGAAATCGAACAGATTTAGAAGAGTTCGATCATCATTTTGAAATCTATAAAAATCGCTATCAAACTCAAGATAAGGTTGCCTTGATTAAATCACTGAAAGAAGCCGTTCACTATTTCGAAAAATACAACGATTATATATACATGCAAAAATACTCTTTATGGTTAGCTAAAGAACTAAGAAGCAGTGGAAAATACAAATTGGCCACTGAGTACTATGAAAAAGTCATCGATATCATGTCTCACATTGATTAACGCCTTCCGAGGCGTTTTTTTATACGCATGAAAAAAGAGACGCCCAAATCGTCTCTTTTCATTCATGGATTGGTGAAATAATGAATCGTCCAAATCGGTTCGTTCATCAACGCTTCATCTTCGACATGGCCCATTTGCACTTGTTGGAGCAAATGAATGATCTGTTTTTGCAAATTGACTTCATGAGAGCCGCTTGTCAAAATACCGTCTTCACTCGCAATGATATAAAACCCACCCAATCGCAATGGAATATGATTTCTCACGATCGATACGGCAGTCTGAAGTTCAGCTTGCCCGCCTTGCAGTGGCGCGTTTATATCAAAACGGCCCCATTGTTTAAAGTCGCCTACTTCTGAAAAGGGTGGGTCGCGATGATCCAACTCCATGACCTCCAATCTTGTCTGTCTCTTCCTTACTAGTATAGCTCTTTTTTTATTTTCCCCTGAAAGAATAATGTGGAGGGTTTGTTAATGTGACGTCAATTCCTTCACATGACTTTTTCTAGATTATGCCAAAAAATCCTGCTTTATATAGATGTGGCGGTACAAAAAACACGTCCGGAATACATCCGGCCGCGTTTAATGATGGATTGCTTCTTTTGACGTCGGGAGTTCACAGATGAATGTACTCCCTTCACCATAAATCGATTCAACGTGTAAATGCCCATCGTGCGCTTTGGCAATTTCTTTGCAGATGGCGAGGCCAAGTCCCGTGCCTCCGATTTTGCGGCGGTCTGAGTTATCGACTCGGTAAAACTTGCCGAACAAGTTCGGTAAGGCAGATGAAGGAATTCCCATTCCGTTGTCTCGAACCTTCATGACGACTTGTCCTTCGATTCGTTCTAACGAGACGAGCACATTGCCACCTTCTGGCGAATATTTGATGGCGTTACTGAGTAAGTTGCCAAGCAACTGGCGCATCCCTTCCAAATCAGCCTCGATTTTGAAGTCCTGTCCGACATCAGCATCGAGGTGGAGTTGATGGATATTTGTCGTCTCTTGGTAGAAATTGAGGCTGTCACGCGCGAGGTCAAGCAGGTCGACCGTCTCCCATTCGAACGTCTGTTTTCCAGCCTCCATCTTTTGAAGATCAAGAAAATCGTTCACCAAGTACGAGAGTCGCTTCGCTTCGTCGTGAATCGTTTTCAAATAGAGTTCTCGACGGCTTTCTTTTAAATCGCGCTCAAGCATCAATTCTGTGAACCCGTAAATTGATGACAGCGGGGTTCTCAATTCGTGAGACACTGTCGAGACAAGTTCTGACTTCATGCGATCGATTTCCGTCTCAGCCGTCACATCACGCAGTACGAGCATCGTGCCATGAATCTTGCCATCCCGGTAGATGCTCTCGGCATATACTTGAAGGAAGCAATCACCCTGATCCAAAGAAATGGATAAACCATCATCCGGCGGGTCTTGGGCGAAGACGTGTTCGATATAACTGATAAATCGGTCACGTTGATCGACACGTTCGGCCAACTGTTCAATATCAATTGACACAGCCGACAATTCCTCATAACCCGCATATTCAAATTGGAGCTCATCGAACATACGGATGAAGGCACGGTTCCCGACAATCGTGTCCTCCTCATAGTTAAAATAAAGAATCGCTTCACGCACAGAGTTAATTAACTGTGCTGTTTCTTTTCGATCTTGTTGCATTTGACGATAAAGGCGAGTCCGTAAGAGAGAGATGGCCAATTGATTCGCAAACGCGTTCAACTCGGATGTTTCACTCGCATCAAACGGCTCGTCATAACATGCCAAGTACAAGCAACCAATCATCGTTCCATCGGACGGGTCTTTCACCGGAATGACCGTCTCGTGGATGTAATAGGGATAGCCATGAATTTGATCGGCTACTTTCTTCGACGTCGCCTCTAATGATTTCGAAATCATGACGCGTTTTAATAAAAGCGATTGCACTTTTAAATCTTCTTGTTGTTCCTTCGTCATCCCTTTCGGTACGACAGACGTGATTTCATCGTCTTTAATCAGGAGAACCGCTCCGAACTCGGCTTTGGTCAGCCAGACGATTTTTTCAATAACAGCGGAATAATCTAGTAACGATTCCTTTGAAGCGAGGACTTCAATCAACTCGTTACGGTATTGCAGTTTCGTCTCATTCTGTCTAGACGCCTCGAGCACCGATTGCATCTCTTGTTGCTTCGCATGCATCTTCTCGTTTTGTCTGACCATTCGTTTAATCAAAGGACGTCCAATCAATAAAATAGCAGTGATAAACATGACTAACCCGATCATCCAAATCCAATGCAACGTCAACAGTTCGGTAGCCGAGACTGTATTGTCACGGACAAACCAAGCTCCGGTGGCTGTTAAAAAGAGACTGACGATACAGACCGTATACAGGATACCGAGTATTTGACGACTGTTCAATTGTTCAATCCACTTGCCCATAGTACACTCTACTTCCTTCCCTAACTAAAAACCAACTCCAATTCAATCGTCGTAACCGAAATATACAAAAAGAAAAATCAGATGAACACCGAACTGCTCAAGCGATGTGCCATTTGATGATTGTCTGTTTAATTGTGATATCTAGACGGATATACCCTGTATTTCTTCATCTTACACATTCCGATCTGTTTGTGTTTGACATAGTTGTTGCGAACAAGATAGCGTGAGCCTATAGTCAAATGTAAAAGGAGTGCTATCGCATGCTATCGATTGAACCTTCCGCATTAACCGAACGAGACACGTACAAATTTTTAATCGGGAGTGTCGTTCCACGTCCGATCGCATTTGTAACGACTCGAAACGGAGAGACGGTCAATGCCGCGCCGTTCAGTTATTTTAACATCGTCGCTTCCGAGCCTCCGCTTCTATCGGTGTCAGTTCAACGGAAGGGCGGTGTCATGAAAGATACGGCCCGTAACGCGGTCACGACTGAAGAACTCGTCATTCATATCGTGGACGAGACAAACGTGTCCCTCGTCAACGAGACGGCAGCCAATCTAGGACCAGAGGAAAGTGAACTCGAGCGGACTGCATTCACGCTCACGCCAAGTGACGTCGTGGAAACCCCTGGTGTGAAAGAAGCGAAGATTCGGATGGAGTGCAGACTTCATCATCATGTACCGATCGAATATGATGGCATCGTGACAGCTGATTTATTGATTGTCCGTGTCGTCCGTTTTCACATTGACCCGACCCTCTATCAGGCCGGGCGCATCGATGCAGAACAACTGGCGCCGGTCAGTCGCCTCGCTGGAAACTTTTATGCAACACTCGGTGAAACGTTCGAAATCGAACGACCGAAATAAATACAATGGCGCCTGCTCAAATCAGAGACGAGGCGCCGTTTTTAGGGTAAAGAACGGAAAGCCCATTGGGATGATGGTTTTCTTTCACACGAGCGCTTGAATATGTCACAATAAAATCAGAACATTCAATATTTAAACGCGTCAGCGATTAGAGATAAAAAGGGGAGTCGGCTATGTCTTATCGTCCATCCATTCAATCGATCATCAATGCCATTGAGACGGTGATTGTCGGGAAAGAAGATGTCATCGCAAGAAGTTTGACCGCGTTGCTGGCCGGAGGTCACGTATTGTTAGAAGATGTGCCCGGCGTCGGGAAGACGATGCTCGTTCGCACGTTCAGTCGCGCCATCGATTTAGATTTTAAACGCGTTCAGTTCACTCCGGACATGTTGCCGTCCGATTTGACAGGAATCTCGATGTACAACCAAAAGACAAAAGAGTTCGAGTACCGACCAGGACCCTTGATGGGAAACATCGTCTTGGCTGATGAAATCAACCGGACCTCTCCAAAAACGCAATCCGCATTACTCGAGGCGATGGCGGAGCGCAGTGTGACGGTGGACGGAGAAGTCAAAATTTTACCGTCTCCGTTCTTCGTCATGGCGACACAAAACCCGATTGAACATGAAGGAACGTACCCGCTCCCGGAAGCACAGCTTGACCGCTTCCTCCTTAAAATCGAGATGGGGTATCCATCGTTCAATGAAGAAATTTCCTTGTTGACCCGCTTTGAAAAGACGGAGCCGCTCGAAACGCTACAAAGTGTCATCACAAAGCTCGAAGTCGAACAGATGCAACGGGAAGTACGTGATGTTCACGTCTCGAGTGCGGTCAAACAGTATATTGTCCGCTTGATTCATGAGACGCGGAACGACCCGAATACGTATCTCGGGGGCAGCCCGCGTGCGACGCTCGCTTTGATGAAGGCATCTCAAGGATGGGCGTATATCCATAACCGTGATTTCGTATTGCCGGATGACGTGAAGGCGCTCGCCGGAAGTGTGCTCGGGCACCGAATCTTACTGACGGCAGAAGCGCGTTATAAAGGTAAGACGGCCGAACACCTCGTTAAAGGTTGGCTCGATTCCCTTCCGGTACCGATGGATCGTGAGGTCAAAGAAGTATGAAAAATTGGATGAAGCTGTTCCTTGTATGGGCGGCGGCATTCGGACTTTACGCGTTCGCCCGGATCGAAGGGAGCATTGTCGCCTCGACGCTTTGGTGGTCGTTTTTCGTTTTGGCGGCGTATTGGACAATCTTCATGATTTACCCGGTCACGGCGGCCAACGTCTCACGGCGGATTACGACGAAACGTCTCGTCTCAGGACAGACGATGGATGTCGAACTGCAAGTGGAACGAAAGTATCCGTTTCTCGTCGGGGTCGTCACGTTAGAAGAGACACCGCCGCCTCGTCTTGCTGCGTCGACGGACGTAATTGTCACCCCGATCGACCGTTTCTTTCGGAGGAAGGAAACGGTCCATTACGAAATCGAGCAAATCCGTCGCGGGATTCACGTGTTCGATCGGACGGTCCTTCACGTGCATGACGTGTTCGGGTTCTTCGATCGGAAGCGGACGATGCGACTTGAGACGGTCGTCGAAGTGTCACCGGCTGAACTTCCGTTCGACTTGCCGCGTGACGAGCAAGTCGGTGGGCGTGGCGAACAGTACCGGCGCACACGGACATATACAGAAATAGCGAACACGACGAGCGGTGTCCGGGAATACGCGGCCGGTGACCGCATCGGCAGGATTGATTGGAAGGCTTCGGCTCGCCGAGGTAACTTGATGACGAAAACGTTCGATCAAGAGCAGGAGAAAAAACTGTCGCTCGTCTTCGTCCCGTCCACATCTGAAGGACACGAAGAGGCGTTCGAACGATCGCTGTCGTTACTCGTCGGCGCGATTCGGCAACTTGAACGGAAAAACTTGCCGTTTGAACTGTACGTTATCGAAGAACAGGTCCGCCTATTCCACTTGCCGGACCAAAGCGCCGCGGTCGGGCATTATTTGTTGACGGCGACGCCGGAACCAGAAGGACGTCTCGTCGAACGAGTGAAGCGTAACCTGCCGCAAGAAGTTGGGAACTTGATTTTAATCAGCCCGCTCGAGACGAAATGGGTACGCGAGATCATGAATGAGACCCAAGGTAGCTATCACTTGTACACGGCGAACGAGGTGACGACATGACGATGTGGGTGAAACGGATTGTTTATACGGCGCTTGCCGCTTACTTGTTGTCGTTTTGGGTCGAGCCGATTGTCGGGAGCACGACGTTTGATGTCAACTGGCCGTTCCTGTTTTTGCTCCTTGTACCGATGTTTGCGAGCTTGTTGCCTTGGTATGGTTTTATTGGCGTAGTCGTTTTCAACTTCTTTATCGTCTTGTACGTGTATCACGGCAGTATCTTAGATTGGTTTGGACTCTGGCTAGAAGATTTAAGGGGGGTGCTGAGCGGGGCTTTGCCAGAAGAAGCGATTTTCTTCTCGGCGATGGCGCTCATCGGTGTCTTGTTCGCCATCTTGGTCGGGCGTACGTATCCGAGCTATGGCTTCGTCCTTGGGATGATTGTCTCGACGCTCGGATTGATGGCGTACTTTGACACGTGGACGCTTTATGACGGAGAAGGGAAGATTCTTCTTGCGATTTTAGCGTCACTCTTCCTGCTCTTCGTCACCGACTTGGCGAAACGACCGAGCAAGTCGCTCGTCCGCTATGTCAGCATCGCGCTCCTCGCGTCGGTTGTCTTGGCGCTCGCGAGTGTGTCGCCCACGATTGAAGGAGACTGGTCCGACCGATTGACGACGAGTTTCCAAAACGCCGTGAACAATGAAGGGTCGGGCAGTGGTCGAGTCGGTTATGGGGTAAACGATGAGCAACTCGGCGGACCATTCGAGCAAGATGACGGCATCGTCTTCATCGCCCGTGGCGTGCCGGCACGCTATTGGCGCATCGAATCAAAAGAGATTTATACGGGGAAAGGCTGGGTCGAGTCCCCGGTCCTCGATTCTGAGTATAACCGCGGGCAGCTGGTCGACCAAGCTGTCGATACGACGCCTGAACAAGCGTTGCTCCGATTTGACCGGCGCCAAACATTCGTCCCGTACGGTGGAGAGTATCCGCAGGCGACCGAGACGGAAAACGGGACCGAATTCCGAGTCGGAAGCATCGAAGAACCGTTTCCGAACGAGACGATTCACATCCGACCTTCTGGGAAGATCGTGTTCGACAATGACGGTCAAACGACGCCTCAGACGATTCAATTGCGTTACAGCGTCCCTTCCTTCACAGAAGAGCAACTAGCGTTGAATGAACCGGTGACGACGTTGACGGAAGAAGAGCGGCAGGCGTACTTGCAATTGCCGGACTCGCTTCCGGATCGGGTCCGCGACTTGTCGGCCGACATCACTTCCGACAGTGAGACGCCTTATGATCAGGCTCAAGCAGTCCAAGCCTACTTCCAATCCGGAGAATTCCAATACAATACGGAAGATGTCGCCGTCCCTGAAGAGGATACCGATTACGTCGATCAATTTTTGTTTGATACGTTGATCGGGTACTGCGACAACTTCTCGACATCGGCAGCTGTCCTTCTTCGGGCGAGCGGAGTGCCGACGCGTTGGGTCAAAGGTTTCACGATGGGTGATGCGCGCGGGATTATCCAAGGGGAAGAAGAATATACCGTCCGCAACCGACACGCCCACTCCTGGGTGGAATATTTCGTCGAAGGTGCGGGCTGGGTACCGCTCGAGGCGACAATCAGTTTTTCGGATGCCAACTTGCTTCAAGTCGAGACGGAGGACGGAGTGAATGTGGAAGATCCAGTGGCCAACGATCCACAGGCGTCGCAAGACAATGAACCGACGAACCGTCCACAGGAAGATTTGGCACTCGATGATGTGACATCAGGTGAGGCGGCAACCGAGAATTGGAATATGCCGGTCTGGGGTTGGATTGTAATTGTCTTCGCGGTCGCCATTCTCGTATGGAATCGGAAGGCAATCGAACGTCTCGTGATGATGCTTTGGTGGACACGGCGCCCGTTAAATGAAAACCGACTCGTCGCCATGCATCGCTATCTTGTTAAGCGGCTTCGTGGGGCTGGTTTCAAAGTCGACGGGCGTACGCCGTCGGAGCTCGCCGCGGAAGTCGATGCGTATTATGAGTCGACCGAAATGACAAGATTAACCCGTTTATTTGAACAAAGCATTTATGCCGACAAGCAGCCGAATTCAAAATATAAAGAATATTGGAAAATCATGATTCGCCGAATTATGAGTTGAAGTAGGCGGGTGCATACAGTAAGATAGACGCATTGGTTAGATAATTGAACAGCATTCCTTCGTATATACTCGCGAATTGGCGCGAGAGTCTCTACCGGACCACCGTAAATGGACCGACTATGAAGGAGCACGTTTCGTATACACAGAAAAGGGCGTGCTTCTTCTTCGGTTTGGTGAATCCGTGGGGGAAGCTCGCTCTTTTTTTGAGGAGAAGGCAGAAAGGTGGAGGCTTTGTGAAAATAGAACAAGAGATGATTTTGGTACTCGATTTTGGAGGCCAGTACAACCAGTTGATCACACGTCGTGTGCGCGACCTTGGGGTGTACAGTGAGCTTCATTCCCACAAGATGACCGCTGCTGAGATTCGTGAACTCGCGCCGGCGGGAATTATTTTCTCAGGCGGCCCGAACAGTGTATATGCGGAAGGCGCTTACCGCTGCGACCCAGAAATTTTCGAACTCGGGATTCCGATTTTCGGAATCTGCTACGGTATGCAACTCATGACACATCACTTCGGTGGGCGTGTCGAGCGGGCTGCGCATCGTGAATACGGGAAAGCGACACTTTTCTCGACACCAGAAGCTTCGGACCTCTACAAAGGTCTTCCTGTGGAACATACTGTCTGGATGAGTCACGGTGACCTCGTCATGGAAGCTCCGCCAGGATTCATCGTCGACGGGACGAACCCGTCATGTCCGGTTGCCTCGATCAAGAGCGACGACCTTAAAATGTATGGAGTGCAGTACCACCCGGAAGTTCGTCACTCAGAGTACGGCAACGACATCTTGAAAAACTTCATCTATGAAGTGTGTGGTGCCAAAGGCGAATGGTCGATGGAGAATTTCATCGACATCGAAGTCGAGAAGATTCGTGAAATCGTCGGTGACAAGCAAGTTCTTTGCGCGTTGTCAGGCGGTGTCGACTCATCGGTCGTGGCGGCGCTCGTCCATCGTGCCATCGGCGACCAGTTGACATGTATGTTCGTCGACCATGGTTTGCTTCGTAAAAACGAAGCGGACAGCGTCATGAAGACGTTTGCGGACGGCTTCAATATGAAAGTCATCAAGATTGACGCGCGTGATCGTTTCATGGCGAAACTTGCTGGCGTTTCAGATCCGGAACAAAAACGTAAAATCATCGGTAATGAGTTCATCTACGTGTTTGACGAAGAAGCGTCGAAACTTGTGGACATGGACTTCCTTGCCCAAGGTACGCTTTACACGGATATCATCGAGAGTGGGACGGATACGGCTCAAACGATTAAGTCACACCATAACGTCGGTGGACTTCCGGAAGATATGAACTTTACATTGATTGAGCCACTTAACACGCTCTTTAAAGATGAAGTACGTGAACTCGGGACAGAGCTCGGCTTACCGGACTATATCGTATGGCGTCAACCGTTCCCGGGACCAGGTCTTGGTATTCGTGTTCTCGGTGAAATCACAGAAGAAAAACTTGAAATCGTGCGTGAGTCAGATGCGATTCTGCGCGAAGAAGTGAAAAAAGCCGGTCTCGAACGTGATATTTGGCAATACTTCACGGTCCTCACACCAATTCGTTCAGTCGGCGTCATGGGCGACGAGCGGACGTATGATTATGCGGTCGGTGTTCGTGCTGTCACATCGATTGATGGAATGACTTCGGATTGGGCCCGCATCCCTTGGGATGTCCTCGAAAAGATTTCGGTCCGTATCGTCAATGAAGTCAGTCACGTCAACCGTGTCCTGTACGACATCACATCGAAGCCACCAGCAACGATCGAGTGGGAATAATAGGCAGAGGGGAGCAATCCTCTCTGTTTTTATATGGAAAAACCGAACATTACGTCTAAATATTTATTTAAAATCCGTTATTATTGTTGACATTCATTTTTGTCGTTGTTAAGATAAAAACGTTCTTATCATATCCGAACAATTAAAAATTATTTTGCCGTATAATATCGGGAATATGGCCCGAGAGTCTCTACGAAATCACCTTAAATGATTTCACTACGGCGAGACATAGATTCAGGGACGTATGTCCCTGTATGTTTCGCGTGGGGTCTCCGGTCATCGATCGGGGACCTTTTCTCGTTTTACGGCGAGCCAAGGAGGAAAATCAATGAGCACACAGCTCAAGCAAGAACCGCAACATCAACCGTCAGAAAGCTGGATTGAGCGTCACTTTCAGTTAAAAGAACTTGGAACAAACGTGAAAACCGAACTCGTCGCAGGATTTACGACATTCCTTGCGATGGCGTACATCTTATTCGTCAACCCGAACGTGTTAGGTGCTGCTGGTATGGACATGGGAGCCGTTTTCGTGGCAACCGGTCTGGTCGCCCTCGTCGGTTCTGTCATGATGGGCTTGTTCGCCAACTATCCGATTGCGATCGCTCCGGGTATGGGGCTTAACGCCTTCTTCGCGTACAGTGTAGTTCTCGGCATGGGTATTCCATGGCAGACGGCACTATCAGGGGTTCTCGTTTCTGGTTTGTTCTTTATCGTTTTAACACTGTCAGGTATTCGTGAGACAGTCGTCAACGCAATTCCGGGACCACTCAAAATGGCGGTCGCGGCAGGGATTGGTTTCTTTATCGCCTTTATCGGTTTGAAAAATGCAGGTATCGTCGTCGCCAACGAAGCGACGCTCGTCGGTCTCGGTTCACTCGGAACAGGGACGACACTCCTTTCGGTGTTCGGTCTTGTAGTGACAGCATTGTTAATGGTTCGAAATGTAAAAGGTGGTATCTTCATCGGGATGCTTCTCACGGCAATTGTCGGGATGATCTTCAATCTTGTACCGACACCGACTGCCATTTCAGACATCATCTCGGCACCACCGAGCATGTCATCGACGTTCGGACAAGCGTTCATCAATTTCTCAGAAGTCTTCACGGTCCAAATGCTAGTCGTCATCTTGACGTTCTTCTTCATTGATTTCTTTGATACAGCGGGTACGCTCGTAGCGGTAGCTCGTCAAGCAGGAATCATGAAAGACAACAAAGTGCCACGTGCGAGTAAAGCGCTCATGGCTGACTCAACAGCAACAGTGGCAGGTGCAATCTTTGGGACATCGACTGCGACGTCATATGTAGAATCGTCGGCTGGTGTAGCGGCCGGTGGTCGTTCGGGCTTGACGGCTGTATTCGCAGGTTTGTTCTTCGGATTGGCGCTCTTCTTCTCGCCACTCTTGGCAGTCGTCACATCGGCGGTCACAGCCCCTGCATTGATTATCGTAGGAGTACTCATGGCTTCGGCTTTACTCGATATCGACTGGAGAAAGCTAGAAATCGCGATTCCTTCATTCATGACGATTCTGATGATGCCCCTCACTTCGTCGATTGCGACGGGGATTGGGCTCGGATTCATCTTGTATCCGCTCATGATGATCGCGAAAGGGAAGACGAAAGAGATTCATCCAATCATGTACGGCATGTTAGTGATCTTCTTGGCTTACTTTATATTCTTGCCGCACGCGTAATGAAATGAAGCCGACTCGGTTTATGAGTCGGCTTTTTTGTATGCAGTGTTTTCAGGTAAGAAGGGGTCGTACATGGTTAAAGCATGGTTTTCTGTGATGAACTCATTTCGGATGAATGTGCCATCTTGGGAGAAGACGCTTCTAAATATTTGGTTATGCCGAACTGTTCCACCCCACCATTCATTCGTGAAGTGGTGGTTTTCTTCATATATCTCATATTGAACGGTTGGTGGGATATTTGACCGCCATTGCCCTACGAGATAATCCCCCTCTATATATAGAAGGAGTTGAAACGTCTGTGCCGTCCGATTGGTGATTTGAAGGTCTAAATAGTTGTAGGAACATGTGGCGCCACTCCCAAAAGGTTGGTCCCTTCGTGAATCAGGGAAGACATCATAACTGTGGCGGTAACGCTCGGTCACTGTGAGTGGGCTATGGAGCGCGATCCAATAAATCAAGTTGGATAATTGGCACAATCCGCCCCTGGTTCCAGTCGTGACCTTTCCGTAATGCAAAATCATTCCGTCCACATAGCCCTTTCGTTTTGTAGGTCGCCCGATGGCTTTCCAATATGAGAGCACTTCATTTGGAGAAACGATGATGCCATTTAACTGTTTAATGGCGATATTAAGATTAATGACTTTATTCTGTTGCATTTTGAGATCGATATCTCGCAATTTTCGGTAGAGTGGGGTGCGGTGCTCATAGATGAGGTGGGGCAGTGGTGCAGTATCTCGTTTAGAAGTGTACCGCTTATTATTCGTCATCCATTGTGTTCGGCGTTTTAATATGTAATACTGTGTTCCTGCCCAGATGCGCAGGTTCGATCGTTTCTTTGGCTGCAGTTGGAGCATCAAGTGTCACCTTCTTATAAGTTGGTATTGATGAGTATTCGTCGACAGGGAAAAATTTCCTTCTCCAATACAATAGATGCGAGTAAGGGGACGAGAAAAATCTTTTAAAGTTTTTTTAGAATAATGCTTGCCATGTGATAGAAAGGGATGCTATAGTTATCTCTGTTGCCAGCGCTGTTTACAACTTAGTAAACAAACTGGTTGACACACAATAATGATAAATGTTATTATCATTTAGTCGCCAAGAGCGACAGACGAACTTTGAAAACTGAACGATGAGGCAATAAAAGTTTTACCATTTTTGAATGAAGCGCAAGCTTCGTCATTTTCA
>NZ_QLVE01000003.1 GCF_003331145.1 Exiguobacterium sp. TNDT2 | reverse complement strand
TCACGGGTATGAACCGTACGCTCTAGCCAGCTGAGCTACACCGCCATGTTATTGTTGTGTCCTAAGCACATTTTCTATAATAACCAGTACCCACGCCAGTGTCAATTCTTTTTTAAAAGTTTTTTCACAAAAAAATCGTGTATAGTGTCGTCTTATCCACTATACACGATTTTCAGTTCGTTGTGCATCATGCTTCTGACGTCGTCAGCCGATATTTTTTCTTCCAAGCGATGCGGAAATATCCCCATAGCAGGAAGAAGCAAGCGGTTGAGACGAACGCCAAATAGATGATTGCTTGTTGCAAATAACTCCAACCGTCCGCTGACAAAATCTCTTTATAGCCAGCAACCGTATACGTCATCGGCAACCAGGCGTTGAATGGTTGTAACGCGCTCGGAATGAGTTCGAGCGGGAACGTTCCGGCCGACGTCGTCAGTTGCAGGATCAATAGGACGATGGCCACGAAACGACCTGGGTTCCCGAGTGTCGTGACGAGCAGCTGCACGATTAAAAGGAACGTGATGCTGACGAGCCAACTGAATCCAAAGAACTGGAGTGGTGCCTCGACTTCAAGTCCGAGTAGCATGACCATCGCCACATCCAAGACGAGCGCTTGAATAAATCCGATAACGAGCAACACACCTGATTTTGAGACGAGCCATGACAGGCTGCGTTTCGGTTTTCCAGCCGGATCGTACAGCGGATAGACGATCGAGAGCAAGAGCGCCCCGACGAATAGTCCGAGTGACATGAAGTACGGTGCAAAACCCGTTCCGTAGTTCGGGACCTTGTGAATCGATTCGTTGACGACCGTGACCGGTCCGGCCATCATGTCGACGTTATCGTCTCGGATGTCGATCGCGGCCGCTTCGGCCCCATCGGCGAGCGCGTCCCGTAACGTGCTGTTACCGGATTCTAACGCTGATAGCCCATCTACTAGTTGGCTACTTCCAGATTGTAAGTCTTTGCCCCCATTCGCCAAACGCGAGGCTCCGTCCGCAAGTTTGTCCGTTCCGTCACCCGCACTCTTCGCTCCATCCTCGAGTTTTGAACTTCCTTCTGAAAGAGCTCCTGTCGCTTCGGTCAGACGGTTGCTACCTGTCGCAAGTTCGGCGGTCCCGTCTTTCAACTCCCCGACCCCGGCGTTTAATCGATCGCTCGCGGCAACCAGCTCTTTCGAACTCGTAGCGGCTGTTTGCGCCCCTTGTTCCACTTGTGTCGACCCATCCGCCAACGCTTGCGCTCCACTCGCGAGCTCGGCTTGTCCGTCACGTAACGTCATCAATCCCGATGCAAGTTCATTGGCACCATCCTCTGCTTGCGTCAATCCGTCACCGAGCGCGGCCTGTCCTTCTTTCACACGCGTCGCTCCCGCGGACAGTGCATCGAATCCAGCGGCTGTCGCTGTTTGACCTTCCGCCAATTGGGCCACAATCGCCTGTAGCATCTCTGGTGAAGCAGGTTGCCCTGCCTCGGCGAGTGCTGACAGCTGGGTCATCAACTGATCTTGACTGGCCAACACTTCTGTCTTCATCTGACCGATTCCGGCCACGAGTTCCGTCTCTCCTGCCATCAAGGCGGCATTCCCTTCTTTCGCCGCCGTCATCGCGGCCGCCAATTCATTTGAACCGGCACTCAATTGCTCACTGCCGTCCTTCGAACGCTGAATCCCGGCCGCGAGTTGTTGAACGCCTTGATTGAGAGAAGCCGTCCCGCTGTACAATTCCTCCAACTTCGAGGCGAACGTGTCTGTCCCTTCGACAAGTTGGCTCGTTCCGTCTTGAAGGGCGGACGCCCCGTCATTCACTTGACGTGCCCCGTCTGATAAAGTGGCACTGCCATCATGTACTTGCCGGCTTCCGTTCGCTAACTCGGTCGTCCCTGCCTCGAGTTGCGCGACACCTTTGTTCAATTGACTCGCTCCGTCGGCCAACTCCTGTTGTTTCGAAGCGAGCAATGCGGTCCCGTCGGCCAACTCGGTCGCGCCATTCTCAGCAGTCTGCGAGCCCTCTGCCAGTTTCGCGGCCCCGGTTGCGGCGTCATCGAGCCCAGAAGCGGCATCTTGAATCCCGTCACGCATCGCACTGACATATTGTTTCGTGACCTCGGTCGATAGTTCGCCTTTCACTTGTTCCATCGCCGAACCACCGATTTGAGCCGCTAAAAAGTTATACGATTCATTGGCGATGTACTTCAGTTCGAGCTGCTCCGGCTCTTTCTCGAGCGCGGTCGTCGCTTTTTCCGAGAAATCCGCCGGGATCTCAATCGCCATGTAATAGTCATGGTCGTTCAATCCTGACTCAGCCTCTCGTTTCGTCGTCTCGACAAATTCGAACGCATCAGACGTCTTTAATTTCTCCACGAGTTCATCACCGATAGTCAGTTGTTTCCCATCGAACGTTGCACCCCGGTCCTCATTCACGAGTGCCACCGGCAAGTCTTTCATCTGTCCATACGGATCCCAAAACGCCCATAAGAACATCCCGGCATACATGAGCGGTACGAGTGCGACCGCGAGAACCGGAATCCAAACGCGTCGATCTTTCCCGATGCTGCGCCATTCCGCTGTCCACAGTTTCCATCCATTCATTTCAAATCTCACCTTTCACTTATAAAACATAACTATTTTTTCATGTTCCCTATTGTGCTCGCTTCCTTTCAAAAATGCAACCTTTTTTAGTTATTTTTCATAACAAAAAAATAGACGACAAAAAACCACAGACTGTGATAGTCTGTGGTTCGTCGTCTTTATTGTTACGAGTAGAAGCTGATGGTTTACGAAGGGTTACCCGCGCTTGGCTCCACGTCCACCGCGTTTTGAATCTGTTTGACGTTTTAATGTTGTTAAGCGCTCGTCGCTATCTTTCAAGAACTTGCTCATCAACGTATCGAACGTTTCTGGTTCACGGCGTACTTCACGACGTCCGCCGCCGCCACGTGGACCGCCACCGCGTGGACCGCCGCCACCGCGTGGGCCACCTTGTCCTGGACCACCTGGGCGTGGGCCGCCTTGACCCGGGCCGCCTGGGCGTGGGCCACGAGAGAAACGCTCGCCGGCTGGACGCTCTGGACGTTCACTGACAGGGCGATCGACGGCCTTTTTGATAGACAACCCGATTTTGCCATCATTTTCGACGTTCAAGATTTTGACCGTCACTTCTTGACCGACCGTTAGCACTTCATTAATGTCTTTGACGTAAGAATCGGCCACTTCACTAATGTGCACCAAACCCGTTTTGCCATTTGGAAGTTCTACGAACGCTCCGAAATGCGTAATCCCTGTAACCTTACCTTGTACCTTGCTTCCTACTTCAATTGACATAAAATAATGTACTCCTTTTTTTGATTGATTCCCTACAATTATACGAGTCGATTCGTCAACGGTCAACGAACCCACTTATTCCTCTGGTGAGAAGTAAAAAATAATCTCGCCATCTTTCGAGAACAACAGCTCGTTGCGCGCTAGATTGGCGATGTATTCTTCGTCTTGTAAACGCTCGACCTGCTCTTTCAGTTCTGATTGTTCGTCCTTCGTTTCCCGAAGTTCGACTTGCGCTTCATTTTGTTTCCGTTCTTGCTCCGACACATATCCGACTTTCGAGAAGTAACTTTGACCGATGAAGACAACCATTAACAAAAAGAGAAGTGAAGCCGCAGCCAGGCGGCGTCGAAGATGGATACGTCGCCGGTTCTGTTCTTTTTCCAGCTGCTCTCTCCGTTCATCAAGAGCCCGAATCCGCTGTTTGCGTTCCATCGGATTACGTCCATTCATCGAATCACCTTCCTCCTGTCCTGTTACGTTCAGTATACCTTTTTTTTACGCTTCCGTACCACTGTTCACCTTTTCTTCTTTGAGCAAGCGGTACATTTCTTTCGCATCCTCTTTGCGGGCATGCTCGGCAATCGAGTCAATGACGACTGTGACGAGCTTGTTCCCGAAGCGAATTTGTAACTCGTCACCGACTTTAACATCCGTACTCGCTTTCGCCACTTGTCCGTTCAATTGAATCCGGCCTTGGTCAGCGACTTCTTTCGCCAACGTACGCCGCTTAATCAAGCGGGATACCTTCAAAAACTTATCTAGTCTCATAATCCCTTCTCCTTCGCTTCATCCCAGAGCCGATCCATCTCTTCGAGCGTCATCTCTTCGAGGGAACCGTTCGCTTCAATGTATTCGAATCGTCTCTTAAATTTTTGATTGGTCCGTTCGAGCGCCTGCTCGGCGTTCAACTTGAAATAGCGCGCCACGTTGACGATTGAGAAGAGAACATCGCCAAGTTCTCGTTCATCTTCAGGCTGACTTCTCCACTCGTGGAGTTCTTCTTCCAACTTCTCGAACGCACCTTGAACATCGTCCCATTCGAAACCAACTTGCGCAGCTTTCTTCTGCAATTGCTCGGCCCGCATCAATCCAGGTTGCGTCATGAGAACACCATCTAGCTGCGATTTTCTCTTTTCCCCTTTTTCCACTTGTTTAATCGCATTCCAATTCGTCACGACTTCATCGGCATTATCGACCGTCACATCCCCGAACACATGCGGGTGACGGCGGACCATCTTCTCACTGACCGTGCCAATGACGTCTCGGATATCAAAATAGCCTTCGTCCGCTCCGATTTGGGCGTGGAGCATGACTTGGAGCAACACGTCACCGAGTTCTTCGACGATCGCATCATCGTCTTCCTCATCGATTGCTTCAATCAATTCGTACGCTTCTTCGAGCAAATATTTGCGAAGCGATTCGTGCGTCTGCTTTCGATCCCATGGGCACCCGTCCGGTCCACGGAGTGTCGCGATGATGTGCTTCAACGTCGAAAACTCGCGGGCGAGATGTGCTTCGTCCATCAACGGCGGCACATAGAGCGTCGTCAAGTTATCGACTTCTGCCACGCGGTCCATCTCGTAAAGCGGGATTTCACTGACCCGCTCGCGTTTCGTCCCGGCGGCCGTCACGAGTTTAACGATGTGCTCATCCGGATACCGTTCCATTAACTGAACTTTTACGTCTCCGGCCACGAACCCATCATACACTTGGCCAATTAATACGTGTTGGGTCACTTGAATCCGTTCCACATCGAGAGCGGTCGCATCAAGTAATTGGAAGCCGTTAATCGGATCGATGCGCAGGGCTTGGAACATGGCGTCCAAAAAGCTCTGACCACCGAGGAACGTGACGTCCGCACCTTGCTCGACGAGCAGCTCGACGGTCCGCTCCGCTACGAACGGATGACCCGGCACGGCATAGGTGATGGCCAACTCCTCACTCTTTTCAAGCAACGCTTCAACGATTTTGGCATACACTTCCTCAAACGTATCGCACGACTCGTAAATCGCATCAAACGATTCAAACGTCACACCTTCCGCCTCAAGTTCGCTGACGACCGGATGTTCTTTCGTACGCAACCAAACGAGCGGTTGCTGCTTCAAATGACGATACACACCGAGCGGCAATTGCTCGAATTCGCCGGAGCCGAGGCCGACGACCGTAATTCCGTAACTCATATCAGTTCTCCTTTTTCTCTAGCAGATTGATGAGACGACCTCCGAACGGGATCATTTCCCACTCGTCTATCGTCAAGATTTGTTCTTTCCATAAACGCCAGACATAACTGCCAGCCCCGACTACGAGCATAAAGCCGAGCCAAACGAGAGCATCGAGACGATTTGGCAGCCAGTTCATTATGATGACATTCAAACCGAACAAGACACCCCCCATTGGCGCCACCGTTTTGACGAGACGCCCATAGTGTCGAAATCGGAGCATGCCAAGCGGGATGATTTGATCTAGACGTTTGAAATTGAAAGCGGCCATCGTTAAAAAGGCAAGGGATGTTCCGAGGGCAGCCCCTTCGATGCCATAAGGAGGGACGAGCCACAGATTGCTGACGAGTTTGACACCGATCGCGAGGATCATACCGACAGCGGCCGTCCGTTCCCGGTCAATCGCCTGCAGGCACGTCATACTCGCCACGGCAAGCGAAGCAGCAAACGTACATGTCGCCAATAGAACGAGTGCCATTGTCCCAGCGGCATTTTCGAATAAGGCAATATTTAATGGAAGCATGACACCCATCAAGCCAATCGTCGCCGCCGCGGCGACTGTCGTCGTCACGCGGATCATCGAGCTGAGCCCAGATGACGTCGCCTCGACCCGACCAGCTCGGTAATGGCGCACCAAGTTCGGTACGTTCGCCATTCCGAGCGCCGTCGTGAAGAGAATCGCGAATTGAACGAGCGGATAGCCTCGGTCAAACACACCTTTTCCGACTTTCGCCGCGTAATCCCCGCCCATTAGATTGACAATCGTGAACGAGTCGACGAGTTGCATCCATAAGATTCCGAGCGAGGCGAAGCCGACGGCAAAGCCGGTCGTCAGTAAAATTCGAAGGACAGACCGCAACGTCGCATGCTGGACCGGCACGAGCCGTAGCTGTTTCACCCATAGCGACAGGATGATGATGGCGACAACACCTCCGACGAGCGTCGCCCCATATGCGTATCGACTGAGCGTATAGGCGTCTTGGCCCAAGCGCACGCCAATCAACAAGGCGACGAGTAAAACCGTTACACGGACAAGGTTCTCTAGCACTTGCGAGATTGCACTCGGTCTTAAGTCATCGACGGATTGAAACGAACCGCGGAGCACCGCCAACGCGGGCATAAGCAAATAGCTGAGGCTGATGACGCGTAACGTCGGTGCGAGCTGCATGTCACCGAGAAGACGGGCAATGACCGGTGCCAGCATCCACATCGCGATGACAAGGGCGAGGCTGAGGCCAAGTAAGACATAAAAACTCCCCCACAACACCTCGAGCTTGCGTCTCGGCCCTTGGGCCCCGACCCCAATTTTCGCAATCACGACCGGCATCGCATACATACCGAGCGAGGCGACGATCGCGGCAAACGGGTATACCGTCTGATAGGCGTATAAGCCAAAGTCTCCGGCGATATTTTGGTAGGGCACTCGGTAAGCAAAACTGATGAATTTTGAAAGATAGCCCGCAAGCGCAAATAAGACGACGCCAGTCGCAAACTTACTTGGCGACCGCATGCGCCAACCTCTTCACGAGCTCCTCGAGTACTGTATCGGCATCGTTCAACAGTTCGACGACCGGCATGCGGCCACTGAGCGACAACTTGAGTGCACCGTTGTCTTGTCCGACACCGAGTTTCCGACCGAGCGGCATCGTCCATTCCATGAATGACGGCACGTCGAGCGCCGTCGTCGATTCGAGCGACAAGACCATCTCGATGCGGCCCGGCGACTGTTTGATGCGCGCCACTTTCGCCATCTCGCCATAAATACGCAGACGCGTCAGTTGGATGAGGAGCGCGACCGGTTCCGGGAATTCGCCGAACCGTTCGATCAACTCGTCTTGGAGGGCGAACAACGCCTCTGGTGTATCGACATATTTGAAGCGTTTGTACATCTCAATTTTCAATTCGCTGTCCGATAAATAGTCGTCCGGGATATACGCATCCGCTTGGAACGCGATCTCCGGTTTGAAGACAACTTGTTTCGCCTGGCCGCGCATACGGTCTTTCCGTTCCTCGATGGCTTCGGACAACATTTGTGAGTATAAGTCGAATCCGACCGAATCGATGAACCCGGACTGTTGGGCTCCGAGCAGATTGCCGGCACCGCGAATCGATAGGTCGCGCATCGCAATCTTGAACCCGCTCCCGAGCTCCGTGAACTCTTTAATGGCCTGTAGCCGGCTCTCCGCGACCTCGGTCAAGCGCTTGTCTTTCCGATACGTGAAGTAGGCGTAGGCAATTCGGTTAGAACGGCCGACACGACCACGTAGCTGATACAGCTGTGACAGCCCCATCTTGTCTGCATCATGGACGATGAGCGTGTTCACGTTCGGGATATCGATGCCGGTCTCGATGATCGTCGTCGAGACGAGCACGTCGGCTTCTCCCTCGAGGAAACTGATGAGCTGGCTCTCGAGTTCGGTCTCGGTCATCCGCCCGTGTGCCGTCGCGATGCGTGCTTCCGGCAACAAAGCGCGAATCTCTTCTGCCTTCCGTTCGATGCCTTCGACACGGTTGTAGAGGAAGAACGCCTGTCCGCCTCGCGCCAGTTCGCGCTCAAGCGCCTCACGCAAGACGATGCCATCGTATTCCATGACGTACGTCTGCACCGGGTAGCGGTTCTCTGGCGGTGTCTCAAGCACTGACAAGTCCCGGATGCCGATCATCGACATGTGGAGTGTCCGCGGGATCGGTGTCGCCGTCAGCGTCAGGACGTCGATGTTCGTCTTCAACTGTTTGAGCCGTTCCTTATGTTTGACCCCGAACCGCTGCTCTTCATCGATGATGACGAGACCGAGGTCGGCGAATGTCACATCTTTCGACAAGACGCGGTGCGTCCCGACGACGACATCAATCGTCCCTTCCTTCAATCCTTTCTTCGTCGCCGCCATCTCGCTTTTCGAGCGGAAACGGCTCATGACGGAGACGTTGATTGGAAATTCACTGAACCGTTCGAGCATCGTCTCGTAATGTTGTTGCGCGAGCACGGTCGTCGGCACGAGGAACGCGACTTGCTTCCCGGCGAGCACGGCTTTGAACGCAGCTCGAATCGCCACTTCCGTCTTGCCGTAACCGACATCGCCGCAAAGGAGACGGTCCATTGGTCGCGACCGTTCCATGTCGGCTTTGATTTCGGCGATGGAACGGACTTGGTCTTCTGTCTCGGCGTAAGGGAACGAGCTTTCGAACTGGCTCATCTCTTCGTCATCACCCGGGAACGCGTAGCCGACGGACGCTTCACGCGCCGCGTACAGCTTAATCAGTTCATCGGCGATGTCTTCGACCGATTTGGCGACTTTCGATTTGACCTTCTTCCACTCGGTCCCGCCGAGTTTGTAAATCTTCGGCTCTTTACCTTCAGCCCCGACATACTTTTGAACGAGATCGATTTGATCGACCGGGACGTACAGCGCATCGTCGCCCGCGTAGACGAGATGTAAGTAGTCTTGGTGAATGCCGCCGACTTCAATCGTTTTGATCCCGAGGTACTTCCCAATTCCGTGATGGATGTGGACGACGTGGTCGTTCGGTTTCAATTCTTGGTAACTCTTAATCCGTTCGGCGTTCGTCAAATTCTTCGTCTGTCGTTTTCGCTTCGTGACGCGTTTGAACAGTTCCTCCTCGGAGACGACGACGAGACGGCTCGTCGAGAGTTCAAAGCCGCCTTCGATTTGTCCGATCATGACATGAACGTGACGCGGCAACAGCTCACCGTCCACATTCGTGAACGTTGACGAGATGCCATAATCATCAAGCAATGCTACCACCTTGTCGGCCCGCGTTTGATCCCCTGCTAAGAAGACGAGACGATGGTCACCTTGTTGCCAACGTTCGACTTCTTGCTTCAGTAAGTGCATCTGCCCGTGAAACGCCGGGAGCGGACGGCAACTGAGGTGGACCGTGTTCGTCTCCGGAATCCCCGACCGTCTCGACGGGAGGAGCGAGAACGCCACTTGCTTCAAATCACGAAACACTTTATGCATCGGAACGGCAAGCGTATAGTTGCTGACGGATTCCCCGCGTTCGATGAGCGACGAGAACCATTCGGCTTCCTCGCGATCTTGCACGTCGGCGGCGTCTTCAATTCGTGCCACTTCATCTAAAATCAAAACAGCATCCGGTCCGACATAGTCGAGGAGTGTCGAGCTATATAGCAGCGGCGTGTACTTTCCAACTTTTTCGGGCGCCTCACCTCGGCCGAACTGTTCGATGTCCCGGGCAATCCCGTCCTCGAGTGCTTGACGAATCGTCTCCGTCTCAATCAACGAGAGCGTCCGATCATATTGACGTTCGAGTGCTTGCCCAGCTTTTTTCAATTGTTCTGTCGAAGCGATAAACTCGGTCGCCGGGGGAATGACCGCTTCGGCGACGACCCCTAGTGAGCGTTGTGTCTCAGCATCGAACGTAAAAATCGAATCGACCTCGGTGTCGAACAAATCGATGCGATACGGACGCGCCTCCGTGAGCGGATAGACATCTAAAATGCTACCGCGGACAGAAAATTCACCCGGTGCGGTGACGGTAGCCGTTCGTTCATATCCGAGCGTGATCAGCGTCTCGGCAAATGGCTTCAAATCAAGCTCTTGACCTGGTTTGATGACTCGATGGCTTGTCCGCCAGTCCGTCGGGCTCGGGATAAAGCGACGTAACCCACCGAGTGGCACGACAAGGACGCCTCCCGTTTCGTCAAGGAGACGTGTTCGAGCTTCAATCCGCGCGGCAAGAAGTTCTGGACTCGATGTGAGTGACAGTTCTCCAGCGAGCGTCTCATCGATCGGATAAAGCAATGTTTGACTCGGGCCGACGAGCGACTCGAGCTGATCGTACATTTTTTGGGCTTGGTACATGTTATGTGTGACGACCACGAGACGTCGGGGCGAATTTTTCGCCAAACCTGCCAACACGAGCGCTTTGGCACTCGTCGTCAATCCGGTGACGAGTTGACGATCAACTTTTGGCAACCGCTCCCGAATCACATTCGTCTCAGGCAATGCCAACATGAATTTCTCTAAAGCATTCATTTTGATTTCCTCCACCTCATACGACAAAAAAGGGTACGTTGACCCTTTAGTTATATCGATTCATGAGCGCGATCCATTCCGTGTCCACAAAATCAGTCGCGGCGGACACCGCTTGATCGAGCGTATCATTCAATTCTGGCATATCTTCTTTCCGGTAGTTCATGAGCACCCAATCGACGACTTTAATCGGATGCGGCGGACGACCGATGCCTAGTTTCAGACGTTTGAAATCTTGGGTTCCCAGGTGTTGAATCAGCGACTTGATGCCGTTATGTCCACCGGCACTGCCTTTCGGACGGAATCGCAGTTTCCCTGGCACCATGTCTAAGTCGTCATAAATGACGAGCAAGTCATCAATCTCAATCTTATAATAATCTAAAATCGGACGTACCGACTCCCCTGATAGATTCATGTAGGTGAGCGGTTTGACGAGGACGACACGTTCTCCATTGATTCTTCCCGTTCCGATCAATGCTTTAAACTTGGCTTCATCAAGTTGAATCCCATGTTTGTCAGCTAAGCGATCAATCGCTAAAAAACCGACGTTGTGACGGGTCATCTCATATTTTTTGCCTGGATTCCCGAGGCCGACGATACATTTCATCTTATTCCTCCTGAACAAAAAAGCCCAAAGGCGAACGCCTTCGGGCCTCGTTTTTTTAATCGAACAGCGTGCTCACCGATTTGTGCTCGTGGACACGCATGATCGCTTCCCCAAGCAAACGGGCAACCGACATCTGCTTGATTTTGCTCGAACATTCGCGACCTTCTAAATCGATCGTGTTCAAAACTACGAGTTCTTTGATTGACGAGTTGTCGATCCGTTCCATCGCCGGTCCAGATAAGACTGGGTGTGTACACGAGGCGTACACTTCTTTGGCACCTGCTTGGACGATGGCATCGGCCGCGAGCGTGATTGTTCCAGCTGTATCGATGATGTCATCGATCAAGATGGCCGTCTTGCCTTCAACGCTGCCGACGATGTTCATGACTTCAGCCACGTTCGCTTCAGGACGACGCTTGTCGATGATGGCGATTGGAGCCTTCAAACGTTCGGCTAGCTTACGGGCACGCGTGACGCCACCGTGGTCCGGTGAGACGACGACAATGTCTTTCGCTTTAAATTCATCTGTCTCAAAATACGTCGAGATGAGTGGAACACCTAATAATTGGTCTACTGGGATATTGAAGAAACCTTGGATTTGAGCAGCATGCAAGTCCATCGTGATTAAACGAGTGGCACCTGCAACCGTCAATAAATCAGCGACAAGTTTCGCTGTGATCGGCTCACGTGAGCGCGCCTTGCGGTCTTGGCGAGCGTAACCATAGTATGGCATGACCACGTTAATCGTCCGAACCGATGCCCGTTTCAACGCATCGATCATGACGAGTAACTCCATGAGCGTCTCGTTCACCGGTGAGCTCGTCGATTGAATGATATACACATCATCGCCTCGCACGCTCTCCTCGATGTTGATGTAAAGTTCTCCGTCGCTAAACCGCTTCACTTGGCAATCGCTGAGCGGGATACCAATTTCCTTGGCAATCTCTTCGGCGAGTGGGCGGTTTGAGTTTAAGCTAAATAGGCGAATTTCACGTTCATATACAGTAGACATGTTTAGGATTCTCCTCCATCGTTTTCCATAATAGTAGGCAGCAACTTATCGTTTCGTGTAACCTTCTTTATTCGTTTGGCGTTCGCGTGCAATCGCAAGCGCCTCTTCAGGAACGTCATCCGTGATCGTCGAACCGGCTGCTACGATTGAGCCTTTCCCGACTTTCACCGGAGCAATCAAGTTCACATTGCAGCCGACGAAGGCATCGGCTTCGACGACCGTTTCGAACTTGTTCTTGCCGTCATAGTTGACCGTGATCGAGCCACAGCCGAGGTTGACGCGTTCCCCGATCGAAGCATCTCCGATATAGCTGAGATGTGATGCTTTCGCACCGTCTCCGAACGTTGATTTTTTGATTTCCACGAAGTTACCGACGCGCGTATTCGCGCCGAGGACTGCTTGTTGACGAAGGTGGGCGAACGGCCCGACCTGTGCTTCAGTTCCGACACGGCTGTCACTCACGACCGATTGACGAACCGTCGCACCGTCTTCGATGACGCTATTGCGGATATCTGAATTAGGACCAATCACGCACTCTGAACCGATAATCGTTTTCCCGAGAATGACCGTCCCTGGATAGATGATCGTATCCGAACCGATGACGGCATCTGGTGAGATGTATGTCGAAGCTGCATCCATGAATGTGACACCTTCACGCATGAGGCGTTCGTTCGTCCGCTTGCGCATGACCGCTTCAGCTTGCGAAAGAGCGACACGGTCGTTGACGCCGATCGTTTCATCGAATGTCGGCGCCGTGTGTGCTGCCACGACTTCGCCTGCTTCTTTCGCAATCGAGATGACGTCCGGCAAGTAGTATTCACCTTGAGCGTTGTTGTTCCCGACTTGCTTCAATGCATCAAACAAGAGCTCGTTATCGAACACGTACGTGCCTGTGTTGATTTCACGGATTTCTAGTTCAGTGTCAGACGCATCTTTATGCTCGACGACTTTTGTGACGTTTCCGTCTTCCCCACGGATGACGCGACCATATCCTGTCGCATCGTCAGCGATGGCTGTCAGTACTGTCACTTTCGCTTGCTGGGCTTCATGATGCGCCAACAGCGCCTCGAGCGTTTCCGCTGTCAACAGTGGTGTGTCGCCGCAAACGACGAGCGTTGCGCCCGGTTTGCCTGCGAGTTCGCTTTCTGCCATCTGCACTGCATGACCTGTCCCGAGCTGTTCTTCTTGGACCGCATATTCCACGCGTGAGCCCAACGTCTCTTGTACCGCTTCAGCCCCATGGCCGACGATGACGATTTGACGACTGACCCCGATTTTGTCGAGTTGATCGACGACGTGTTCGACCATCGGTTTTCCAAGGACCGGATGAAGCACTTTATAAAGCTTCGACTTCATGCGCGTTCCTTTACCTGCTGCCAAAATGACTGCAAAACGATCCATTCTTGATTCGCTCCTATCTCATATCGACTGTAATGTACTCAATTGTTCGGTTTTTTTCTACATTCAAATCTTATTTACACCGTATCTACTATATCGAAACCGTGACGTGGTTTCAACCGTTGTAACCATTCGTAACCAATGAAACGTAAAAAGGCAGCGGAAGGGTCCCCATCCGCTGTCAAAGATTACTCATTCATGGCATTGTATCGTGCTTGCGTCTCGGCAATAGCGACGTCCTCTTGGCCGTACGCCTCTAGAACAGCCGCCTCGACTTTTTGACGCATATCTCCATTAATCGGGTGAGCGATATCGCGGAAAATCCCTTCTGGCGTCCGCTTGCTCGGCATCGCTACGAAAAGACCGGTACTCCCTTCAATGATTCGAAGATCGTGTACCACAAATTCATGGTCGAGTGTAATGGAGGCCAGTGCCTTCATTCTACCTTCCGTCGCGACTTTGCGAATTTTTACGTCTGTGATCTGCATGTTTCGCATCCCCTTTTCATCGTTGTCTAGACCGTGGTGTACCTTCTAAAAGGTTGAGATGATTCCAAGCGAACCGATTGACTTCGTACGAATCTTATACCCTTTCATCATAAAACGAAATCAAATTTTTGCCAATCACTTTAAGAACTGTTCGACGTTTCCTCGCGAAATGGTGACGAGTCCTTCATCCGAATCGACGTTCGTCAATTTCATCAAACTGACGTATTCGCTTACCATCTTCTTCTCGGCGCCTTCCGCTTCCATGAGGACACCGACACCCGCGAGGTTCGCCTCGAACTCATTCAAGAGACTCATCATCCCGCGAATCGTACCGCCCGCTTTCATGAAATCGTCAATCAACAAGACGTTCGCGCCACGCGGCAAGCTGCGACGAGCGAGCGCCATCGTGCGAATCGCCTTTGACGAGCCTGATACGTAGTTGATGCTGACCGTCGAACCTTCGGTGACACGACTGTCAGAACGAACGATGACGAACGGGACACCAAGTTGCTCGGCGACAGCGTACGCGAGCGGAATCCCTTTTGTCGCGATTGTCATGACGACGTCAACTTTACGATCGGCGAACACAGAGGCGAAGACTTGCCCCATCGGCTTCACTTGGCGCGGGTTCCCGAGGACATCTGTCAAATAGAGATAGCCTCCCGGAAGCAACCGTTCCGGTTTCGACAATTGCTCACATAGGCCGTCGATCATCGAGAGCGACTTTTCCTTGCTCCAGCCTGGAATGAACATGACGCCGCCGGCTGCCCCTGGCACTGTGACGAGTTTTCCCGTGCCATCATGCGAAAGCATTTCACTGACGATGACCAAATCTTCACTGATGGATGATTTGGCTGCTTTATAACGACTCGAAAACATCGATAATGAGACGAGCTGGTGTGGATGGTCCAGCAAATAACGGGTCATATCGACAAGACGACCACTTCTACGAATTTTCATACGGATTCCCCTTCACTTCTTCAATAATAGACGAATGTTCTAAACAGAATATATCAAACTCATTCGTCTTTGTTCAATGTTTTTTGCCGAGAATCCGAACGACGAACACTTCAGGACAAAATCCCTTCAGTCCATTATAGACACGATGTGCTTTTTGCTCGTGCTCAATCAATGCGAATACGGTCGGTCCGCTGCCGCTCATGAGCACCCCATCTGCCCCGCAGTGGAGCATCGTCTCTTTGATTTGACGGACTTCCGGATGAAGTTCGAGCGTGACTGCCTCGAGGGCGTTCCCAAGATGTGAACAGATGCCAGCGAAATCCCGATCCCGAATCGCCGTGACCATCGCCTCGGTGTTCGGATGCACCATCTTTTCCATCTGCACGGCACGATAGACGTCAGCCGTCGACACTCCGATTTTCGGCTTCGCCAATACGACGTAGCACGGCGGCGGTGACGGAATCGTCTCCAATTGTTCGCCGCGTCCGCGCGCGATTGCAGTTCCTCCCATGACACAAAACGATACGTCCGAGCCAACGGTGGCCCCGAGTTCGGCCAACTCTTCTAACGAAAGGCCGAGGTCGAACAATTCGTTCATCCCTCGAAGCGTCGCTGCTGCGTCGCTCGATCCTCCAGCCAGTCCAGCCGCTACCGGGATTTGTTTATCTAATACAATTTCGACACCCTGTTTGATATTGAATCGCTTCCGTAACAGTTCAGCCGCACGATACGCCAAATTTCGATGGTCGTTAGGCACGTAGGCATGCTCAGATTGAATTCGAATCTCATCTGTATCCAAGATGGTCAATTCCAACCGGTCCGATAAGTCCACTGTCGTCATTACCATTTCCACTTCATGATAGCCGTCTGTCCGTTTTCCGAGGACGTCAAGCGTCAAATTGATTTTTGCCGGCGCTTTCACGCTGATCGTGCGCATATCGTTCACCCTTCCCATGTATCTCCTGTTCGCCATTGTACCGTAAACGAGCGCACAAAAAAAGAAGCAGCTGCCAATGCATCCGCCCCTCATTTATCAATCAATTGCTGAATTCAATTTTAACTGTATCCGTTAGAACATCAGCGTAGCTATATGAGACCCGTTCCACGTTATGGTGATCTTCATCCAATTTGACGACGAACACCGCGGGATACGTCTCAACGAGCGTTCCAAACCGAGTAACGACTTTCTTACGACCGCCGTTTGCTTTCAACGTCAATCGTTCTCCGACATGCGATTCAAGTTTTTGTCTGATTTCTTGCAACGTCTTTGGCATACGCTTCACCTCACTGTTACAAGTATAACACATTCAAAAACGAAAATAAAGATTAATATTATATCGATTCGCTATCCGGTCGTCAACTGTTTTTAAGTGGTAAAATTATGTCAGCCAACCGTGCAAACTCTTCAAGCGAAAGCGTTTCGCCTCGCCGTTTCGGATCGATTCCGGCATCGCTTAAAAACCGTTCGATTTCCATTTTTTTATCTTTTCCGAGGTGATTCGTCAAGTTATTCAAGATTGTTTTCCGACGTTGTGCGAAACTGGCCCGGGCAATCTCAAAGAAGAAGGCCTCATCTTTAACGTCGACAGCCGGTTTCGGACGCATCTTCAACGTGATGACCGCTGAATCGACGTTCGGAGCCGGCATAAACACATTTTTCGGTACAACAAAGCTCACGTTCGCCTCTGCATAATATTGGATCGCAATCGAGAGAGAGCCGTATGCTTTCGTCCCGGGCTTCGCTCCAATACGCTCGGCAACTTCTTTTTGAATCATCATGACGAGTGAACGGAACTTGATTTGGCTTTCCAGTAAACGCATGATGATCGGCGTCGTCACATAATAGGGTAGGTTGGCTACGACCGAGATATCCTCGATTCCTTGGCTGAAAAATTCTTGCTCAACAATATTTCGAATGTCGAGCTCGAGGGCGTCCCCGTGGATGACATGCACATGTGGATAAGGAGACATCGTATCTTCCAAAATCGGAAGCAGACGTTGGTCGATCTCGAGGGCGACGACCTTTTTAGCCCGCTTGGCAGACTGTTCCGTCAGTGACCCGATACCGGGACCGATTTCGAGCACCCCGCTCGCCTCTCCTAACTCCGCGGCGTCCACGATTTTATTCAAAATATTTAAATCGATTAAAAAGTTCTGTCCGAGCGACTTTTTAAACGAGAAACCGTGACGTTCTAGAATCGATTTCGTGCGTTGAATTGTGGCGATGTCTTTCAATGATTTTCCTCCTCTAACTGAGCCAATGCCCGTTCCCATTCTTCAATCGTGACCCGTAACGCCTCCACGCGCTTCACAAACTGTTTGGCGTTCGGTTCACCAATGCGAAGTAACACGCCGAGCCGTTTACGGCGTCGCGCCGCGTCCACGCCGCCAATCAAATCGGCTTCGAGCACCATCTGGCGGGTGACGAGTGGCAAATCGGTCTCGACTCGCTGTTCATACAACGCTTCGAGCACACGGCGAATCGTCGCTGGAGAAGCATGCTCGACCCCAATCTTGCCGCGTTTATCTTTCGCTTCGGCCCGAGGTAAATAGGCATGCTTACATCCTTTAACCTGCTCCTCGACGATGGCTCGGATTCGGTCACCCGGGTAGTCTGGGTCCGTCAAAATAATGACGCCGCGCGTTTCTTGAGCGCGTTTAATTCGTTCGATTGTCTGTTTCGAAACGGCCGATCCATTCGTTTCAATCGTATCAACGTCATATACTTCTTGAAGCCGTGTCGTGTCATCTCGACCTTCGACGACGATCACTTCTTGTATCTTTTCACGCATCATCGGTTCCTTCTTTCTCTTCTTGCTTCGGAATGACCCAAATCGTGAGCGGCTGACGTCCAAACGTTACCGCTTCTTCTTTCGTGTCCATCATCAAGTCAATTTTATGACCTTTGATCGCACTGCCTGTATCTAAAGCAATCGCCATGCCAAACCCTTCAACGTACACACGTGTGCCAAGAGGAATAATAGCGGGATCGACAGCAATGATTCGCATCCCTTCATAAAGAATCGTATCTGTCACATCGTAACCGCTGCGGGTCAGTACCCTGCCATCAAATGTGACCGTGTCTTCTGCATTGTTCGTATACGCCGTCGCCTCAACGAGAAGCTGTTTCGCAGAGGTAAAATCTAAGACGTCCTCGGCACGAGGTGTCTCTTCAATCTTAATCTCCGCCTCGTCTCGAAACGGACTCGCCGGTTCGGTCGTGGCAATCGTCTCTTGATTTGTTACCGGTTCTGCCTCCGGTTCAGCCACGACTTTCGTCCCTCGCTTCATGATTTGAGGACGCACGGTTCGTAGCGTCTCTACGTTCGTTTCGGTCCGATTTGTAATTGTACCATTTTCTACTGTCAATGCATACCGCGTCCGTTCGAGCCCCGGGATGCCGACTTGCACGACTTCGGTCTCTCCGAGTTCGAGCGTATCGTCCTCTTCCATGACAATTTCAAACGGGATAAGACGACTTTCATATTGTACGACGTCTCGACTCACATTGACGCTGATGGTCATTCCATCCCGTACCGGTGTCGTGAGAGCCGGGACGACCGTATCTTGGTCAGAAATCGTCACATTCGCCTCCCGTAACGCCTGTTCGACAGTTTGAGCCATCGTATACAATGTCTTCGCCTCGTCCCCGACGATGACATCGAGGGCGACGACAGGCTGATACCGGATGGTCATGCCAGATGTGATTGGGGTACGGATGCCCGGATATACGTCGTCCCCTTCACGTACACTCACTCCATAACGAAGCAACACGTCTTTGACGGTCCGTTCACGCGTCTCGATCGTCTCGGTTTGTCCGTAACCGATCTGGAGAGAAACCGGGCGTGCCCGCTCAATGTAAATGACTCGATCAAGCGGGACGTCCGCACTCAAAGCCGGCGTTACAACGTCGGTTTCATCAATGGTAATGCCAGTCTCTTCTAACACTTCTAACACCGATTCACCTCGGCTCTCGTATACCGTCGTCACTCCATCATCAATAATCGTGATAGCTTCAGACTGCATTGCCATATAGGTGATTACGGATGCAACCACCATACCGAGGCTCAATACAAGTCGTCTGAACATCATGGGAGACGGAACAGGCGCTTCGCATTGGCTGTCGTCGCCTTAGCGATTGCGTCGTAGGACATATCGCGAAGCGATGCAATCTCTTCGGCGACATACGTGACGTAAGCTGGTTCGTTCCGTTTACCACGGAACGGCGTCGGCGTTAAATACGGGCAGTCCGTCTCAACAAGGAGCCGATCGAGCGGTACTTGTTGCGCCACTGCTTTCGGTACTTTGGCATTTTTGAACGTCACCGGTCCCCCGAGAGAAATATAGAAGTTCAAACGCAAACAACGCTCTAACAATTCAACTGACATGCTGTAACTATGGAACACGCCACCGACCTCTTCAGCATGTTCTTCTTCTAAAATATCGAGTACGTCAGCGGTTGCTTCTCGGTTATGAATCACGATCGGCATGTTCGTCCGCTTCGCGATGGCGATTTGTTGCCGGAACACGCGTTGTTGGATATCTTTAGGCGATTTATCCCAATGGTAGTCGAGCCCAATCTCCCCGAGCGCCATCACTTTCGGATGATTCATCAATGTTTCGATTCTTGCTAAATCGGCCTCCGTGCAATCAACGGCGTCGACCGGATGCCAACCGACGATCGCATAAATATCTTCATACGTTTCCGCGAGCTCGATCGCGCGCGTGATGGTCGGATTGTCGAACCCGACGACAAGCATCGGGGATACGCCAGCCGCACGAGCCCGTTCAATCGTCGCTTCGACGTCCTCATTGAACTGTTCGGCATTGATATGGGTATGTGTATCAATCAACATGGTGGTTCCTCCTTATATAGACAAAGAGGGAGACCGAAGTCTCCCCCAAACGATTATTTGACGATGGCCCCGTTCGGCATATTCTCAGATACGGTCGCAAGTTCAAGCTTGCCGTCTTTATCCGCCGCTAGAATCATCCCTTGTGACAATTCGCCACGCAGTTTGACCGGCTTCAAGTTGGCGACGACGATGACCTTCTTGCCGACCAAGTCTTCCGGCGCATACCATTCCGCGATACCCGAGACAATTTGGCGTTTCTCCCCGCCCATGTCGACTTGAAGTTTCAACAACTTCTTCGCCTTCTTGATTTTATCGGCTTCGATGATTTGACCGACACGGAACTCGACTTGATCAAAGACGTCAATCGTAATTTCCGGACGCACGTCCTCATCTTCGACATCGCCCGCTTCCGCTTCTTCGACGCGTGCTTGCGACGCTTGACGCATCATCTCTTGAATCGCATCGACTTCTTCTTTAACATCGCGACGTGGGAAAATCGGTGTCCCGTCTGTGACGACGGCTCCATCGAACGCCGCGAACGTATCGAGCGCTTCCCATGACATATCTTCTCCTTCGAGACCGAGCTGACGGAACATCTCTTTTGGCGCCCGTGTCATGAACGGTTGAATCATGACCGCGACGTGACGGAGCACGCCGGCAAGGTGAGTCATCACCGACGCCAGTTCGTCCCGTTTTGCTTCGTCCTTCGCCAAGACCCACGGTTGCGTCTCGTCGATATATTTGTTGGCACGGCTGACGAGTTGCCAGATGTTTGTGAGCGCGACGGAAAACTCCATGTGTTCCATGGCAGCTTCCGTCTTCTCTGTCGTCTCGTTGACGACTTGAAGCAACGAGGCATCGAACTCTGTCACATTGCCCGCATAAGCAGGGATCTCCCCATCAAAATACTTCTTAATCATGGCCACGGTCCGGTTGAGCAGGTTTCCGAGGTCATTGGCAAGGTCGAAATTCAAGCGATCCACAAACGCTTCCGGTGTGAACGTGCCGTCCGCCCCGAATGGAACTTCACGAAGAAGATAGTATCGAAGTGAATCGAGTCCGTAGCGATCGATGAGTGGAATCGGATCGACGACATTGCCCTTCGATTTCGACATTTTGCCGTCTTTCATGAGCAACCAACCATGTGCGAAAACTTGTTTCGGTAATGGAAGGTCAAGCGCCATAAGGAGCGCCGGCCAAATGATCGTATGGAACCGGACGATTTCTTTTCCGACCAAGTGCACGTCGGCTGGCCAATAGCGGTTGAACAACTCGTCGTTGTCCGACCCATAGCCGAGGGCAGAGATGTAATTCGTGAGCGCATCGACCCATACGTACACGACGTGTTTTGGGTTCGATGGCACTTGGACACCCCAGTCAAACGTCGTCCGTGAGACGGCCAAGTCTTGGAGACCAGGCTTCAAAAAGTTGTTGATCATCTCGGTTTTCCGAGATTCTGGCAAAATAAAATCTGGATGCGACTCGAAGTACTCGATCAAACGATCGGCATACTTACTGAGACGGAAGAAATAGCACTCCTCGCGCACAAGCTCAACCGGGTGACCGCTGTCAGGGCTCTTCCCATCGACGAGCTGTGACTCCGTGTAATACGTCTCATCGGAAATCGAGTACCAACCTTCATACTCTCCGAGATAAATATCATCATTTTTTAGAAGCGTCTCGAACACATGCTCGACGACAGCTTTGTGACGTGCGTCTGTTGTACGGATGTAGTCGTCATATGAAATCTCAAGACGATCCCATAATACTTTGATGTCTTTGACGACTTCATCAACGAACGCTTGCGGTGTCACACCGGCTTCTTTCGCTTTTTCTTGAATCTTTTGACCGTGCTCGTCTGTACCCGTCAAATAACGGACGTCAAATCCTTTCAGACGTTTATAACGTGCGATTGCATCGCCAGCTACCGTCGTGTAGGCGTGACCAATGTGTAGTTTAGCACTCGGATAATAAATCGGAGTCGTAATATAAAAAGTAGGCTTCGCCATTGTATGTTCTCCATCCTTTCGACATTTGCAACTTCCATTATACACGGTTCGACAAAAGAATTTCCAAACCAATTGTTTGGAATTATTTTGTTATTACCTTATAAAAAATGTTCCAATAAAACCCTTTCTTTGTTTCGCATCCTAACTTTCGGGGAAATTTAGGTATATATCACTCTCATATCGTCAAATTTCGAAAATGTAGATTTCCAATAGTAAGCAGTTGACTACAATTGGAAAGTTTAGTATGCTTTTTGCTGTAGTAACATTGTCGAATTTTGACGAATCATGTCACCAAGAGATTTCGACACCATTGGAGGAGGAAATATAAAATGAAATCTACAGGTATCGTACGGAAAGTCGATGAACTCGGTCGTGTCGTCATTCCAATCGAATTGCGCCGCACGCTCGGAATCGCTGAGAAAGACGCTCTTGAAATCTACGTCGACAACGAGCAAATCGTCTTGAAAAAATACAAACCGAATATGACTTGTCAAGTGACAGGTGAAGTATCAGACGACAACTTCAAGTTGGCCGATGGTAAATTAATCCTTTCACCAGAAGGCGCACAACGCGTTCTCGTCGAGTTGAAAAACATGCTCGAAAACTACTACAGCGAAGAGTAAGCAAGGGATTCCTTGCTTACTCTTTTTTGTCGACTCGATGATAGGCGTCATACACTTCGCTACGCGATAAGCTGCGTTCTTTAGAGACTTGTTTGATAGCAGCGTTTGGCTTCAACCCATCCTCGATGTAACGGTCGACGTGCTCGAGCGGCGATAACGCCTCCCACCAGTCATGTGTCGGTGCCGCTTCCGTCGATCCTTCCACCATGACGACGAATTCGCCGCGTACTTCGCCTTCGCACCAGACCAGCGCTTCTTCTACCGTCCCTCGTAAAAACTCTTCAAACGTTTTCGTTAACTCTCGTCCGAGAACAAGTTGCCGATTGCCGAACACGTCTTGAATCCCGATCAGCATTTCTTTTAACCGATGTGGCGCTTCATAAAAAATGATAGTGCCCGGTTCATATTGTAAGGATGACAACACATCGAGCCGATCTTTCTTTTTGCGTGGCAAGAATCCATAATACAAAAACCGCTCGGTGGCAAGGCCAGAGGCGACAAGAGCCGTTAACGCCGCGTTCGCTCCAGGGAGCACGACAACGGGGAGCTTCGCTTGAATGGCAAGCCGCACGAGGTCACTCCCCGGATCCGAAATCCCTGGCATACCCGCGTCTGAGACAACGGCAATCGACTTGCCCGCCTCGATATCCTCAATCAAGCGCGGACCGCTCACATTCTTATTGTGCTCGTGATAGCTGACCAGCTTCGTCTCGATACCGAAATGGCGACAGAGTTTCATCGTTTGGCGCGTGTCTTCAGCCGCAATCAAATCGACTTCTCCTAGAATTCGAACCGCCCGATACGTCATATCTTCTAAGTTTCCGATTGGCGTCGGCACAACGTAGAGTGTAGGTCCGTCAGTCTGATAACTTTTTTGTGAGTTCATTACTCGTCCCCTCCATCAATTGCTGTTTTTGAGCCCGAGTGAGTTGTTTGATGGACCATTCGTACTGCATGGCCACACGCTTCGTCTCGAACGACTTGATGTACCGTAACGTTACTGGGAGACGGGCTCGTGTGTATTTCGCACCTTTCCCTGCGTTATGCGCCTCAATCCGTTTCTCCACATCCATCGTATATCCGGTGTAATACGTACCGTCCTGACACTCAAGGATGTACGCGTAGTGTTTACGCATCGAGGATTGCCCGCATGTCACTCGTGTACGTATCATCTTCCTCATAAACGACAAACGGAGGTAAGATTGTGAGTCCTGCTTTTCCATCTTTTGACCCCTCTATTAAAAGTGTATTCGCGTCCCGGCCTTGTTTTGGATAAACAAGTTGCATTCGTTTCGGTTCAATCCGATACGCCCGCATGAGCGTCAGAATGTCGAGCAATCGTTCCGGACGATGGACGAAGGCCACTTTCCCACCCGGTTTGACGAGTTGACTGGCTGAACGGATACAGTCTTCTAACGTGCACAGGACTTCATGGCGTGCAATCGTATGATGTTCATTTTGATTGCGTAGCGAGGTCTCGTTCGCCAAAAAATAAGGAGGATTGCATGTGACGACATCATAACGGGCATATCCTAATCGACTGGCAGCCGTTTTCACATCCCCCTCAACGATGTGGAGTCTCTCGTCCAACTCATTGATAGCAATGCTTCGATTGGCCATGTCGACGAGACGAGGCTGGATTTCCACACCCGTGATCGTCCCCTTCGTTCGATATGATAAAAAGAGCGGAATCGCCCCCGTGCCGGCGCACAAATCGACGAGCTTTCCTTTTTGAATCGGTACCCACACAAATTCGGCGAGTAATACGGCATCCAATGAAAATGAAAAAACATCATCACTTTGAATGATCTTGCCGGCACGCCCTAACAAATCATCAAGACGTTCACCTTGTTTAACAGTCACGCCATTTCCCTCCTACATAACGTACAAAGGCGACGGACAGGAATGCTCCCGTCTATCGCCCCTTATTAATGTTTATTTAGCATCGACATGCAGAAGAGACAGTCTCCGTCTTTTCTGACTTGTCCATAGTGCAAATTACAGATGTGAAACCCTTCTTGGTATAAAGCGGCCAAGTTGTTCTGCCCTTTTCCGGACAACGCAATTTGAGGATCCCCATCAGGCGTCTCGACTTCTGCGAGTTGTTCTACTTTTTCGCGCAGATGATGGTTCTCGAGATACATGTGTTGGTTTTCTTCGAGCAAATAGGCGAGTTGCTCTTTGAGCACCCCTAAATGCTCCGTCAACAATTGCATCTGTTGCTCGATCGCATCGACCCGCATCATGACTTCCTTTTTATCCATTCTTTCCACTGCTCAGCACCCCATCACTGTTTCGACGGTTTTCGTTTGACTGCACCGACCTCGACGAGCTCGTCGATTGTATACGTCACTACACGGGTCCGATCATTCAACTCGACTTGAATCAATTGATCCAAGATATTGAGACCGATGACACGTCCGTCACCTTCTGGAATTTTGATTCGTTTTCCGACGTCTGGTAAATCCCGCTTCAATTCTTCATACGTATCATTCTCGTATTTCAGACAGCACATGAGACGACCACACACACCGGAGATTTTATTCGGATTCAAGGATAAGTTCTGATCCTTGGCCATCTTAATCGATACCGGTTCAAATTCCCCTAAGAACGAGGAGCAACACAACACACGGCCACAAGGTCCGATTCCGCTCAACAGTTTCGCTTCGTCCCGAACTCCAATTTGACGGAGTTCGATTCGGGTGCGAAACACACTTGCTAAATCTTTGACGAGTTCCCGAAAATCAACGCGCCCTTCTGCCGTGAAATAAAAGATGACTTTATTACGATCGAATGTATACTCAACATCGACTAACTTCATTTCAAGTCGATGTTCACGAATTTTTTCTTCACAGACGGCGTGAGCGTCAAATGCTGCCAATCGATTGTCTTGAACGATTTCGGCATCTTTTTGATCGGCGACACGAAGGATTGTCTTTAATGGCAATACTACTTCGTCTTCACCTAGTTGTTTACCAACTTGGACGATTTCACCGTATTCGATGCCTCGTACCGTCTCTACGATGACATGGTCCCCACGTTCAAGCGTTGCTTCGCCTGGTGAAAAGTAATAGATTTTTCCCGCTTCTTTAAAACGGACTCCGACTACTTCAAGCACGCTCTCCTATCCTTTCTGCAAATCGAACGTTAACCGTTCGAACGTTAATTGAGGATTGACGTTTGCCTCAAGCCGTCGAATCGCCTCATGGACAGATTCAATAGCATGGACGATTTTATGAACCGGACGATCTTTTACAAACGCGGTAAATAGCGCTTGTTCTTTCGTAAACAACTCCGGGACATAGTCTGTTCGTACTTTGAAGTGGAGCGCTTGCTCCAACCAATTTCCGAACAGCTCGAGACCGACTCGCAATTCATTCCGCCCTTTAAAATGACCGAGCCATTTTTCTTGGGCAAATAAAAGCAATTCTTGCGGGCGTTTTGTCAATACTTCAACTAATTGTACCACTAGCCCATACGCCTGTACAAACCAGTCGTTGTGAAGCGCCTCACGCGCTTCTTCGAATTTCAGATATGTCTCTAAAGCAAGACGCGCTAAATCGCTCGTACATTGCACGTCTGCGACCAACGTTTCCACAAGCCGTTCTCGATCAATCGGTCGGAACACTAAATGCTGAGCTCGCGAGCGAATGGTTGGTAATAGGAGTTGCGGCTGGGTCGTGACCAAGATGGCTAGTTTCCCTACACCCGGCTCTTCAAAGAACTTCAATAAGCTGTTGGCGGCTTGTGGCGTCATTTTATGGGCTTGGTGAATCACATACACTTGACGGTCACCTTCTGCACCACGTAAAGACAAGTCACTCAATAACTGTTGCACCTGTTCTTTCTTAATGCTGGCTCCATCCGGTTCGACTTCCATGTAGTCGACAAGGTTTCCCGAATCCATTCGTCTACAGTTTCGACAGTTACCGCAGGGTTCTACCCCGTCAGGCGACTCGCAAAAAAGGGCTTTCGCAAACAGCTGTGCCGTTTCAATCAAGTAAGGTTCATAGTCACCTGAAAAGATATATGCATGACCGACCTTTTGAGCAACGATCGAATTTTCAATCACTTTCGCAATAACCGTTTGAGATTTCGCTAACTCTTGAAAGCTCATATTCGTGACCGTTCCCATTAAAACTGATGAAATCCTTCAATCGGCAAGACAAACACAGTCGCTCCGCCAACTTGGACTTCTACAGGATAAGGAATGTATGAATCAGCGTGTCCACCCATCGGTGAAATCGGCGTAATCATTTGATCCCTGCTCGAGCAGTTTGATTTGATTAACGCAAGTAGGTCATCTAACCGCTCTTTCGGTACACCAATCATAAACGTGGTGTTTCCTTCTTTCAAAAAACCTCCCGTTGTGGCTAATTTCGTTGCACGGAAGTCCTCTTCAATCAAAGCATCTGATAAGCGGGCACTGTCCTTATCATGTACAATCGCGATTACCATCTTCATCATTGCATCACTCCTCTTTCTTTTAATCGTTCTAACGTAATATCTAACACTTCATCCTGAATGGTTTCAATCGAGGCGTTCGCATCAATACGTACCATTCGTTCTGGATGTTGCTCTAATAATATTTGAAATCCTTCGTATACGCGTTGATGGAAAGACTCATCACGGCTCTCGATTCGATCTAATTGGCCTCTATCTTTCATGCGATGGCTCGCTTGATCCGGGGTCAAGTCAAAGAGAAACGTCAAATCTGGTTTGATCCCAGCAGTCGCCCAGTCGTTTAACGACAAAATTTGTGACAAATCATATTGGAGCCCATAGCCTTGATACGCAATCGAGGCATCCACAAATCGATCGCATACGACAACTGCTCCACGGTGGAGAGCCGGTCGAATCACTTGGTCAATGTTTTGAGCTCGGGATGCGGCATAGAGCATCATTTCGACTCGAGGCGTCATCTCATCATGTTCTGGCGAGAGCAAAACTTCGCGAATACTGTTTCCAACCTTCGTTCCCCCTGGCTCTCGGGTGACGACCACTTCATACCCTTGCTCAGTCAATGACTGAACTAACAATTGTAGCTGTGTTGTTTTCCCAGAACCATCTGGTCCTTCCACAGTAATAAACATACCTTTCACGCTTAAAACTCCTCTACGATAACATCAATTTGTTTCATCATAACATGTCTACTTGCCTGCAGGTTCCGTCCTAATGAAATCCATTCATTCAAAACTCGGATTTTCTCGTCTGTGATGACTTCTCCTCTTAGAATCCAGGGAATCCCCGGCGGATACGGAATAACGGTCTCTGCCGCAACAGAACCAATCGCTTGCTCAAACGGTAGACGTTCAATATCAGCGTCGTCCGATATAGAACGCAACAACGAAACGCGTTCAGTCATCGGGTAAGGATAGATTGTCTCATCTTCAACAATGAGCGGGACGTGCTGCGATGCATTTTTAATCAGTTTGACCCAATGTTGAATCTCTTGGCTTTTTAATTCCCTTAACGGCAAGCAGAATAACACGTGATCTTCTGCAGCCAGTTCCACGTCAATACCGATTGACGCTAAATGCTGGCTAAAGATCAGACCATTTTTAGGGTATGTTAACACAGTCATCTTGGTGAAGTCATCGCCCACTTTGATTGAAAACCCAGCACGTCTCATTTCCATGATGAATGAAAAATGACTCGTTTGAATATGAGTCCAATCTCGATTACTCAAGTTTTCGAGGTACTCTCGGGCGTAATCAAGCGAGGCCATAATCAAGTAAGATGGGCTAGATGTTTGGAAAGATGAAAGCGCATGAAAGAGACGCTTTTCATCGATTTCTTCTTTATAGTGAATCCATGCCCCCATCGTGAGAGCGGGCAATGTTTTGTGGGCTGATTGTACGACTGCGCTAGCCCCCTCGAAGATAGCTGATCGCTTTGGAAATGTAGGATGAATCAAATGAGCGCCGTGTGCTTCATCTACTAATAGGGGAATATTTAACGGACGCAAGTAAGCACTGATTTGCTGAATGTTTGCCATGTCTCCGTAATAAGTGGGAGACGTTAGGAGAAGCGCTTTTCCTCCTGGATACTGCAAGACAGCATCCTGAATTGTTTCTAGTGAAATGACAGTAGGCAGACTACTTCCTCTGTCTAATTCCGGTGTGAGTAAAATCGGTTCTAGACCAAGCCACTCAATGGCGTTCCAAACCGATTTGTGGGAATTACGTTGTACATACACTCGTTCTCCACGCTTTACGGTTGCTGCTAATAGACTCCAATTCCCTGCAGTAGAGCCGTTTACCAACCATTTGCTTTTACTCTGGTAAAGGGATCCTAATGCCTTTTCACCTTCTAAAATAATACCTTCCGCATGGTGTAAATCATCCAAGTGACCAAGCTCTGTTAAGTCATATGGCATAATTTTTTGGAAGGCCGTCGGAAGCTTTTCATCTCTCACCGTTCCATTGTGATGGCCAGGTACATGAAAAGAAACCCGTCCTTCTCGCACATGTTGCTCAAGCGTCTCCATAAATGTAAAAGGATTATGTTTAGGTTTTCGAGTCATTTAGACACCTTCCCATCCGAATTAAATACGACATATATATACAAAAAGAGACGACCAAGCGGATGCTTGATCGTCTTTCGCGTTGGCCTGGCAACGTCCTATCCTCACAGGGGGAGACCCCCAACTACTTT
>NZ_QLVE01000037.1 GCF_003331145.1 Exiguobacterium sp. TNDT2 | reverse complement strand
TTCGGGTTATGAGCCCGACGAGCTACCAGACTGCTCCACCCCGCGATGGTTTGAATTGTTTCGACATCCTCTATAATAAGTGAAGTAGTTATATAATGCAACCTTTTTCTTCATGTTTTTTCAGAATTGGAATCGGGAACATGATAAAGAGTGTAACTTACTAGAGAAAAGGAGCGCGACCGTCATGTCGAAATGGGGAAATCGCTTTAAGAAATGGTTCTTTTCCGAACTGGACGCATCTGTCTATTTCCATACCGTCCCGTTCATTCCGAACGAGACCGTCCATGGAACGCTACGCGTATCGAACACCACTTCACATGTCGTGCGACTGCAAGAATTGACGCTCAATTTTCTCACGACCTTTAAAGATATCACGCTCGAAGGCAACGAGTTCAATCGCGAGACCGATCTTCAAGAAGTCCCAATCGCTTTATCGGCCGTGCTTGAACCAGGTACCGAAGAACATATCCCGTTCACATTTAACTTGACCAGGTTCGCACCATCGACGGCAGGTGCTCCTTATAGTGTGGAAGCGACACTATGGGACAAAGATGGAAAACGGGTCTGGTTCGATGTCGTCGAAAATGTCGAAGTCGAACCACTGCCTGCTTTGAAACGCTTGTTAGAGGCGACCGAACACGCCGGTCTCGAGCTCATGTTCGTCCGTAATGTCATCGATCCGATTGGGGAAGATCGGCCATATCCGTTCGTCGAAAAATATGGCTTCAAACCAGTCGGAGATTGGGTTGACGAATTCGAAGTCGTCAAATCGTTCTGGCGGATCGACGAGGACGGGGTCGACGTCTATTACTGGCTCGACAACATCGAGAAGCAACGCACGCTCGAATCAATCGCAAATGACGTCACCATGCGCCATCGCTCCCTCACGTGGGAGCAACTCGAACGTGAGCAAGACCAGCTCGGACTCGGTATTCAAGAAACGTTACGTAGCCACCGCTCCTCATGAGCGGTGCTTTTCAATTGTCCAAACATCGTTGCTCGTCGAGACAATCGTCTGAAACTTCTCGCGCTGCGGATGCATGAACAGTTCGTATTGGAGACGACGCTCGTCGTGCGACGCCTTCAAATACGAGAGGTCCATTCCACGTTCTTGGATGTCTCGGACGGAACGTCGAGCAAACTCGGTGTCACTATCCGTATACAAATAGACCGAAACATCGAAATAGTGAGGTTCGAGAAACGCGACACTCATGCCTTCGATGATGGTGATTCGTTTTGCCGGATCAATCCACGTTCGTTCAAGGTATGGGACGTCAATCGTGAAGAAACCGATGCCTTCACGTACCATGCGGACATCACGCTCGAGTGACAGCAAGTGATGCGCGGAAGGATGACAGGCCGTCATCTTGTAATGATGTACTTGACCGTCGACCGTGTAGTCGAGCATAGCGCTCTTCCGCAACGTCGAATCCGTGATATAAGGGTCGGTATTGATGTAGTTCACGTCTCCGAGGCGCTCGTGTAGGGCGTCTGCGAATATCGTCTTCCCAGCGCCCCCGTGTCCTGAGATGGCGATAATCGTGCGCTCCTCTCGTTCAGCCTGGGCAACTATCATATCAATCAATTCATTCATAATGCTCCCCCTTTTGATACACTTCATATAGAAAGGAAGTGTATCAAGTCCATGTCAACTTGTCCATTTTGTCATCCACAACTAGATCCATCCCAGACGATTGTCGCCGAGAATGAGACATGCTACTTCTTGATGCACGATCGTGAGCAGGACGTGCTTGTCGGCTCTGGCGTTATTGTCCCGAAACAACATCGCGCGACGACGTTCGATCTCACGCCTTCGGAATGGCACGATACATATGCGTTGCTTCATGAAGCGAAGTCATTTCTCGAGGAGACGTATGGCCCTGACGGCTATACGCTTGGCTGGAATGTCGGAACGGCATCAAACCAGACCGTGCCACATGCTCACCTACACGTCATCCCTCGCTACGCCGACGGACCGCATGCGGGTAAAGGTTTACGCCATTGGTTGAAACGACCAGAATGACCAAACAGCTCATCGTGTGAGGATGAGCTGTTGTCGTTTCGTTTCGATTTCTTCAAGTTGTTGCTCTAGACGTTCCACTTCTCTCGTCACTTTCTCAATAAGCTTAGTGATTTCACGATCAAGGCCTTTTACCTTGTCGAGCGAATCATTGATTCGTCCATGCATCTTCCACTCGGAAAAGATGTCATCGAGGAAGTAGTCTGCGAATTGAATGAACGAACCGCGTTCAATGTGTAAGCCACTGACAACTCCTTTCACATCAGCCAATTCCCGCGAGAAGCGCTCAAGCGCAGCTTGAAGTTCATGCATCTTTCGCTCCGAAGCACTGATGGCGTCATGTTTCATTGCTGTCGCGATCAAGCCACCTCCAAAGAACGTATCAAACGTCGACCAACCTTTCGCACTGTCGAGATGTTTGAGTGCTTTGGAGATGAAAGTACGCGCTATATTTCCAGCACCAATGGCTTCTTTATACTCAATGAGCACCTCATTTGTTTCCACCTGTTGATTCGTGAGTCGATATAAGGCTTCCCTTACTTCAGGATCCTGTTTCAGGTGAGCTTCTTTCTCTTTTATGAACGCTTCCCATTCTGCGTCAATCCCGTCATACGTCTTAAAGGTTTCATATAAATCACGACGTTCCAGCCCTAACTCATCGACCATCGCCTCGTGTTCTCGGAGTTTTAATTCCGCTCTAGCTGCCTCTTCCAGTTCAATCGTTTTTTGCTCGTTGAAGGTTCCCCGTAGCTTACGCCATGCGTTGACGAGCGAGAATGACTCTAGATCATAGACATCGCGTTGTTCTTTCGTGAATGAATTGAGCAACTGTTTTCGCACGGCTTCATGTTCAGCCATCTGTTTATCAAGTGTCTTCAATTTACGAGCTAATCTGTTTCGTTCAGAAAGGCGCTGTTGCAAGTCGAGTTGTGTTTGATAAATATCACTCATAGATCTTCTCCCCCAATCGCTTTTTGATGTTGCTCTAACAGGTCATGAATGTTTATACCGTCAATCGTTAGGTCCTCAATCGATGAGTTTTCAATCTTGAAAATGTCGCTTCGCGAATCTGCACACTTGAATCCCCTTCTTCTGTCTCTTCATACGAGAGGAGTAGAGAAAAGTTTCATTTCGGAGGAAATGACAAAAAGACGATCAAGCATCTGCTTGATCGTCCTTCGCGTTGGCCTAGCAACGTCCTATCCTCACAGGGGGAGACCCCCAACTACTTTCGGCG
>NZ_QLVE01000036.1 GCF_003331145.1 Exiguobacterium sp. TNDT2 | reverse complement strand
AAATTATACTATATTTTTATCGTATTACCTATGAATAAAATTGTAAGGGGATTATTATCATTTGTTGATTTGGTAGATGAATGACTTTATTCTCCGATACTGGTATAGCCAACAGATGATTCGCCACCATTTCACGTTTTGTGAAGTTGTTCGTAATAGATATTCGTTTTGCCTCTTTCATGTCGAGAGACAGGAGTGTCCTACTTAAACACTTTTGGAATAGTGGGTAAAACGAGTATGTATACGTTTCGACATCGAAATATATACATGCTCGTTTAAGATGGTCTGATTCATTCTTTCATGGCCTGTTCGATTAAAAAGATTGATATCTTTCACGTTTAAAAATCTAGACATCTTGACCATTGATCAAGAGGTGTCAGGACATCAGTTGTTTCATGACCATGCTTATGATGGAACCAAACCGATCTCGGTCAACAACCGGAAGCCTAGGATACGAGCAGACAGATAAGCGATCAGTGCGTCCTCCGCACTGAATAGACGGTCTCTCGATTCGTCTTGGTTCACCTCATGTTTCGACATGTTGTACAAACGTACGAATACAAGTAGGCTCTGAATCGTCTTTTCATCTATCGTTCGTAGCTTGGCGATTTGATGGACCGCTTTTCCTAAGGTGGACTGGGAGTGTCGAAGCGACCCGAGCTTTTGCGATCGCATCAAATATTGACGTGTCACGGCCTCCAGGTGCATGCCTGCATATTGAACGATGTATCGCGCCCCATGCGCTACGTCCCGCTCTAGTTCGCTCGCCGCATACTGCAACGGCCTATATAAAGTTCGTTCCATTCCGCCGGGAAACGGATTTTGTATCGGGTTTTTAGGAAGCTGGTATCCGCCGATCCCTCCGATTTCCGCGTCCGTCTCCCATAACTGTGCTACGAATTCCGCTTGCCCGTGCATAGGGCATTTAGCCGCAAAGTCATCGACAGCGGTCTGTTGCCCATGGTTCAAAAGTTGTTCATATAGCCAACGTGTGTCCGGTAAGGCATGTTTCATCTGGCCTCTCCGCCTTCTCTGATTTGATGGTCTTTCGCTTACTCATGTACGCGGATCGTATCAATAGTCCAATGAAAAATGTACCGGTTCGTCCACTGACACTATTGACGGATTGACGTTCGAGTAGACGCGGGGCCGCCTACCTTCGATGGTAATCCTCGTGATGGCACCGCGTTCGACAAATAAATGCAATGAGCTCACTTCAGACACAATTGATTTGAATACAAGGACCGCTATGAGGTGTAGTCTGATACATTCCAGGGTGACATGCTGATCAAGCAAATCCGGGATTAACCGATTGGACACCTCATAGTCGGATGGATTCCCGTAAATGAGTGTTTCCGAATGATCCATTCTGACATGTCTTGGAACTTCTTTGTTGAATAGATAGTGATCGATTCTCAGCTTAGCGATTTCATCGGGTTTAATACCATTGACTGTCATTTCACTAAACATATGACTGCCATGTCTGTCTTCACTCGAGACCAGCTTGAGGTTGATTGTTTTTTCACCCCCGACCACTTCCACATTCACCTCGGCCACGCGGACATATTCAGCCGTATCTTCAATCGCGAAAGGTTGCTCAGTTTTCCACATCTGCTTGAGCACCTCCTCGACCCCTCTCGAGTTGTCTTCGGCCTTCAAGATCAAGCTGTATGCCTTGTCAGAACTGTTGTAGCGATAGGAGAAGTAACGTGCGCTCGAACTTCCCAATAGAAACCAGTCTCCAGAATTGTCGATCACCCGTTGTCCACCGTCAAAGAGTGGTGACAAATTCGACTCGGCCTGTCTCGTCTTTACATTCTTGATGATGACAGGTGGACCGGAGAGCGTGCTGTTTAAGACAGGATGTTGATTCTCGAATTCTTTCGAGAGAGCCCGGCTGACGTAAGCATAGAGCGTGTAGATATCAATCTCCCCGCTCAGGTTCGTCGCCCCACCTTCTAGGCCACGGATCAAATGATCTGTGAAGGCTCCATGCCCGTTTCGATCCCAAGCCAACTGATTTTCCGTGCACGCTGCGATGACGAACTTACCGGACCCTTTAATTTCAAGCCCTCTCTCCATCAGATTGTCGATTGATCGCATGAGCGCACCGCTATGACACGTATCAAAAAAGCTCAAGACTGTGCGGGCCTTTGTTTGATCGATATGGTCTCTGACATCGGACATGTTGATGCTGGTGTCACCTATAGCATGAATACCTGCATCATATGGAATGAAATACGCATTGGTTTGACTGAACCCCCCGTGGCCTGCCCAGTAGAGAAATAAGACATCATTTGGAGACGCATCTCCAAAAAAACTATGTAATGCATGGTCTAACATTGACTTGGTGGTCAAATTCCCATATAAAATCTGGACGTCAGATTTACCGAATACGGCGGGCTCTTCTGTCAATAATCGATTGATTTCTCTTACGTCGTTTAACGTATTCGGAAGAGCAGATATCTCATGGTCACGTTGCTCATTGACTGCAATTAATAGAGCTTTGTACAATGTAAATCCCTACCTTCTCATCATTTACATATATTGTATTATACAATGTACACATGCTCCAAACTTGAATAGAAAATCAATCACTCGATTCAGAAGACATGTCGACGCAGACTCTTTCATTCTCAATCCTTATTCTAAGAGCCATTGATAAACAGCTGATTTGAAAAGTAAAGTGCCTCTAGGTAAAAACAAAAAACCATTCGACTGAATGGTTTCCCTCGCTTGTCGATCGACAAGCCCACGTTCTTGCTTTTAGTGTTGTTCTTACGCTCCGTGCCTCCCGTCAGAAAGGGCCAGGAACATAGAGATGCGGCGGTGAACCAGCAGCTCTTGTTATCGGGCCGTCAGGGAGGCAGCGGTGCGATGAGCGACTTCGCCACAAGGCGTTAGACGCTCACGCATGAGCCCGGATCACCATTCCTTCTCCC
>NZ_QLVE01000035.1 GCF_003331145.1 Exiguobacterium sp. TNDT2 | reverse complement strand
ATTATATCTTTATTATTTGGTAACGAAACTAATTTCAGTATTTTTTCAATCAATTTTACGGGTTTTGGAGTATCAAACGGAGAAAATTCTTCAAATATATTAATTAATTCTTTCGTTCCCTGTGTTGATGTTCCACATTTTTCTGCGGTCCACCATGTATTATCAACTGATCCAAATAGTTTTTTTTCTTCATAAAACACTTTCAACTGAGGCCTCGATTTTCCTGTTTTCCCAAATATAATCCTGTTATCTTTTAACAGTTTTTCATAACTCTTCTCCTCTGTACGCCAACACCTTCCTTTGGGTGGCCAATACTCTTCACCAGTATTAGGGTTCTTAATCGCATATGTTAAATTAGGTCTAATATTTGGAGCGTCAAAAGGATCCGCTTTCCATAAACCTCTTGGATCATTGTCTTGATTATCGTAATTATCTTTATTTAAAGGTAAGGGCAAACATGCAAAACTTTCTTCCCTAAACCAGGTTGATGCATTACTTTCTTTTAGTCGCCTATTCTCCTTTCTTCGATTTTTTGCATAAGCTATCACATACTCATGACTTTTACTAATATCAGTATCATTTTGAACAGATTGCCTTGATTGCCAAGGAAATTGTGCAACAAGATTCGATTCACCAAAAACTTCATCACAAATTGCTCGTATGTTCTTGACCTCATTGTCATCAATACTTATAAAAATAACACCATCATCTGTTAATAAATCTCTTGCAACTCGTAATCTAGGATAAATCATATTCAACCAATCTGTATGAAAACGTCCATTACTATCAAAATTTGAAGTCAGACGATTTCCTTGTTCATCGTATTGTAAATCTCTTTTTAAGAACTCTTCTGTTCCTTCCTTAAAATCGTCTTCATAGATAAAATCATTTCCTGTGTTATATGGTGGATCGATATAAATCATTTTTACTCGATTTAAATAAGTTTCTCTGAGTAGCTTTAATACATCAAGATTATCCCCTTCTATGTAGAGATTTTCTGTTGTGTCAAAGTCCACACTTTCTTCTCGAGAAGGGCGTAATGTAGCGGCTATTGGCGCGTTTGCTAACAGTATTGATTTTTTCTTATCTGGCCACGTAAACTGGTAGCGTTCTTCTTTTCCCGAAACCACATGTGTGTTTATTTCTTGAGCCAGAACCTCTGCATCTATAGCACGAATAACCTTTCCACTTTTATCTACTGTTTCCGTCACCGCATTCGGAAACAATTTTGCTAAAGTATTAAAATTAGCATCAGCAACATTAGCTGTATGCATAGTTAACTTTTCGTTCTTTTCCATCATTACACTCCCTTAAGTTGATCTTTCAACTGTCTTATTTCTTCAACCAGATTCCATTTTCGTCTAGGTTGCTTTTCATTCATCGCTTTCTTTTCAAGAGAAGTTATTTGTTTCTTGAGTTTCTCTTTGAACTCATTTTGAATAATAACTTCATCAAGATCTTTTCCACCTATCTGCTCTATTCCAGCAATATCAGCAATAAGAGCATCCCATACAGCTTTTAAGTTAAGACCCTTAAGTTTAAACGTCCACTCATTAATGGGTCTACTATCTGACACTAGTACTCGATTGGCTCGATGGACTGCAAACTTTACTGTATCCTTATACTGCAATGCAAATAGCATGTTCTGATTAATTAGCTTTGACAAAAGGATAATGTTTTTTTTATCGCAATCCGTCGTCTTCATCTGAACTAAAACGATGTAAATGGCTGCGACCTCTTCATCTGAAACAATACTTACTGTTTGAGGGGAAATCTCAGCAATAATTGAAAGACGATTGATTTGTTCATCAAATAGTTTCCGCTCAGCTACACTAGGTTTAAATTTCTCAAAAATCGCTTTCTTCGGAAGCTGTTTATTTATTTCAGTAGAGTTAGGTAATCCAAACATTTTAGCCCCCTTATCTCACATTAACGAAACAGACCAATTCAAAATCGTCTAACCCGTCAATTGTGTTCTCTGCTAAAGATATTTGCTTGCCGGAAAGGAAACTATCGATTGAGTCATCCTCATTGAGATCCACAATCGACTTTACAGCAAAATATAATAGATCTGAATAGTGTCGCATATTTCTACCGTCTTTCGTATCAATGTTGAATTGCTTGCAAAGGTCAAGCAACGGTTCTGCTTTCCCTTTGCAAAGCTGACGAAAAACATCAAGAAGTTTTTTCGGTTGAAGATGATCAATATGAGCCACTGAATCATCACGTACATATACCATATAAAATGGATGTAGTTGGTTTTTATTGTGGTTATTTATGATGGCATTTTTATTTTTTAAAATAAAGATGGTTCCCTTTGGAGTGTTTTCATTTCCGTTTACCACCGCATGAAGTCCAAATGGTACTTTGTCTAGATTATCATTCTTTTTAACATAATCGAGAAGATCAAGCCTGAATTCATTTAACCCTAGATCCATAATAGAAACACCATTTTGCATATCCTCGATGTCAACTACTTCATTTTGCAATTTTTCAAGTTGGGCTTTACGATATTCCAAATCCCCCAGTTCCTCTGAATCAATTGGATTATCATCACCAGTAGAAGTCATAACAGAAGCTTTCATGCGCATTTCTACTCGCCCTTTTAGCTCAAGATATTTATCTAGGCCGATATTAGGCCAAAAGTTAACGAGCTGGATAGTTTTATTTTGACTACCAATACGGTCAACTCGACCAAAACGCTGAATTATCCGGACTGGATTCCAGTGTATATCATAATTCACACAGTAATCACAGTCCTGTAAGTTTTGCCCTTCGGAGATACAGTCTGTGGCGATGAGTATGTCTATCTCAATTGGATTATTAGGCATTAGCAACTCTTTATCTTTGGAACGTGGTGAAAATAGCGTAAGTATCGTATTCATATCTTTACGTGGAAGCTTTACTGTAGTTCTTCCATCCGTTGTTCCTGTAATCATTGCTGTATGAAGACCAAATTTGTCTTTTATAATCGGAGCTATCTGAGCATACAAATAATCCACTGTATCAGAGAACGCAGAAAAGATAAGAATCTTTTTGTTATTCTCATTAAAAGGACTCTGAATCTTTTCAGCAATCAAGTCAATCAATGTTTGTAGTTTAGTATCATGTTCAGGAGTAATAACTCGAATCATAGAAGATAGGAGCATGAGAATTTCAGAATCCTCTAATAGCTTCTCCCTCCAGGTAATATAATCCATGTCCCCAAGATCAATATCAATTTTCTTAGCGTTATTTCCAAAGAACTTCGTATTTCGGTCATCTCCATCAAAGTCAGTCTCTGCAAGCTCTCGTGTTTTAAATATTTGTCTATTTCCATGTTTATATGCATCAATAGCCTTTATAGTTTCATTAATGAGCTGACGAACCCTTTCCAGTGTAATGCTGAAAGAAACAACAGAACTCTCAAGTCTTTTCAAGAGATTAATGGACATCAACCTGCGAATACCAACCTCCCGTCCAGCTCGATCGATATTAACGTTTGACTCTATGTATTTATGCCGCCTACTATCAAGCAAGAAATCCGTTGGGATATAAACAGAAAGATTAAGTTTCATGAGCAAATCATAGATTTCATCATAATCAATAGCATCTGATAGATTAGTGAGCTTTGGTCTTAATGACAGTGGCTTAAGCCGTTCTGGGAACTTTCCAATAGCTTCAATATTATAATAATTTTCGATGTGTTTTCTTGATCGAGCTATAGTTACACTATCAAGCATGGTAAAAAAGTCGAAGTCGAGAGCTCGTAATAGGTTCTCTGTAGTTCTCTCTCCTGGATCCAATTTGCTCCATTGGTTGAAAGCAATTTGCGCACTTCGGAATATGATATCAATGGGCTTTGCAGTGTCGAGTTTGTCATTAATTAAAGCAGGATTACCCTCATAAGCAAGTTCAAGTTGATGCCTTAAATCAGAAAAACCATTGTTGACAGGCGTTGCCGAGAGCATAAGCACTTTTGTTTTTACACCTTGTCTTATTACTTTATTTAGTAATTGTAGATATCGGTTTTCTTTTTTATTATCACCACGGCCTGAATAATCCCCACCGTTTCGGAAGTTATGACTCTCGTCAATTACAACCAGATCATAGTTACTCCAATTAAGCTTCGCTAAATCAATATTCCCAGACGTCCCATGCTCACGAGACAAGTCAGTATGATAGAGAACATCATATCGCAATCGATCTGCCGCAATAGGATTGTTACGATAGTTTTCTTTAAATGTAAACCAGTTATCACCAAGTTTCTTCGGACAAAGCACTAGCACATTCCGATTTCGTAGCTCGTAATATTTGATAACAGCAAGAGCAGTAAATGTTTTACCTAAACCAACACTATCCGCAAGAATACATCCATTGTAATTTTCTAACTTATTGATTATTGCAAGAACAGCATCTTGTTGAAAATCATATAGTTTCTCCCAAATTTTGGTCTCTTTAAATCCTGTGGCTTCATTAGGTAATACATCCTCATTAATATCAGCTAGGAACTCATTGAAAATATTATAAATTGCAACAAAATAGATAAACTCAGGTGGGTTCTCATTATATGCTGCTGTAATGCCATCAATCACCTGGTCTGTTACGTCCTGCAAAAGATTTTTGTCATTCCAAATCTGGTCAAACATTTTCACGTATTCATCCGCAAGAGGTGTATCAATTCGATTGACCAGGCTCATAATGTTGCTTCCACCTTCACAACCTAAATCTGCAGTAGTAAATGAATTTAGTGGCGAATAAGCGATAGATTCGCCAGGCTTCACCACGCTTAGAAAACTCCCTATCGCTCCACCAGTTACATTAGAACGAAAGCTGACTTTCTTTTTAATCCATTCAGCACATTCCCTAGCAATTGCCTTTTGATTCAATTCATTCCGTAGTTTCACTTCAAATTCTGTTCCATACAAAGAACGCTCTCGGTTAAGCTGAGGAATATAGAATTCACGCTTTTCTCTAGCCGCTTTCTCACTTAAAAATGTCGGAGAGGTAAAAACAAAGCGTAATTCTTCTACACCATCCAGTTGCTTTTTTAAGGATTCGTACGCATAAATTGAAAAACAAGCTGCTGCTATTGAAACTTTATCCCCTTTCGAGACTGTTTTTGCTAAATCATCTCTCACAGTTTTATTGATGTTATCGAGAATCTGCATATTCTTCCCCTCCTCAATGTATAACTTAAATTATTTTAGTGAATTTCAATACTTTTACTATTCTGTATTTAAGCATTGACTTTAAGTATTTTTCACTTACTTGTTTATTTACTTTCTGGTGATATATAATTCATCATTTAATTAAAATTATACATTATATC
>NZ_QLVE01000034.1 GCF_003331145.1 Exiguobacterium sp. TNDT2 | reverse complement strand
ATAAATTTAATTCTTCAAACTTCAATATAATAGGTAATATTTACGAAGGAAAACGTTGAATGTATCCTGAAAGGGTATTTTGCAAAAGATGTTTAGTCAAATAGACCTCAATATATCCTCTGTGAAAACCTCAAATTTAGTCTGCTAGCATTGGAATTCCTTGTCCAGATCCGCTATTGTCTTAATCGAGCCGTTCGGAAAGGCGGTATGTATCGCAGGGGTTGCTGCCTTTATTAAATTCATAGTGCGATCTGCGATAGGTAGGAGAAATAGAAAGTTTTTTTTGTACTCGTAGAATGGCGTAAAGTATACTCTTTTCGTCGCATATCGCCTTCATTAGATTCTAAAGGGTCCAAATACGCTTCTATTTTTCGTGTTTTGGTGTAGCTCATAGTGTCTCTTACGTTTGAATGTGTGTTGTGGTGACTTCATTTTACAATAAGAAAGCGCCATGGGTCTGATATGCTCCCCAATAGGTAGACAGATGAAATAACAAATCTGTTTATCTGATTGGGGAGTATTTTTTATGGCGAGAGGTCGACATTCAATCGAACAAAAACTGAGTGCACTACATATGATGGAAGAAGAAAAATATACTTGGAAGGAAATCACGGAGGCTCATCACGTCTCTAAGGATGCCCTTCGGGTGTGGAAAGCCAAATTCGATATCGGTGGAATCGACGCCTTGAAGGAATCGAAGACATGGAACCCTTACACCAAGGAACAGAAGATTGCGGCCGTCCGTGACTATCTCGACGGAGCCACCACGATAGAAGTTCTCTCCAACCATCAAATCAGTGATGGGTCTGTTCTTAGAAAATGGATTAAGAAGTATACTAGTCATAGAGAGTTAACAGATTCGAGAAAAGGGATGGCGAGCTATGGCAAAAGGGAGAAAGACCACATTCGAGGAACGCATGGAAATCGTCAGGTATTGCCTGGACAACGGACAGAACTATCAACGGACGGCCGAGATATTCGCGGTGTCGTACCAGCAGGTCTATGGCTGGACGAAAAAATATGACGTCGCCGGCGTGCATGGGCTCGAGGACCGGCGCGGACGGACGAAGCAAGAAGAGGAACTGACCAACGAGGAGAAGCTCGAACGTCGCATCCAATAGATCGAGCGGGAGAACGAGCACCTGTGGGCCGAGAACCTGTTCCTAAAAAGTTAGAGGAGATCGAGAGGAGAGGTTGATTAGCCAAATCCGGCTACGATTGCGTTACACGGCCATCAAGGGAATGTCGACAAGCGACACGTTCTCAGTCGTGCTCCTATGCGAGATCGCGCAGGTCTCACGGGCCGCCTACTATAAATGGCTGAAGTGTACCGTCTCGGTACGCGAGGAGGAGAACCTAAGCCTACTAGAGGACATCCGTCTCCTCTATGACCAGGTGAACGGGACCTACGGCTATCGACGGATCACCATGACGGTCAATCGCAGACGACGCCAGCATGGCCTGCCGGCATACAACGAGAAGCGGATCTATCGTCTCATGCGCATCCATGAGATCCGTTCGGTCATCCGCCAGAAGCGAAAACGGCACAAAAAGTCGTCACCGCAGCATGTGGCCGAGAACCTGATGAGCCGAGAATTCAGCGCGTCCCGACCGGACGAGAAGTGGTGCACCGACGTCACCGAGTTCAAATATGGGACTGGGAGGAAGGCATATCTGAGCGCGATTATCGACCTGTATGACGGCTCGATCGTCGCCATCGTATCGGGAAGTCCAACAACAACGCGCTCGTCTTCCAGACGATGATGCCAGCGATCGCAGGGCTCCGCACAGGAGCAAGTCCGATGGTCCATAGCGACCGAGGGTTCCAGTATACCTCGAGAGGATTCAAACGTATGGTGGAAGACACGAAACTGACCCACAGCATGTCCCGGGTCGGACGTTGTCTCGACAACGCCCCGATCGAGGGCTTTTGGGGTACCCTGAAAGTTGAGATGTACTACCTGCGTGAGTTCCAGGCCTATAGCGAACTCCCATCGGCCATCGAGGCCTACATATCGTTCTACAACTATGATCGTCTCCAGAAACAACTAAACGGCTTGAGCCCTGTCGAATACAGGGCTCAAGCCGCCTAGGCCGTTTTTCATTATTTACCCTGTCTACTTGACGGGGAGTAGTTCAGTCTTTATGTCTTCACTTTTTTGATATTTATCGTAAAAAGTGTTGAACATATTATATTTTACTATAC
>NZ_QLVE01000033.1 GCF_003331145.1 Exiguobacterium sp. TNDT2 | reverse complement strand
AAAAGAAATAACGAATTTATAAAAGAGGTGAATTGTTTTGAAAACTAATCAACTATTGACTATTTTTACATCCGTATTAGTAATTGCAGTCTTAGCTTTTTTATTTTTAAATGATCAAAGTTCCGAAAAATCAAAGACTAAAATTGTTCAAGATGAAAAGATATCAGTTAATAATCAACCTACAATAGGTAAAAAGGAAGCGCCGATATCAATTGTAGAATTCGGAGACTATAAATGCCCTTCGTGTAAAGAGTGGGGTGAAACAATCTATCCTCAACTTGTAAAAGATTACATTGAAAGTGGGAAAGCTTCCTTTAGTTACATTAATGTTTTGTTTCACGGAGATGAGTCCACTTTAGCTGCCCTTGCATCAGAATCTGTTTACAAAAATCACCCAGAATCATTTTGGCAATTTCACAAAGCTATTTATGAAGCTCAACCTGACGTGCAAATACACGATAATCCATGGGTTACGGTGGAGAAAATGGAAGAGATTGCGACGAAGACTGTCCCTTCTCTAGATTTAAATAAATTTAGAGAAGACCTATCAAGTCGTTCTTCTAGATTAGAATCAGTTAAAATGGATGCGGCGCTCGTAGAAAAATACAATGTTACACTGACCCCGACGATTGCAGTTAATGGGGTCATCCTTGAAAATCCATTCGACTATACCTCTATAAAAAAACAAATTGAAAAGGAGCTAACCCAATGAGCGCTTCAGTAATAAACCGATATGGACTGTACCTCGCCTGGGTTGTTTCAATTACTGCAGTACTTGGAAGTCTATATTTTAGCGAAATTCGTGGTTTTATACCTTGTGAACTCTGTTGGATTCAACGTATCTTTATGTACCCAATAGCTTTGATTCTTGCAATTGCAGTTTTCAGAGAAGATAGCTCAATCAAATTTTATGTTCTCCCTTTATCAATAATCGGATTCTGTATCTCTTTTTACCACTATCTTGTACAAAAGGTGCCCGGCTTTTCGGAAGTCAGACCATGTGAACAAGGAGTTTCCTGTAATGCACAGTACATTGACTGGATGGGTTTTATCACAATTCCGTTTTTAGCGTTGACCGCCTTTTTTCTGATTACAGTCATTCTTGGACGAATCAGTACCAAACAGTAGTTTTTGATTTGGATTTGAAAAATGAAGAACTAATTGTATCAAATTGGTATGCTTACTAAAAAACAGCTTTGATTTAGAAAAACATGAAAAGCTTTTTGAAGTTGGAAAATAGATTAGACAATACCCAGTAAATAATTCAATTGACGTTTTCTTAAAACATTAGTGTACTATATTGATTTTTTGAAAAAGCGTGACTACCTATCGAGTATGAGATCTAACTAGCTCTCTAATAGGTAGTTTTTGTATGGCTAAAAATAAGAAATAATCGCAAAACCAGAGAAAGTATCTCAAATCTTCAAGTATGTAGAGCTGATAGAATAAATGTTTTTTAAATTAAGTGTTGACGGCACAGCAAAAGTCTAATAAGTTATATATGAACATATGAACATGTATAGTTATCATGAGCGGAGGTACTGACTTATGGATGAACCGATTGAAGATACTACAGAAAATGAAATAGAAATAGGGGCGCAGATTGACGATGAGACTCTATTTATTGTATCTCAGACGTTCAAGGCACTTAGTGACCCGACAAGAATTAAAATATTAACCCTGCTATGCACAAAGGAACATTCGGTCAACGGAATAGCTGATCTTCTTAACTTAAGTCAATCAAACGTGTCTCATCAGCTACGTTTTTTAAAAAATCTTCGACTTGTCAAGTTTAGAAGAGAAGGAACTACTCTATTTTATTCAGAAGATGATCACCATGTCATGAACTTACTAAGACAGGCGATTGAGCATGCGAAACACCACTAAATATAGTAAGGAGAGTTAATCTTATGGCACATAATCATGCACATGATCATTCTCATACCTCTAACAAAAAGATTTTGATCATTTCATTCTTTATTATTTCGGCATACATGGTTGTAGAGGCGATTGGAGGGTACCTTACAAATAGCTTAGCACTTTTAGCGGACGCAGGTCACATGCTTAGTGATGCGGCTTCGCTCGCTATTGCATTACTTGCCTTTAAATTAGGTGAACAAATAGCGAACAATCGTAAAACGTTCGGATATAGACGCTTCGAGATTCTAGCAGCTGTTTTAAACGGGGTCACTCTCATACTGATTTCCATATATATCTTTTATGAGGCCATCAATCGATTTATTCAACCACCTGAGGTCGCATCCGTAGGAATGTTAATTGTTAGCAGTATTGGCCTTGCTATAAACCTTCTTGTTGGATGGATTATGTTAAGAGGTGCAGACGTAGAACATAATTTGAATATGCGAGGTGCTTATCTACATGTTGTAAGCGATACGTTGGGTTCAGTCGGTGCAATACTGGCAGCGCTTCTTATCATGGCATTTGGATGGAACTGGGCAGATCCGCTCGCAGGAATCATTGTAGCGGGACTTGTTTTACGAAGTGGTTATTTCGTGACGAAATCCGGATTGAACGTATTAATGGAAGGTGCACCACAAAACGTTGATGTCGAAAAGGTTCTTCAAGTCATTCACAACAAGGAGGGGGTACGGAGTATACACGACTTTCATCTTTGGAGTATCACAAGTGGAATGAATGCACTCTCATGTCATGTTGTCGTTGATGGTAATTTACAAATCTATGACAGTGAGAATCTACTTCAAGAAATTGAACACGATTTAGCACATCTGAACGTTCAACACTCTACGATTCAATTCGAAACTCTTTCTCATCCTCACAGCGATGAATTGCTTTGCAAACTGAAGGTAGGGGAAGTAGTACATCAACATTAAAAAAATCACCTGTTGAGTAGGATTGACAATCAAGAGGAGGAGACAGCAATGCTGATTTTGGATAATAGTTACTTAATTTTGAGCATGTATAGAAACTCGATTTTTGGCAACGGAGTTTTGATAGATGATTGAATATATTTCTTCGTTAGAACCCCTTACTCAAGCATTGCTGGGTACTTTATTCACTTGGGGGATGACGGCGCTTGGTGCCGCGTTAGTGTTTATGACAAAATCAATGAATCAAAAGCTAATGGATGGGATGCTCGGTTTTGCTGGAGGAGTAATGATTGCCGCTAGTTTTTGGTCATTACTCTCACCTGCAATTGAGATGGCGGAACAAGATTCTCTTCCGGCGTGGTTACCAGCTGCAATCGGTTTCTTACTTGGAGGATTCTTTTTATCAGGTGTTGATAAAGTGATTCCACATCTGCATCCCACTTCACCGATGGATGAGGCTGAGGGTATAAACCCTAAGAAGAGAAAGCGGAGCACGTTACTGGTGTTAGCAATAACATTGCATAATATTCCAGAGGGACTTGCCATAGGCGTTGCATTTGGAGCAGTTGCAGCAGGATTCCCTTCATCATCAATCACGGGAGCTATCGCGCTGGCAATCGGAATCGGCATACAAAATTTCCCTGAGGGTGCTGCTGTGTCAATGCCATTGAGACGAGATGGATTATCTCGTCGTAAAAGTTTTTTCTATGGCCAGTTATCTGGTATGGTTGAACCGTTCGCGGCGTTGGTAGGAGTAGTAGCAGTACTCATAATGGAGCCTTTACTTCCGTTTGCGCTAAGCTTTGCTGCAGGAGCAATGATTTTTGTTGTAGTGGAGGAGGTAGTCCCAGGATCTCAAGAAAATGGAAACAAGGACTTGGCTTCTGTTTGTTTAATGTTTGGCTTTACAATCATGATGATTTTAGATGTGGCTTTAGGCTAAAATAATTATTTTTTTAATGGTTATCACTTTATTTTTTGACTGATATATATTCAAGATACTAACTATATTCGGAAGTGTAAATAATGAGCCTTAATTATATTTACTTTCAGTCGGTATTTTTACTGTTGGATAAATAAAAATACTAGAAGAAAAAATATAAAACCTCTTGCCCTGGCAATTAAAATCGTGGAGTTATCTATTTCATTCTGAAATTTCCTGAAAATTTTGGGGGTGATTTTGATAGAGAAGGAAAGCAAATTCGGAATTCAAGTGCTAGAGAAGGTGGAAGCCCACCAAGTCAGTATATACATCATTTTTTTGATGTTGGCAGTAATCTTTGGTCTATTGAATACAGAAGCTGTATATCTCGATATTTTTATTTCTCCCCTTTTAGGAGTTTTGATGTATGGGATGTTCGTTCAAATTCCGTTTCTGAAATCGAATGGATCTGCTACAAACATGAGGTTTGTGGTAGCTCTTTTATTAGGAAATTTTGTTGCCGTTCCTTTAATAGTTTAGGTTTTGGTTATCATATTTCTTCAAGATTCATCACTAATGCTGGGGGTGTATTTGGTGTTGTTAACACCGTGCATCGACTATGTGATTGTTTTTTTCAAAGATGGGAAAGGGAAACGAATCAATATTGTTAAAAGTAACACCGATTCTTTTAATTTTACAGACGATACTCTTACCCATATATTTATTCGTATTATTAGGAGAAAAGGCTATTAGTATCGTTAGGATGGGTCCATTTCTAGATGCATTTCTATTTTTGATTTTTATACCGCTTCTATTAGCGATAATGACACAATTGTGTTCTAAAAAGAGTTCTTTAGGTAATCGTATCATGAAAATGCCGCCATGGATTCCCGTTCCATTTATGTCTTTTGTACTTTTTGTGGTAGTTGCCTCTCAAATTAGGGAAGTGTATAGTGACCTCGGGACATTAATAGATGTAATACCAGTTTATATTTTATTTCTACTTATCATACCATGGGTGTCAAAGTCCCTTGGTAAGTTGTTCAAACTAGATATTGCTTCAAGAAGAGCAATTACATTTAGTATGGGAACAAGGAATTCACTTGTAGTTCTTCCATTAGCATCTATATTACCAGAGCCCCTATCAACACAAGTAGCTGTAGTGATCATTTTACAGACCGTTACCGAATTGTTCGGAGAAGTCTTATATATAAAATTAGTGCCTAAATGGTTCTAACAAATTAGATACATGTATTTAATTTCGCTTTCAAAAATTACGTCCTTCGATTGTTTATTAAAATATTAAGAACTGCGCTTAAGTTCTCAAGTATGCGTTGTTTACAATCAATAGGCAAAGAAATTTATTATATTGCAGAACGCTAGAGACCAGTATTATTCTAACAACTAACCTTTTTAAGGATGGACTACCAAGTGAGGAGAGATCGAACAATGGCGAGTACTGATAAGGCATCAAAAAATATCAAACTAGCATTTATAATTAATCTTGTTTTCTCGATTGGTGAATTTATCGGGGGATTTTTGATTAATAGTGTTGCAATCATGTCGGACGCCATTCACGATTTAGGTGATGCTCTTGCATTGGGCCTGTCCTGGTTCTTACAAAAATTTTCGAACAAAAAACCCGATCATAACTTCACTTTTGGATATAATCGTTTTTCCCTTTTAGGAGCATTAATAAATGCGACAATATTAATAATTGGATCTGTATATATTTTTACTCAAGCAATTCCTCTACTGTTTGAACCGGAGCATTCTAATGCACAAGGAATGATTTGGTTTGCAATTTTTGGTGTGCTTTTAAATGGTTTTGCGGCATTCCGTCTACACAAAGGAAAATCAGTAAATGAGGGAGTACTATCTTGGCACCTTTTAGAAGATGTTTTAGGTTGGATTGCCGTTCTTGTAGTAGGGATAGTTTTACTCTTCAAGGATATACATATACTTGACCCCATCCTATCAATTGCTATTGCGTTGTTTATATTAGTGAATGTGTTTCGTAATTTAGTTAAAACAATGAAAATACTTTTAGGTGCTGTCCCTGATGGTATTGACATCGATGAGGTGAAGCAAAAGATTGAAGGTATTGAAGAAGTGATTTCTGTTCAAAACCTATATGTCTGGTCAATTGATGGCGAAGATAACGCCATGAATTTACACTTAATAGTAGAAGAGATGAATCTAAAGGATTCAACTATTGTTAAACAAAAAGTCAAAGAAGTGACTTCAAAACTAGATATTAAACATTCTACAATAGAGTTAGAATCAAAAAAACACAACTAAAGAAATAAGTCATCCTTGCACCAAATCCACACTGAGGTTCGACATATGAGTAAAAATTCTATACTTCATACCGTCTGATACCAATAAATACTTTTCTACGTGCAAGGAAACTGAATATCGAATGAGGGTATATTTAGAAACCCCCTCATTCGTTTTTTTTTTGAACACTATCGAAATTTCGTCTCTTAAAATAGGATGTATTCGAATGAATGAATGATTCCAAAACGAACGTTCAAATATTTAGATTTAATTGTCATAGTTTAGTAGACCTATCGACCGGATTTTCTTTCCATACTTCGGAGAATATTCCGGTCAATGAATAAGGTTCGGCCTCGATTAAAACTGTCTGATGATAAAAAAGCTGATAATGAAACCTAAAAAGATGACTCGGGAACAATACCGAAGTCATCTTAAAGCCGTCTTAAAAAACAGAGATCATTTATTTTTATCATACCCAGTACAAATTCGAGGATATAAAAATGAATATTTTTGTTTTTTTATTCTTTGACATTCATCAGTCTTAAACTGTTCAGTGCTACCAGAAGAGTTGCCCCTATATCGGACATAATAGCTATCCATAGGGTGAGCCAGCCCGGGATGACCAAGAGTAATGCAATCGCTTTGATACTGATAGCGAACGCGATGTTCACTTTGATAATATTTAGGGATTTTCGGCTCAATTTTATCGTAAACGGTAGTTTGCTCAAATCGTCGCCCATCAGGGCGACATCTGCTGTTTCCAAAGCGGTATCCGTTCCAGCACCACCCATGGCAATTCCAACAGTAGAGGCAGCGAGTGCCGGAGCGTCATTTACGCCGTCCCCGACCATCGCGACATTGTCGTACTCAGCTCGCAAGCGTTTAATGACATTTAATTTATCCTCTGGCATCAATTCTGCCTGGATTTCGTTGACGCCAACTTGCTGGCCGATAGCTTTGCCTGTCCCTTTGTTGTCACCCGTCAGCATAATTGTCTTTTTAATACCCATATCATGTAGTTTCCGGATGATTTCTTTGCTGGATTCCCGGACTTCGTCGGCTACGGCGATAACCGCCAATATGCTTTGTTTCGTTCCGATAATCATCGAAGTCTTACCTTGCTGTTGCAGAGCCGTTACGGTTTGGTCCAGATTATTATCAATACTTTCAACACCTAGCTCGTTAAAGAGAAGCGGGCTTCCGATAAAGTAGGTGGTGCCGTCTATCGTTCCTTTAATGCCTTTTCCTGTGATGGAAGAGAAGTCCTCAACTCTGATAGAGGTGTAAGGTATGTTTTCCTCGTCCGCTTTTTTCATGATGGCAGAGGCCAACGGATGCTGAGAACGATATTCCAATGCCGTCACGATAGAAAGCAGTTCTCTCTCGTTTACCTGCTTGTTCGTGATTTTAAAGTCTGTGACGACAGGTACACCTTTGGTCAGGGTACCGGTTTTGTCAAATGCAATAGCTTTCAGCGCGCCCATTTCTTCCAGGTATACGCCGCCTTTAATCAAGACCCCTTTTTTGGCAGCATTACCGATGGCGGAAACAATCGAAATCGGCGTCGAAGTGACTAAGGCACACGGGCAACCCACTATTAGAACCGCCAATCCTTGATAGACCCAGGTTTCCCAGCTGGCATCTCACGTGCGGCCTATTACAAATGGTTGAACCGCACCGTATCGGTGCGTCAAGAAGAGAACGAGAAGCTCCTGGAGGACATTCGTCTACTCTATGACCAGGCGAACCGTACATACGGCTACCGTCGGGTCACGATGACAATCAATCGGCTACGCAGGCAACAAGGTCTGTCCACGTTCAATGAAAAGCAAGTCTATCGCCTGATGCATATCCATGGGATCCAATCGATCATCCGCGGGAAGCGGAAGAGACATAAGAAGTCGATGCCACAGCATGTGGCCGAGAACCTGATGAACCGAGAATTCGGTGCGTCTCGGCCGGACGAGAAATGGTGCACCGACGTCACCGAGTTCAAATATGGTACCGGGAAGAAGGCGTATCTGAGCGCGATCATCGACCTGTACGACGGATCGATCGTCGCCTATCGTATCGGAAGGTCCAACAACAACGGGATCGTCTTCCAGACGATGATGCCAGCCATCGCGGGGCTCCGTCCAGGAGCGCGTCCGATGATCCATAGTGACCGAGGGCTCCAATATACCTCGAGAGGGTTCAAACGTATGGTGAAAGACGCAGGACTAATCGGCAACATGTCCTGAGTTGGTCGTTGTCTCGACAACGCCCCGATCGAGAGTTTTTGGGGCACTTTGAAAGTCGAGATGTACTACTTGCGTGAGTTCCAGGTCTATAGCGAACTCACGTCGGCCATCGAGACCTACATATCGTTCTACAACCATGGTCTACTCTAGAAACGACTAAACGGCTTGAGCCCTGTCGAATACAGGTCTCAAGCCGTTTAGATTGGTTTTCATTATTTGCCCTGTCTACTTGACGGGGGGCAGTTCAGTATCGTCCGACGCGAGATATTGATATTCGCGTGACGGAGGGCGTCGTGACACCTGAATTGAAAGAGGCGCTTCATGAATATGAAATTGAAATTGTCGAAGGGGTGATTCAGTTCCCACCCCGTGAAGACTTTAGGGAAAATGAATTCCGGCATAAGATTGAAGGGCTGTTCGAGGCGATTGATGTGTATATCCCCGACATTGAACTTTTAGCATGTACCAAGATTTTCTCCTCTCGCCAAAAGGATCTAGAGGATCTCGAAAAAACGAATCTATTGGCACTTTGCGATAAAGATAAACTTCTCGACCTTGTAGAGGAATACAAAGCAAACATGACGTGGGACGATCCATTTTGTAACGTGCATGACTTGAGTCGAATTTTTCAGGAAAAGGGTATATAATAAATCAAAA
>NZ_QLVE01000032.1 GCF_003331145.1 Exiguobacterium sp. TNDT2 | reverse complement strand
AGGTACTAGATATAGAATGGTTAGTAAATTTTTTTAGCGTTGGAATAATGTCTTTGCAATTGTGGGCGATAATGCAATAAAAACAGAAAAGAGGATAAAAAATGATACGAATCGGCATAGTGGGTACTAATTGGATTACAGAAAGATTGCTTGAAGCGGCAAAAGAGATTGAGAATTTTAAATTAGCAGCCGTTTATTCCCGAACGTTGGAAAGAGCAGAGGAATTTGCCAGTCAATAAGGAATAACTAAAATTTTTACTGACTTGGAAGAAATGGCAGTCAGCGATGAAATCGATGCGGTTTATATTGCCACACCCAACTCATTCCATGCTGACCAAGTCGTCTTGTTTTTTAAAAACTCCAAACATGTATTATGTGAAAAACCGATGGCTGCCAATGCAGCAGAAGCAGCGAAAATGATTCAAGAAGCGAAAGATCATAATGTGCTGCTTATGGAAGCGATGAAATCTACGTTGCTTCCAAACTTTAAGGCCATTCAAAATAATCTGCACAAAATCGGCCCTATCCGCAGATACTTTGCTAGCTATTGCCAGTACTCATCGCGTTATGATGCATACAAAAAAGGAACAGTATTAAATGTATTTAATCCAAATTTTGCGAACGGTTCATTGATGGATCTGGGCACCTACTGTTTATACCCGCTCATTTTACTGTTCGGCGAACCAAAAGAAATAAAGGCCACAGGTCTTATCCTGGATTGCGGTATAGATGGCGAAGGAAGTGTCCTATTGAAATATGATGACAAAGATGCGGTTATCATTTATTCAAAAATCACAAATTCCACTTTACCAAGCGAAATCCAAGGGGAAAAAGGAATTATGGTGATTGATAAAATACATTCAGCCGAAAAAGTGGACATTCATTACAACGATGGCACTGTTGAATCAGTGACAGTAGGACAACCTCAGCCCGCTATGTATTATGAAGTGAAAGAGTTTATCGATTTAATCAGCCAAAAGAAAACGGAGTCACTTGTTAATTCGTTTGAAAACTCCTATACCACCATGTGCGTAATGGATAAAGTCCGCCAAGAAATCGGCCTGTCCTATCCAAGTGATTCCAAGTAAACGGTCTTCAATTGATCAGGCCGTCGGAAGCGAATCAGAATTTTTTTCTTCTATATAATTGGAAGTATTCACTGGCTCTAAAATAAACTTTTCTAATACGTGAAGCACCCCTTCTTCATTGTTCGTAAAGGTCGTATAATCAGCCATAGCTTTCACTTCCTTTACGGCATTTCCCATTGCTATACCGAGACCGGCTGTCTCAATAAGTTCGATGTCATTATAGTTGTCACCAATACCGATTATTTCTGAACGGTCTATACCAAGTTTTTTCGCTAAGCATAATAGGGCACTACCTTTGTTTGCCTCGGGATGGGTGATTTCAAGGTAGTGTTTTTTTGATTTTGCGATGTGAGCATACTTGCCGAATAAGGTTTGCAATTCATTTTGTAAGTAATCGAGGACGATTGGTTCTTCGATAAAAAGTAGTTTTGTCACGCCTTTTTGGGCAAGCTTGATGAGATTGGGCTCTATCCTATAGGGCACTTTAACTGCTTCAGAATAAGCAATCAGCTTGTCATTTTCTACGGCACTGTAGAGAATATCATCTTGGTATATTTGTAGATGTAATTTTTTCTCACGAGAAATTTCGATTAACTTTTGTGCAATATCGGGAGGAACAGTGCGCTCATATATTACTTCTTTTTCATTAACATCCTTGATCAATGCACCTTGATAAGTGATGAGCGGTACATTTATACCCAACTGCAGGGCAATGAGTTTCGCAGAGGAAAACATGCGGCCCGTAGCAATCGTAACAATTGTCCCCGCTTCCACCGCTTTTTTAATAGCGGTTACTGTATTTGGTGAAATCATTAAATCGTCTGTGAGCAATGTCCCATCGAGATCGATCGCGACCAATTTATACATAGGCTCTCTCCTTACAATTATGTTTTATCTTTCATGGAAAAATGATTGAAACAGAAAAATTCAACTTAATCCTTCAAACAGCAATACTCGCGCAGGTGAAGCCTCCGTACCTACTAATTTCAAAGGCGCGGCAACCATAAAGTATTGTCCCTGCTCCACTTCCTTCAATCTCAGGCCCTCTATGATGATGATGTCATTTGCAAATAAGGTTTTATGCGTCGGATGCCCTTCTTGGCTTCTTTCAATTCCAAGCGCATCTATTCCAACCCCGCGAATCCCTAACTCAGCAAGATAGCTTGCTCCATCTTTTGCCAGATAGACAAAATCAAAATTAAACTTTTCCTCAAACGAGTTTTTCGTTTTTAATAAAATAAAATCTCCTTTTTGAAGCTTGAATCCTTCTAAGTCCGTTTTTGAAATTCCGTTCTTTACTGCCGTCAAATCGAGAACTTGACAAGGCCCTACAAGACTGTCCAGCGAAAGCGATTCGAATGTCTCTCCATCCACATTCATATGAAGCGGCGCATCGATATGCGTTCCGGTGTGCACATCCAGATCCAGCCGCGTTTCCGTAACATAGCCGTTTGTCTGCTGATTGATTTTTGGCTGTTTTTCCGGTTTGTCCTTGTAAACGGTCATGCCTTCATAGATCGCCCCTGTTACATCATACATTTTCATGTAATCCAACCCTCCATTAGTAATATTGTCTTCAATGATACCTTCACCTTCGCATGCCATTTATACAGTTGTCCAATGAAAATACTTTGGTGCAAAAAAGTTCAAGCTTGATAAACAATTAGAAATAAGCTTGAGCTTAAAAAATCTTAAACTCAAGCTTATTCGTTGTTCTATTCTAAATTCGCATGTCTGCCATACATGACATCGGATTTGAGTCCCTTTTTATCCATGAATCTCAAAATCACCGCGTCATAAAACACAAGAAGCGACTGTTCAAACAATGATCCCATCGGTTGAATCGATTTGCCACTAGTGCCCTCCCCTTTTGCTTGTGCCGGTATTTCAATTCGAATATCCGCCAGTTTGCCTATTGTAGACTCAGGGTTTGTAGTAACAGCCACTATGGTTGCACCGATGCTTTTGGCTTTCTTCGTCATGGCTGCGAGGCTTTGGGTCTCCCCGGAACCAGAACCGACAATGAAAATATCATCGACTTCCAGGTTCGGTGTCACCGTTTCTCCAACCACATACGCATCCAGGCCTACGTGCATCATACGCATCACAAATGCCTTAGCCATAAAGCCGGATCGGCCCCCGCCTGCCACAAATATTTTCTTTGCACGCAGGATGCCGTCCACTGCCTTTTCGGCTTCCTCATCATCAATGAGAGCAGTGGTCCGCTTCAATTCAGCCAGTATTTCGTCTGTATAGCCCGCCGTGTTCATATTACGCCGTGACACTTTCTTTCATCATCTTTTGAATTTTTTCCGCTTCCGCGCCCTTGTTCTCTTTGCTTGTAATTCCACCGCCGACAATGATTAAATCCGGTTGTGCTTTAATGACTTCCGGCAATGTCTCCAGTTTGATGCCGCCTGCAATAGCAGTTTTGGCATTTTTTACGACGCTTTTGATTGTACGAAGATCTTCGAACGAATCTTTCCCTTCCGCTTGCAGATCGTAGCCTGTGTGGACACAGATATAATCCGCGCCAAGTTCATCAAGCTCTGCGGCCCGTGTTTTGATATCTTTTACGGCGATCATATCCACCAGGATTTTCTTACCTTGTTTTTTCGCTTCTTCAACTGCGCCCTTGATGGATGAGTCTTCTGCCTGAGCAAGAATCGTAACAATATCTGCTCCTGCAGCAGCAGCATTTGATACTTCATAAGCTGCAGCGTCCATAATTTTCACATCTGCAAGAACTTCCAGGTTAGGGAAAGCTGCTTTTATTTCTGCGACAGCTTTAAGACCTTCTTTATTGATGACTGGCGTCCCGATTTCAACGATGTCGATAAACGCCTCTACTTCTTTAACCACTTCGATTGCTTGTGGAATGTTTACTAAGTCTAAAGCTAATTGTAATTTCATGTGTCATTCTCCTTGTTGTCGTATTTTTGATTCTGACTTAGTGTAAAACCTACAAGCATTGTTGTGAAGTACGCACTTTAATTTCACATACTGACAAAAAGTATACTGTCGGCGGCTATCACAATGGTAATCTGTTTAATTTCATATATATGCATTTATTTCTTAATGTATCTGATTAACTTTATAGTTCTATTAAGACCGCTTTAAGATAATCCAATTACTTTTTCCTTTTCACTAAACACTCAACACGACTTATCCAGTTTGAAAATCAATTACTTGTTTCTTATCCGAATGAGCTATTGTAACTTTTTTGCAATAGATTACTTTCGATAATGGGATTTAACCTTTGTTATTTCTCCCTCAAAAAATCCTAAATTCCTTAACTTCTAAAAAATATTTCATGATAGAGATATTTTGTATATC
>NZ_QLVE01000031.1 GCF_003331145.1 Exiguobacterium sp. TNDT2 | reverse complement strand
CGTTTAGATAGGTATTACGCTAATGTTTATATTTTCAGATAATTAAAAAAATTAATTGCTTATTCATTCTGTTTATAGTTTAATGACAATATATTCGAAAGAGTCAGAATATTCGGGAGGTAAAACAATGCGTAATAAAAAATGGTTGGCTTTATCAGGTGTAGCCTTGCTTGCGACAGCAGCATGTGGTGGCGGAGAAGAATCATCGTCGAGCTCATCAGAAGGATCATCATCGGGTGATACGAAGAAAGAAATCACGCTCGTCTCGGCGACGGATTTACCACAGCTCGATCCGACGCTCACAACGGACTCGACGTCAGTCATCGTGACGAACAACGTCTTCGAGGGACTGTATCGTCTTGATAAGAACAACCAACCGGTACCGGGAATTGCTGAAGACGTAGAAATTTCAGAAGATGGACTTACATACACCTTCAAATTGCGTGACGCGAACTGGTCAGACGGTTCACCGGTCACAGCTGAAGATTTCGTCTACTCATGGAAACGTGCCCTCAATCCTGAGACAGGTGCCGAGTACGCGTATATCCTTCAAGATTTGAAAAACGCCAATAAGATTCTCGCAGGCGAAGAAGAACTCGATACGCTTGGCGCGAAAGCGCTCGATGAGAAGACACTCGAAGTACAATTGGAGGCACCTGCCCCTTACTTCCTCGGGTTGACAGGATTCCCGACGTACATGCCGCAAAAGCAAGAGTTCGTCGAAGAACAAGGCGAGTCGTTTGCGACAGCTGTCGATAAGACACTTTACAACGGACCGTACGTGTTAGATAGCTGGCAAGACAATGAAGGTTGGGTGTACAAAAAGAACCCGGACTACTGGGATGCTGAAAACGTCAAGATGGAGACGATCAACGTCAAAGTCGTCAAAGAAGTCGCCACGGGTGTCAACTTGTTCGAATCGGGCGAAGTCGACTACACTCTTTTATCGTCTGAATTCGTACCGCAATTCCAAGACAGCGAAGAGTTCAAGACACGTGCCGACGCACGCATCAACTTCCTTCGCTTCAACCAGAAAAACGAAGCGCTCCAAAACGTCAACATTCGGGAGGCGCTCGCGAAAGGCTTTGATAAGCAAGGTGTCACCGACGTCATCTTGACGGACGGTTCACAACCGGCCAACTATATCGTCGCAAAAGACTTCACGTTCACAGAAGACGGGGCCGACTTCCGCGAGAAGTATCCGGACCTTCAAAGCTACAACGTCGACGAAGCGAAAGCGGCATGGGATAAAGGCCTTGCCGAGCTTGGTGTCGAAACAATCGAACTTGAATTCCTCTCACGTGATGAAGAAGCGTTCAAGAAAGTCAACGAGTACATCAAAGGTGAACTCGAGAAGAACCTCCCTGGCCTCACGCTCAACATCAAGCAACAGCCGTTCAAAAACTTCCTTGACCTTGAAGGTAAAGGTGAGTACGACGTCTCGGCTGCCGGCTGGGGCCCAGACTATCAGGATCCAATGACATACCTCGACATGTGGGTCACGGACGGTCCGTTCAACCGGATGGCCTACTCGAACGACGAGTACGACCAATTGATCCAAAGCGCGAAACAAGAAGCCGATCAAATGAAACGTTGGGAAACGATGCAAGAAGCAGAACGGATCTTGCTCGAAGATGACTTCGCGATCGCACCGATCTACCAAAAAGGTGAAGCGTACCTCGAACGCTCAAACATTCAAAACATGCACCGCCATCCGTTCGGAGCTGACGCTAGCTTCAAGTGGTTGGACGTCAACTAATCAACAAGCCCTGTCACTCCTGTGGCAGGGCTTGTTTGTGCATCGACACTTATGCCAATACAAAAAAGAGGCGTGCCACCGCTCGTGGCACGCCTTTGATTTAGATGATTACGCTTCGCGTTCAGCGCGCATTTCAGCTGGCACGCGTCCGCGTTTAGAAATGATTTGCGCGATGACAAGGGCCACGGCGAACGTCGCGAAAGCCGCGAAGAATCCGATCCACATCGAGCCTGTGATCCCGAGTACCAAATATCCCACCGCAGACACACCAGCCGCAATCAATGCGTATGGAAGTTGTGTCAATACGTGGTCGATATGGTGCGATCCGGCACCCGTCGAACTGAGGATCGTCGTATCCGAAATCGGTGAACAGTGGTCACCGAACACCGCTCCGGCGAGTACCGCCGCGAGTGTCGGGAGTAACAGTTCCGGATCGACGGCCATAATCAAGTCAGCCCCGATTGGAAGCATGAGACCGAACGTCCCCCAGCTCGTTCCTGTCGAGAACGCCATAAGACCAGCGATCGCGAACAAGATGAGCGGCAAGTAAGACGCGGCGATCGAGTCTGTGACGAAACTTGCCAAGTAATCACCTGTACGCATATCTCCGATGACGGCAATGATCGTCCAGGCAAAGAGCAAGATGAGGACGGCGGGCCACATGGCACGAATTCCGGCCCATGTCGCATGACCGTAGTCTTTTGCTGGAATTTTACGACCAATCAAGAGCAAGAGCGCGACAATCAAGCTGATGACAGCACCGGCCACGAGTGAACGCGTCACGTCTGTCGATTCGAACGCACCAATCAACGAGAAGCTTTGGCCGTCAGCAGCGAGCGCTTGACCGCCCGTATAGAGCATGGCCGAAACCGTCGCGATGATCAGAACAATAATCGGTACAATCAAGTCACGTACTTTTCCACCGTCATGTTCTTTAATGTCTTCGCTCATCCCCATCGGTGCGCCTTTTGATGAGTCATAGAGCTCACCTTGAAGGGCACGCAGCTCATGTGTGCGCATCGGTCCGATCGCGAGTCCCGTGTAGGCGACGTACGCTGTCAATAGAAGCGCAAAAATGGCGTAGAAGTTCATCGGGATGATTTGGATGAACGCTGAGAATGATGAGTAGCTGTCGATCGAGTATTTCGCGAGAATGCCTGCGATGATGGCGATGATGTAGGCGCCCCAACTCGAAAGCGGGCTGATGACACAGACCGGTGCGGCTGTCGAATCGATTGTGTATGCGAGTTTCGCACGCGATACTTTTTTCCGGTCCGTCAGCGGTCGGCTGATGTTTCCGACTGCTAGGCTGTTGAAATAATCATCGATGAAAATCAAGATCCCAAGACCGAACGAGACGAGGCGAGCGCCACGAGCCGTTTTGACGTTAGAGGCCGCCCACTCTCCGAACGCACGGGCCCCGCCCGACGTTTGGATGATGGACGACAAGATGCCAAGCAAAAGCAAGAACGCGATCAACAGCACGTTCCATTCATTGATGGCCCCATCCGCCCAAAATAACGCGACGATGTTAGACCATAAATATTGAATCGATTCGAGCAGATTGAAATTGTGAAGCAATAACACCCCTGCGATAATCCCGACACCGAGTGATGGAATGACTTTTCGTGTTGTGATGGCCATTATGATGGCCAGTAAAGCCGGTACGAGTGAGAGTACCGATGTTGAATAATCTACCATGTTGATTTCCTCCTCTTTTGTTAGAGATGAGGCCCCCCTATGCTTAAAAAAACGCAAAGCGAGGGCATCGGCAACAAAGCCGACACCCTCGCTGGATGTTCCGTCTTTCTTAGCCGACTTGGAGCGCTCCATACGTAAATATGTATGGCAGTCTGACGGGTATTTCCCGTCAGCCCAGCACAAAGTCAGAGACATGACTTTACACTTCGGCGATCTTGCCTTTCTGTAGTCTTCACCGTTGTCATCCTCGGACTACTTACTCATCAGCATCGCACCTCTACCTCATCGATAGCACGAATATTCATTTAAAGTTACGTCTAAACTATCATAGGTCGTACTGACTAATCAATAGTTTTTTTCATCTCGGATGATTTGTTTTAACACCGCGAGCGCTGCTTGGTCGTCTGACTCGACCGCTTTAAAGAAATCACTAAAGAAATGATACAAGACGAATCGTTCCGCATGCGACGATGTATGGTCTTTAATCGTCAGCAAGACGAGACGACGCAACCGTCGTTTCGTCCGCGTCTCGTCGGGCAATTCTTGACATCGGTCTTGAAAGGCACGATATACAGAATTGATCAAATCCCCATGTTCATCATATGACCGCTTGTAAGCAACTTGTTCCATCTGTGATATCCCCCCTTTCCATTTGTACCGATGAAACTTGTCGTAACTATACCAACTTAAACAACGGCGTTCAATTGTTTCGGGTCGTTCTTAACAAAAATCATACGTTAGACTGACTTATGACTCGATGAATGAGAACGTCGTCACATCGAACAGTCCCATATCGGTCAACTTTAAATCCGGGATGACCGGAAGCGCTAGGAACGACATCGTCAAATACGGGTTGAAGTGACGATAAGCCCCGACGACGTCGAGCGCATCGTTCAACTGTTCGAGCACGTCCGCGACTTCCGCATACGGACGTTTCGTCATGAGTCCACCAATTTCAAGCGGTAAGACAGCCAGCACTTTGCCTTCTGACACCGCAACGACCCCGCCGCCCACTTTTTCAAGCGTCTCGGCAGCGAGCAACATGTCGTCCGGGCTCACCCCGGCGATGACGAGGTTGTGGCTATCATGAGCGACCGTCGCCGCGAGCGCGCCCCGCTTCAATCCGAACCCCGTCACCGGGGCGAGGGCCATGTGCCCAGTTCCGTGATGACGTTCGATGACGGCAAGCGTAGCGATATCTTGGGCGAGGTCGGCACCGGATGCGTCAGGTGTGAAGAAGAGACGCTCCCGCTTCGTCAATAGACTGTTCGGTAACACTTGAATCACATCGACCGCTTCTTCCTTCTCAGCTAATCGAAACGAGTCCGCCGTCAAATCCGGCAGTTTGAGTTCCCCTTTCATCGGTTTCGGCACTTCAATCCCGTCAGCTTCGAACGTAGACTTACCTTCTTTAGCGACGACTTCCCCGTTCACGTAGACGGTTTCGATTTTTACCGATTGGACGTCTGACAAGATAACAAAGTTTGCTCGTTTGCCCGGGGCGATGGCCCCCACGTCTTTGAGTCCGTACGCCTCGGCCGCGTGCAGACTAGCGACGGCGTACGCCGTTTCAGGTTTGACACCTTGTTCGATCGCCATACGGATATTGTAGTCAATCCCGCCTTCGGCGACGAGGTCATCCAAGTGTTTATCGTCCGTACAGAACAAGAAACGATGGGCATTGCTCTCGGTGATGGCCCGGCTGACTTTCTCAACGTTCCGCGCGACCGACCCTTCTCGGATTTGAACGTAAAAGCCGCGACGCACGCGTTCGAGCGCTTCTTCGGCCGTCGTACATTCGTGGTCGGTCATGATGCCCGCTGTACGGTATACGTTCAGTTGGTCCGGACCGAGGCCCGAAGCATGCCCGTCGACGACTTTCCCGGCGAGTTCTGTCTGGGCGATTTTTTGAAGCATATCCGCGCTCCCCGACTCGACGGACGGATAGTCCATCACTTCGCCGAGACCGTGTACGCCCGGGTCTCCTAAAAACGGTGCCAAGTCCTCGGCGTATAACTTCGCCCCTGAGTGCTCGAACGGCGTCGCCGGCACACAGCTCGGAAGCATCATCCGCACATCGAGCGGCAAGCCTTTGGCATCCGCCAACATATACTCGATTCCGAGCGCCCCGTTCACGTTCGCAATCTCATGCGGATCGGCGATGACCGTCGTCACTCCGAGCGGCAGGACCGCTTTAGCGAACTCGTGAGGCGGCACCATCGACGACTCGATGTGGACGTGTGAATCGATAAACGACGGCGCGAGCGTCCAGGACGGGTCGTGGTATTCCGTCTCCCCTTCGTAGCCGTCCCCAATGGCCACGATATAGCCGGCATCGATGGCGACATCCATGCGAATCGTCTCGCGGCTGTAGACGTCGATGACCGCCACATCTTTAAAGACGACCGCTGCTTTCTTTTTCTTCGCGGCGATGTCGATCAAATGTTGTTTCTCCATCTGTGTGTCTCCTTTTTTCTACGTATTTTTACTATCTTAACAAGAATAATCTTTCCGGTGCAATTTCTTTTTCAACTTATGCGACAATGAAAGCATACTAGATTGAAAGGGGTTACACATATGCAATATAAATTAGGAGAACTGATTCCACACGTCGACGAGACGGTGTTCATCGCACCAGGGGCCCACGTCATCGGCGATGTGACCATCGGCGCCCATTCCGGCGTCTGGTTCAACACGGTCATCCGCGGCGATGAAGGGCCGATTCAAATCGGTTCATACGTGAATATTCAAGACGGGTCGATGGTCCATCAATACGAGGGCTCCCCGACGATCATCCATGACCGCGTCTCGATTGGCCATATGGCGATGATTCACGGGTGCGAGATCGAAGAAGGCTGTCTCATCGGCATGCATGCGACCGTCCTCGACGGAGCCAAAATCGGTAAAGGTTCGTTCGTCGCGGCCGGCGCCCTCGTCACACCGAACATGCAAATCCCGGAAGGCGTCATGGTCATGGGGGTCCCTGCCAAGGTCGTCCGTCCACTCAATGACGAGGATCGCTTCATCATGGAACGGACCGTCAACAAATACGCGAAACGGGCTGAGCAGTACTTGGAGACGTGCGAACCACTGACATCCACCCAAACTTCGTGAAAGCGTTTACAAGATTCATAAATTGTTAACGTTTCTCCCGATTTTTCTTCATGTTCTCCTTGTACACTGAGGATGTAGTCAAGCCGACGTGTCGAAAGGGGCCAATTGTATGTATCCAAACCATGCTGAACTCATGTTAGACTTGTACGCCTCGTCCGTTAACCCAAGCTACTGCCTTCATATCGAGGATTCGTTCGACGATACGTTGCAAGGCACACATCGAGAGGTTTGGGAACGATTGCAATCGGATAATACTAAAGAGGAAGAAACTAAAATTAAGGGAACGTGAACAAAATGATTCCAACGAATGTCGTTCAAGACTGGCTCGCAAATAAATTAAAGAAATAAATCGTATACATCAAAAGCTCGAGCGGAGACAATTGACCCGCTCGAGCTTTTTATTCGAAAATCGTAAGACAACTGTCAATCGACTGGCGCCTTTTTAGCGGCGGCACGTCCTCGAACCGTCCGAGTTGGAGCAACCCGACGAACGTCTCCCCTTCCGCCCCAATCATTTCCTGTAATCTGGCATCTTCAAAGATGCCTCCGGTACGCCAGACGAGACCGATGTCCCGCTCACTACACAGCAGGTGGAAGTTCTGAATGAACGTCGCTGTCGCGAGCAACGCATCCTTCTTGTCTTTCTCCGTCTCGAACGGCTTTGTCGTCACATATAGGCAAGCAGCCGCATTCCGAATCCGTCCGGCAACCTTCTCCCGCTTCGCCTCAGCACCGTCAGCAAAAGCCGGTTCAAGGGCATCTAACAATACTTCTTTACCGTCCCCGTTGAACAAGTAAACGTTCCATGGCTCGATTTTATTGTGAAACGGCGCATGATGGGCCGACGTCAATAATTCATACAACTCTGCTGTAGCGAGCACACCTTCCGTGAACATACGAATCGTCCGCCGCGATTCAATCAATCGTTGTCCTGCTGTCTTTTCCATTGAAGTCACTTCCCCCTCTTTTCTCTCCCTCATCATAATTGAAAACATTTCTCCCGTGTAGCAATTTGACCGAAAAGAACGGGAACCTGACGCCTTCCAATCAAGTATATAAAGATGAAGACTTTTCATGCTCTTTTGATTACGTTTATAAACGACACGGATAAGGAGAGGATCACCATGCCCACACGTTTCAAATCATTTCTACTATGCACACTCTCGCTTGTCATCTTCACAACAACATGTCAATCTGCGGCATCGCCACACGGAACAATTCAAATGAAAAGTGAAGCAGAACAACGCCAAATCGTAGACAATTTCACGTTCGACGATTATAAAACATTATTTGAAGAAGTGATCATCGAAGCAAACCAGTTCGACGTCGAGGAGCCGTTGCGAAAGTGGATCATCCGAACGTTGTCCCAAGAGCAGCTATATTATGAAACCGACTTGACAGATGAACAGGTCATCACGCTCTCGACTGAAGCGATGGAAAAAGATGCCGTTTGGAAAACGGTCGCAAAAGATCAGTACAACATTCACGTTACGGAAGAAGAAGTTGACCGTTACATTCAACAAGGACCGGATCAAAGTGATTTACCGAGTCATCTCGCCTACGCCAGTGCCCTCGGCTTGTCACTTCAGGAACTAAATCATCAGTTTGACCGAGATCTCTATGAAAAGAATACGGTTTGGCTAAAATTAAAATTGAAATTGGAAAAGAAGTATCAAACGGATGACAACAACGAGCTCGTGAATCGATATGAAGAGGAAATCAACGCACACCTAGATTGACTGGACAGCTCGAATCGGTCAGGTCACATTAGCCATTTATACAAAAAGGGATTCAGTCACAACACATGACTGAATCCCTTTTCTCTATTAATTACAACATCACGTCGATTGTCCGACAATCTCACAGGCGACCAAATCTTCGAGCGTCTGTCTCCGGACGACGAGACGATGTGTCCCGTCTTTCACGAAGACGACGGCCGGGCGGAGCATCTGGTTATAGTTGCTCGCCATCGAGAAGTTATACGCCCCTGTCGCTTTGACGAGGAGGAGATCGCCCGCTTCGACCGGCGGAATGAGCGAACGGTTCGAGATGATATCTCCCGACTCACAGCACGCCCCGACGATTTTTGCTTCAATCGTCTTCGGCTCATCCATCCGTGTCGCCGCGATGACATCATACTCGGCATCATAGAGGGCGGGACGAATGTTATCCGTCATGCCCCCGTCGACCGAGACATACGTACGGACACCGCTCACTTCTTTCACCGTCCCGACTTCATAGAGCGTCGCACCGGCGTTAGCGACGAGCCAGCGCCCTGGTTCAATGCCGATTTTTGGGAGCGGCAAGCCGAAGCGTTCCACTTCCGCGACGAGCGTGTCCATCACTTGCGTCATCGTATCGGCGAAGTCGAGCGGGTCGTCTGACTCGAGATAAGCGACACCGAAACCGCCACCGATATTCAAGACGTCGGCCGTATACCCCGTCTCTTGACGGATCGTCTCGATGAAGTTGACCATCGTCTTGACCGTATTGATGAACAGCGTCGGCTCTTGAATCTGCGAACCGACATGACAATGAATCCCCTGCAACTGCAGTCGTTCTGCCGCGAGCGTCGCCTTGATCGCTTCGAGATACGTGTCGTCATGGGTCGGGAAGCCGAACTTCGTATCGACCCCGCCCGTCTGAATCGCCTCGTGGGCACCTCCGACGACTTGTGGGACGATGCGGAGCAAAACATCGACGTCTACTCCTTGTTCAGCGGCCAAACCCGACAACAGCCCAATCTCGCGCATGTTGTCGATGGTGAAATGAGTGATTCCGTTCTCAAGCGCGAACGTGATGTCCTGCACCGTCTTGTTCGAGCCGTGGACGTGAATCCGGTCGGCCGGGACGCCGGCGTGGAGCGCGACGAACATCTCGCCGCGCGAGACGACGTCGATGCTTAAGCCCGCTGCCATCACTTTATCGTATACGGCCGCAATCGACATTGCTTTTGATGCGTAGAGCGCGTACGTGTTCGGATACTTGTCGAGGAACGCGTTCCGGACGAGGCCGAGGCGACGTTCGAGTTCAGACTCACTCATGATATAGAGCGGCGTCCCGTACGTCGCTTGAAGTTCACGGACGGACACGCCTTCGATCATACAAACTGATTGGTTGGTGGTGTACATACATTGCCTCCTTCAAAGCGATGCGGGACACGCCATGAGCGTGCGCATAATTGTTCTGAGTTATTGGCGTGCCCGGTGCGGGTCACGTCATCGATTTTCGTGAGATCGCCGTATAGCTCCACGTAGTCTCCGACTTGAACGGTGTCATCGACGCGCAAGAAACTGTGGCTCATGAAGATGTTACTGATGAACGGATAGGCCCGTCCTTCAATGTGGGCCGGTAAGAAGCGCCGGGCGCGCATGAGTCCGTCGCCATAACCGACCGAGAGCACGGCGATGCGCTCATTCGTCTCAGCGGTATATCCCGTTCCATAGCCAACGTGGGCACCGGCCTCGATGTCATGGACCGCGACGACTTCTGTCTCCCAGCGAAACGCCGGGATGAGCCAATCGACCGGTTCGACCGAAGAGTAACCATAGAGAAAGATACCGACACGCACGTGCGTGCAATGACTGAGACGCGGGTCCGCTTGAAGCGTCGCCGCACTGTTGGCCGCATGCACGATGTCGAACGTATGCCGTTCCATGAGACGATTCGACCAGTCGGCGAACCGTTCCACGTGCACGCTATGTTCGATTTCCGCGTTATCGGCGTCAGCCAGCGGGAAGTGTGTACATAACCCGACAAGGTCGAGCCCTTCGTCTTGGCAAAAGGCGACGATGGCCAACGCTTCCTTGAACGTCTTCGCACCGAAGCGGTTCATGCCGACGTCGAGCTTCAAATGAAGCCGGACCCCGTCGAGCTGGTCCCGTTGCGAGACGAGCCAGTCATAGGAACCGATGGCGACGTCAAGATGGTCACGATGGACGCTTGTCCAGTCGTAGACCGGGTTCATGACGAGGACGCGTGCTTCCGTGGCTGATGCCCGGACCTCGCTCGCCTCGTCAAGCGTCGTCACCATGAAGTGACGCACCCCTTCTTCGTACAGTGTCGTCACAACTGGCTCCATCCCTAAGTTATAGGCGTTGTTTTTCACGACGGCGAACACCGGCCGGCCAAGTGCTTCAATCCGACGTTTGTTTTCGCGAATCGCATTCAAGTCAATTGTGACTCCCATACAAAAACTCCTTTATTCTTTAACTCCCGCTTTGACGAACGTGATCCAATCGCGGTGTGTCGGAATTTGACCCGTCACAGCCTCACGGTAACGCGCGAGCATGTTCGTTGCGACCGTTTGGACGCCGCCGCCGATCGAGATGTTGTCGATTTCGATGACGCTCGTCACTTCAGCCGCCGTCCCCGTTAAGAAGATTTCATCTGCGACATATAGTTCGTCACGTCCGATGTGACGTTCGATGACCTCGAACCCTTCCTCGCGGGCGAGTTCGATTACCGTTTGACGCGTGATACCGTCGAGCACCGAGCAGTCGAGTGACGGTGTGAAAATGTTGTTTCCTTTGACGAGGAAGATGTTGGCGACGCTCGCCTCGCTGACGTTTCCGTTCATGTCGAGGGCGATTGCTTCGTCATACCCGTCGCGCACCGCTTCTCCTTTAAGGAGTTGCGAGTTCATATAGTTCGCCGCCGCTTTCGCTTGCATCGGCATCATCGTCGAAGAGACGCGACGATACGAGGCGACTTTCGCGCGGATTCCGACCGTCTTGCTGAAATATTCACCGAGCGGCCAGCATGAGATGGCGACGTGTACTTTCGTTTCCTGCGTCGGCATGAGTGCCTGCCAAGGTGTGCCGAGGAAAACGAATGGACGGATGTAACAAGCCTCGAAGCCGTTGCGTTCAATCAATTCGATTGTCGCTTGTTCGAGCTCATCGACCGTGTACGGCAAGTCGACGTGATAGTATGCACACGAACGAACGAGTCGCTCCAAGTGTTCACGGAGTCGGAAGATGGCCGGGCCTTCCTCTGTGTGGTATGCCCGAATCCCTTCAAAGAACCCGCTACCGTAGTGAATCGCGTGCGTCATAATACTCGTGTTCGCGTCACTCGGCTCGATCCAAGCCCCGTCTTGCCACATCCATTGTCCATACTGTTCCATTGTTCAACTCTCCCATTCATTTTGATATTTTCTGTCTATTATACGTTACAGGGAGCGTAAGTCATCAACAAGTTGTGTTTTCTCTGCGGTTTTTTCATCTTTTTGCTTAATGACGCGGGCTGGTGTGCCGGCGACGACGACGCCTGGCGGTACGTCTTGTGTGACGACACTACCTGCTGCGACGACGGCATTTTCACCGATGCGGACGCCTTCCAAGATGACGGCGTTCGCACCGACCATGACACCATCTTCGATGATGACCGGGTCTTTTGAAGGTGGCTCAAGGACACCCGCTACGACAGCGCCGGCGCCAAGGTGGACGTTTTTCCCGAGCGTCCCGCGGGCACCGATGACCGCGTTCATATCGACCATCGACCCGTCACCGATGACGGCACCGATATTGATGACAGCACCCATCATGACGACGACGTTGTTCCCGATTTGAACGTGGTCGCGAATGAACGAACCTGGCTCGATGCGGGCGTTCAACTGCGTCGTATCGAGCATCGGTACGGCGCTGTTGCGGCGGTCGTACTCGAGGTGTGTGTCCGTAATGACGGCAGCGTTCGTTTCTAGGAAAGCAGCCGCACGTTCAGCCGTCGTGAGGAACAGTTTCGACTCGTCCGTTCCAAAAGCTTTGGCATCTTCGATCGTCAGACCGGCCAATTGACCGTTGACGTACAATTTGACTGGCGTTTCTTTCTTGGCATCTTTAATGTATTGTGCAATTTCATAAGCGTTTGTGAGTAACATGAGTGGCCTCCTCGTATAGGTTCGTTAAATTGTATAATCCGGCCGGGCGGTCAAGAATCGTCGCCGCCGCAGCGAGTGCCCCGTTCGCGAAGACGCGTTTGGACAGGGCCGTGTGTTTCAACTCAAGCATTTCGTCGTCTCCGGCAAAAAGGACGGTATGTTCTCCAAAAATCGTCCCTCCGCGTACCGAATGCATGCCGAGTTCATCGGCTGCACGCGCTTCCCGGCGCGGTGTCCGGTCATATACCGGAGTCACGTCGCGCTTGGCTTCGATAGCGCGGGCGAGCAGTTCTGCCGTCCCGCTCGGTGCGTCGACTTTCTTACGGTGGTGCGCCTCAATCACTTCGATATCATAGCCGAGCGTGAGCGGAACGAGTTGGTCGAGCAGTTGTTTCAAGAGAGCAATCCCGTAAGACGTATTGTACGACTGGAAAATCGGGATCTCCTGAGACGCTACTTCAATTTTAGCAAGTTCTGCTTCTGAGAAGCCCGTCGTCGCGATGACGAGCGGGATTTGTTTGGCTTTCCCGAACGCGAGCACGTCATCCAACAACGCCGGGTTCGAGAAGTCGATGACGACATCGACCTCGGCCTCGACGTCCTGAAGCGAGACGGGATGCTCCCCTCCGGCCGGCGAGACGATGGCCGCAACGTTCAAGTTTTGGGTCCGGGCGACTTCTTCGACGATTTGTCCCATCGCGCCGTATCCATGAATGAGTAAGTTCACTGTCTCACCTCATTGAACTGCTCCATTGCCGACAACAAGCGGGCCTCAGCCGTCGCGCTCATCGGGACGAGCGGGAGACGTGGTGCACCGAACTCGAAGCCGCGGGCATTTAATGCCGCTTTGACCGGAATCGGGTTCACTTCCGCGAACAATTCGTCGATGACCGGCAGCAATCGGAGCTGCCGTGTGCGTGCCGTCTCCAAGTCTCCGGCGAGGAGCGCGTCGGCCAAGGCGACCGTCGCACCCGGATAGACGTTCGAGAGCACCGAGACGACACCTTGCGCACCCCAAGCCATATAAGGAAGGATTTGATCGTCATTCCCGCAATAGACCGGGAACCCTTCCGGCACGTGCGCCATCATTTGAGCCATCACCGAGATATCCCCGCTCGCTTCCTTGAGCGCAGCGATGCGTGGGTGATCGGCGAGTTCCCCGACCGTTGCCGGATCAAGGGCGACGCCTGTCCGTGACGGTACGTTGTAGAGCATGAGCGGAATCGGTGACGCATCGGCGATTGCTGTGAAGTGGGCGATCAGACCCGCTTGCGTCGACTTATTGTAATAAGGCGTGACGACCATCGCCATCTCGGCTCCGAGTTCGGCGGCCCGTTTCGTCTTTTGAATGCTGAGCGCCGTGTTGTTCGACCCGGTCCCGGCGATGATGACGGCGCGACCGGCAGCGACTTCAATCGCTTTGACGAGAAGCGTCTCGAACTCATTGTCCGTGATGGTCATCCCTTCACCGGTCGTTCCCCCGATGACGAGACCGCTGACACCTTCTTTGATTTGATCTTCAATCAACGCTTCCCACGCTGTGAGATGTAGCTGACCGTCTGCTTGAAACGGTGTAGCGAGTGCGGTTGCGACTCCTGTGAACATATAATCTCCCCCTTATTTCGTAGCGGTCTGCCCAATCATGCATTGGGCGATTTGGATGGCGTTCGCTGCCGCGCCTTTTCGAACGTTATCAGCGACGCACCAGAGATGGAACGTGTTCGGCTGTGACTCATCGACACGGACACGACCGACGTACACGTCGTCTGTCCCGTTCGCATCGAGCGGTGTCGGATAGACGAGTTCGCCCGGATTGTCCATCAAGACGACACCCGGTGCGTCCGCGAGCACAGCTTTCACTTCAGCAAGCGTCGCTTCGCGGTCGAGCGTGACCGTGATCGAGACGGCGTGGCTGTTGCGGACCGGGACACGGACACAAGTCGCGGTGACACCGAGGTTCGGTGCGTTTAAAATCTTCCGTGTCTCTTCAATCATTTTCTGTTCTTCTTTCGTATAACCGTTCTCTAAGAACACATCAATGTGTGGCAAGACGTTATCGAAAATCGGATACGGATAGTTCTTCGGCTCTTCGCCTCGTGCTCCGCGTTCCAAGTCCTCAATCCCTTTTTGGCCCGAGCCGGAGACGGCTTGATACGACGTATAGGCAACACGCGTCAATCCGTATACTTCTGCGAGTGGTGCGAGCGCGACGACCGATTGAATCGTCGAACAGTTCGGGTTGGCGATGAGCGTCTTGTCCGGGCTCAGTTCGACACGGTTCACTTCCGGTACGATGAGCGGGATGTCCGCCTGCATCCGGAATGCACTCGAGTTGTCGATGACGATGACACCTTGTTCGCTCAGGCGAGGCGCATATTGTTCACTGATGCTCCCACCGGCTGAGAAGAGCGCGATATCGATCGGATCGGCATAAATCGCATCTGATAGTTCCCGGATGACGACGTCCTTGCCGTTCACGTTCACGGTCTTCCCGGCTGAACGGGCCGATGCGTACAGCATCAATTCGTTGATTGGAAATTCATACTCGGTCAATACGTCAATCATCTTTTGGCCGACGGCACCGGTCGCACCGACGACGGCTACGTTATACATGTGGCGTCCTCCTTATAACTTGAAGCGTGTCGCGATGGCCGCGACGGCTGCTTCGACGTCTTGTTCGTTAATCGTATACGAGATGCTAATCTCAGATGTCGTGACTTGATAAAACGGGATTCCGCTTTCACGGAACGTGGCGAACAGCTCGGCGGCGACGCCCGTCGCGTCGCGCATCCCGATACCGACGACCGAGATTTTCGCATGCTTGGTATGACGGTCGATTTTGATTTGCGGGAACGTCTCGGTCAATTCCGCGAGCGCTTCTTCAAGGAACGCCTCTTCATCGAGCGGACACGTGAACGATAAGAACACTTCTCCGTCGAACGCCGTCTGACTGATCATATCGATATTGACATGACGCTGTGACAACTTCTCGAAAATGTCGGCAACTCCTGCCACCGAATGTGGAATATGTTTGATTGAGACGCTGAGCACGTTCTTCACGACGCTCACGCTCGTCACCGCTTTTTGTTCCATCGCCTGTGTCATATCCATAATCCATGTTCCTCCTTCGCTCGCAAGCGTCTTTCCTACAAAGATGTTCACATCAAATTTTTTCGCGAGCTCTACGCTACGCATCTCCATCACTTTCGACCCGAGCGCGCTCATCTCCATCATCTCGTCATACGAGACGGTATCTAATCGGCGGGCCGTCGGATGGATGCGCGGGTCAGCCGTATAGACACCGGCGACGTCTGTGTAAATCTCACAGCGTTTGCTGAGGACGGCGGCTAAGGCGACAGCGGTCGTATCTGACCCGCCTCGTCCGAGCGTCGTTACATCACCGAACTCGTTGACGCCTTGGAAGCCGGCGACGATGACGACGTCATACGTCCGAAGTTTTTCTTCGAGCACTTCTTTTCGAATCGCTTTGATTTTACTTTTCGTGTGAATGCCCATCGTGTCGATTCCGGCTTGTTGGCCGGTGAGCGAGATGGCGGCGACGCCCCGAGAGTTCAAGGCGATGCTGAGCAGGCTGATCGTCTGCTCTTCACCGACCGCGAGCAAGCGGTCGAGTTCACGGATCATCGGGCGTTCCGTGATTTGTTTGGCGAGCGACAAGAGTGAGTCGGTCGTTTTCCCCATCGCGGAGACGACGACGACGAGTTTCTCGCCGGCCGCGGCCCGAGTCTGTAAATATTCAGAAATGGCCTGGATTTGTTCAATCGTGGCAACGGAGCTGCCTCCGAATTTCAATACGGTTGTCATCAGGTTCCCCACTTTCATGATGTCCACCAACAGAAAAAGCGGCAGACCGGTAGGAAGCACTCTCCCTACGGTCTGCCGCTTTTACGCGCAGTTGAAAAACGATTAAAGAATCGTTCCGTAGATAGCGCTCCATGGCATTTCATCCATGGCAGTGTAGGCGTTGTTCACGACTACCCCAGCCTTCGTTCGTACGCATGCGAACGTCGACTTCGGCGAAATTCCCCTTTCGGCTCGATCCGGAATGCGTCCGTGTCGATCAAGCGTACTCATGTCATTCGCAACCTCTATCTGTCAGTTGTTAGTTTTAGTTATAACAAATGCTTCCCGGCTTGCCAACCTTTTTTTAGAAAAAAGGAAAATTTCAAACAATGGTCACCACGCCTTGTGCATCATTCGATGTGGGATATCCGCGTCTAAAAATTCATCGCCGTACGCCTCGTACCCGAGTCGTTCATAGAACGGGAGCGCCGTCAGTTGGGCGCCAAGTTTGAGTTCGTGTAACCCGCTTGCCCGGGCGACGGATTCGATGGCGAGCATAATTTCCTTCGCATACCCGTTTCCTCTTTTCGTGGCAAGTGTGGCGACCCGTTCGACTTTCCCGACCCCGTCACCGATTGGGCGCAGACGTGCCGTCGTGACAGGCTCAGCGTCCACCATTCCGACAAAATGGATACACTCCGGATCGAGTTCGTCATACTCAAGTTCTGGCGCGATTCCTTGTTCGCCAATAAACACCGTTTCCCGTACAGACCGGGCCTGTTCAATCAATTTTGAGTCGTTCCCGTGTTCAATCTTCAACATGAGACCATTCCTTCCTGTAGCCGCTTCACAATCTCCGCTGTCGCTCGTTCCAAGTCAATGACCGATTCGAAGCGGGCTTGGGCTTGTTTGTGGCTGCCGCCGCCTCGACCGATGCCGAGGTCGTCGAGTGTCCGTTTTAAAAATTTACCGATGGCGATGTCGTGTGTCCCGTCGTGCATGAGCCATAGTTTTTGGCCCGTATGGTTCGCCCCGACGGCGATTCGTCCGGTCGCGGCGATCCGTTCGACGATCGTCGTCGTCAGCGTCTCTGCTTCCGTCTTGCCGATGTGGGTGATGACGTAATTGTCTTCTTGCAAAAAGGCAGCGACTTTCGCTTTTGCGACCCGGGCCTCAAGCGCCTTTACTTCCTTGTCTCGCTCAAGACGAAGATTCCGTTCCTCGATGACACGGGCGGCGACCGTTTCGTTCGTCGTCGACAACGTTTGATGGATCGTCCGTAGCGCGGTGCGGGACGAATGGACCGCGGTCAAGGCTCGGAGACCGGCGACATACGTCAAGCGGACATTGCCGCGGACTTTCTTCATCGAGGTCACGTGGACGATTCCGAGTTGCCCCGTTGAATCCACATGTGTCCCGCCGCACGCATTGTAATCGAGGTCGTCGATGTCGACAATCCGAATCGTACCGGTACGGTCGGTCGCTTTTCGCAAGCGATTGTGTTCGACTTCTTCGGATGACAGTTCATATGTGGACACAGGACGATTTTCAAAAACGATACGTTGCACGTCCCGTTCTAACGACTCGATTTGATTCCAATCGAACACGTCTGTCTCGATTTCGAGTGATGATTCCTCCGGTCCAATCCCGAAACTGAGCGTCTGAATGCCATACTCGTCTTCTAATAACGCCGTCAACACGTGCTGGGCCGTATGTTGAATCGAATGGTCGCGACGGACCGCCTCATCGACGAAGCCTGTCACGAGCGTCCCACGCTTGAGTTCCTGTTCGACTAAGTGCCAGACGACGTCATCGATTCGCTGGACGTCGAGCACGAGCTCTCCATTGAGTGTCCCGGCATCCGGTGGTTGTCCCCCGCCTTCTGCATAAAATAATGTGGATTCAAGCGCGATCCACGTTCCGCGCGCATCGGTACGGGTCTCGGTCACCGTCGTTTCAAATTGCCATGAATTCATTGCTGTCGCCGCCTTTTCTGTAGGATATGTTCAGACAACTAGTCTAATTTGGTCTATAATAAGAAACACTTACTTTCGAAGTCAGGAGCGATATGCATGTTACAGATTGATAAACAATCACCGCTACCTATTTATTATCAAATCGAAGCCTATTTAAAGCAACAAATAGATGTCGGCGAGCTTCAACCCGGAGAATCGATTCCATCCGAACGGGAGTTTTCCGAGCGCTATAATGTCAGTCGGATGACGGTCCGCCAAGCGATCACGAACTTGGTCAACGCCGGTTATTTAAGCCGGCAAAAAGGACGAGGGACATTCGTCGCCAACAAGAAAATCACGATGGCCTTGTCCGGATTGACGAGTTTCTCGGAAGAAATCAAACATCGGGGCATGCGACCGTTCAGTCGTCTGTTATCGTTCCAGACGATTTCGGCCCCGGCGAAAATCGCTCAAAAGTTGAACGTGTCCCTCGATACCCCCGTCTATGAGATGCGGCGCCTGCGTCTCGCCGACGACCAAGTGCTCGCCCTCGAGACGGCATATATCCCGGTCTCCTTGTTGCCAGAACTGACCGAGACGGTTGCCGTCGGCTCCATCTATGAATATGCCGAACAGTCTGGCCTTCGATTAAAGAACGCGACCCAGACGCTCGAGGCGCGGAGTGCGGGACCGGAGGAAGCGAAGCTGTTGACGATTTCTCCGAACGCCCCTGTCCTTTTGATCGACCAACGGACGTATCTCGAAAATGGGGACATGTTTGAATATAGCCGGTCCTTGTTCCGCGGTGACGCTTACTCGTTCACTGTCTCGATGGATCGAACGTAAAAAATGGTTTGCCGCGGACGGCAAACCATTTTTTATTGGGCTTCGTAAGTGATGCCAGATGGGTCATACATATACGTCTCGAGCTCTGTTTCGGTCATCGGCTCGACTTCATTGCCCGCATCGGCCTGTTGGACACGATAACGGACTTCTTCGAGCAACGGCTCGTTCAAGAAGTAATAGAAATGACCGTCGTTGCCGCGGGCACCTTCACCAGTCAACTGATATTGGATCGTGTTGTTGAGGGCACCGACGTCTTCAATTAAACGCATATAGTCGTTCGGACCGAGCGTCGTTTGCATGTTGTCTCCGACCGCTTTCAACACTTTGTCGTAGTTGTTGATGAGCGACGTGCCGAGCGCTTGGTCGAGGACGGCGTTAATCACTTCCATTTGGCGCTGTCCGCGTCCGATGTCGCCGCGAGGGTCGTCGTAGCGGTTTCGGACGTAAGCGAGCGCCTCTTCGCCTGACAACTGTTGAAGTCCTGCCTCGACTTGGACAACTTCACGGGAAGCGTCATAACTCTTCTGTTCCGATGAGAACGGGACATCGATTTCGACGCCGCCGACGGCATCGATAAAGTCGACGAACCCTTGGAAGTTGAGCGAGACGACGTGATCGATGTCGATGCCGACCAAGTCTTCAATCGTGTTTGTCGCTACTCGCATCCCGTTGTTCGGGTTCGATTCATCCATTGATCCGAAATAATACGCATGCGTGATCTTGTCTTGATCGAGTCCGGTCTTGCCGTACGGGATGTTGAAGCCCGTGTAATCGATGTTGACGTACGAATCACGCGGGATGCTGAGCATCGTCGTCTGCTTGTTCTTCTTGTTCAAAATGACGACAATCATGACGTCTGAACGACCGTATTCACCACGAGCTTTCTTCTGCGGGGACAAGTCCGTCCCGAGCACGAGGAAGCTCTCGGTATCCTCTTTATCGAATCGCGTCGGTTCGAGAGTCGGATCATCCTCAAGGGTCACTTGCGTACCGGACAACATGTTATGTGCTTTATAAAACGCTGTCCCATACATGCTTGAGCCAACGATGACGGCGATCAGTACGAGGGCGCTGAACAGCTTATAAAACGTAGACGGGCCTTTACGCCGTCTACGAGCCTGAGTTCTTGAGTTCATGAGTTTCTCCTTCACGGTCGATTGATATGAGCTTCACCTATTATAGAGGAATCCTCGACTTTTGTCGAAAACGTTTTGATGACAAATCCATTTCCATACAATTTCCCATAGTCGTCCACAAAAAAACCTGGAGACGTTTGTCTCCAGGTCGTCAAGCTCGGATGGAAAAGAATCGGTCGGCCGCTTCCCTGCCACGTGCCTGTAACACGTCACCGCAGCCTGAAGCCGCTTCGGCATCGAGCACAATGGTGACGCTTGGATGCGCCTGCAAGATCGAGGCTGGCCAATCAATCGTCGGCACGCTCTCGATCATGTGATGCACGGCTTCCGCTTTTCGGGCACCTGTCGCGACGAGAACAATCTCCCGTGCGTTCATGATCGTATCGAGCCCCATCGTGATGGCATGTGTCGGTACTTCCTCGATCGTATCAAAGAAACGACGATTCGCTTCCCGTGTCGACTCGGTCAGTTCAATCACGTGTGTCTTCGCATCGAGTGCCGTACCCGGTTCATTGAAGGCGATGTGCCCATTTTCCCCGATGCCAAGCAATTGAAGATCGACCCCAATCGACCGGACGAGCTGTTCGTATCGTGCCGCTTCCGCTTCCGGATCGGCCGCGTCACCACGAGGCAGATGGCTCTCTTTGAACGGGACGTCATTGAACAGGCGTTCTTCCATGAAGTGATGATAACTTTGCGGATGACTCGGTGCGAGTCCGATGTATTCATCTAGATTGACGCTCGTCACATGACTGCAGTCAAGTTTGTCACGTTTGAACATCTGATACATGCCGACCGGCGTGCTTCCCGTCGCCAGACCGAGCACGAACTCTCGTTTCCCGGCCAATCGTTCAGTGATGAGTGTATACGCGATGGCTTCTGCATCTGTCGGTGTTTTTGCAACTAGTATGTTCATTCCATATCCTCCTTCGAATAAGCGACGCGTCCTTGATGAATCGTTGTCGTGACCAATAGCGCATCGTCCCAAATGACGAGGTCCGCTTCGAAGCCAGCCGCAATCGATCCTTTGTTCGTCAATCCGAACTCACGCGCTTGGTTCGAAGACGTCATCTTCACCGCTTCCTGCACCGTACATCCCGTGAACGCGATCACGTTTCGAAACGCCGCGTCCATCGTCAAAACACTACCGGCCAAGTTTCCGGCTTCAAGGCGGGCTGCCCCGTCCGCAACGATGACCGGTTGACCACCGAGTTCATAGCGACCGTCCGGAAGGCCTTTGGCGCGCATTGCGTCCGTGATAACGACGAGACCGTCCGCCCCTTTCATGCGATACGCGAAATCAACCATCTCGTGAAGGCTGTGAATCCCGTCCGGAATGACTTCGACCATGACGTCCCGCTCCAATAAACAATAGCCGACCGTTCCCGGTTCCCGATGATGAAGGCCTCGCATTTGATTGTATAAGTGCGTCGCATGTTTGACGTTCGCTTCCTTGTTCTCGGCGAACGTGGCGTTCGTGTGTCCGGTCGACCCAATCGCACCGGTCTCACGCATCGCTCGTTCGAGTTCACGTGCCCCTGGACGTTCCGGCGCATACGTGACGAGACGGATGTGCCCGCCGGCCTCCTGTTGCCATGTCCGGAACTGCTCCGCGTCGGGGTCGATAATATATTCTGCCGGTTGCGCCCCCGCGTTATCGACGTTGACGAACGGTCCTTCTAAATGAATCCCGACGAGCGATGTATCACCGGCTTCAATAACGGCGCGAGTCGCATGCAATGCCTTTGAGATTGCCTCGGGCGACTGCGTGATCGTCGTCGCAAAGAACGATGTCACGCCTTCAGCGAGCATCGACTTGGCGAGATGACGCAATCGGTCCTCATCTGCATCCATTGTGTCGACATCGTATCCTCCATGAATATGGACGTCGATCATGCCCGGTGTGACGAGCGCCCCGCGCACGTCGAGCTCCGTCTCACTTTCTGCTCTATACGCATCCATCGAACCGACGTTCACAATCGTCGCTCCGTCGAACCGGATATATCCTCGTTCCCACGTCTCGTCCCCCGAAACGATATGGGCGTTGATGATCACCATAGTCGGTCATCCACCTTTCCTCAAGTAGCTTCATCGTCATCATAACAAAAATCAGTATAGTTGTATAGACCAATTTAGATTTGTAAACAGCATAAATTCCCTCAATCCTTTGCCCGACTTAGTCATGCCTGAAACAAGAAAAGTTGACGCCAGTGACGTCAACTTTTTGTGATTACGAAATGTCGTTTGTGAGCGGCTTCCCCTCATATTGTTTGACGATATGAATGAGACGCATGACCAACAAGACGGCACCGGCTGCTAAGCCTGCGATGAGGCCGATCCAGTAGCCGTCCGGTCCGAAACCGAACTGTTCGGCGAGCGCATAGCCGAGCGGGAGACCGATTACCCAATAAGCGATGAGCGACAGGATGAGCGTGACGTTGACATCTTTGAAACCACGCAAAATCCCTTGAATCGGAGCGGCAACCGCATCCGACAGTTGGAAAAAGACTGCGAAGATCATGAAGTGGGCCGCGAGTTCCACGACAGCCGCGTCGTTCGTATAGATTGCGGCAACCCGCTCATTTTGCCAGAACAACAGTCCGCCCGAGAAGAGCGAGACGGCTAGACAGAGCACGATGCCGATTTTAGCATAGCGTACCGCGTCCTTGAGTCGCCCGGCGCCAAGTTCGTACCCGACGACGATCGTGAGCGCGCTCGATGCCGACAATGGCAACATATAGACGAACGAGGCGAAGTTGATGGCCGCTTGGTGGGCCGCGACGATATTGTCACCGTAGGCGCTAAGGAGCAATGTCACTGCCGCGAAGATGCTGACTTCGGCAAAAATGGCGAGACCGATCGGCGTGCCGAGCTTGAGCAACTCTTTTTGTCTCGGCCACATGAGACGTTCCACTGAACGCAGGAAGCGATACTCGAGGAACGGTTTTCCGTTCCGGACGAACGCGAACGCCATAAAGAAGAGGAGCCAGTAGGTGATCGCTGAGGCAATCCCGGCCCCGACACCCCCGTACGCCGGGACGCCAAGTTTTCCAAAGATGAAGATGTAGTTTAACCCGACGTTAATGGGTAACCCTAATAATATAAGCAGCATGGAGATCCGCGTCTTGCCGAGCGAGTCCATGAGCGTGCGCAACACGTTGAACAAGAACATCGGCAGTACACCGAATCCGAGTGCGAGCAAATACCCTTTGGCAATTCGTTTACCTTCTTCGCTCAACCCCATGCCGTCAACGGCACTTGGGACGAGAAAGAAGCCGAGGACGAGCGTCGCAACGCTCAGTCCAATCGCTAAGTATACACCTTGATACAGTGTCCGTTGAATCTGTTGGATGTTACGGGCTCCGAGCGCCTGTGCGACGATCGGTGCGACAGCGAGCAAAATCCCGCTCAATCCCGTATAGACGGGCATCCATAGACTCGACCCGACACCGACACCGGCCAAATCGATGGCACCAGCGCGGCCTGACATGACCGTATCAAAAAAGCTGATTAAGTAAAACGACACTTGAGTCACCAAAATCGGGAAGAAGATAGTGAAGAACAGTTTAATTTTTTCGTTAAGTGAATGTGTTTGATACATGGACAACCTCATCTCATTTCAGAAAGGAAAAATTAGAATGAATCAACGGAATGCGGAAAAATTAAAATATGAGCTTTTGGAGACGTGGAATACGTTCAATCATTATATGACCGAGGCGCTCACGTTCCAAAACAGCGAAGACATCCACCAAGCGCGGGTCCACCTTCGGAAACTATTGACGTTCATGCAACTGTACGACACGAAACCTTCCACGTATCGACAATTGAAGCAACTGATGGAGGCGCTCGGCGCGGTACGTGACGGGGACGTTCTTCTCGAAGGGCTCGCTGTCGAAACCGAGCTCGATCAGGCTTTCGCCGACCACGTGGAAGCGAGCCGCGCCAGAGACCGCACGACCTTAAATACGCGCGTCACGGAAAAGATGACCCCTTCCCTCGACCAACAAGTTCGTCGCTTCATCGGCGGACAGTTGTTCCGCGCCTTTAAAAAGCAAGACGCCGCGTCATTTCTCGATAAGGCTAGAAGTGAACGCAAACGACGCATCGAGATACATCACGAGGCGACGGAGATGTCCGACCGGCTCGAGACACTCCATAAAGTCAGGCTCGCCGTAAAACGGGAACGTTATTTGAACGAATACTTGTTGAACTACGAAGTGAAAGCCTCAAAAGAACAAATTCAAAAGCTGAAACGGCTTCAGACCGAACTCGGCGATATGAATGACCGGCATCAACTGTTGTTGCGTTGGAGCGATTTCACACCGCCCGCCGCCTTGACCGACGATTACGAACAAGTCGTGCATGAGCTACAATCTCGGCTCGACGAATCGGTCGACGCCATCCAGCTTTAACGGGACGTGTAGCGTTCGACGAGCAGTTCAAGCAACTTCATCCCTGCAATCGAGTTTCCTTTCGAGTCGAGGGCAGGACCGAAAATCCCGAAGCCGACGTCGCTCAGTCCGAGCTCGTGTTTACCGGTCGCAAGGATGGCCCCGGACACCCCGCTTTTTCCCGGGAGACCGACACGGACGGCAAATTCACCCGACGCATCGTACATGCCGCACGTCGTCATGATCGCTTTGACGATCCGGACGACGCGGCGCGGGATCAACTCTTCGCCCGTGACCGGGTCTTCCCCGTTGCCGGACAGGATCCGGCCGATGCGGGCCAAGTCAAAACAATCGATTTCGATGGCACACTGCTTCGTATACACATCGATAATCTCATCAACGTCACCTTCAACAATCCCGTGATGACGCATGAAATAAAGCAAGGCCCGGTTCAAGTCGGTCGTCTCGTATTCCGAGCGGGCGACTTTTTCGTTGTACGTGACCTCTTCGACCGGAACATCGAGCAGCATCGCCAAAAATTGACGGAACTGATAGATCTTCAGTTCCGCCGTGTCCCCTAAAATCATGCTCGTGACCGCGAGCGCCCCCGCGTTAATCATCGGATTGAGCGGCTTCGACGGCACTGTCTCTTCAAGCTTCGCAATCGAGTTGAACGCGTCGCCCGTCGGTTCCATCCCGACTTTCGAGAACACGTAATCCTCTCCAAATTCCATCAAGACGTAACAGAGCGTCAACGCCTTTGAGACACTTTGGATTGTGAACTTATGATGGACGTCCCCCGCATAAATATATGAACCATCAGGCAGACAAATCGCCACGCCGAGCAAATCATCCTGTACATGCGCAAGCTCAGGGATATAGTCGGCGACTTTCCCTTGTGCTGTGTACGGACGACACTCGTCGACCAAATGCGCCAACTGCTGTTCCAATACGTTCATCCAATCACCTCATGTCCGATAGTTTTCAACCGGGTCATCTTATCATATTCAAAGACGGTTAACCATCAACTGGCCCGTCTTCTTTTTCAGGCTTATACCATTCCTCATCGGCCCAAAGGACCGACGGGCTGTCTTCATCCCCTTCGAGCTTCTCTCCGTGCCGATTCATCGATGCGATGAAAGCGATAATCCCGACCACGACGACCGTCGCCGTTATGCTGAACCAAACCATATAGGCCTCCCCTTCCCATTCGTGACAAATTTGTCTAGAACCATGTGAGACTTATCCTATGTCTACGTCCATATTCTCGGTACCGTTAGGAAGAACACTATATAAGAAATGGGTGAATGGATTGAACAACATTGCAATTATCGGTGGAGGAATTACAGGCATGGCCGCCGCCTACTACGCGAAACAAGCCGGAGCGCACGTCACCATGTACGAAGCGAGCGACCGAATCGGTGGAAAAATCAAGACCGTCTATCAAGACGGCTTCGTCTTAGAATGCGGACCGGACGGATACATGGCCCGAAAACCGACATTGACCGAACTGATTACCGAGCTCGGACTTGACGATGATCTCGTCCGGTCGATGACGGGGACATCCTATATTTACGTTCGGAATCAACTTCGTCAAATGCCGGACGGATCGGTCATGGGCATCCCGACAAAGTTCTGGCCGATGGTCAAGACCGACTTGTTCACGTGGCGCGGCAAGCTTCGGGCCGGGATGGACCTGGTGTTGCCACGCGTCTATACGGGAACTGACATCTCGCTCGACAAATTCTTCCGGACCCGGCTCGGATCAGAAGTCGTCGATGCGATGATCGAACCGCTGCTCTCAGGTATTTATAACGGGACACTCGATGATATGAGCATCGAGTCTACTTTTCCTCAGTTTATCACGATTGAACAAAAAACACGCAGCCTGATTCTCGGTATGAAAGCATTGACACCGCCAGTACAAGCCGGCGTCAAGCCACGTGAAGCCGGGAAGTTTCTATCACTTCGGCAAGGTCTTGGTGTCCTCATCGAGGCGCTTCGCCCGTCGATTGATCGCCTCTATACAGAGACGAAGGTCGCGGCGGTCCGGCCCCATGAAGTCACCCTCGCCGACGGGACGACCGAGTCGTTCGACGGCATCATTTTGGCCACTTCGCCGAATGCGCTCGGTCCGATCCTCGGTCTTCCGGAAGCAGAAACATTGTCCGAGTTAAAACGGACGTCTTCCATCACCGTGCTCGCGGCGTTCGATGAAAAAGAAGTCGCGGCACTCGACGGGACCGGATACGTCATCGCCAAAGCGGAAGGGAACGCCTTGACGGCCTGCAGTTGGATGCATAAAAAATGGCCCCACATGGCACCAAAGCATAAGGCACTGTTACGCGTCTATATCGGCTCCGAGTTTGTTCCCGACTTGTTGGCGGAATCCGATGAGGCCATCGCCGACTTTGCGCTCCGTGAATTACGGAAGATTCAACACGTCGGTACCCCGATTTTCACAAAAGTCGAACGGCACATCGATACGATGCCGCAATATGAGGTCGGACATAAACAATACGTGCGCGCGTTCGAGGAAACGATGTCCTCCCTCGACGGCGTCGAGGCGTGTGGGGCCATCTTGCATGGCGTCGGTCTACCCGACTGCGTCGACTCGGCCAAACAAGCCGTCGCCCGGGTGATGGCGAGACAGGCGGTGTCCGTATGAAACGAGTCGACTACAACGAGAACCCGTTCATCGTCATCTGGGAAGTAACACGTGCCTGTGCGCTGTCATGCGTCCATTGCCGGGCCGAGGCCCAGTTCCATCGGTATCCGGGTGAACTCGATACCGAACAAGGCAAAGCACTCATCCGAGACATCCGCGCAATGAATAATCCAATTCTCGTCTTCACCGGGGGCGACCCGCTCATGCGTGAGGACTTGTTCGAACTGACCGAATATGCCGCTTCGCTCGGCATGCGTGTGTCGATGACCCCGTCGGCGACACCTCGCGTGACCCATGACGCCGTCAAACGGGCGAAAGACGCCGGCTTGACGCGCTGGGCGTTTTCACTCGACGGTCCTGACGCCAAATCGCACGACTATTTCCGGGGTACGCGTGGCAGTTTCGAACGGACGCTGCGCGGCATCTCTTACTTCCGAGAAGAAGGGATGTCATTCCAAATCAATACGACGGTCACGGAGTATAACGTCGACCAGCTCCCGGAGATCGCCAAACTCGTCGGGGAACTCGGCGTCTCGGTATGGACGCTGTTCTTCCTCGTGCCGACCGGCCGCGGGTCACTCCTCCAACCGATCTCGCCAGAACGGCATGAAGATGTACTCCGCTGGGCGTTCGCGTTGCAAGAGCATGTCCCGTTCATCATCTCGACGACCGAGGCCCAGTTTTATCGGCGCATCGCCCGGCAAGAAAATTTGAAACGAAAACAAGTTGGATTGCCGCCCATCGGCCATCCACATGACGACCTCGCCAAGGCGCCCCGCGGCACGAACGACGGGAACGGCTTCGTGTTCATCTCACATACGGGTGACGTCCAGCCGTCCGGTTTTTTGCCGATCACATGCGGCAACGTGAAAGAGACACCGCTCGCTGAGATTTACCGGCACCACCCGGTCTTCAAGTCGCTGCGTGACCCTGATACACACCACGGGAAATGCGGCTACTGTGAATATCGCTACGTCTGCGGAGGCTCACGGGCCCGCGCTTATGCCGTCACCGGCGACTATAAGGCCGAGGAACCGTACTGCGTCTATCAACCCGAACCGATTGCATAAACAAAGAGCGCCGGCGTCAGCCAGCGCTCTTTCGTGATTCAGTGAGTGACCGTCGCGGGACGAAGCGTCAACTTGTCGTTCTCGACGTCGATGACGACCGTCTGGCCGTCCTCGATGTCTCCCGCGAGAATGCTACGGGCGAGTTTCGTCTCAATCGTCCGTTGTACGTACCGGTTGATCGGACGGGCCCCGAACTGTGGCTCGTACGCCTCATCGGCGATGAACGCCTTCGCGGCATCCGTGATTTCGATTTGAATCGAACGCGCCGTCAAGCGACTGCCCATGCGCGCGACCGCTTTTTCGACGATTTGGCCGATTTGAGCCCGCGTGAGCGGATGGAACAAAATCGTCTCATCGACCCGGTTCAAAAACTCGGGACGGAAGTGGCGGCGGAGCCGCTCGATGACTTGGCGTTCTTCCGCCTCATCGATGACACCATCTTTCGCCGCTTCGAGCAAGATGTCGGCCCCGATGTTCGACGTCATGATGACGATCGTGTTTTTGAAATCGACGACACGCCCGTGCGAGTCGGTCAAGCGTCCATCATCAAGGAGTTGTAACAAAATGTTGAACACATCGGCGTGCGCTTTCTCGACCTCATCGAGCAAGAGCACCGAGTATGGGTTGCGGCGGACCGCTTCCGTTAATTGACCACCCTCTTCGTAGCCGATATATCCTGGAGGTGCCCCGACGAGACGCGACACGGCATGTTTCTCCATATACTCGCTCATGTCGAGGCGAACGATATGGTCCTCCGAGTCGAACATCGCTTCGGCGAGCGCTTTCCCGAGCTCAGTCTTCCCGACCCCGGTCGGTCCGAGGAACAAGAACGAACCAATCGGACGGTTCGGATCTTTGATGCCGGCCCGAGCTCGGATGACGGCGTCACTGACGAGCCGAATCGCATCGTCTTGTCCGAAGACGCGTTGATGGAGTACCGTCTCGAGGTTGAGCAACTTATCGCGCTCGCCTTCGGTCAATTTCGTCACAGGGATGCCCGTCCATTTCGAGACGACCTCGGCGATTTCTTCCTCGGTCACTTCTTCCCGGACGAGTTCACGTGTCACCGAACCAGCAAGCCGCTCTGCTTCTGCAAGCTCGCGCTCGAGTTCCGGGATGCGGCCATATTTGAGCTCGGAGGCCCGGTTCAAATCGTAACGGCTCTCGGCTTCTTGCAGTTCAAGTTTTACTTTTTCTAAATCTCCACGAATATGTTGGACACGATGGGTCGACTCTTTCTCGTTTTCCCAGCGGAGTCGGAGCGCGTCCGACTGTTCACGGATCGAGGCGAGTTCTTGCTGGAGCGCATCGAGTCGTTTCTTCGAGGCGTCATCGCTCTCTTTCTTCAGGGCCGCCTCTTCGATTTCGAGTTGCATGACGCGACGCACGAGTTCATCAAGCTCGGCTGGCATCGATTCCATCTCCGTCCGAATCATCGCGCACGATTCGTCGACGAGGTCGATCGCCTTGTCCGGCATGAACCGGTCCGTGATATAGCGGTTCGATAACACGGCCGCTGCGACGAGCGCGTTGTCGTGAATCCGCACCCCGTGATGAATCTCGAAGCGCTCTTTCAAGCCACGTAAGATCGACACCGTGTCCTCGACGTCCGGTTCGTCGACGAGCACTTGTTGGAAGCGGCGCTCGAGCGCCGGGTCCTTCTCGATATATTGGCGATATTCATCGAGTGTCGTCGCACCGATACAGTGGAGTTCACCACGGGCGAGCATCGGTTTGAGCATGTTCCCGGCGTCCATCGCCCCTTCTGACTTACCGGCTCCGACGATCGTGTGAAGTTCATCGATGAAGAGGATGATTTTCCCTTCTGCCTCTTTCACTTCGTTCAAGACGGCTTGGAGCCGTTCTTCGAACTCGCCGCGATATTTGGCCCCGGCGACGAGCGAACTCATATCGAGACTGAAAATCGTCTTGTCTTTCAAGCTCTCCGGCACGTCGCCGCGGACGATGCGCTGGGCGAGCCCTTCGACGATCGCCGTCTTCCCGACACCCGGCTCCCCGATCAAGACCGGGTTGTTTTTCGTCTTCCGGCTCAAGATGCGGATGACACGCCGAATTTCGCTATCGCGCCCGATGACGGGATCGATTTTTCCGGTCTTCACTTCTTGGATCAAGTCGCGTCCGTACTTCGTCAAGACGTCATACGTCGCTTCCGGTGATTTCGATGTGATCCGTCGATTGCCCCGGACGGCGACGAGTGCCTCACGCAATCTCTCTTCGGTCACACCTTTGCGCTCGAGCATGTTTTGGGCTTGGCTCTTGTTCATGATGATTCCGAGCAGGATGTGCTCGACCGAGACGTATTCATCACTCATCCCTGTCGCTTCACGTTCCGCCGTCGTCAACACGTTCAACAGCGAGGCCGATATCATCGGCGTCGTCGGCGTTTGAAGTTTCGGTGCGTTTTTGAGCGCCATCGCGACCTCTGCCTCGATGTCGGCGACGCTCAGTTCCATTTTTTGCAGTAAGAGCGGCACGATGCCGTCCGTTTGTGAGATCATCGATGCCAAAACGTGCCATTCATTCATCTCGCTATGGTGGTACTGTTTCGCAAGCGCCTGTGAGCTGACGATGCCTTCATGTGCTTTATCGGTAAATCGATTGAAATCCATTCTGCTTCCTCCTTAGGCTCAGCGTTCGAGTTGTTCGTAAACAGATCGGTGGGCGGCGTCTAGCGGCAAATCGACTTCGAGTTGGACGAATAAATCCGACCGGACTTTCGAGGCGGTCATGAATCCACGCCCCGGGATACGCATCCGTTGACCAGGGCGTGACCCTGGTTTGACTTTCAATTTGACCCGGCCGCCATCGAGTGTCGCCACGACGACTTCCGTGCCGTCGAGGAAAGCGAGTGGACGCAACCGTTTGACGGTGATGACGTTCGCTCCTTCACGCCGGTACGTGTCGTCGTCGGTAAAATGGAGCTCGACGTACACGTCGCCTCGGTCGCCCGCCTGTCCGACTTTACTGCTCTTGCCTTTGAGTCGCAACTTTTGTCCCTCGTGGGCGCCTTGCGGGATTTTAACGTTGACCGTCCCCGTCTGCAGACGCAAGCTCACTTTGGCATCACTCGTCAACTGACCGAGCGGGACGTTGACCCGGACCGTCTCATCAAGGTCTTCCTCGACCGCCTGGTCAAAGAAGCTGCCGAACATGTCCTCAAAACCGAACGTCCGTGACGTCGTCCGAGACCCGCCGCCGAATTGACGGAACAAGTCCTCAAACTGGGCCGACCCTTCCCCGTACCCGTCACTGCTGTATCCTCCACCGAACGACGGTCCTTCTGGACTTCCGTAACGGTCGTAATTCGCTTTCTTATCAGGATCGCTCAACACGTCGAACGCCTCTTGGATTGCCTTAAACTTGTCTTGGGCACCCGGGTCTTTGTTCACGTCCGGATGGTATTGTTTCGCTAACTTACGATACGCTCGTTTAATGTCTTGGTCGGACGCCTGTTTCGGCACACCAAGGACGTCATAGTAGTTTTTTGCCATCTCGTTTCACCTCACCTATCCCTTTCCCGATTCTGTTAAGTCTATTCTACCGATTTGGTCAAATAAGGTCAAAGATTTTCCTCGTTATTTGTCATACGAAAAAAAGAAGGCATTCGTTTCATCACGATGCCTTCTAATCGGTTAGAAATATACTTTTGGACTATCCATACTTTCTTCGAATACGATCGTCACTTCTTGTTCGCCACCGAGCGAGGTGACGTTAATCCGGACCGGTACGTTCCGGTTGTACTCCCATCGGTTCTCGAGCAGTCCGACAACGTGCTGAGTGAACCCGACGAGTTCGGCCCGGCTATAGAACTGGATTGGAATGTCGATCTCGATGCGTGACAATTCTCCGTTCTGGTAAAACCCTTTCCCAATCATCCCGCTGAAATCAGGGAACACATCAGCGATTCGGTCGCTGAAGAGAGAGAACTTTTGAGCATCATCGCGCACTTCCGTCGTCGCCTTAGCGGACGGGAAGTAATAATACGTCTCATCGACGTCTTTCCAATCACTCGCCGTCACCTTTCCAGCCGTGCCGACGAATGCCGATTTGACATAGTTCCCCGGTGTCGGTGACCCTTGCGACGCTTTCATATACAGGGCGACGTTAATGTCGAGGTCTTTGAAGTCCTCACGTTTGCGCAATTGGGCGACGAGTTCATTCGCCATGCGCTCTCCTTCAGCGATGACTTTCTTCTCGTCAAGTTTCTCCGTATACGTCGGACCGAAGTTCGGCGCTTGGAAGACGTACTCCCGGTTCAAAATCAAAGCAAACGAGACGCCACCGAGTTGATAGCCACCATCTGTTTTCGTCATGTAGTTCTGTTCGACGAGCGACGCCAAATAAAGCGGCGACTTTTTATTCGCCTCGACGAACTGGTCTTCAGCCACTTCAGCCTTACCGTTGGCGTACGCTGGGTTGAGCGGAACGAGGCCTTCTCCTGACTCACCCTTACGGCCGAGCAGACGTGAGACGTCCTCGCTCGTCAATAGTTGCCCTTCTTGATACGCATAGTTTTCCGGTTTGAATGCGCCGGTCGAATGACGCATGAGTCCGAGCTCGACTTCTTCAAGTTCAAGCGATGAGCTCACTTGGCGCTGGGCCAATCCTCGGGCAGCCGCTGGTTTAAACGGAATCACCATTTGATAATATGAATCGCGCGCTTCGATCGCTTGGGTGACGCCTTCACCCATCGTCTCTTCGCCCGTCGGCGTCACCGCCTCTTCCCCCATCGGGATTTTCATAGAACACCCGCCGAGAAAAACGGTCGCAGCGAGCGTTGGGATAATCAATTGTTTCCATTTCATCTATGTCTGAACTCCTTTGATGATTCGATTCATTACACTTCGTCCATTATAACAAAATCATCCGTTGAAAAAAGTGTCGAAGCGGAATCAGTCACGATTCACAAAAAGCACCCTTCAACTTATGTCGAAGAGTGCCTATGGTCATACTCTTGTAGATGGCCGGCGCCGATGAATCAAAAACATGAGGCCGAACACGATTAAGACGAGACCAATGACCGTCCCCCACGTTCCCGCCGAACCTGTCATCGGTAACGTCGCTTGATCCGGTGTCACCGGGGTCGTCGGTTCAGGGACGTAAATCGCATCATCTTCTCGTTCTGGAATTAGTTGTTTCACGTGCACGGTCGCCTCAGCCGTTCGGGAAACCCGCGCTTCACGATTGACCTCGAATGTGAATGTCGTCCGGTTCGTCAACACCGCCCCGGCACGCACGTCATAGGATGGCAACAGCACTTTTTCCATTTCCAGCACGATTTCTTCACCAGGGATGAGTCCGTTCTCGACTTCGGCTAGGGCTCGTATGCCGTCTCGGAGTGTCTCGGTCGTCTCGCGTTGTTCCTCTGTCGTCAACGCTCCGCTCGTCCATTCATCGATGACATCGACAAAGTACAAGGTGACGTTCGACGTGTTCGTGATTGTATACGTATAGCGAATCGCCTCGCCCGGGTGCACCGTCCCTGGGCTCGCCACTTTCGTGACCATGAAATCGGCTTGGTTCAACAAGACGATCTGTTGGCTCTCGGCGTCGATGACCCGTCCATAGGAATCGGTCGCCGCGACCCGGAACACGTTCCCGATTTCAGGGGCGTTCGTCCGGTCATAGTCGCTCGGGATCATTAAGTTGACCGTCGCCTCGACGCGTTCACCTGCCGCGAGGCCGTTCTCCCCGATGAGCGCCATCAACTGCTCCCGCACGTTGGCATTGAACACTTCGACTGCCTGGGCGTCGATGTCGCCGCTAAAGAACTCATCTGCGATGGTGGTAATTGTGAGCGCCGTCTCACCTGTGTTCTCGATGACGAACGTATATGGAATCACCCCACCGACGACGGCTTGGTCAATATTTGCCTCTTTCCCGACCTCAAGGCCAATCGATTCGTTCGGTACGACCGTGACGGTCGCCTCCGTACAGGCTGACGGGACAATCTCGTCTTCGACGCCGATACAGAACGTGTTCGTCACGACGGTCTCGCTCATCACGTCTGGTGCGAACGTGTCAAATTGAATCGTCGTCGTCCCGACCGGTATCGTCGGGAACGTCCAGTAGAAGGCAGGCGGTCCGCTCACGGTCGTCGGAGCGACTGAGCCTTCCGGACCGAGCACTTCAACCGAGTCCGCGACGACGGTCAACGCTTCCGGGACTGTGTTTGATACAGACAAGTTCTCAATCGGAGTACCCGTCACATCGATGACGAGCCGATACGTCACCAAATCTCCGCCTAACACACGCTCGATCGGCCCGTCGGCACCGAGTATCAATTGGTCGATAGCAACTGCTGGGGTAGCGGAGGGGGCGGTCACTTCTTCTGTGACAGGTTCCTCTGGTGATGGCTCCGGTTCAACGAGCGGAGGCTCGACGGGTGTGTCGATGTCCGGAACTGTCTCTGTCCCATCATCGCCCGATTCGCTTGACTCGCCTGCCAGCTCCTCGATCTGGAATGCATAGACAGCGCCCGGAAATGAATAAGGGACACCGGCTTTGTCATACAAGGTGACTTGATCGATTGTCGTCAAATCGACTTCTGTCGCGTCAATCATGAACCGCCAAATCGTTGATGTCTCACGTGCCCCGTAATATGTGACATCCCCATAAATCAGGCTCGCGTCATCATATGCTTCAATTTCTTCAGTGCTCAAATCAATTAGTGCATAAACTGACGTTGATGTCATCGGCGTGTTCGCGTAACTTCCATGCGGTGCCCACATGCCAATCAATACGAGGATGAAAGTGATAAGTGCGATGAAACGTCGGTTGGTGTGTTGCATGCTGGTCCCCTCCTCTAAGGTGTGACAAACGTCTGCGATGACACGCTCCGGCACGGGAGAGGGATGGAGGATGAGTGTGCACGAGTCGTGGTGTGGAAAAGTATTTGTAGATACTAATCATTACCCATCCGTTGACGGTGCGAACCTGCCCACGACCGGAAAACGTTTAAAAATCAGGTCAATGATAAAAGGCCCTCCCTTAGGAGGACCTCGTTCAAGATTGTTCTGCTAGGAAAGCGAGCAACGCCGCCTCGTCCCACACTTCGATGCCGAGCGACTCGGCTTTCGTCAGTTTCGACCCAGCCTTCTCGCCGGCGACGAGAAGGTCAGTGTTCTTGCTGACGCTGCCCGTGATGCTCGCACCGAGCAGTTCAAGTTTCTTGCCGGCTTCGCCGCGGGTCATCTCATGCAGTTTCCCCGTCAAGACGACCGTCTTACCGGCGAGCGGCGCATCCGTATCAACCGGTCGTTTCGCACCTTTAAACGTCAAATTGACACCTGCCTCGCCGAGTTCACGGACGAGGTCACGGGCTTCCGGCTTCTCGAAATATATACCGATTGATTCCGCCATTTTCGTACCGATGCCGTCGATTGATGTCAAGTCCTCGATCGACGCATCCATGACGGCATCCATCGTCTCGAAACGTTCCGCAATCAACGCAGCCGCTTTTTGTCCGACGAGGCGGATGCCGAGCGCGAACAAGACACGCTCGAGCGAGTTCTGTTTCGACTGCTCAATCGCCGCGAGCAAGTTCGTCACCGACGTCTCGCCCATCCGGTCGAGCGCGAGCAGCGCATCCCGGTCGAGACGATACAGGTCGGCCACATTATGGACGAGGTCCGACGCATGGAGTTGCGTAATCACTTTCTCGCCGAGCCCATCGATATTCATCGCCGGGCGCGACACGAAATGAATCAGCCCTTCGAGCAGTTGGGCCGGGCATTCCGGATTGACGCAGCGATGGTCCGCCTCTCCTTCTAACCGGACAAGTTCGGACGCACACGCCGGACAATGGGTCGGGAAGACGATTTCCGTCTCCTCCCCGGTCCGCTCACTGACGAGCGCCGAGACGACGGCCGGAATCACGTCCCCGGCTTTCTTGATGACGACACGGTCCCCGATGTGAAGGTCCTTCTCTACAATGAAGTCCTCATTATGGAGCGTCGCATACGTCACGGTCGACCCAGCGACCGAGACTGGTGCGAACCGCGCCCGTGGCGTGACTTTCCCGGTCCGCCCGACACTGAAGTCGACGTCTTCAATCGTCGTCACGACTTCCTCGGCCGGGAACTTATAGGCGACGGCCCAACGCGGACTCTTTGCCGTGAAGCCGAGCTGTTCTTGCTCTTCGTAGCCTGCGACTTTGATGACGATGCCGTCAATCTCATACGGTAGCTCCGACCGCTTCGTCACATACGTTTCGATATAGTCCCATAGCTCATCGGCCGTATGACATGTCGTGTACTCTTCGCTGACGGCGATGCCGAGACGGCGCAAATACGCGAGCGACTCGTCATGCGAGGTGACGAGGTCGTCTGTCGAGACGAGCCCGTAGGCAAAGAATGCCAAGTTCCGCGACGCCGCGATTTTCGAGTCGAGCTGGCGGAGCGACCCTGCCGCCGCATTGCGCGGGTTGGCGAAGAGGGGTTCGCCAAGGCGTTCCCGTTCGTCGTTCAACTGTTCGAACGACCGCTTCGGCATATACGCCTCGCCACGCACCTCAAACGTCACGTCCTCGTTTAATCGGAGCGGAATCGAGTGGATCGTCTTTAAGTTTTGCGTGATGTCTTCGCCGGTCGTCCCATCACCGCGCGTCGCACCACGGACGAGTCGACCATCTTCGTATTTCAGAGACACGGCGAGCCCGTCAAACTTGAGCTCGGCGACGAAGAGCGGACTGTACCCAAGATCTTTCTCGATCCGTTCGACCCATTCGACGAGCTCTTCTTTAGAAAACACGTTCCCGAGGGAGAGCATCGGCGTGTCGTGCGTCACTTTGACGAATGCGTCGAGCGGGGCGCCGCCGACCCGTTGCGTCGGTGAGTCCGGACTCCGTAGTTCCGGATAGTCCGTCTCGATTTCAATCAGTTCGTTCATGAGACGATCGTATTCCGAATCCGGGACACTAGGGCGATCAAGCACATAATATTCATACCCATATTGATTTAACTTTTGACGAATCGCTTCAACACGTTCTGCCATCTCCATATGATCACCTCACGCTTTTTCGATCGGGGCAAACTTGGCAAGCAGGCGCTTGATGCCGACGGCCGGGAAAGCGATATCGAGTTCGAGCTGATCGCCTTCGCCACGCGTCTGAACGACCGTGCCTTGTCCCCATTTTTTATGATTCGCTTTGTCCCCGACGTTCCAACCGATTGATTCGGCGCCGGACGACTGGGCGAGTTTCGGTTTCGGTTTCGAGCTGAAGCCGTTCACAGGAAGTTTTCCTGGCGACTCGACCGGATTCCATGGCATCGGCTTCTTCGCTTTGCCTGAACGCTCCAAGAGCGTTTCTGGCAACTCATGCAAGAAGCGCGACTCCGGATTGTTTTGGAAACGCCCGTACAGCATGCGCGACTGGGCCCGCGTCAAATAGAGACGCTTCTCGGCCCGCGTGATGCCGACGTACGCGAGACGGCGTTCTTCTTCCATCTCTTCCGGGTCGTTCAACGCACGGCTATGCGGGAACAACCCTTCTTCCATCCCGATCAAGAAGACGACCGGGAACTCAAGTCCTTTGGCCGAGTGGAGAGTCATGAGCGTCACTTGGTGCAACTCGTCCACTTCTTCGAGCGTGTCAAGATCCGAGACGAGCGTCAAGTCGGTCAGGAAGGCGACGAGTGTCTGTTCGTCACTCTCTTTCTCGAAGTTTTGGGCGACCGAGAGGAACTCTTGCAAGTTCTCGAGGCGGCTCTCGGCTTCAAGCGTCTTCTCGATTTTGAGCATCTCTTCGTAGCCTGACTTCTTCAACACTTCTTCAATCAATTCGGAAATCGACAAATAGTCGGCCATTTGACGCAAATCGACCATCAATTGACGGAACTCGGTAAGTTTCGTCGCTGTACGAGGCGCAATGCCCGACAGTTCAATGTCACGAATCGCTTCCATAAGCGACACGCCTTGCATCCCGGCGAAGTCACCGAGCTTGTCGACCGTCGCGGCACCGATGCCGCGCTTTGGTTCGTTGACGACACGGACGAAGGAGATATCTTCATCCGGGTTGGCAATCAAGCGCAAATACGCCAAGATGTCTTTAATTTCTTTTCGTTCATAGAACTTCGTCCCGCCGACCATTTTATACGGGATGTTCGACTTGAGGAGCATCTCCTCGAGTCCACGCGATTGGGCGTTCGTCCGATACAGAACGGCCATCTCGCCGTAATCGATGCCTTCTTGGCGGAGTTCTTTCATCTGATTGATGATGAAGAACGCTTCATCCCTGTCATCTGAAGCGACGTGAAGGAGCAATTTCTCTCCTTCGACATTCTCTGTCCATAGCTTTTTATCTTTTCGGCTCGAGTTGTTTTGAATGACACCGTTCGCCGCTTCCAAAATCCGTTTCGTCGACCGATAGTTTTGTTCGAGCAGGATGACGTGTGCGCTCGGGTAATCTTTTTCAAACGTCAAGATATTGGCGATATCGGCGCCGCGCCAGCGATAAATCGACTGATCTGAATCACCGACGACACACAAGTTCTCATGCGCCTCGGCGAGCAGCTTGACGAGTGTATATTGGGCCCGGTTCGTATCCTGATACTCGTCGACGTGGATGTATTGGAATTTCTTCTGATAAAACGCGAGCACGTCCGGCGCTTCTTGGAACAGCTGAATCGCCTTCATGATCAAGTCATCAAAGTCGAGCACGTTGTTTTGCTTCAATTTCTTCTCATACGCCGTATAGACGTCAGAAATGACTTTCTCGTACGGGTTGTTGCCGACGAGCGCGGCAGCATCTTGCGGCGTGCGGAGCTCGTTCTTATGGTTCGAGATCATGCCGAGAAGCGTCCGCGGCTCATATTTTTTCGGGTCGAGGTTCAGCTCTTTGAGCACTTGCTTGATTGCCGTCAACTGATCGGACGAGTCGAGAATCGAGAAGTTCCGGTCATAACGGATGCGATCGATGTCGCGGCGTAAAATCCGGACGCACATCGAGTGGAACGTCGAAATCCAAATATCGTCCGCAACACCGCCGACGAGGCGAGCGATCCGGTCTTTCATTTCGCGGGCCGCTTTGTTCGTGAACGTGATGGCGAGAATGTTCCACGGCGCGATTTGTTTCGACGCCATCAAGTAGGCGACGCGATGCGTCAAGACACGTGTTTTCCCAGAACCTGCCCCGGCCATGATGAGGAGCGGGCCGTCCGTATGTTTGACCGCCTCCGCTTGCGGGGGGTTCATGCCTTTGACTAATTCTTCACTCAAGTTATACATAATTGTTTCCTTTCTCCAACCAAACATTTGTTCTTATTTTATCGGAGTGCTGCGACAGTCGCAAGCGCTCCTTCGAAATTGTCATAAATCACATTACCGACGACGATCGTGTTAGCGTATTCGGCCATCATCCGGGCCGATTCGTATCCGGTGATGCCGCCCCCATAAAACAAGTGGGCGTCCGGCACCGCCAAACGTACTTCTTGGACGAGCTCGACGGATCCCAGTGTGCCGCTATACTCCACATACAAGGAAGGCAGGCGGAACAAGCGATGACCAGCTTCTGCGTAAGCAACCGCCTCTTCGATTGACAGGTCGGTTTTCGCCTCGGTCACATGGGCCACTTTCGCATCTGGGTTCAAGACGATATAACCTTGTCCGGTTACATCGTTATGAAACAAGTGCCCGTATCGTTCGAACGCCTTCGTCTGATGGCCGATGACCCAGTCCACGGTGCCCGCGTTCAACACAGTCGGAATGAAATAGTGGTCGAAGCCCCGAACCACTTGCTTGGGATGGCTCATCTCGAGCGCGAGCGGAATGCCGCACCCTTCGAGTCGGGCATAGAGCGCGAATGTGTTTTTCGCATCGACCCCGTCGGTCCCGCCGATGAGGAAGGCGTCAGTGCCGGAGCGGACGAGCGCCGCGAGCGCCGAATCATCGAGCGGTTTGTTTGGATCTAGTTTAAACACATGGCGCCACGATTGAAATTCCATTCCACTTCCCTCCCTTTGATACCTCTTCTAGTGTAGCGATTTTTGCCCTCACTTGCATCTGTTGAACAAAAAAAGACTTGCCGAGGCAAGTCTCAAACACGTCTCGCGTGCGTCTTTCGTTCGTGGGTCGTCATCCACTTGGCGACGACAAGCGCGAACAACCCGTACACCGGGATGAACCAGAGCGGATTGGCCAAGAAAAAGCCGAGCACGGGAATATCAAGTAGCGGAGAATCTGGTGAACAGAGCGCCGTTCCGTTCACGACCGCGATGAACGGTAGCACGGGAACGGCGAACACGTAACCGAAATTGATCCAAAAAGCTTTCATGTTCTGAGCTCCTTACCCTAAGATGATTGATTCTTTCGGATAGTTGTACATCCGCTTCGGCTGTCTCCGTTGCAAAATCAAGATGAAGGCGATGACACCGATTCGACCGATGAACATTAAGATGGTGAGTACCCACTTGCCGATGTTACTGAATTCAGACGATAGCCCGACCGACAATCCGGTCGTCCCGAACGCCGAGCACGCCTCAAACAAGATCCGGGTGAGCGACGCGTCTTCGAAGAACGTCAGCACCATGACCCCGGTCAACAGGACAGCCAGTGAAACGGTGATAATGACAAACGCTTTCCAAATGTCCTCGAGCACGATCTCACGCCCAAAGATTTTGATGGACGAGTCCCCGCGAATGAACGCGACGACCCCGAGCACGGCGACGGCGAACGTCGTCGTCCGAATCCCTCCACCGACCGAAGACGGAGAGGCCCCGATGAACATCAGAATCGAGAGCAGCAACATGCTGCCTTCTGAGAACAAGTTGACGTCGACGGTCGACAAGCCTCCGTTTCGCGTCGTCACGGACTGGAACAACGAATCCGAAAGTGCGAGCCAGAGCGGCAACTCTTTGAACGCGTTGTTATATTCAAACAGGAACAAGCCGACAGTTCCAACAGCAATCAAGATGAAAAACGTCGATACTGTGAGTTTTGTGAACAGTGAGAACCGGCGCGGGAAATTCTCGCGCTTCCGAATGATTCGATTCGTCAAATACGTCCGAATCTCGACAAGGACTGGGAACCCGATGGCACCACCGGTCATGAGCGCGATTTGCGTAAAGATGACGAACGGATCTTCCCGGAACGGTGCGAGCGAGCTACCGGTGATGTCGAAGCCGGCGTTCGTCGTCGCACTGATTGACCCGAACAGGCCTTGCAGGAACGCCTCGCTGGCCGTATCGAAGTAATTTAAGTAATGGACCCCTAACAATACCGCACCGACCGCTTCAATTGCGATAACAGTAATGACGATCTCGGTGATGTACTTGATGATTCCAGACATCGACGTCTGGTTTTGGTCACGTAAAATCAGCTGGCGCTCACGGAAACCGATGCGCTTGCCGAGCAAAATCCACATGATGACGTGAAGACTGATCAATCCGACACCGCTCACTTGAACAATGAACAAGATAATAAATAATCCGAACGTCGAGAACGTATCGGTCACGACAATCGGGGTCAATCCGGTGACACTGACGCAACTGACTGCAAAAAAGACGAGATCCGTGAATGTGATCGAGACGCCTGATTGTCGCGCAATCGGTAAAGCGAGCAAAATAACAGCCAACACGACCGCCGCGCTATAAATCAACACGAGTGTCTGGACCGGTGTCAGCTTCCGAAAGAACAGCTGTAAATTTCGCTTCATAAACTTGTCTTGCATCTCGCCCCTCCTCTCCCATCAAAAACAAGATGACTCTTACGAGTCACCTTCTGATTGTTGTAGACGTTCAAGGGCAAGATCATAGCCACCTGACCCGTAGTTCAAGCAACGCTTGACGCGGGAAATCGTGGCCGTCGAAGCTCCTGTCGCTTCTTCAATTTTATGATACGTGCTACCTTCACGAATTTGGCGGGCCACTTCTAGCCGTTGGGCGAGTGCCTGCACTTCGTTCACGGTCGCTAAATCTTCAAATAGTTGATAACAATCTTCGAGTGTATCGAGCTTCAAAATCGCCTCAAACAGCTGATCGAGCTCTCGTCCTCGTAATTTATCGAGTTGCATCCGCAAGCATCCTCTCTCATCGTACTTCTTTATCATTCTAAAGCACGACCGGCTCGGACTCAACTGTTCATCGTAAAATCGCCGGAAATAGTATTTGTTTCTTCATCACTTCGTAAATTCCGAGCGGTGTGGCCCGGACGTACGGCAAGTGCGTCGACGCCAAGAACAAGAGCGTATAGATCGGGTCTTCGAACTTGTACCCGCGCGCGAGCAGTTCGGACCGCAACCGTTCTTCTTGAACGATCAATTGTTCGACCGGCTCTTGCGACGTCATCCCGCAGAGTGGGAGCGGGATTTCCGCGATAATCTCACCGCGGTCGACGAGAACGATACCGCCGCCAAGTTCCTTCATCCGGTCGAACGCCGTCAACATGTCTTGTTTGCATTTCCCGAGAATCAAATAATCACCACTAATCGAATATGAGCTGACGAGACCGCCAAAATCGTTGGCGAATCCTTTCAACACCGTATTGAGGCGCCACTTTCCTTCTTTATCAAGCAACATGAGGAACGACTCGTCCCCGTCACGCGGCAGTTCATCTTGACCGGTATCATGCGAGATTTTGAATAGCTTCATGATAACCGAGTTGACCATATCGAGACCGACCGGCATGCTGAACGATAGATCGTTCGGCGTCAGTTCGATGTCGACGTCCGTCGATGGCATGAGCGCGAGCGCCGCGTCGACGAGTTCGTTCGGGAACAACGACGTCCCGTCTCGATAAATCCATTGCCCTTTGGCGATGACGGCGGACGGACGCGGCTCGTCAATCGCATCAAGAATGTTGAGGTGCGCGATGCGTCCCGGCGCAATCGAACCGAGGACGTGGTCGAGACCAAAATGTCGCGCCACGTTCAAGGTGACGATGCGGTATGCTTCAATCGGAGGCAATCCGGCCTCAATCATAATCTTGATAAGCGCGTCTTGCAACCCGTCTCGGTAAAAACCTGGGGTCGATCCGTCCGTCGTGACCATCACATGATCGAACGCCTCAAGTCCTGCATCGAGGAGACCTCGGATGATATCAGGAAGGTCGGGACGAATCGAGGAATGGCGAAGCGTCGTCGTATATCCGTGCTCGAGCCGGCATAGCGCCTCATCTGCCGTCATCGCTTCATGGTCGCTGTGAACACCCATCAACGCCATCTTCGTCAACGTTTTCGCTGAGGCACCAGGAAAATGACCTTCAACGGGGAGTCCGCACGTCTCAGCATCAAGCATCCATTGAAGCATCTCATCATCGCCTTTTAACGTGCGCGGCCATGCCGTCAATTCACCGGCCATGACAACGTCCGGATGGTTGAACCAGTCATGAATCCGCTCTGAATCGACAAGGACGCTGTCCCGGTCAAGTTCGGTCTGCGTATCGAGACGTGCCCACCAGTATGTGCTCGTCGGAAGCTGTTGCATCGCGTCGAGTTGTGCAAACGCTTGCTCCTTATTCTGTAAAAAAAGAAGCATGTTGTCATTCACGAGCGTTGTCGTCCCCCGCTCGCCTGCATACTTCGACAGCGTAGCCGGGTTATAAAGTTGAAATGGATGTGCATGCGGTTCAATGTAACCAGGCACGATATACTTTCCGGATACGTCCACTGTCTCGACGGCCGCTTTCGGCAAATCCGGTCCGACATAGACGATGCGATCATGTTCTATCCATATATTTGCTTGTTTCCACTGCTTCACGTACATGTTCAAGTACGTGGCATTCGTCAATACGAGCGAAGGTGGCCTGACTTGGCTCACGACTTCAAGTTGTGACCGAATCATCGCTTTAGACCACGGTGCCCGCGCCGATCGTTTTGTTGGCATCGAACCCAATCCTCCCTTAATCGCCTCGCCATTATTATCAGACAATAATTTTGTAAGCGTTTTCTTTCACCTGTTTCAAGTTTACCTTTTCTATGAAAGGGTCGCAAGCTATGTTACCAATTGTAATGAAATTTTCACGGAAATCATAAAAAGAAAGATGCTCCTCGCAGGAAACATCTTAATCGCTCTCAAACTAGAACCGTTTTCTTTAAATAATGCTCGAGTTGGGCAAGCGGAACCGGTTTGCTGTAGTGGTAACCTTGGATGAGTGAGCTGCTGTGTTCGAGTACGAACGCAAGCTGTTCCGGACGCTCGACGCCTTCTGTGACGATATCGAGCCCAAGTGTATGGAATGTTTGGTACAATCCTTCGAGCAATGCTCGATCGAACTTGTTCTCAGGAATCCCTTTGACAAAGTTTTGATCAATTTTAATAATATCGAGTTGAAGCGATTGTAAGAATGACAATGATGACGTGCCGACCCCAAAATCATCAAGCGAGATTTGCACGTTCATCTCTTTAAGAGTAGAGATAAACTGTTGCAATTCAAACAGGTTGCCACCGACCTCACTCTCAGTAATTTCAACATGAAGTAGATTTGCTTTGAACTTTGTGTCAGATAGCACATGACGCAGCTCTTCAAGAAACGACCCGTCAGCAATTTGACGCTTTGAGACGTTTACAGACAGAAACAGGTGATGACTATGTGCATGTTCTTGAATCTCTGATACCGCTTGCCGCAATACCCAACGTCCAATGTCTGAAATCAATCCTAATTGCTCGGCCACCGGGATAAAGATTCCCGGCGAGATCGCACCTTTTACGGGATGGTTCCATCGAATGAGCGCTTCTACGCCACGGACAGCGAACGGGCTCGGGGATACAATCGGTTGATAATAGAGCTCAAATTCACCATGCTTCAAGGCGTATCTCAAATCACGTTCCATTTCAAGCATATGAAGATAATGACTCCCGCTTTCGATTTCGTCATAGGATAAAATTTGATTTTTTCCTGAGTGTTTGACTTCATGGAGGACCACATCGAGACGATTCATCATAATTTCATACGTATACGGCCGATCGATATGATTCAATTCATCAATTCCGATACTAGTCGTCAATCCGTTCATCCCTTGCTTTCTTCCCCAATCTGTCACATCTTTCGCAATTTGATTGGCAACCAATCGCATTTCGCGGGTTGACCATTTCGGATGAATAAATATGAACTCATCCGCCCCGATTCGAGCGGCAAACCCATCCTCTTTATAAAAATTTAAACGTGATGCGAGAAATGTTAACAGCGCATCACCTGTTCTTTGTCCGAATTGATCATTAATCCGCCTAAAGTTGTCCAAGTCAATTCCAAGTACAGCTATTTGAGTAGCAGGCGTCGCCGCGTTTGCAAACATGTCTTCTACCGCAAGCCGATTCGGCAACCTTGTCAACGAATCACGAAAGGCACGGTTCAACGACTCGGTCTTTGTTTCCTCAAGAGCATCCAATACGTTATTGATTGTCGTGGCCATGTCCTCGATCTCATCGCGACTTCTTCGATTTGAGCGAATTCGCAGACGGCCATTCCGTTCGTGTGTAATCTGTTTCAGCTCAGTCACGATGTGCAACAATCGCATCGTTATAAATCGGTGAATCGTTAAAAATAACGTGATGAGCAAGCCGAGACCTAAAATAAGAAGCCCGAACATGCCTGTTTGTAGCATCGACATCGTATTTAGATAGTATGTCCGTTTGACCGAGAAATTGAGTTCCCAATTTGCATCTTGATAAATAGATTGTAATGGCATAGAGACGCGTGCGAATTTCTCGTCTTGATCAATGATCAGTCGGTTATGAGAAAGCGGTCGAATCGTAATCGGGGTTTTCGCTTGCGCGCTTACCGCAGATATGAAATCAGGCCCGATTTTTTGAATCATGACCAACGTCCCTTTCGCAGTACCTTTCCCGTCACTTCTGACAATCGGATGGCTCATGAATACGATCGGGCCGTAATCTGTACCATATACCGCATTTTGTTTAATACCGGATGCATTGACGAATCGTAAAATATCGTTCGTAAAAGCTTCACGCTCAGCCTCATTGTCTGACGCATAAAATCGGCTAAATTCAGAGTAGACAACGTCTTGATTCTCATTTAAAAATAACATGGCACTGATACCTAAATTCTCTAGTGTTTCATATCCCATGTTACTTCGAATGAACTCCTCGTTCGGATTGATTACAAAGTCGTATGAATCATTCCAAACTGCCCAGTCGATTAGCGTTCGTTCTAACATGGAGCGTCGATTCGAAAATACTTCTGAGACGCTATCGACTTGACTTCGAATCATGACTTCATCTTGATCAATGCTTTTTTCAATAAAATAAGGCTTGATCACAAAAAGAATGATTCCTATGAACAATGCAATGTTTATAGCGATTGCAATAAATAGTTTTGTTTGGACTCGCAGACCGACCACCTTCTTCCTTCAATCTACTCCATCATTGTAGAGCAGGAAATCGGGATTTCCTTCTTTTCGCATGAAAAAAAGGACGGGTTGACCCATCCTTTAAAAAATATGCGCTAACGCCCGTCCGCCGATGTCTCGACGGTAGAACGTCTGTGGCAAATCAAGTTGTTCGAGTGCCATATAGACGGCACGTTTTGCTTCGAGCAACGTCGGTTTCGTCGACGTGAGGACGAACAAGCGACCTCCGTTGCCGACAATATCTGCCCCGTCACGGGTCGTGCCCGCATGAAACACGAGCACATCTTCCGGCAAACGGTCAAAACCTGAGAGGACTTGTCCGGTCGCCGCTTTATCGGGATACCCATCCGCCGCGACGACGACTCCAATCGTATAGCCGTCCACCCATTCAATCGGATACGGTTTCTGGTCCACGACCGCCTCGATGACGTCGAGGAGCGGGGATGCCAAGTTCGGGAGAATGACCTCGGTCTCGGGGTCACCGAACCGGGCGTTAAACTCGATCACTTTCGGGCCATCCGCCGTCAAGATGAGGCCCGCATACAAGAACCCTTGGAACGGAGTGCCTCGTTCGACCATCGTCCGCGCGAGCGGGATGAGCACGCGCTCGACCGCTTCCGCGTATACGGCATCATCGAGATGAGGCATCGGACTGTATGCGCCCATACCGCCCGTGTTCGGTCCTTTGTCGCCGTCAAATGCACGTTTGTGATCTTGAGACGTGATCATCGGGATGACGTGCTCACCTGAGACGAACGCCATGAGCGAGAACTCTTCCCCGTCCAAATACTCTTCGATGACGACACGGGACTGGTCCCCGAACTTATCGGTGTCGAAGATGTCGTGAATCGCTGCCCGCGCCTCATCGAGTGTGAACGCGACGGTCACGCCCTTGCCGGCAGCGAGCCCGTCCGCTTTGACGACGAGCGGGGCTTCCGACAAATCGAGATGGTGTAGCGCCGACGCAGCGTCGGTGAACGTGTCATATCCCGCTGTCGGAATATCGGCTTCGCGCATCACTTCTTTGGCGAAGGCTTTACTGCCTTCCAAAAGTGCTGCCGCTTTCGACGGCCCGAAGATGCGTTGTCCTTCTGCTTGAAACGCATCGACGACGCCGGCCATCAGGGCCGATTCCGGACCGACAATCGTCCAGTCGATTCCTTCACGCTTCGCAAACCCGACGAGTGCCGAGACATCTGTCTCTTCAATCGGTACGCACGTCACGCCATCCATATTGAGATTACCAGGGGCGACGAACACTTCGTGTCCGTCTTGTCCCAACTTCCAGGCGAGCGCGTGTTCACGGCCGCCGCGTCCAATGACGAGTACGTTCATCGTATCGCTCCTCTCAATGTTTGAAGTGTCGAACTGACGTGAACACCATCGTGATACCGTGGCGGTTCGCCGCTTCGATCGACTCTTCGTCACGAATCGATCCGCCAGGTTGAATGATGGCCGTGATGCCGGCCGCGGCCGCAGCCTCGACCGTGTCCCCCATCGGGAAGAACGCATCGCTACCGAGCGCAGCCCCTTGAGCACGTTCACCCGCTTGTTCGAAAGCGATTTTCGCCGCACCGACGCGGTTCATCTGTCCTGCACCGATGCCGATTGTCGTCTCATCTTTGGCGACAACGATGGCGTTCGATTTCACGTGTTTGACGACACGCCACGCGAGCTTCAAGTCTTCCCATTCGGACGCCGTCGGACGACGGTCCGTCACGATTTGACATGACGCATCATCGAGGGTGACATCGTCCCCGTCCTGCACGAGCAGACCGCCCGCGACGGCTGTCAATCGCATCCCTGTCATCTGGCCCATGTCGAGCGTCAATAACCGAAGATTCTTTTTCTCTTTCAATCGGTCAAGTGCTGCCTCACTAAAGGATGGCGCGATGATGATTTCTAAGAAGATGTTACGGAGTGCTTCTGCCGTCTCTAAATCGACTTCACGGTTCAAGGCGACAATGCCACCGAAAATCGAGACCGGATCGGCCGCATGGGCTCTCGAGAACGCTTGGCTAATCGTTTCTCCCACAGCGACACCGCACGGGTTCATATGTTTGACGACGACCGCTGCCGGCTCCGTCAGTTCACTGAGCGCCTCGAGCGCCGCATTCGTATCTTGGATATTGTTATAGGAAAGTTCTTTACCGTGCAATTGCTCCGCATTCGCGAGCGTCATCCCGTGATAGAGCGGCGTCTTATAAAACGCTGCCTGTTGGTGTGGGTTCTCTCCGTAGCGAAGGTCTTGTACTTTCTCATACGTGACCGTGAGCTGTTCCGGGAACGTCTCACCGATCTGCTGCCCTAAATAGTCGGCAATCAAGGCGTCATACGCCGCCGTGTGACGGAACGCTTTTGTCGCGAGGCGTTGGCGTGTCTCGAACGTCGTCCCACCGGCGCGAACCGCTTCGGCGACGTGACCATAGTCAGCCGGATCGACGACGACCGTCACGCTGGCATGGTTTTTTGCGGCCGAACGGAGCATGCTCGGTCCACCGATATCGATATTTTCAATCGCTTCTTCATACGTCGCATTCTCTTTCGCAATCGTCTCTTTAAACGGGTACAAGTTGACGACAACATAGTCGATCGGCTTAATGTCGTGGTCTTTCATCTGTTCGACGTGCGAGTCCAAATCGCGACGTCCGAGCAGTCCGCCGTGAACGAGCGGATGGAGCGTCTTCACGCGTCCGTCGAGCATCTCTGGGAACGACGTCACTGCTGAGATGTTTTTTACCGGAAGGCCGGCCGCGATGAGCGCAGCTTCCGTCCCGCCTGTCGAAATGAGTTCGATGCCCGCTTCATGCAACGCCTGTGCGAGCTCGACGATTCCTGTTTTATCTGACACACTCAGTAATGCTCTCACTTGAAAACCTCCTGTTGGATAAACACTTGTTGTAGTACGCGCGGATAGAGCTGATGCTCGACCGCTTGGATGCGCCTTGTCGCTTCCATAGCATCACAGCCGGCGATGGCGACGTCTTGTTGGGCGATGATTGGTCCCGTATCCATCCCGGCATCGACGTAATGGACGGTGACACCGCTCGTCGGCACGTTCGCCGCGAGCGCCTGACCGATGGCGTCTTTTCCTGGGAACGCCGGTAAGAGCGACGGATGGATGTTGATGATCTGGTTCGGATATGCTGACAGCAACACGTCCCCAATCAACCGCATATACCCGGCCAAGACGATATAGTCGGCGCCGAGAGCCTGTAACAAGACGAGAATTTCTTGTTCGAATTCCGCTTTTGACGCATATGCCTTCGGTTCGAACGAGAAGCTCGCGATGTTGAACCGATCCGCCCGCTCGAGTACTTTCGCTTCTGGTTTGTCCGTGACGAGCAGGACACATTCCCCTGACAAGTCGCCTCGGTCGATGGCTTGCCAAATCGCTTCGGCGTTGCTACCGGACCCGGAGGCGAAGATGGCAAATTTTTTCACTGGTCGACCCCCATGATGCGGACGCCCGGTTTGGCATCAACTTTCCCGATACGGTGCGATGTCTCCCCGACGCGCTCGAGCGCGGCTTCGACGGCTTCGACATCTTCAGCCCGGACCGTGATCATGAAGCCGATCCCCATATTGAACACGTTGAACATCTCTTGTTTCGAGACGTGCCCGACTTGTTCGAGCCAGTCGAACACGGGCAGGCTCGGCCAATTCGATGCGTCGAATGTGACACCGAGGCCTTCCGGCAGCATGCGTGGCACGTTCTCATAAAACCCGCCGCCCGTGATGTGGGCCATGCCTTGGACACGCCCCGTCGCGATGGCGGCTTTCGCCGCTTCAGAATAGATGCGTGTCGGCAACAAAAGGGCGTTCCCGAGCGTCGTATCGAGCATGGCAATCTCATCGGTGTAGGCGAGTCCTTGCGACTCGACAATATGGCGGACGAGCGAGAATCCGTTCGAGTGGACACCGGATGACGCGAGTCCGAGGACGATGTCCCCCGCTTCAATCGTCCGTCCATCGATCAGTGCTTCCTTCTCGACGACACCGACGGCGAATCCGGCGATGTCATATTCGCCGTCCGGATACATCCCCGGCATCTCGGCCGTCTCGCCTCCAACGAGGGCACAGCCCGCTTGGACACAGCCTTCGGCGACTCCTGCGACGATGCGCTCAAGTTTGGCCGGTTCCGCTTTTCCGGTCGCGATATAGTCTAAGAAATAAAGCGGTTCGGCCCCGTGGACGAGACAGTCATTGACACACATCGCCACACAGTCAATTCCAATCGTATCATGTTGGTCGAGCGCGAACGCGAGTTTGAGTTTCGTGCCGACCCCATCCGTTCCGCTGACGAGAATCGGATGTTTCAACTGCATCGAGCCAAGGTCAATCATCGCACCAAAACTACCGAGCCCGGTCATCACTTCTGGACGCATCGTCCGTGCAACGTGACGCTTCATGCGTGATACTGCCTCATAACCTGCCTCTAAATTCACACCCGCTTGTTCATATCTTAAACTCATCGTCAGTCCCCCTCAAGCTTTTGTCTCTGTTACAAGTTCCGCCAGTTCAGTTGGATAAAGTCCGGTGAAGCAAGCGGCGCACTGCCCGCGCAAGTTCCCTTCGAACGGCCGGTCGATTGCTTCGACCGTCCCATCCAATGTGAGGAACGCCAGTGAATCGGCCCCAATCTCTTCTTTAATCTCTTCGATGGATTTGGTGGCCGCAATCAACTCTTCCTTTGATGATGTATCGATGCCGTAATAGCACGGATGCTTGATCGGTGGTGACGTGATGCGCACATGCACTTCGGTCGCCCCGGCTTCACGGAGCAGTTTGACGATGCGTCGGCTCGTCGTCCCGCGAACGATTGAGTCGTCGACCATGATGACCCGCTTCCCGTTCACGACACCTCGCAGCGCCGACAGTTTCATCTTGACGCCGCGCTCCCGTAACTCTTGCGACGGTTGAATGAACGTCCGGCCAACATAGCGGTTTTTAATGAGTCCCATCTCGTACGGAATCCCGCTCGCCTCAGCGTAACCGATGGCCGCTGAAATACTCGAATCAGGGACGCCGGTGACGACGTCCGCTTCGACCGGTGCCTCGTCGAACATCTTTTTCCCCATCGCCTTACGGGCCGTGTGCACGTTGACGCCATCGATGATCGAGTCCGGCCGCGAGAAATAGATGTATTCCATTGAACACATCGCGCGGACCGAGGCCTCGCTGTACCGCTCCGATACAATCCCGTCTTGCGTGATCATAAGGAGCTCTCCTGGTTCGACATCACGTACGTACGTCGCCCCCACGACGTCGAACGCACATGTCTCTGAGGCGAACACGTAGGCTCCGTCCTCGGTCTGGCCGAGCGAGAGCGGACGTAATCCGTGAACATCGACGCCGACGTAGAGCGCGTCTTCCGTCAAGAAGAGAAAGGCGAACGCGCCGACGAGACGAGCCAAGCTATCCGCGATTCGTTCTTTCATCGAGTTGCCGCGGCTCCGCTTAATCAAGTGGGCGACGACTTCCGTGTCAGATGTCGTCTGAAAAATCGCACCTTCCGCTTCGAGCATATGTTTCAACTCGTTGGCATTGACGAGGTTACCGTTATGCGCCATCGCCAAATCGCCCGTGAGCGACTTGAAATGGAGCGGTTGGACGTTCTCGAGCGTGTTGCCGCCTGCTGTCGAATAACGGACATGACCGATGGCGTGATGCCCGGTCAATGCATCGAGCGAAGGTTCGTCGAACACTTCAGCGACGAGGCCGAGCCCGCGTTTGGCGTGCAAGCGATCGCCGTCAGCCGTGACGATGCCTGTCCCTTCTTGTCCCCGGTGTTGCAGGCTGTGGAGGCCGTAGTAGGCGAGGTGTGACGCTTCGTGGTGATTGAATACCCCGAATACCCCGCACTCCTCGTTCATGCCTCGGATGTCATATAACATGGAATAGCTCCTTCCCATATCCGTTCAAGCTCTGTGACGTCCATTTCGATGAGGCGGTCACTCGCACGAACCGTCAATTGTGGCGTGTCTGTCACCTGCCCGATGCGTGACGCCTTCGTCAAGGATGCGAACGCATCAGCCTGATGCGGCGCGACTGTGACGAGGAACCGTGACTGTGATTCACTGAAAAGCGTCGTCACGAGATCCGTGTCGACCGTGACGTCTACGCCGAAGCCTGTCCCGAACACGAGTTCAGGGAGGGCCGCGGCGAGTCCGCCTTCTGAGACGTCGTGGGCCGCCGTGACAAGTCCTGCCCAGATTGCTGCGAGGAGCGCTTGTTGCTGACGGCTCTCTGTCTCGAGGTCAAGCGTCGGCGCCTGCCCGCTCACTTTGCCGTCTTGAAGCATTTGAAGCGCACTGCCACCGAACTCAGGTTTCGTCTCACCGAGAAGGAAGATGATATCGCCTGCTGCTTTCGCGAACGACGTCGTGATATGTTCCGGCTTGTCGATCAAGCCGACCATGCCGACGACCGGTGTCGGATAAATTGCCGTCCCGTTCGATTCATTGTAAAGCGAGACGTTCCCACCGATGACCGGTGTGTCGAGGGCACGGCACGCCTCGGCCATCCCTTCGACGGCTTGGTCGAGCTGCCAGAACCCTTCTGGCTTATCCGGGCTACCGAAGTTCAAGCAGTCCGTGAGCGCGAGCGGCGTGGCACCGCTGGCGACGATATTGCGCGCCGCTTCGGCGACCGCGATGGCACCGCCGACACGCGGGTCGAGGTACACGTATTTGGCGTTGCAGTCTGTCGTCATCGCGAGCGCTTTGTCTGTGTCGCGAATGCGGATGACGGCCGCGTCACTGCCTGGCGCGACGACAGTTGATGTTTGGACCATGTAATCGTATTGTTCATACACCCAACGTTTCGAGGCAATCGTCGGCATGGCGAGCACGTCTTTCCATGTCGAGAGCACGTCCGTGACGACCGGTTGGACCGGTGCCATCGCTTGGAACGTCTCATAATATGCCGGTACTTTCGACGGCTTATGGTAGACCGGTGCGTCTTCTGCGAGCGCGTCGACCGGTACTTCGGCTGCGACTTCCCCGTGATGGAGCAGACGGAGTACTTTTTCTTCTATGACGACACCGACTTTGATCGCATGAAGTCCCCACTTCGTGACGATTGCTTCGATTTCATCTTCATGCCCTGCCTTGACGACGAGAAGCATCCGCTCTTGTGACTCCGACAACATCATCTCGTAAGGCGTCATATCAGCCTCGCGTTGTGGGACGAGGTCGAGGTTCATCTCGATACCCATGCCTGCCTTCGATGCCATCTCGGCCGAAGACGACGTGAGACCAGCCGCTCCCATGTCTTGGATCCCGACGAGGGCTGGGTGTTTAATGACTTCCAAACACGCCTCAATCAACAGTTTCTCCATGAATGGGTCCCCGACTTGGACGGCCGGGCGTTTCTCGTCCGCATCCTCACCGAGTTCTTCCGAGGCGAACGTCGCCCCGTGAATGCCGTCGCGTCCTGTCGTTGCGCCGACGTACATGACCGAGTTGCCGACACCTTCGGCAATCCCTTTTTGAATGTCTTCATGGCGGATGAGTCCGACGCACATCGCGTTGACGAGCGGGTTGCCGGCATAGGCCGGGTCGAACGCGACTTCCCCACCGACCGTCGGGATGCCGACACAGTTGCCGTAACCGGCGATGCCGGAGACGACGTGGCCGAAAAGATGTTTCACACGTGATTCGTTCAAATCTCCGAAGCGGAGCGAGTTGAGGAGTGCGACCGGTCGCGCGCCCATCGAGAAGATGTCGCGGATAATCCCGCCGACACCTGTCGCCGCACCTTGGTACGGCTCAATCGCCGATGGATGGTTATGGCTCTCGATTTTGAATGCGACGGCCTGGCCATCGCCAATGTCGACGATGCCGGCACCTTCCCCAGGTCCTTGAAGGACGTGCTTCCCGGTGGTCGGGAATTTCCGGAGGACAGGCTTCGAGTTTTTGTACGAACAGTGTTCAGACCACATGACCGAGAATAACCCGATCTCTGTGTAATTCGGCTCACGACCGAGCAGTGAGACGACGAGCGCGTATTCCTCATCGGTCAAGCCCATCGTGGCGTAAAGTCGCTCTTCACGGATGTGTGTTGCTGTCGGTTCAGTTGTAAGTAGCATGTCGAGTCCCCCATTTCACCATCGAAGTGAATAATCGTTTGCCATCTTCCCCGCCTAAGAGTGCTTCGACCGCTCGTTCCGGGTGTGGCATCATTCCGAGTACGTTGCCTTGTACGTTCGTGATTCCTGCAATATTCGCGACCGATCCGTTCGGATTGTCGGTATACGTGAAGGCGATCTGTCCGTTCGCTCGAAGCGTCTCAAGTGTCACCTCGTCACAGTAGTAGTTGCCTTCCCCGTGGGCAATCGGGACTTGAATCGTCTCCCCGAGCGCATAATCGTTTGTGAACATCGTCTCGTTCGTTTCGACTTTCAATTCGACCGTCTTGCACACGAACTTCAAATCACGGTTGCGCATCAATACACCCGGGAGAAGCCCGGCTTCGACGAGCACTTGGAATCCGTTACAGACGCCGAGCACCGGACGCCCTTCTTCAGCGAACCGCTTCACTTCGTTCATGATCGGTGAGAATTGGGCGATGGCACCGCAGCGCAAGTAATCCCCGTAGGAGAACCCGCCTGGCAAGAGCACACCGTCGTATCCTTCGAGTGCTGTTTCCGTATGGAACACATAGTCCGCTTCTTCACCGAGGACATCTTTTACGGCATGATACATGTCGAGGTCACAGTTCGATCCCGGGAAGACGATGACAGCGAATTTCATGCGAGTACCCCCATCTCGATCCGATAGTTCTCGATGACCGTGTTGACGAGTAGCTTCTCACACATGTCACGCACCATCGCTTCGGTCGTCTCATCTGCCACTTGAAGCTCGATGACTTTCCCGATGCGCACCGACTCTACCCCTGTAAAACCGAGATGTTCGAGCCCACCTTTTACGGCGACGCCTTGCGGATCCAGTACACTTTCACGTAATGTCACGTACACGTTTACTTTTTTCATCAGTTCATTCCCCCTATGCGTGTTAACAACTGGCTATACGTATCTGTCAGAGATCCGAGGTCTCTGCGGAAAACGTCTTTATCGAGCTTTTGTTTCGTCTCTTTGTCCCAGAGTCGGCACGTGTCCGGCGAAATCTCATCGGCGAGGATGATTGTGCCGTCGACTTTACCGAACTCAAGTTTGAAGTCGATTAAATCGATGCCATGTTCGTTGAAGAAATCTTGCAATACATCGTTGACCCACAGGCCGAGTTGTCGCAATGTTTCGACTTCTTTGTGTGTGGCAACTTGCAGTAAACGGATGTGGTCCTCTGTTAAAAGTGGATCTCCGAGTGCGTCATCTTTATAGTAGAACTCGACGATTGGTGACATGAGCGGTGTCCCTTCTTCCCAACCGAGTCGTTTCGCCAGGCTTCCGGCGGCGACGTTACGCACGACGACCTCAAGCGGAATGATGTCGACACGGCGCACGAGCTGCTCGCGATCCGATAGTCGTTTAATGAAATGCGTCGGAATCTTGTTATCGTGCATGAGTTCGAACAAGCGCGTCGTGATAGCATTGTTCAACACGCCTTTGCCGGCGATTGATTCTTTTTTCTCCCCGTTAAATGCCGTCGCGTCGTCTTTATAATAGACGCGGAGCACACCCTGTTCTTCAGTCTCAAATAACGCTTTTGCCTTACCTTCGTAAATTGCTTCCATCTGTATCGTCCCCCTTAAAAGTGAGAGGGGCATGAAGCCCCTCAACGATCACAAACCACAGCGTTCAAAAATAACATCGACACGGCGCACGTGATGGCTCGGGTCGAATAGGTCGTCGAGCTCGTCATTCGTGAAGAGCGCGCCCATCTCGGCGTCTTGTTCAATCAAGGTGCGGAACATCGTCTCTTCTTCCCACGCCTGCATCGCCTTCGGTTGAACGGCATCATAAGCGGCTTCGCGCGACCATCCTTTTTCAATCAACGCGAGCAAGATGCGTTGGGAGAAGATAATGCCAAACGTCCGGTCCATGTTCCGGCGCATATTATCCGGGAAGACCGTCAAGTTCTTCACGATATTGCCAAAGCGGTTCAACATGTAGTTGAGGAGACTCGTCGCATCCGGAAGAATGATTCGTTCGGCAGAAGAGTGCGAGATGTCACGTTCATGCCAGAGTGGGACGTTCTCATACGCCGTCACCATATGACCGCGAATGACACGGGCCAGGCCGGTCATGTTCTCTGAACCGATCGGGTTACGTTTATGCGGCATCGCTGACGACCCTTTTTGACCTTTGGCGAAGAATTCTTCGACCTCACGTGTCTCTGTCTTTTGAAGGCCGCGAATCTCTGTCGCCATCTTCTCAATCGATGTGGCGATCAACGCGAGCGTCGACATGTATTCGGCGTGACGGTCACGTTGTAACGTCTGCGTCGAAATCGGGGCTGCTTGAATCCCTAATTTGTCACACACATACGATTCGATGAACGGATCGATGTTCGCAAACGTACCGACCGCACCACTCATCTTGCCGAATTCAATCGTCTCACGGGCTGCCACAAACCGTTTCTTGTTGCGCTTCATCTCTTCGTACCAAAGGGCGAGCTTCAATCCGAACGTCGTCGGTTCTGCGTGGACACCGTGTGTACGGCCCATCATGATGTCGTATTTATGCGCCTTGGCTTTCTCAGCGAGAATGTCGATGAAACGGTCGATATCGGCTTCTAAAATATCGTTTGCTTGCTTGATCAAGTACGATAAGGCCGTATCGACGACGTCCGTCGAAGTCAATCCGTAATGTACCCACTTCTTCTCTTCTCCAAGCGTCTCTGAGACGGCACGCGTGAAGGCGATAACGTCATGGCGCGTCTCTTGCTCGATCTCCAAGATGCGTTCAACATCAAACGATGCTTTGTCCCACAGGACCGCGACATCTTCTTTTGGAATGACGCCTAGCTCGCTCCACGCCTCACATGCGTAAAGTTCTACTTGAAGCCATGCCTCAAATTTGTTTTGGTCTGTCCAAATCGCCGCCATCTCGGGACGGGTATAACGTGAAATCATAAAACGGTCTCCTTCCAAATTGCCAATTGTTCGATGGTCTGAAGCGCTTCTTCGACGGAATCGGCGAGCACGTTCAAATGTCCCATTTTCCGCCCCTGCTTCGCTTCTTCTTTCCCATACAAATGTAGTTTAACATTCGACGGTAACGTTTGCGGGTTCAGCTCGTCCATATGTTCGCCTAACAGGTTGACCATGACGATTGGTGTGTAAAGCGTCGTTCGTCCAAGCTTCATCCCGGTGATTGCCCGAATGTGTTGCTCGAACTGTGATGTCTCACAGGCATCAATCGTGTAATGCCCTGAATTGTGGGGACGGGGAGCAAGTTCATTCACATACAAGGAGCCATCCTCCATAATGAACAACTCAACGGCCAGCGTACCGATTAGTCCAGTGTGGTCAGCGAGTTGGAGGGCCAAATGACGCGCCTCCTCTAAAATATCAGGCTCCACTCGTGCCGGTACAATCGAAAGATGTAAAATATTGTTTCGATGAATGTTCTCGCTGATGGGGAACGTCGTCGTCTCGTGCGTCCCTCTCGTCACGATGACAGAGATTTCTTTTTTAAAAGGAAGCCAAGCTTCGGCCACATATTCCGTTTCTTCGAACTGATCTGTGAACGAGCGTACGTCTTGTTCTGAACGTATTACGGTTTGACCTTTACCGTCATAACCAAAACGGCACGTCTTAATCACAAACGGAAAACCTAACACGTCTCTTGCTCGAGTGACGTCTGGGAGGGAACGAACTGGAATATATGGAGCGACGTGAAGGCCCGCACCTTCAATCATTTGCTTCTCATAAAGCCGATGCTGTGTCGCCTTTAAGACATCCATCCCTTGCGGACACTTGTCAGCGATAGCTTCAATCATCGCTGTATCGATATTTTCGAATTCGTATGTGATGATGTCTGAACGCTGAGCGAGTTCACGAGCTGCTGTTACGTCGTCAAATGTAGCCACAATGCTTGGCGCGACTTGAGCGGTCGGTGCGTTTGAGTTTGGATCGAGGCTTAGCGTTTCGTATCCCATTGCACTCGCGCTGAGCGACATCATGCGACCTAACTGCCCCCCACCTAAAATGCCGATTCTCATTAGATTAGTTCCTCCGTTGCTTGAAGTACCATATCTCGTTTCACTTGGCGGTAAACCTCGAGACGGTCAATCAATTCAGAAGATTGGAGGCTCAAGATTTGCGCCGCGAGAAGACCTGCGTTCGTCGCCCCAGCTCGACCGATGGCGACGGTTGCGACCGGTACACCTGCAGGCATTTGAACAATCGAGAGCAAGGAATCGAGTCCATTTAACGCTTTAGATTGAACAGGCACTCCGATGACAGGGAGCGTTGTTTTCGCTGCCACCATTCCCGGTAAATGGGCTGCCCCTCCTGCGCCTGCAATGATGACATGTATACCTCTGGTACGGGCCTCTTCAGCATATTCAAACATTAAGTCCGGCGTCCGATGTGCCGAGACAACTTGTTTTTCATATGGAATACTCAATTCTTCTAGGATGTCACAAGCGTGACGCATTGTTTCCCAATCAGACGAGCTACCCATGATTACACCTACTGTTGCCTTCACTTAATTGTCCCCCTTAAATAAAGAAATCCCTAAACCGAATAACCAGTTTAGGGTATAGGCCACGACAAAAAAATGTCGACTATACCCCATAGTCTGATCAGAATCGGCGATCAGGTAGAAACTTGCGAGCCATTTCCTCGCGATTATATGGAGCACTATTTAATTTGTTATCAACTCACACGCCTATCGTACCTTGTTCTTTCAAAACATGTCAACAAACTGCGAACAATTTAATTGTCTGAATATTTATCGTTCGTCTTTAGTGGTGTTGAAATACAAAAAAACCGCCACGCATTCGTGACGGTTTGGCATTATGATTTGAGAGCAACGCACTCAAACAAAATCGATTGATGGGAATGTACAGGTTCGTCTTTGGTTCCCGTTTGTTCAAAGACAGGCTTTTCAATCCTACGTACCGGGCGATACCCCATTTGAGCAATTCGATTTAAACAATCATCGATTGTCTCGTTTGGCTCGACGTATACTTTGATTTTTTTGGCCATCTGTTCTTCCTCTCTTTCATTTGAATCGCGATATAAATAAAAAAAGCGGCGGCCCTTGAGCGAATGCTCCAGAACCACCGTTTGCCTGGCGACGTCCTATCCTCACAGGGGGAGACCCCCAACTACTTTCGGCGCTG
>NZ_QLVE01000030.1 GCF_003331145.1 Exiguobacterium sp. TNDT2 | reverse complement strand
AGCTCCCACTTCAGGTTGCGAAGCAAGCAAGTGGTGAGTAGTTCACGGAATAAATCAGAAAAAAGAAAGCGCCGAGATAAGGTCTCGGCGCTGTCGATTGAACGATTACGCGTTCAATTTTGATTTAGCTGTATCAGCAAGTGACGCGAATGCCTGTGCATCTGTCACAGCAAGCTCAGCAAGCATCTTACGGTTGATATCGATCCCTGCGAGCTTGAGGCCGTGCATCATACGGCTGTATGAAAGACCGTTTGTGCGTGCTGCCGCATTGATACGTGTGATCCAAAGACGACGGAAATCACGTTTCTTTTGACGACGGTCACGATAAGCGTACATGAGTGACTTCATGACTTGTTGTTTTGCTACTTTAAATAGAATGTGTTTCGAGCCAAAATAACCTTTGGCAAGCTTGATTTGCTTTTTACGACGTTGACGAGTCGTATAACCGCCTTTTACGCGTGGCATATGGTTTCCCTCCTAAATTCTTTCTGTATTACTTCGCGATCATGTTGCGAATGCGTTTGAAGTCTCCAGCTGATACGATAGCACCTTTACGGAGCTTACGTTTCGCTTTCGTCGATTTGTTACCAAACAAGTGACTTGTGTAAGCGTGTGAACGCTTGAGTTTACCTGATGCAGTACGTTTGAAACGTTTAGAAGCACCACGGTGCGATTTCATTTTCGGCATGAGTATTTCCTCCCCACTATGACTCGATGATTAATCTTCTTTCTTCGGAGCCAGCACTAAGAACATGCTGCGTCCTTCCATCTTCGGCTTTTGCTCAACTGTTGCCAAGTCGGCACATTCCGCCGCCAATTTTTCCATGACGCGTCGGCCGATTTCCGAGTGTGTGATGGCGCGTCCGCGGAAACGGATCGACGCTTTCACTTTGTTACCATTTTCAAGGAATTTGCGAGCGTTACGCAATTTCGTTTGGAAATCGTTTTCCTCGATTGTCGGGCTGAGGCGCACTTCTTTCAATTGGATGACTTTTTGGTTTTTACGCGCTTCTTTCTCCTTTTTCTGGAGTTCGAAACGGTATTTTCCATAGTCCATAATTTTAGCGACCGGTGGGTTAGCTTTGTCGGCGACCAAGACGAGATCGAGTTCAGCCTCTTCTGCTAAACGTAATGCTTCATTACGCGATTGCACACCGAGTTGTGCACCGTCCGCTCCAATTAAGCGAACTTCACGGGCACGAATGTTTTCGTTGATAAAGAGCTCTTTGCTAATGGTTAGCACCTCCATCGTGCGGTTGCACGAGTTTTAGATTGATAAGACAACATGGCAATAAAAAAAGCGTCGGCAGTTTCCCGCCCACACATCATTTCGGAGTCAGCAGAGACCAAGGCTCGACTGCTTCACGTACATGATGGACCTGACCGAATCTGTTCGGACGAGGTGAGAAGCGGGCGCTTCTGCTTTGTTGTATTTAATCACTATGTCATCTTAACACCAATAGGATTAAGATGTCAAGAATTCGCGCATGAATAATTGGTAGCTCACACTTTTATGATGATAACAGTCATTTCGCTGTTTCGCAATACCTTTTCCGAGGGAATAAAATAAAAAAGGAGGGATGGGCCGTGTCTTGGAGACAGCAAGTGAAAGACGACCATGATTATCACGACCAAATCAAACACATCGTACAAGAGACGATGCGCCACCACGAGGTGAGTGATGCCAAGCTCGAAGCGGTATTGACGGACCTTTTAGAAGAGATGAATCGAATCACATTGAAGATTGTGGACGACCACGAGTCGGCTCGCGACTATATCCATAAACGATGGTATTGAAAAAGGGCCGAGGCCCTTTTTCAATACCATTTGTCATATACGCAAAGCCGTTCAATTCGTCAACGACTTGAAGAAGTTGCTGAGCGCTTCAAACAAACGCGCGAAGAAACCTTGCACTTCTTCGGTCTCGAGGAACGCCTGAACGTTTTGACCTGCCCCTTGCAATCCGTTGCTGATCGCACCCCAGTCGAGGTTTGCCTGTTGCATGTTCTCGAACAACGTCGTCAATTGCGTCAACTGCGTATCAGACAGTTGGACATTGTTTTGATTCAGCACTTGGATGACGATATCGCGAATCTCGATATTCGTCTCCGGTGCCTTGTTCGCAATTTCCGCTTTGATTTCGTTCATCAGTCCGGCCACGTCCTCTTGACCGACCGTCTTCCCGATTTCAGATGTGACCGCGAGTTCTTCTTGCGCCAAGTCTTTCCGTTCCTCGCTCAATTGAATGCCTGTCTCCGCGGCCGTCTGATCGTAGGCTTTCATGATACCCGTCAACGCCGACGTCCCGGTGACGCGAATCGGCGACGTGATATAAATATCGGCATCCGTGACGCCTGCCGTCACGAGAGCATTCGCATACATATCTTCGGTCACCCATGTGACATTCTCTGTTTTGATATCGAGTCCGGTCCCGTCGGTCAGTTTGATGCGGGCTGATGAATACATGCCCCCGCCGCGCTGCGCTTGCGGAACGGCGTCCCCTAAATATTTATCTTCATCAGCCGCGGTCGTGATGATCGGTTCAATCCCCGCCGGTGCCTCGACCCGTTCGAGCACCCAGTCCCGTTGGCTCGCCGATAACGACTCACCGAGTGTGACGATCGTGTCATCGACGATGGCTTCTGCGTTTACTTTTGGAATCATGCTTGTCGCGACAACCGAACCGATCGTGAGCGCCACTAATGGTTTCATATAATTCAAGATGAATCACTCCTTTCTTCTACCATACGTGTTTGGTGAAGTCTTTCGCATCCGTCTCAAGACCGAAAAACGACCACCCTTCCGGTGAAGGATGGTCGACCGATTAACGTGAACGGTTTGCGATTTCTTCTGTGAGTGACGATAAGAATTCATCGAGCGTGGCCGATACTTGTTCTTGTTGTCCGTAGCGGCGGATGTTGACCGCACGCTCATCGCGTTCTTTATCACCGAGGACGAGCGTCATCGGGATTTTCTTCATCTGTGCTTCCCGAATCTTGTAGCCGAGTTTCTCGTCACGAAGGTCCGTTTCGACACGGACACCGCGTTTGACGAGTTCTGCCTTCACTTCCGCGACGTATTCGTCGTGGACGTGTGAGACCGGGATCAATTTGACTTGGACCGGTGCGAGCCATGTCGGGAACGCGCCTTTATATTCTTCAATCAAGTAGGCGACGAAACGCTCCATCGTCGAAACGACCCCACGGTGAAGGACGATCGGGCGATGGTCTTTGCCGTCTGGTCCTGTGTACGTCAAGTCGAACCGCTCTGGGAGCAAGAAGTCGAGTTGGACCGTCGACAACGTCTCTTCTTTCCCAAGTGCCGTCCGGACTTGGACGTCGAGTTTCGGTCCGTAGAAGGCCGCTTCACCTTCGGCTTCGAAATATGGGAGACCGAGCTCATCCATCGTCTCTTTCAACTGGCGTTGGGCTGTTTCCCAAATTGCGTCGTTGTCAAAGTATTTCTCTTTGTCGGCCGGATCACGGTACGACAAGCGGAAACGATAGTCTTTAATGCCGAAGTCGGCGTACACTTCTTGAATCAAGTGGACGATATCTTTGAACTCTTGCTTCATCTGTTCCGGTGTGACGAACGTGTGCCCATCGTTCAACACCATGTAACGGACGCGTTGAAGGCCTGTGAGCGCACCTGACATCTCGTAACGGTGCATACCGCCGAGCTCGGCGATACGAAGCGGGAGTTCGCGGTATGAGCGCGGCTCATGTTTATAGATCGTCATGTGGTGCGGACAGTTCATCGGACGAAGGACGAGTTCTTCGTTGTCCATCTCCATTTTCGGGAACATGTCGTCTTGATAGTGATCCCAGTGCCCCGATGTCTTATACAAGTCGACCGAACCGAGGACCGGTGTGTAGACGTGCTGATAGCCGAGCTCGAGCTCTTTGTCGACAATATAGCGCTCGACCGTACGACGAATCGAGGCGCCTTTCGGGAGCCACATCGGCAAGCCTTGACCAACTTCTTGCGATACGAAGAAGAGGTCGAGCTCTTTCCCGAGTTTGCGATGGTCGCGCTCTTTCGCTTCTTCTAACAGACGTAAATGTTCCGCGAGTTGTTCTTTCGTCGCGAACGCCGTCCCGTAAATCCGTTGCAGCATCTTATTGTCCGAGTCGCCGCGCCAGTAAGCACCGGCCACGCTCATCAACTTGAACACTTTCAATTTCGATGTCGACGGGACGTGCGGCCCACGGCACAAGTCGAAAAATTCGCCTTGATGGTAAATCGTGAGCGTCTCGCTCGCCGGGATGTCTTCAATCAATTCGATTTTGAGCGGGTCCCCGAGCTGTTTGTAGCGCTCGAGCGCTTCGTCGCGCGAGACGACTTCGCGTGTGATGTCCAAGTTCTCGTCGACGATTCGTTTCATCATCTTCTCGATTTCTGGAAGGTCCTCCTCGTTGATGCGGCGGTCCATCTCGATGTCGTAATAGAACCCGTTCTCGATCGTCGGTCCGATTCCGAGGTAGATGTTGCCTTCTTCCCCGTATAAGCGCTTGATGGCTTGAGCCATCAAGTGGGCTGACGAGTGGCGCATCAAATCGATGCCGTCTTCTGAGTCAGGCATGACGAGCTCGATGTTACCGTCGTGTTCAATCGGACGGCGATAATCGATCATCTCGCCGTCGATTTTGGCGGCGATTGCTTTTTTGCGGAGTCCCGGGCTAATCGAACCCGCTACTTCTTCTGCTGTGATGCCGGCCTCAAACTCTTTGACGGCCCCATCTGGAAATGTTAATTGAATCATGTGTCAACTTCCCCTCTCTACATCTGAAAATAAATAAAAAAAGCCCATCCCTATAAAAGGGACGAGCTTTGATTCTCGTGGTACCACCCTCGTTCCCAAGCGATCCGCTTGGCTCGAACACACGATAACGAGTGTGAATCGCCGCACGATTGACCCGTACGGTGCTCTGAGGGAGTAAGGCGATCGGCGTGTTTAGGAAGCTCTCACCAGCCTTCCCTCGCTTTGAAACCCGTTACGACGTCTCATGTCCTCTTCCATGCATCGGTTATATGCTTATTAGTATAGTCAACTCGTTCCAGAAATACAATCCTTTTACCGCCGGCGATTCTCACCTTTTAACTCGATTTGCGTCGTCGTCGTCGAGATGCGCTGCATGAGCCGCTCTGCCTTCATTTTGTTCTGCGGCGAACCATCTAACGAAAAGTGCAAAGCCAGTTCCTCAATATCAAAGTTTGAACTATAAAGCGTCGGCAAGCGATGCATCATGCGATATTGTAAGATGATTCCGAACAGTTCGTCCCGTACCCACGGACTGATTGCCTCGGCTCCGATGTCATCGATTAACAAGACCGGGACATTTTGAAATGACATTAAAAATGAATCGAACGAGTCCGCCCGTATTTTTCGTTTTGCTTCTGAAACAAAGCCCGGAGCATGAACGAGAATAGTTTCAACATCCGCTTGCTTTAATTCGTTAGCAATCGCTGCCAAAAGATATGTTTTACCGCCTCCAAAACTTCCGTATAAATATAGACCATTTACTTTTATATTGTGTTTAATACCTGATAAAAACTTCGAAGCTTCACGAAACGCAATCTTACGAGCATCATCTGACCAATCGAATGACGTCATTTTAGCTTCGCGCACTTCCTCAGGCAAAAATAAACTTTTGAATTTATGTTCCGCTTCTTTTTGTCGTCGATCTTGACGATGCTTGATAGTCTCTTCATATCGAATTGATATTTGACCTCGATCAACGTATAAAACCGGTTGATGCCCAGGTATAACAGCTTTCTCATCAATTAATTGCTTACCATTCATCTGTTCAGCATATTCACTGAGTTTTGTAAAACCGATTTCTATCGATTTTTCATCTAATTCTGGGTGCAATCGTAAAAAAGCAACGACTTCTGGATGTTCGAGGGTACGCCGACGGATCGATTCGTACGCATCACGCACTTCTTTTCGGTTCATCATTTGGGCGAGCGTTTGATTGATACGTTCCATGTCCCTCATCCTTTCTCTTTCAATTCATTCAACAACTTGACGAGTTCCGCATCGTCTGGGACCGAAGCTTCGAGTTCCTGTTTTCGTTTTTTATTATATAATCTTTGTTCTTTTGCCTCTTCTTCAAACCACTTAGGAAGTTCTGTTTGTGATTTTCGTTTAGACCCTACTGTAGTTCTCTGAACTTTAGATTGTTGTTCCTTCTTTTTATTTTTCAAATCCATTAACGCTTTAGCTTCGTCCAGCGCTTCTTTCGCGCTTGTATAGCCTCTAGTTTTCCAATCCGTTGCAATTGAAATGACATAACCCCTGTTAATTGTACTTTTCTCAACTTCGACTATGTGGTAATACAGCGCATTAATCATCTCAGGTGTAAGGCCGAGTGAATCCAACATTTCTATAATAAGTTGTTCATCACTCTGAGAAAGTTGCGGTGTCTTTCTTAATTTTGCCACGTATTGACTTGGATGCGTTTCTTCCATGACTTTAACGTCATGCAAATCACCGACTTCCGCTTTTTCTTTCTCTTTCTCTTTCTCTTCCTCATTAGACTTCACTTTCCGATGTCGTGTCTGTTTCTTCTTCAACTGCAACACCATCTGACGGCAGCCATCGCGTTTCTCTTGTTCAGTAAGAGGCAGGTATGCCTCGTGGACAAAATATTCTTTTAGCATCTCGGCCATCTTCTCTTCATCGATTTGTGAGACGTACGCGAGTTTCGTGATCGTCTCATCGAGTTTCTTCGTGAAGAAACCGACCGGGAAGTTCGTCAGCTTTTTGACGATTTCCATATCGAACGTATAGTTGATCTCAATTTTGGCACGGTCAGGCTTCTCATAGTTCTTTTGTGTGAATGCCATGTGATTCACACCTTTAACGTCGAACACTTCATTGAAGTCTTTCGTCACTTCAATGATTCCGGCCGGCAACGGGTCAATCGTGAATCTTCCTTGCAACTGCTTGAAACGGACTTCCCCGACTTTATAGAAGAGAAAGCTCGACAACAGCCCGTCGTTCAAGAACGTGTGCGGCGCGAGCGGGACGCGCAGTTGATACACGTACTGGGTCAAGCGCTCGTCTTTCGTCTTATACGTTCGGACGAGACCAATCGCCTCGAGCCGGAACAGACAGTCCGTCAGCTCGTTAATCGAGTAGTCGAGCATCTCACAGAGCGCGCTGTGCGACATATAGTTCGATTTCATCTTTCCGGGCTTCAGTTCGCTCCAAAGCGTCTGATACATCGCGAGCGCCTTCACGCCGATGACCGGCTGATATAAGTGATACAACGACTGATACGACTCGCGATCGATGAGCCCGGTGCTCATGATCAACAGTTCGTCAGTCCCGTACAAGATTCGTTCTTTTTCCATGATAGGTCTCCCTTGAAAAAAGGCGACCAGCAGGCCGCCCCTCTAGTTGGTCGATTTTTCTTGCTTCATTAAATCTTCAAGTTCTTTAAAGAACACAGAGATATCTTTGAACTGGCGATAGACGGACGCGAAACGGACGTAGGCCACTTCATCGACGCGTGCCAATTCATTCATCACGAGCTCCCCGACTTGTTCGCTCGGAATCTCGGACTGACCGAGAGCACGTAACTGTTGTTCGACTTTCGTAACGACACCTTCAAGTTGCTCGAGCGTGACCGGGCGTTTCTCACAAGCCCGTATGATGCCGCGGAGCACTTTCTCACGGCTGAACTCTTCGCGATTGCCGTCTTTCTTGACGATAATGAGCGGCGTCTGTTCGACCGTCTCAAACGTGGTGAAACGATAGCCGCACTCCTCGCATTCGCGACGGCGTCGAATCGAATAAAAATCTTGTACTGGCCGGGAGTCGAGCACTCTCGTTCCATTATGATCGCATTTAGGACAACGCATGCTCAGCCCTCCTTATCGTTCGACAGATTGATTCCCGATGGCGCGGAGCGGGAACTTAACTGATAGCGCCTCATAATATGTGGTCACGATTTGACCGAGGTCCGGTCCGAGCATCTGGTCACGGTTCAATGTGAAATCGACAGCAGTACGTCCGCCGTCCACTTGAATGACTGTCGCCAACGCATCCCACCCGTCGCCGTTAAACGCCACTTCGCCTCGGTCTGCATCGACACGACGAACCGTTTGACCTTCTGCTTGAATCCGCTCGCGGAGCCATGTGAGCACGGCGCTCGGCGATGCCGCCACGTAACGTGTGCGCAGCGCCTCATTTTTATGCGAATCGTCCGTTTGGACATGTGTTTGAAACTTATCCAATAATCCCATTATCCACCTCGACACCTTATTTATATAGGTTAAGCATATCAAAATTAGACGGTTAACAAAACAATTAAAAGGGCTGACCGAAAATCGGCCAGCCTCAATAGGTCAATCTGATTATTTGTTGATTGCCACTTGCGCTTCTGGAACCCGAATCGGTCCCATCCCACGGTCAAGTTTCACATCTTCACGAACTTTCGCTTCCAAGCCTTCCGCAATATATTGCGAGGCTGTGGCTGGATCGATTCGGTCCCCACATGTGAACACATCGACTGATGCGTAACCATGCTCTGGGAAACTGTGAATCGTTAAGTGTGATTCTGAAATGATGACGACCCCACTTACGCCGTGCGGCGCAAATTTGTGGAAAGCGACTTCGCGGACTTCAGCGCCTGAGCGAAGTGCTGCATCGACGAACAAGCGCTCGATGTAGTCGATATCGTTTAATTTGTCGGGATTGCACTCCCAAAGTTCTGTAATAATGTGACGTCCCATAGTATCCATATTAGTGGATCCCCCTTTACATCAATGGTCTCAAAGTAGTTGATGATCACTCACTTTGTGCCTGAATCGCCCACAACCACGGGGGCAAGTTAGTCCTAAGAGGTCCTAACCCTTTAAGTTGCGTTTGTCAGACCAATTGAAGTTCACGAGTTAGAGTGTATCGTGTTTGGAACGTCGTTACAAGATATTTGTTTCAATTTATTCAAAATATTTTTGTGTGAATATATTTTTTCAGACGCGGGTTTCTTGTTGCCCGATTTGCAGGTAGCTCGCGACCATATCCAACAGGTCGACGACACGGCACGAATAACCCCATTCGTTGTCGTACCAAGCGAGTACTTTGACGTGATTGCCACCAAGCACCATCGTCGAATCGGCGTCAATGATCGAGGAACGCTCATCCCCATTGAAGTCGATCGAGACGAGCGGTTCGTTCGAGACACCGAGAATACCCGTCATCTCTCCGTGAGCCGCACGCTCGAACGCCTGATTCACTTCATCGACCGTTACGTCCCGACGCAACTCGACGACGAGGTCGACAAGCGAGACGTTCGGTGTCGGGACCCGTAGCGCCATCCCGTTCAACTTACCCTGAAGTTCAGGCAAGACGAGTCCGATCGCTTTCGCGGCTCCCGTCGAAGTCGGTATAATAGAACTACCACAAGCACGGGCACGGCGAAGATCTTTATGCGGATTATCGATATTGTTTTGATCGTTCGTATACGCATGTACCGTCGTCACGAGCCCCGTCTCGATCCCGAACGTCGAATCGAGCACTTTCACGACCGGACCGAGACAGTTCGTCGTACAAGAGGCGTTCGAGATGACGTGATCGTGTTCCGGCGAATAGTCACGATCGTTCACCCCCATGACAATCGTCCGGAGCTCCCCTTTTCCTGGCGCCGTTAAAATGACTTTCTTCGCGCCAGCTGTCAAATGTTTTTTCGCCCCGACATCAGAATTGAATTTCCCCGTCGCCTCGATGACAATCTCGACCCCGAGCTCGGCCCAAGGCAATCGCTCTGGGTCCCGCTCGGAGACGAGCACGATGTGTTTCCCGTCGACTTCGAGCGCATCCCCATGCGCCCGGACCGTGAGCGCGAACGGCCCATGGACCGTGTCGTGCTTAATCAAATGTGCGAGCGTCTCTGCCGGATAACTCGCATTGATAGCGACCACATCGTGACGCCCTTCAAGCATCAATTTCCGAAACACCATTCTGCCGATTCGTCCAAATCCATTGATTGCAACTTTCGTCCCCATGTAAAATCCCCCTTTTTTCTGCATTACGACATCATTATAACGGAAAATTGGAAGCGTTTTCACTATGAATCTTCACATTTCTTTCACTTTTTCACAGTTTTATATTTAAAAAAGAGGGGAAGTTGGTGTAGAGCTTGGAAAGGAGTTAGAACAGCATGTTTGATTGGACCGATTTAGATAAATTTATCGTATCGTTTTTTATTATTTTGCCGATTGTGACGATCATCCACCAGTTCGGTCACTTCTTCTTCGCGAAACTGTTCGGGGGTTCGCTTGATATGGAGATTGGGACGGGGAAAAAATTGTTCAAAGTCGGGCGCCTGCAATTCAACCGCGTCTACTTCTATGACGCCTGGTGCCAATTCAGCGACTTGAAATATAGTAATCGTTTGACAAGGACGCTGGTGTACGGCGGTGGAGCCATTTTTAATTTAGGGAGTATTTTTATAATCAACGGTATGATTACGACTCAATTGATTGAGGCTTCAATTATGACCTATCAATTTGCTTACTTCTCGTTTTATTACGTCTTTTTCTCACTCTATCCGATTTACTATTCGAACGGCCACCCGAGCGACGGACGTGCCATCTTCGATACGTGGAAAAAAGGGAAGCCTGACGCAGACCCACTCAACTGAATAAAAAAAGAAGGCGCTCAGTCGCCTTCTTTTTTCATGTCTTCAAATTGTTCGACGAGACGGACCACTTGAGCCGACAAGTCACCTAACGCACCGTTGTTGTTGATCAAAAAATCAGCCTGTTGCTTTTTTTCCTCAATCGGTATTTGTGCATGGATGCGCGCGAGCGCTTCTTCTTTCGTCAACCCGTTACGCTCCATGAGACGCATCAATTGAATCTCTTCCCGGCAATAGACGACGACCGTATAGTCGACGAGGTCCCGCATCGTCCCTTCGAACAAGAGCGGAATATCGAACATGACGACCGTCTCACCTGCTGCTTCGTATTCGCGCATCTCCTCGAGCATCTCTTCGCGGATGGCCGGGTGCATGAGCTGATTGAGTAACTGACGTTTGGCATCATCATGAAAGATCTCTCGTCCGAGCGCCTGACGGTTCAGTTCGTCGCCCGTAAAACATTGGGGAAACGCGTCGCGGACGCCAGCAAACGCCTTGCCACCTGGCTCGATGACAATCCGCGCCATCTTGTCGGCATCGATGATCGGGATGCCTTGCTTTTGAAACAGCCTAGATACGGTCGACTTTCCTGTCGCAATTCCACCTGTCAAACCAATCTTCAACATTGTGTCCACCTCTTACTGTTGGCAGTGCGGACAGTAGTGTGTGCCCCGTCCGCCTAGTTTCATCTTTTCAATCGGTTTTCCGCATCGCGTACACGGCTCCCCGGTCTGTCCATACACGGACAGCGTCTCTTGATACGTCCCGCTCGCCCCGTCCGGATTCGTATAACTCCGAATCGTGCTCCCGCCTCGTTCAATCGCTTCCGTCAACACCGCTACGGCCTCTTGGTGCACTAGCCGGACCTCGTCAAGCGAAAGCGAGGCTGCCGGGCGGGTCGGGTGAACCCCGGCCCGGAACAACGTCTCATCGACGTAAATGTTGCCGAGGCCGACAAAAATCGACTGGTCGAGCAGCGCCGTCTTGATGGCGCGGACGCTCATCCGCTTCAAACGGGCGTGAAGCGTCTCCGCCGTCACTTCGGGATCGAACGGCTCGAGTGCGAGAAGCGACAACGGTGGTGTCACATATAAGTCTTCATTCGTCTTCAGCTCCATCGTGCCGAACTTCCTGACATCGTTGTAATGAAGTGTCGTCCCGTCCGTAAATGTGAAAACGACGTGTGTATGTTTAATCGGATTGACTTTTTCGTCATGCGGGAAGAATTTTCCTTCCATCCGCAGATGCGAAACGAGATAGCCATTCTTCAACTTGAATAAAATGAACTTACCGCGCCGTTCGACGTCTTGAATCGTCTCGCCGAGCAGCTGTTGTTTCCAACTCTCAGGTTCGTGACCTCGAATGATTTTCGCATCAATCACTTCAACATTTTCAATCGTTTTTCCGGAGACGAACGGCCGCAATCGGCGACAGACCGTCTCCACTTCTGGTAATTCTGGCATATCGATTTCCTTTCTCGATTTTATTTCGTGTCGAACCATGTCTCACCGAACGAACCGTCTGCACGGAGCGGTACGTCCAAGGTGACCGTGTGTTCCATGGCTTGTTTGACAATCGTCTCGAGCGCTTCCATCTCTTCTTTCGGTCCTTCAAAGATGAGTTCATCGTGGACTTGAAGCAGTAGTTTCGACTGTAAACCCGACTCACGGAGCGCCACATCTACATCGATCATCGCTTTTTTGATGATATCGGCGGCCGTCCCTTGAATCGGCGTGTTGATGGCTGTCCGTTCTGCAAATCCGCGCAAGTTGAAGTTCCGGGAATGAATGTCCGGGATATTGCGGCGGCGCTTCAGCATCGTCTCGACGTAGCCGTGTTCTCGAGCCCGTTCAATGGCGGCATCCATGAAACGTTTTACTCCTGGGAATTGTTCGAAGTACGTATCGATAAACGTCTGTGCTTCTTTTCGGCTAATGCCGAGGTTTTGTGACAATCCGTAGTCACTGATTCCATAAATGATACCGAAGTTGACCGCTTTCGCTTGACGACGCATGAGTGACGTCACTTCTTCTTTGGCGACCCGGAACACATTGGCCGCTGTCGATGTATGGATATCCTCGTCATGCAGGAACGCCTCGAGCATCTTCTCATCTTGCGACATGTGGGCCATGATGCGGAGCTCGATTTGCGAATAGTCGACCGCATACAGCACCCAATCAGCCTCGCTCGCGGTAAACGCTTTGCGAATTCGCCGTCCTTCTTCCAAGCGGATTGGGATGTTCTGTAAGTTCGGGTTGACTGAAGACAATCGCCCGGTCTGGGTCAATGTCTGCGTGTAGCGGGTGTGAATCTTCCCGTCGTCCTTGATGACTTTTTGTAAGCCTTCGACATAGGTCGATTGCAACTTGCCGAGCTCGCGATAATGCATGATATGTTCGACGATCGGATGGAGCGGTGCGAGTTTCTCGAGCACGTCGGCTGCCGTCGAGTACCCCGTCTTCGTTTTTTTGACAGCTGGCAACGCCAACTTCTCGAACAGGATGACGCCGAGCTGTTTCGGTGAGTTGATATTGAACGCCTCCCCTGCGAGACTGTGAATCTCTGTCTCAAGTTGAAGCAGGCGTTCCCGTAAATCGTCTTCCATCACTTTTAGTGTCGCCACGTCGACGTGAATACCAGCCCACTCCATTTCCGCGAGCACTGAGGCGAGCGGTCGTTCCAAATCTTCATAGAGCGACGTCTGTTCGTTTTGGTCGAGTTCTTTGCTGACGTTCACGAACAATGTCAAGATGGCCATCGCCTTCTCACCGAGATGTTGCTTGAGCACGTCTTCTTCAGGGACAGTCAGTTTCGCGCCTTTTCCGTACACGGCCTCGTCTTCCGGTAACGCATAATCGAAATGGGCGGCAATCGAATCGAGCGTCGTTCCGCCCGACAGGTTAAGCAAATATCCGGCGACGAGCAAATCGTCATAACCTCGGAGCGTGATACCATGCCGTTTCAATTGAATGATTGTCTGCTTCGCATCGAGACAAATCGTGGCGCTACTCTCGTCGGCCAACCAATCACGGACAGTCGGGGCGTCTAAGAGCGTCGCATCCCCGACCGTGACGCCGGCTTTCGTGGCGATGGCCACACCGATGACCGGTTCCTCGAAATAGTCGTCACGGAGCTGTTCGAGGAACAGCACCGCTTCCGTCAAATCTTGCTCGTCGATCGCGATATGATTCACCTCACGCGCTTCGACCGCTTCCTCGCTTGACGCTTCAAGGTTCAGTTTGCCCAGGAGTGACTTGAACTGGAGGCTCATAAACAGCGGTTTCACTTTGCCGGCGTCATACGGATGGAATGTCAGTTCATCCATGCTGATATCGATTGGAACATCGGTATAAATCGTCGCCAATTGTTTCGACATAAGTGCTTCTCGCTCGTTCGCCTCCACCTTTTCTTTTTGTTTCCCTTTCAACTCATGCGTATGTTCATATAGTCCCTCGACAGATCCGTAAGCCGTGAGCAGTTTAAGCGCCGTCTTTTCACCGACACCTGGAATGCCCGGGATGTTATCGGACTTATCTCCCATCAGACCCTTCAAATCAATCATTTGAAGCGGGCTGAGACCATCGTAGCGCTCTTTGAACGCCGTCGCATCCATCGTTTCGACGTCGGTGATGCCGCGCTTCGTCAAGTAGACGGTAACGCGATCGTCAATCAACTGCAGTAAATCTTTATCACCGGTGACGACGGTCACTTGATCGAACGCAGTATTTTTCGAAAGCGTCCCGATGATGTCATCGGCCTCGTATTGATCGAGCTCAAGCACTTTGATGCCGAACGCCTCGCAAATCTCGCGGACAATCGGGAACTGTTCACGGAGTTCCCCTGGGGTCTTTTGCCGTCCGCCTTTATAATCAGCGTACGTATCATGGCGAAACGTCTTTTTCGACGCATCGAATGCAACCGCAAAATGCGTCGGTTGTTCATCTTCCATCAGCTTTAACAGCATCATCGTGAATCCGTACACGGCGTTCGTATTTCGGCCGCTCGCATCCGTCATCGGAGGCAGCGCGAAAAACGCACGATAGGTAAGTGAGTTTCCATCAAGAAGTAGTAGTTTATTCATTGGTCAACCTCCATTCTATCTGATTCCATCATATCATACGGGCACATGCGTTCGAAAAAAAAGACCCTTTTCTAGTAGCTAGAAAAGGGTCAATCTTCCTGACCGAGTGGAGATGAGCACCGGCCGGGACACGAGATGATGAAGAGGTCTCATCTATAGAGTAGCATCGCTTTGTAAAGCCGGTATGAACCCGACATGAATTCCATGTTAAGCGATTGGGAATTTGATTGTGAACGTTGTCCCAGCGCCTTCGACACTATCCACGTGAATCGTCGCGTGATGAAGATCAATGATATGTTTGACGATGGCAAGGCCGAGACCTGTCCCGCCGGAGTTCCGGCTTCGCGCTTTATCGACCCGGTAGAATCGTTCAAAGATTCGGCTCACTTCTTTTGGCGCGATGCCAATCCCGTTGTCTTTGACAATCAAGTAAGAGCCGTCGTCCCTCTTCTCGACCGCAATTTCGACCCGGCTTCCTTCTAGCGAATAATTAATCGCGTTGGCGACAAGGTTCAAGATGACTTGCTTGATTCGGTTCATGTCTGCCTGCAAGACGACTTCCCCGTCGTGGCGTGACTCCAATTGAATCGATTTCTGCTCCGCTTTCTGGCTCAACACGAGACACACTTCCTCAACGAGTTGATTGAGCTGGACCGGGGTGAAGTCCAAATGGAAATCTTCACGTTCAAGCCGTGACAGCTCGAGTAAGTCTTCAACGAGCATCTGCATGCGCGTCGCTTCTTTTTGGATGATATCCAAAAATTGATCGCGCAACTCGGGCACTTCTTTTGCCCCGTCAAGGAGTGTCTCACTGAAACCTCGGATCGATGTGAGCGGCGTTTTCAACTCATGGCTGACGTTCGCGACGAAATCTTTCCGCATCTTCTCGAGTCGTTTCAATTCCGAAATGTCGTTAAACAGGAGCGTCGTCCCGCGCAACATGCCTGTATCACTGAAGATCGGTGCGGCCGACACCATATACGTCTTTTGGTTGAAGCCGGTTCGAATCGACAATTGACGGCGGTGGGGCTCTTCGGTCAAATAGACGTCCTCAATCAACGTCTCGACGTCCGGACTCGGTAAAATGCCGTGATAAAATTGACCAATCATCAAGTCATTGTATTGGAACATGTCACGATACGAGCGGTTGACGAGTGTGACGATGCCACGCTCGTCGACGAGAAGGAGTCCCGCCCCCATATACTCGATGAGCGACTCAAGCCGCGCCCGTTGAACCGATTCACCGAGTGAGATCGTCTCGAGGTTACGGGCGAGCACGTTAATCGATCCGGCCAAACTCCCTGTCTCTTCATCGTTGCGCAGTTCATAGACCCGAGCCCGATAGTTACCGTCCGCGAGTTCACGTAACACGATTGTCGCCTCGTCAATCGGTCGAATGAATTGGTTCGTCAAATTATGCAGGACAAAGAGAATCAAAACGAAGGAGAAAATTAAGGCCAGCGTAATCGTCAGCCAAATCCGGTTATAGACACCCTCTAAATCGGAAACATAGCGAATGAAACTGAGATAGACTGGATCGCCCGATGAGAGGGAAATCGGTTTTGTGAACTGAATCAAATCTTCACGTGTCTCGTTCCCAAACGTCCCGTCATCCGGAATCGTGGCAGCGTCCATCCGAAAATCAAACGAGCCAACCCGAAACGGTGTCCCGGCAATCACTTCCATCCGGCGATTGAGGAGCAAAATATCGAAACTGCTCTCTCCGTCGATTTGCCTAACGTAGTTTTGAATCGCAGCAAGCTCGCCGCCATCCAAATACAATGCAGCGAGTTCTGCGTCCTCTTTTAAACGATCGCGTTCGGAGTCCAAATAGAAATCTTTGAACAATTGACCAAGCACGATCCCGAGGGTCAGCATGACGCCCGTCACGAGCAGGATGAGCGTCGTCAAAAAACGCGAGTGGTACGTCTTCATTCGGGCATCGGCTCTTCCATCTTATAACCGAGACCGCGAATCGTTTTAATATACGTCGGTTTTTTCGTCACCGGTTCAATCTTTTCACGAAGGTGACTGATATGAACATCGACGATGCGGGTATCGCCGACGAAGTCATAATTCCAAATCGCCGATAACAGTTGGTCACGCGTTAAGACGCGGCCTTTGTTTTTAGCAAGATAGGCCAACAACTCGAACTCTTTCGGCGTCAATTCGAGCCGTTCGCCGTTTTTGAACACTTCGTAGTTCGACGCGATAATTTTCACGTCCCCGATTTCGATGACATCCGCATTGTGTGCCGGCGCTTCTTGCGGGGCAGAGCGTCGTAAGATCGCTTTGACCCGGGCTACGACTTCGCGCGGACTAAACGGTTTTGTCAAATAGTCATCCGCCCCGAGCTCGAGACCGAGCACTTTATCAAATTCATCGTCTTTTGCCGTCAGCATGAGAATCGGCGTGTTCACTTTCTGTTGGCGGAGCCGCTTGCACACCTCAAGGCCGTCCATCTCAGGCAACATCAAATCAAGAATAATCAATACTGCATCCTGCTTCTCGGCAAGTTCGAGCCCAGTCTTTCCGTCATGAGCCGTCTCAACCTCAAAACCGGCTTGCTCCAAATTGAATTTTAATAACGTCGCAATCGACACTTCGTCATCGACAACAATCACTTTTTCGGCCACGCTTAGTTCCTCCTCTAATCTATCTGTTCAATCATATACAATACCTATTTTACAAATCAATGCTACGTCCGACCAACATCAAAGCAAATCTTTACAAAAACAAAACAAATCCACGTTCCTCGTTCAGTGTAGCACGTGTCCTTCAAAACGAAGTCTACAAAAAACCTCGCCTGCTCAAGCAGACGAGGTGAGGCATCAGTTAAGGACGTTCAAGACGGAGCGTACCGATTCAGCCGATTGCTCGAGCGCGGCCGTCTCGTCTTCCGTCAATTCAAGTTCGAGCACACGTTCAATCCCGTTCGCGCCAAGAATTGTCGGCACACCGAGATACAAGTCGTGGAAACCGTACTCCCCGTCGAGATAAGCGATGGCCGGTAAAATACGCCGTTGATCTTTCAAGATTGCTTCGACCATCTCGACGATAGCCGCGGCCGGCGCATAATAGGCCGATCCATTCCCGAGTAGCTGGACGATCTCACCACCACCTTTACGGGTCCGGTTGACAATCGCTTCGATCCGGTCGCTCGGCAATAGCTTCTCGAGTGGGATGCCTCCCGCGTACGAGTAACGAATGAGCGGGACCATGTCATCCCCGTGCCCGCCGAGCACGAATCCAGAGACGTCCTTCACGGAGATATTCAACTCCGCAGCGACGAACGTCCGGAACCGGGCCGTATCGAGCACACCGGATTGACCAATAACACGCTCTTTCGGGAAGCCTGACTCTTTGAAGGCGGCATATGTCATCGCATCGACCGGGTTCGTCAAGACGATTAAAATCGCATCGGGTGAATAGCGGGCCACTTCTTTCGTGACGGCCCGCATCACTTTGGCGTTCGTCGAGACGAGGTCGTCCCGGCTCATGCCAGGTTTCCGGGCAATCCCGGCCGTGATAACGACGATATCCGAATCCGCCGTTTCGGCATAGTCCGACGTCCCCGTAATCCACGAATCAAACCCTTGAATCGGCGCCGTCTCTTGCATATCGAGCGCTTTCCCTTTCGTCGGGCTCTCGTTTTCTTTGATATCGAGCAGGACGACGTTACCGAGCTCTTTTTGAGCCAGATACAGTGCAGTCGTGGCTCCCGTGAATCCGCTACCGATCACCGAAATTTTATTGCGACGAATCATTGTGCTCTCCCCCTTGGTTTAACTGATGAATTACATGTTTTTGATTAGTTCATCTGCAAACTCTGAACACTTCACTTCTGTCGCGCCGTCCATAAGGCGGGCGAAATCGTATGTGACGACTTTCGAGGCAATCGTCTTCTCCATCGAGTTGATGATGAGGTCCGCCGCTTCGTTCCAGTTCATATGACGAAGCATCATCTCACCTGACAAGATGACTGATGACGGGTTGACCTTGTCAAGACCTGCATATTTTGGTGCCGTACCGTGTGTCGCTTCGAAGATCGCATGGCCCGTCACGTAGTTGATGTTCGCTCCAGGTGCAATCCCGATTCCGCCGACTTGGGCAGCGAGCGCATCCGAGATGTAGTCACCGTTCAAGTTCATCGTGGCCACGACATCGAACTCACGCGGACGTGTCAAAATCTGTTGCAAGAAGATATCGGCAATTGAATCTTTTACGATGATTTTGCCTTCTGCTTCTGCTTTCGACTGCGCTTCGTTCGCAGCCGCTTCACCTGACTCTTCTTTGATACGGTCATACTGCGCCCATGTGAAGACTTTGTCGCCGTACTCTTCTTCTGCAAGCTCATAGCCCCAGTTTTTGAAGGCGCCTTCTGTGAACTTCATGATGTTCCCTTTATGAACGAGCGTGAGCGATTTACGGTTGTTCGCGATGGCGTACTCGAGCGCCGCACGAACAAGACGTTTTGTCCCTTCAGACGAGATTGGCTTAATGCCGATACCAGACGTTTCAGGGAAACGGATTTTGTTGACGTTCATCTCTTCTTTCAAGAATGAAATCAACTTCTTCACTTCGTCGCTACCTGACGCGTACTCAATCCCTGCGTAGATATCTTCTGTGTTCTCACGGAAAATAACCATGTCTGTATCCTCTGGGCGTTTGACCGGTGAAGGGACGCCTGTGAAGTAACGAACCGGGCGCAAGCACGTGTACAAGTCAAGTTCTTGACGGAGTGCTACGTTGAGTGAACGGATCCCGCCGCCGACCGGTGTCGTCAACGGACCTTTGATGGCAATCAAATATTCACGGATTTGATCGAGTGTCTCGTTTGGAAGCCATTCGCCTTTTTGATTGTAGGCCTTCTCCCCAGCGTATACTTCCATCCATTCGATTTTCTTCTCGCCGCCATATGCTTTTTCGACAGCCGCATCAAAGACGCGTACTGATGCGTTCCAGATGTCTGGTCCTGTGCCGTCACCGATGATAAATGGAATCGTCGGTACGTTCGGTACGTTTAATACACCGTTCTCAACTGTGATTTTTTCGTTCTGTGTCAACATAATGAATCCCCCTAAGTACATTTATGTAGGCCGACGCGAGCGCCGACCTACGTCAATTGTTAGTTTACCAAATTTTATGTCGAAATTGTGAATTGATCTTCTCTTGGCGCGTCAATTAACGCTCATTCACCGGGACGTACGACCGGTTCGTCTCGCCAACGTACTCGGCACGTGGACGAATCAAGCGGTTGTCCGCATACTGTTCGAGAATGTGAGCAATCCAGCCCGACATGCGTGAGACCGCGAAGATCGGCGTGAACAACTCTTCATCGAGACCGAGCGCATAATAAGTCGATGCCGAATAGAAATCAACGTTCGGCTTCAAGCCTTTTTCTGTCTCGACGAGATGGTCAATTTTTTCAGACATCTCGTACCATTCCGGCTCGCCGATTTGGGCCGTCAATTGGCGGCTCATCTCTTTCAAATGTTTCGCTCGCGGGTCGCCGTCCTTATAGACACGGTGACCGAAGCCCATGATTTTCTCACGACGCTCGAACTTGCCGCGGACGTAGTCTTCGACTTTGTCGACTGAACCGATCTCGTGGAGCATTTTCATGACCGCCTCATTCGCACCGCCATGAAGCGGGCCTTTGAGTGCGCCCATCGCTGCCGTCACGCCTGAGTAGATATCAGACAACGTTGCGACACAGACACGGGCCGTGAACGTCGAAGCGTTCAATTCATGGTCGGCGTGGAGGATGAGCGCCTTGTCAATCGTCTTCTCGGCGACCTCGCTCGGTTCTTCTCCGTTCAACATGTATAGGAAATTGGCCGCGTATGATAGACCAGGCTTTGGCGCAACCGGTTGTTCGCCTTTACGAAGACGAGCGAACGCCGTCACAACCGTCGCAATTTGGGCTTGGAGACGAATCGCTTTGCGCATGTTCGCTTCTGTACTCATATCTTCGGCTTCTTCATCATAAAGTGCTAGCTGTGAAAGGGCCGTCCGAATCGTCGCCATCGCATTGGCCGATTTTGGCGCCCGTTCGAGCGTCGCGATCACATCTTCTGGTAATTTCGCTTCTTTCACGAGCGCTTCAGAGAGCTCAGTTAATTCATCTGCTTTTGGAAGGCGGTCGTTCCACAATAGGAAAACAACTTCTTCAAACGTGGCGTGATCCGCCAAATCGTCGATTGTGTATCCTCCGTAAGTCAATTGTCCGTCGATAATCGAACTGACTTTTGAGGCCGCTGCCACAATTCCTTCTAATCCTTTTGTCGTTGACATCAATAACTCCCCCTCAGTCTTTAAAAGTGATTGACCGCATCATACAGTCTGTTGTGTAGGGAATAAGGGCGGGAAGTCGAACACTTTCCCCAATCCGTTTCGAACTCGTGCCACCCTGTCCTTTATTTAGTATAAACAATTTACTAAAAAAAAGAAATGTAAGCGTATCCAACCGTAAAAAATGTCAGAACCATTTTTGAATCAGGTTAAAGCCACCTAAAATCAAGGCGGCAATCCCGGCACCAATAAGTGGACCGACCGGAACACCTTTCATGAAACCGACGGCTAGGATGGTCCCGGCGAGGAGTGCCGTCGTCACGACGGGATCGACCCGCATGAGTTGAACCCCTTGGGCTGCGGCGAGCGCGACGAAGATTCCTGAACTGAATGCGATAATACCGACCGGTCCTTTAATGCTATTCCACAATTCCCGAAATCCGATGTCACCAGTCGCAATCGGGACGAGGACGGCAATCGTGATAATCGTCACGCCCCAATGAATACCTTTTGAGGCAAGTGTCGGGAATAATTGATCACCGAATCCGACGGCCTTAATAATCAATAGGACGCTGCTGGCGATGATGATCGATTGGTTATGGGCGATGACGCCAATCAATACAAGCAATAATAAGAATAAATAGGCACTCATCATAGACTCTCTTTCTGAATGGAAAAAGAACCGACTCAGGAGCGAGTCGGTTCGATTGGCATTCGATTACGCGTTGTAGATTTTACCAGTGAGTGGGTCAATCGAGATCATCTGTCCATCGCGGAATGTCGCTGTCGCAGCTTCGACACCAACGATGACCGGTTTACGAAGTGATGGCCCGACGATGCCGGCATGGCTTGTCAATCCACCGTCTTCAGTGATGATACCAGCCGCTTTTTCGATTGCCGGCATCATTTCTTTGTCTGTGAACGGGGCAATCAGAATCATCCCGTCTTTCGCTTTCGCATTTGCTTCGTCCGCGTTGTTGGCAACAACGACCTCACCGACGAGGCCACGCTCACCGATGCCGCGTCCGTTTGCAAGGGCGTGACCGACGATGTGAACTTTCATCATGTTCGTCGTACCCGCGGTCGCTGCCGGGATACCTGCCGAGATGACGACGAGGTCGCCGTCTGTGACGAATCCAGCGTGACGAGCCGCTTCTGAAGCTTGAACCAACATCTCATCTGTGTTGTTCGGCATCGTGTCAGCCACGAGTGGGTACACGCCCCAAACGAGGTTCAATTGACGTGCCACGCGCTCTGACTCTGTGACCGCGATGATGTTCGCCTCTGGGCGATACTTCGCTGTACGAGCAGCCGTGTAACCTGATTGTGTCGGTGTCAAAATCGCTTTTGCGTTCAAGTTGATTGCCGTGTGGGCAACCGCTTGTGAGATCGCATCCGTTACCGTGTGTTCACTGCGCTTCTGACGATCTTTAAGCAAGTTCTTATAGTCGAGCATTTGCTCAGTGCGAACAGCGATCGCTGCCTGCATTTGAACTGACTCGATTGGGTAGTCCCCTGCTGCCGTCTCACCTGAAAGCATGACCGCATCCGTACCATCGAGGATGGCGTTAGCAACGTCAGACGCTTCCGCACGTGTCGGACGCGGGTTGCGTTGCATCGAGTCAAGCATTTGTGTAGCCGTGATGACCGGTTTTCCGAGGTCGTTACACTTCTTGATCAATTCTTTTTGAACTGGTGTCACTTCTTCCGTTGGGATCTCGATTCCGAGGTCACCACGAGCGACCATCAAACCGTCAGAAATCGCCAAGATTTCGTCGATGTTATCGACACCCTCTTGGTTCTCGATTTTCGGATAGATTTTGATGTGTGAGGCGTTGTTGCGCTCGAGTAGTTGACGAATTTCAACGACGTCAGACGCACGGCGGACGAATGATGCCGCGATGACATCGATGTCTTGTGAGATCCCGAACTCGATATCGGCGATGTCTTTGTCTGTAAGGGCAGGCAAGTTCACTTTGACGTTAGGCAAGTTGACACCTTTCTTCGTCTTGATGACGCCTTCGTTTTCGATGACGCAACGAAGATCACGGTTCGGAAGTTTTTCAACGACAAGAAGACCGATGAGTCCGTCGTCGAGCATGATGCGTGAACCGACTTCAACGTCTTCGTACAAACCTTCGTACGTGACCGAGAAACGGTCTTTCGTTCCGACGATTTCTTCTGTCGAGACGATGATGACTTCCTTACCTTTTTCAAGGAGTGCTTTTCCTTCTTCAAACGTATGTGTACGAATTTCAGGACCTTTCGTATCAAGAAGAACCGTCACAATTTTACCCGCAGCTTTTGATGCTTCACGGATGTCGCGGATTCGCGCACCGTGCTCTTCGTAGTCACCGTGAGAGAAGTTGAGACGTGCGACGTTCATACCGGCTTCAATCATTTCCGGAAGACGTTTCTCTGAAGCTGGTCCAATCGTACATACAATTTTCGTTCTACGCATAAATAAAAACCTCCTAGGGGATGTATTACATTTACACACAGAAAACGGGAGGTCGTTTGACCTGATCCCGTCTCTGTGGAGTTCACTGGTACTCGTTAAATCGAAAGTTGGTTCGAAAGATCGATCAATTGCATATCGAGCATGTGCTTATTGTGATCGAGCGCTTCGTCGATATCGAGATCCATCAGTTTTCCACCGCGAATACCGACGACACGACCTTCCTTGCCTTCGAGTAAAATCTCGACAGCGTAGGCACCCATGCGGCTCGCGAGCACACGGTCCGCAGCAGTCGGGGAACCACCACGTTGGATATGCCCAAGAATCGTCACGCGTGTCTCTGAGTTCGTCTTCTCAGCAATCAGCTTCCCGATTTCTTCAGCACTGCCGGCGCCTTCAGCGACGACGACGATCGAGTGTTTTTTCCCGCGCGCCACACCATGGTTGATGCGTTCCACGATCGCACTCAAATCTTCTGGACGTTCCGGAACGAGGATCGACTCCGCACCACCGGCAAGACCGGCATAAAGCGCGATGTCGCCTGCATCACGGCCCATCACTTCAATGACATACGTCCGTTCATGCGACGACGCCGTGTCACGGATTTTGTCAATCGCGTCAAGCGCCGTATTGAGCGCCGTGTCGAAACCAATTGTCGCGTCCGTTCCTGGGATGTCGTTGTCGATTGTTCCCGGAAGACCGATTGTTGGGAAACCAAGTTCCGTCAATTTTTGGGCTCCCCGGTATGAACCGTCTCCACCAATGACTACGAGCGCGTCGATGTTGAATTTCTTCAATTGCTCGACCGCTTTCGCACGGCCTTCTTCCGTTCTAAACTCAGGGCAACGGGCCGAACGTAAGAATGTTCCTCCGCGTTGAATGATGTCGCCGACCGAACCGAGGTTCAATTCCACGAGATCTCCTTCGATTAGACCTTGATAGCCGTTATACACACCGTACACTTCAAGACCTTCGAAAATTGCTTTTCGGGTCACGGCACGGACGGCAGCGTTCATTCCAGGGGCGTCTCCCCCACTTGTCAATACCGCAATACGTTTTAAATTCACGTCACTCACCTCTTATGTGTTTTAACGAAATCTGAAAATAAAATACCATGTCTGACCTTTGTTTTACAACACAAGTATGTGAAAAAAAAGCATGAGGTGTGTTCAAAAACAGTCAACCCGTGAGTGAATGAACGTGAACCCGAAGCGGTTGTTAACGTTTTCACGAGCCAATTGTGCCAATTTGATGATATTTGGCGGCCCGCCCTTGCAACAACTCATTTTGAGTCCGACCTCGCAACTCCATCATGTGTTGTGCTAATACAGGTTTTAAGAGTGATGACTGTAATGACACATCGATATGGGCCCCACCGAACACCTCGGTGACGACTTCATCCACAATCCCTAAATTTAACAAATCTTGTGCTGTAATCTTCATTGTTTCTGCTGCACGTTCGGCGAGCTTGGCGTCTTTCCATAACAGGGCAGCCGCGCCTTCCGGTGAAATGACCGAATACGTACTGTTCTCTAACATAAGCAGACGGTCACATACACCAATCCCGAGCGCCCCGCCCGATCCGCCTTCTCCAATGACGATCGAGATGATTGGGACTTTCAACGTCGCCATCTCGAACAAGTTGCGCGCAATCGCCTCGCTTTGTCCACGCTCTTCCGCCGCTTTCCCAGGATAAGCACCTTTTGTGTCGATGAACGTGATGACCGGACGGTTGAACTTTTCCGCTTGCTTCATAAACCGAAGCGCTTTGCGATAGCCTTCTGGGTGCGGCATACCAAAGTTGCGGTGCATGTTCTCTTTTGTGTTCCGCCCCCGTTGATGACCGATGATCGTCACCGGCGTCCCATCGAGCGTGGCCAGTCCCGCTATAATGGCAGCATCATCATAGCCGTGACGGTCACCATGCAACTCGATGAAATCCGGGAACAGCTGGGCGATATAATCGAGCGTTGTCGGTCGTTTCGGGTTTCGCGCCAATTGTACGCGATCCCACGGTTTGATATTCCCATAAATGTCTTTTTCTAATCGATGAAGCTTCGCTTCAAGGTGACGCATCTCACGTGATAAATCGATGCCTTTTGTCTCCGCCGTCTCGCGCAGCTTCCCGAGCTGTTCGTTTACTTCTTTGATTGGATCAAACATGATGGACCTCCCCGCCGTGTAACTCGATCATCTTCTTCAAGAACGAACGCATCTGTTCACGATGAACGACGGCGTCAAGTTGACCAGCTTCTAATAAGAACTCGGCAGTTTGGAAGTTGTCTGGCAATTTCTCACGAATCGTTTGCTCGATGATACGTCGTCCGGCAAAGCCGATCAACGCCCCAGGTTCGGCGACGTTCACGTCCCCGAGCATCGCAAAACTAGCTGACACGCCGCCTGTCGTCGGGTGCGTCAAGTAGGCGACGTACAATAGGCCGGCCTCATCGTGTTGCTTCAACGCAATCGACGTGTTGGCCATCTGCATCAAGCTGACCATACCTTCTTGCATACGGGCACCGCCTGAGGCCGTGAACAGCACGACCGGCAAACGTTCTTTCGTCGCGGTCCGGACGGCTGAAGCGATCGCTTCTCCGACATAAGCCCCCATCGACCCCATTCGGAAGCGGGCATCCATGACGCAGACGACGACAGAGAGGCCGTCAATCGTGGCGCGGCCACAAACGATCGCTTCTTCAATCCCAGTTCGCTCCCTGTCCTTTTCTAATTTGTCCTCATAATCTGGAAAATTTAACGGGTTCTCTTTCACGAGCGGTCCCGCGAATTTTTCAAACGATTGATCGTCGACCAACATACGAATCCGCTCATCTGCACTGAGCGGGAAATGATAGCCGCAATCACATACTTTATGATTTTCATTTAACTGTTTCGTGTAATGCATATATTTACAAGATGGACATTTCGTCATCAAGCCTTGTGGAGCGTCAATTTTCGGTTCTCGTTGACGCAATGGCATATATCGTTTCGGTCTCTTGAAAAAAGCAGTCATCGCTTCCCCCTCGTTCATTCCGGCATCCCCGCCGCACGCCACATCTCCAACAATCGTTTTCGTTCGTCTTCCTTATACAGGTCGCCCGCATTTGTCCCGTCGTAAAACCGGTTCACTTCGCTCCAAATTCGAATGAACAGTTCATTCTTCAATCCGAAGATGAGGTGCTGTCGGAAATCGCGATCCGTCTGTACGCTCGCTTCGAGCAACGCGATACGTTCCGGGGTCGGTTCGACCTCGGTCAATGCCAAACGCTCGAGCAGTCGCAACATGTCGACAATGTCCGACGCCTTCGTCTGTTTCGTGACAATGAACTCAGACAAAATCTCGATATAGCGATGGCGGTCTTGCTCGCATAAAAATGTGCCGCCCCCATGTCTTGTCTCGACGATCCCTAGGAAGCTGAGTGCCCGTAGCGCTTCACGGACCGAGGCACGGCTAATCGACAGCGTCTCGGCGAGCTCCCGTTCTGACGGGAGACGGTCACCCGGTTCAAGCGCGGCCTGGACGATTAACGTTCTGATTTTAGAAATGTTTTCGTGAAATGAGGATGCGTGTTTTTCATGCATCTGACCGTTCAACTCCCTTTTCGGATGGCTTTTTCTCTAAAGTGGTCAGACCAATTAAACAGATTATACCACTTTTTATGACTTGGTACTAGTTTTCGTACCGGGCAATTTCGAGTCGACCCGTTTCAACACGACATCCGTTTCGCCGAACCGTTGTTTCAAAGCCAAGAGCAATGATTCTGTCGGATTGACCGCATATGCTGAAGCAAGTTGCTTCACTTCCTTCGAATCGGAGAACCGACAAATGACGGGGACATCCCCTGGCGCTGTTCGCAATAGCTCTTCAAGGTCGGCGAACGACTCCAGACGGAGACGGACGAACAGTGCTTGACCATGAAGTGGCCTAACCCGCTCGACGACGAGTTGACGACGACCATCCCGTTCGTTTGGATGCACTTCGAGCAAGAGGACGTTCCCGACGTAAAGCGAGCGCGAGAATTGCGCGAACACACGCGGGAAGATGACGACCTCGTCTTGTGAGATACCGTCATCGACCATGATGACGCCCATCTCCTCGTTCTTTTTCGTCTTGAACGTTCGAATCGCGTCCACGTAGACGACGATGAATCCACGTTCGCCATGCAGCACTTCATCGATCGTCACCGTCTCGATCGAGAGCGGCGTGACCGTCGTCAGCGGCGAATGCACGATCCACGTCCCGAGCGCCTCCCGTTCTTCCTCGGACCAGTTCGGCTCGGTGGGCGCGGACCGTTTCAATCCGAGCGCGGATAGCTCGTCCGGGAGCAAATGCGTGTCCGTCTCTTCACGAAGCCGTTCGACCGCCTCGAAGGCACGCCGCCGATCACCGTGATACATCCGGTCTAACGCCCCGGCCCCGAGCAGACGCCGCAGTTTCATATGGTCTTTCGTTCCCCAGCCCATGAGTTCGAGCAGATGCTTCACGTCGGTGAACTCGGTATGATGTTCAATCAACCGCTCGACGTCCCGTTTCGTCAATCCTTGGACCGCTTTCAATCCTAGCCGTACACCCGGCCCTTCCAAGAAGGCACCGGCTTGACCGTGCATGACGTCAGGCGGATAGACCGGGATTTTCCCTTTCCGCAACATACGGACGAGCTGGTTCGTCTTATCGTACGTCACGAGATAGAAAATCCGTTCAAAGTGTGCCTTCACATACGCCAGACGGTAGCTGATCAAACTGTAGGCGACGGCGTGCGAACGGTTAAACCCGTAGCCCGCAAACTTCTCGATCCATGAAAACACTTGCCGCATCGAATCTTGATCGAACCGGGCCGAGGAACGTTCTAAAAATCGAGCCTTCTCGACCTCGATGGCGGCCACGTCTTTTTTGGCGATGGCGCGGCGAATCAAATCGGCCTCGGCATACGAGTAGCCCGCAAGCTCACGCAACAAGCGCATTACTTGTTCTTGATAGACGAGCACGCCGTTCGTCGTGCGCATGATGTCGCCGACGACCGGATGGACCGGTTGATACGGCATCCCGTGCTTGCGCTTCGCGTACGTGTCGATGAACTGCATCGGTCCCGGCCGGTAAAGCGACATCGTCACGACGATATCTTCGAACTCGGTCGGCTTCACTTGCCGAAGCGCTTGCTTCATCCCTTCCGACTCAAATTGGAAGATCCCATCCGTGTCACCCCGGGCGAGCACGCGTAACGTCTTGGCGTCATTTAATGGGATCGTCTTCATGGAGAACAGTTCATCCGTCTCTCGAATCAACGCCTCCATCTGCCGGAGCCTCGTCAAGTTGCGCAGACCGAGCAAATCGATTTTCAACAGACCGAGCGCTTCGAGATCCTTCATATTATATTGGGTCACTTGCTCCCCTGTCGTCGGCTGCAACGGCGTAATCGCATCGAGTGCTTCCCGGCTGAGCACGAGTCCGGCCGCATGGACCGAGGCTTGACGCGGCAACCCTTCCAACTCGGAGGCGATCTTCAAGAGCTGTGAGCGCTTTTGACTGCCGGCAAACCATTTCACTTTCGATGGGTTGGCCAAAATCCCGGCCAGCCCGTCATCTTTCACTTGCTTACTTGCCGCTTGTCCTTCTTCAAGCGTCAGGCCGAGCGCCCGCGCGACATCCCGCAGTGCCGCTTTCGCGCCGAACGTGGCGAGCGTACCGATTTGGGCCGCGTGGTTTTCGCCATACTTCTCTAACACGTAACGGACGACCTCGTCGCGCCGTTCATCCTCGAAGTCCAAGTCGATATCTGGCATCGTGATTCGTTCGGGGTTCAAAAAGCGTTCAAACAAGAGACCGAACCGGACCGGGTCGACCTCGGTGATGTGAAGCGCGAAACTGACGAGCGACCCGGCAGCCGAACCACGGCCTGGCCCGACCTCGATTCCCTGTTCTTTCGCATAGCGGACGATATCCTCGACAATGAGGAAGTACGAGGCGAAGCCAGTCCGCGCGATGACGTCAAGTTCATAGCGGGCCCGCTCGATATACTCTTCCTGAAACAAATCGAGCGCCTTCAATCGAACGGCGACGAGGCGCTTCAACCGGTCGACGGCCCCTTCGAACTCCGGGATGGACGTCGTCGCTTGCGGCAACCGGGTAACGGATACGAGAGACTCGAATCGGTCGAGTGCCTCGAGTTCGACGGGCTCGAACCAATCGTTCATCTCGCTCGGCAGGCGGACGTACCTCCCTTTTTGATGCACGTCTTCTTGGGAGATGAGCTCCCCTTCTCCGATGGCGACGATCGCACGATACGCCTCGAAATCTTCTGGTCGCATGTAACACGTTTCCGGGGCCGGGACGAGCTTTGTCCCGAGTTCGTCCCGCATCTCGCGGAGTTGTCTGAGCAACAATGTCTGTTCCGTCGTCTGCGGCGCCGGCAATCCGAGCCATAGTTTCTCTTCGTTCACGTAACCGAGCAGATGGTTATATAAGCGGCGCCTGTGAACAGGATCGTTCGTCTTCCAGTTCTCCGGTAAGACGAGGACCGCCAGTTCGGTCGTCTCGGTCAATCCATTGGCCTGGACGAGGCGATAGAGCTCCGGCAACTGTTCCTCGGTCAACGCGTAGACGAGGACCGACACGTCAAAACCGTCCATCCGCAGTGTTGTCCGCAGCCCGATGACGGGTTTGACCGCATACCGTTCACATAATCGGACGAACTGCGGCAAGCCGTATAACGCATCATCGGCAAGCGCGACGGCCCGGCTCCCCCGTTCGGCCATCAGCGCGACGTATTGTTCAAGTCGGATTGTGCTCTGCATCAAGCTAAAAGCTGATCGTACATTCAAGTGGATCACATGACCCCCCCTTTCTTTTTTCACAATTGTCAAACTCATTTCGGCACTTGTCTGATACAATAATTATAGACAAAACTTCTCCTAAAAGGGGGTATAAACCGTATGATTATTAATCGGGGTAAAATCGCACGTGACAAGCTAGAAAATTTACAGAATGGCCAGACCGTCTTCGCCGACAGTCCGGAGATTATCGAACGACTCCGCCGCTATATCACTGAGTATCAACTCGACGTCGTCGAGGATGTGACCGACCGCGGTACGTGGTTCATTCCACAAGAAGAGGATAAACGCTGAAGAGAGCTGACCAACGGGTCAGCTCTCTTCTGTTTCGAACGTGAAGGGGGCCGCGACTTCATCGAGGGCCGCAATCACCTCGTCCATCTCTTCCCATGTATCGATGGTGGCACCGGCCGCCATCGGATGACCGCCGCCGCGATAGCGCTTCGCCACATCGTTGATGACGGGTCCTTTTGAACGAATCCGTACCCGAATCTCATCTTTGTTCTCGACGAACATGACCCAGCACTTCAGTCCTTCGAGGCCTGAGAAACTGTTGACGAGCAAAGACGCCGCTTCCGGTGTCGCGTGAAACGTACGCAGGACGTCCGCGTCAATTTTGACGTAGCCGACTCCGGCCTTCGTCACGTTGACGTTTTGAAGCACGTAACCTTGGAGTTGCAACGTCGCCAAGTTTGTCTTGTACATTTGGCGATACAACCGGTTCGTATCGATGCCATAGTTAATCAACTCGGCGGCGACTTCAAACGTGCGCGGTGTCGCGTTGCGGAATTGGAACCGTCCCGTGTCGCCGACGATTCCGGCGAACAACAAGAATGCGGACGCCTCGTCAAGGACAAGCCCCCATATTCCCGCTAGTTCAGCAATCATCTCCGACGTCGAACTGACCGTCGTATCGACGATTTGATGCGCCGCGTACGCGTCCTCATCAGGGTGGTGATCGATTTTGACGACCATCTTGCCTGTCAGGGCGTGCGGTCCATCAATCCGCTCATGGTTGGCCGTGTCGAGCACGATGACGAGCGCGTCTTTGTACATGTCGGGTTCAACATGCTCCATCTTGCCTAAAAATTCTAAGTCGCGGACGATGCCGCCGACGACGTAAATCCGTTTCTCGGGATATGCGACCTTTAACATCCGCTTCAATCCGAGCTGACTGCCGAGCGCGTCAGGGTCGGGACGGACGTGTCGGTGGATCATGATCGTGTCCGCCGCTTCTATCAATTTTAATATCGTTGCTGCCTCTGGCCAGTGTGCCATCGCCATTCCTCGCTTTCTTGAACACTATTCTATGGTATGATGATAACAGATTACACGTCTGAAAGGGGTTTCTTCACTTGGGTCAATTAATTATGATCGGACTCATTTTGTTTTCGTTAGGCGCCTATTTCGTGTCAAAACGACGCGCCTATTTGACGAAGACACCATACCGGAAAGCGCTCTTTAACACGCAAGCGCTTATCTGGTTGAGTTTGTTCCTCGCACTTTTCGCCGTCAACCAAATGATTGGCGGCCTCGGGCTCGACTCGACAATCGGTTGGATCGTCAGTATCGTCATGCTCGTCTTAGGGGTCGGCAATGCCGTCGTCGGATTCATTCGCTACCGTAAAATCTATCCGCTCGCGAACGAAGAGCCGATCAAACAAGCATAAGAACAGACAGAAACGAGCTGATGACGTCATCAGCTCGTTTTTTTGTTAACGGTCGATCAATTGCGCCGTGACGAGCGCTTTGGCAACGAGTTGCGTGCCTTGCGTCATCTCGACGTCAACTTTCCCGAACTTCCGGCCGAGGTCGAACACGTTGGCCGAGACACGGATTTGACTCTCGATTTGAATCGGTTTCATGAAATAGACCGTGATATTCTCGACGACGAGGTCGCCTTTTTTCATGTGCCGCAGACTCCGGGTGGCCCCTTCGACGAGCAGTGTCGTCAGAACACCTGACGACGCCGTCCCCATATGGCTCGTCATTTGCGGCGCGACCTCGACGGTGAACGCCGTCCCGTTCGAGTTCGGGTCTTCTTTCAATTGATTCGTAATCATATTGTCGAACGTTTCACCAACTTGCGGTTGGCGGTTGGCGAGCTGGAGCGCCTTCAACACGTCTTGACGGCTGATGATCCCGAGCAGGCGACCGTAATTGTCAACGACCGGCAACATCTCGATGCCTTCCCATACCATTTGGTGGGCGGCATTGGTGACGCTCGTCTGAACGCCGACGGTAATTGGACTTTTCGTCATCACCTTCTCAATTTCGGTATCGTGCGGACGGTCGATCAAGTCTTTCGCGGTGATGACCCCGACGACTTTCATCTGCTCATCGATGACGGGATAACGGTTATGTTTCGTCCGTTCATTCAGTTCGTGCCACCGCTTGACCGTATCATCCACTTTCAAATAAAACGTGTCATGGAGCGGGATGACGATGTCCGATACGAGCAGGATTTCTTTTTTGATTAGACGGTCATAGATGGCACGGTTGATCATCGTCGCGACGGTAAAACTATCGTACGACGTGGAGATGACCGGCATATGATATTTATCCGCCATCCGTTTCACTTCATCGGTCGTGTCAAATCCTCCCGTGATCAAGACGGCGCCGCCGGACTGGAGCACGAGTTCGTGCGCCTTTTCCCGGTTCCCGATAATGACGAGCGAGTCGACATCGATGTAACGCATCATCGCTTCGAGCTTCATCGCCCCGATGACAAACTTCGAGAGTGTTTTATGAAGACCGTCTCGCCCACCGAGCACTTGTCCGTCCACGATATTGACGACTTCAGCGAACGTCAGTTTTTCAATATTCTCTTTTTGCTTGCGCTTGATGCGAATGGTGCCGACCCGCTCAATTGTCGACACAAAACCCAAATTCTCCGCTTCTTTAATAGCTCGATATGCCGTTCCTTCAGATACACCTAATTCTTTTGCGATTTGGCGGACCGAAATTTTGGACCCGACGTCGAGCGACTCAATATGTGCAATGATCTGTTCATGTTTTGTTGTCATGTCACGAGTCCCTTTCGTCAATACATTTTCTGTCATCCTCAGTATACTGTATCAGTCTTTCTTCTTCAAACTGTACTACTGAAAATGCAACATTTCCTTTCCGTTTTAGAAAACGTTATAATGGAACAGAACGCCAATGAACGAGAAGGAAGGGAAACGAGTTGAATCAACGAACCAACCATATTGCACAATCTTTGGCCACGAAAGGATTAGACGCCGCTTTCGTCACTTCGAAAGCATCGGTTTTTTACTTTTCAGGAGTGTACGCCGAAGCCCACGAACGGCTCATCGCAATTCTTGTGCTGAAGAACGGGACGACCGCAATCGTCTGTCCGGCCCTCGAAAAGGGAATCGTCGAGGCGAGCGAGTGGACTGGCGACATCGTCACCTACATGGACCACGAAAATCCATGGGACAAAGTCGTCAAACTGTTCCTCGACCAACAAATCATTCCTGAACGCATTGGGGTAGAAGGCGAGCATTTGACGTATAACCGCGCCGAACAACTCCGCGCTGGGTTCGCGGGGCTGTCAATCATCGACTTGACGGAAGAGCTGCAGGCGCTTCGCATGATCAAGTCACCGGACGAGGTCCGCTTGATGAAGCGAGCCGCCGAACTTGCCGACATGGCGATTGAAACAGGAATCCGAGCATTGCGTGAAGGCGTGACCGAACTAGAGGTCATCGCGGAAATCGAATATGCGATGAAAAAACAAGACGTCCGGGAGATGTCGTTCGATACGCTCGTCTTATTCGGAGAGAACAGCGCCGACCCGCACGGCGTCCCTGGAAACAATCGCTTGAAGAAAGGCGATTTCGCCTTGTTCGACCTCGGTGTCATTTGGCAAGGATACGCCTCGGACATCACGCGCACCGTCGTCTACGGCGAAGCGAACACGAAGCAACGGGAGATATACGAGACCGTCCTCAAGGCTGAAGAAGCCGCCATCGCGATGGCGAATGTCGGCACGACGCTCGGATCGATTGATATCGCGGCCCGCCAAGTCATCACGATGGCAGGCTACGGGGAATACTTCACGCACCGTGTCGGACACGGCATCGGCATCGAAGTTCACGAATTTCCGTCGATGGCCGCCAATAACGATATGACGGCCCAAGTCGGGATGACGTTCACCGTCGAACCGGGGATTTATCTCCCTGGCGTCGGCGGCGTCCGCATCGAGGACGACGTCGTCATGACCGAGAGCGGCCCGATTCTGTTGACGAGTTATCCGAAATCACTCCAAGAAATTGATTGAGTCGCATAGAAAGACCAGCCGCGCGCGGCTGGTCTTTCTCACGGTCAATAAAAGAGCCGGAACATGACGTCCCGTTGTGACACGTCACGGCGTTCCATCGTCTCAAGGAACGAACGTTTGTCATACGGCACGGCTTGAGGGTGAATCGAGAAGCCGGCCTCACCCCACTCGAGGATGCCGTATCGGGCCAAGTCATCACGGGCGACGCCGAGCGCTCCTGGATTGAAATAGTGTTTCGTGTCATCTCGGAACAGATGCTCCGGGTGGTGATGCCCGAAACAGATGACGTCTGCCTCATACGTTGCATATAACGCCTGCATGTTCGGGAGTGTCGCTTCTAGAATATCGTGGAACGGCTCCTCGGTGATCGGCACGTCCCGTTTCTCGGTCGGGATATGATAATGGATGCCGGATACGCGCATTTCCTCGACAACACGTTCGATCGTGCGAGGCAGCTTGAAAAGCAACTCTGCATAGGCAGGATTCAACGTTCGAGCCACCCACTCATGATGCGGACGTGTATGCGTATAGCTGTCAGGATGGCCCATCCCGGCCAGGAGCGACAAGACCGCCTCATCATGATTGCCCGTGATCATGTGCACGCCCCGGTCGAGCAGTCGTGCCATCACTTCGTTCGAGTCCGGTCCCATCGCGATCATGTCCCCTAAACTCCATATGTGGTCGATTTGTTGCCGGTCCAATTCGGCCAGCACCGCGTCGAGTGCTTGGACGTTGCCGTGGATATCGGTCAATATGGCCATCTTCACACAGACCCCTCCTTATTTTCGATATTGGTGGACGACGTTGACACCGCCGGTCACATCGATGACGGCACCCGTCACCATATCGGAATCGCGAGCGAGCAGGAATAAAATCATTCGCGCGATATCTTCGCCCGTTCCATGCCGGCCGACCGGTGTCTGGTCATCCGGTTCGGCCGCTTGAATGCGCATCTCTTTTTGAGCGCCGACGATATTGCCTGGATTGATCATATTGGCCGTGATGCCGTATGCCGCCTCCTCGAGCGCGACCGACTTCGTCAAACTGACAAGTCCTGTTTTCGCTGCCGCGAACGCCGATCGGTGAATCCAGCCCGGTGCTGTCCCGCTCTCCGGAAAGCCGTATGTGATGATGCGGCCGAACCGTTTTGTCCGCATGCTCGGGATGGCCCGGCGCATCAACCAAAACGAGGCCGACAAGTTGCCGGTGATGACCTCATCCCACTCTTCGTCCGTCAAGTCGACGAGACACTTCCGTTCGAAGATATAGGGCCCGGCGTTCAAGATGAGCGCGTCCGGCTCTCCGAATTTGGCCACCGCCTCTTCATAGCCACTTATGACAGCCTCACGGTCCGTCAACGGGGCCTCGACCATATGTAACCGTTCATGTTCCCAATCGATTGGCTTCCGCTGCAATACGCTGACATGCCAACCTTCTTCTAACAGTCGTTCCGTCACAATGCGGCCGATCCCTTTCGCACCGGCCGTGATGACTACGTGTTTCATCGTCATCCCTCCTCTGTATCATCTTACCCGTTCCGCCTGTGCATTTCCAAACTTCAACCTGTTCAAGTAGAAAGTTGTGAAAATTTCACACATTTCTGAAAGAACCGGGCGTGAATTTAGACGAAAGTGGTATACTATACATGTAAGCCGCACGTACATTTCAAGCGAAAGGTTGGGATTTACATGGCCATTGTCTACAAACATATTCTATCTGCCGTCGACGGCTCAAAAGAGGCGGAACGTGCTTTTGAAACTGCAATTGACGTCGCCCTTCGAAACGAAGGCAAGCTGTATATCGGCCACGTGATTGATACACGGACGTTCGCCACGGTCGAAGCGTATGACCGGACGATTACAGAGCGTGCCGAGACGTATGCGAAGGAATTACTCGAAGATTATGTCAATCGAGCAAAAGAACGAGGTGTCAAAGACATCGAGACAGTCATCGAGTATGGCTCTCCGAAAGTGACGATTGCTAAAAAAATCGCACCGAATCACGACATTGATCTTATCATCTGTGGAGCGACCGGATTGAACGCCGTCGAACGCTTCTTTATCGGTAGCGTCTCTGAAAGCATCGTCCGCTACTCGAAGTGTGATGTTCTCATCGTCCGCCAATAACACAATACATGAGAAGGGCCATCACGTATGCGATGGCCCTTCTCATGTATCTACTTATAACACTTTGACGGTAACTGTCTTACGACCGAAATGAAGGGCCGCACTTTGCGAATACATCAAAATATCGATTTTATTCCCTTTAATGGCGCCGCCCGTGTCAGCCGCTGTGTATGTGCCCATCAACTTCCCACCGACAAACACTTGTACTTTTTTACCGAGTGGAATGACGCGCGGATCGACAGCGACGACGTTACGTTTTTGAGCCCGGACGTTCCAACCTAGTGCCGTTACGCCTGAACATCCTCTGCAATATGGTGTATAGGCCGATGCGTTCATTGTATATGTTTTCCCGCTTGACTTCGCGACCGATCCTTTCACAGTGCGTAAGTATTTTGTAGCGATCCAACCTGCCTTGCCTTTATAGTTGACACGAATCCAAGCCCCTTTTGAACCGGTGCGTTGGAGTTGTTGACCTTTATTGATTTTGCCGATGACTTTGCCGCTAAGGGAGCCCGCCGAGCGCACATTCAATCCGTTGACCTGGCTTTGAACGTAAACTTTTGAAGACGCTTCAACTTGTTGTTGTGGTAAGAACATTGCGAGTGTCATGACCGTCAGTAGTAAGACCGTTCCAATTTTTTTGAGCATGGGGTTCGTCCTCTCCTATTCGGTTTGTGAGCTGTCTATTCATGGTGTCGAATCCGTGGTGCTGCATTCACTGTCACATATCGCATACATTGCTAATTGTTTCGTCCAGATAACTATATGACGAAATATGAAGATGTGCGTTTACAACTAAAATTCATTTAAGTGTCAGGAAAGTTACGTTTCAATTACAAAACCGTCATTCTTTAAAGGCAAATCACGGTTGTGACAAGAAACTTAAGTTTTCGTCATAACAATTTCCAATTAACGGAACTAATATATCTGATTTGTTACGAAACCTACCTTTTCTTACGTCAAATGTTACAAGCAAGATTAAAGTATTCGGTCTATTGTCATCATGTCATTCCACTTCATGTGTCAAAAGCACTAAAAAAAACGCCCGTCCCGCAAGAAACGGAACGGACGTAGCAATTGCTTAAACGTGTGATTCGACGAGGTTGGCGATGCGAACTGTATCGCGCGCGATGACCAATTCTTCGTTCGTCGGGATGATGATGACTTTGACCGGTGAGTGCGGGTAGTTGATGAACAACTCTTTGCCGCGTGCCCCGTTGTTGAGCGATGGGTCCCAGTAGACGCCCATGAACTCAAGGCCACGAAGGATACGCTCACGGATGACGTCAGAGTTTTCTCCGACACCAGCTGTGAAGATGATCGCATCGACACCGTTCATCTCTGCCGCATACTGACCGATGTAGCCGTGAATACGGTTCGAGAAGATTTTGAGCGAGATTTCGGCACGGTGGTTACCTTCAGCCGCTGCCTGCTCGATGTCGCGCAAGTCACTCGAAATCCCTGAAAGACCGTAGACGCCTGACTCTTTGTTCATGACGTTCAATACGTCTTCAGCCGACTTGCCTGTCTTTTGCATCAAGAACGGGATGAGAGCCGGGTCGAGTGATCCGGAACGTGTGCCCATCGTGATCCCTTCAAGCGGTGTGAAGCCCATCGTCGTATCGATTGAACGACCACCGGCAACCGCTGCAATCGATGCACCACTACCGAGGTGACATGAGATCAAACGAAGGTCTTCAAGCGGACGACCGAGAAGCTCCGCCGCGCGTTGCGTGACGTACTTGTGGCTCGTCCCGTGGAAACCGTACTTCCGGACGCCGTGCTCTGTGTAGTACTCATACGGGAGGCTGTACAAGAAGTTCTCTTCCGGCATCGATTGGTGGAACGCTGTGTCGAAGACAGCGACTTGTGGCACGTTCGGCAAAATCGATTGGAACGCACGAATCCCCGTCAAGTTTGGCGGGATATGGAGCGGTCCGAGTTCGACGAACGATTCGATATTCTTCATGACTTCATCGTCGATGACGACCGAATCCGCGTACAACTCTTTCCCGTGAAGGACACGGTGACCGACGCCTGCGATTTCATCGAACGACTGGATGATATCAAGGTCAATCAATTTTTCGAGCGAGAGTTCGACCGCTTCCTTATGTGAATGAAGCGGCGTGACGATATGGAACTTTTGTCCTTCGCCATATTTAATCGTGAAGATCGCATCTTCTTTTCCGACACGCTCGACGAGACCGACGGCGAGCATCTTCTCAGATGGCATCTCGAGAAGCTGGAACTTTAATGACGAACTACCTGCGTTGACTGCCATAATTTTTGTCATGTCATACACCTCTTACCTTTCGATTTAAACACGAGTCTTTATCTGTTCTCTTAAAAACCGATAACTGTATCATAATGAAGATACTTGATATGGTATATGTTTTTCAAGTCTTTTGCCCAATAAAAATTATGTTGTTTTAAACCAGTCATCAATCTGTTTCACAATGTTGGCAACCGCACGTACGTCCGTGAACGACGGCAACTCGACGAGGAGCGCTTGTTTCGGGCGTTTGACGCCTTCCCCGAGCTTTTGTAACAGCAATAGGCTCTTCGCATACCGCTCATCTTTAAACATCGTCGTCGGCAATTGAAGTACACCTTTGACGACGGCCTCACGGTCCATCCACTGTTTTAATTTCCCTTCGTCATCTTGTTCAAACAAATTGTTCGGGATGACAAAAATCCCGTGACCGCCTGGTTTCAAGTGACGCATCGCTTGTTCAATCAACAAGAAGTGCGAGTAGGAATGACCTTCATCCCGTTTCAAGGCGTAGCCGGACGCCACCTCATCATTCGGATAATATCCGATTGGCAAATCGACGAGCGCCAAATCGCTCGGCTCGACGAACAGGGACGCGAGCGCATCTTGATGGAAGTACGATACCGGTTTTCCAAGCAAATTGCTGATTGCGTACGACAGACGGAGCATCGTCTCATCGACCTCGACAGCTTGGGCGGTGGCATCTTCCAATTGTGTCAACACGGCATGGGTGAGCGTCCCCGTCCCGCTTCCAAGTTCAAGCACATTCGCCCCGTCTTTGACGAGCTTCGTCGCTAAGTACCCGATGAAGAGGCTAACGGCGTCCGGCGTCGGTTGGTGGTTCGGCGGGAGCGTCGTCGTCTCTTCGAGGACGAGCAGGCTTACCGCTTTGCGGACGTCATCTGCCTTCTCTCGTTCAACATCGACTCGTTCAAATACTTCAATCAACGCCTCGAGCGGCAACAAATCAAGATCGGTCGTCAGCTTCTTCGCCTCTTTCTTCCAATCCCGATATAACTGTTCAAATCGTTCCATCTTCGATCATCCTTTCCATACAAAACCGGCTCTCTTGTGGAGAGCCGGTCGGTTCACGTCTATAAGTGTAAGCGATTCGTGGCCATTTCGCCAAGCGAATCAGTTCGCTTTATCAAACGCCTCGAGCGCTGCATCGAAATCAACCTCGTCTGTCATCTCATCCATGTACTGGACATACTGGACCGTGCCTTCCGAATCGATGACGAACACCGAACGCGCGAGAAGACGAAGTTCTTCCATCAGTACCCCGTACGCTTTTGCGAACGATTGATCACGATGGTCCGACAACATGATGACATTCTCAAGCCCTGACGCCGCACACCAGCGACGTTGTGCGAACGGTAAATCGTTCGATACGGTCAAGATGGTCCCGCCAAACGTTGCGGCCTTTTCGTTGAACGCACGCGTTTGTGCATCACAGACGCCTGTATCGATCGACGGGACGACACTAATCAGTTTTTTCCCCGGGTAGGATGCGAGCGTCACCTCGTCAAGTGCCGTCGTCAGCGCTGTAAAGTCCGGTGCGGCATCTCCGACTTTGACCGGGTCCCCTTGCAGTGTAACGGTATTGCCTTTAAATGTTGGCATCGTTTCATCCCCTTTAACTTGATTTTTTACTTCTTCATCATATCGATGGCGCCGTCCTCATAACAAGTCTCCCGACTCAGACGGCCTGATTGTGATTTTCCCTATATCGAGTGTCTAAAACGCTGTATAATAAAAGAGACTCAATTGACAAAGGGGATGACTTAGATGAGAAACAACGTTTATTTGTACCATCGTAACGTCAACGACTTTACGAAAGAGGTAAAGAAACTAATTGAAATCGGTGAGAAGCACGGTTTTAACGTCGTCAATCGTCCGGAAGACGCCAACATCATCGTCGCCATCGGGGGAGATGGCGCATTCTTACAGGCCGTTCGTTATACAGGATTCCGCCAAGACGCCATTTACGTCGGGTTCGGTCGCGGCTTGAACGAGTTTTATTGCGACTTCGATATACATAAACTTGACGAAGTCGATCGCTTGTTCTCGGACAACAGTGCTCGCATCGAAGCCGGCCTCGAGGTGCGGAAATACCCGCTCTTGTCGGCGTCAATCAATGAATCGACACCGATGCTTTGTTTGAACGAGGCCTCGATTAAATCAAGTATCATCAAATCGCTTGCCATTGAAGTATACATTGACGACCTGCACTTCGAGACGTTCCGCGGCGACGGCATGGTCGTGTCGACGCCGACCGGCTCGACGGCTTACAATAAATCACTCGACGGCGCGATCGTCGATCCGCTCATCCCATGCATGCAAGTGAGCGAAATCGCGTCGGTGAACAACAACCGTTACCGGACGCTCGGTTCGTCATTCATCGTCCATGAATCTCGAAAGCTGTCCCTCCGGATCGTCGAGGACGGGAACGACTATCCGATTATCGGGATGGACAACGAGGCGCTCAGCCTAAAGTACACCGACCGGATTGATATCGAACTCTCTGACCAAGTCGTCAAAACGGTCAAATTAAAAAACAACTCGTTCTGGCACAAAGTACAACGCTCATTCTTTTAAGCGACGAAAGGCTAGCCATCCTCATGGATGACTAGCCTTTTCTTATGCGGTGACGACGTCGGCCTCGTATACGGGCGTCCCTTCGACGACCGTCATGACAAGTCGGTTGTCGAGGATATCGCGTCCGCGGAGTTCGAAGAAATCTTCTTCCCATACGGTGAACGTCGCGTTATAGCTTTGAATCAATAGGCCGTCACGTCCGTGTGTGCCTGTGGCGACGCGCGGTGCGTAGGTGAAGCTACGGAGCGCCTCATACATCGACAGGCGTTCCGGTGGATTGAGCGCGCCTGACTCCTCGAACGATTGACGAGTGACCGCCGCATATAAGCCTTTCCGCACATCGACTGAAGAGATCGGGGCATCACTGCCTCCAAGGAAGAGCGCTCCCGTTTCGAGCATCGATTTGAAGCGATAGGCCTCATCGACCCGATCGTTCCCAAGTCTGTCGAACAATAAGTTCATATCATCTGACAAGAAAATTGGTTGTGCATCAATCAATACAGGAAGAGCCTGAATCCGTTTTAACAACGCATCGCTCAGAAGCGAGGCGTGAATGATTCGGTCTCGCGTCCCACGTTTGGCCGGATACTTCTCGAGCAAGGTGATGAACTGTTCAGCGGCGGCGTCACCGATGACATGGGCTGCCACGTTCATCCCGTACGACCGCGCCTTTTTAACGAGCGCCTCGAGATGATCCGGGCGATGCACCTCGATTCCGCGCTGACCCGGTTCGTCCGTATATGGTTCTGATAAGAGCGCCGTCCGTCCCCCGAACGATCCGTCGACGAACAGTTTCATCGCTCCAAAATCGAAGCGCGGCCGTTTTGCGAGCGCGTCGTGACGAATCAATTGATCGACGACTTGCTCATGAACGAGCAGATGGGCATGGAACGGAAGATCCGCTAACACATCCTCATACGCTTGAATCGTCTCGAGCGGGTCACCGTGATAGAACAAGTCTTCCGTATGCGCACCGACGATCCCGTGGGCGAAGAGCGAGTCGATGGCCCGATGGAGCGAGGCGATATTCTTCTCGCGATTTCCGCCGAGTTCTTTATGGAGCAGGTCGAGCGCCGCGTCATAGAGCACCCCGTTTAACTTCCCGTCCGCATCGCGTCCGAGTTTCCCGCCTTCGATGACGGTGTGATGAATCAAGCCGAGCCGTTCTAACCCTTTCGAGTTGACGACGGCGACGTGGCGACAGACGCGCTTCAAGACGACGGGCCGGTCTGGGATGATTGCATCAATCATCTCGCGTGTCGGCATCGTTCCGAGCAGACGGTCATTAAACCCTTCCGCAACGAGCCAATCGTCGCTTCCGCCCTTCTGCTTCATCGATTCGAGCAGAGCTTGCAAATCTGTCGTATCGGTCGCGTCGACCCGGTCGAGGGCTTCCCCATATCCAATTAAATGCATATGTGAATCAGTGAACGCAGGATATACACTCTTCCCTTCAAGATTCACAATTTGTTTGATCCTTCCAGCATAGATACGACGAAGGTGTCCTTCTTCCCCCATCTTTACGATCCGACCATGATCAACATACATGGCACGTGCCAATTCATCCTCTTTATTCATCGTATAAATTTTTCCGTTTACCCATAACGTTCCCATCAAACATTCCTCCTCGATTCAAAAAAAGATTGACGTCTACGTTAATTCCCGTTTACGTCAATCTTCATGCATCATTATTTTCGTAATAGTTCTTGTTGCTCCAAACCTTTTTCGACCCGCTGACGAATTTCATGAGTGGCACGTTCATCAAAGCGTCCGAGGACACGTTCACCGATTTCGACGGCCGTCCCGTACTCACCATGTAAAAACTTATTCTCGGCGAGCGTCAAGGCAATATGGACCTCATTGTCCCGCCGGCGGTACCGGTTCGCATATTGCAGAAGTTGCTCAGCGTAAGTGACTTGGCGCAAGAGCGCTTTGACCCGATCGCGAAAGTTGTCCATCGTCTCCTCGACGTCATGGCTGAGTCCGACGATATAGGTCATGTTAAATGGCGCCTTCTCGAACTGCTCATCTAGTGAGTGAACACCTTTTTGCAACTGACGCATATCACTCGTCAAATCTGCCGGGACGACCGGCATGGCGCTTTTCGTGAGAAGACGACGGTGAGCTGACAGTTCCTTTTTCCAAGACTCGAGTTTGTTGCGAACTTCGAGCTCTTCTTTACGGAGCGAGTTCGTATTCTCGATGAACCGTTCATGCATGGCGCTGAACTGATCGAGCGACCGTTTCGCTTCTTGCACCTTTGCTTTAATCATACTGTACGGAATAACTTGGGCGACGAGTGCCTGTTCGATGTCAAGCACGTTCGCCGTGAGCGTTGTCCGTTCACGTTCGAGCTGCTCGAACTCTTCTCCGACCCTGGCGTTGATCTCATAGTTGCTGACGAGTCGGGTCATTTCTTCATGGAGGCGTGCCATAGCTTCGCTCGTCTGCCGGTCCCGCTCTTTCACGTTTGCGAATTCTTTTTTCACGTATTGGCGGGCGTCGACTTCGGTCCGGAATGCTTCGAACAACTGATCGATATCTGAACTGAGCTGCTGCATATCCATCTCGAAATGATCGAAGTCGAGTTGTTCGATGCGGTCCATGAGGGCCGACCGACGATCTTCCGCCTGTTCAATTTCTTCCATTAAACCGAGCGGCTCGAGCGCATAGCCATCCATTTGCATCTCTTTATGCCCCGATCGCAATTGGTTGAGCTGTTGTTTTAAGTCCATTTGTACCGTACGGACAAACTGCGGAATCGTATTGACGAGTTCACGGATTTTCGCCACTTTTTCAGACAAATCCTGCCCCGCCGTGTATGCCTCCGACACCTGACCTTCTTGCTTTAGCGTAATCATTTCCGTTCGTTTGGCTTCTGCTGCCGCGATTTCAGCCTCGACGAGTTCATATGTCGGACCAAATGCACTGCTTTGAGCGACGAGCGTCTTTCGGAATTGGTACAGCTCTTTCTCATCTTTTTTAACAATATCGAGGAGTGACGAATGATGTTGATCGAACTCCACCATCTCGTCGAGCATGGTATGTACCATTGACTCGAGTTCTTCAATCAACTGTTCGGTCGTATTTAAATCCGCTTTGACCTTGAGAAAGCGATACTTGTCCAAATCTTCTTCTGCGTGATAGAGTGCCTCATCAATTTGACCGGTATGTACGGTGACGAGTTCATCCCACGACTGATGCCATCGTTCGAACTTTTCTTTCGTCTCGCCTTCCATCGGCCATTGTTTGAACTTCTGCAGTTCGGCTGGTACGCTGGCGCTGAGCACGCTTTGTTTACGCATATCTAAATCATCAATTTTTTGATAAAAATTCTTCCGCATAAGCATGCTTCCCAGCATCGCCCCTAATGCGATGACAATAATTCCAATTAAAATTCCATAAATTCCGTAATCCATTTCTGTCACAACCTCCAAGCCGCTTTCGTGGACTTATGTATCTGAATGAATAAATGAAGTATTTTATGAGTATAGATAATACTAATCATATTATAGAACCAATGATTTGCATAGGTTTTCCAACGGTTTAGGGAGAGAATGTTATTTTTCGCTTGAATCTTTTATGAAGACAAAATAAAAAAATGCGTGTACCATAATCCTAATCAATCTTGCTTTCATTCATTAGGAGGGAATCCCATGTTCCAAACGACTACTTACTCTGGCGACTTGGCCGCCGGTTACGACCTACTAAACAAACAGCTCGCGGCATTGCTCGAGGGCGAGACGAACCGCGTCGCGAACCTCTCGAACGCGAGCGCGCTACTCAATCAATTTCTCGACCGGATCAATTGGGTCGGTTTCTATTTAACAGAAGGCGAAGACGCCCTCATCCTCGGACCGTTCCAAGGCCTACCGGCTTGCGTCCATATCGCGTTCGGCAAAGGAGTCTGCGGCACAGCCGCCTCGACGCAAGAAACGCAACTCGTCGCAGACGTGCACCAATTCCCGGGCCATATCGCTTGTGACGCAGCCTCGAACTCCGAGATTGTCGTCCCGCTCGTCCGTGACGGCAAAACCATCGGCGTGCTCGATATCGACAGTCCGGAATTCGACCGTTTTTCAGAGATCGACCGTCAAGGGTTGGAGCAATTCTGTCAAACATTACTTCGCTTTATCTGATTGACAAGCGAATCGATTCATCGTATACTGATTTTTGTGCATGAAATGACGATAGCAGTCATTGACAGACGTATCCACCTTTCGGGCCTCGACCGAGTCGGAGGAGCATCTTGTAGCTTCGCTATCAAGTGAAGGTGCTTGAACCTATGAAAGGGGCGTCACCCGTCTTTGACACCGTTGTTCTTTTGTGCAAAATACATGAACAACAAGGAGGAGTCCAAACATGGCTCGTTACACAGGTCCAGCTTGGAAACTCTCGCGTCGCTTAGGCATCTCGCTTAGCGAAACGGGTAAAGAATTAGCAAAACGTCCTTACGCACCAGGTCAACACGGCAATGGTCGTCGTAAAATCTCAGAATACGGTCTTCAGCTTCAAGCGAAGCAAGCACTCCGTCATATGTACGGAATCAACGAGAAGCAATTCCGTCGCATCTTCAACGATGCAGGGAAAATGCAAGGGATTCACGGTGAGAACTTCATGTTCTTGCTCGAGTCACGTCTTGACAACCTCGTTTACCGTATGGGTCTCGCTCGCACACGTCGCGGAGCGCGCCAACTTGTCAACCACGGTCACATCCAAGTTGACGGTTCACGTGTAGACATCGCGTCTTACCGTGTAAAACCAGGTCAAGTCATCTCAGTCCGCGAGAAGTCTAAAAACTTCAAAGCGATCGCTGAAGCTCTCGAAGTAGCACCAGCTACAAAAGACTTCGTCACATTCGATGCTGAGAAGCTCGAAGGTACATTCGTACGTCTTCCTGAGCGTGATGAATTGAACGACCAAATCAAAGAGCAACTCATCGTTGAGTACTACTCACGTTAATGCTTTTATCCCCTTTCCTGCCTCGGCAGGAAAGGGGATTTTTTATTTCATTAAGATTTGTTCGCGAATCCGGCCCATTTGTGTATCAAGGGCGTCCGCCATCTTCGCCGCCTCAATCAACTCGAGTTTCGATGCCTCCGGGACGACGTGCTGATACTTATATTGAAGCTTATGCTCCGTCGCCGCCCAAAAGTCCATGGCGAGCGTGCGGATTTGAATCTCGGCTGGGACCCAGATGACGCGTTCCGCCAAGTACACTTTTGTTCGGACGATTAAATGTAAGCTCCGATAGCCGCTCAGTTTCGGATGTTCGATATAATCCTTGATCTCATCGATTTGCAGATCGTCCCGTTTTTTCAAATGTTCAAGGATGGCATAGATGTCATCACGAAAACTCGTAACGATCCGGACTCCGGCGACGTCATAAATATTGTCCCAGAGCGCTTCCACTTCGAGCGGGAGCCCTTTTTGATTCATCTTCCGGATGATGGACGGCAGCGTCTTCATCCTCGTCTTCACATGTTCGATTGGTGAATAGCCGAGCCGCGTCTGCCAATCGAGGTCGATGATGCCGAGGTCGCTCTCGAGTTCGGTGATCGCCATCTCATAGTAGCGGAATCGCTCCCGCCATTGGTGGAACTGTTCGCCAAAAAACTCTTCGATATCCATAACCATGCCTCCTTGTCGTCTATACATGCCATCGTAGCAGACCGAACCCAGGTTCGGATAATAAAAAAACGTCCATCCCCGTACAGTTACGGGAATGAACGAATGCATCAGACGTGACGGATGACGAAGTATTTTTTCTTGCCCCGACGGATGACCGTGAACTCACCGAGCGTGTCGGCGCGTGTCACCGTCTTGTCGAGTGCTTGTTCGCGTTCTCCGTTCAAATAGATCGCCCCGTTTTGAACGTCTTCACGAGCTTGACGTTTCGATGGTGCAATCTTCGCTTCGACGAGAAGGTCGACGAGATTACGTTCTCCGTCGAGCTCGAACTGAGGCATACCTTTGAAGGCGGCGTCCATGTCTTCTGGCTTGAGCATCTTCAAATCACCGCTAAAGAAGGCCGTCGTGATGCGGAGCGCTTGGTCGAGACCCGCTTCTCCGTGCACGAGTTTCGTCATCTCTTCGGCGAGACGACGTTGGGCGACGCGTTTTTCAGGAGCAGATGCCACTTCGCTCTCAAGCGCCAAAATGTCCTCATGCGACAAGAACGTGAAGTATTTGATGAACTTGATGACATCGGCATCGTCGACGTTGATCCAGAACTGGTAGAACTCGTACGGTGTCGTCTTATCGGCGTCGAGCCAGACTGCCCCGCCGGCCGTCTTCCCGAATTTCTGTCCGTCCGACTTCGTCACGAGCGGCACCGTCAAACCGAACGCCTTCTCCGAGTGACCGAAGCGACGAATCAGTTCGAGACCGGCCGTGATGTTCCCCCACTGGTCGCTCCCCCCGACTTGAAGACGGCAGTTCTCATTTTCATACAACTTCAGGAAGTCGAACGATTGCAGGAGCATGTATGAGAATTCCGTGTACGAAATCCCGTTCTCTAATCGTGAGTCGACCGAGTCTTTGGCGAGCATGTAGCTGATTGGGAAGTGTTTCCCGATATCACGCAAGAAATCGATGATTGACAACTCTTCCGTCCACTCATAGTTGTTGCGGATAGAGATGGGATTCTCCCCTTCAAGCGGCAAGAAACGGCTCAATTGATCTTTGATTCGATCTGAAAATTCTTTGACCGTGTCGAGTGTGTTGAGCGATCGCTCGTCCGAACGACCTGACGGGTCACCGATCATGCCGGTCGCCCCACCGACGAGTGCGATCACATGGTGCCCCGCCTCTTGGAAACGTTTGAGCGTTAAAATCGGGAGCAAGTGCCCGATGTGGAGCGAGTCCGCCGTCGGGTCGAACCCGGTGTAGAGCGTCGTCGGTTTGTTCAATTGTTCTTTCAATCCTGCTTCATCCGTCATTTGGTTGACGAGACCTCGAAATTCTAAATCCTTCAATAATTCCATCTGTTCCACTCCTTCAATTGACATAAAAAAACGTCCCTTCTCATATGAGAAGGGACGGAGATTCCGCGGTACCACCCTAATTGCCACAGCTGTGGCCACTTGTAGCGAGAGATAACGGTCTCGACCCGGCCGATTGGCACGCTCCAAAAGTGTAATTCATCGTTTGACATTGACTAGTTCACAGCACCCACTAGCTTTCTGGACAAGCGGTCAATCGACTACTCCGTTTTTTTCATCGCGTCATTGTTTATGGACTATGCTTTACATTTTATAAGTTCCATTTCCAAGTTGTCAACTAAGAAGATGGAAACTTGCATCCGGTAGTCGATTCGGGGTAAGGTCAGGAAAGACTTGTGCTATAATCGTATATATTACTGTCAAAAATAGTTTTACACCATATTAAGGAGGCTGTCATGCTGCAAAAGATTCGAGACTTATGGAACCAACCAACATCCTTGAAAGCCCGTCGTTATGCCAATGTGCTTTATGATGTGTCGTGGAACGTTTTACTCCTCACCATCATTTCTGTCGTCCTCATTGGATTTTTAGTCACCGGGATTGGGGCAGGTTATTTTGCTTCACTCGTCAAGGATATGCCGGCACCCGCTTATAAGACGATGACGTCACAAATCAATACGTACTCGTCGACTTCTGACATTTATTTCGGAAGCGGTGAACGGATTGGAAACTATACGACGGATGAAGTGCGCGTTCCGATTGCCGTCGACCAAGTCTCTCCGTTCGTCGTCGATGCGTTACTTGCGACCGAGGACGTCGAATTTTACGAACATGACGGGGTTGTGCCGAAAGCGACGCTTCGCGCCATCTTGCAAGAAGCGACCGGGTCTGAAGACCGGACCGGCGGCTCGACCTTGACACAACAGCTCATTAAGAACCAAATGTTGACGAACGAAGTCTCATTCGAACGGAAAGCAAAAGAGATCTTGCTGGCCCTCCGTCTTGAAAAAGCGATGGATAAAGATGAAATTTTGAATGCATACTTGAACGTCGTCTCGTTCGGTCGAAATTCGATGGGACGAAACATCTCAGGCATCGAGGCCGCTGCTCGCGGTGTCTTTAACACTTCAGCTGAGAAGTTGACGTTGCCACAAGCCGCTTTCCTCGCCGGAATCCCGAAGAACCCGTTCCTATATACACCGTATTATCAGGGCGGTGTCATTAAAGAGGACGTGTCCCCGGCCATCAATCGGATGAAGACGGTACTCAATCGGATGTACGTTGCCGGTAAAATCACAAAAGAAGACTACGACGCCGCGTACAACTACGACATCACGCAAGACTTCATGAAGACGCAATCGAAGCCGCGTGATCGTTATCCGTACGTCATTGACTTAGCCGAACGTGAAGCGCTCGCGATCGTGACCGCACACCTTCTGAAACAAGACGCGATCAACTTGAACGATCTCGAACCAAAGGAACGGAAAGAAATTAGTTCTAGTTATGGAAAACGCGCTCATAACGCCCTTCGACAAGGCGGATATAAAATCCATTTGACGCTCGATAAACAGATTCACGAATCGATGCAACAACCAGCGAAAAATGCCGGTAACTTTGGTCCAAATCAGAGTATTGATGGGAAGAGCTATCCGGAACAAACAGCCGGTGTCATGGTTGAAAACAAGACCGGCCGCGTCCTTGGATTCGTGGGTGGGCGTTATATTAACGGTAAAACGGAAGATTATAACCACGCCTTCCAAATGAAACGCCAAATCGGGTCAACAGCGAAACCGATTCTCGTTTACGCGAACGCGATTGAAGCAGGTATGATTACACCTGAGACAACAGTCATCGACGAAGAATATTTCTATAAATTTGATTACAGCGAACGGAAAGAACCTGTTAAAAATGAAAGCGCCCAGTACCGTGGGGCTGTGACTGTGCGTGATGCGCTCAAACTATCGTTAAACGTTCCAGCGGTCAAAATTTATGAAGAACGGAACGAGATGAAGTCGGATACTCAGAAACTAATTGATATGGGGATTGACGTATCAGATACGAACCGCACAGCATCGTCCATGGCTCTTGGTGTTGGTGAAGTCAGTCCTGTGAACTTGGCCTCGACATACGCGATGCTCGCCAACTATGGTGAACACGTCGAACCTTACGTCGTCGAGCGAATCGAATATCAAGGCGAGACAATTTTCAAAGCGCAACCGAAGAAGACGCGTATTTATGAAGACCGTACAGCTTATCTCGTCGTCGACATGTTGCGTGACGTCTATACGTCCGGGACAGCGCGATACGCCAACTCACTCTTGAACGCTCCTGGCGACTGGATGGGTAAAACCGGAACGACACAAAAGCAACGAGATTCGTATATCGTCGGGTCGACGCCAGACGTCACACTAGCCGTCTGGTCAGGTTACGATAACCAAACGCTTGAGATGTCTGATCGATACCCATACGGACCATACTATCAACGCACGCAACGCATCTGGTCGCAGATCGCGAACCGGGTGTACGCGGATAAACCAGAAACGTTCAACACCAAGGCACGATTTACCCAGCCATCTAGTGTCAAACCGGACGATTTCAAAGACTCAGGAACGTTCTCTGAGAAGAGGAAATTAGAAGAGAAACAGAAAGAAGAAGAAGCGAAGAAGAAAGCCGAAGAAGCGAAAAAAGAAGCAGATCAGGCACAACAAGATGCCGATGCAAAACGCGACGCAGAGGCGAAAGCAAAAGCTGAAGCTGAAGCGAAACAAAAAGCCGAAGCCGAGAAAAAAGCTGCAGAGGAAGCAAAGAAAAAAGCTGAACAAGAAGCGGACGCTGAGGCGGAGGCGGAAAGTGACGCCGAGAACGAATAAGTTGAACGACATGAAAGGCCGACACGCGATGTGTCGGCCTTTGTCATGCTCAATCTTCCATTGTCGATAAGTCACCTGTCTCCAAATTCAATTCCCAAGCCTTCAAGACACGACGCATGATTTTCCCGCTTCGCGTTTTCGGCAGCTTGTCCTTGAACTCGATCTCACGCGGTGCCGCATGGGCCGCGAGACCTTCCTTGACGAACTTTTGAATCTCGGTCTTCAACTCATCCGACGGCTCGTAACCTTTCCGGAGTGCGATGAACGCTTTGATGATTTCTCCACGAACCGGATCCGGCTTCCCAATCACCCCTGCCTCGGCGACAGCCGGGTGCTCGACGAGACGACTTTCAACTTCGAACGGACCGACCCGTTCGCCTGCCGTCATGATGACGTCATCGACACGGCCTTGGAACCAGAAGTAGCCGTCTTCGTCCATGTAGGCCGAGTCGCCTGAGACGTACCAATCGCCCCAAAAATAGCTCTCGTACTTGGCATCGTTCTTCCAAATCTTTCGCATCATCGAAGGCCACGGCGTCTTGAGCGCCAAGTTACCCATCCGATGCGGCGGGAGCGGTTGACCCCGGTCGTCCAAAATCGCAGCTTCACAACCTGGGATGGCCTTGCCCATCGAACCCGGTTTGATGTCCATCGTCGGGTAGTTACAAATCATCATCGCGCCCGTCTCCGTCATCCACCACGTATCGTGAATCCGTAACCCGAACGACTCGTTCCCCCAACGAATGACTTCCGGGTTAAGCGGTTCACCGACTGAGAGGATGTGGCGGAGAGATGATAGATCATATTTCTCGAACGCCTCTTCTCCAGCGCCCATGAGCATCCGGAACGCAGTCGGCGCACTGTACCAGACCGTGACCCCGAATCGCTCGATGACCGAGTACCAGAACTCCGGATTGAATCGTCCCCCGACAATCACGTTCGTCGCCCCGTTCAGGAACGGTGCGAAAATCCCGTAGCTCGTCCCTGTCACCCAGCCTGGGTCGGCCGTGCACCAGTAAATGTCATCCGGTTTTAAATCGAGCACCCATTTGCCGGTCATCAAGTGTTGCACCATGGCATTATGGACGTGCAAGACGCCTTTTGGCTTCCCAGTCGACCCTGACGTATAGTGCAAAATCATGCCGTCCTCACGGTCGACCCATGTGATGTCGAGGTCAGTCGAGGCGTCATTCGCCAACTTACGATAATCAATGATCTTCCCTGACTCCTCCACTCCTTCACCGACGATGAGAATCGTCTCCAAGTGCGGGAGTTGATCGACCGGGATGCGTGGCAAGAGCGCCTCGGTCGTCACGATGACTTTCGCTTCAGAGTCAAGAAGCCGATCGTGGACGGCTTGTTCCATGAACGCCTCGAACAATGGTCCGACGATGGCACCTAGTTTGAGTGAGCCGAGCAAAATAAAATAAAGTTCTGGACTCCGTGGCATGAAGATGAAGACGCGGTCGCCTTTCTCCACTCCAACCGATTTCAGAACGTTTCCAGACCGATTGCTTTCTCGTTTCATATCTTCATACGTATAGCGCTCTTCTCGTTCCCCATCGAAATAGAGCAATGCCAGTTTTGCGGCCAGTTCCCCTTCGGCGTGCCGATCGATTGCCTCGTACGCCATGTTGACATTCCCCGTTAAATTCCAAGAAAACAATGCTTCTGCTTGTGTCCACTCGAACGACTGACAAGCCTCTTCATACGACGCCAATTGATGTTCCCCTGATAACGCTTTCAATTTTTCCATCGCTAAAGATTCGCCTCCCCTGTAATGAATGGTATAACCACTCTCAGTATAGTGTTAATATTGTGACAAATCAATGAATTTCCAAAATCTCCAAAAGAGCGTGAACGAAACAGAATGAAAGCGCTATAATAGAAGATGGAAAAGGTGGTGACTCCATGGAAAAACAATATCATTCAAAGGTGTGGGAAACCTCACTCGGAGCCGTAATCATCGATGGGCCAATCGAAAGCGATGTACTGGCAACGTATCGTCTCGACGAGGGATTGACCGCATTTCGTGAACCTGAGGACCAACATCACGCCCTCGTTGAAATCTCAGACTTGAAAGAAGGTCGAATTATTGTGGCGCGCGTCGATGACCTCGTCATCGGTTATGTCACGTATTTATATCCAGATCCGTATGAACGGTGGAGCGAAGGAAACGACCCGTATATTCTTGAGCTCGGCGCCATCGAAGTGAGTCCACGCTTCCGCGGCCAACGGATCGGAAAACAGCTGCTCGAAGTGTCGATGATGGATCCGCATATGGATGACTTCTTGATTTTGACGACGGAATATTATTGGCACTGGGACCTTAAAGGAAGCGGACTCTCCATTTGGGATTATCGGAAAGTCATGGAGAAGATGATGAACCACGGCGGTCTCGTCTTCTTCCCGACCGACGACCCGGAGATCGCCTCGCACCCGGCCAACTGTCTCATGGCACGGATTGGCAAGAACGTCCGGCAAGAAACGATCGACCACTTCGATTCACTCCGGTTGCGACGCCGGTTCATGTATGACTGAGGAGGATGTCCGATGCTGATTGAACAAATGATGAATCGTCATGTCGTGACGATTCAGCCGACCAATACGATCGCCCATGCGGCCAAGCTCATGCGCGACCATAAAGTGCGCCATCTCATTGTCACAAATCCGGCCCGTCAAGTCGTCGGCATCGTCGGCCAGTTCGAGATGAGTGGTGCGACGAGCGTGTTCCACCCTGAAAGCGAGAGCGCCGACTTTAAAAACCCTGTCTCGAGCATCATGCGTCAAGACGTGACAACGGCGCATCCGTACGATTTTTTCGAGGACGCGGCTGCTCTATTTTATGAATATCGTTTGACGTGTCTCCCCATCATCGAGCAAGGAAAGCTCGTCGGTGTGTTGACCGAGACGGATTTGTTGCGTTACTTCGTCCAATTGACCGGTGCACTCGAACCGAGTTCGCAAATTGAAATCTTAGTTGAAAACACGACCGGCACGCTTGAGAAAGTGACGCGGCTCCTCGCCAAGACGAACGTGAATATCATCAACGTATTCGTCCACCCGACGACTGACCCATATAAACGGATCATCTCGTTCCGCGTCCAGACGATGAATCCGCTCCGCATCATCGAACGGTTGAAACGGGAAGGCTTCGACGTGCTCGGTCCGGAGATGTCCCAATGAGACCGGCCTACATATTCGGGGAGAACGAGAACTCGTATCGCTTCCATGAAGATCACCCGTTCAATCCGATTCGCTTGGAACTGACAACGTCCCTCCTGATCGCCTCAGGTAAGCTCCAACCTTCCGAGTGTATCGCCCCTCCCCTCGCCTCGGTCGAGTCGCTCGCGCTCGTGCACGACCTCGATTACATCGCGGCTGTCCAAGCGGCGGCGGCAGGTGAGCTATCGACGTTGAAAGCGAACAAGTTCGGCCTCGGGACGGAAGACACACCAATTTTTCCAACGATTCATGAAGGGGCGGCCCGACTCGTCGGCGGGACGATGCATGCCCTTGACTTAGTCGCGAGCGGGAAAGTCGAGCGTGCCTTTCACGTCGGAGGCGGCCTGCATCACGGAATGAGACGAAAAGCATCCGGCTTTTGTGTGTATAACGATGCGGCGGTCGCCATCGCCCACGTCCGTCAAACGTACGGGTCACGTGTGTTGTATGTCGATACTGACGCCCATCACGGTGATGGTGTCCAGTGGCTGTTTTATGACGATGCGGATGTGATGACCTTGTCCATCCACGAGACCGGTCGTTACTTGTTCCCTGGGACAGGAGCAGTGACGGAGCGTGGCAACGGAAACGGTTACGGCTATAGCTGGAACGTTCCGGTCGATGCGTTCACCCAGGATGATTCTTTCCTGCATTGTTACGAGACGGTATTTCGAGAAGCATGCGAGTGGTTCAAACCCGATATCATTCTGACTCAGAACGGGGCCGACGCCCATGCGTTCGACCCGTTGACACACCTCGCTTCGACAATTCGGACGTTCGAACAGATTCCACAGATCGCCTCACGGCTCGCAGATGAATTTACGGAAGGTCGCCTCGTCGCTCTCGGCGGCGGCGGATATGACTGGTATCGGACGGTACCGCGTGCCTGGTCACAAGTGTGGGCCGGTCTGACACGCGAGGCGCCATACAGTGGTGACATTCCAAGCGAATGGATTGACAAGTGGCAGGAAAAGGCGGACCAGCACTTGCCAAGACGATGGGATGACCAGACGTACACATTTCAGCACATTCCACGCCGGCAACAAATCGAGGAAAAGAACTGGGAAGTGTCGAAACGCGCCTTTTGGCCGTTCATCTCGAACGACCGCAAATCGCTTTATGTGTAAAATCTAAAAAAACCTCGTCCGCCGGAAACGTTCCAGCGGGCGAGGTTTTTCGTTCAATCGTTACGCAAAGAGTCACGACGTTCGATGCGGTGCGGCAAGACGACATTCTTCTCTTCGATTTCTTCGGCGTTCAAAATTTTCGTCAAAAGACGCATGGCGACGGCCCCGATGTCATACATCGGCTGAACGACCGTCGTCAACTTCGGACGAATCATCGTTGCGAGGCGTGTGTTATCGTGACCGACGACTTCAAAATCGTTCGGGACCGAATACCCGGCGTCTTGAATCGCATGGATGACACCGAGTGCCATTTCGTCCGTACCGGCGAAAATCGCTTTCGGGCAATCATCGCGTTCGAGCATCTTCTGCATCGCTTCGAGGCCTGATGCGTACGTGTAGTTCCCGAGAATGACATCGTTCTCACGGAATGGGAGGCCGGCGTCTTCAAGGGCACGGCGGTAACCAGAGAATTTCTTCTCGCCATTGATTTGTTGCTCGAGTGGTCCTGTGATGAAACCGACTTGTTTGTGACCATGTCCGATCAACATTTCGGTCGCATCGTATGCTGCCTGCTCATAATCGATGTTGACCGCCGGAAGGTCATACCCTTGGTTGAGCGTCGCCGCCAGGACAATCGGGACCGGTGACTTTTTAAACTCGTTGACGAGATCTTCATGCAGACGTCCACCCATGAAAATGATGCCGTCGACTTGTTTGCCGAGCAACGTGTTCAGTAAATGAATCTCTTTGTCACGGTTCGAGTCTGAGTTCCCAAGGATGATGTTGTACTTGTACATCGTCGCGACGTCTTCAATCCCTCGCGCGAGGTCTGCAAAGAAGATGTTCGAGATATCAGGAACGATGACGCCGACCGTCGTCGTCTTCTTGCTCGCAAGTCCGCGGGCGACCGCGTTCGGACGATAGCCAAGGCGATCAATCGCGTCCTGGACTTTCTTTCGGGTCGTCGGCTTGACGTTCGGGTTCCCGTTGACGACGCGTGATACGGTTGCCATCGACACCCCGGCTTCTCGTGCGACATCATAGATCGTTACATTGTTACTATTCATTAAAACTCCTCCTACAAGCAATGATTTTCAAACGATTTTCAAAAAACGTGTCAAAAAAGGAAGACAGGTATCTGTCATCATTTTACCCTGTCTTCACGCTATATAAAACGTTTCCAATTGGAAAGCTTACTTTTTCACCAAATCAAGTTGAGGGAACTGGGCCGTTAGCCCGTCCACGAATTGATCGAATTGGTCGAAATCGAGTTGTTGTTGGGCATCCGATAAGGCGATTGCCGGGTTCGGGTGTACTTCCACCATGACCCCATCCGCTCCGACCGCAAGTGCCGCTTTGGCCGCCGGGAGTAACAAGTCGCGTCGTCCTGTCGAGTGTGTGACGTCCACCATGACCGGCAAATGCGTCTCTTGTTTCAAAATCGGGACCGCCGTGATATCGAGCGTATTGCGTGTCGCCCGCTCATACGTCCGAATTCCGCGTTCGCACAAGATGACTTGGCTGTTGCCGCTCGCCATGATGTACTCAGCCGCATAGATGAATTCTTCAATCGTTGCCGACAAGCCACGCTTTAAGAGCACCGGCTTATCCGTCTTCCCGACTTCTTTTAATAAGTCGAAGTTTTGCATATTGCGTGCGCCGACTTGAATGATATCCACATAGGGTAGTGCCGATTCGACTGCCCCAGGCGTCATAATTTCAGAGATGACCCGTAAATCATGACGATCTGCCGCTTGCTTCAACAGTTTTAATCCCTCGAAGCCGAGACCTTGGAAGTCATATGGTGACGTGCGTGGCTTATACGCCCCGCCGCGTAAGATTTTTACACCGGATTGCGCCAATTTTTCGGCGACAGCGTTCACTTGCTCCAATGATTCGACTGCACATGGACCAGCAATCAATTGTGGACGTCCATTACCGATTATAACGTCGTCGAGCATGACAAACGTATCTTCGGCTTGACGTTTCCGCGAGACGAGCAACGTCTTGTCACGGTCATCGCCTTGCAGCTCGGCGGAAGCTTTAAACATCTCTTTGAACAGATGTTGCAGACGAGCCGTCTCAAACGGACCCGGATTTTCTGCAGCGACGAAGTCGAGCATCTCACGTTCACGTACCAGATCGTATCGCTCCACACCTTGCAGACGTTTTACTTTTCCAATCTCAACAGCGAGCGTGCCTCGGCGGCTGAGCAAGTCGAGCATCTCACGATTCAACTCATCCATCTCGCGACGTAATCGATTCAACTGATCTTGTGGACTCATAATTACCCTCTCATTTCTAAGCCGTTCTTTCCAGATTCCTAATTATAACGAACTTTAATCGCTTTGTCATAGGGAAATGGGCTGACGACACAAAATCAACAAAAAAAGCGCCCGGATGGCCCGGACGCTTTACGCATTACTTGTTGCCGTTTTTAAGCTCGTTTTTCAAGTTGTTCAATTCTTGTTTCGACTCATCGTCGAGCAAATCTTTAACCGGGGCCTCGAAATCCGATTCATAATCTTTTGATTGATCACGACTGCTCTTTGCATCTTGTTTATTTGAAGCTGACTTCGTCGAATCTGATTTATTCGTATTCGATTGATTGTCAGTTTGCCCCGTCTGTTTCTTCGAGTCATCAGACTTGGAAGAGGCAGTTTCCTTTTCTTTAGACGAATCATTTTTCTTAGACGAATCATTTTTCTTAGACGAATCGTTTTTCTTAGACGAATCGTTTTCCTTGGATGACTCGCTTGACTCAGATGATTGATCTTCAGAAGCGCGGTCGAGTTGCTCTTTCACTTCAGCTTCTGCCTCGGCGACGAGTTGGTCAGCTTTTTCCATCGCTTCTTCAATTGATAGCTCGTCTTCATCGACTTGTTGTTTCAATTCAGCTGCTTCTCGAGCCTTGTCTTTCACGAGGTTTAAGACCGGCGCTGCTTTATCACTTGCCACTTTAATCCATTCTCCGACGAGCGGTTCTGCTTTTTCACGCACTTCTTTCGACTTAACCGTCAATCGTTCGCGCGATGTCGACGTCTTCTCATCTAAAAACGTACGCACCTCGCGTCCACTTTTTGGTGAAGTGAGGAGTGCAACAGCAGCACCGATCACACCTCCGAGGACCACGCCCGCTAAAAATCCACCGCTCGGTTGTTGTTCGTTGTTATATGTTTTGTTCTTGTCGTAAGTCATGGTTGTTTCCTCCTTGTAATGGGTTAAGACTTAATCGTGTCATCCGTTGCAATTAAACCAGGGGAGACCGTTGTCGGCTCTTGTTCTTGTTTACGATCTCGACGACCACGGCGACGAGACGGTCGCTCATTTGAAGATGTGTCTGACTTATTTTTCTTAAATAATTCTACAGCGACAGAGCCCCATCTTACCGCCTGCGCAATTTGTTCCTTATTCTCATCTGCTGCCACGTGAACAGAAGATGAGACCGTCCGTACCGATTCTGTTACTTCGTTGAGTGAGGTGCCTAACTCATCAAGCGCGTGAGCCACAGGGGCGAGCAATTCTGTTTTCTCCTCGACGTTATCCACGAGACGGTTCGTCTTATGTAAGAGCGCCGTCACTTCCATTGTGATTCCGTCTAACTGACGTTCTAAGTTTTCAGTCGTCTTGGCGACGCTCTCAAGTGTCCGATTGACGTTTGATAAGACACGTGCCAAGAAAAATACGAGTACGACAAACGCGAGTGCTGCGATAAGACCCGCAATGCCTCCTAATGTAATCTCCATGCATTCATTCCTCCTGTTCGAAAATGTGGTGTTTTCATTATAGCACCATTATGACTGAAAAGATTTGTCTCAATCGTTTTCGCCATCCGGTCTGATTATTCCTTTACCCGTTTTTATGTTTTCGATTACACTAAAATAGAAATAAATTAAAAAAAGTTTAAGGGGTGGACGAATGAGAGATCCTAGAATCACTCAACTCGCTGATGGGCTGATTAACTATTCAGTTGAATTAAAGCCTGGAGAGCGTGTATTAATCGAGAATTTCGGCGTTGAAGCATCGCTTGTTGAAGCACTGGTTGAAAAGGCGTACGAAGCCGGGGGACACCCGTTCGTCTTATTAAAAGAGAGCCGCATCCTGCGCAAACTTTACGCGAGAGCGAGTCAAGACCAGCTCGAGCTCATGGCAGATATCGAACGCAAACAAATGCAGGCGATGGACGCTTATATCGGCTTACGGGCGGGTGACAATATTAATGAACTGTCAGATGTGCCAGCAGAGCAACAAAAACTCGTCGGTGCCACCATCGGTAAAATGCATACCGAGGATCGGGTAAAAGGAACGAAATGGGTCGTGCTCCGTTATCCGTCACCATCAATGGCCCAACTTGCCGGCACCTCGACCGAGGCGTTCGAGGACTTCTATTTCAACGTCTGCACGCTCGACTATGGGAAGATGGACCAGGCCATGGACGCGCTCGTCACACTCATGAACGAGACCGACCGTGTCACAATCAAAGGACCGGGAACAGACCTTACTTTCTCGATCAAAGACATCCCGGCCATCAAATGCTCCGGTCAAATGAACATCCCGGACGGTGAGGTGTTCACCGCACCGGTCAAAGACTCAATCAACGGTGTCATCACGTATAACACACCGTCTCCATATCATGGCTTCACATTCGAGAACGTGTCGCTGACGTTCAAAGACGGTAAAATCGTTGAGGCGACGGCAAACGACACAAATCGAATCAATGATGTGTTCAACACGGATGAGGGCGCACGGTATGTCGGTGAATTCGCCATCGGCGTCAATCCGTACATCCAACACCCGATGAAAGATATCTTGTTCGACGAGAAAATCGACGGCAGCTTCCATTTCACACCGGGTCAGGCATATGACGACGCCTATAACGGGAACGATTCTTCAATCCACTGGGATCTCGTCAATATCCAACGTCCTGATTACGGGGGCGGCGAGATTTGGTTCGATGACGTCTTGATTCGCAAAGACGGACGTTTTGTCGTCGACTCGCTCTTGCCACTCAATCCAGAAAACTTGAAGTAATAAAAACAAGCGTGTCGATTGCGGCACGCTTGTTTTTCGTTACAGTTTGGTCTTTTTGCCGAGCGCTGCCGACATCATCCATATCTCTTTCTCAAGGCGTTCAATGTGAGATACGAATGTGTCTTCAATCGCTTCGTCCCCGTCTTCAAAGTTTTCCATCGCATCTTGCATCTCTTGGCGGATTTGTTTAAAGTCACTGATGACATCCTTGATCATTTGGTCTGTATCTGCATGACGATCCCCCTCTTGCAAGGTCGAATGTTCAAGATATTCTTTCATCGTCGCATACGGTTCACCGTCGTTCATCAATAATCGCTCCGCCACGTCATCGTACAGTTCAGCGACGAGATTATATAGTTCCTCTAATTTCTCATGATACGTGAAGAAATGGGGGCCGCTAATGTACCAGTGATAGTTATGCAGCTTGACGAATAAGAGACCATAATTGGCCACCTCTTTGTTCAATGTGTTCAATGCGCCTTGGCTTGCCATCTTTAACATCTCCTTTTCCAAATTCAGTCGCTAATACTATTACCGTCCTAACTCGATGTTAAACACAAAAAAAGCGAACGGCTAAAGCCATTCGCTCTCACATTACATTTCGAGTTGAGCCTGATTCTCATATTCACGTTGATACGTTTGGATGTCTCCGGCCCCCATGAACAGGAGAACCGCGTCTTTGTGTTGGCTCAAGACACTGACTCCGCCTCGATTGAGGACGTTCGCGCCTTCGATACGCGATTGCAAGTCTTCAATCGTGACCGTACCTTCTAGCTCGCGAGCCGAACCAAAAATATCGCACAAGTACACGACATCCGCTTCTGCCAATGCGGCAGCGAAATCATCAATGAATGATTTAAGACGTGTATAGGTATGTGGTTGGAAAATGGCTACAATTTCACGCCCGCCATATTTTTTACGGGCCGCTTCGACTGTCGCACTGATTTCCCGTGGATGGTGGGCATAGTCATCCACTAACACTTGGTTACCTAGCATCGATTCACTGAAGCGACGCTTCACACCGTTAAACGTTTCGAGACGATTTTTGACCAACTCTTTTGGCAGGTTCTCATAGTCACATGTGGCAATGACAGCCAGGGCGTTCAAGACGCTATGATTACCGTATCCCGGAATCCGGAACGTCCCGTAAAAGTCATCACGTAAATAAACATCGAATGTCGTTCCATTGTCTGTCGAATTCACATTCTCGGCACGAAAATCGTTATGGGCACCGAAACCGTAATAGACGATTGGTACGTTCGCTTGAATGTGTTGCAAATTCTCATCATCGCCACAAGCGATAATGCCTTTCTTCACCTGCTTCGCCATCTCTTGGAAGGCATCGATCACGTCAGCGAGACCAGAAAAATAATCCGAATGATCGAAGTCGATGTTCGTCATGATGGCATAATCTGGATGATAGTATAAGAAGTGACGTTTATACTCACATGCTTCAAAGACGAAGTTTTTCGAATCTTCGACCCCTTCTCCTGTACCATCACCAATCAAGAACGACGTCGGCTCGATCCCCCGCATGACGTGGGCCAAGAGGCCTGTCGTCGAGGTTTTCCCATGTGATCCTGTAATCGCGACACTCGTGTAATGATTGGCCAACTCGCCGAGAAACTCATAGTATTTGTATATCGTCAATCCGAGTTCACGCGCTCGAACGATTTCAGGGTGATCGTCAGCAAAGGCATTACCTTGTACGACGATTTGCCCTTCGGTAATATTTTCAGGATCGAACGGAAGGATTTCTATTCCTTTTCGGTTCAATGCTTCTTCAGTAAAAAATGCTTTGTCAACGTCCGAACCTCGGACTTCATTGTTCATGTCATTTAAAATTTGAGCTAAAGGACTCATGCCCGTTCCTTTAATTCCGACGAAGTGATAACGGTTCATCTGTAAAAAGCCCCCCTAATTCATTGCGGTTTGAAAAAAAGCGACAAACCTTTGTCATTATAGCAAAACTCCAGAAGTCATGCTATTACAGATTGTTGTTTTTTTTCGCCAAACGACGACTCTTATACATCGCCATCCGGTCTTGCGGAGTCATCATGACGTTGAGCGGTGGGCCTTCCGCTTTATACGAGACGCTCATACCAGGTGTCAGCTCTTCTTCATCGAGGACTTCATGTGGCACATCAGTCTGTAATGTTTTTGCAACATCTTCGACGATTGGTGCCGTCTCCTCAATCAATGTGTGAATGGGCATGTCCACTTCGTTCACATCTTGTTTTTCTTCCCGGACGGTAATTTTCGAAGATTTCAAGTCGGTCGAACCCATGAACACGGAAGCGAATCCGTTTTCTAAAATAGACACTTCGCCGAGAATTGGTTTCGTCTCTGACTCAGCCATTTCATCTTCACGGGAACCCGGAATTTCCTCAATCGTTTCCGTGGAAATAACCGTCTTCTCACTTGGTATTTCCATTTCCTCGGCGACCATTTTTTGATCGTCTATCGCGTTTAAGTCGACCTGATTCACGCTCGTTTCGACGGATGTATTTACCGCTTCATCCTTGACCGCAGTCTCCTTGACCGCAGTCTGCTCTGCGACGACTCCTTCCTCAGACTCGGGTTGAATCGGAGTTGGTGTTAGAGCATCAACAGTAGCTGATTGGGCCGATTGTGAGACCCGTTGCGCTTGCCGGATCGACGAGTCGTCCCTCGTTTCAGGGGAATGGTCGACCGGAAGATTGATTTTCGGTTTAGGTCGGGCATAGCCGTAAATCGGGGATGGCACATCTGACGGAATGAACTCATCCTTCGGTTCGGGCTTCGGTACAGGTGCACCTTTCCTCCCTTCCTGAGAAAGTTCGCGTCGAATTCGGTCTGCTTGCTGTTTCAATGAACGTTCATATGCATCCATACTTGATTCCTCGCTTTTTCACTCAATCCTATTTAGCAAAAAATCGGTCGAATTTAGCGACCGATTTCAAATGCTTTCCCTACTTCATATTCGTCATCCAATACGAGAATCCCTTTTTCTTGCGGTGCGTCAGGTAAATTCAATTCTCGAGCTGAACAAATCATTCCGTGTGAGCTTTCGCCCCGTAATTTCGATGGACGAATGATCAATCCAGACGGCATGACCGCCCCCGGTTTCGCGACCACGACTTTTTGGCCGGCCGCGACGTTCGGTGCACCGCAGACGATTTGGACATCACCTTGATCAGTTTCAACTTGGCAAATCGATAACTTGTCCGCATCCGGGTGCTTTTCGGCTTCCTTGACGTAGCCGACGACAAATTTCGGGGTGAAGTCCACGCCCGACAGCTCGGCTTCGATGTTTTGTTTACGTAAGATGACACCGAGCGTCTCAATCAACTCGGCCGTCAATTCGACCGGTCCGTGCCAGTCGCTGACATCAAAATAATTACTGGCATTGAAAATGTTATAGCCATTGACTTTTCCCGTCGCCGATTTAACGATGGCGACATCGTCTTTCCGTTCAACGACTTGGTGGTGGCGATCGCCTTCTCTTAACAAGACCATGAGGACATCGCCGATTCCTTCACGATTATAAAAAGCATTGATTTGCATACTAATGACGCCCTTTCTTTCAGACTAGACACAACTAGTTTAGCAGATTATGCGTCCGATGGTGGGTTCTTTTTTCCGACAATAAAAATGGGTTCGAGACCGCCGTCCTCATAATGGAAAGAAAGAGCCGTTACCGGAATCCGTCCATTCGTGAAAAAATCGAACATGAGCTGTTGCATCGCATCGTAACCTTCGTCGTTACGAACGTCCGCGATAATCATTACGTCCTGATGTGGCACCCCGACGAGCATATCGCCTTCGATGCGACGTTCCATGACCCGCAAAAACTCATCATTTAAGACACGTGACGCTTCATAGCCGTCCCGGGTGGCCAGGAAATAGAACGTATTCCCGGCTACGGTGTCTTCTTTTAAATCAGTCGGCAATTTTTTGACGTTCTCCCGCGCTAACTCGTCGAGACGAGTCAAGGGCATCCCGTCCAAATGCCGCTCTTCGATCAACCGATAGCCGTTGCCCGAATCGAGCGCGTAAAAGATTGCTGTCTCGGCTGTATGCGGGGTTGTGGCGAGTGCTTCCCCGCGCTTCGTCTTTGTCGAGAACGAGGCCGAGCGGATGACAGGATAGATGTTCGCTTCATTGCCCGTAAGCGTGACCGCATCATCCGCCGAGAGCGCCGTCTTGATGTAGTCCACGACCTCGTCAATGGCGACTTCTCCTCGTACTTTCGTCTTGGCAACGAGCGGAGCGAGACGGATGTTGACGCCGAACCGGTCCGCTGACCGTTCGATACGCAACACTTCATTCTCACGGTCGTATGAGGTCCGGTACCCGTCCGTGAATCGGCTTTCGAGATGGCGTCGTAACTCATTCCGTTCCATCTAGGTCACCCTAACCCATGAAGGAAGGCCTCGACTTGCTCAGGTGTCTTCCGTTCGCGTCCGACGTAGCGATCGACTTCTTGTCCACCGTTAAAAACGACGAAACTTGGAATCCCAAAAATATCGAGCTCTTGCGCGAGTTCCATCCAGTCGTCACGGTCTACATAATAGAACGTCCAATCCTCAAACTTTGCTTCGATTTCTGGCATGAACGGATCGAGGAAACGGCAGTCACCGCACCATGTTGCTGAAAACATCAAGATGCTCTTCCCTTGTTTCGCTTCTGTATATTCGTTCATTGTTGTCAATTGTTTCATGTTCACCACTCCTGTTCTTTTTTCCTCATTCATGATAGCATAAGTCCATTGTCATATTCCGCTCTCATGTTTTATGATTATCGGGAGCGAAGACTACGTGAAAAAGGTGAAGTCATGACTAAATGGACACGTGAACAGTTGAATCCAGAAATGAAACATCCGCTCGAGCAACTCGTCGGCGTCATCGGCATGCTGGCGATTCTACGCTACGGCTACTTGTTCATCGATACGGACAAGACACGAGGCGAGATTTTAGTATGGCTCGTCGTCGGGTTTGCTGTGATTTACATACTCGAACGTGTCGGCAAGCGGCTCGTCCGCGCCTTACCGATCATTCGAAAACGATTTTTACTCCCCGTCTATGTCGTCTTGCTCGTCTTATTCTTGGCGAGCTTCCGAGTCCCGCGCGAAACCGTCGAGACCGTCCGCAATCTTTTTGGTTGGTGAACCGACGAGAGCGTCCCGCTGAATTTGCCGGGACGCTCTCTTTTGTGTCGCTCAATATTCGATTTTCATGTCGTTCGGTCGAATCCGGTTCATTCGGAGCAACACTTGATAGACCGCATAGCTGAGTATCGCCGGACCGATAATTAAAAAGCCAAGGACGACGATGACCATGTGCCAACTGAAGCCCATCGTTTCGAGCATGACGATTGGACCGACGAGACCGCTCGTCCCCATCCCGGCACCTGCTGCGACGCTCTCGAGCTCAAACAACAAAATCGCGATCGGGGCGAGCACCGCCCCCGCTAGCGTCGGCGGCAACAAGATCCAAGGATTCTTCACGATATTGCCGACTTGAAGCATCGAAGTACCGATCCCTTGGGCGATCGCACCGCCGATGCCATTGTCCCGATAGCTCGTGATGGCGAAGCCGACCATCTGGGCGGCGCATCCGACCGTTGCCGCACCGGCCGCGATCCCGCTCAATCCAAGCATGAGTGCGATGGCCGCACTCGAGATCGGTGCCGTGAGCGCGAGTCCCATCAATGTCGCAACGACGACACCCATGAATAATGGTTGTTGTTCCGTGCCCCACTCAATCCACGTCCCGAGTTGCGTCATGAACAAGCCGACGTATTTGCCGATGTAGGTCGCACTCAAATAACCGACGCCGATCGTCGTGAACGGCGTGACCAAAATGTCGAGCTTCGTCGATTTCGAGACGAGCTTGGCTGCCTCGACGGCGAGCAATGTCGCCACATAACTGCCGGCTGGTCCGAACTCGTAACCGAACGCCCCGACGACGAGCGCCGAGAACAAGATGAGTGGTGGTGCCTGGAGCGCATAGGCGATCGCAATGCCGATGGCCGGACCGGTCAAACTGATGGCCACGTCACCAATCGCGATGAGCGTCGACCCGAAACCGGACAGACTCGTATCGAGCAACTGCCCTCCGGCCGTCTTCATAATCAAGCCGATGATAAGGGTGCTGAATAACCCGAGTGCCATATAACTGAGCGCCGTCACGAAATAAAGCGACGGGCTGAGCGTGATTCCTTTTTTCTTGAACATGGAAATCCCTCTTTCCTGTCTTGTCAGTCGTAAAGTTTCTGTCTTCACACTTTTATCAGTATAAGCGTTTCTCGGGAAAATTCAATATGAAAAAACGCCACTCCACGAGTGACGTTCTTCATTCAATTAGCGTGAAGCCCGGAGCGTCTCCATCGTCGAACGATCGAGTCGTTTGACAAGTGCCTTCAGGAGAGCTTTCGCCGCGTCGTAGTCGTCCGTATGCAAAATCGAGGCATGCGTGTGAATATAGCGCGCCGCAACACCGATGACGGCCGTCGGCACCCCTTCTCCGCTCATATGGATGCGACCCGCATCCGTTCCACCTGGGGAGACGAAGTACTGGGTCTTAATGTTTTCATCAGACGCCGTATCGAGTAAGAAGTCACGCATCTCGGGAGACATGACCATGACCCGATCGAGGATGCGGATGAGTGCCCCTTCCCCAAGTTGACCGAACTCCGTCTTATTGCCTGATGCATCGTTGGCCGGTGATGCGTCGAGGACGAGCGCGACATCTGGACGAATCATTTCGGCTGCCGTTTGCGCTCCTCGGAGACCGACTTCTTCTTGGACGGTCGCCCCCGAGAACAAGATGTTCGGATGATCGGCTTTCGTCGTCTCTTCGAGCAACTCGACCGCGAGACCGACGCCGTAGCGGTTGTCCCATGCTTTGGCCATAATTTTTTTCGGATGTTTGAGCGGTGTGAACTCACTCGTCGGGACAGCCGGTAGACCCGGACGCACGCCCCATGATTCGGCCTCCTCTTTCGTATCGGCGCCGATATCGATAAACATCTGTTTCATATCCATCGGTTTGTTCATCGCGTCCGGTCCGAGCAAGTGGGGAGGTGTCGATGCGACGACGCCTGGAATCAATCCCTCATTCGTGACGATATCAAACCGCTGTGCCATGAGCACTTGGCTCCACCATCCACCGAGCGGCTGTATGTAAAGCATCCCGTTTTCCGTGATTCGGGTGACCATGAATGCGACTTCATCCATATGCCCAGCGACCATGATACGAGGTCCCGCCTCATCCCCAATCCGTTTCCCAAAGATCGAGCCGATGCCGTCCGTCATGACTTCATCGACATGCGGTGTGATTCGGTCACGAACAAACTGACGAACCTGTGTTTCAAATCCAGGTGCCCCTGGAAGTTCTGTCAACGTCTTGAATAAGTCTCTCGTTTTTTGTTCCATTTTCATCCATCCCTTCAACCGTTCTTTTTTTATTATATACAGAACTTTTCGACAGATGCGAATGGTTTTCGTTCCAATGGGGTACAGGTTTTGGTACGATGTACATGATAGCCATAGTTCAAGGGAGGTAGTCATATGAAGAAAAGGTATTGGTTAGTTGGAATCGGGGTTGCCATCGCGGCCGCACTTATGACGAAAAAAGTGTTAGACGAACGAAGCTTATCGGCCGAGGACGCGCTCGAGTACACGAAACGGGCATTTTCAGCCAAAGGTCACGTTCAAGGCGCGTGGATTTCGGCATCACCTGAGGTTTACACGTATGACGGACGTGAGTATGACGTCTTCAAAGGTGGCATCTCGGTTCTCGAGAACGAGGAAGAGAAGACGTACCAATTTACAGTCGATTCAGAGACTGGCGCTTTACTTGAATATGCATGATGTGAGGTCGGCGATGACATTCGCCGACTTTTTTGTTTAGCCTGGGCCAAAGAGTGGAAAATTGAATATGGTACTTTTTAAACTCAAAAAGGAGTGATCCCACGTGAAAAAACTGATCGGTGAAGCAAACGAGCTCGTGTCACAAATGGTCGAAGGCATGGTCCATGCCCATCCTGAACTGTACGGCCGTGTGGAAGGATTCAACGTCATCTGTCGTGCTGACGGGGCCAAATCTGGAAAAGTCGGACTCGTCTCTGGTGGCGGCAGCGGTCACGAACCAGCCCACGCCGGTTTTGTAGGCGATGGGATGCTCGATGCCGCTGTCTGCGGTGAAGTGTTCACGTCCCCGACCCCGGACATGGTGCTCGAAGGCATCAAGGCCGCCGACGGAGGAAACGGGGTATTACTCATTGTCAAAAACTATGCGGGTGACGTCATGAACTTCGAGCTTGCCGCCGAACTTGCGGACGCCGAAGGGATCAAAGTCGATCATGTCGTCGTCGCGGATGATGTCGCCATCTCGAACAAGGAAGACCGCCGCGGTGTCGCCGGGACCGTGTTCGTGCATAAAATCGCCGGTGCGGCCGCAGCGAGCGGGAAGTCACTCGCTGAAGTAAAAGCGCTCGCAGAGAAAGTTGCCGCTAACGTCCGTTCGATGGGAATGGCCGTCGAACCTTGTTATATGCCGGTGAGCGGCAAGCCAGGTTTTGATTTGAATGAAGAAGAGATGGAAATCGGCATCGGGATTCACGGGGAGCGCGGCGTCGAACGGAAGCCGACGACGAACGTCGATGCCATCGTGGATGACCTGCTCGACCACTTGAAAAAAGAAGTGAACTCTGGGGACGTGGCCGTCATGGTCAACGGCATGGGCGGCACACCATTGTCCGAATTGTATGTGACGTATCACTTCGTCGCGAAAAAATTGGAAGATGCCGGCTACACGTTGAAACGGAAATACGTCGGCAACTATATGACCTCCCTCGAGATGCACGGGTTCTCGATTACACTCTTGCCGCTCGATGAAGAAATGACGGGCTATCTCGATGCACCGTCGGCGGCACTCGGTTTCAAACTCTAATTCAATGAATGAGGTGTTCATGCAATGTTGACGATTGAAGGGTTCAAGCAAGCATTACGAAACGCCCAATCAGAGATTGAGGCGAACAAGGATACTCTGACCGACCTCGACCGCGCCATCGGCGACGGGGACCACGGCATCAATATGTCGCGTGGGTTCGAAGCGGTCCTAACTGTGCTCGATGACGACTATGCCAGCCTTGGTGACTTGAGCAAGAAAGTCGGGATGACGCTCATGTCTAAAGTCGGCGGTGCGGCCGGTCCGTTATACGGGTCGGCATTCGTCAAGGCTGCGCCTAAGTTTGGTGACGCGACCGAAGCCGATTTCACGCTCGTTAAAGAAGCGCTCGTCGAAGGTTCGGCAGCGATTAAAGCCCGTGGAAAATCGGAGGTCGGTCAAAAGACAATGGTCGATGTATGGGAACCGTTCTTATCCGATTTAAACGAGGCTGACGATTTCGATGCCAAACTCGACCGCCTTGTCGGTGAGACCGAAGATATGATTGCCACGAAAGGGCGGGCATCTTACTTCGGTGAAAACTCACGTGGTACGGTCGACCCTGGCGCACTCTCGAGTTCTATCGTGTTAAAGGCAATCATGAAGGAGGTTGAGTGACATCGTAGAGCTCATCATCGTATCCCATAGCGCCAAAATCGCCGAAGGGATTCAAGACTTGATGAAAGAGATGGCCCCAGTTGTTCCGATCCATTTAGCGAGCGGGCTCGAGGACGGCAGCATCGGGACAGATGTGACCCGTATTCTCGAGGCGATCGAGGCCGTCGACAAAGAAGCGCTCATCTTATCCGATATCGGTTCGGCCACAATGAACGCCGAACTCGCCGTCGATATGTATGAAGGCGATAAAACGATTCAGTTCTATGACGGTCCGATTGTCGAGAGCGCCTTCGTTGCTTCCGTCTCATCGGGTAACGGCATGGATGTCGCTCAAATCGTCGAACAATTGAAAATGGCATGAAAAAAGAGCCTTGCTGAACTGAACCAAAAAAGTAGAAAATAAATAATTTGTCATGCAACTTCGAGAACCTAGGTCCGGTATTCCACCGGGCTCAGGTTTTTTAGTCGTTTCTTGATGCGAGGATGATTGTAGTACTCGATGTAGCGTTCGACAATCTGTATTTTCAACGCCTTTGTAAATTTGGTCATAAAAAACACCCCATAAAAGCTGGATTTTTATGTCCAACTTTTATGGGGCAGTTCAGCGCGGCTCTTTTTTAACGTGGGTTATCGTTTTTCTCGTAAATCGGGTTCATGTACTCGGTCGTCGAATAAAAACGTGGAACGACGACGAACAAAATTACGACCGGAACAGCGATCAACAATAGCAAGATCAACACAGGTAACCAATAAACGACCTTTTGACCGAGCATGTCGATGTTCGCATCCGCGAATTCAGTCGCGCCTTCGACTTCTGCGAGATCAGCCGTTGCGAGGATTTTGTTGTCTGTCGCATCGTAATAATGGAACTCGGTTTTACGTGTGATGAAGATGCCATCACGGACCGTATCCAATTCGACGACCGCCCCGATGACTTCATTGCCATTCGAGTGACGGAGCGTCTCTTGTTTTACAATTTCAGCCGTTCCTTCTTTGTAGTCGTAGTGCGTGGCTTTCAAATCCTCTTCAAGGGCGTCCAAGAACGCCTCGTTTGCCGAGGTATTAAGTGGTGCGATTGTTAGAATGAAGATTAGTGCAAGCAGGCTTGCCCATGCTTTTTTCAACATCCCCATGTTCCCCCTTCTCTAATTCCAGTTTAGCGTCATTCTTATTGTACCAAGAAGAAAGAAAAAAGTGTGAAGAAAATGCTATTAAAATAAGAAAAAAGCGTGTCAAATTTTCGGACGGAACGCGGCCTCCATCCGATAAATCGGTTGTCCCATGGCGCTAAAGCGCTCTTCATACTCGGTACGGACGTTATCTGCCGGTTCGTTCACGTGAAGATCAAGTGAAATTTCTGTGAAGTACATGCCGTATTGGCTCATGCTTTCGAGCGAGTATTCGAATAACCCGCGATTATCCGTCTTGAAGTGAATCTCGCCCCCGCGCGGCAACACAGCCTCGTACGTGGCGAGGAACGTTTTATATGTCAAACGCCGTTTCGCATGGCGTGTCTTCGGCCATGGATCGGAGAAGTTCAAATAAACACGGTCGACTTCCCCCGCCTCGAAGTAGTCGACGAGTTGCTTAGCGTCAACAGTCAACACGCGGACGTTTGGCATCGGCGTCTCGACGAGCTTTTGCACAATCGATACGGCGACGCTCTCGAATAACTCGATGGCGATGAAGTTGACGTCCGGGAACTGTCGGGCCATCCCTAAAACGAATTGTCCTTTCCCCGACCCGACCTCGATGAAGAGCGGATGGTCGTTATTAAATTCTGCTTTCCAATTCCCTTTTAACGTTTCGGGATGAGTGATAAAGACGTGTTCTTGAGCTTCCATGTATTCTTTAGCCCAAGGCTTGTGACGTAAACGCATGTTTTTCCTACCTTTCGTTCAAGAAATGTTCAAGTTTATGCTGACTAGCCGCTTCGTGCGAGCAGTCCCCTTGCGATTATACACGAAATCATTGTTTAATGAACATGAATCATCCTTCACAAGGAGGTTATATCGATGAGCACATTGGATCAATTTTTAATCTTTTACGCGGCCCCGCTGACGTTCTTCGGCGCCGTCATCGCCACGTTCGTTTGGGCATATTTCATGAAACCTGATGATATCTGATGCATATGGAAAGGGATGGCTCACACTCGTGACCCATCCCTTTTTTCATTGTGTCCGTTCCTCTGCTTCATCGAGCAGTTCCCGGAGCACGGTCAATCCTTCTGCTCGGGCGATGCCATTCTGTTCCCCGTATAACGTGAGAACCGTCTGAGCGATCGCATACCAATGCATCCGGTAATGGAGCTCGGAAGTATAGCACATGCCGTAATGGCTGAACCACGTCTCCCAATCCGCCTCATCGACGTAACTGTAGACGACCATCGCCAAATCAAAAGCACGGTCGGCGATAATCGCGTCATCCCAGTCGGTCAAATATAACACACCCGTCTCGTCCTCGATCCAATTGTTATGGTTCAAGTCTGAATGACAGACGACAAGTTCACGTTCGTCATCAATCGGCTGATGTGTAGTGAGCCAACGGACCGCCTCATCAATCGTCACATCCGCCTCGTCTTGCTCATAAGCGGCACATTGACGAAGCAATAGCGTCGACGTGACCGGTGTATGATTCAATTGTTGCAACATGAATAATAGCTCTTTCGAATGATGAATCTTTCCAAGCTGTGCTGCCACATCAGACCGTTTCATATCAGTCGGCGATAGCTCACGGCCTTCGATGAACTGTTGGGCACTGAGCACGTCACCGTTGAACATCCGCTTCGTCCACAGCAATTTGGGGACGATGCCTTCGGCGGAAAGAATGGCTAAAAACGGGGACGAGTTTCGTTTGACAAAGATTTTTTGTTGGCGCGTCGTCGCTACGTACGCTTCACCTGTAATCCCGCCTGCGGAAGCCACCGTCCACTCTTCACCGAGCGCACCGATTATATCTGAATACATATTCATCACGCTCAAATCTCATTAAGAATTACAAAGATACAATCATCATATTAACACGCGATAATCGTCATTGACAACGACTCGACTCGAATCTCGCTCGGATTTCGTTCAATCGGGATGAGGCTTGCCGTTTCCCCTTGCACGTAGACGTTCCAGTCCCCTTCGGTGTGAAACGTCACGTCACTGAACGTTCCGTTCAAATAGACACGGACGCGTTGCCAGGCATCATAGGAGTGGCTCGCCGTCAATTCATAGGCGATCACGCCTGGAGGCGACGGAAGGAATTTGAATTGTTCCACGACTTTCTGCCGCGTATCGTAACGAAAACATGTATGACGGCGCCGTATTTTTAAGAGCGTCTTCACAAATTCGATTTCCTCTTTTCGCTCGTCCCGCAAATCCCAATCGAAGTGATTGATTCGGTCCGGGGCGTTGTAACTGTTCTCGACACCTTGCTTCGTCCGACCGAATTCTTGTCCGGCATGAAGGAACGGAACCCCTTGCGACGTGATGACGATGGCCGTGGCGAACCGTTGCATCCGTAACCGCACCATCTCGTCCATGTCCTCACACGATAACATCAATTTATCATACGTCGTGTAATTGTCGTGCGCCTCGACATAATTGATCGTATATTGCGGACTCGGGAATCGTCCGACGGTGACGTTCGGAATTTGAACTGCTCCCGTGATGCACTCACGAAGCTCCCATTCCCGCCATTCGTTACCGGAGACGAAACCGCGCTCGCGGTCATTGAACGTCGACCCCTTTAACGCATCCCGCATCATGTCATTGAAGTGACCGATTCGGGGCATGAAGGCGGCGTTATGCGACGAGGCTTTCAGCGATGGACTGAGTGGTGTCGCCAAATCCCACCCTTCCCCGTACATCAAAATCGAACGGTCAATCTTATCGAGCGAAGCCCGGACTTGGTTCATCGTCTCGACATCATGAATCCCCATCAAGTCGAAACGAAAGCCGTCAACGTGATACGTCTCGGCGAAGAACGTCACACAATCGACGATCATCCGCCGCATCATGTACCGCTCTGACGCCGTGTCATTCCCAACCCCGGTCCCGTTCGCGACCGTCCCATCATGTTCATAACGGAAATAGTAGTACGGGACGAGTGCCTCAAGCGACGATTGTTCGCGGATGAAGATATGATTCATGACGACATCGACGACGACGCGCATGCCGTGACGATGCAGATCATCGACCATATGGGCGTATTCTAAAATTCTCGATAACGGCTCGGCTGGCTCTGAGGCGTAGCTTCCCTCTAACCCGAACCAATGAATCGGATCGTATCCCCAATTGTAAGGCATCCGGGTCGCCTCATCGACACTGCCAAAGTCATGGACAGGTAACAGTTGTAAATGAGTGACCCCGAGCTCTTTCAAGTAGTCGAAGCCGGCACTGTTCTCGCCCCTCGTTTTCAACCCGGTCTCGGCGACGCTGCCATACAGCCCTCGCATCCGACTCATCGAGGACGGATGGCTTGTGAAATCCCGAATGTTCAGTTCGTAGATGACGGCATCGGTCGCTTTTCGAAGCGGTGGCCGTTCCGTCGGTGTGACGTGCGCGGCAACCTGCGCCTCGACATCAATCAATACGCCAAATTCGCCATTGAGGCTGACGGCTTTCGCGTAAGGATCGACGACTTCGTTCGTTTCGACCGGCGTCTTAGCGTACAGTCGATAATAACACCCTTCGTAAAAGCGAGGCACATCGGTATGCCAAACACCACGGTCCTCTCGAGACATGCGGAATCGTTCGATTTCACGATGTGTCGTCGAATCGTAGATGACGAACCAAATCGAGAAGGCGACGGGTGACCAAATATATGCCTCGATTGAATGCTCAGAAAAAAGGAGGCCGAGCGGTCCATCATAGGCATAGCGGCGCTCGAACTCGTCCGTATGCACGATTTCACGAGGCACGACTACAATTGTCTTATGTCCAGGATGAAATACGGTATAGACCGCTTCTAGCGTGACCGGCCGGGCCAATCGGATATTTCGTTCAATTGTTCCGGTCTCTGTCGTCCATTCATTAAGCACCATATAGTCGACCGGTCGACCGTTCTGTTCGATGTGCACTGGAACGGATTCATACTTGGCGATGACTTCCAGTCGAATCGTCTCGAAGGAAAGCAAAGAAGCCCGTTCAATCGTCACATGTGATGTCGTTTTTTGCTCTGGCGTATGATGCATATGCGTTCCATCCTCTCCAACCTACTGGTCCAAAAATTGTCGAAACGGCATCTTGGCTGTCGCATCTAGTAGTTTCGCCACATCTCGAATTTGTTGGGCTTTGACGATCGGCGCCCTTGTATTCACTTGTTTCAACCACTGCTCATACTCGGAGCGTGAAATGAACTGTGTCGATCGTGATTCAGGCAGACCATCGAAATAACCTTCTGGGGCCAACGTTACTTTTTGGATGACCCCGTCATAGGACGGAAGAAACTGTCGAATGATTTCTTCAGTGCGCGTCAACGCGATGAGCGGATTGACTACACGTTTATTTTCCCCTTTGAGCGGTTGATGAATCCACGTCTTCTGCTTTGAGATATGATAGATGCTTCGATCCCCGTCGAGCCATTCGACCACATACAAATGTGATGGTCCGATGATAAGGTGACTCAGTTCGACCGTCGCTCCGTTCCATTCGACAACCGGACGATACATGAAGAAGTGCTGGTCGTTCCACTCGGTCATCATCTTGCGATAACCATATTCACGGAGGAACGGCAAGAACGGTGTGTCCGCCTCGGTCGCCCCTTCACACGCAAACTGCAATTTTTGGATATGACGCCGGGTCGCGAGGAGCGCCTGAAACTGTGTCTCCGAGAGCGGGGTCGGTTCGAGTTCGATCCGTTCCGTGCGGCGCCAAAATTTCCACCACGGGTTTTCGAACTCCATGACCTCGGGCGGGTTCAATCGATTGGACTCGTGGAGGCGGCGCATGCGGGCCATGTCTGACTCGATATATTCTTGGAATCGATTGAACTGGTCGAGCATGTTTCGTTCATATTTTGAAGTTACGTCAAAAATTTTAATCGGGATCGCCATGTGTCCTCCTCTGACCGCTGTAGCGGAAATACTTCAACTGCCTCATAGGCAGGGGTGTGGTTCGGATTGATTCGATACAGGATGACGGCTTCGATCGTCTCTTCGATTTTGAACGTCGGGGGGATGTATGGAATGATCGTTCCGGTGTCCCACTTTTTGGCGAGCGTGACATGCGGGACGAACGGTTTCCGGTCGAGTGACGCGATCTCTTCAGACAGCTTGCGCCGGAGCGTCCCCGTGAGCGCCGTCAATTCTGCAGATGAATCGGGAACGATCGTCAACACTCGAGGACGATCTGGTCTCCCGAAGTGATCAATTTGTTGGAACGTCAGTGAAAACGGAGCCGTCACTTTCGTCACGTCACGCGTGATCTCTTTGACTGCCTCGACTTCATCATCGTCCAATGTGCCAAGAAACTGAAGCGTCAAATGGAACTCTTCCGGCCGATACGTCCGGCGATACGAATAAAACGGCAAGATGCCCCGTTGAACGCGTTCGAACTCCGCCTCCTCCATCGGTAGCGCTATAAAGTAATGTGTCGACATCGGAATCATCCTTTCTCACGAAACCGTCTCAATCCTAAGAATAAAATCGCGCCAACCATACTGACGGCTGTGTACATCCAAAATACACCGATAATGCTGTTCACTTCAATGATGATTCCACTCAACTGGTTGAAGGCGGCCGTCGCCAAACCAGAAGTGACCGCCATATAGACACCAATCGCCGTCGAGGTGACGTTTCGGCTGACAAGGCTTCGCACAAACTGAAGCGCAACCGGGATGAGCAGGCCGACGACGAGCCCTTGGACGACGGCGAGCAGCCAAACGACCCACAGTGCGGGTTCGAATGCGAGCCAGCCGTTGCGAAGTGCCGAAACTAAGGCCGCACCCGCGAGTACGTTGATCGTCCCAAGACGTTCGACGATTTGATACGCCACTTTCATGAATGGGATCTCACAAAGCACGGCCACTAAAAACAACGTCCCGACGAGCGTCGTCGAACCACCGATACTCGTCACATAGATCCCGAAGTAATAGTTGTTCGCATAAATCGGACCAAAGACGAGCATGCCCCCGATTAAAAAGGCGATGAACGGGGTGTTCCAGATAGCTGACCAGGCGAACGGAGCGACCGTCGTCGCCCGCGTTGCCACCGGTTCGGCAATCGTTCTCAACACGATGCTGCCGGCAACGAGTACGATGGCGCTGAGCAAAAATGTGCTCGCAAGCCCCCACGTCGTATCCGCGATTCGTCCCATCATGAAAACGGCGATGGCGAAACCAGCCGACCCGAACAGACGGATGGCCCCATAATCAATTTTGACACGGGCCGTATAGTCGAGCGTCATCATATCGATAAGCGGGATATGCGCGCATTGGAACACCGACCAGGCGACCATCAAGAACACGATCCAGACGTAATCGGTAGCGAACAAGAACGTGATGGAAAGGGCGGCCGCCCCGACCATGGCGATCCCGAGCCACGCCCGGACACGGCCCGTCCGGTCGGCAAGCATGCCCCAAAGCGGTTGGACACCAATCGAGAGGATCGGCATGATGGCGACGATCGTCCCGACTTGACCTGGAGACAAGTCAAAGCGTGCCTGCGAGAAGAAAAGTGCCATGTACGGAATAAGGGCACCTTGGGCAAAGAAGATGGCGACATACATCGATTGAAACGATAGTTTTTGTTGGTTCACGATAAACTTCCTTCCTAACAGACAGAGAGCCGACCGAATCAGTCAGCTCTCTCAAGTCATTATTTAGCGAGCTCATAAATCGCTTCCGCATAGATGGCGGCGGCGCGAAGCAAATCTTCAATTTCCATATATTCATCGACTTGGTGGGCGACGTCTTTTGCCCCTGGGAATAACGCGCCGAACGCGACGCCAGCCTCGAGCGAACGGGCATACGTCCCTCCGCCAATGGCCATCAAATGTGCCGATTCGCCGGTCTGACGCTCATAGACGTCCGCCAATGTTTTCACGAGCGGATGATCTTCAGCCACATGGTGCGGCGGCATATGGTGACGTGTCGATAATTCAAACCCGAACGATAAAGCGATCTCTTTCAAATTTTGTAACCGTTCTTCAAACTTTGCGGTGTACGGATAGCGAATATTGACAGTCGCCGTACGCTCATCGCCTTCGTAGCGGAATACACCGCCGTTGATCGTCAAGTCACCGGTCTCATCGGTCGCTTCGATGCCGAGCGAGATCCCACGTGAGTCAGCGAAGACGTGCCGGATGAACTCGATGTAGCGCTCTCCTTGAATATCGATCGGAAGCGTGAGCAAGAACCCGGCAAGTACATAGGCAGCATTAATCCCGTTATCCGGCTCCATTGCGTGCGCGGCGACACCTTTCATTGTGAACGTATACGTCCCCGCATCCCACGTGCATGTCCCATCCGCTTCGTATTTTTCGAGGTACGCTTCAAATTTTTCTTCGAGCACGTCGTCTGTCTGGAGAACCGCTTTTGCGAAATCCGGGACCATGTTCGGACGTTCTCCGCTCACGAACGAGACCAAGTGATATTTCGAGCCTGGTACCCGTTGAATCGGAAGTTGCATCAGCACACCATCGTACAGGCCTTTCTCCGCATTGATAATCGGAAAATCGGCATCTGGTGCGAACCCGTATGTCGGCATCGCTTCTTGTTTAAAATACTCACGGACACAACGCCATTCGCTCTCCTCGTCACAGCCGGCGATGAGGCGGACTCGTTTCGATAACGGCAAGCCAAGTTCTTTTACGATACGCAAGCCGTAATAAGCGGCCATCGTCGGTCCTTTGTCGTCATTGCTGCCACGGGCGAACAATTTCCCGTCCGCGATTGTCGGATTGAACGCCCCATACGTCCATCCGTCTCCGGCCGGAACCACGTCTAAGTGACAGAGGATCCCGACGATCTCATCGCCTGACCCGTACTCTAAATGGCCGGCATACCCGTCGACATCTTTCGTCACAAATCCGTCACGCTTTCCTAACGCAAACATGTAATCGAGGGCACGACGGACTTCCGGACCAAACGGTTCGTTCGGTCTGGCCTTCTCCTCATCGAGAACGCTCGGGATTCGTAACAATCCGTTTAAATCTTCTAAAAAAGCGTCTGTTCGTGCGTTGACTTCTTGTCTCCAATTCATCTCAATCTCCCCTTTGCGAATGTTCTCTCCTTTATTAGTATATCCAAATGTTAGAAAGACGAACATTCATTTCAAAAATAAATTTTTGTTCGTTTTTTGCTCTTTAATTTGTTTATTTACACAATGTTCATTCGATATTTACGTTCATAACATGTTTTTTACATTCGTAATGTTCGTTCTTTTCCCTTGCATTTCTTTTTAATAGCGGTATACTAAAGATGTAATTTTAGAAAATAACAATTTCATATTTCATTTGTCGTCCGTAGGTTATGTTTTCTATCATTCTACGCATTGGGAGGTCATCCAATGAAAGGTTCAACAGATCGTATGCTTACCCGTATCAAGTCCATTTATTTGTTTATCAACGAAAGGGAATGCGTCACTACTTCAGAACTAGTAGAGGAATTTGGAATTACGTCACGTACCGTCCAACGCGATTTGAACGTTCTTGAATACAACAATCTGGTTGAAAGTCCGAGTCGGGGCACGTGGACGTCATCGAAACGTTCGCTCAAGACGGCAAATTGAATGACAAGTTACAAGGGATTCCGCACGCGGGTCCCTTTTTTGCGCCTAAAAAGGCACGTGTCGGCTGACACGTGCCTTTGCTTCATGTGAAGAACAAGTCAACTTCTTCTTCGCTCAATTCCCGATACGCTCCGGGTTCGAGCGTCAAATCAAGTTCGAGCGCACCAATTTGGACGCGTTCGAGCCGCTCCACATGCTTACCGACCGCGGCGACCATCCGTTTCACTTGATGGTATTTCCCTTCTGAGAGCGTCAAACGAATCGTCGAGCGGCGACCTTTGCTGAGCAGTTCAAGTCGTGCCGGTTTCGTCGTGTAGCCGTCCTCGAGTACGACGCCTTCCGCGAACTGCCGAACATCATCTGCCGTCATTTCCCCATCGACTTCGGCGATATAGACTTTGTCGACGTGTTTACGCGGTGACATGAGCGCGTGATTGAACGCTCCATCGTTCGTGAGGAGCAACAGACCGGTCGTGTCCTTGTCGAGACGTCCGACTGGGAACAAATCATAATGGGCATAGGACGGGTCGATCAAATCGATGACCGTCGCCTCGACTTTATCTTCGGTCGCGCTAATGACACCGGCCGGCTTGTTCATCATCAAATAGACGAACGGTTTATACTCGACGACCTCGCCTTGCACGGTCACTCGTTCCGTTTCAAGGTCGACTTGACGTTTCGCGTCTTTGACAGGTTGGTCATCGACGCGGACGACCCCTTGTTTCAGTAAAATCTTGACGTCTTTGCGCGAACCGTAGCCCATGTTCGCCAATAATTTATCAATTCGCATTATGCTTTCCTCCGATAGTGGAATCGTTTCCCTAATAGTTTGCCGGCCAAGTGGCTTCTCCAACCGAGATAGCCGTATACGACGAGACCGATTCCGAAACCGACAACTGTAGCCAAGATATCGTTGCCCCAACTCGGTTCATTGGTGAGCGTGACAAACAGCGAGCCGTATACCGCGATGAACATCGCACCACCCATGGCGAACATGAGCATCGTCCGACGCAACAATTGCTTATACGGGAAGTGAAGCGCCCGTTGAATTTTCCAAACCATGAGGATGATGGCGACGACATAACCGGCAATTGTCGCATAGCCGGCGCCGATGCCGCCGAGAGCGTAGACAAACGGAACGTTGAGTGCGGCTTTCGTCAATAGTCCCATTACCGTCGCGAAGATGGTGAAATATTGACGATTGATTCCTTGCAGAATGGCCGCCGCCACTGAGTAATAGGCGAGGAAGAACGCACTCGGCGCATAGTGAAGCAAGTAAACCCACCCTTCACGGTCTCCTGGGAACAATGTCCCGAACAATGGTTCCGCGAGCGCGATGAGACCAATGACGGCCGGGATTGTGACAAAGAACGACACTTGGAAAATGTGATTCACTTGATTGCGGACTTTATTCATGTCGCCATGCGTGAATGATTTCGTCACGAGTGGGATCGTCGCCATCGACACACTTGCCGCGATCGACACCGGAATCAAGACAATCTTATGGGCGTTCCCAGTCAAAAAACCGAACGCGGACGTCGCTTCGGCGACCGACTTTCCAGAATTGAGTAACGTGTTGACCATCGTCAACTGGTCTACGAACTGATAGAGCGGCGTCGACAGACCGACCATGACGATTGGAATCGAATAGCTAAGCAACTCGAGCAAGAGGGACTTCATCGAACGGACCGGTGTGCCGGTCGGATTGTCCGTCTGTCGCTGGACGTCTTTCCGTTTGCGCCAGTACATGGCGAGCACGACGATACTCCCGATCGCACCGATAAAGGCGCTGAACGTCGCAATCGTCACGGCGAGCACTTTCAAACCATTCAACTCCGTCGTCGCCACTGCCGCAGTCCCACCGAGTGAATCGGCGAGCGGACGAACGAGCTCTGAATCCGAGAAGACGAACAAGACGAGCATCGTCCCGCTGAGCAGGAACATGATGCGGACGATTTGTTCGATGACTTGGGAGATGGCCGTCGGGGCCATGTCCTGATGTCCTTGGAAATAGCCGCGCACCATGCTCATCGCTGGGATGAGTAAAAGTGCGAAGCTGACGCTACGCGTGACGAGCGTCAACGAATCGATATACTGCTGATTGTTCTCCGAGTTGCGGACCATGAGTTCTGATAACCACGGTGCCGAGAAAAACAGTAATAAAAAAGCGATGACTCCGGTCACGAGCATCAGCTTCATCCCTTGGCGGAACAAGCGCTGACTCGTGCCATATTCGCCGAGCGCGTTATACTTGGCGATAAATTTCGAGACGGCCACGGGAATGCCCGCCGTCGAAATAGCGATCATGAGCGCATAATAGGTGTACGCCGCTTGATAGAGCGTGACACCGGCAATCCCGACCATCGCTTGGAACGGGAACGTGTAAAGCAGTCCGAGCGCACGAGAAATCAAATTTCCGGCTGATAAGAGCAGCGTGCCTTTGACGAAGGACTCTCGTCCTGAATCTTGTTTGACGCTTGATGACATGAGATACCTCCATCTATTTCGTTCACAACTAATGTACCTAATTTTACAAAACGACCGTTTCTCATTATACTCTTACTGTTGCAGATAATAAAGTTACGAACCGTTAAAGTTTAGATTGAGAAGAGAAACGAGGGATACCATGATGAAAGATGTCATCGTCATCGGAGGAGGCCCAAGCGGCCTGATGGCGACCTACGCCGCCGCCAAAGCCGGAGCGAACACGCTCCTGATTGATAAAGGTTCGAAACTCGGACGTAAGCTCGCCATCTCTGGCGGAGGACGCTGTAACGTGACGAACCGCAAGCCCGTCGACGAGTTGATTCAATTCATCCCGGGGAACGGACGCTTCTTATATAGCGCCCTTGCCCAGTTCGACAACCAGTCGATTATCGACTTGTTCACCGGGTTCGGCATCCCGTTAAAAGAAGAAGACAACGGCCGGATGTTCCCGGTGACGGATAAAGCGCAAGACGTCGTCAATACGCTCCTCGGGGCCATCGACCAACTCGGCGTCGAGATTCGCAAAAATGCGAAAGTAAAGACGCTCCATTTTAATGAAGCAAATGAGTTCGAAGCGGTCGAACTCGAGGACGGGGAGCGGATCGAGGCCGGTGCTTGCGTCATCGCCGTCGGTGGACAATCCGTCCCTCACACCGGTTCGACCGGGGACGGCTATCCATGGGCCGAGAAAGCCGGCCATACAATCACCGAGCTGTTCCCGACCGAAGTTCCAATCTTGTTGAACGATGCTTTCATCGGCACGAAACAACTTCAAGGGCTGTCGCTCCGTGACGTCGCCCTCACGGTTCACGGCAAGAAAGGCAAACCGATCAAGACACACCGGGGCGACATGATTTTCACGCACTTCGGAATCTCGGGTCCGATTGCGCTCCGGTGCAGCCAATATACGATTAAAGAGCGTAAACGCAGCAAAGAGCGCATCGTCGCCCTCTCGCTCGACTTGTTCCCGGACATGGCCCGTGACGAGCTATATCAACAGCTGTGGAACCAAGTGCAAGACCAACCGAAACGGGCCGTCAAAAACGTCTGGAAAGGGTTCATCCCGGAACGGATGCTCGACCTGTTGTTGGCCGACCTCGCTTTCGGCGAAGAAGACGCGAGTCAATTGAAAAAGCAATCGGTCATCGATTTCGCGACCCGGTTGAAGACGTTCGACCTGCATGCGACCGGCACGCTCGACTTCGACAAGGCGTTTGTCACGGGCGGCGGCGTCTCCGTCAAAGAGATTGCGCCGCAAACGATGATGTCTAAGAAAGCGGACGGCCTGTTCTTCGCCGGCGAAGTACTCGACATCCACGGCTATACAGGTGGTTATAACATCACGGCAGCCTTCACGACCGGGCACTGTGCCGGGTCGCACGCCGCAAAATTTGCTGTACGTACGACCGTATAAGAAAGAGAGCCTATCGCGCGATAGGCTCTCTTTTTGGTATCACTGTTTCGCTTCAAGTTGACGTCGGACTTCAGCCTCGAGCTCTGGCTCGGGTGGCAACCAACCTTCCGGCTTCATAACTTTATTGTCTGATGCCCGAAGGATCGGCTTGCCGTCTGGTCCGAGCTTCGCCATATTGGCGCGCTGTACGATTTCAAACAATGGCACCGGATCGAGCCCGAGCTCGACGAAACTGCCCATCACGAAATAAAGGGCGTCCGTGAGCGCGTCACCTTGTCCGACGAGTCGCTCGACATCATTTTTCGGTGGAGCGTCCTGAAGCGATTTTTGAACAGCCTGTTCGAATCCTTGTTGGAACGTGGCAACGGCTTGCAGGAACTCTTCCTCGCTCCGTGCCGATTGATGCAAAAATTCGACGACTGCCTCTTCTGCCGTCCAGACCGACCGTTTGACGGCCCGGTCTAACTCGAGCGGCTGCGGCGCACTCGCTTCCGGGTGTCCGAACGTCTCATGGAACTGGCGAACTTCTTCATAGAAATAACGTTTGCTCATCTAATCCTCTCCTATCAGTCGACTGAGACAAAATCGTCAAGGTCGAACACATCTGGTCGCACGATAGCAAAAATCTCATTGTCTTGTAAGAACATCCCGGTCGAGCCATAGACGCGCGGCGTGACCATCTGCCCGTTCATCGTCCCTTCGTCCGGGTTAATCGTATACAGGACGAGCTCTTCTGAATCAAGGACGTAAATCCGGCCTTGGCGTTCGACGAGACCGACCCCGCGGAATTTTTCATGTTTTTGTTGAATCGAGGCGCTCATCCCTTCGGTCGTGAGCGGTTTTCTCGACTCGATGGCCCATTCCGTCTTCGGTTCCGGTGCCGTTTCAGCGTTCGCTTCAGCTGTCGTCGATGTCGCATCGTCGTCTGAATCTGCTTCAGTCGCTACATTCTTCTCCGTCTCACTGTCGTTGGCCGTCTCTTCCTCGAGCGTCCGCTCTTGGACGTACAACAGTTCCACATCCGGCGTGTCCGCCAAACGGCTCATGATGATCAGTCGTTTCGTCTCCTCATCGTAACCGAGGCCGAACAACCGGTCCGACGACGCGAGTCCTTTAATCAATTTGCGTCGTTGTTCCGTCCACCGGCCCTCCACCCGCTCAATCGTCACGAGAACCCCGTTCGCCGTGACGGCATAAATCTTGTCCTCGGAAATCATGCGCATACCGATGAACTCGCCGAACCGATAGGGCTGTCCTTCGTTCTCCAATATAAGCGTCGCGTTCACGCGATTGGCGTTCCCGCTCACTTCGAAGAACTCTTTATTTTTCGTCAAGACAAGATACGCTCCGATTGTGTCACTGTAGTACACTTCATCAAGCTGCTGAATCTGATCGAGCGCATCGGTCGTATCAATATCTTCTACATCTGGCGACGCCTCGACCGGAGGCATTGATGTCGCCTGATGACTCGTTTGAATCTCGATTTTCTCAAACGTCAAGGCGATTTGGCTTTGGATATCTTCGTCTGAAAAGACGAACACATAGCACAAAATCACACCGACGACGACGGCAAACAGCGTCGTATATAGTACGTAAGAACGTTTCATGGACATTTCGTCCCCTTTATATGCAGTATCGCCCTTTAGTGTAACAAACTCGTCCGGAAAAGAAAACGACATCATACAAAAGAAAGGAATGTGTGACAATGTCACACATTCCTTTCAGATTGTAGACAAAGTCACGTTTCAGGCGAACTGAAACGTGA
>NZ_QLVE01000029.1 GCF_003331145.1 Exiguobacterium sp. TNDT2 | reverse complement strand
GGCTTCCGTTTCGGCCCGCCGCCCGCCTTCGCCTCCTCGTGGATGGTGATGCGGTCCTCGAGCAGCTTGTTGTAGACGAAGCGGGCGCAGCCGATCGTCTTGATCAAGAACTCAGCCTGTGCCACGGTCGGGTGGAGCCGGTATTTATAGCCCTTCAACATGTTTCTCCCTCCTCTCGGCCAATGATTGTGATGAACGCCTTCCTCATCCGATACCCGCGATGGGGGAAGGGAAATCTGACATAATAACGAACTTATGTTCGTTATATTTGTCACAGAGTCAGCCCGTGGATATGGGACCAGGCGATTCATCTCCCACCTACGCTGGACTTCGCCCGAGACGCTTAGAGGTGGGAGAATTCTCGCCAAATTTAGTTAAAAGCGCACGGCGCCGAAATGACGAGTTGGAAAGTCGACGGGGCGGAGCTCCTTTGGCAAGGGGATCCGACTTATTGGGGTCGGCAAGCCCCGATCCTCTTTCCGTTCGTCGGACGTCTGCTCGACGACCGTTACTTATATGATAGGATGACGTACACGATGAGCCAACACGGGTTCGCGTTCGATGAACTGTTCGAGGTTGCCGATGCCTCCGATACACATGTTCGGTTTTTTCTTCGTGATTCGATCGAGACACGTAAACATTATCCGTTCGCATTCGAACTGAGTGTCATCTATCGACTCGTCGGCGAAGAGCTGAGTGTGACGTACCACGTCGTCAACCGAGATGAAGCCGTGCTCCCGTTCAGCATCGGCGGACATCCAGCCTCTAATATCCCGTTTGCCGGGGGCACGTTCGAAGACTATACGATCGACTTCGGAGAGACGCGGACGCTCGATTGGTTATTGCTCGACGGACCTTATTTGACCGGGGCCTATCAACCGCTCGGGGAACGTCGGTATATCCCGTTGACCCATCACTTGTTCAATCAAGATGCCCTCATCTTTGACCAAATCGAGTACGCGGCACTACGTCATCAGCCGAGCGGTCGAGCCATCGTTATGGAGTCCCCCCACTTCACCCATTTCGGCATCTGGTCGCCTCCCCACTCTGAAGCCCCGTTCGTCTGCCTCGAACCCTGGTTCGGACATGCCGACTACAAAGGCCATCGGAAAGACATTCGTCATAAAGAAGATATGCAATTACTCGACCTAGGCGAGTCGTTCGAGGCGACTTACACGCTATACACCGAATAAAAAAACGTGCTGACCGATGAGGTCAGCACGTTTTGTTAAAAGCGGGTCTCTTGCTCCGCCTCATACTCCGAAGGCGGTTTTTTCATGACGATGGCCAAGACGATATAAATCAATAGACCAGGCCCCCCGAACAAGGCGAGCACGACGAAGATGATTCGCATTAACGTCACGTCGACGCCGAGGTACTTCCCGAGTCCCGAACAGACCCCGGCAATCATTTGATCGGACGGATCTTTATAAAATTTTCGTTCCATCAAGACACCTTCTCTTCCAGTTTTTTGTTAACGTTGCGGTCGACGGAGCGTTGTTCTGCCGCCGGTCGCCGCTTCTCCACGACTGTCAAAGTCAAGCGCTTCATTGATTGGGGTGTTGCCTGACTTCACTTCAATCCGGCGGCCATACAACCCGCGATTATCGAGCGAGGCGGTGATGATTGTGGCGACGTCCGTTTCAGAAATCGTCGCATCAGTCGCATCATTTAAGTCTTCAGATGCCTCAATCGAGCCTTTTCCGGGACCGTCAATAATTGTCACTGGGCAAATGATCGTGTAGTTTAAACCGCTATGTTCAATATATTCATCGGCCGCGTTGTTGGCAGACAAGAAGTTGAAATGCTCTTTTGGTGCCGCATCTGGTTGATCCGCCCCGTATGCACTAAGCAAAACGACGTGACGAACACGTTCTTTTTTAGCAGCATCGATCGCTTTCATGGCGACGTTGCGATCCAGCAGTTCAATCTCCTTGCTCGACCCGTCTGCCCCTGCCGTCGCGGCGATGATGACGGCGTCTTGTCCCGATGTCGCCTCGTGAATCCCTTTATCCAATTCTTTCTCGACGTCAACGGTGAGCACGCGCGCCCCCATCTTCTCATACTCTGCCTGTAGTTCAGGGTAACGAATTAAAGCGGTCACTTGATGCGATTTCGCTAAACTTTTCAATACACGTCTACCGATCTTTCCTGTTGCTCCAATGACTAATACTTTCATTCAAATTTCCCTCCTCAAAAGAGTAGTTCATTTGATTAAATTTCCTCTTTCGAAACGGAATCAAACCCTTTTCGCGAAATTATCTCACCGTTCCCCATATCGTCAAGTCGAGGGCGTCGCGGATGGCTTGGACACTCGCTTCTGTCGGTTGATAGTAATAGACGTTATCGATGTAGGCGTCTTGTCCTTCGATTTGAAGTTTATCCACCTGCGGTTGTAGTGCCATCGTCAGTCCAATCGACGCCATTTGGAGTGGGTTCATCTCAAGCCCCATCTCATTTTTCATAAAGCGATACGTCGCCGGGAGTTTCGTCCATCCCGTCGGACTGGCCAATTTATCAGCGACGGCCGACATGACTTCGGTTTGGCGGTTCGAGCGGGCCCCGTCCGTGTCTGTCTTCCGGTGACGGGCATAAGCGAGCGCCATGTCCCCGTCCATGGCGTACGAGACGCCTTCCGTGTACTCGTATGTTTGATTGAAGCCTTTCTCGCTGAACGAATGGGTCGCCGTGACGTTGACGCCACCGACGAGGTCAATCAATTCCATAAACGTTTCAAACGTGATCACGACTTGACCGTCAACCGAGGTTTCCGTCAGCCCTTCTACTGCTCCAACAGTACAGTCCGCACCGCCATAGGCGAACGCATGGGTAATCTTGTCGCCCTCGCGTTCTGGTTCGCAAGGAATCGCCGTATACGTGTCCCGAGGAATCGATACGTTTTGAACCGTGCGTGAACGCGGGACAAATTCCATCAGTTGCAAGGAGTCTGTTCGTGACCCAGATAATGATTCCCCGACGCGGGCGTCACTTCCCATTACTAAAAATGTAACGGGGCGCGTGGCCAAATAACCGACTCCGATCAGGATGAGCAACATGACCAAGAGCAGTTTCCCTTTCCACTTCCGGCGTCGCGGTTTGTCCTTCGGTGCGGCCGTCTCGTGTTTGACGTGGTTTCGTTCCGGTTCATAGGTTTGGCGCCTCGGTTCACGTCGCGCCTCTCGACGTGGCTTTGACTTACGTTTCATGCCGAACGGAAATTTCAGCTTCGGTTTCGGTTTTCGAACGTCGCGCGCTTTCTTTTTTGGTGCGGACGTCGGTTCGGAAGATCGTTCATCCGCTTGGTTTAGAAACGGGTGCTCGCCTTGTGTTGCCTCTGCTCGCCTGCCCGGCTCGCTTTTTTCCGGGTTCTCTTCGGTTGTGCGATTGTCTATTGCTTCGTGTCGTGTTTGTTCCTGTAGCAGAGCTTGTTCATTCAAACGTTCCCGTTCGAGCTCACGCTTTCTGCGTTCGACACGTGATAAGTGTTGATCGTCATTCATATGCAGTACCTCTATTATGGTTAGATTTCTCTACATTATCATCGACAAACGGTATTCTGACAACGGTTAACGTGAAAATCCGTCTTAAGCATGAGTTGAGAGGATTGTTTTGAATCGAAAGAGGGAAAGGAATAATAATTGGTGTCTGCCTATCTCCAGAGAGGCAGTTGGTTCGACGTCCTCTTGAAAGGGGGGAGAGCTAATGCGGATCGGAAAATTACGGATGTTGCTCGAACAGTACGGCGAAGCCACGCTTCGCGACGTGATTGTCGAGATGTATCGAAATATCCCGAAACCCGTGATTGAAGAGAAAGAAATTGATTTTATGATCAGCCAATTCAAAAGATATAAAGAACAAAAGTCGTCAGACGAACGGCATTCGCTCTCACAAACGATCATCCTCGCCGAACGTTTTGTCGAATTGGCTTACGACCATTTGTATATAGTACCGAATCAAGTGATGAGTGAACGGGACCAGAAAAATTGGTACATTCATGCCAAGAAACTTCTTCGCGATTTAACTTATTACGCAGATGATGAGTCCGAGGCGCGGACGATGTATGAAGAAATCTTTTTGTTGCTGTCATCTTCAGCGGGAGAAGAACCGCTCTTCACAACGAACGACCCTTTCCGCTTGTTAAAACTATCTCAAACCACGATGTTATCTCAGTTGATCCACTACTATCAACTCGATGCCCCCACCACCGCCGTTTGGATTGACCGTTCCTTATATACTGCATTGCACGTTCCAAAAGACGTTGACTCTACCCGGATCGACTTGCTATCGACACTGTTTGATCAATCGTATAGTTCGTCCGAGTGGGAATTACTCCATGATCGTCTGAAAAAGCTTTGCGACCGCGCATTGGCCAAAGCCCAAATCGATGAGAACGCCCTTGCCGATTATCAGGCGTTGAAAATGTTTGAGCTTGAATTACTTGTCGAGCGCGGCCAGTTATCAGAAGCCGAACAAAAACTGTTCGCTGAATATATCCCTTTCTTTTCTCATCGCTCAGAACCATTCAAAGTATACGTCAATATGCTCGAAAGTCGTGGCCATGCGAATGAGACGCAACGGTTGCGACGACTCGCCAAAGAAAAGCGCATTCAGCTGTGACATCATTATCTTATACAAAAAAAGGGAGTCAATCGACAGTGTCGGTTGACTCCAAAACATGATATGAACGAGGGGTATTCATCTGAAAAGGAGGAGGGGAGTTGGTGCAGAACTTCCTTCCTACATCATTAGTATAAAATAGATTTGGAATCGCTTCCGGGACAGATATTGCATTTTTGTGAACGTTTTCACGTTATTCAATCGCATTGATTACGCCTAGCCCGATTATAGAAACTAGCACAATCAATACAAAAATGAACACCATCTCGTTCGGGGAGCGAAAACCTTCGTATAATTCCACTTCCTCATCTACAATCACATTCTCATGAACGACAATTGGACTTGTTTCCGCTTGCGTTATATGTGGCATACTCATCAACACTACTGCTGACATCCAAAAACTAATTACGTATCGCATAGTCGTCTCCTTGAACGGTTCTTACTAATCAGTATATCATGTCTTCGTCATGTCTAAGATTCGAATTGAGTTGCCTTTCGTACAATACAAACAAATCTCACACTTCGACTAATCATCTCGAAAACACTCTCGTTTTAAAAATCAATATTCGCGTAAACCTACTGTTTGCCTCGTTTTCCGTCTAATTTAAAGTGAAAATCCTTTAATTTTCCTGTAGTAAACCTTACTTGAACTTCCAATAAATGTTCATCAATTTAATACGAGCATTTTTTTGTGACGACGCTTACAATTTAAGGGCATCGCACTTTATTTAGAAAGTAGGATTGTTCGCATGAAGCACACTTTTACAGTCAAAGAGAGTCGTGAACTCCCATCCGCTATCCGTCCTTCGCTCCACAACCTTTATTTCCCTTATTCGCCCCCTAATCTATTCAATCTTCCTCCCAATTGTTTACTATATACCGGATGGCTAGGAAATCACCTCATGGCCGCCATCAAAGTGGATTTTCGTGACCTTTTGGACGGACGTCAGATTCGAATCACAGATGTGGCATGCAAAAATGCGAGTATGTTGCGTGAGCTAATTGAGAAAGTCTTACACCAGCTTAATCCGTATGGACAACATAAGACAACGGTGTCTTTGACTCTTCGTGATCAACCCTCTCTTCTAGGCATCGATTCCTTCATCGCCATCGGCTTCAGGCTTCACCTTGAAGCGACTGTTTACGAACTGTTTCCTCTCCCGTTTCATAAAGACCAACACGCGAGATGGAAACTCTGTCTCGAGTATCCGGAAACGTATGCCTCCTGGCTGTCGACCCGTAATCAGTATGCTCAGCTTCTACCTGGTGCTTTGCCGCTTACAGCCCGAGCCATGGCCGAATCTCATCAACGACAAGGCGTATTCCATTTTTTGAAACGAGACGGGATCGTTGTCGGCACGATGCATAGCCGAATTGAATTGTCGCGACTACATATATATGAGTTCCATATGACGAGTGATATGTCTACAGTCCGAGAGGGCATTTCCTTCCTTCAACAATCTTCATACATAAAACTTGGACAAATCGAAGATATTTTTATCACTACGACGTCATGTCAATCAACCGTGCGAGAGATGCTCTTAAAACAATATGCCCTTAAAACATCTTCCATAAGTTTTACCCTTCTAAAAGATTTAGCACCGCGGCCTTACTTCCAATGAAAAACACGAAACGATCTGAGTCCTTCTATCGGACTCAGATCGTTTCGTGTTTTTCATTCGGCAGCGTTTGCCGAATCCATCGCGAGCGGTGGCATCTGTTCAAAGAGGTCGGTTCTAAGACCTGTATCGCGTCGGTCCAACGATTCGATTCGATCGAATTGAATCTCACGATCGGCCACACTGAACCAATAGGTGATGTGCGGCTCGTCTGCGAAACGAAGGGCGTAATTGGAACCGTTCAAATGAAAGTCCACTTCCGTCGACAAGATTTCGGAAGGACCAATTTTTTTATGTGTCGTCAATCGTTCCAGGACGACTTGTTCTTCATTGATCCGATAATCGACAAACGTCGCAAGTGAGAGTCCAAACACAAATGACACCAGCGCGAACGCGCTGATCAATCCAAGAGTGATTTTTCCGTTCATTTCGCCGTCCCTCCCTCTTTCAGTATATCGGATTCCGATAAAACGTTGTGAAGTGACATTTTGTTCAAGTTTCGTCAAACTAGAGTGTGAGGAGGGATCATGATGCACATTGACCATACCGGAATCGCTGTCCGTGATTTAGACGAAGCGATTGCTTTTTATACGACTGTCCTACAAGGAGAGCTCGTCGACCGTTACACGAACACGGCGGTCGGCGTCGAAACGGAAATCGCCGTCATCCACGTCGGTGACGATGTGATTGAACTGTTGTTGCCGACGAGCCCCACGAGTCCAATCGCCCGCTTCATGAAAGCACGAGGCAAAGGCGTCCATCATATCGCCTATCGGGTTGACGACTTAACGCAATCGATCGCGTCACTCAAACAGGAAGGCATTTCCTTTTTAGAGGACACGTTGCGGACGACGGCAAAAGGCCGCCGTCTCATCTATATGGACCCCCGCCATTCGGGCGGCGTCATCGTCGAACTTTGTGACTATCCGCCAACAAACAAGCAGTGAGGGAGCCCCTCACTGCTTTTGTAATGCCTGCTCGATGATATCACGATTTTTCGTCTTCAATCGTTCGTTGTGCGAGGACACCATCGCCGCTTTCGTGGCGTCCGGATCGATGAACGTCTTCGCCCGGTTGACAGCGTTGGCTGCATCTTGGAAAGCTCCGGCGATCAGATGGACTTTCCCTTCATGCGTCAAGATGTCGCCCGCCGCGTAAAGACCTGGCACCGACGACTCGCTGCTCGCATTGCCTTTCACATAAAAGTCATTCTCCATCTCAATCTGAAGGTCGCAATCACCGAGAAGGGCCGTATCCTGCTCATATCCATGGTTGATGACCACCTCGTCGACTTCGACGAGCTCACGTGCACCCGTCCCGCAATCGACGAGCTCAACCGCATGAATCGTCGTTCCATCCCGGGAGATGAGGTCTGCGATTTGCGTCTGTAACCGACAGTCGACACGGCCACAAAGTAATTTGTCGACTTGCGACTCATGGCCTTTGAGCGCTTCTTTCCGATACGTTAAGATGACGCGCTCGGCAATCGGTTCGAGCTCATTGGCCCAGTCGATGGCACTGTTGCCTCCTCCTGAAATCAACACCGTCTTTCCTTTGAACGCCATAAGCGATTTGACCGTATAGTGTAAATTCGAGACCTCAAAGCGTTCTGCACCGCTAATCTCAATTTTCTGCGGCTGAAGAATACCACTACCCGTCGCGACGATAACTGTCTTAGAAATGTGTTGACCGCGTGTCGTATCGAGCACGAAATGACCTTGATCGTCCTTCGTCATCGATTCGACTTTTTCTCCGAGCACAACAGTCGGATCAAACGTCAAACCTTGCTCCACCAATTGTTCAATGAGTCGAGCCCCTGTGGTCGGTGTGACACCGCCGACGTCCCATATCATTTTTTCTGGATAGACATGGACTTTGCCCCCAAGATGCGGTTGAAACTCAATCAATTTCGTCTTCATCCCACGCAGTCCGCTATAGAACGTCGCATATAGCCCGGCCGGTCCGCCTCCAATAATCGTTACATCATATACGTCTTGTTCACTCATCGTCTTCACCCTTCCTCGAAATCGCAGCGCCATTGATACTCATTCTCATTTACTATACCTTGAACCGTGCTTCTCGACAATCTATTTTGCCATCAAACAAACATTGACACGATTCTGTGCACTTGCTATAGTAAAGTCGATATTGAGAATCATTATCATGGTCGTTATTTACGGAAAGGGGAATCCATTATGTCACGGATACATACGACAAATATCGAGGTGGGCTATGGGGACAAGACGATTGTAAAACAATTGAGCTTGTCGATTCCCGACCATAAAATCACGACCATTATCGGACCGAACGGTTGCGGAAAGTCAACGCTCTTGAAGGCGATGACACGGATTCTTTCTCCGTCTAACGGTTCAGTTCATTTGGACGGAGCCGATATCGCCAAATGCAACACGAAAGAGATTGCCCGAAAAATGGCGATTCTGCCGCAAACGCCAGAAGGTGCGGGCGGCTTGACAGTTGGAGAACTCGTCTCCTACGGTCGTTTCCCCTATCAATCCGGATTTGGACGCTTGTCTAAGCATGACCATGAAGTGATCGATTGGGCGCTTGAGGTAACCGGGACGCTGTCTTATAAAGACCGCAGCGTCGATGCCCTCTCAGGTGGACAACGTCAACGTGTATGGATCGCAATGGCACTCGCCCAAGAAACTGAATTAATTTTCTTGGACGAACCGACGACCTATCTTGATTTGGCCCATCAGCTCGAAGTGCTCGAACTGCTCGAGACGCTCAATCGGGAGCAAAGGCGGACCATCGTCATGGTGCTCCACGATTTGAACCAGGCCGCTCGTTTTGCCGATCACATCGTTGCGATGAAAGATGGCGAAGTGCTCGCGACGGGTACGGCCGAGGAAGTCATTTGTCCGCTCGTGCTCAGACAAGTCTTCCACATCGATGCCATCATCGGTCGCGATCCGCGAACCGAAAAACCGATGTGTCTCACTTATCATTTGATTAAAGAGGCTAAAGAAGTACAGCAGGACAAACAGGTTGCTGCAACTCTACTTGCCAATTCCCGCTAACTTCCCAAGACGTCCCGCACATCGCGAGACGTTTTTTTGTTCAGCGCGCGTTTTTGGGAAGGAAGACGAGGGTATGGGGTGGAAGATACTGAGAAAGGAGGCACGCTATGTATTGGTTAGACGGGTTCTTCATTCTCATCTCGGTCGCTTGGCTATATGAAATTTGGCGTTATCGGAATCGGTCCGAGCCGACTGACGGCGCCAGTGAGCACGTCAGCTTTTATATCGTTTCGTTCATCATGGTCACCGTGTTCGCCGTTTCCATCGGATTATCCGTCTGGACGGATTTACGTCAAACGCTCCCACAGCGTCTGCTCGGACTCGGTTGTTACGCAGCCGGGGTGTTGCTTCGCTATTGGGGCATCGGGCAGTTACGCCATCAGTTCACCCGCCACGTCGTCGTTCGTCCTGAGGATGAACTCGTCAGTTCGGGACCGTATCGCTATTTACGTCATCCACTCTACACAGGGCTCTTGTTTATCACGCTCGGGTTCTCGATTTACTTCACACATTGGGGCATCGCCCTAATTGGCACATGCTTGATGAGCTTAGCGCTATTGTGGCGGATTCATATTGAAGAGAAGATGCTGACCTCTCATTTTGGGAGCGCGTATCGAACGTGGGCCCAGTCGCGTAAACGATTGATCCCGTTCATTTATTAAGCAAAAAACAAGCACGCTTGTCTCTCATGACGAGCGTGCTTGTTTGGTTAAACAGAGAAGCGTCCGAGTAGACGGACGATCATAAAGCCTGCCCCAAATGAGAGGATACTGAGCACCCACATGAGCGTCGTGTCTGGGAGACCCGGGAAGACGACCGCGAGCGAGCCGATAACGAGGCCTAAAATGACGGAAAACGTCATGCCTGGAAAATGGCCGAGCAAATAGCGGATCACTTTACTGCTGACGATGAAGCCGACCGCCACACCAAGGCCGACGATGCCGATGATGAGGATATTCAAGTTCGATAACGCACTGATGACGGTCGGATAGACCCCGATGAGCAGCAAGACGAACGAGCCGCTAATCCCTGGCAACAACATGGCCATACTGCCGAGCCATCCTGAGAAGAACAATAGGATCGCCGTATTTGTGGAAATCTCTGTAATGATGGCCGTATCTGCCGGTTTGATGATCGCCATGCTCGCCACAAGAATGGCACCGATGACCATGGCGACGATATGTACCGGACGCATGACCGCACGCGATCGAAATTCAAACAAAAGTAACGGGATAATACCGAGAATCAACCCGATGAAAAAGAACTGGGTCGGCTCGTAATATTCAAGCAGCAAAAATTCGATCACGCGGCTAAGACCTAAAATCGCACCCGCCATCCCAATTCCGAGCGGAATCAAGAACAAGATATGCTGTTTCCAATGTCGGCTGAAAATCCCACTGATCGCTTCAATCAACCGGTCATAAATTCCTAAAATAACTGCAATCGTCCCACCACTGACACCGGGAATCAAGTCGCTCGTCCCCATCGCGATGCCGCGCAGAATATTTTTCCATTCCATACATGATCTCCTTTTTGATACTGATTCATTTCAAGCATTTAGTATAGCCGAGTCCTAATCATTTTGCATCGGTTTTAAGACTGATAATCGACCGATTGACGGTTCAGTCAAAGCGTGAGCGCCATATAATCAAACCGTCCTCCGGAGATATCGATTTCTTTCACTTTTTTGAACCCGAGACGCTCATATAACCGTCCGGCTGCCGGGTTCGTCTGGTCAACGTTGAGCGTGACTTGCGGGATACCCGTCTCACGGGCATGATTGATTGCTCGTTGAATCAGTTTCGTCCCAATCCCACGCCCGCCGAACGACGGGTCGACGGCGACCGAATCGATGTAGAGAACGTTTCCTGACGTTTCGACATCAAGGCCGTCCGGTTGTCCTTGTGCTTTGAGCCACATTTTGATCGGTTCATCCAACTGTGCTGCCCGTTCGCCATGATACGCAATTAAAACACCCGTAATCGTCGCCTCGGTCTCTGCCACCCAAACGTTTTCGTAACTCAAGCGGTTTCCCGGTCGACCGATCCACATCGAGAGTCGCTCGAGCACTTGCCGTTGGTCTGACGTACCGGTCAACGAATACGCAATTTCATGAATGGCCGCATAAACGAGCGGCGCGATTTGTGAACTGTCATCCGGTGTCGCTTTTCGAATGTTCATCTTGATCGCCTCCATCCATCAGTCTAGCATAAAGCGTGATTCAAAGGGTTTGTCGGACCGGAAAGTGTGGGATGATACAAACAGAAGGGAGGAATGAATAATGAAAGCAATTTTGACAGGCATGAACGGGACGGTGGCCCCCGTCGTCGCCCGAACACTCGAGCGGCATGGTATTGAAGCGGTCGCGTGGGACCGAACAAAAGTCTCCACAACCGACGAAGCTGAGATGCGGGCCTTTATCGAATCAGAACGTCCTACTTATTTTCTTCACATCGGCATGGGTGCTGTCGAGTGGGCGGATACGCTCGCTCGCCTATGCGGGGAGTACAAAATCCCGTTTCTCTTTACAAGCACCGTCTCTGTCTTTTCTGACGATGTGACCGGACCGATCACCCCGGACACACCACCCGATGCAACGGATGAATACGGTGCCTATAAACGGGCGTGTGAAGAAACGATTGCCCGGACTAATCCAGGCGCCCAAATCGTCCGTCTCGGTTGGCAAATCGGAGATGGCCCCGGTTCGAACAATATGATGGATTATTTCGAGAACGAGATGAAGCGAGAAGGCGCAATCGTCGCCAGCGCGCATTGGTATCCGTCCTGCTCGTTTTTAGAAGACACGGCTGACGCCTTGTTCGAGATTTTGACAAAACGAGGACCGGGACTGTATCAATTGAACGGCAACCCGAGCCATTCTCTCTATGACATCGCCTTCGGTTTGAAAGAGTTACATGACACGTCATGGCAAATCGAACGAGCAGACGAACCGAAACGGGATAACCGTATGGTCGACATGAACATCACGATTCAACCAATCACGAAACGGTTAACGCTGCACACAAAATGAGTCGCCTCTTGGCGACTCAGCTTGTTGACTAACATCAATTGAATCGCTCGTCCTTCCGGCGCCCACGCTTTCCGCAGGCAATCCCGGAGCCGCATCGCGACTCGCGTCGCTGCTGGGTCTCCGTTGGATTGCTTTCCTGCAGGAGTCGGGGCGCCACCGGACGAGCGACGCAAACGGTCGCCATCGGGCGGCCGTTTGTCTTTTTCTGAGGCCTCGACGGCCGAAGAAAAAGCCCCGACATGGTCTTCGAACCGATGAAAACGGGAAACGGTAGGTATGGACCGCCACCGCCTCCGAACAGGAAGGGGAATCATCATGTACCGAGCCCACGTCGCCAAGCGCCATGAACCGATCCACACCGCGGCCTCGTTGGACCAGCTGGTCCCGAAAGACCATCTCGTCCGCAAGATCGACCGCCATGTCGACTTCTCCATCGTCCACCGCCTGTGCGCGCCGCTCTATTCGAACACCGGGCAGCCCGGCATCGACCCAGAGATCCTCATCAAGATCATCCTTCTCGGCCCGCTCTTCAACATCCGGTCCGTCCGCCAGACCATCAAAGAGATCGAGACGAATCTCGCGTACCGATGGTTCCTCGGGCTCGGGATGGACGAGAAGGTCCCTGATCATTCGACGATCAGCCAAGCCTACCGGCGACGGTTCGCCGGGACGGATGTCTTCGAACAAATTTTTGACGACATCATCCACCAGGCGGAGGCGCACAACCTCGTCTCGGGACGGATCCTCCTCACGGATTCGACCCATATCCGGGCGAACGCCAGCAAGAAGAAGTTCGACAAGGCCGAGGTCGACGCGGTCGTCACTGCAGTCGAGGATGAGCTGTTGGCGCGCGTGAACGAGGATCGGTCCGCGCACGGAAAAAAGCGCTAGAGCCCGCCGATCCCGGCGAACCTAAGAAGAAGGTGATCAAGGTGAGCCGTACGGATCCCGAGGCGGGCTACATGTATCGGACCCGGAAGCCGGAAGGCTTCTTTTGGCTCGTCCACCGAACGGTCGACGCAAAATACAACTTCATCGTCGACGCGTACGTCACGCCGGGGAACGTGCATGACGGCACCGTCTATCTGGAGCGCCTGGACTACATCCTTCACCATTTCGCCTTCCCGCTCGAGGCCGTGGCGCTCGACTCGGGCTATTTCTCAACGGAGATCGCCAAGTCGCTCGTCAATCGCGGCATCTATCCCGTCATCTCGAGACGCCGTTTCGGCGGCAAGAAAGGGAAGTTCCGAAAGTCCAGATTCACCTACCTGCCGGAAGACGACGCCTATCGCTGCCCGGCCCGCCAAATCCTCCGTTACAGCACGACGAACCGCCAAGGATACCGTCAATACGCGTCCGACCCGAAAGTCTGTCAAGACTGCCCGCTCCTCAAAAAATGCATGGAGAACGAGACGAACCGCCGGATCATCACGCGCCACTTGGACGAGCCGTTCCTCGAAGAGGTGAACGCGAATCGTTTGACCGCATCCGGTCAATACCTATACCGTCTCCGGCCACAGACCGTGGAGCGTTCGTTCGCCGACGCGAAGGAACTACACGGGCTCCGCTTCACGTTCTATCGGGGCCGAGAGGCGGTCCAGCGCGCCAACCTGGTGGCAGCCACCGCACAAAACATGAAGAAACTGGCCAACCTGTTGGCCTGGAGGGACCGTATACATACCATTTTTTCAATCTTGTGCCGGGCAGAGCGCCTCAAGCTCATCGAACATAAAAAAGACGAACCAATTCGCTTTGCGCGATTTGGTTCGTCAACAGCCTGAGTCGCCTCTTGGCGACTCATTTGCGTTCAATCTGTTTTAAGATGAGTCCACTTTTCGGCAAACTCGGTAAGTCCACAAAACTATAGCTAAGGTCTTGAGACGGCACCTCGTAGCGATAGCGGTTCAAGAACACGTCAATCGTTTCACGCATAATCGCGATCGTCACCTGTTCCCCAGCGCAGCGATGACCAAAATCCACATCCCCGCCGCCTTGCGGGATGAACGCAAACGGACTTTTCCTCCAGTCTTTGAATCGGTCCGGATTGAACTGGTCCGGCTCTGACCAGAGCGTCGGATCGTGGTTCGTCCCATACAAGTCAAGTAAGACGAGTGTCCCTGCCTCGAATGCAAACCCATCCCATTCGAAGTCCCGCTTGACGCGCGCAGCCGTCACCGGGAAGAACGGATAAAAGCGCCGGACTTCTTGGACGAACCATGTCGACTCCGTCTCGCTGTAGGCCAACCGGGCACGAGCCTCCGGAAACTGATGCAACGCGAGCACAGTGAACAAAACGTAAACTGACACCGCCACGGTCGGTCGTAATATATTAATCACCTCGACCGCCACGACATCGGCCGGAAGCAGCTCGCCCGTCTCATCACGATGCCATGAAAATTCATACAGTGCTGTCTGTTCGTTTGGTAGTAACCGGTTCGTCCGCACTTCCTCGACCATCTTTCGAATCCACGACTCGGCCGACGACCGGGCCACTCGGCCACGTATGTGCTTCGGTCCAAGTGCCGTCCCGGATTCGAACAGCAACCGCATCTCGTCCGTCCGCTGTTTCACTTCATCCTCACCGAGCGGTACACCGGCCCATTCACAGACGGCCCGCATGAGCACTTCTTGCGCCGTGTCATAGAGCACTGTTTCGTCTTCGGCGGCATCGAGCGCTCGTCCCCATTCACGGCTGACGAGTCTCGTCAGTCGCTCGATATTTCCTGGGAACATGAGTGACATGAACATCTTTTTTCGATGCGTGTGCGCCGCATCGTCCAACGTCTGCACCCCGCCTTCTCCGAACAACGTCTTCAGCAACCGTTTCGGTGCCGCATCTTTGCGCACAAACTTGTCCGCGTCATAAAACAAGGCTGCCGCTTCAGCGCCCCCGAGACAGATGACGCGTTCGCCGAGCAGACGTGTTTCAAACAGATTCGATTGAAAGCTCTTTCGACGGTTCGGGACGTATAAGTACCCTTCTCGCAGGAATGCCAGACTATGGTCAACTCCCGTTTCTTTCGGAATCGGTCGTGTCATGATGGATCATCCTTTCCAACTTTTCTATAGAGGATGTTCCCCTGTTACTAGCGAATAAACCTATAAAGAAAGGAGGCGGGCGAATGCTCTCATTTATTTTGACGTTCCGTCGCATGTTCCGCGGAATCTGGCGCGGTCTGAAAGACACTGAGTTTCAAGTGTTGTTCAGTCTCGCCCTCCTGACCATCGTCTCGGGTACGTTATTTTATTCACGGTTCGAGGACATGCGTTGGCTCGACGCCTTATATTTCAGCGTCGTCACGCTCACGACGATCGGCTATGGCGATTTCGTCCCGACGACTGATATCGGTAAAGTGTTCACGATCGGCTACGTCATCACCGGTGTCGGTATCATGGTCGGCTTCATCACCAAAGTCTTTGACCACCTCCAGCAAGCGCGACTCGAAGAGGTCCGCAAACGAAACACACCACCGTCTCCTTGAGGACGGTGGCGTGTTTCGTTAAGATGCTTTTCGATTACGATTTTCGATCTCGAGTTGCTGATTGAACCGTTTCGTCTCGGCGATCACGACACCCGACAAGAACAGAAGACCAATCAAGTTTGGGATGGCCATCAAGCCGTTGAACACATCAGACAGCGCCCAGACGAGGTTCAAGTTCGTCGTCATCGCACCAAGTCCGGCGACAAGGACGAAGGCAATCCGATACGGAAGAATCGATTTCTGACCGAACAAGTAGTGAATCGAGCGTTCCCCGTAATACGACCATCCGAGCACCGTTGAATAGGCGAACATGACGAGGCCGATTGTCACGATATATCCGCCGGCCGGTCCTAAGAACTGCTCGAACGTCGCCGTTGTCAATTCGACCCCCTCGAGTCCCGACCCAATTTGCCCACCCATGACGAGCGTAATCCCTGTGACCGAACAGACGATGAGCGTATCGAGGAACACTTGCGTCATCGAGACGAGTGCCTGACGTCCCGGCATATCCGTCTTGGCCGCCGCTGCCGCGATTGGTGCCGACCCAAGACCAGCTTCGTTCGAGAAGACGCCGCGCGCGACCCCGTAACGAATCGCAGCTCCGATGGCTCCTCCTCCAATCGCTTCTGGGCTTAACGTGCTGCTGAAGATGAGCGCGATCGCATCTGGAATAAGCGTATAATTCATGATCATAATCAATAACCCACTGCCAAGATAAAAAACGATCATGACCGGTACGAAGTAACTGACGACACGTCCAATCGATTTGACACCGCCCAAGATGACCGCACCCGTGAAAATCATAATCAAGATACCTGATACGTAAAGTGGTACGTCAAACGTCGTTTTGAGTGCCATCGCCACCGAATTCGTCTGAACCCCGTTCCCAATCCCGAACGCCGCGAGGGAAGCGAACCCGGCAAAGGCGACCGCGAGCCAGCGCTGCTTCAACCCGCGCTCCAAGTAATACATCGGTCCCCCGGCCATCTGCCCGCGTTCATCGGTGACCCGATATTTGACCGCAAGTACGGCTTCCGCGTACTTCGTCGCCATCCCAAAGAATCCGGACACCCACATCCAGACGATTGCACCCGGGCCCCCGAGTACGACGGCCGTCGCGACCCCGACGATATTCCCCGTACCGACCGTGGCCGCGAGCGCCGTCATGAGCGCTTGGAAGTGACTGATATCCCCTTTCGATGATTTGTCTTGGTTTTTAGAAAACGCGAGCTTCAATGCGTACGGCAACTTCGTGACTTGAAGTCCCCCGAGCCGTACCGTCAAGTAGATGCCTGTCCCCACAAGCAAAATCAATAACGGTGGTCCCCACACAAAGTTCGAAATCGTACCGATCAGTTCACTGAACGATTGACCCATGTTGTATTCCCCTTTCCCCTATGTAATCGTACATCTCTATTTTTTCAGAATACTTAGAAGATTGTCAAAAGTATTGTACTAAAACAAACTATAGAAAAATGACCTGTATCTAAAACAGCGAGCCGTCGATTAGACGTCTCGCTGAGATGGGGGTTTTTCACGTTGTAATGGCGCCTTCCAATCGAACTCGTCCGGCACGTAGTCGAGACCGCCCGCATGGAACGGTTGGCAACGCATTAGTCGGCGCGTCGTCAAATACCCGCCTTTGAGCGCACCATGTTTCTCGATTGCCTCAATCCCATAATGCGAACAACTCGGATAAAACCGACACGTCGGTGGTTTTAATGGGGAGATGAAGCGCTGGTACCCTCGTATTCCCCGAACTAACACTCGTTTCACTTTCATCGCCTCCAGTATTACTGCCATGATAGCTCGCCCCGTCCGACTTGTCATCCGTGACGTCTGCGACAACCCAGTGACAAGACGGTGTCACGTTTTTCCTTTGTTTCACAAGTTGAGCACGAGAGGCGCTATTTGACGCATCATTTGTTATGATAGGCAACATGTACACGACCGAATCTATGTGAAGAGGTGACGATTATGAATATTTTAATGGTAGGAGCAGGATCGATGAGCGAATCACTCGTCCGCGGATGGCTGGCCTCAGGTCTGTCTCCTGAACAAATCACGATGACGAACCGGAGTGACCGGACACGTCTGACAGAACTTCACGCCGAGCTCGGCGTACAAATCGTCGACGAGGAGGACGTCAACGCGTATGACATCGTTGTCCTTGCGATGCAACCGGACGGGGTGCTACCATATGTCCGCTTGAAGACGTGGATCACACCGCTCCTCGTCTCGGTAGCGGCCCATATCGAACCGAGCGAGCTTGAAGAAGCTTCAGGTCTCCCAGCCGTCTGCGCGATGCCGAACACGCCGGTCGCTTATCGGAGCGGGATGACCGGGCTCTGGTTCGGCCCTGAGACGGATGATACGGTCCGCGACACCGCGACGGCTCTGTTTGAACGCGTCGGACGCACAGCGGTGACGGATGCGAAGACGATGTCCGCCTTCATGGCTGCCGCCGGATGCAGTCCGGCTTTCTTCTATGAAATCGTCGGTTCGATGACGCCAGTCTTGACCGATGCCGGCTTCGACGAATCAACGGCGCGCCAAATTGTCGCCCAGGCGATGAAAGGATCGGCCGAACTGTTGCTTCACGAGACACGACCGACGAACGACTTGATTGCGGACGTGGCCGCACCGGACGGTCCGACCGACCGTGGCGTCGGTGTCCTCCGCTCGCGCGATTTGGCGGACGTTATGGCGTCAGCACTTCGTGAAAGCGCGAAAGAACAAGTCGAACAACCGAAGAACTGAAAAATCCGAGACACGCATCGCATGTCTCGGATTTTCTATTATACGATATGTAGGATGGATACGATGACCGCGACCATCAAAATCCCTGGCAATAGATTTGCGACGCGAATCCGGGTGATGCCGACCAAATTCAAACCGATTGCGACGATCATGACGCCACCGGTCGCCGTCATTTCTAAAATGAAGTCATCCATGAGTGACTCTGGGATGAACTTCATGATTTGAATGGCGAGCAAGGCGATTGCCCCTTGATATAAGAGAACCGGTACGGCAGAGAACATGACCCCGATTCCGAGCGTCGAGCTGAGGACGAGTGCCGTGAAGCCGTCAATCAACCCTTTCGTATAGAGGACGTCATGGTCCCCGCGCAACCCGCTGTCGAGTGCGCCGATGACGGCCATCGCCCCGATGACGAAGATGAGCGTCGCCGTGATGAACCCTTCGGCGATGCTCGACTTGCTCTTTCCGCCGAGCCGGTGTTCCAATTGATAGCCGACCTCGTTCAACTTCTCATCGAGCTTCCACCATTCACCGAGCGCCGCCCCGATGACGAGACTACCGATTACAATTAAAAAATTCTCACTCTTCATTCCCATTTGAATTCCAAGCAAGACGACCGCGAGACCGATGGCGGCGGTGACCGTCTCTTTCATGCGTTCGGGGATGCGGTGAAATAAGAGCCCAAGTAATGTGCCAATCACGATTAACGTCGCGTTGACGATCGTTCCGGTTAAGACCATTGGAAAATTCCCCGTTTCTGTATGTATTGAGAGGAATATACCAACTGTTTATGTAGGCTGTCAATTGAAAGAAAAACAAAAAAAGCCACTTCTCGCAAGAAGTGGCATCGCGGAAACCCACGTTCCTATGGGTTTCGCATCGGGTTTGGCACCCAAGTGATTCTGACTGGGCTCGAACCAGCGACCTCTACCCTGTCAAGGTAGCGCTCTCCCAGCTGAGCTACAGAATCAGGTCGTGTCCTCTCTTAAGGACACTATTAATATATCAAGAAACTAATGCCTTGGCAACTGTTTTTTAAAATTTTTTTTCATTTTTTTCAACGTGTCATTTCTTCCCGCTTCATATGGCGGCACAATCGCTCTAAATCTCCGGCATAGACAGAGACGAGCATACCTTGATACTCCGTGTCACGATCCCAGTGCAACCCGTTCGATTTCGCGACTCGTTGGGATGGGACGTTATCCGGATGAATCAAAGAAATAATCTCTTTCTCCCCTTCTTCGAATGCATGACGCATGAGACGTGCCGCTGCTTCGCGTCCGTAGCCCATATGCCAATGTTTCGGCGCCAACCAATAACCGACTTCAAGTTCAATCGTGCCATCGAGTTCATGAAGCAACGTGCCGGCGTGACCGATCGGCTCATCGCTCTCGCGTGACATCAATTTGAGCAATCCGGTTTGACGACCCGTCTGATAACGGGCCAACTGGCGCTCGAACCATTCAATTGTCTGTTCATCCGTATACGGCTTTCCATCCGGGCTAATGAAGCGCATGACCCGCGGATCTTGGAGTAGCGATTTCACGAAATAAAAATCAGCAATCGTGTAAGGTTCGAGTCGTAGACGCTCGGATTGCAGTTTGATATGACTCATCGTCCCCGCCCCTTTCGTTCACAGTCTGAACTATTCAATTCCCGTTTTTATTCGAAGCTAATCCTGCTCACGCGACAACTTTCAACCCGATGACGCTCCCGATAATAAGCAATAAGAAGAAGATGCGCCACCGGTCCCGGGATTCGTTCAAGTACAACATGCCGAGCACGACCCCGCCGGCCGCCCCGATCCCGACCCAAATCGAATAAGCCAGCCCGAGCGGGAGCGTCTCGAGCGAACGCGACAATAAATAAAAACTTAAAGCAAACGTTCCGACGGATAGAGCAGACCATTTGAAAATCTGATAGCCTTTCGATTTTCCCATAAAGAATACGGCCATCATCTCGGCAAGACCCGCTCCAATTAAAAATACCCAACTCATGCCGACTCCCCTCCCGTCACTTGTTTCAGTCCAATCACGCCGATGAGGAGCGTCGCGATCAAGACGAGCTTCATCCCGGTAAGCGCCTCATCGAACAAAATCGCCCCGACAATGACCGTCCCGACGGCCCCGATGCCGGTAAAAACGGCGTAGCCGGTCCCGGCCGGTAACGTCCGGAATGACATCGCCAACAATCCAAAACTTACAATCAATAAGAGAATGGTAACTACACTCGGACCGAGCACCGTGAATCCGTTCGACAGTTTCATCGTCGTCGCCCAAACGATTTCGAGCAGGCCGGCGAGCACGAGCCAAACCCAGGCTAGTTGATCTTGTTTCATGTCCACCCGACTCCCTTCTTGAAAATCGTGAATGCGGCCCGTTGCCGTTTGACGCGATTCGTCTCAAGCGTGAAGAGCGAAAGAAGCGCTCCGTCCAAAAAGCAATAATAGGCGTCATACACGTCCTCGAGTGACTGTTCGGGTAAGGCGCCCTGCTCCATCGCCAATCGAAACTGTTCTTTCTCAAACGCTTGTAAGTCTGTTTCGACCGAACCGAGCGTCGTCTCGATGAACGATCGCAACTCGGGCGGTGGGACGAGCAACATCCGTTTCGTCAGCATCCACGTCTCTTCTTCTTCAAAGAAGCGAATTAACGCCTCGACGATTGCCTCGATTCGCTCGAGTGGCGCAGCGTCAACGGAAGCGTCCCGTGCTTCTTGCCAGATACGTGCATAACGGTTCCCCATGTCCTTGACGACTTGTTTGAACAGTTGTTCTTTCCCTTCGATATGAGCGTATAGCGACGCCTTTTTAATGCCGACATCCTCAGCGAGCGAGGCGAGCGACAAGCCTTCATATCCTTCAAGCGCAAATCGGCGCCGCGCCACCAGTTCGATTCGTTGTTTCGTATTCATCACAGATCGTCCCCTTTCTCTCTCATCACTTTAACTAACGAACGGTAGGTAGTCAAATGTGCCGATTGCATTCCCCGGCTCCACCCGGCAAAATGGAGACAGTTAATGGGAAGGGAGCGCTTTACATGCTTGAGCAATTTAGCTTTACGTTACCGACCGAGATGACACGAGGACAGAAACGAATCGTGCGCGTCTATCGTCCCGACTTTGTGTCGGCTGACGAGCGGATCCCGGTCCTCTATATGCACGACGGTCAAAACGTGTTCGATGGCAAGACCGCCACGATCGGCGAAGGTTGGTCGATTGACCGCCACATCGAGGACTTACAATTGCCGCTCATGGTCGTCGCCATCGCGAGTGCGCCGGACTGGCTCGACCGCTACGATGAGTATTCGTTTTATGAGGATGAGATGCTATACCGGCGAATCGGACCGGAACTCGCCAAGACACGGCCCACGCTCGGGGGTAAAGGGCGTGCTTACGCCGACTGGCTCATGCAAGAGTTGAAACCGTGGATCGATGAACGCTATGCGACCGACCCGGACGACGTCGGCGTGATGGGCAGCTCGATGGGCGGGGTCATCTCGCTCTATATGATGACGGCCTACCCGTCCATCCGGCGCGTCGGCTCGCTCTCGACGGCCGCTTGGGCCAATCTCGACTCCCTCATCCGGGAAGTGAAGCTGGCCGATGTGACGGCGCGCCTCTATATGGACATCGGGACGAACGAGACGAGCGGACCGATCACACCTGAGGATTACCTCTATACGAACGCGAAACTCGTCGAGACGATTGCGCGAACAGGGATCGCCTTCCGCTATGAAGTCGAGCCCGGTGCCGTCCATAACGAGATCGCGTGGCGACGACGGCTACCAAACGCCCTCGCTTTCCTCTATGAATTGACATAATAAAAGAGACGAATTCCACAAAGGAATTCGTCTCTTGCTTGTTTAAATGACCCAGTTCCCGTCACGCATGATGGCTTCGCGTGAACCGTCTTCGAGTTCGCCGTCGATGTTCATCTCGGCCGAGCCGATCATGAAGTCGACGTGTGTCATTGAGTCGTTCGCACCGTTCTCGGCGAGCTCTTCGGCAGACATTTGCGGTCCGCCTTCGAGACATGTCGAGTACGCGCGTCCGAGCGCCAAGTGGCACGATGCGTTCTCGTCGAACAACGTATTATAGAAGAGGAGACCAGAGTTCGAGATGGGTGAATCGTCCGGCACGAGCGCGACTTCTCCGATACGGCGCGCCCCTTCATCGAGGTTCAACAACTCATCGAGTGCCTGTTGTCCTTGTTTCGCTTCCGCCTTCACGACTTTCCCACCTTCGAACCAGAGCGTGAACCCATCGATCAAGTTACCACTATAGCTGAGCGGTTTCGTGCTCGACACGTGTCCTTCGACCGAATCTTTATCGGCGAGCGTGAACACTTCTTCCGTCGGCATGTTGGCGATGAAATCGACACCGTCGATGTTCGGACCGCCGCCGCCAAGGAAGACGTGTTTCTTCGGAAGACCGATCGTCAGCTCCGTGCCCGGTGCCTTGTAGTGGAGCTTCGTGTACTTCTTGTTCGTGAGTAACGTCGCGCGTTCACGGAGCGATGCGTCATGCGTATCCCACGCCGCGACGACATCTGGTTGGTCCATGCGCGTCGCTTCGAAAATCGCTTTCCAAAGGGCTGGTACGGCGTCTTCACGGTCTGGGAAAACTTTCTTCGCCCATGCTTCCGAAGCGCCAGCAACGATTGACCAGCTGACGTTGTCGCTCATGACATACTTGCGCCATTTCGCAAGTGCCACGCCGGCCGCACGGTTCGAGTCCGCGATGCGTGATGACTCGACGCCGTTCAGTGCATCCGGGTCGTCGCTGACGATCGATAGGAACGCCGTCTTCTCTTCGGCCAGTTGCTCAAAGCGGGCTTTGAGCCATTCTGGAAACTCTTTAAAGGCATCGGCCGGGGCATTGAAGTAACGGAGTTTCGTCGTCTCTTCGTCGCTCCAGTTGACATACACTTGTTTCGCCCCAGCCGCGTAAGCTGCTTTCACGATTTGACGGACGAGCGGTGCTTGACTTAAATCAGCTCGAACTTCGAGCTGTTGGCCCGGCTGAATGTTGACACCTTTTTTGACGGCAAGCTCAGCATAGCGGGCAAATTCTGCCTCGGTCGGCATGGTTACAGTAGACATATGTACAATTCCTCCTTTTTCACTTATTTCTATTTTCTTAAATTTTCGGAAAAGTTGCAACCAAATCGCAAAAACGGGCATATTAGTAGAGGAAGACAGAAGGAGGAATATACATGTCAGATTGGAAAACGACATACAAACATTTTTTGACGAGCGCAACCGAGGATTACAGAAACAATGAAACACTAGGAGATCTCTTGGTCCAAGGCGAACTCGCTTTAGCGAAAGTGACGGTCGACGTCGCATCAAGCGAGATTAGCAATATCGAACGGGAAGAAGAATTGACGCTCTACTTCCAAATGAAACAGCTGCTGAACATCTTGCGCGCGATCTACAACGACCAGTTCGAGATGCAACCTGATAAACAACACGCCCTCGTTGCGGCCGTCCTTTACTTCGTGTCACCGTTTGACGCAATTCCAGACGACGCACCGCTCGGCTTGTTCGACGACGCTCAAGTCATCGATTACGTACATGAGCAACTCGCAAGCGATATTGACCGCTTCCACAACGAATTGTAATCGTTCGGCGCTTGAAATTCCGCCATCGTCGGAGTACGCTTGAATGAGTTTAATTCAAAGGGGGCGTATGGCGCCTAGCCATTATCTATGTACGCAAAAACTAGGAAACGAATCGCCGTCGAGACGACTTTATTCATCATCGCCGGGACAATCTTACAATCGATTTTTGTCGGCTTACTGCTCAAGCCAAACGAGATCGGATCCGGGGGTATCGTCGGCATCACGTTGATTATTAACGAATTGTTCAACACACCGATCGGATTTACGCAACTCGTATTAAATATCCCGCTCTTTATCGTCGGCATCAAATACCTTGGGAAGCGATTTATCCTGTTGACCGGACTCGTCGTCGTCTTATCGTCCATCTTGATCGACACGTTGCCTGTCCTCATCCCGCCGACCCCGCTCGACGACCCGCTCGTCGCCTCGGTGTTCAGCGGAATCGTCTCTGGGCTCGGGCTCGCCTTGCTGTTATTCGCAGGCGCTTCGACCGGAGGACTCGATATTCTCGGGAAAGTCATTTACACGAACAACCGTAATTTATCGCTCCCTAAAATCTTTTTGACGCAAGACATCATCGTCTATGTTCTCGTTTTCATCACGTTCGATATTAAAGCGGTCATGTACGCACTCGTCCTCAGCTTTGTCCGGTCGCGGACGCTGTTGACGATCCACCGATTCTTCTCGGCACAAAAGCAATGCTTCATCATCTGTAAAAAAGCCGATGAAATCAACCTTGTTATCAAACAAAACTTGAAACGCGGCGTCACAATCATGGATGCAATCGGTGGCTATTCGAACGATTCGAAGAAGATGTTGTACGTCGTCGTGCAGAATAATGAGATCCCAAAACTTCGTCAAATCGTCTCTGACATCGACTCGGAAGCGTTTATCACCGTCTCGGAAATCAATTCGGTCGTCGGTAACTTTAAAGAACATTCGTATACACTTTAATCGACAGCATGCCGCTGTCGATTTTTTTGTGTAATAAATGCATCAACAATCCGATAATAATGATGAGCCTCTTAGACATATACAGAAGGAGGTGCATGAGTTGTCCAATCACTCGTTGCGCCAAACAGTCCCAACCCTGCTCGTCGGGACCTTTTTTCTCGGCCTTTTACTGATCCTATTCACCCCTTATGACTTGAGGGAGACGAGTTTGTTCGTCTATTTCACGGCGGTCACGCTCATCGCGACTGCTTTCAGCATCACTGCCGTCTTTCAAAACCAGGGCATGCGTCGCTACATTCATTTATTGATTAGCGCCGGAAACGTTTGCTTCATCACCTATTTGATTGGTCATCAATTCGCTTTGTCCATTGGAAACGACCGAATGCCATTCATTCAAAATTTCTTATATTTAATTATGTCACTGATTGTCATCACCCAATCGATTGAGATTCGAACATTAAAGTTGCGGACGTTTGACATCTTTGCATTGTTCAGCTTCCTCATTGTAAGCGCATTGCATCTCTTTCTTCATTTGAACACCGGTGGAAGTTACACTTCCAACTCGAATGGCTTCGAAGAACAAATGGTATTAATCAGTCTTTACATGATGCTTTGTTTTCTATATTTGAACCGGATTTCTCCGGTCGGTCAACGTTTTCGTGTATTCCTATTAATCGGTATTCTCGGCTTCACAATCACGTCGATTCTGAACCAACTTTTCGTATTTGGCGGCATCGGGCATGAGCTGTTACACCTACTTCAAGTATGTAGTGTTTTTATCATTTCCATCAGCTACGTATTTGATGAACAGACGGAAGAGGCACTCGTTTATGACTCCGTAGTCGACTATGTCGTTTATAGTACAGTCGTCATGCTGTTCATGCTCGCTTCTGACCGGTTGCTCGGGACAGACGTGCTCAATTCGATGATCGCGAACGCCGTTTTATTGTTGCTCATTCGTCAGTTCGTCGTTGCCAAGCAGAATGCGTTGATCAGTTATCGCTTACATACCGTCAATACGAATCTTGAAGTCGCGGTAACGTCGAAGGCGCATGAGCTTGAAATTCGTGAGCAACAGTATCGGTCTTTGTTCGCTTATCATGCCGAACCGATTTTCCTGTTTGACCTTCACGGTGAAGTGCTGTCCGTGAATGAAGCCGGTAGCTCAGTCCTCGGCCACGATACGGAGACGTTAATCGGATCCAATATTTTAGATATTATCGAACCCGAAGACCGATTCGCTTACACGACCGTATTGCATGATTTAACGAGCGGACGACCACAGACGCTCGATGTCGCTGTCATCACCGGTGACGGGTCGAAGCGGGTTTGGCAGCTGATGAATATCCCAATGATCATCGACGGTGAAGTCGAGGGGATTTATGCGATCGTCAAAGACATCACTCAAATGATTGTGCAACAAGAACAGATCTATCATCAAGCTAACCATGACAGCTTGACGGGTCTGCATAACCGGTATGCCCTTCAAGAGCAGATCGAACGACTCATTGGTGAAGGCAAGCCGTTCTCACTCATGTTTTCCGACCTTGACGGCTTTAAAGAGATTAATGATCAGTTTGGGCATCGCATGGGCGATGAATTACTACAACATATCGGAAAACGACTTCGAGACGCCTTATTGCCGAACGAATATGCAGGACGTTTAGGCGGTGACGAGTTCATCGTCGTGGCCGAACACGGTGACGACGAAACGTTAGTCGAGCGATTGCGACGCATCGTCTACCGCCCTCCTTATTTTATGGATGGGACGCTCGTCGAGATTCATGCATCATTTGGCATCGTCCGCTATCCTGAGCATGGGTCGACCCTGAAACACTTGCTCTCAAACGCAGACCTTGCGATGTATAAGGCGAAAGACAAGGGACGCAACGAGACGATTTTATTTGCACCCGAACTGCGTGCGGATAAAGAAGAACGTAAGCTGTTGATGGAAGGACTCGATTCGGCTCTTGAGAAAGGTGAGATTTCGCTTTACCTTCAGCCTCAAATCGACGCTTCGACAAAAGCCATTATCGGGGCCGAAGCACTCATGCGTTGGAAACGGGACGGCATCTTCATCCCGCCGAGCCAATTCATTCCGATTGCCGAAGAGACAGGGCACATTCATGACCTCGGTCGTTGGATGATTCACGAGACGTTTCAATTGATGTACGCCTTTGAGCAAGGAGACATCCATTTACCGAAATTATCGGTCAACCTATCCGTCCGTCAATTGTTCGATGAGCATCTAATCGAGTATTTGACGTCTCTATTCAAACGATTTCCGATTGAACCAAGTCGTCTTAACTTTGAGCTGACTGAAACTGTAGCGGCCCACCATTCGGATCGTGTGCTGACACGAATTAATGAATTAAAGGCGCTCGGCATCAAACTGTCGATTGATGACTTCGGGACCGGCTACAGTTCCCTCGCCTATCTCGTCCGCTATCCGATCGACGAGCTGAAGATTCCGCGCGAGTTTACCATGCAACTCGAAGAGAACCGCGAATACCAGACCGTCACCGCGACCATCGTCGCCATGGCCCGACAACTCGGGATGGAACTCGTCGCCGAAGGCGTCGAGACGGCGTATCAAGAGAACTTCTTGCGGAAAATCGGCTGTGACTCGATGCAAGGGTATCGCTATGCGAAACCGATGCCGCTCGATGAGTTTGTCATTTATTACATGAAACAGTCGATGTAACCAAATGCCTCGAACCGCTAAGCGGTTCGAGGCATGTGTCATTTCATCTCATAAATTTTGACTTCACCTGGCTTTAAGTCGACCCAGAGATCCCAATCCTCGTCAAACGAGTGCTCGGCATACGGCCATGAAGTTGGTGAATAGACCATCTCAGCGAAACGGCTCGCGTTCCAGTTACGGCGGCGCACCCCGTCGAGCGGGACTTTACCCTGCAACGCCTGATGCATACTTGTGTTAGCAACGACTAGGAGCGTCTCGTTCGTGTCCGGACGTAACCAGGCGAGTCCGATGAACGGCGCGTCCATCTGTTGCATCGCGAGCGGTTCAAAATGGCTCGGATTGACGAGCACATCCAACCAACGACGTCGCACCTCTGCGACTTGATGCATGAGTTCAATCATCTCCTCACGCTCCGGATGATCCCAGTGGAACTGATACGCGTCGAAGAAGGCAAGTTTCCCAAAATAAGGGTCGGTCGGGAACAGTTGATACGCCTCTTCCGGTCGGCAGTCGAGCCCTGTATTCATTGGTTGCGTCTCATACAGCTCGAGCCCAGAGTTCGTCATCGGGACGCCGTTCGGCACGAACCCGTTCAGGACAGTGAGCAAGCGACTCGCTTGGCGTCCGCCGTCCCTTGTCGCTAAACGGCGTGTGTCTGCCGTCTCTCCGGCTGCGAAAACCGGCAACGGCAGGAAGCGTGAATCATATATGAATTGGTGCGTCTCATGTGTGTCGAATCGAGGTTCCTTATAGAACCCGTAGCCGATAATCATGTTGTACCCTGCTTCTTTCGCTGCCCACGCCCCGATTTCAATCAACTCTTCAGCGATAAAGCTGAAGTTGGCGTCAAGTGCACGTGGTTGTTGCAGGATTCGTTGCGCCAAATCGACCGGCAAGGCGTGGCCCATGTCGATGCGGGCCCCATCGATCCCAAATTCCCGCTGGTAGTGCGGAATGATATCAGCGAGCATCGCCCATAGCGGCTCATTGATTTGATCGCCCCGGAATTGATTCGACTTGATCGAATCGAACAGAATATACGGAGCCAAGTGCGCCTCATTGACGTAAGGCGCAGCCGCTGTCGGGTGATCGAGGAACAGACGGAAGTATGTGACGTCTGACCACGGCGGTTGCGGGTCATTGATACAATCCGAAAAAGCTGGAGCGGTCGTCAAACCGAACTCACGCTCGATGACCGCGAGCAAGTTCTCTTCCGGATGCTCGAGCAAGTACGCTTTCACCGTCTCCCATTTGTCCGCATCGACAAGATTCGGTGCCATCGAGAAGCGACGCAGATGGGCCCACACATCTTCCGATCCGTAAATCATCGGCAAGAAAGCGTGTTCCGGCTTCACGTTCTCACCGATACCCGGCACATGCGGCGGATGATAATAATCGAGTTCCGTCACCGGGATCCAATAAAACCATTCGGGATTTTCTAAGATGAGTCGGTTGTCACGGGCGCATGTACGCGGGATGACGTCGATGACGACACGAATCCCAACCATATGGCATGCCTCGACGAACGCGGCGAACTCTTCTTCGACCGTCAATCCGTCTCCTGTCAACGTCTCTTTTAGTTCTTCATCGATTCCAAAAAAATCTTGTACGGCGTAAGGAGAACCGAATTCGCCTTTCTTATTTTTATGGCTATGTTGGGAGATTGGCAATAAGAACAACGTATCGATTCCCATGTACAATAGGTGCGGGATCAGCGCGAGCGTCTTGACGAATGTTCCCGTGTCCTTCATCCCGCTTGAATTCTCCATCTCGACATATCCTGAACCGTCATGGTCCCAAGACGTCGAGGTTCGGACTTGCATCGAGTAGACCGAGGCACGCTTAATCCAATCGCCGCCGGTTTGCAGATATCCGTCCGCTTGGGCGACCGATTGGCGATAGTCTCGTCCGTCGACCGCATGCGGAAGAATCGCTTTTTCAATCGTCTCAATCAGAAAATCGTACGGATTGACCCGTGCGACGCCATCTCGGACAGGCTCTGAAGGAAATTGCAGGCGGTTCCACAAGGTCGGAATTTCGTATTGTATGTTCGTTCGTTGTTCTTTCAAGACCTGGTGCAACTTGTGTAACGATGAGTTCTCTGGCATGTGTATTCTCCTTATGAATGAAATCGTTCCTCGCTTTATTGTAAACGATAATAAGAAACGCTTTACTATGTATTTATACCTTTACCCGTTTTTTCCTTTCCCAAAAAAATATTTTGCGGTGAAATCAACGAATATTGTACGATGGATAACAGAAGGAGGGATGACATGTCCCAACGAAAATGGCTGATTTTACTCGTTTCGCTATCGGTCTTATCCATTCTTGTCTTGACGAGTTTTGCCGTTCAGCTTCGCGATACGATGCGGCAAGTCGAATCGATTCACGATCAACGCCTCGAATCGTATGACGACATCGAAGAAATCATGTATTTCAATATTGAACGGGCCAACGCAATCCGTGGTCTGCTCGCCTATGAAGACCGGCGCTTTTTAGAATCTTATTATAGTATGTCCCAGCAGGCTGAAGAGTTGAAGACATCAATCATGAACGACCCGCATACGCCGAGTTCGCTCATTGATTTGCTTCATCGTGACGCGATTTGGGAACAAGGGGCCGAGCAAGTACTCGTTCTCTATGAACAAGGCGACATCGAGGCTTCGACCACTCTCGCCGAAACGATCACCGATCAACGTCAAACGATCCTCGAAGATTTACGTGCTTTAAAAAAGATGCAGTATGATGACATCCGCAAACAATTGATTGCGACCGAGAATCAAATCGATGTACTGATGCAAGCCCTCACGTCCATCGCCATCCTCCTTAGCGCTGCGATTATCGTCATTTTATTTTTGATTTTCAAAACACAAAAAAAGAACCGACTCCAATGAATCGATTCCCGGCCTCGAGCATGCTCGAGGTTTTTTTATTTGGTGCGAATCAATCGGGCGGCGTTCCCGATGGCGAGCAAGGCAACCCCGACGTCGGCAAACACGGCTTCCCACATCGAAGCGAGCCCGAATACGCCGAGCAAGAGGAAGAGCGCCTTCATCCCGAACGCGAACGTGATATTTTGCCAGACGATCCGTCGTGTCCGTTTGCTTAATTCAATCGCCGCCACCACATCGCGTGGGGCGTCGTTCATCAGCACGAGGTCGGCTGCTGCGACCGCAGTATCACTTCCGACACCACCCATCACGAGTCCGACATCGGCCCGTGCGAGCGCCGCCGCATCGTTCAATCCGTCACCGACAAAAGCGACCTTGCCGGTTGTTGCCAACCGCTCGACTTCCGCTACTTTTTGATGCGGAAGCAACTCGCTGTACACTTCATCGATGCCAATCGCTGAACCAACGGTATTCGCGACTTCTTGCCGATCACCCGTCAGCATGACTGTCCGATAGCCGTATTGTTTCAACGTACGAATCGTCTGTTCCGCATCCTCCTTCATTTCGTCTCGTAACTCGATTCGTCCGAGCCAGCGATCATTTTTGACGATATGGACGATCGTCCCGGATGTCTCCTCTGGAATTGGAAAACCTAATTTTTGGACATAGCGGGCACTGCCGACGTAAATGCGGTTTGCACCGTCTACAGCCATCAGTCCATAACCCGGCTCTTCTTGGATTGTTGAGAACGGTGCGACTGGACCCGCATGCTCGACGATTGCTTTTGCGAGCGGATGCGTGGAGGCCATCTCAACACGAGCGGCAAGCTGAAGCAATTCATCTGGCGTCAGCTCCCCGCTCGTCGCGACAGCGGTCACATCAAAACGTCCCGTCGTGAGCGTGCCGGTCTTATCAAATACGACCGTATCGACTTCGGCGAGCACATCTAAATATTCGCCGCCTTTCACTAGGATGCCCCGCCGTGAACCTGCACCAATCCCACCAAAATAGCCGAGTGGAATCGAGATCACCAAGGCGCATGGACAACTGATGACGAGGAAAATCAAGGCCCGGTATACCCATTCCTCGAGATTTCCGACAAACAACGGCGGGACAAATGCAACGACCGCCGCGAGCACGACGACGACCGGCGTATATACCTTCGCCAACCGTGTGATCATCTGTTCCGTCTTCGCCTTGTTCAGGCTCGCCTGTTCAACGAGGACAATCATCTTTTGCAGACTCGACTCCGCGGCCGGTCGCTCGACCCGAACTTCGAGCCGTCCTTCGAGGTTGATCATGCCGGCCAATACGTCTTCACCAAGTCCGACTTGACGTGGCAACGACTCTCCTGTCAGAGAAGCCGTATCGAGCGAGCTCGAACCGCGTAGCACACGACCATCCATCGGGACCTGTTCGCCTGCTCGAACGATAATGACACTACCGACCGCCACATCTTCGGGACGTCTCTCGACTTCCCGTCCGTCCTCGAATACGCGCGCAATCACCGGTTTCATGTTCAACAGCGACTGAATCGACCGCCGTGAGGCATGGACGGCCCGCGCCTGGAAATATTCACCGAGCTGATAGAACAGCATGACGGCAACCGCTTCCGGATACTCCCTAATCGCAATCGCACCGACCGTCGCGATCGTCATTAAAAATTTTTCATCAAACCATTCCCGATGCCATACGTTACGAACGGCGGCATAGACGACATCATAACCTGCGACCACGTAGGCGATGCCGTACACAACAAAGGAATCGGTATACAAACCGGCGAGTAGGAATGCGAATGCAATCCCGAACCGCCATAACAAGCGGCTCGACGTCGGCACTTCCGTCTCGTCTTTGACAAAATGGGCACCCGGTTCAATTCGCGCCATCGTCGCTTCGATGGCACGAAGCGTCTTCGTGTGATCTTTCGCATCATCCCATTCGATTATCATTCGACTTGTCGCAAAATCGATTTGACAAGCGGCGACACCGTACTCCCCCGTCACGCTTTTCTCGATTTTGGCGGCACAGTTCGTACATGTGATTCCTTCGACAGGTAATATATCCCGTTTCATAATTATTTCGCCCCTTTTACATTCAAACGTTCATTTGAATATATCGTAACGCTGTACTCAAACAATTACAACCGAAAAAAGATCCGACTGGAATTCCAGCTGGCTCTTTATCACGCATCAATTTGTTCGGCACTATGGGCCATCGCGATTTCGACGAGTAGTCGGACGTGATCGTCGTCGAGTGAGTAGTAGACGACTTTTCCATCTTTTCGATATTTGACAAGCCCTTGCTCGAGCAACGTCCGTAAATGATGCGACGCCGTCGCGTTTGAATGTCCGATTACGGCCGCCACATCACAGACGCACAGTTCCCGTTCTAACGTCATGACGTACAACACTTTGAGCCGGGTCGGATCGGCGAACGCCTTGAACAATCGACTGACTCGAACCGCATCTAGGTCTGTCAGTGCCCGTTGTAACACCGTCACATCTTCACTTTGAATGGCGATTGTTTCACACTGGGGTGCTTTCATCCATCTCACCTCGTTTTCTGTACTCTCATTCTAACAAAATCCGATTTATAAATCTGTTATATATTATTGTTGACTTATACACTACTGTTATAATACAATCAAAACAACATAATAGCTACGTTACTTAAATAAAGGGGGCAGTTACAATGAATGAATGGGCAAGCCGACTTGAATCTTCCGTCGAATTTTATCGGAAGTTACCGGACAAGACGTGTCAAGAATGCGGGAACCACATGGATGAGCAGTGCGAATCATACGAGAGCACATGCGCATCTTGTGCTGAAAAACTGCAACTCAGTGAATAAAACAAATCCCTCGGAATACGTTTCCGAGGGATTTGTCATGGCAGATGATAACCGATATAGGCCGCTATAAGCCCGAGCAGATACGTCGCGAGCAAATACGTCCCGAAACGAAGCCAGTCTTTAGCGACAAACCGCATCACTTCGAGCTTGAACGTCGAGAACGTCGTGAACGAGCCAAGAAAGCCGACTCCGAGACCGAGTAGGAGCGTTTGGTGAACACTCGCCCCGTATAAATATCCAAGACCGAACGAACCGGTCACATTGACGATGAGCGTTGCCCATGGGAACGCCGATGTCGTCCGGGTTTTGACGAACTGACCGACCCCAAATCGTGCCATCGCCCCGAAGAACGCGCCGACCATGATGAGGAGAAGCGTCATCGCACTTCCTCCTGTCGCATGATCGCTCGATTGAACCGTCGCCGTCCGAACCAAAAGCCGAGCCATGAACTGAGCAACCCGAGCCCGAGACTGAGCGTCACGTAAAACAGAGCTGAACCGAGCGCGCCGGCCTCGAGCAATTGAATCGTCTCGACACTGAACGTCGAGAACGTCGTGAATGAGCCGATGAATCCCGTCCCGAGAGCAGTGACGACTGTCGGTGACAGTCGGCCGGATCGAAATAAGAAGTGCGTCAACCACCCAAGAATAAAACTGCCCATTAAGTTGATGACGAGCGTCCCGAGCGGAAACACGCTTGTCCAAGATGACGCAATCGCCATTCCGATCCCGTAACGTGCGAGGGCACCGAGCGCCCCGGCCACCCCGACGTATACATAGAGCATGGCCCCGTCTCCTTTCAAAAAAACACCTGCCGCGAGCACGTCGCGAGACAGGTGTTTGTCTGTATTCATTATAACAAGCGATGCGTAATCACGAAATAGCTGCCGGTGCGAACACGGCCGAGATGGCTTCGAACGCCTCATCGAGCTCCTCTTTCGTGATGACGAGCGGTGGCGCCAAACGAATCACAGTCTCATGTGTCTCTTTGCAGAGCAGGCCACGCTCTTTGAGCGCCTCACAATAGGGACGTGCCGCTTCCGTCAATTCGATTCCGATGAACAAGCCACGTCCGCGTACATCTTTGATGAGCGGATTGTCGATCGATTTCAATCGGTCCATGAAGTACGTCCCGAGTTCAAGTGAACGCTGTGGCAGTTGCTCTTCCTCTAGCACTTCAAGCGACGCGATCGACACGGCTGCCGCGAGCGGGTTTCCGCCGAACGTCGACCCGTGCGAGCCTGGATTGAATACGCTCAACACGTTTTCATTGGCTGCGACACACGATACCGGGAATACGCCGCCCCCGAGCGCTTTACCGAGAATATACATATCTGGCTCTACCTCTTCCCATTCGATGGCGAACCATTTGCCCGAGCGGCCGAGCCCCGATTGAATCTCATCGGCCACAAATAACACGTTATGCTGCCGGCACAGCTCACTGGCACGTTTCAAGTAACCGGCCGGCGGAATGATGATTCCGGCCTCGCCTTGAATCGGCTCGACGATGAACGCCGCCGTATTTTCCGTAATGGCCGTCTCGAACGCATCGATGTCCCCGTATGGAACGACCTTGAATCCTGGCAATAACGGACCAAATCCGCGTTGGTATTCCGCTTCCGTCGACATCGAAACAGCTGCCATCGTCCGTCCGTGGAAGTTACCCGAGCAGACGATAATCTCTGCTTGTCCCGGAATTTCTTTTACTTCATACGCCCAACGGCGTGACGCTTTGACCGCCGTCTCGACCGCCTCCGCGCCCGTATTCATCGGCAACACCATCTCTTTTTTTGTAAGCGCTGCCACTTTCTTGTAGAAACGACCGAGTTGATCATTGTAAAATGCGCGTGACGTCAGCGTGATTTTATCCGCTTGATCCTTTAGCGCCTGAATGATTTTTGGATGGCAATGGCCTTGATTGACCGCCGAATATGCGCTTAACATATCCATGTAGCGGTTCCCTTCTGGGTCTGTCACCCAGATTCCTTTCGCTTCCGAGATGACGATTGGAAGCGGATGATAGTTGTGTGCCCCGAACTTCTCTGTCAATTCAATCACTTCTTGTGTCTTTGACATTTGCTTTCCCCCTTATCAAAAAACTACCTTACCCTCTCAGTATATGATGCCGGTCTTTCTTTTGACAACGACCAACTTGCCCATTCCTCGGCTTGGGAAAATAAGGTACACTGAACGTATACTAAGATTCAGTTGATGTAGATTGGGGGAAATATTGTGGCTTCATTGCGTGATTTGCCGATTGAAGAGTTTATTGATGCGTTGTCTGTACCGTGTTGTTACATCACTTTCGACGGCAACGTTCTGCTGTGGAACGAATATGCGGAAACACTCTTCGGATGGGAACGGGACGAGGTCCTTCATCATCCGCTTCCGGTCGTCCAACACTTAAAGCGAACGCTCGAGACGTGGTCGCCACTGCTCCTTCAATATCCGTTCTCGACGACAGCAATGACGCCATTCAGACATAAAAACGGGTCTGTCGTCTATGCAATCGCCTATTTGCAATCCTTTTCCGTTGACAACTTCACTGGATACTTCATAGCTTTTTTACCAAAAGGATTTAGTCCACTCATTAGCACAGAACAGTTCAATCTGCTTCACCACTTCCAAGCGATGATTGAGCAATCCACGTATTATTTGGCCGTGGACGCCTACGGACAGATTACCGAAATCAATCCATTACTGCGCAAGTTGATCGGGGCAACCGAGCAGCAATTCATCGGTCGCAATTGGTTCGAGCTCATCCATCCGTCGTTTGAAAATGACCCGATTGCGGTGGACGTGCTTGAAGCACTTACGACTGACCGGATTTGGAACGGCGAAATGCCTATTCGTTCGGAACAACATACGATCAACATGTGCTGGCTCAATTTGACGGTCGTCCCAATCTTGAGCGAGGAAGGGAATGTCATCCAGTATACAGCCTTTGGCTTCGATGTTTCAGACAAAAAACGACTTGAACAAGATGTCAATTATCTCGCTTACCACAACGATTTGACTGGATTATTGAATAAAAAAGGATGGATGCGTCAGTACGCTCATATATTGAAGGACGTCGATCAAAGTAATGGTTTGGTTCACGTTGCCTTATTCGATATCGACCGATTCAAGATCATCAACGAATCGTTCGGTTCGCGTGTCGGTAACGAACTGCTCGTTCAAATCAAAGCCCGAGCCGCACAGTTTATGCCCGATACAAGCATCATGTTCCATCCGTCAGGTGGTTTGTTCGGGTTGCTGTTCTTCGAACAATCGAAAAAAGAAGTGTTCCAGTTCTTGCGCCAGCTCCAACATGAACTGCAACGCCCGTTCCGGATTTATCATCATTCCATCATGGTTTCGATTTCTATCGGTTGCGTCTTCTATCCATCAGCCACGTCTTCACTAGAAGAATTGTATACGCGAGCCGAGAACGCCTTGTTCAAAGGCAAACGGATTGGTGTCGGGACGATCCAGTTCGTCACGAAAGATATGGATGGTGCGTTCTCACGTCAAATCCATATCGAGAAAGCACTCTACCAAGCGCTCGAAGAAAAACATTTCTATCTAGAGTACCAACCAAAATATGACTTACAGACCGATGCCCTCATCGGCTTCGAGGCACTTCTGCGATGGCACCATGATGAACTCGGTCAAATCCCGCCTTCAGAGTTCATTCCACTTGCCGAAGAGATGGCATTAATCGTACCAATTAACAATTGGGTCATTCTTGAAGCCGCTAAACAATTAAAAGCCTGGCAACAACTCGTCGATCATCCGCTGTCGATGGCCGTCAATATTTCGCCGAATCAATTTCGAAGTGACAGCTTCATCCATACGCTCCGTAACATTAAACAACAATTTGATTTAAATCCGTCCGACATCATTCTCGAAATCACAGAAAGTCTTGTCATGCAACAAACGGATGAAATCATTGCTCGGATGGAACAAATCAAACTTCTTGACTATCGCCTATCGATTGACGACTTCGGGACCGGCTTCTCTTCACTCCAATACTTGAAGTCGTTCCCGGTCGATGAACTAAAAATCGATAAAGTTTTTTTAGATGATTGGCTCGCCTCGAAGTCGCACTTGCTCGATGTCATCGTCCACCTCGGTAAGAGCCTGCACTTGCATGTCGTGGCCGAAGGGGTCGAGAACCAGGAGATGCTCGACCACTTGAAACAAACCGCCTGTGACTCGTTCCAAGGCTTTTTGTACGCCAAACCGATGCCTCCAATCGAAGTCGTTCGTTTATTAACAGGCCAACAACAATAAAAAAGTCATCGCTCGTCTCACGACGGGCAATGACTTTTTTATTATAGGCTGATGGTCGCTGTCCATAGTCCAAACACACCATACGTGGCTGCCAACAGGATGACGATCGCGATTATATATTGCAGACGGCTTAGGAACGGACGACCTTGCTCGCGCTCGGCCAACATGAAGACGAACACGCCCGGCGCGTAAAGGATCATGGCGATGAGCATATAGTTGACACCCGACGCGTAGAGGAGCCATGCCGCGTACAAGGTCGCGATGCCCGACGTGACAAGCATCGAGCGAGTCCTTGTGCGTTGTGCCTCTTTCCAACCGAACAAGGCCGAGAACAAGTACGGGACGAGGGCCGCAATCCCGGCGATGCTCGAGAGCACCAAGTACGTCTGTTCTGAGAACAGGGCGATGATGGTGACGAGTTGCGTGAACGCTTGTGTGATGAACAAGGCGCTCACCGGCGTCTCATTTTGATTGAGCCGATTGAACAGTTTCGGGAACACGCCGTCACGACTGGCGACGTATGAAATCTCTGTCGCGAGAATCGTCCACCCGAGCAGGGCACCCGAGAGCGAGACGAGGAGTCCGATGTTGATGATGGTCGCACCGACCGGTCCGACGACGGCCTCGAGCACGTACGCCATCGACGGCTCCGAAAGTGCCGCGAGTTGTTCTTGCGTCATCACCCCGAACGATAAAATCGAGACCATCATATAAATGATGAGCGTTCCGACAAGTCCGATCACCGTCGCCCGTCCGACGTCTCGTTTATGACGAGCCCGTGACGATAGGACGACCGCTCCTTCAATGCCGACAAACGCCCAAAGCGTGACGAGCATCGTCGACTTCACTTGAGGGAACACTTGTGACCAGCTGAAGCCGGACTGACCCCAAAAGTCGATTTGGAACGTATCGATTTGAAAAGCGAACAAGATGAGGACGATGAACAAGAAGATTGGGACGAGCTTCGCGATCGTCGTGACGATATTGAGGAGTGCTGCTTCTCTCATCCCGCGCGAGATAATCCAAAACAGCCCCCAAATGACGACTGCACTCATGAGTAAACGGAACGTCCGATGTTCTGACGAGAAAATCGGAAAGAAGTAGCTGAGCGTGCTGAAGATTAACGTAATGTTCGCTACCGTCCCAATCCACGCCGACATCCAGTAACCCCATCCGCTATTGAACCCGACGAACTTGCCGAACCCTTCTTTCGCGTAGGCATAAATCCCACCTTCAAGTTCAGGGCGTGTATTCGCTAAAAATTGAAACACGAACGCGAGCATGACCATGCCGAGGCCCGTAATCGTCCAACCGATCAATATCGAACCGACCCCGGCACCTTGCGCCATCGCACCTGGCAAGTTAAATGCGCCTCCGCCGATCATCGTTCCGACGACCATGGCAGCAAGCCCAAAAAAGCCGATTCCGGCTGATTGTCCCTTCATTCCAAATCCTCCAAAAAAGTTGAATTTTGACGAATAACTATACATACATAATGTATATTCATTCGATGATTTCC
>NZ_QLVE01000002.1 GCF_003331145.1 Exiguobacterium sp. TNDT2 | reverse complement strand
AGCTCCCACTTCAGGTTGCGAAGCAAGCAAGTGGTGAGTAGTTCACACTGTTCTTGTACGGTGCCGTCAAGACGGCGAACGCCATCCCGGAGCTTCGCTACCGAATCCGCGGAGACGAGGTCATCGAGCACGACGTCGTGCATCCATCGTTCACCGTCATGATGGACGATGACGTCTTCAATTTTTGTACGGCTACCTATAAAGACGCGTTCCAGGACTTCATGGGAGAAGTGACGGCCCGGATGAGCGGGGCGAAACGGGAAGTCGTCGTCGGCGATGATGAGCCGGACAGCCTGCTTTACATCACGAGCGTGCCTTGGGTCACATTCACGAGCATCAGCCACCCGACGAATGACCAACAACATGATACGGTGCCGCGCATCGCCTGGGGCAAGTTTACGGAGAATGGTGGCCAGATGACGATGCCGCTCTCGGTCCAAGCCCACCATACCCTAGTCGATGGCGTCCATGTCAGTCACTATTACGAGTTGTTGCAAGCGTGGCTCGATGACTTGAGTGACTTGGAAGTCCAAACCCCAGAAGAGAAGGGGCTCGACGAAGCGATTCGTCTCCGTGAGAACGGAGAGCTCGAACGGGCGAAGCAGCTGTTGCTCATGTTGCTCCGTCAAGACGAGAAGAATCCACGCCTACATGTCCATTGTGCCTGGTGTTATGATTCGCTCGGGGAAGAACGTCAAGCCGTCCCGCATTACGAACGGGCAATTCGGCTCGGACTCTCGGGTGAAGAGCTCCAGGAGACGTATATCGGACTTGGCAGCACGTATCGGGCGCTTGGCCGCTACGAAGACGCTGAGGCGTTGTTCGCCAAGGCGATTGAACAGTTCCCAGACATCGGGGCGCTCAAAGCGTTCCAGGCGATGACCCATTACAATCTCGGACGCCACAGTGAGGCGACCGGTACGTTGCTCGAATTGCTCGCAAGCTCGGAGCCGGATGACAGCATCAAACGGTATCGTCGCGCCATCGCATTTTATGCGCGGAATCTTGACGAGACGTACGACTGAAATGACGAGACGAGGCAACTCGTCTTTTTTTGAGTTAAATGGATTGACCAACAAAACTTGTCATGTTATATTTATCTCGAATTAAAGATATTTAAATTTAAAGTATTGTTTTCTCTCAGCAAAGGAGGGGAACACATGGAAGAACGGAAAACCTTAAAAGCGATCACAGTGTTGCTTCGAGCCTCGCAATCGATTCAAGACGTGGTCAAGCACGAAGTCGCCGATTACGGACTGAATCCGACCGAGTTCTCGGTCCTTGAACTGCTCTACCATAAAGGCGACCAACCGATTCAAATCATCGGGAAGAAGGTCCTTCTGTCGAGCGGGAGTGTGACGTATATCGTCGATCGGCTCGAATCGAAAGGTTACTTGATTCGAAAAGCGTGTCCGAGCGACCGTCGTGTCACGTATGCGGCACTGACTGAGGAAGGACAGACACTTATGTCATCTATCTTTCCAGCCCACGAAAAACGAATGGACGAGTTGTTCGATGGACTCGATTTAGATGAAACGATCACTCAATTGAAGACGATCGGCAAACGTGCTGAGGCGTCAAAAATTTTTTAATCAATTATCTCGAAATCAAGATTTTGAAGGAGCGATTCGAATGAACCATGTAAAAGGAATTCACCACGTGACGGCGATTACGAGCAGCGCCGAAAAGAACTACGATTTCTTCACGAACGTCCTTGGAATGCGTCTCGTCAAAAAGACGGTCAACCAAGACGACATTCAAACGTACCACTTATTTTTCGCCGATGACAAAGGCAGCGCCGGGACAGATATGACGTTCTTTGATTTCCCTGGCATCCCAAAAGGCGTGCATGGGACGAACGAGATCGCCAAGACGTCGTTCCGTGTCCCGACCGATGAGGCGCTCACGTATTGGGAACGTCGCTTCGACCGCCTCGGCGTGAAGCATGAAGGCATCGCCGAGCAGTTCGGCAAGAAGACGCTTTCGTTCGTTGACTTCGACGAACAGGCGTACCAGCTCATCTCAGATGAGTTTAACGTCGGCGTCGCGTCAGGCGAACCGTGGAAAAATGGCCCGGTGCCACTTGAGTACGCCATCACGGGTCTCGGTCCAATCTTCATCCGCATCGCGGACTTTACGTATTTCAAACAAGTGATGGAGCAAGTCATGTTGTTCAAAGAAATCGGACAAGAAGGCGACGCGCATCTCTTTGAAGGAGGTGAGGGTGGAAACGGAGCGCAAGTCGTCGTCATTCATGACGAGACGTCACCAGTCGCGCGCCAAGGGTTCGGAACGGTGCATCACGTCGCTTTCCGTGTCGATGACCGCAGTGTCCTCGATGAATGGACGGCACGATTGCAACAGTTCGGGTTACCGACGTCAGGCTATGTCGACCGCTTCTTCTTCGAATCGTCTTATGCCCGGGTCGCGCCGCAAATCCTGTTTGAATGGGCAACAGACGGACCAGGATTCATGGGCGATGAGCCGTATGAGACGGTCGGTGAAAAATTGTCACTCCCGCCGTTCTTAGAACCGAAGCGGGAACAGATTGAAGCAATGGTCCGACCGATTGATACGGTCAGAAGTACAAAAACGTTTGAGAAAGAATATGAGGGCATGAAATGAGCTTTTTGAATCGTTTATTCGGTAAACAAGAAGAACCAACCAACTCACAAGGAGGAACTAACATGTTGAAAATTGGAATCGTACTCGGATCGACTCGTGAAGGACGCGTCAGCCCGCAAGTCGGAGAATGGGTCAAAGAACTCGCGGACAAACGCGGTGACGCCAACTATGAAATCATCGATATCGCAGACTACAGCCTCCCGCTTCTCGGCGAGCCAGGCGGCGACGCAACAGGTGCCGGCGCGTGGTCTGAGAAAATCGCGGAGATGGACGGCTTCGTCTTCATCGTCCAAGAATACAACCACTCGATTACAGGTGCGCTCAAAAACGCCCTCGACTACTTACGCAACGAATGGCATAACAAAGCAGCCGGCATCGTCTCGTACGGTTCGGTCGGCGGCGCACGCGCGACAGAACACTTACGCGGCGTGTTGAGCGAACTTTTGATTGCCCACGTCCGTGTCCACCCAGCGCTCTCGCTCTTCACAGACTTCGAGAACGGCACACATTTCGCACCGAAAGACGTGCAGGTCCAATCGGTCAACGACATGCTCGATCAGCTCGTCCCATGGACAGAAGCGATGCAGACGGTCCGTACGAAAGCGGCAGAAGCTGCGAACAACTAAGTATTTGGCCAGCCTTTAAACAGGCTGGTTTTTTGCGCGCTTTTTTTATGGGTCATGTAAAGTTGGAGTAGAAGAAGGGGGGAATGAGCATGTGGGCTCGGAAAATTGTCGTGGCCTCACTCACGGCCCCGATTTATGCACTCTTGTTGGCGTGTTGGGTAGTCATCCCGCAATATCCGGATAGCGGAGGGGTAGCGGACACGGTGAATGGGCTATTGATGTTGTCGGCAACTTATTTAGCAGTTAGTTTCCCGGTCATCGTCACGTACGGCGTGTTCACGTCGGTGTTCAGCGATTGGGTGACACGCCGGATGTCGAAGCGGTTCGGGCCGCTCGTTTCGTTTGGGTTACATATCGGGTTCGGGCTCGTCTTGCTCTGGCTCAGTTTAGGGGCGGCGCTATTATATTGGGCGATTGATCGCTACTTGACATATAAGGGCTGTCGGTTCGGAACAAGGCAGGTGTGGTCGAGTCTCGTCATCCCCGCCGGTGTCATAGTGACGGCTGTTGGCGTCGTTTATTTGATTGGTGTGATGCAAGACGTGATGCATCGGTTACACGGGTGAAAGTTGACAGGATAGGGAACAAAGAAAAGGTAGGTTTACAGAGTTGAAGGAGGAATCGTGATGAAATGGATGATTTATGGGGCGAACGGCTATACGGGGGAGCTGATCGCGCGGCAAGCGGTGAAACTAGGGATGACCCCCGTGCTCGCGGGTCGGCGTGCGGACGCGATTGCAAAGCTCGGTGAGGAGCTTGCTTGTGAGACGCGTGTCTTCAGTCTGTCACTCGATCAGGCGAAAAGAGAGTTGGTTGACATCGATCTCGTGTTACATTGTGCCGGACCGTTCGTCGACACGAGTCAGCCGATGGTCGAAGCTTGTGTTGCCACGAAGACACATTACTTAGATATTACCGGGGAAATCGAAGTGTTCGAATACATCCACTCGAAGAAACGGGCCAAACTCGCGCAAGAGGCGGGCGTGTTGCTCTGTTCGGGCGTCGGTTTTGACGTCATTCCGACGGATTGTGTGGCACGCAAGTTGAAAGAGCTGATGCCGGACGCGACGAATCTAGCACTTGGCTTCTCGGCGGCCGCCGGTATCTCACGCGGGACGCTGAAAACAGCGATCCGTGGACTCGGGTCGAGCAGTGCCGAACGGAAAGATGGCGAACTGACACCGTTCCCGCTGGGCGAGAAGCGTCGTCACATCGATTTCGGACGCGGCAAGAAAACGGCACTTGCGATTCCATGGGGGGATGTCTCGACCGCCTATTATACGACGGGCATTCCGAACATCACGACGTGGGTCCCGGTCCCGAAGGCTTACGCTTACGGGGCGCGTCTCTTGTCTTGGTTCGGTCCGATTCTCGGCAGCGACGCGGTGCAAGGGAAACTGCTCCGTTATGTTGATGAACATGTGAGCGGACCGGACGAGTCAGAACGGGAACGCTCCTCGACGTATGTCTGGGGCGAGGCGACGAACGTCTCAGGACGTAAAGTGATCGTCCGCATCAAGACGGCGAGCACGTATGCCTTCACCGTGTACGGGGCACTCGAGGTCGTGAAACGTCTTGTCGAATCGGGCCGCGTCATCCCAGGTAGCTTCACGCCGGCGATGCTGTTCGGGTCGCACTTCATCGAAGAAATCGAAGGATCGTCGTCGTTTGTCGTCGATGAAGTCCGGCTGTAACGGAAACATAATCTGTTCACAATTGAAGTGTGGTAAACTCAGGGAAGATTAGTAGGGAGGGAACGAGATGAGACGCTTAGAACTAGCCAGGCGGATCGAACGCATCAAAGCGGAAGGGACGTCTGCCTATATTCGGCATCGGAAACAGACCCCTCCCTATGAAGGTTCGGAATTGATCGTCGAAAACAAGGGCCACGTCTTCCGGATGGGCAATACGAGTTTTGCGGTCGGCTTTGGGTTGAATCGACCGACCAGTTTTTACGATTTGCACCAAATGGAGAAGTGGGTGCGCGGGAAGAACGTGTCCCGCCTCCATGTCGAGGTCTGTCCGCTCGCGGACATGTCGCTCATTCGGTTGTTGCAAGAGCGAAACTATACGCTTGATCACTTCCTTGACGTCTGGTTGCTCGACGTGAACACGTTCGTGTTCCCGGATGTAGAGTATGCGGTCGAACGGGTGAATGCCGAGAACGTGAACGAATGGGCTCGGTCCATCGCGGCCGGTTTCGCCGAGACAGGGACGATTTTACAAGAGACGATTGAGACGGCAAAAGGGTTCTATGCATTACCCGAAAACCAGGCGTTTCTCGTCCGTGAAGGTGAGATGGCCGTCGCCGGTGGCATTCTTGCTATCCAGGACGGGATGGGCGAACTGTTTTTGACGAGCACGATTCCCGCTTACCGTGGCAAAGGCTATCAGACGCAACTCATCTTGGAACGGATTGCGGCCGCGAAAGCAGCCGGTTGCCAGTATGTGACTGTGACGACAAAAGTCGATACGGCCTCGGGCCGTAATATGGAGCGTTTAGGCTTCGTGCCGTTTTATCAGAAATCCGTCATGAAAAGCCCGATTCTCAAATAAACAGGTCGCCTCGCGGGGCGACCTGTTGTCCGTTAAAGTAACGATTCTGCACCGTCGACGTACACTTCAGAGCCGGTGACATGGCTCGACATGTTGCTCGCGAAGAACAACACGACGTCCGCGACTTGTCTGGCCGTTCCTGATTTGCCGGCGAGCGGTTGGTTCCCTTCCGGGTACTCGATCGGGATGACAACTTCTTCAAGTAAGGCGTCGTCTCGGTTCGTCGAGTCATCGATGTTCGTGTCGATTGCTCCGGGACAAATCGAGTTGACGCGAATGCCGAATTGAGCGAGCTCGGCTGCTGCCATTTTAGCAAATCCGGTCTGTCCGGCTTTCGTCGTCGCATAGCCGCTAAAGCCGAAGTTTTTAAAGTAACGGTTCCCGTTGATGGATGAGGTGATGATGACGCTGCCTCCTCGCTCCTTTAAGTAAGGGATAGCATGTTTCACGGTCAAGAACGTGCCGGTCAAGTTCGTCTCGACGACACCGTTCCAATCCTCGAGCGACAAGTGCTCAATCGGCGTAATCGTCCCATTCCGGCCCGCGTTCGCGAAGACGATATCGAGGCGACCAAATCGTTCGATTGTTTGTTCGTACGCCCGTTTCATCTCATCTTCATTCCCCACGTCGGCGCTGATACCGATGGCACGCTCTTCTCCAATCAGGCTCGCAAGTTGCTGGGCATCTTCCAATTTTAAGTCGACGATGGCGACTTTCGCTCCTGCCTGGACAAATCGGATGACGGCGGCGCGTCCGATTCCGGATGCAGCCCCTGTGATGAATGCGACTTTACCTGATAGCAATGTATTTGAAATCATTCAATTCGCTCCTTTCAGCTTCCTGTTCTCATATTCCACCATTCCCAAAAAACTAAGCTTGTTTTCTAAAAAAATGTGAAACGACTCAATCTGATTCGACATGAATCGATACGGCAATTTTAAGCTTGGCGTCCCGGTCGAGTTCTACTGTGACAATTTGTCCCACCCGAAGTTCTTGTATGTCATCTGCGCTCCCAGTCACTTCTGTCTGGTCATTGACTAACACCGTGCGTAATTTGTGTTCGTTCTCTGAGAGCTCGTTTGGACCAATCATTAACTGAGGAATATCAATTCGTTCAATCCGCCCCTCGATTTGATGATCGTTCCACATACTGATCCAATAGACAGCAACTAAAAAAAGACCGATAAATGTCAGAGCAAAGATGAGTCGGGTTCTCATGGTGTTCCTCCTCTGTGTCATTCCGGTAGGATGGTTTCCAATAGTTATTTACCCGGATTGCAGGAATTGTACAGGGTCCTTTTACAGGAATTTGAATCCATGATGCGGAATAAAGCAAGACAACGTGATGAGTGGAGGCGCTGACGATGATCCTGGTCGGGGTGGGCGGTTTGATGGTCTTAGGATTGGTGGCGTTCGGATGGTGGACAATCGGGTTCCCGCGACGGCGAATAAGGGGCGGACTAATGATGTTAGGTGTCGCATTCACCTGCTCGCCATTCATCCTCGTCATGAGCGGAGAACGCTTCGGATTTGATGGCGTCGTCGCAGGATTGGTCGGACTGTTTTGTGTCGTTGCGGGCGGCTTCTTCTTTCTTGCGCTCGGTTGGATCGGTCGGCCGCAGAAAATTCGAAAGGTACGGACACTCTCGGAGGACCCTGATTTGTTTTAAGGCGGGTTGCCAGCCGACGCCTGAACCCCGTACAGTGAATGAAACGAATGTGAAGGAGCGATGATGTTGGGGACAAGGAAACAACCGCCGGCGTTACGGGAAAGAGACAAACACGCAACGTTCAGAAGCATATTTATGTGACAGGCGAGAGTTTTCGGTATCTCATCTTTTTACGGGAGACGGGGACGTTCGTCGGGACGGTCAGCCTGTTTGGGATCGACTGGGACGTGCGAAAGGCTGCCGTTGGCTATTGGCTTCACACGGCATATACCGGTCACGGTTATATGAGCGAGGCGGTCGAGGCGATCGTCCGTTTCGGATTCGCCCACTTCGGCTTCAATCGGATTGAAATCCAATGCGAGTCGACGAACGTGGGAAGTCGAATGATTCCAGAACGACTCGGCTTTCAGTTGGAAGGCACGCTCCGAAACGAGGACTTGTCTGCTGACGGAAAACGCTTGACGGACACGGCCGTCTACAGCATCTTACCCGGCGAACTTATACCTGCAGCGACATGATGCGTTGAGGTCCGACCGGTCCGTCGATCAAGCGGCCGGTGTCGACGAAGCCGACAGTTTGATAGAGCGAGAAAGCTGGCTCATTTTTGAGATTGACTGACAGGACGACCTCGTGTTTATCGGTGAAATGCTCCCGGACATAACTCGGTAAGAGACGGAGCGCCGCTTTGGCATGCCCGTTTCCTTGAGCCGAATGATTGATGGAAAACATCGAGAGCAATAACGCATTTCGCGCCTCCGTGTAAGAAGCGACCCGTTCTGTGTCGTGGAGCAAAAAGAAGCCGACGGGCTCATCGGTCGTGATGACGACAGGGTACACCCCATCTGGCAACTGCGAATCGAGATCTGTTGGGAGCGTCGTATACTTCTCTTGGTCGAGCGGTAGAGAAAATGTCTCCAAGACAGGCCAATGGGCGTCACGGAGTGGTTCGAGTCTGATTGACATCCGGATTCCTCCTCGGTGTAAGTTGTCTCTACTAGTATACTGAACTTTAACTCGAAAGGAACTGAGCACGATGGCGAGACCATTCATTTCTTACGTTCAAAATCCACCACTTACGGATTTATACCATGCCTTCATGGACGGTTTTTCCGATTATATGATTCACTTTGACATGGATGAGGCACAGTTTGAGGCGGTGTTCCTCGTCCGCGATCAAAACCAGCCATCCCGTTCTGTCGTCGCCTATGCGGACGATCGTCCTGTTGCCGTCATGTTGAGCGGCGTGGCGCACCTCGATACGGGGTGGGTCACTCGTTGCGGGGGGTTAGCGGTCGCGCCAGATTATCGACACCTCGGCATCGCGAACGAGTTGATGCGCCGCTTCGATGAACAAGCGATGGGCACACGTCTGCTTGAAGTCATCCAAGGGAACGAACCAGCGCTCGCGCTTTATAAACGGCTCGGCTATGAAACAGTTCGAGAAATTATGTACTTCCAATCTGTACCGACCGAGACGGATGCGTCGCTCGAACCGGAACCGATCACCGAGCTGTTTGATACGTATTATCCATCCGCAACCCACCGACCGATTTGGCAAGTTGACGTCCGCACGACCCAACAACAGACTAAACTCGTTCGAGTCCGTGAGGGCGAGACTTCAGGGGCGCTCCTTTTCCGAGGCGACCTGCTCCTTGATGTATTTGGTCGGGATGAAGATGCGGAATGGTTGTTGCGAGCGGCAGTCGCGGGTGGTCCGATTAAACTGACGCTCACTTCGGATCGTCCGGCCTTGATCGAGGCAGCCCGCCGACTCGGATTCGTGCAGGACGCCATCGCTCAATTCGAGATGGTCAAACCGGGAGGTATCGTGTGATGCATCGTTTCTTGCCCGTCCTGATGGTGTTGCTGATTGTCGGGAATTTGTTCACGATCCTCGGGCTGACGACGAACTTGTCATCAGGCAGTACGCGGTTCTTTCTAATCGGTGGGCCGACCTTGACCGTCTTCGCCGCCATCAGCATCGTCGTGATTGTATTGAAACGAAAACGATGACAAGGATAGGATGTATGAAGTTTGAGTGAAGTTTGTAGAAGAGCGATTCACCGTTTTGACATGTTCGACATACAAATGAAATGCTTCATATATTGAACTTTTCAAACGTGGATGCTATATTCGCCTTTGTAGCTTTTTATATAGCTAGCGAATCATCCTATTTGGAGGTTTTATCAATATATGTGGAAACAACTTCTCGTCACCGTCGGTACAGGCGTCCTGGTTCTGTCAGGAACTTCAGCCGTATCCGCGGATCAAATAACCCCGCAAGATCTCGTCAAAACGACGAAATCGCTTCAACAGACCGAACAACGGCTTCACACCTCGCAACAAGCGGTCGCTAAAGCCGAGCGCCGCGCTGAAGCGACTGAAGCAAAAAGAGACGCGATTCAAAAGAAAATCGATTATGCCCACACGCAACTCGCGTCTTACGAGACGGCCCTGAATTCAGAGACAAATGACCCATCCCTGTTCAAACAAGTTCTAGCGGCCGTGCTCCCGATCGCGAAAGCGGAAGCGGCGGTGTCTGAAAAGATCGAGACCGACTTGAAGATGAAAAAAGCGGCGACGATTCGGTCGTTAGAAAAACTAGAGAACGAACAGGCAGAAATAGAGGCGGAGCACAAAAAGGCCCGCTCATCCCATTCAGCCGCCTACAAACAATTGCAAGGCCAAGCAACGCAATTGAAGGATTTGAAACGACAAACGGCAGCGATGGCACCCGAGAAGTTTATGATGCCGGCAATCGGTCGTCTGTCACAAGGCTACGGTGCGGCGAGCGGTCAGTTCGGATATACGTTCCATAACGGCCTCGATATCGCGGCAAATATCGGCACACCGATTTACGTGGCCGCGGCCGGAACGGTCACCGACGTCAAAGCGGGCGGCCCTTACGGAAAGCACGTCTTCATCGAGCATGAAATCGATGGGCAAAAATGGACGACCGTGTACGCCCATATGCATAAAATCGAAGTGAAAAAAGGACAGGCGTTGCTCCAAGGCGAAGGCATCGGCCAAATCGGCAACACCGGCAACTCCTCAGGCCCTCACCTCCATTTCGAAGTGCATCAAGGTAAATATGCCTATTCATCGAGCTCGGCCGGCAACACGGTCAACCCGATGGATGTCGCCGAAGTGCTCGGTGGCGCGTCGCCCATCAAAACGACGTATTGACGCAACGAAATCGTTGCGTCATTTTTTGTGTCAGTCCATCACATCTGCTCGTGATGGGTCGTGCGCAGTTCAAACAATTTCCGGAACGCCTCATCGCGGTCGAACGTGCTGAACCAGCGGAAGTCGTCGTGGTCAAGAATCCGGTAATGTTGACTGACCATATTCTGTTGAATCCGGTATTTTCCTTGGTGTTCAATCGTCGTCCACCAGACGTGTCCACCCAGCGTCTTTGTCGCGAGGCTAGAGTCAGTATGCGCGACGAGGCGGATAAATTCGATTGGATCGTCTCCAATCAATGAATGCAGATAGGGACTTTGATTGAACAAGGCACAGATGGCGACGGTCGTCGTCCAGTTCGCGTTCGAACGTCGCTTCTCGATTTGAATCAACGTCTTTTTTGAGATGCCGATGAGCGTACATAGTTCTTCTTGCGATAACTCTTGTTCCGTCCGAATTAGTTTGAGTTTGCTAGAAATCAGTTCGGAAAACGTCTCTTTTGTATGCATACCTGCTCCTAAAGTGTATTTTTACACAGTGTATCATGAGGGTTCGAAAGATGGAAGATATCGGATGGGAAAAACAAAAAGCGGAAGAAGTTGGACTCCTTCCGCTCTCGCGATGCCGACCTTATTCTCGTGTCGGGTCGTGATTGCCTTCGCTGTCGGCAATCGTGTCTGAACTCCCGAACTCCTCAACTTGGCTGAACGCGTCGGTGCTTTGGCCAGGCTCATCCGTCCCATCTAGCTGTTTGCGGGCAGCTGTCTCAGACGGATTGAGTACGTCTTCTTCCACAGGACGTTCACGATCAGTCAAGTGCTCGTTCTCTTCTTGCTCACGTGCATGCGTAATACAGAGCGTCGCCTCGGGGATGATTTCTAGACGGTCTAACTCGATATCTTCCCCGCACACTTCACACGTTCCATACGTCCCGTTCTCGATGGCGAGCAGTGCCTTGTCGACGTCATTCAAAAAATCTTCGTCAAGCTCCGTGAGTGCTTGATCGCGTTCACGCAAAAAGAGTTCTTCGCCGGAATCGGCTGGGTGGTTGTCATAGTGTGACAGCTCCCCTTCGTCGTATACTTCTTCCCGATTTTCCATATATCCTTCGGTCTTCGCTTTTTCTTTTAATAGACGTTCTTTGAACGTATCGATTTGCTTTTGTGTCAACATACGGTTCACTCTCCAGTTCTGTTTTCATTAGTATTAGCATTTCCCATTTTGGGTCGTGACAAACCTTCCCTTCGGCGGGGACGGTTTCTAAACGATTCGGAAAACGGGTATGATGAAAGAGAAGAAACGAATTAGCCGAAGGAGGGATTAGGACGATGAGAAAAGTAGAGGTCGTCCCATATGACTCGATATGGGCGACGAAATTTGAAGAAGAGGCGGCCAAGCTCCAGCGATTGTTCGAAAGCGAACTCGTCGCGATTCATCACATTGGCAGCACGTCGGTCCCCGGGCTCGACGCGAAGCCGATTATCGACATCATGCCGGTCGTGCGGCAAATCGAGCGAATCGACGACTGGATCGGTCATATGGAAGCGCTCGGTTATCGGAGTTTTGGCGAACACGGCATCCCGAGACGCCGTTTCTTTGCGAAAGGCGAGGAGGTTCGGACTTTCCACGTCCACATGTTCGAAGACGGGGATGACGGTGTCATCCGGCACCTCGCGTTTCGCGACTACTTGAACACGTTCCCGGACGTGCGTGACGAGTACGCGGCGCTCAAACAGCAGTTGGCACGCCAACATCCGGATGACATCGAAAGTTATATCCAGGGTAAACAAGATTGGGTGTCAGCAACGGAGCGGGCAGCGACAATGTGGTACACGTCTCGTCAACAAATTTGAAACGTTTTTCCGTTTCCTCTCGTAAAGGAAACTAATCAGTTGAAGGGGGTTACGAGATGAAACGATTTCTCGGGAAATGTATCGAATATGCGTTTGTCGCACTTTTATTTGCCGGCTTATTTTTTGGATTGCGCTCTGGCGTCAATTACTTCGTCGGTACAGACGAGATGCATGCCTACGCCTACCTGTTTCTAGGCACCGCCTTTATCATTTTCCCAGTCTCCTTGTTCGGCGGTTACTTCTTGGCCCGTCCGATTCAGCGCCGTTTGAGCGGGAGAGAGGAAGTCAGTTCGAACCACACGTTGCGCGGGTATGAAAAACCGCATGGGGTCACGGAGACACGAGACTATGGGAACGAGGGATCGGGACCGCTATGATGCGCAATTTTTGAAAGGGGAATGAGGATAATTTGATGGAAACAGTCATTTTAGTCATCGGTGTCATCGGGACGATTTCGCTCATGTTATTCATGTCGAACCAATGGCTGGGTTATGGCAAAGGCAACATCGTCATGACGCTAGACGAGCATTATACGAATTTGAATGAGTACGTGCCGGCAATTTTGACGAAGCTGTATGAAGACGGGAAGTCGGCCCATTATCTCGGCGACCGAAAGTTTGAAGTGGACGGGAAACGATATACCCTCGTCGAACGGACCGTCCCGATTGGTCGGATCCCGACGCAACAGACGGTGCTCATGCCGGACAAACAATAAGCCACGCCTCGGGCGCGGCTTATTTTATTTGACGGCTGGGGGACCGAACACTCCGGCGTGATAGTCGCGGAACGCTTGGCGAATCTCATCCTCGGTGTTCATGACGAACGGGCCGTGGGCGATATAGTCTTCGCGAATCGGTTTACCCGAATAGACAAGCAATTTCGTGCGTGACGTCGCTTTTATGCGGAGACTACTCTCACGCTCGGTCGTCTCGTCAAACGTGAGCGTCGCCACGTGCGTCTTCTCGAGCGAAGTCGCAGACGTTCCGAGCTCGACTGAACCGGCGAGGATGTAGATGAAGGCGTTATGGTTCGCCGGGATGACGTGCTCATAGACTGTACCTTCCCGTAAACGGACTTCACTCATCGTGATCGGGACGAGACTGTCCATCGGGCCTGTCGCACCGGCGATCTCACCCGAGTAGACACGGATTTGTCCACCGTCAATCGGAACGACCGGGGCGTCTTCGACGTACACGTTTTGATAAGACGTCGACGTCGTTTTAAGTGCTTTCGGTAGATTGAGCCATAGTTGCAACGTATGGATCAAGTCATCAGCAACGGCCTCCTCGGCGTGTCGGGCCGCCCAGCCCGCGTTCATGTACTGGACGTCTCCGGCATCTAAAATCGAATGGCCGCCATGGTTGTCGATATGTTCGAGTCGTCCGTCAATGACGTAGGTGATCGTTTGGAAACCGCGATGCGGGTGGTCCGAGAACGTGCCACGTTTGAACCAGTCCTCGGCCATCAAGATGAACGGGTCGAACTCGCCTTTTCGCTCAGGGGGCAAGACCCACCCTTGTTGCACGTGTGGATATCCGGGTTGCTTATAGGCGACTTGCCAATGCGTGGCGACGTCGCGCTCGAATCGTTTTGTCATCAAATCCTCTCCTTTACACCGTTTGCTGTCATTGTCGCATAGCGAACGAGGGATGCTTCCTAATTTTGCCTAGAAAACATGCAAAGACAGACTGGCGTGAACCAGTCTGTCTTGAAATTGGGCGTTAGCCCTCTTGTTTATTGAAGAGGTCGTGCCAGCGCTCAGCATCGCTGCGGAGCAGCTTGAAGTGTGACCCTGTCAACGTATTTGTCAAAAAGACATCGTCCTCTTTATAGCTGACATCGAACGTCTGCGCACAAATACCTTCGAAGACAGTTAAATAAGGAATCGGGGCCGGGTTACCGGCCGTGGCGACAGCTTTTGATCGATCGATCGCTTGGAACACGAATTGGACGGTCTCGGCATTGGCGTGATGTAAGAATGGTGCATCTTTGGACTCCGTACCGAGTAGCGCCAAGTCATGCGTCACGACATGCCGGCGATGGGCGAACTGTTGGCGCATTTTCATTTTCAATCGATCGCCGTGAAGCAACGTTTCATCTCGATAAGTGACCGAGACGACTTGTTTGTACGGTTTTCCGTCACGAATGAACGAAAAGCTGAACAAGGGATAGCGCTCATTCGGGATGAGTGTCGTCGGGAGCGCACTTGCCTGGCGAGCGCCAAGCATACGGTCAAAACTCGCATCTTTCGGTCGAAGGACGTCTTCATACAAGGTTTGGTTAGGTGACAAATGAAGTCCGTACTGTTTCGCGTCTTGAGTCACCTCGGTGCCTAGGCCGAGGGAGAGGAAAGGTTGGCGCGATGCTTCGTCAATCGGCAACGTGATCGTCTCACGAGATTCCGGTGATTCGAACGTGAACTCAAAAGAACCGTTGAACGGCATCGTCACGTGAACGAGCGTCTGTTCGAAGGCGCTCCGTTTTGGATACGGCTCATTACCGACGGGTTTGGCCATCTCTTCTGTGAAATGAATCCGTTCGTGCGGTTGGGCGTTTCGTAATTTTGACGTCTTGGGAGAAGGGACGGCTTGGTCACGATACGGAATAAGACTATTCGGTAACGTGTCGATTTGCTTCACATACGTAATCGTATCGGCTTGGCACTGGACGAAGGCTTGATTGTCCACTTCAAAAAAAGTAGCGGTCGGAAATACATCGGTCGAGGATGTCGTGATCAGCGGTTGGGTCAAGGTGACCGTCCCGATCAATTGACGTTCTCCGTCCGGAACTTGGATAATCGCGTCTTCTGGATAGCAGGCATCGAGGACGTTCGTCCGATCGGACTCGGTCATCTCGATTTGTTGCCCTGACGGCAGGGTAGCGCGACCTTGATAGTACTCTGGAGCTGTATGTAAACGAAATGCATGTTCTTCTTCACATCCGAAAAGGAAGAACAACATGGCAATCGTACTAAAAATCAAGTACTTTTTCACGAGAGTGCACTCCTTTGATGATTAACTTTCATCATTTTAGCACCAATTTTTTGTGACTTTAGTCTTAGGAAAATTAATGTGTTTTTTTAAGAAAAAATCAAAAAAACCGCTCAACTTGAACTGAGCGGGCTTGTTTTACACTTATGGATATGAAATGGAATTTCAGGATTTTGAACATGTCGATTTTTGACGAATAAACGTTGAAATGGACATGTTCTCAAAAATGAGGAAACTATTCAAAAAAATCATTGATGGAACTAATCAGGGTTTATTTGTTTATTTTTCCCTTTAATCAACGTCGTGTCCGCGGGCCGCCTTCAAAATTTCGAACCATTCTTCACGTGTGAGCTCGATTCCGAGTGCGTCGACGGCAGTTTTGACTCGGTCAATTTTCCCAGATCCGACAATCGGCATGATCTTGGCCGGGTGCTTTAAGAGCCAAGCGTAAACGACTGCATCGATACCGCCTGCTTGATGCCGCTCGCTAATTTCCTCCAATTTTTCACGAAGCGGTGCATACTTTGACTCGGTGAACAGTTGACCGCCGGCGAGCGGACTCCATGCCATGAGCGGCATCCGTTTCTCGTGGCATAGGTCGACAGAACCATCTTCGAAGTGTTTCAGTTGCATCGGTGAAAGTTCAAGCTGATTCGTCACGAGTTGGAACGGCAAACGTGACTGGAGCAACTGTTGGGTCGCCGGTACGTGGTTCGAGACGCCAAACGTCCGGACTTTTCCGCTTCGTTGCAACGTGATGAACGCCTCGGCAACTTCGTCCGGGTCCATGAGTGGGTCGGGACGATGAATCAACAGCGTGTCAATCTGGTCGATGGCGAGTTCTTTGAGTGAACGTTCGGCTTGACGGATGATATGCTCTTTCGTCGTGTCATAATGGTTGATCGTTTGGCCTGGATTGAAAGAACCCGTTAATTTGATGCCAGTCTTCGTTACAATCTCGATTTGATCGCGAAGTGAAGGATTGAGGCGAAGTGCTTCCCCGAATAGTCCTTCACATGTATAGCCACCGTATATATCGGCGTGGTCGAACGTCGTGATCCCAAGCTCGATACATTGCTCGATGAACGTGAGACGTTCCTGTGGGCTCATGTCCCATTCAGCGAGACGCCACATGCCGTGGATAATCCGTGAGAATGATAGGTCTTCTGTCAGTTCGATGCGTTGCATGATTGATTCCTCCCCATTGTCTGTCGCTTCCATTATAGAGATAATCGTAGGATGCGTCACTTATTGGATGAAGTAGAAGGGCACGGACTGAGTCAAATGTCAGTGGTATCAGTTATTATAGAAAAGAGATGAACCGAAAAAGAGGAGTGCCCAATGAATCATTATAAACAATATGCGAGCGTCACGTTTGAGCGACACGGTCAAGACATGCGTGTGACCGCCTATCATCCTGACCTCGAACTGCACGGGATCGGGCGTAGCGCCGCCGTGTTCCGCATAAAATCTACACGACTCGTCATTAAAGTGTTTTTCCCTGGCTATACGCACATCGCGGCTGAGGAAGCCGTGATTTATCGGAAGCTCGAGGGATTGCCTCAATTCCCGGGTCTGTACGAAGCGGGTCCGACCTATATCGTCATCGACTATATCGAAGGGAAGACACTGTTTGAATGTTTGATTGAAGGCATTTGGATCGACCCCGCGTATATCAGGCAAGTCGATGAGGCGCTCATAGCGGCCCGGCGGCTCGGGTTGACCCCGTCCGATGTCCATTTACGCAACCTCATCCTCACGCCGGACGGCCGCATTTATTTGATTGATTTGGCGCGATTCCGACAAGGGCAGCAAGTCGATCACCAATGGGAAGATTTGAAGCGGATGTATCGGCTCTACCGCCTCCGTTTCATGCCGAAGCGGTATTCGGAGCGCTGGTTGAACGGTGTCGCCTACCTATATCGTACGTTCGTGAACGACCCGAGACGTTAGTCGACGGTCGTTTTTCTTTTGAAGATTAGGGAATAACAGTAACGTATTGTCGTTGTGTAGTCATTCAAAAGGAGGACGAATACATGGCTCATCGAATTTATGCGAACGAACTGGAAACGTTGCACGATTGCGTGGAGACGTGCAATTACTGTCTGGAATCTTGTCTCGAGGAACATGACGTGAAGATGATGGTCGACTGTATCCGACTCGATCGTGAGTGCGCCGCAATCTGTTCATTCCTCGCGGAGGCGATGACACGGGATTCGGCGTTCGTACCGGAACTCGCCCGGGCTTGTGCGGTCGTCTGTAAGGCGTGTGCCCAAGAGTGTGAAAAACATAAGCATGAGCACTGCCAAGAGTGTGCGCGCGTCTGTTTCGAGTGCGCGTCGATGTGTGACCGTTTGGCAGCCTAAGGTAAAAAAGTCAGTCGACACGGCTGACTTTTTTTGTGGAACCAAATCGTTACGTGTATTTTGAAATCGAGATACGTATAATAAAGAAAACGTATAGAAAGTATGGTGTCCCCATGATTCGCAACTGCCGTCGAGACGACCTTCAAGCCGTTTTACATATTTACAATGACGCAATCGTCAACAGTACAGCTGTTTACCATTACGAGCCGGTGACGCTTCAAAATCGTGTCGCGTGGTACGAAGACAAAAAAGCGTCCGGGCTCCCAATCATCGTGTGGGAGGAAGGCGATGTCGTCATGGGCTTCGCCACGTTCGGACCGTTCCGTCCATGGCCGGCCTATCAGTATACGGTCGAACACTCGGTATACGTGCATCCCGGCTATCGGGGGAAAGGGATCGGGAATAAATTGCTCTGTGAAATCATCCGCATCGGTGAAGAACGGGAAGTGAAGACGATGATCGGCGGAATCGATGCCGCCAATATCGCGAGTGTCAAAGCACATGAAAAGCTAGGGTTCGTCCATTCTGGCACGATTAAACAAGCTGGTTATAAGTTTGGCAAATGGCTGGACTTATCGTTTTATCAGCTTGATTTGAAAGGCCCCGAGACTCCGCAAGAAGGCTGACCGCTAGCTGTCGAACTTCTAAAATTGCGGTATACTGGGAACAGTGTATCGAATGGAGGAATCAGTATGACAGAACTACCGAATTGCCCAAAATGTCAGTCGACTTATGTATATGAGGACGGGAGCTTGCTCGTCTGTCCGGAATGCGCCTACGAGTGGTCGCCGAGCGAGGTAGCCGAAGCGGAAGCAGACGCGCAAATCAAAGATGCGAACGGAAATGTGCTCCAAGACGGAGACACAGTCACGGTCATCAAAGATTTGAAAGTGAAAGGGACGTCGCTCGTCGTCAAACAAGGCACGAAAGTGAAAGGGATCCGTCTCGTCGACGGGGACCATGACATCGACTGCAAGATTGAGGGCTTTGGCGCGATGAAACTCAAGTCGGAGTTTGTGAAAAAAATCTAAAAAAAGCGTGTTGATCCGTTCGCGGACCAACACGCTTTTTGCTGTTTAAGAGAAAAATGGTTTGTATTCCCGGCGTTCGTGCATGACGGACACCCATTGGAGCGTCGTGAACTCCTCGAGCACCCACTCGCCGTTGAAGCGGCCTAGACCAGAATCTTTTTCCCCGCCGAACGGCAAGTGCGGCTCGTCGTTCACCGACTGGTCGTTGACGTGAATCATCCCCGTCTCGACTTGGCGTGCGAACTCGGTCGCGCGATAGATTGAACCGTGAACGGCACCGCTCAGTCCGTATGGCAACTCGTTCGAGAGTTTCAGCGCCTCGGCGTCGTCCTTGAACGACAGAATGACGGCGACCGGTCCGAAAATCTCATTTTTCGCGAGTGGCATGTCATTCGTGACACCGCTCACGACGGTCGGCTCGAGCACGTTCCCGTCAGCGTTGCCGCCAGTCTCAAGCGTCGCACCGGCTTCGACCGTCTGATTGATTTGGTCGAGGATGCGGTCGACTTGGTCGTGATCGATCAGCGGTCCGACTTGTGTGTCCGATTCGTTCGGATTGCCGAACTTCAAGGCGCGGACCCGTTCCACAAATTTTTCGAGGAATTCATCGTGAATCGACTCGGCGACGAGGATTCGGTTCGTCGACATACAGATTTGCCCTTGGTGATAGAATTTCGAATAGACGGCCGATTCCACAGCACGGTCGATGTCGGCGTCGTCTAAGACGACGAAGACGTTATTCCCGCCGAGTTCGAGCGCAGTCTTCTTCAACAGGCGTCCGGCTTTCTCGGCAATCCCTTTGCCGACCTCGGTCGAACCGGTGAACGAGATGAGTTTTGGCACCGGGTGCTCGACGATGGCGTCCCCGATCTCAGAACCGCGACCGACGACGATGTTCAAGACGCCTTTCGGAAGGCCCGCCTCTTCAAATAGCGAGGCGAAGAGGAGACCTCCTGTGACCGGCGTCGCCGTCGCCGGTTTAACGACGACGGTATTGCCCGTTGCGAGCGCAGAGACGATCGAGCGGACCGCGAGGTGGAACGGGAAGTTCCATGGGCTGATGACGCCGATGACGCCGAGCGGTTTCCGGTAGACCCGATTCTCTTTGTTCGGGACGATCGACGGTTTGATGAGCCCGTCCATGCGGAACGGGAACGTCGCCGCTTCCTTGATGATCGCCATCGAGGCTAAAAATTCGCCTTCTGCTTTGATGCGCGTGCTACCCGACTCTTTGACGAGCCAGTCGATGATGTCATCTTTATACTGAAGCGTCAGTTCAGCAAATTTCTCGATCAAGGCGCGTCGGTTTTGTGGGAGCATCGTCGCCCATTCGGCTTGTGCTTCTTTCGCAACGGCATAAGCCTTGTCGAGATCAGACTCGTCGGCCGACCGGATGGAGAACAACGTCTCGTCCGTGAACGGGTTAGTGTTATCGATTGATTTGTCACTCGACCCTTCGACCCATTGGCCATCAATGTACATCTTCGTAAAATCGGTATGCATATTCAAACACTCCTTTATTTTTTCTTCACCTTAAGAAGTATTCACTTGATTTGAAAAAATAAACCTCTCGATGCGCAACTAACTTGTTTTACAAAGTAGTTGCAAATGGTAGCTCCTTCCATTACTATTATGTATAACAAGTTAGTTCAATGAAAGTGAGGTCACGCCATGGCGATGAGTCAAATGTTGAAAGGACTGCTTGAAGGTTGCCTATTGGCCATCATCGATAAAGGCGAGACGTACGGCTACGAGATGTCGGAGAAGCTACAGGCGTACGGATTCACGATGGTGAGCGAGGGCAGTATTTATCCGGTCCTGTTACGGATGAAGAAAGACGGTTGGGTCGAGACGATTCAAAAAACACTGCCGTCTGGAGGGCCGAAGCGAAAGTATTACATTTTGACAGAGACGGGGCAGCAAGAATTGCTCGCCTTCAAACAACGTTGGGCGGAAGTATCAAGCGGCGTCGACCGCGTACTCGGAGAGGAGAATGAAGATGGAACTTTCAAAAAAGAGTCGGGATTTTTTGGATGATTTAGCGGTCTATCTCATGTCGAGCGGGAAGTCGGAAGGTGAAGTGAAAGACGTCGTAGAGGAGTTGAAAGATCACCTTGAGGAAGCGGAACGGGCAGGGAAAAGCGTGGACGATGTCATCGGCCAAAGCCCGAAAGCCTACATGCAACACCTCGGGAGCGAGATGGCGTTTGATGTGAAAGGATTCGTCAAAATCGTCGCGATAATCATCCCAAACGTGTTCGCCTACATCATCATTTCCAACTTCATCCAGGAAGAAATGACGTTCTCAACGATCCAGTTGATTGGATTCCCGCTTGTGTCCATTCTATTTTTACTTGCCGTCTCACAAGCGTTCCGCAACATGTCGGGCCGCACTAAAGCAGGGAAAGTCAAAAATGGTGTGACGTACATGGCGCTTGCTGCGCTACCGATGACGTTGTTCCTCGGGCTGATGGCACTCGACATCTTCGTCGAGACCCCAACGATCGTGTTCGGCCTAACCGGTCAACTCGTATTGCTCGGCCTGGCCGTCGTCACGTTGCTCGTCTTCTCGATTTGGATGAAGACATGGATTAATGTGATTGTTCCGCTACTCTTATTCGGGCCGCAATCCGCGTTGGCCCAGACAAGTTTGCCACTCGAGCAACAACTGATCTTCTCGATGTTGATTTTATTCGTCGGGATGGGAATCTTGTTGTTCGTTTTGTGGAAAAAGAATCAACAGGGGCAAGCGTGATGATCAAACGAATCATTTTCGTCGTCCTCTTGTGTCTGCCGTGGGGCTTTTTCGTGACAGCGGCAGACTTTCTATGGGGGAATGCGCTCGGTTATCTCGTGATTCCGGCCATCACGTGGTGGAGCGTGTGGCGGCTTGGTCGACATGCAAGGTTACGCTGGCTCGTTTTCGGGCTCATCGTCTCGTATATGCTATCCATGACGATGACCGGGTACATCGATGGGGCATGGGATTACTTCTTCAAGCCGTTCAACCAGTCAATCGTGATGAACATATGGACCATCGTGTTCGCGAGTGGGGTCGGGGTGGCGTACGTGTATCGGTGGGCGTTTGAAAAAACACGTATGCCCGCTTAAAGACGGACAAGGCTGGGAATAGGAAATTGTACGCCTAAAAGAGAAAGAAGGGATTCCCGTTGCCAGTCAATCCGACGATTCAATTTTATTTGAACCAGTTTCAAAACCAGCTCTCGACCACATATGACCAATTGGATCCGCTCGAATTAAGACGACAAGAAAACGCAATGATGACCCGGTTTCAACATAGAGAGCATGTGCTTGATGTCGAGAATCGCTCGATTACGCTTCCGAATCGCTCACTGCCAATCCGCATCTATCGGTCGAGTCAGACGGTTGCGCCAGCACTCGTCTATTATCATGGGGGCGGATACGTCACAGGCAGTCTCGACACCCATGACGCGATATGCCGGACGATCGCGAACGAGGCCGACTGTACCGTCATCTCGGTCGATTACCGACTCGCGCCGGAACACAAATTTCCGACGGCCGTCTACGACAGCTATGAGGCGCTCGTCTGGATTGCGGATCACGCCTCGGAACTCGAAATCGATGCCGAGCGCATCGCCGTCGGCGGTGACAGCGCCGGAGGGACGCTCGCCACGGTCAGCGCTTTGATGGCGATTGAACGAGGTCGCCCCCTCGTCATGCATCAGCTGCTGTTTTACCCGGTTACCGGGACCGAGGAGAACTTGCCGCTGTCATTGATTGATTACGCGAACGGTTATCTGCTCGATGAAGGGCTCATTCGATGGTTCCAGCGACAATACTTCCATGATGAGTCGGAATTGATGCATCCGTACGCCTCACCGATTTTTTCGGACTACTTGGGGGAGCTTCCCCCGACGACGCTGTTGACGGCCGAGTATGACCCGCTCCGCGACCTCGGACGTGCGTACGCCAACAAACTGATTAGCCTCGGTGTCCCGGTGACATATCAAAATTATGAAGGTTTGATTCACGGCTTCGTCAACTATTATACGTACGTCCCGGAAGCGAGACGAGCCGTACTTGAAGCGGCGCATGCGCTCGGAGCGGCGTTCATCAAAAAAACTCGTCCGTGAGGCGAGTTTTTTATGCATTCGACAAATAAGGGAAGCGACAACCTTCCGGGAAAAGCTGTCCTTCATTCATGCGAATCATCCATTGCCCGTCCCGGGATGGGCGCTGTTCCACACCGTCCAGCTCAGGCGTGAATTTGAAGACGATCTCTGTGATGCCTTCGAAAGAGAGTCGGGCCACGACGTCACGCATGTCGACAGGCCGCGGCGACAGCACGGCATACAAGTTTAAGCGCGAGCGCTCGACCATATAAATGACATGGACGTCATCGAAACGATATACGTCCTCGTCCATCCCTTGATAGTAATGGAACATCCAAATGTGCATATCGTCTGTCGTATACAGACGCGGTGAAAACGGGAGTGACTCCAGTTTGAAACGCCGCCACTGTTCGGCATCGACGTCGACATGTTCGAGTGGGGAAGCCGATCCCGAAACGCGGATAAACAATTCTGGTTCTGCTTGAGCCGAAAAGCCTTGTTGCTCGTAAAACGGTGCAACCCCTTCGTTACAAGCCAAAAAATAAGGCAACCCATCCGTGTCATGCTGCTTGAACAAGTGCTTAAAGATGCGGGTGGCGAGTCCTTGTCCTTGTCGGATCTCGTCTGTCATGACCGTTCCGATTTGATACGCTTCGCGCGCGGTTCCGTCCATCATCAATGTCATCCGGCTCATCCCGACGTTCGAGATGACATTCCGATAGAACGTCAATGAATAACAGCGATAGTGGTCAGTCCATTCGCCAGCTTTGTACCACTCGCGAAAATCGATGCCGAACGTCTCGTCGGCTAAGTAAAAAAACGATTCGAGTTCTTTTTCTGAATACTCGAGGTTGGTGATTGGCTTTTTTGGCATAGGGCTCGCTCCTTTTTTGAACTTCTATGTCTGTTCCTGTACATTAGAGGCAGAGAGGGGTAATACAGATTATGAAACGATATGAAGCAATTTTATTCGATGTCGACGATACGTTGCTCGACTTCAAACAGAGCGAGCACGTCGCCTTAGAGCAGTTGCTCGCGGCACATAACGTTCGGATGACGGATGAATTGAAACAACAGTATGTGACGATCAATAACGGATTATGGCGCGCCTTCGAGCGCGGCGAGGTCGGACGGGAAGACGTCTTGATGGGCCGGCACACACAACTGTTCGATACGCTCGGCATCACGATCGATGCGCATGAAGTCGAACAGCGCTATCGCGACCATTTGCACGCCGGGGTGCACATCATCGAGGGGGCACTTGAACTCGTGCAAACGCTCAGTGAACAGTATCCGCTCTATATCGTCACGAATGGTGTGACGGAGACGCAGTTCAAACGGCTTGAAGCGTCGGGACTGCTCCCTTATTTCAAGGACGTGTTCGTCTCCGATGCGACCGGATCGCAAAAGCCGATGAAACCGTTCTTTGATTATGTGTTCGACCGCGTGCCGAACGTGGCACCGGAACGCGGACTCATCGTCGGGGACTCGCTGACAGCAGACATCGCCGGCGGGCGCATGTATGGGCTCGACACGTGCTGGTACAATCCGCACGAGATTGCGGCGACGGTCGAGACGACGTATGAGATTCAAGACTTGCACGAGTTGAAGTCGATTCTATCAAACTCAGCGATCGATAAAGTGGGGCGGCAGTGATTGCGGCAACGCATAGAGCGTCTCCGGAAAGAGTTTCAAGTCCCGGAGCGCGTCGAGCGGCTGCCAACGATAGATGAGGTGATCGCCTTCCGGTCCGTGGAAGTCTCCATGCCGGAGCGGGAGGTCACCCGATACATAAAAATATAGGCCAATCTCGTGGACCGTGCGCTCTAAGTATGTGAAGAAGTTTTCGGACACGAACGCGAACGTCGTTCCCGTCAGTGTCGTGTCGAGTTCTTCTTGCAGCTCACGCGTCAAAGCGAGCTCGGCTTCTTCGCCGATGCCGACCCGACCGCCCGGTAACGCCCAAAAGTCATCGTTCACGTTCCGATGAACGAGCAAATGACCGTCTTGGACCCAGATGCCGGCAACGCGATAATTGAACGTGCCGTGCTCGGTCGGAAATACGATATCCATTGTCATCACTCCAATCCTTTAGCTACATCAAGTATACGTCAAGGAGGTAGGCCATGTTTCAATCAAATGCAGTCTATGAAGGAGAAGATTTTCGAGACGAGTCGCTCCGTGACGTTCAACTCATGCAGACGACGTTCGAGAACTGTCGCTTCACGTATATCGATGCGACCGAATTCGAGACCGAGCAGTGCCGTTTCATCAACTGTGACTTCACCGATTCGAAGTGGAACGCCTCACGCCACAGCGGCAGCTCGTTCCTGAATTGTCAGTTCAATGGGGCGAATCTGTTTTTGAGCGAATTCGACCAATGCAAGATGACGGGCTCGTCGTTCGAGTCATGCACGTTTGAAGGGGTCGTCGTGCGCGAGGGGGATTGGTCGTTCGTCAATCTGCGTCACGCTCCGCTCCGGAAGATGGATTGGTCGGGCGTTCGGATGACCGAGGCGGACCTATACGGCGCGGACTTGAAAGAATCACGTTGGACGAACACCGTCTTGTCACGTGCCGTCTTGCAGCACGCGGATTGCACCGGTGCCGATTTTGTAGGAGCCGAGATGGATGGGGTCGATTTCTCGGACGTCATCCTGAAACAAGCGACGATCGATGTGATGCAGGCCGTCCAAATCGCCCGCTCGCTCGGGGCGAACGTCATATGACCAATGAGCAAGTGCTTGAGCACTTGACGGCCATGGCCGCGGAGCGGGAAGACGTCCGCGTCCTCGTCTTGAACGGGTCGCTCGTCAATCCGCACGTAAAACCAGACCGTTTTCAAGACGTCGATGTCACTTGTTTCGTCGAAGACGTGATCGCGTTCATCGAGGACCGCTCGTGGATGGCGCCGCTCGGGGACGTCTTGATTATGCAGATGCCGGACGAGGTGCCGGGAGGCGACAAATATGAGCGTTTCGCGTTTCTCGTCCAGTTTGCAACCGGTCATCGCGTCGATTTGACCGTCCGTCCTATGCGTGACGTGCAGGAAGCGATTCACGCTGACTCACTCAGTCTCGTCCTCATTGATAAAGACGAGATTGCCGGTCAAACGATTCCATCTGATGACACGTACCGCATCAAACGACCGAGCCGATTCGACTATGAGCAGTGTTGGAACGAGTTTTGGTGGGTGTCGCTTTACGTCGTCAAAGGTATCAAGCGGGGTCAACTGTTATACGCTTTCGACCATGTGACGATCATGCGAACGATGCTCCGGCAGATGCTTGCATGGGACGTCGGCTTTGCGACAAACTTTACGGCGAACGGAGGAAAGTCTGGGGATGGGCTTGAGAAGCATCTGGCCCCTGAAGTATGGCAGGCTTATCTCGATACATACACTTTGGTCGAAGTGACAGCGATGGAAACGGCCCATGCGACGTTGGTGGAACAATTTGAGCGGGTCAGTCGCCGCGTGGCCGACCGAGCCGGATATCCGTTTGCGGACATGGAAGCCCGACGAATTCGTGACGCCTTTTCGACGCTTTGGTGTTCAAACGGTTAGTTTTCGGTCGAGTCGGGAAAGCCCTTCTATAGAAGGGGGAATGACGCTTGAATCCGTATACGACGTTCATCGCGCTCCTAGTGGGGAGTTTACTTTTATTTGTCGGCATCCGGACGAAAAAATGGCCGATTTTAGTCGTGGCCTTATTTCCGCTTGGACTGGTCGCCTTTAACTTGTACTTGCTGATTACCGGACGATAGGAGACTGTTTTCTTCAGTCTTCTTTTTTGTACATCGATTTTACAAAAAACGCTGTCGGCAGTAAGAGTCCAATGATGGCTTCGAGCAAGGCGAACAACCGGGCCGGACCGATTGGCAACAAGTCACCGAACCCGATGGAGAGCAGCGTGACGCCGCTAAAATAGAACAGATTACGCCAGCTCGGTTCGACTGCCGTCATCGTCTCGAGGGAAGTCACTAAGATGACACCATCGCGAGACAACGCGTAGTAGATTAAAGTGAATCCAACCATTACGCCAAGCAAACTGATGAATAAGTGACTGAATAAGCGTGAATCAAAACCCGTTTGCCTATAAGTTTTTCGCTGAAAGAAGGTAAACACGTTCAAGCCGACGAATAACAGGGCTATCGTCAACAAAATGGAGTTCACACGCCTGTCCCCCTTTCTATAAGTCAGTATTATCTTGTTCCCTAATCGTTCACCAATAAACGGACCAATGTTCATCAAGATGGATTCATTCAACAAGGAGGTGTCCGCGTGCGACGATGTTTAGTGAGCGGCGTCTTACTCTTCTTCTTTTTAGGAGGATGTACGATGAAAGAGCCGTTTGATTTTGATGAGATTCATTCTTACAAAATTTTTTATAACATGCCGACCGAGGCGATTATTGACGACATGGCTCGATATGACCTCGTCATCATCGAACCCATTTGGTATACGCCAGAACAGATCGAAACAATCCGGTCGAACGGGACGAAAGTGCTCGGTTACATTAACGTGATGGAGGCGGACACGTGGAACCGGGCACTGATTGGCCAAATGGATAAAGACGATTTCTTCTATCGAGATGGAGAACGCATTTATTTTCCGAAATGGGATTCGTATTTGACAGATATCAGCTCAGCCGATTTCCGAAAAATTTTGATCCGCGAAATTCAAAAACAAGTCATCAATAAGCACCTAGACGGCATTTTTTTGGATACGGTCGGTGATATCGATGATGTCCACCTCGACTATCCGGACGACTTAGCAGAACAATTGGCTGGGCTCGAGACTTTTCTACAAGCGATTGAACAAACCTATCCAGGTGTCCCTGTCGTCCAAAATTGGGGTATCGAGACGCTCGAACGAACGAGCGCACCTTATGTGGAAGGCTTCATGTGGGAAGGTTTTAACTACACGGAAATCACGTCCGACGCTTGGTCGATGGAAATGCTCGATCGTATAAACGCGATTCAAGACGAATATGGCATCGCTGTTCTCACCGTCTCCGATCAAGAAGAGTCGACAAGTCGCGATATGGCTGAAGCGAACGGATTCATCCATTATCACGAACCAACTTATTACAATACATGGGATTTTTAGGTTATAATTAATTATAAAAGTGATATGGGACGATTTATCCCGCAGATAGGTGTAAATCATCTCGTATCCAAACTGAAAAGCACGAGTTAAATCAACGAGGAGGGGATTATCATTCTGTATGCTCAAGACCGTCCGTGGCTCAAATGGGTCGAGATTCTTGTCGTGTTCGCCCTATTGATAGCAATCGATTTGTTTTTTGATTTAGGTACGATTCAAAATGAACTGAACTTGTTTTATGTGGCCGCCATTTTATTCGCCTTACGATATGGGACCATTTTCGGCTTAATCAGTTTCGGTATATTGCTGCTCTACAAAGTGATATACACCGGCTTGGTAGGGGGAGACATCTTCCTATTGTTCTACGATACAAACTCACTTCTTACATTGTTTTACTATTTCGCCATCACGGTCATCGTCGGTTTATTCAGTACGTCGTTTCGAGAACGGCACGAAATCACTCAGTTCCGCAATGAAGAGCTGAAAGATGAAAATACCTATTTGAAAGAGACCGTCGATTTACTCAACACTTCGCAAACCACACTTCGTCAAAAACTACTTCAATCCGAGTACAGTTTGAACCAATTGTATGAACTTGCCGTATCGCTCGATTTGCCGCATCCAGAGTTGATTCGGAGCGAGACAATCCGTTTGTTGAAAAAAACGTTCTTAGCAAGCGACGTTGCTATGTATCACGTTGACCGTTCTCAAAAATCGATGCGTCTTTTAATTCGTCAAACGGACAAGAAAGAGTTTCCACAAACGATTTTTCTTGATGAGGCGTCGAGCATGTTCAAACGATTCTTCCAAGTCCAAGAAACGACACTCCGTCAACTCGATGACGAGGATACAGACCCGATGTTGCTCGCGCCGATTATCATCGACGGAACGACTCGTGAAGTCGTCGTCATCAAGCGGTTGCCGCTTCGAAAATTGACGACTGATGACTTGCATGTCCTCAATATCCTCTTCTCTTGGATTGGAACACGCATTCAAAACGCCGAGAACCTGATTCGTAAAGAGCAGCACGAGAAGATGCATAAAGGCACATCGTTTTACAAGAAAGAGGCGTTCATGGAACTTGTCGCCATCCAGGAACAAAAGAAAATTCACCACGGGCAGCCATACATCGTGCTCGACTATCCGCTCGGATATGAACCCGTTTCGCTCGAGAGCATCGAGGCCATCGTTCATTCGTATTTGCGCGAGATTGATGTCGTCGGATATGACCCGGAAGAGAACAAGCTGTTGCTCTTACTCCCAGGAACGAGTGAAGATCATCGACAACGAATCTATGATCGAATCGAAGGGATTTTGATCCAGAAGGGGGTGTGACGATATGGACGCTACCATTCGTCTCCTGATCATCGGAATTTATGTCGTCCACGCGCTGGTCGCTTTCCTCTTATTGATTGGGTTGAAACAAAAAATGAAAGCACCTGACTATGGGGTTGCCGTCGCTGCGCTCAGTTTCGGTCTGTTCTTACCGTTTCTAGCCGAACTTGCCGTCTATGTGGTGTATCGGATTGCTGCACGATTCGGACGAAGCGGGCTGATTGAAGACTATGACGATTACATCGATTTCAAGGTCGTCAACTATGAACAAATTCGTCATGAAGCAAGCAACAGCACCCATCTGTTGCCGCTCACCGATGCGATCAACTCGAAAGATCCGGCCATCCGCAAACATTCGATTTTGACCCACGTCAATCAGTCGATTGACCAGCAAGGGAAGTATTTACAGATGGGGCTCGAAAGTACCGACAGTGAGACGGTCCATTATGCCGCGGCGACGATGAATATCTTAATCGATCAATATGAACAGGAATTAAAGCTTGCGAAACGTGAGTATGATTTAGGGAAGCCCGACACGATTCATCGGCTTGCGATGGTTTACAAACGAATGATCCATAGCGAACTCATCACCGAGGTCATGTTGAAAGACAAACGGGACGCTTGGCTCGAGGAGTTGTTGAAAGCGAAAACGCTCTATCCGCCGACGCCATGGATCTATGAGGACTTGAACGAGATTTATCTCACGTTACAGCGTCCGAAAGAGCAATTGAACATCCTGAAAGAATACGTCCATCATTTTCCAGAACGGATCGAATCCCATCTCATGCTCATCAACTACTATTATGAGCGCGAGCGATGGAATGAAGTGAAGGCGGTCATGTTTATGATGCAGACCCAGTTCACACTCGAGGATGTGCCATATGAGTACCGACTGTTGTTTGAAGAATGGAGTGACACGACATCATGGAAAAACGAACTATAATCTCATTCTCGCTCTTCATCGTCCTATTGTTAGTCATCGTCGGTGCGATTCAATACGTACGGATTCATTCGCTGCATACGTTATTGCCGAACGTCACCGAGCAAAAGGTAAAGATTGACCAGTTGAAGAACAACGCCTCAGCGAAAGCCGGAGAGCATCAACTTCAAATTTATCTCGTTCGGGATGAGGGAGATTTGGCCGTTAAAACAGCGGACAATCTCCTGCACGGTCTACAGTATGCGAAGCTCGACGTACGCGAAGTGACTCCTGGCGACGTCGGCTCGATTGCGCCTTCTCCATACACCATTATTATTTTCACGGGTGAACGCACTGCCGAATGGCCATTTGCGGAGATGAAACGTTATGTCGAACAAGGCGGGAACATCGTCTTTGCAAACCGATTCAAAGACCCGGCGTGGAACGAGTTGACCGGGATTGAAGAAATTGGCGAATTCGTGCCAGACGTATACGGCTTGAATTTTGAAGAGACGATTTTTCCTGGATATATCGACTTGAACCCGCCGGACGATTTATTTGTCCATAGTCTAATTGATTTCGCGATTGCAGATGATGCCAACGTCTTACTATCAGCCGAAGATTTCCCGATTCTTTGGGAATATAGCGTCGGTGACGGGAATGTCCTTTACTGGAATACGACAATCACCGACCAAAAAATGATACGCGGCTTGTTCGTCCAAACGCTCGGCACGATGCCACCGGCGTTCGTCACGGCACAAGCAGCCATTAAACTCATGTACATCGATGATTTTCCGGCACCGGTCATGGACGGGAAAATGAAAGACGTCTCCGCCACGCCGCTTGATAAATCGGTCAAAGATTTCTTCGCTGAGAATTGGTGGGAAGACATGGTCGACCTAGCAGAAGAGGAAGATTTGATTTATACAGGTGCCATGATCGGGACGTATGAGGAAGAGATGGAACTCGTCGATGAGCAGTTGATCAAACGTGGTGAATTTCCGATGCTTTACTTCGGACGTAAACTGATTGCTCACGGCGGGGAGATCGGCCTTCACGGCTATAACCATCAATCACTGGTCACAGCTGATGAACCGATTGATCCGACGTATGAATATATTCCTTGGAAAGATAAAGAAGAAATGAAGCGTTCATTATTACAAGCCGAAGCCGTGTTCGCCAATTATTTCCCGGCTGAGACGCTTAAGTCATACGTCCCGCCCTCGAATGCCCTCAATCGGACCGGTGTCGATGCGATTGCTGAAGCGTTGCCGGAGCTTCGTACGATTGCATCCCTCTATACAGGGGAACCTGAAAACGGAGACTTTATACAAGAATTTGAATTTGATGCGACGCATTCACATCTCTATCATTTCCCGCGCGTCACGAGTGATTACGGAGAAGAGCGCGGGTCGATTTTCCAGATGGTTGATGCAATCGCCAACTTCGGCGTGTTTTCACATTTCATTCATCCGGATGATGTCATCGACCCAGACCGGGCGTTTGGACGCGACTGGGATACGATGTTCGTGAGTCTGCGTAAAATTGTGCGCGATGTAAATGACGATTACCCACACCTCGAGGCGTACACGCAACATTATGCGACTGAAAAGATGATTACGTATCAACAAGCCGATTTAAATGTCACGTTTGATGAGTCGACCGTCTATTTGGCTGGAGAAGGGCTTGTCAACCCGTCCCATTTCATCGTTCGTTTGAAACCAGGTCAATCACTTGAGACCGGAGAGTTTGATTTTGGGACGGTCGAACAGTGGGAGGCCGACCGACCGCTCTATCTTGTCAAGCTGACATCGGCGAATGCAGAAATCGCCATCAAGGGGGAGGCGCAATGAAAATTGGACTCGTGTTAGAGGGAAGTTATCCGTACGTCAGCGGAGGCGTTTCGAGTTGGACACAGACATTGATTGAAGAAATGCCGAATGTGTCGTTTGAAATCATTTCGATTCAGCCGAATGAGAAACGTCCGGAAGAAATGAAGTATCCGTTACCGCCCAACGTCTCAGGAATCACCCATTTGTATTTACATGATGTGGGCGAGCGCGCAAAAGGACGGATCAAATGGGATGCCGAGGAAGAGGAGCATGTATCCGACTGGCTCATGTTGAAAAGTCCGAATCGGCAAGCACTTCGCTTACTTGGAAAAAAGGTACCTTCGAGTCAAGTGTTTTTTGCAAGCGAGTTCTTTTGGAAAAACGTGAAATCGGCTTACTCCGAAGAGATGAACGGTGGGTCGTTCATCGACTACTTTTGGATGTGGCAAAGTATGTACACCCCGATCTTACGGGTGCTCCATCAACCGCTTCCGAAAGTCGATCTCGTCCACTCCGTATCGACGGGCTATGCCGGCGTGGTCGCCTCTTACATGAAAGAAACGCAAGGAATCCCCTTCATCTTGACGGAGCACGGCATCTACTCGCGGGAACGTGAAGAGGAAATTTTACAGTCATATTGGATACCGGCACCGTATAAGCCGAGATGGGTCCGCTTCTTCCATCACTTGTCGCGTGAAGCGTACAATGCGGCCGATGAGATTATCGCCTTGTTTGAGCGGAATCGTGAATATCAAGAATGGATTGGCGCCCCGAGCGAGAAGACGAAAATCATCGCTAACGGCATTGCGGAGCGACAAATTCAAGAAGTCGTGGAGCGCCCTCATAACGATCTCTTTCAAATCGGTGCCATCGTCCGCTTAGTCCCAATCAAAGACTTAAAGACAATGATTTACGCCGCCAAGATTTTGCAGGAGCGGCATCGTCTGTTCAAGCTGACAATCATGGGGCCGCTCGATGAAGATGAGGATTATGCGGAAGAGTGCCGTCTGCTCATTGAACAGAGTGGATTGACCGATTACGTCGAGCTCGTCGGGAAAGTGGACGTCCAAGCCTATTTGCCGACCTTCGATTTATTGCTCCTGACGAGCATTTCGGAAGGTCAGCCGCTCGCGATTCTTGAGGGAATGGCGGCCGGCATTCCGTGGGTCGCCACCGATGTCGGGGCATGCTCCGAGCTCCTGTACGGCCGAGCAGACGACCCGTTCGGACCGGCTGGTTTTATTGTGCCCCCGGTTCATCCGGAAGCAGTAGCGGACAAGGTCGAGTGGATGATGGATTATCCGCAGGAACGAATGCGTTTCGGTAAGAACGGGCGAGAGCGCGTCCGCCAATATTATCGTCTCCAGCAGGTCGTGGACCGCTACAAGGCCATCTATGAAACGAGGAGGGAACAGTATGGCGGGCATCGGGTTTAAGTTGCAGAAGTTGTTCCAAGAAGACTACTATTCGTCCAGGTTGAAGGCGTATACGTTCTCAGGCCTCGTCACATCCGGCCCGTGGTTAATCGTCATCTTGGTCGTCGGGACGATTCAATGGTTGGCATTTCAAATGCCGGCGTTATCGCTCGCCGAGAGGACGCTCTTCATGATCTCGGTCTCGTATGCGTTCATCTTCTCGCAAATCTTGTTCAGTTTCCAACAACTCGTCGTCACCCGATACGTGGCGGACTTGTTTTACGAGAAGAAGGCGCACGAGATTTTCCCGGTCTTCACCGGGATGCTTAAAGTGACGATTCTCGCCGCGACAATTTTGTATAGCATCTTTTGGCTATTGTCTCCGCTCGACTTCTTTTACAAATTGACGCTGTTCGTCTTGTTCATGACGATCAACGTCATCTGGGTCATGTTCTTGTTTTTAAGTGCCGCTAAATATTATCAAGCGGTGGCCTATAGTTTCTTGCTAGGCGGCCTCATCTCGGTCGTAAGCGTTTATGCGATCAGTCGTCTCATGACCGATCCGTCGAGCCTCGAGTTGTTGCTCGGCTTCACGGTCGGGATGATTGTAACGTTGTTCGGCCTGTTCTTCGCGATGCTTCGGACGTTCCCTCTTCGCTACGCGGTGAAAGAGTTCTCGTACTTCAAGTACTTCGACCGCTATCCGGATTTGTTTGCTATCGGGGTGTTGTACGTGCTTGGGATTTGGGTCACGAATTTCATCATCTGGTTCGGCGAAGGGCGTGTCGTCATCGCGGACTCATTCTTGTTCAACCCGTATTATGATACGGCCATCTTTTGGTCGTACTTGACGATTATCCCGACGCAACTATTGTTCGTCGTCGCTGTCGAGACCCGGTTTTATGAGCGCTATCGCACATTTTATGGGTTGATCAATTACGGCGGAGCGCTCCATCAAATCGAAAAGGCGAAACAGACGATGACGACAGTATTAAAAAATGAGTTGATTCGACTCGCGCGGAGTCAAGGTGTTGTGACCCTGTTCGCCATCCTCATGGCGAGCGCCTTCGTCGGTTGGATCGGTGTCCCGGATGAGATCGGCCAAATTTTTCAGATGACGACGCTCGCGGCGTTCTCGAACGCGATGATTCTTATCTTGACGCTGTTGTTGCTCTATTTCGAGGACCGGCGCGGGGCACTGTTCATCAATCTGTCCTTCTTCACGCTGAACGCCTTGTTCACGTTGTTGCTCTTACCGCGCGGCATCGACTGGTACGGTGTCGGCTTTGCTATCAGTACGACGATTACGTTCTTCTTGGCCGGCCTGCGCTTGATTTACTACATGGGCAAAGTCGATTATTACGTGTTCGCCGCGTCGAATCGGCGCAAACTCGGTACCGAACGGTTCTCCCAAATGGGGACGTTGTTGAACCGTCACTTCTCGCGATAAAGGGTTTTCAACAAAGATAAAGACTGATATGATGTGGTCGTAGACGACCGAATTTCATAATGTTTACCACTAGGGGAGTCGCGTGACGCGGCTGAGATGGACGAGGTCCAGACCCTTTGAACCTGATCTAGTTCACGCTAGCGTAGGGAAGTGGGCGAACCGATTGTTCTCGTACACTTTGTGTAAATCCGACGCCGCTTCCGTTATGGGAGGCGGCGTCTTTTTTTATAACAAAGGAGGAGACATGAATGACATTCACCGCACATCTTCGACAAAAGGCCGATGCCTTGTTTCAAGCCAGCTTTGACCATCCGTTCGTCCGCGAGCTCGGAACGGGTGAACTCGACGAGGCGAAATTTCGGCATTACGTCATGCAAGACTCATATTATTTGAACCAGTTCTCCAAAGTGCAGGCGAAAGGCGCGACCCTCGCCCCGAACATGGAAGTAGCGAGCCGTTTTTTGACGCACGCGCTTCATACGATTGAAGCGGAGCATGCGTTGCACCGTGAGTTCTTCACGTTGCTCGACGTGACAGAGGCGGAGTGGGCGACGTTTGAGCCGGCCCCGACCGCTTATGCTTATGCGCTCCATATGCAACAGGCAGGTCCGACGCTCGGTGACGTGCTCGCCGCGATCTTACCGTGCTACTGGGTCTATTATGAAATCGGAGAGCGATTGAAAGACGCGACACCCGATCATCCGATTTATGCGACGTGGATTGCGACGTACGGGTCGGAATGGTTCCGCGACCTCGTCGAAGAACAGATTGAACGGCTCGACGTGCTCGCCGGACAAGCGACAGCGGAAGAACGGGTCCGGTATCAACAGCTGTTCTTGAAGAGTTGTTATTATGAACATGCGTTTTGGGAGATGGCGTGGACGCTCGAGTCGTGGACGTTACCATCGGGGGTGAGACGATGAAACGCGATCTATGGGACAAAGTCAGAGCCGAACGGCCACTCATCCACAACATCACGAATATCGTCGTCGCCAACTTTTCGGCGAACGGATTGCTCGCCATCGGGGCGGCCCCGGTGATGGCGTCAGCTGTCGAAGAAGTGGCCGAGATGGCGTCTGTGAGCGATGCGCTCGTGCTCAATATCGGTACGCTCGATGCGATGACGGAACGGACGATGATTCGAGCTGGACAGGCAGCGAATCAAGCGGGTCGTCCGATTGTCTTCGATCCGGTCGGGGTCGGAGCGACCTCGTTTCGACGCGACGTCGCCGAGGCGATTCTACAACACGTCGGCGTGACGGTCATCCGTGGCAATGCCGGAGAAATCGCGACGTTAATCGATCTCGACGCGACAGCGCGCGGTGTGGACGCAGGGGAAGCGCGAGATGATTTGAATCAAATCGCTCGTGCGGCGGCCCAGCGTTATAACTGTGTCGTTGCCGTGACCGGCGAGACGGACGTCGTCAGCGACGGGGACGTTACGATTGAAATCAAAGGCGGCACTGCAGTGATGGCCCGGACGACGGGGACCGGCTGTTTACTCAGTGCGGTCGTCGGTGCGTTTCTCGCAGTCGAGGGTGACGTTGTCGCGGCCACGGCGACAGCGCTCGCCGGGTATGCCCGGTGCGGGGAACTCGCCACTGTTTTGGCAGACGGGCCGGGCGATTTCCCGGTCCATTTCTTGAATGAGCTTGGCAAGATGACGGCTGTCGAGTTGCCGAGTGATCGCATCGAGGTGGTGTCATGATGCGGCCGCAAGTATTGACGATCGCTGGTTCGGATTCGGGCGGTGGTGCAGGCATTCAAGCTGATTTGAAGACGTTTCAAGAACTCGGTGTGTTCGGCACGAGCGTTGTGACGGCCGTTACAGCCCAAAACACGCGTGGGGTGCATGGGGTCGAGGCCGTGTCACCGGAACTCGTGACGCAACAACTTGATGCGATTGGCGCCGACTTTTTGATTGCGGCGTGCAAGACCGGGATGTTATTCGATGCAGAGCGCATCGAGGTGGTCGCTGCCGGGGTGCGGCGTCACGCGTTAGGCCAACTCGTCGTCGACCCGGTCATGATTGCGAAAGGCGGGGCCTCGCTTTTACAGGACACGGCGGTCGATGCGCTCAAGACATCCTTGTTGCCGCTCGCGACCGTCGTCACACCGAACGTGCCGGAAGCGGAAGTGCTGACGGGAATGACGATTCGGACGTTTGAGGACCGCATCGAAGCGGCATGGCGGATGCTAGCATATGGTGTGCGCGCGGTCGTCTTAAAGGGCGGCCATCTCGAAGGCGAATCTGCGGACGACTTGATCATGACGGCGTCCGAGACGTTTATCTTGTCGGCTCCGCGCATCCAGACGAGTGACACGCACGGCACCGGTTGCACGTTTTCAGCGGCACTCACGGCGGAACTTGCCAAAGGGCATTCCATCCTGGAGGCGACGGTGACCGCCAAGCGATTCATTCAAAGTGCCATCACGTATGGACTCGATATTGGTGCCGGACATGGGCCGACGAACCATTGGGCACATGCGGCGTATGGAGAGGAGGGCGTGACGATTGAATCCATCACAACGAACCATCGCTGATCAGTTGCGGCTCTACTTTATTTGTGGGACAGCGAACACGGATGACATGCTCCAGACGGTTGAAACAGCGCTCCAATGTGGCGTGACATGTTTCCAATTTCGTGAAAAAGGTAAAGAGGCACTGTATGGGGATAAAAAAGAAGCGATGGCGAGAGCGTTGCAAACACTTTGCCGCTCGTATGACGTCCCGTTCATCATCAATGACGACGTCGCACTAGCAGAACGCATCGATGCGGACGGCGTGCATATCGGACAAGACGATGCCGAGGCCGCAATCGTTCGAGCGCGGATTGGTCCAGACAAATGGCTCGGTGTCTCGGTCCACACGCTCGAAGAAGCGACAGCAGCTATCGAGCATGCGGATTATGTGGGCATTGGCCCCATTTACCCGACGACTTCGAAAGAAGACGCCGGGGCCGTCAACGGGACGGTGCTTATCCGTCAAGTTCGAGCCATGTATCGAGAGCTGCCAATCGTGGGGATTGGTGGCATTTTACCGGAACACGTCCCGATGATTCTGAACGACGGGGCGGACGGCGTCGCCGTCATCTCGGCCATCGCTTCTGCACCGAATGTGGCCATAGCCACACGGCGTTTCGCTTGTCTCTGAATTCAAATCGAGGAGGAAGACAGATGAACGTATTTGTAATAGGCGCGAATGGACAGATTGGAAAACAGCTCGTGGAACGATTGCACGAGGAAGGGAAACACCGAGTCACGGCGATGGTCCGGAAACAAGAGCAACTCGACGACTTCACATCGAAAGGCTATCAAGCCGTTTTAGGTGACCTCGAAGGTGACGTGTCGTCACTTGAACAGGCGATGTCCGGCATGGACGTGGTCGTCTTCGCGGCCGGTTCGGGCGGCAGCACCGGAGCCGATAAAACACTGTTAATCGACCTTGACGGCGCGGCGAAAAGTATTGAGGCGGCTCAGGCGAACGGGAATGTGAAACAGTTCGTCATGGTTAGCGCTTTGAAATCGGAAGATCGTTCGGCATGGCCGGAAGAGATGAAACCATATTATGTCGCGAAGCATCACGCGGATCGCTTGCTTGAATCGAGCGGATTGACGTACACGATTGTTCGCCCAGGCGCTCTCACAGATGACGCCGGTACCGGCAACGTGAAGATTGGGGATATCGACACGGGCGAAGTCCCACGTGCGGACGTCGCAGCGTTCCTCGCTCACGTAATTGGGCACGATAACGCGAAAAATAAAGCGATTGACCTCGTCAAAGGCGACACGTCAATCGAAGACACATTATAAACGAGATGACGACAGCGAGCGGACTTGGTTCCGCTCGTTTTTTCTGTGGATGTGTCCGCACACTCGAGAAAGGATTCGCTTTGACCGATAGAGAAAGTAACACCTGGATTTGTTTGAAGAAAGGGGTCTATCCGTGACCACACTATTTCTCTATATGGCCGTTTATTTACTACCGGCTTTCTTATTGAGCCACCTTGCCCTTGATGTGTTGCTCCGTAATCCGCGCCAAGTCGAGCATCGGCTGCTCAGCCTGTTCGTATTTGGCTATGCGATGTTGTTCTTGGCTGAGTTCGGGCGGCATTTGTCCCCCATCGAGGCCAGTCCCGCTTTTGTCACGTATTGGTTCGGCAACGCCGGCATTTTGATTTTTGTCTGTTCCGTCCACTTCATCGTTAAAGTGACGGGAGTCGGGGACGAAACTGCCAAAATGGATGTATCCGTATGCGATTTATTTACCGCTCGTGCCGGTCGCGTTGACGTTCATCCGTCAAGAGAACATCTTGAACAGCCAACGCTTCGACCAAGTCGGCGTTTGGATTTACCCTGAGTTCAACACGTCCTATTTGACGACGATGACCGTCGGTAACCTGTTTCATTTTCTTGTGATTCTATTATTGATGTACGCCCTTAAGCGGTCCGAGCGCTCCGAACATGAGCGCGTCTTGCGCATGCTCATTTGGACGGCCGTCGCCGTTCTCATCTGGGACATCATCTTCGGTTATATCCAGCTCCGCGGAATCATGCCGCCGTATGCGTATATGTACGGGGGGCTCGTCTGGGCGGTCGCTCTCGTCGTCGCGATGAATCGGCTCGATTTTCTTGCGTCTTACGCCAAGCGTTATGGCACGCTCTACAACTTGAACCCGTCGGCGATTTTGCTCCTCGATGACACCGGTTGTATCGAGAGTGCGAACCCGGCTGCGCGAACATTGTTTCATACGGTCCGTGTCGTCAATGAACGTTTCGTCGATTTGTTGCCCGAGAAAAAACGGCAAGAGTGGTGTGAACACTACAGTCAACATTTCCATGCGCAAAAGAAGTTTCTCGAGTTTGAGACAAAGATTCAGACGAAGTCGGGCAAGAACGTTATGTCGTCATCGATGGGGACTTCGTCTATATCGATCAAAAAATACACGGCATGATTTTGATTCGGGACGTCCATTCGTTCAAAGAAGCCGAACAGTCGATTCGTTTCTTTGCCTATCATGACCCGCTCACGAAACTTGCGAACCGTCGGGCGTTTTATGAGCAGGCCGACCAGGCACTGCTAAATGCAGATTCGGTCGCCATTATCGTTGTCGATTTGGATGGCTTTAAAGGGATCAACGACACATACGGCCACCAAGTCGGCGATGATTTCCTCATTCATCTCGGTGAGTTGCTTGAGATGGCTACGCTGGAAGCGGGACTGGCCTCGCGTGTCGGCGGAGACGAATTCTATATGTATTTGACGGACATGGGGGAAGAGGACATCGTCACGTTCGTGAAGCGGCTGCGGAACACGTTAGCGGAACGACCGTTCAAATTAGGTCACGAAACCATCCCGATTCGTGCGAGCATCGGCGTCAGCGTCTCACCGGATCAAGGCTCAGATTTAGACACGCTCATTCATAAAGCCGATCAGGCGATGTATCAAATCAAACAACAGGGAAAAAACGATTATGCGATATATGACGAGGTGTTACACGGACCCACATAACGGGAACGAGAAGAAAGATGGCCATCTGATAGAGGAGGAGACAATATGACTGAAAAACCGTTAGTGACGATGCGCGCCGAAGGGGAAGCGACAAGTGTGAAGACGACGGTTTATGTGCATGACCATAAACCGTTCGTCGTCGATGAACCGGAACGTCTTGGCGGGACGGACGCCGGTCCGAACCCGCTCGAGTATTTGCTCGGGGCGTTGTCGTCGTGCACGACGATCATGATCGCTTACGTGGCGCAAGACCAAGACTTCAACTATGATGGGGTGACATTCGTGACCGAAGGGACGCTCGACCCGCGTGGGTTCCAAGGGGTCGAGGGCGTGCGGACATACTTCGAGAAAGTACACGTGAATATCGTCCTTGATACGACCGAGTCGGATGAACGGATTGCAGCACTCCAGAAAGGCGTCGAGGCACGTTGTCCGATCCATAACTTGATGCATGCGGCCGACGTCGATATCACGGCGACATGGACGAGAAAGTGAGGATGGGGCGCCCCATCCTTTTTTGATGCAGACAGGAATGTCTGTTAGCAAGCACGAACAAAGAGAGATGTGAGAAAGGAGGTTGTCATGGAAATTCGTCCGATGACACAGCAAGACGCCCACGCGATTCAAGCGTGGACGTACGAGGCACCGTATGATTTCTATAACCAAGAAGTTTCAGCGGAAGGACTCGATGAACTGATGGCGTATCAAGCCGTCCATGACGGGGCGTTGATTGGTTTCTATTGCCTCGGCACGTATGCACAGGTGCCGAACGATACATACGTCTATGAGGACACCCATACCGACATTGGTCTTGGGTTGCACCCAGACCGAACGGGACGGGGACACGGGCGTCCGTTCGTCCGATTGGTGATGCAAGAAGCGGCGCGCGAAGGCAAACCGCTTCGGTTGACGGTGGCCGCGTTCAATCGGCGGGCCATCCATCTCTATGAGCAGCTCGGGTTTCAACACGTCGCGTCGTTTGAAAAAGGTGAGACTCGCTTTCTCGTCATGAGCCAATGATTAGCCGTACTGCTTCTGATGGGCTTTCTTTCGTTTCAAATAGTCTTCATCTGCCCGAATCTGGTCCCACCGTTCTTTGAAGATGCGGGCCGATTCCGCCTTCTCCTCGTCGATTTGACGATCGTGGATGTCACCATCTTCTTTATATTTCCGTCCGCCTTTGTAGTTGGCGTAACGTCTCGCCCGGGTATAGCCCATCTGGATGAATTTACGGGCCATATCCATTCCGACGAAATCATCGGCGGTCCGATACGCCTCAAACAGTTCCATAATCTCATCGGCGGACTTGCGGGCGATGTCCGGTGTCTTGAAACGCCAGTGCGGAAGAATCTCACTTTTATACGGTTCGACGAGCAGGACACCTTGCTCGCCGCGGCCGACTCGATACAGTTCGGGTTGCTCGCGGAAATCAATCGTTTCAAAATCTAAATCATAATCAAATGGCATCGTCATCCCTCCTCATGGACTCATTCCCGGAATGAATCCGAGGGAAACGACAGAAAGGAAGAACAAGATGATTCAATTGGATACAGACCGACTCCGGCTACGCGCCTTTCAGCTCGAGGACGCTGAACAGATGTTTCACTATGCAAAAGACGAGCGGGTCGGACCGAAAGCGGGCTGGGCACCGCACCAGTCGGTCGACGAGACCCGCGACGTCATCCGGTTGTTCCAACAAGACGAAGACGTCTGGGCCATCACGTTGAAAGAGACAGGTGAGGTCATCGGAAGCCTCGGGTTGCACGACCGTCGGCCGGACCCTGAGATTCAGCATGACCGGCAACGTGAGATCGGCTATGTCCTCAGCCCGGACCATTGGGGGAAAGAGTATATCCCAGAAGCCGTCCGCGAAGTGTTGCGCTACGGATTTGATAACCTCGGACTCGAACGCATCTGGTGCGGCCATTTCGACTTCAACGACCAGTCGCGCCGCGTCGTCGAGAAGACCGGGTTCACGTACGCGTTCACGACGTCTCAACAGTTGACGCGCTTGGACGGACGTACCGTCCAAAGTCTCGTCTACGTCGTGACGAAAAAAGAATACATTGAAAAGTTGACTCTTGATGGATGATAAAAAGCTAGCGTGACTTAGAGAAATTAGAGCCTCCGTTCATGTGAGCGGAGGCTCTTTGCGACGTACATAAGCAAAATAGCTGACGAACAAGATAAGACCAAGCAGTGTCATTGCCGTCGTCATGCCAAAGAAGGGCGGACGATACGTCAGCTCGACCTCGTTTCGTCCTTGATCGAGCTGGATTGCACTGAACGCATAATTGGCCTGTAAGACGTCGCGCTTCTCTCCGTTGATGGAAGCGCTCCAACCGCGTTCAAATGGGACCGGGAGAACGGCGTACGTTCCTTGTGTGGCTTCCTCGACAGTGAAGTCTAGATTAGGGCCATCCCAGGTGACGGGGATGTCTGGACGCTCTTGCGTTTCCTTGACTACCGAGTCAAGCGTCGAATAATCTTCCCATTCGATGGTCATGTCTTCAAGGGCATATGTTCCTTCGGGTAAACGGAATGGCACGCGCTCAGACAATGGGGTACGGAGTGTCATTGAGGTGAGACCGGTCCGGTAAATGGACGCCTCAGGTTTTCGTGTCGTTCGGTACCCACCTAGTTTGATGAAAAACCCGTCGCCTTCGAGTTTTCGGATATCGAATGAGACGTACAAGTCTCCCGTTGCCGTCGGCGGGACGTCAGGAATCAAGTCGATGCCACCTTCATCAGAGGTCACATGAAGCGTATCACCATCTAACACGGCCTCGACCTCTTCTGTCGTAAAGTCGACGGTCTGAGCCGGAATCGGCGTTTCACTTCCAGCTTCTAAGATGACACCCGAGAGCATCGCCTGCTCACGGGTCAATATCGAGGCGTCGTCAAGATCAGCTTGGCGATAGGTAGACGTCGTCGTCCGGACGAACGGGAGACGTGTCTCGCTTTCATAGACAGCATACCGGTCACTCTCGGCGAGCAAGGTAAAACCGTAAGGCGCTTCGCTCGAAGCGTTTTTATTGCGCATCCAGTATGGACTTGATAATACGTGATGCAGGTTGGCACGATTGCCGAGCGTCCCGTATCGACTTACGCTCTCCCGTCCCATATCGATTTCAAGGTCGCTCCAATAAAGTGTCAGCAGATGCCCGTTCAATATGCTTGAGTACAGGCTTGTTCCGAGGAACGATTGGACGATTGGTGTATTGTTGCGCAAAGGGACCATCCAATCGAGCCGTTCGAGCGGGGCAGCTTCTTTTTGTACGAGTTCAACAAGTTCACGGTGTTCGGCGCTGTCATAATTGGAACTGTTCACGAACGATTCGTTCGTGTTAAAGATTGTTTGATCGTGAAGCATGAATTTCGTGTAGCCGATAAAGAGAATCAAGTACGAGACAGTGATCACGTACGGTGCGAACATCGGTTTCCGCCAAAACGACACGACCGTTATCAGCATCATTCCGAAGATGCCGAGACCGACGGACCATACTACATTCCCGAACAAACCAAAAAGGAGATAGAGCATCATTGTACCGACAGTCGCATGGAGGAAAGCTTGTCTTTCAAAGCGCCAATGTGATAAACCGACGGCCACCGCACCCCCCATCGTAAAGCTCGCGAGATATTCCCAGCGATATTGGGGAGCCGAGAAACCGTTAAAGAAGCTTCCAACATGCGGACTAAAATGAAAGACGATGAACAGAAGGCTCATCGTCGCAAACAGACGAAACGCTGTCTGACGATAGAGCGGGCGATAAAACACGAACAAAACAAAGCCAGCCGAAAGGATGAGCAGGCGGCTGTCGTACAACACGTTGTCGAACTCGAACCAGTCAATCTTTTGGTCGAAAGACGGTCGTTCATTTTGCAGAAACCCGAATATTGCCGGGACGAAAGCAAACGCGCTGAGGAGCAGGGCGAGCACCCCGGACCCACTATAAAGTAGCCATTGTTGCCGGCGTCTGATCTGGTCTTCTGGGAAGCGGATGAACTGACGGAACACGACATAGACAAAGACGAACACCAAGTTGATATACGCAAAATAGAAGTTGTTCACGAGCATGAGTGCGCTGATAACGATGAAAATGTCAACGCGGCCGAGCCGGATGATTCGTTCGAGTCCGATGACAAGGAGCGGGACCCAAAGGAAGGCGTCGGCGAAAAACTCCCAAAATGTCACGTGACGGATGTACATGACGGACGCGCCGTATAGGACTGCGCCGATGAAGGCATGAAACGTTTTGACGTGGAACAGCCGATACGCGTACGTCGCAAACAAGAGGACGATGGCGAGACGGACAATACTCACGACGAGGGTGAGCTGTAACCAAAGCTCGAGGTCCGACGTGACGAGTCCGGTCACCTCAAGCAAGGAGATGATGGCCACCGTGATCCAAAAGACGATTGATGTCGAAAAATAGTAGGCAAGTTGCGTGATGGTGCCGCCACCTAAGCCGAAGTCCTCCGCATAGACAAGATTTCCGTCATGGACCGTATCGTACAGAAAATGCTTGAAGGGCACCATCTGTGAGAGCCCGTCGTTCGGTCCGGCGATGTAACCGCCTTGGGACTGATAATAGATGAAAAAGGAATGGGCGATGATGGATACGAGGAAAGCTGCGGCGATGAGCATGACTTTTTTCATACGGCGGAATGTCCCTGTTTCAAGATTTTACTCGTGACGATAAACGTCGCCGGAACGGCGATAAAGATGGCGAACAGCGGAGCAAGCGAAGTCGACATGCCAAACTGTTCGACAAGCAGGTAAATACAGATGGTCGTGACCGTGAAGTTGACGACTTGTGTCAGCGGGAACTGGAAAAACTTGCGCCATGTCGGTTTGACGTGGAACGTGAAATAGCTGTTCAAAAAGAAAGAGGCGACCATGCTGAGCGTGAACGCCACCACATGAGAGACCCCATAACTGACTTTCCATAAGTGATGAACGACCATGTAAATCGCATAATAATTAAGGGTGTTAATTCCCCCGATGACGATGAATCTTATAAACTCTGCCTTTCTTTTGTTCATTCACACTCTTCCTTTGCACATTAGTCTCTTGAATCAAATAGGCGGGACGTTGTTTTGTCTCGAAGTAGATTCGGCCGACATATTCACCGATAATCCCGAGACTGACGAGTTGAATCCCGCCAAGCAACAGAATCGCCGAAATTAGTGTGAAATACCCCGGCGTCTCCACACCATCTTGGACAATGCCGAACAAAGTGAACAAGATATAAAGCATCGACAACATCAAAATCGACACCCCTGTGTAAAAACAGAAGCGGAGCGGCTTCGAGTTAAAGGAAATTAAACCGTCGATTCCATAGTTGAACAGTTGAGTGAATGACCATTTCGTCTCACCGTTTTGACGCAGAACGTTTTGATAAGTGATGGTCTTTTGACCCATGCCGATCCAAGAGAACAATCCTTTTGAGAAGCGCTGATTTTCGTTCATTCGAAGAATCGCGTCGATGGCATCCCGGCTCAGTAACCGGAAGTCACCGACACCGTCTTCAAGTTCGACATCAACGATTTTATTGACCAACTGGTAATACGTCTGAGCCGCCAATTTTCGGATTCTGCTTTCGCCTGTACGATCCCGCTTGGCAATGACTTGATCGTATCCTTCTTCGTAACCGGCTATCAGTTTTGGAATGAGCGCCGTCGGATGTTGCAAATCGGTGTCCATCAAAATCATCGCATCTCCGGTCACATGTTGCAGACCAGCTAAAATGGCCGCCTCTTTCCCAAAATTTCGTGAGAATGAGATATAACGGACTTCAGGGTGGCGAACCGCTAAACATTTGATCGTCTCGAGCGTGCGATCGGTGCTGGCATCATCGACAAACAAAATCTCGTATTGATAGGTGCTATTGACAAATTGTTCACGGATGGCCTGAAAGATGAGCGGAATGTTCGCCTCTTCATTGTAAGCCGGGAGGACGAAGGAAATAAGACTCATAAGTTAACTCCTTTCGAGCGTGACACATACATCTCCTGTTCCCGTGTGAGTCCAAACTCATGCCTGATTTACAATATGCTTGAAAAAATAAAACATCTACCCAATGAAGAGTAGATGCTTTTGCTCAGTCTAATGAACGTAGAAGCGCGCGCACCGGACTGCCGTCGGCTTTGACGATCGGGAGCGGTACGGCATTCAATTCGTAATCACCAGGGGCGATATGGTCGAGGACGAGTCCTTCGAGAATGTGGACCCCGTTCCGGGCGAGCGCATGATGCGCCGCCATCTCTTTACTGTCGATCGCGTCGACCGACGGCAAATCGAGACCGATCAAGTAAATCCCAAGTTCGCCGAGACGGTCGGCAAGTGAAGACGTGAGTTCAGGGATATGGCTCGGAAACGTTCGTTTATTCGGCCAGCCGTCCGTCTTTAAAATCAACCGTTCGACGCCGGTCAAGTCAAAACCGTCCAAGTCCGTCGCCTCGATTTTTTCGCGGCCGGGGAGATGGATGACCCGGGCCGGGCCGATATAGAGACCGGGATCAAGGTCGATGACGCGCGGTCCGGCGTCGTCGAAATGGAACGGGGCATCGATGTGCGTGCCGGTATGCAGGCTCATCGTCACTTTCCCGACGTTGACCGAACCGCTGTCGGCCATCGGCCAAGCGATCTCGTAACGGAACGCCGTGTCGCCTGGCCATGTCGTGATCGTATCTTCAAGTGGTTGCGAAACATCAATCCATGTCATCGTGTTCGTCCTCCTCACAGTTTTGTCCGGACGGTCCAAAGTTCAGGGAAGAAACGGTGGTCGAGGACGCGGCGCAAATAGTTGACGCCTGACGAGCCGCCAGTTCCCATCTTTTGACCGATAATCCGCTCGACCGTGCTCATATGGTTGAAGCGCCACGTCTGCTGTTGGCTGCCGATATCGAGCAATTTCTCACCGAGCTCATACAAGTCCCAATACGTGTCCACATCTCGGTACACCTCGGCCCAAGCCGCTTCGACGCTCTCGTTCCATTCCCAGTCTTTCGTGACGTCGCGGTTGAGCACGGCGTCATCGATGGCAAGACCACGGCGGTGCATTTCGCGGACGGTCATGTCATAGATGCTCGGAGCCTGAAGCGACGTTTCGAGAAGCGGATATAGCTTCTCATCATGGGCGTACACACTGAGCGTGCGCGCGTTCTTAAAGCCGAGGGCGAACTCGATTTGACGGTTCTGGTACGATTGGAAGCCAGAAGATGAACCGAGTTTGTCGCGGAACTCCAAATACTCAGCCGGGGTCAATGTCGCGAGGACGCTCCACGACTGGATGAGCTGTTGTTGAATCTTCGAGACACGGGCGAGCATCTTGAACGAACGCTCGAGCTCTCCCGTCTCGATGGCGGTCACGGACGCCGTCAGTTCGTGCAAAATCAGTTTCATCCACAGCTCACTCGTCTGATGGATGATGATGAACAGCATCTCGTCATGATGGTCTGATAAGCGGTGTTGACTCGATAAAATCGGGTCGAGCTGCAAATAATCCCCATACGACATGTCTTTTGAAAAGTCTGTCTGAATCGATTGCTCGACTTTGTGTTCAATCCGTTCACTCATATTGTTTCTCCTTAGGCCACGACTTCGCGGACGTTCTCGAACGCCTCGTATTCTTTGTTTTCCATAATCGTCTGTAACGTCATCACGACATCATACACATCGGTGAACGTGTTGTAGAGCGCGACCGGTGCGAGTCGGATGATGTTTGGGGCCCGGAAGTCCGGAATGACGCGATGCTGTTTGAGCGCTTTACAGATGCGGGCCGCCTCCGGGTGTTCGAGACTCAAATGGGCACCACGCTGTGTCTCGTTGCGCGGGCTGCCGATGACGAAGTCATATGGTGCGAGCACTTCGTCAATCAGTGCGGTCATATACGTCGTCAAAGCGAGCGATTTCTCGCGGACGGCGTCCATCCCGATCTCGTTGAACATCTCGAGGGCACCAAGTTGCGGGGCCAGGCTCAAAACGTGCGGCGTCCCGATTTGGAACGCACCGGCGTCATCGGCCGGCGTCATCGTATGATCCATGTCGAACTGTTTATCTTTGCGTGAACCGAACCAACCGGCAAGGCCAGGCGTTGTCCCAAAGTGACGCTCGTGAACGAATAGACCGCCGACGCTGCCAGGTCCGCCATTCAAATGCTTATAGTTGCACCAGTAGGCGAAGTCGACACCCCAGTCGTGGAATGCGTGTGGGATGGCGCCGACCGAATGGCAGGCGTCAAAGCCGATCAAGATATCCCGTTCGTGTGCCGCCTTGGCGAGACGGGCCATATCGAGGATCTGTCCGCTGCGATAGAGGACGGTCGGCAAGACGATCAGGGCGATGTCGTCTGTCATCGCTGCGATGATGTCTTCTTCTTTCAAGTAGCGTCCGTCCGGGCTCGAGACTTGGACCAAATGTTCGGCCGGGTCGAGTCCGCGGAGCTCGAGTTGACTCTTCAAAGCGTAAATATCAGATGGGAAGGTGAGTGTGTCGGCTAAAATCTTCGTCCGCTTGCCTTCCGGTTTAAAAAATGAGGCGACGAGTTGGTGCAAGTTGACCGTCGTCGACCCGGTGACCATCACTTCCTCGGCTCTTGCCCCGATGAGTGGCGCGTTAAGTGCGGCTAATTGTTCTGACAAATTGAACCATGGATGGCGTCCCGACATCCAACCATCGATTCCAAGCTCTTTCCAATCGTTCAGCGATTCGAGGAGCGTCTGCTCGGCCCGTTTCGATAACAGGCCGAGCGAGTTCCCGTCCATATAAATCCCGTCTGTCGGCAAATAAAATTCTCCCCGGTAAGGTGCGAGCGAGTCGCTGACGTCGCGTGTTTCCGCGTACGCCCGTGTGAAATCTTGAGCCATATCATTTCCCCCTTTGACTTGCGTGTCATGCTGACAAAAGCGTAGCAATCAGGGCAAGGTGTGTCAACACGAATGACCGCAGTTCGGGCATGGTTCGCACGTGCTTCTCGCGCCTGTATATGTGATGATGAAATGGAGAGAGTCAATCTGAGGGAATTGGGTTATAAGACCCGAATGAAAGGAGAAGAGGACATGAAACTGATTGCCATCGATTTAGACGGAACGTTATTGTCTCGAACGGGTGTCATCACAGAAACGAACCAAGCCGCGATTCGGCGTCGCCAAGCCGAGGGAGATTTGGTCGCCATCTCTTCGGGTCGATCGATTCACGATATTGAAGAGTTGCTGAGCCGGAGCGGATTGACTTGTCCGATCTTGTCCGGGAACGGGGCGATCGCCTTCTATGAGAATGAGCGCATCTATTATCACGCGCTCCCGAAAGACGTCGTGCAAGAGTTGTGGGACGTGGCCCACGAACACGGGGCATACGTTGAATTTTATACGAATGCCGGGGTGAAAGTACTCCGTTCGGGTACCGATTTACTGAAGGGCGAGTTGGATGAGGTGTTGCCACACGACCAATCGTTCACACGAGAATGGGGCGAGCGGGAGATTGAAATTCAAAACGAGCAGTTCGGGCTGACATATGTTGACGCGATCGAGGAGATCGACTTCGAGGCCGATGAAGTGTACAAAGTCTTCGTCTATTCGTTCGACCGACGAAAACTGCACGAGCTCCGGAAGCTATATGAGCCCCGGACCGACATTTTGATCACGACGGCAGGGTGGACGAAAATTGAGATCGGCCATCCGAACGCGAGCAAAGGGATGGCGTTGACGCAGTTGGCGGAACATCACGGAATTCCACAGGCAGACGTCGTGGCCATTGGGGATAATTTGAACGACATCTCGATGTTCGAAGTGGCGGAAACGAGGATCGCGATGGGGAACGCCGTCGATCCATTGAAAGACATCAGCACCCATATCACGAAGGATGTCGAGGCAGACGGCGTCGCCTATGCGCTCGACCATTATATCGACGACTAAATTTTGGAGAAATGGTGAACAGGGATTCGATGACACGTAAAACGGTTAATGTATTAGTGTAGTCCTCATTCAACGTGTCGGGCTGAAAGGGGGCAACGGATGAAACGAAGATTCAATCGTTGTTTGACTGAGGCCGGCTCGGTGAAACGAGAGACAGGTTGGTTGAAAGACCGGCGGACTAGGTGATCTCCTGACTCAAACTGTCGTCCACCTGACCTCGCGCGAGAGGTGAGGGGCAGACAAAAAGGATATGTGGGAGGCAAAACGTCTAGGAAGCTCGGTGTTTCAAAACAGGTGGGCATGATGAGGTTCAAGATGGATTTCAACCTTATTACGTCGAAACGCAGTCATGGCCGTTTTGGAGGCAATGTCTCTGTGCAGGGTCAGATTGATGTTCAGACGAACGAACGCTCCGAAATCACGTTCTGAACCGCGTCCATTTTCTAGCACGTATCGATTGATTGCATGGGACGGTCGGCCGGGAACTTTCTCGGTCGGGTGAAAGTCCGCTCTACTAGAAAAGCTCACCGTTAAGCGCCACAGACGTGGCGCTTTTTCTTATGGGGCGAACGTGGCGACCCGGGCCGGCTGTTTGCCATCCGCTTGTTCGAACTTCACGCGATGGCCGTCTGCGGCCTGTTCGACCTGAAACGTGTAGGCGGCGTCAGGTTCGTCTTCGAACGTCAAGTCGTAGACATAACCGCTTAAGGAAAGGGTGCCGTCAATCGAATAGGTGTCCGCCGAAATGTTATAATGAGTCGCAAGGTGCTGCTCTAAGGCACGTTCGCGTTCCTCGATCTCCGTCGAATAGCGGACGTAGAGGAAAGTGGCGAGCGTGATCGTGACGACGAGGGCGATTCGGAAAATCGTCTCCCAGTTTCGTTTTGGCATGAGCGCATCTCCTTTCAATATAATGATAAGAATTTCAGAATATTTTACGAAAAATTCTGACAAATTACAAGGTAAAATAGAGAGGAGTGACGATATGCCGAAAATATACTGGCTCGGGACGTTCGTGAGCGGCCTAATCCTCATGATGATGGGGGAAACGGGAGCTGTCCCGCGAATCGTGCCCTATTTTTTGATGGCGCTTGGTGTGACGGGCTTTCTCGTCCAAGCTTGGTTCGAACAAAAACGGCGCCGCTAAGCGGACGCCGTTTTTTTGGTTACATCGATTCGAGCAACTGGTTCAACAACGTGTCGATGTCTGCTTGGAGCGCATCGGCTTGTTGCTGCAACGTCATTAATTCTTCTAAATCGTTCGTCTCATTCATTTGGTACAGGAGGGCTTGATGTGATGCTTCGAGCTCGGTCAGGCGAGCTTCGTCAACTGAAGTGTCGCGAGTCGTTTCTTGCTTCGGTTTCACGAGTTTCGGTTTAGGAACGGCGACCTCTGTGTTCATTTCATGTTGCCGTTTCTCGAGCACATACGACACGTTTCCCGGGAAACGTGCCGCTGTCCCATCAAGCCAATAGGTGACCGGGAACAGCTTGTTCAAGAAGTAGCGGTCGTGTGAGACGGCGACGAGCGTTCCGGTAAAGCGGTCGAGTGCGTCTTCGAGTGCCTCACGCGCTTCGATATCGAGATGGTTCGTCGGTTCGTCTAACACGAGCACGTTGATATCCTCGTGCATAAGAATGGCGAGCATGAGGCGCATCTTCTCGCCACCGCTCAAATCTTTGACCGGTTTGAAGACGCTCGCGCCATAGAAGAGGAACTGGGCCAGCAGTTGACGGGCCTTTCCTTCATCGACGGCGATGCGGTCACGGAACGCCTCGATGAGCCGATGGGAGTCATCGAAGTCGATGTATTGGGACAAGTATCCGATTTGGGCCCGTTCTGCTCGTCGCACAGTGCCCGAGGCCGGTTCGAGGTAACCGAGCAATACTTTCAACAAGGTCGACTTGCCGCTCCCATTCGGACCGACGATGGCGATGCGCTCGCCATGACCGGCGTAGAACGAGACGTGTTCGAAGACGGTCCGGTCGTAAGTGACGGTCACGTCGGTCGCCTCGAACACATCGCGTCCGGTCCGCCCGTTCGCTGTGAACTGGATGTCCGGTTGCACGGCCTCGAGTCGTGGTTTTTTGATCGTCTCGATACGGGCGAGCGCTTTCTCCATCGACTTGGCACGCCGATAAAATTTCTCGTTCGGTGGATTGCCTTCGTTCGCCCACTGTCTTAGCTGTCGAATCGTTTCCTTCATCTTCTTGATTTTCTTCTGTTGCTCTGTGTAGGCGTGGAACTGATCGAGCAACCGTTTTTCTTTTTGGGCGACGAATGCGCTATAGTTCCCATCGAAACTAGCCAACTCCCCATCCTCACATTCGACGATGCGCGTGGCGACGGCATCGAGAAACACACGGTCGTGCGAGACGAGGAGAAGCGTGGACGGACTGTCACGAAGGAACGACTCGAGCCAAGTCATCGCTTCTAAATCGAGATGGTTCGTCGGTTCATCTAAGATGAGCAGTTCTGGTTCTTGAAGCAATGCCAAGGCGAGCCCGACTTTTGTCTGTTCGCCACCGCTAAGTGTATCGAATGGGCGGTCGATGAAACTTGTGAGGCGTAATCCATCGATCATCGCACTCACTTTCGAATCGATGGCATACCCGCCACCGCTTTCATAGCGCATCTGCAAGGCGCCGTACGTCTCGAGCAGCGCGTCGATGTCGTCACTTGAAATCATCTGTTCCTCGAGTCGTCGCATCTCGTCACCGAGTCTCGTTAACTCGGCGAACGCCGTATAGAGCACGTCTCGACCTGACTTACCGGGATGGGCGGGAATCTGGGCCAAATAGCCGATCGTCAGCCGTTGTTTTCGATAGATTGTTCCTTCATCTGGGGACTCGGTACCGACGATGAGGCGCAAGAGCGTTGTCTTGCCGCTCCCGTTCCGTCCGACGAGCCCGATGCGTTCGCCGGCGTTTACGTGAAGATTGGCATCAGTCAAGACGGCGTGGCCGCCAAATTGTTTTTGAATATGTTGTAACTCGATGAACATGAGTGGTTCCTCCTCAAGTAGAGGCCTATCAAAAAAAACCGAGCGCAAAGAAGCGCTCGGCAAGAAAGAGAGGCGCTTTGTCGTATTTCAGCAATGTCTAAAAAAGGACAAACGGGTCCTATGGTTACGCGACATCGTGAAAAATCGCACGCAAAATGTACAAATGTTCTGTTGACCAATGCGTACGTCCGACAAAGTTCACCTTTCTCCCTCCTTTCCATTATCATTATGGTAAGTGTAAGCGATTTCGGTCGGTTCGGCAACTGGGGATACAGGAATATCAAGGATTGATGTCGTATTGTTTAGACATCAGAGAGGAGGGACGCTATGCGCAAGGAATGGTTAGGTGCCATCAGTTTAACGCTCGCCGCCAGCATTTGGGGCGGGATGTACGTCGTCAGTAAGTATGCGCTCGGCTATATCGAGCCGTTCACGCTCGTCTGGATGCGTTACGCCGTCGCTTTTGTCATCCTGTTTATAATGTGGTGGACGTTCGGTCGCGAGCGGATTGCCAGGGGCGACTGGAAGTGGATCGCGCTCGTCGGAGTCGTCGGCTATGTCGCCTCGATTTCATTTCAATTCATCGGCACGAAACTATCCGACGCCCATACGGGATCGCTCGTCACGGCGGCGACACCGGCGTTCATGGTAATTTTTGCCCGAGTCATCTTGAAAGAGCGGCTCACACCTGTCAAAATCGGGTCACTCCTTTTGGCGACGCTCGGGGTCATCATCGTCGTCGGTTGGCACGTCGAAGGAACGTATTTCATCGGTAGCCTCGTCTTGGTCGGTGCCGCCATCACGTGGGCGCTCATGTCCATCTATGTGAAAATCGCTTCCGCGACGATGTCGTCGTTGACGATCACGACGTTCGCCATCGGCATCGCCTTCGTGTTGATGACGCCGCTCATGGGGATGGAAGTGGTCGCATCCGGTCTTCCGAATATGACCATGGTGCTTTGGCTCAGCGTGTTATACGTCGGCATCATCTCGACAGCCGGGGCGTTCTTCTTTTGGAACAAAGGACTCGAACTCATGGATGCGAGCGTCGGTTCGCTGTTCTTCTTTTTCCAACCGCTCGTCGGAGGTTATCTCGGTTGGCTCGTCCTCGACGAACGGCTCGACCGCAACTTCTTCATCGGTGCCGCCTGCATCATCACGGCGGTCACCTGGTCGACACTCGCCGAACGACGGCAAAAACGGATAAGTGACGCAAGACTCGCCTCAGAACAGCATATCCTATAAGTGAAGACGGTCGACCCGATAAGGGCCGACCGTCTTTTCAAAATCCGTGATGATCGAGTTTGTCCTCGTCACGCTTCATCTCGAGCTCGAGCCGCTGGATGGCGAGCTTTTCTTGTTCGACTTTGAGCCGCAGCTCCTCGACACGAACCTTTTGCCTCTTGTTGAAGCTGTCCGCGGCGATGGACACGACGACGATGACCATGATGTAGAAAAAGAAATCCATTTGATACGCCTCCTTTTAGTGTGAGCCGAACAAATCCGTCACTAGCTGTTGTGTGAGGAGCGCCTCACGCCCATCCGTCAGGATAGCTGTATCCTCGGTCACTGCCGAGACGAAGTGGTCGATCGCTCCTTGGAACCCGCGTTGGGTCAGGAGCGTGTCCCATGACCCGAACGTCTTTGTCGAATGGGCGCCGTTCTCGAAGCGCTGAAGCGTCACCATCTCGTCGACCGTCATGCGAAGTCCGTCCCGGATGGCGCTCAGCCCTTCGTGATTCGTCCCGGCCTTGCGGTGCATTGACGTCGTGTGCAGTCCGTGCTCGTCTCGCCAAACGTGACGTGCGAAATGGAGACCGTTCGCTTCGGTCTTCTCCAAATGCCCTGTGACCAGGCGCAACTCGCTTCCAGCGAAGTACCGGAGTGTGTCGACGACATGCAAATAGTCATCGAGCAACGTGAACTGATAGTCGTGGCCACGCAATTCGTCCCCGCGATGCTTGACGAAGTCGAGCGTGTGGAACGGGGCTGCTTCTTTCACGTGCTGATACATCGGGGCGAAGCGGCGATTGAAGCCGACCATGAGCTTTCGGTTCGTCTGCTCGGCCAGCTCGACGAGACGTTCTGCCTGTTCAATCGTCGCGGCTAGTGGTTTATCGACATACACATCGATACCGTGTGCGAGCAGATAGGAGACGACGTCGAAATGCGTCTCGGTCGAACTGTGAACGAAGGCCGCATCGACGGAAGACGCGAGCTCGGGAAGTCCTGTGAACGACTCCATCCGATGGGCCCGACAAATCGCGTCGCGTTTGGCGACGGTCGGAGAATAGGCACCAATCAGTTCGAATGATGTGCTGTTCGATAAGATCGGCAAGTACGCTTTCTGGGCGATGCCGCCGAGACCGACGACACCGATTTTAGGCTGACGCATATGTACCACTCCTTTTCTATCATCATAAGGAAAAAAAGACCAGATGACACGTACGCGTGGCGCGTCACGTCCTCTGGTCTCTTCTTATAAACTGGCACTGAGGACGATCTCGCCAACGGGCGCCGTGTTGCCCCGTTCCGGTTCTTTCGTGACAGCGACCGTATCCCAATCTGTCTCCGATTCGGTCGAATCGAGTGGATAGATGACCGTCCCGTTGCCTTTGTCGTCGGTGACGAAGGCACCAGTCGGAATCGGTGAGCCGTCCTTCAAGAGCCAAACTTGATATACTTCGTTCGCTTCGAGGGGGGCGAGTCCGTTCGTCTGGACGATGAGCTGGCGCTGACCATCCTGTTCGGCCAGGTAAGCGACGCCTTCCGATTCGCCTTCGAGCGGTACCGTCTCGGTCAAGGCGATGCCGCTCGGGTCATCTTGGTTCAATAGCAGATAGCCGTTCCCGATCAAGGAGAGCATGAGTGTGGCCGCGAGGGCGAGCGCTCCCCATGGCGTCTTCTGGTTCTTCTTCGTAGCAGTGAACGGTGTGATCGGGGTCGGCTCGACTTTCTTAGGCTTTGGCTCGTCTTCAGCGAACACGTTGTCGAGGATGCGTGCCTTCATCCCGCTTGGTGGTTCAGCCGGTTCAGAGAGGAACGCGACGCCGCCGACGAGGGCCTCGAGTTGTTCGAGCTCTTCTTGACATGTTTGACATGTCGCGAGATGCGCTTCAAACTGGATGCGTTCGTCTTCTGTCAAATGCTGGTTGAAATAATCAATCAATTGGTCACAAGCGTTCATCGTTCCACCTCCTTATCGATTAAATCATGGGATAGATGCCTTCGTAACTGTTTCAACGCTAATCGAATCCTTCCTTTTACAGTACCGAGCGGGATGCCGCACGCATCGGCGATTTTTTGTTGGCTGAGCCCTTGGAAATACATGAGACGGACGACTTGTTGTTGCTCGACCGGAAGCTCGGCCATCGCCGTCTCGATTTGCGTTCGCTCTTCTTGCCATTCGACCTCGGTTTCGACGGACGGGGCCGGTGACGGGATGGCTTCCGCATAAGACTCATCAAGTTGCAGGTCGGGTTTTCGTTTGCGAATCAAGTCGATCGTGACGTGACGGCTCATCGTGAACAGCCACGATTTGAATTTTCCTTTTGTCTCATCATATACGCCGCCACCGCGCCACAGCTTAATGAATACTTCCTGCATCGCTTCTTCGGCGAGGTCGCGGTCTTTCGTCAACTGCATGACAAAGGCATACAGGATTCGTTCATAGCGATCATAAAGTGCCTCGAGCGCTTGTTTGTCTTTTTGCCTGACGCGCTCGTACAATTCAATATCAGTCATGGCTGTCTCCTTTATCCATAAGGGAATCCCTTGTATTGATCTAACGGATGAAACCGTGAAATGGATGCCTGTTTGACGTGACTATTTTGTGAACGGTCGTTATGTAGTCCCGTGTTTAACGGGAGCATGTCGACGTCGCGTCGCCGAGTCGGTGAAAGAGTTTCAAATTCAAGGCACTGAGCAATTGATGCGTCACGTAACTGGATAGCGTCGCCATGAGGAGCGTGACGAGAAGTGCGGGCCCGGTCGAGAGCCATTGTTGCCAGACCGGATACGTTCGTATCCCGAACAAAAAAGCGAAGACGAGGCCGAACCCGATCACGATTCCGCTATACTGACAATAGTAGCGGCTGAACCAATTTTTCATCATGTCACGTCCTTTCTCTCTTTCACTATACGAGAAGGGGTATGGCGACACAAGGAGGATGACGATGAGACGATTTACAAAGGAAGGTCGGACACTCGTCTGTTTTGATTTCGACGAGACGTACTTCCCGCATGCTTGTTCCGCAAAGCAGTTGGAGCACTTGCGGCAACTCGAAGATTTTCTCGATATGTACTCACATCGCTTATCGACGATGTGGGTGACGGGGAGTTCGCTCGAGACGATTATGGAGAAAGTGAAGCGGGCCGAGATGCGTTACTTCCCACATCGAATCGCGGCGAGTCTCGGGACAGAGCTGTATCAAGTGACGGCGTCCGGACAACTGGAGCTTGATCCCGGTTATTCGTCACGGTTTCCCGATGATTTTTCAGACCGCGTCACCCAAGTCGTCGACAGGCTAGGGCGAACGCTTGCGATTGAACCGCAAGCAAATCTCGGGACGAGTGCTTGGATGCACAATTATTATTACTTCGGCGAGAGCGAGAACGAGCTCGAGCACATTCGTTCGAGTGCTGGTGACTTCGGGATCGCCGTCAACGTCAGTCGTTGCAATCCGCTCGCCGGGGATCCGGCAGATGCCTACGATATCGATTTCATCCCACAAGGAGCGGGGAAAATCGCTGCTGTCGACTACGTGTGCGACCGATATCCGTTTCAGACCGAGCACGCCTACGCATTCGGTGACAGTGGGAACGATTTAGGAATGTTGCGATATGTTGGCAACGGCTACGTACTTGGCAACGGGACGGAAGAAGCCAAACGAGAACATGGTCGTGTCACCGAGGGCATGTATGCGGATGGAATCTTAGAAGTGTTACACCGAGCGATACGATAGACGGACTTACGCATTGGCGACTAGACGTAGCGCTGCGGTCTCCACCCGCTCAAACAAATGCGTTTTCAGCCGGTGTTTCGTCAAATCGAGCGGCAGACGACGTTTCCAAAGCTCGGTGAACACTTCAGATAGGACGGCCTCGGCCAAGTCGGCTCGCGTCGTCAAGCGGAGGGCGATTGAATATAAGATACGCTCATAGCGGTCGTAAAGTAGCTCGAACGCAGAAGTGTCGCGGTTTACATGCGTGCGTATAAATCGTGATCGGATATGAATGACATGGTAGATTCCTTCAGAATGAGACTGTCTCGTGGCTTGACTAGCGGGCAAATGACGTAACCTTCTTATTTCACTTATGGGGTGAACGTAAACGGCTACTTTCCGAGTCGAGCACATTCAAAAACACCCAACGTTACGCTGATGTGCGGTCGGTCGGGTGTTTTTGCGGTTAAAACGCCGTATAACAGTGAGGGCATGTCTGTGTGTTCCCACCGGACCGTTTGAACGTTTTCTTGCAGTTTGGACAAGTGACGGTCTCACTGTCTGTCCCAAAAAGACTGCCGCGGTTGAATAAGATATTTCTTAAATTCGGTAAGGCTTTGGCGGCATAAATCATGGAGATGAATAAGACGATGGCCAAAACGGCCAACATGACGTACGTCATAACGAGCGTACCCCCTTCGCAAAACAGTTGTTTCTTCTAGCATACGGCAAATTGCTCAAACGTACACCTTCAAACTGTAATTACGAACAAACGTTCTGTATAATAAAGGTACAAAGGAGGGAAATCAGATGAGGCAAGAAGTCATGCGGTGGATGCGAAACGGACGAGTCGTAGAAATGGTGTATATGGATCGAAACGGGGTCATTTCAAAGCGACGCGTCAAACTGATGAAGTTTCAAGGCGATCGACTCGTCGCCTGGGATGTGAAAAAACAGGCTCGTCGGACGTTTTGTATGGACCGTGTCCTCGCCTGTCTTCCGACGATCGAACGAGATTCAAAACGAGAGAAGGGAATCGGATGATCCCACTTCCGAAGTGTTCGGCACCGGCCGAACGGGCGCTCAAGGCCGCCAATATCGATACGCTCGAACAGTTGGCCACCTATACGAAGCAAGAGGTTTCGGCGCTGCACGGGGTTGGACCGAATGTGCTGCTAGTTTTAGAATCTGCTCTTCATGAGCAAGGACTTCGGTTCACCGACAGCGAAATACATTCCTAGTCCCGTTCTGGGCTAGGATTTTTTGGTTGGACGATTGTATCGCTCGTAAAAAGGGAAGTAATATATTTGTCATCTCCATTACCGCCTAATATCGAGTACCATGACGATAAGGTTTGCGAACCTAGCAACACCCATGAGAAAGGGAGTACACAGCATGAGGACGAAACGTTTATCCGCCATTCTAGGAAATGAGATGGATGACATCGAACGCGATCCATGGGTGACCGGAATTGAGACAGATTCCAGAAAGGTCAGTCCAGGGAATCTATTTATCTGTATCCGCGGCTATACGGTGGACGGACATGAATTCGCTGAGGATGCCGTCTCCAAAGGCGCGGTTGCTGTCATCTCGGAATACCCGCTCGATCTTGAGGTGCCGAATCTTGTCGTTACGGACACGAAGTGGACAGCCGGCGTGGTGGCCAGTGCTTTTTATGACCATCCCTCACATCGGATGCGCATTTATGGTGTCACGGGTACGAACGGGAAGACGACGACTGCGACATTGACATATGATTTATTTCGTCTGTCCGGCCGACCGGTCGGGATTGTCAGTACAATCGGAGCACGTTATAAAGATCAAACATTAAAAACACCAAACACGACGCCGGAAGCCGTCGTCTTACATCGTATCTTGGCCGAAATGGCGGATGCCGGCGTGACCGACTGTGTCGTCGAAGTCTCCTCGCATGCGATGATGGAAGGGCGTGTTGAAGGCGTCCGATTTCATGCGGCGGCGTTCACGAACTTGACGCATGACCACTTGGATTACCATCGTTCAATGGACGAGTACGCCCGGGCCAAAGCCCGATTATTCGAACAAGTCGAAACGACGGACGGGGACGCCATTATCTTGAACGCTGAAGACCCGGCCAGTAAGACGATGGCCGCCTTTGCTCCGACCCGTCGGCGCATCATGTATAGCACGCATGCGGACGTACCGGCTGAAATTCAAGTCATCTGGCATGACCAGACGGTCGTCGTCAAAATGAACGCCCTGACGATTGAGGCGCCAGTACATTTCATGGGCGCATTCAATGCCGCCAACTTGGCCGCGGCCATCGGTCTCGTCTCGACGTCGGAACTGATGTTGCGTTCGATTATCGCCAATGTGCCGGGACTCACGCTTCCGAAAGGGCGCCTCGAACGACTCGATACAGAGGACGCCGAGATTTATATCGACTACGCCCATACACCGGACGGGCTTGAAAAGTGTCTGTCGACGCTTCAGCAAGGCGAGCAGGAGCTTGTTGTTGTCTTGAGCGCGGCCGGAGACCGAGATCCGACCAAACGGGCGGAGATGGGCCGCATTGCGAGTCGCTATTCGGACGATTTGATTGTGACGGTGCATGACGTGCGGACAGAAGACCCGAGGCATATCATCGACGGGTTGCTCGAAGGCATCGATGCGCACACGCATTACGTGACGTTCGAGGAACGACGGGACGCCCTGCGCCACGCGGCGCAACAAGCGCTCGTCGGCAAACGGATCGTCGTCGTCGGAAAAGGACATGATCATGTCGAACGCGTCGGCCGAGAGTCGATTCCGTTCAATGAATCGGACATTTTGCTCGATGAATTAAAAAAATTAAAAGGTCAAGAACCGGCCGTTTAACGAAACGATGACAGCTGTCATCGTTTTTTAATGTGTAAATTTTGAAAAAGAAGGTAATTACTCTTACTGTAATGCTATCGAAGGAGGAGAACAGACATGTCAGTTTTGTATAAAGAGTTTACAAATGATGAAGAAGTCGTGACCGCCATTCAATCGATGAAAGCGAAGGGGATTGAGGACAAGCACATTTATGTCATCACCCATGATGATGATCGGACCGACCGTGTGGCCGATAACGCCGACGCGAATACGGTATCGGCATCAGATGTCGGCCTGGGGACGGCCACGAAAAACTTGTTCCGCAAAAAAGGCGATGAGCTTCGGGCTCAGTTCGAGCAACTCGGTTTCTCATCGACTGAAGCGGACCAACTTGAGAAAAAATTAGACCAAGGCAAGGTGATCGTCGTCGTCAAAGACGCACCAGCCGGATTCACTCTATAAGTCCACCACCATGGAGAATACAGAGACAGGGCTGAATCGATGGATTCAGCCCTGTTTATTTTAGTCGTGGATGCGGACGACGGTCCGGCCGCTCAGTTCACCGCGCATCATCGCCTCGGCTTGCCGAGGGACGTCATGCAACGGAATCTCATGAATCATATGATTGAGCACGTTCGAATCGAGTAGCTCCTCTAGTCGTTCCCACGCCTTCAGACGCCGTGCGATTGGTTGCATGACCGAGTCGATGCCGATGAGCCGGACGCCCCGTAAGATGAACGGATAGACGGTCGTATGGAGCTCATGGCCACCGGCAAGCCCGCATGCGACGACCGTCCCTTCGTAGCGCGTTCGGCTGAGGACGTTACCGAGTGTCTCGCCTCCGACCGAGTCGATGGCAGCATCAAATTTTTGTTCGTCGAGCGGACGACCTGGTCCTTCAAGCTGACTTCGAGGAATCACGTTTTCGATACCGAGGTCACGCAAATACGCCGGGTCTTGTTTGCCGGTCGAGGCGATGACGTGGTAGCCGAGTTTGTGGAGCAAAGCGATGGCAAAACTGCCGACTCCCCCGGAGGCACCGGTCACGAGTACTTCTTGACCGGGATGCATGCCCTCGTGTTCGAGCGCTTCGACAGCGAACATGGCGGTAAGTCCTGGCGTTCCGATCGTCATTGCATCTCGCAGCGTCATGCCTTTCGGTAGTTTGATGAGCCAATTACCAGGGACTTGAGCGTAACGGCTGAAGCCACCGAAATGTCGTTCGCCGATGCCGAAACCGGTGGCGATGACTTCATCGCCGGCTTTGAAGTCGAGATGGTCGGATTCAACGACTTTGCCGACGAACTCGCACCCGGGGATGAACGGGTAATGACTGACGATTTTGCCGGACCCGGTCAACCCGAGAGCGTCTTTATAGTTGAGCGCCGAATAATGTACCTCGACGAGGACGTTACCGTCTTCTTCTTTTGGAAGCGCGTCGAGTTTGACGTCCGTCACCTTGGCGTGGAGACGGTCATCCGTCTTGTCGAGGACGAGTGCTTGAAATGATTCGTTCATGGTCAATTGGCCCCTTTCACTGATCCGTATTCTATTCCTTTGTTATGATTCCCTACCAGCCAAAATATATACACGAATGTTTCGTTCTAACGGGGAGTGGAATGGTACAATGAAAGAGATTCAACTAGAGTGAGGAGGAATGAAGCATGCGGCACGACGACTATGAGTTTGATGAAGAAGTAGAAGAAGGCGAATTGTTTAACGTATACGACATTCTGCCACCGGATGGTACCATTCTTGAGATGGCTACGGCTGAAGAGATGGTCCGTGCGGCGGAGCTCGAGGCGACACATAATGCGCTCGAGCGAATCCAAGACTCAAACTTTCAGTTGTCAGGGGTAACCTTTAAAGAGTTGCTGGCAGAGTTCGAGCGATACGAGCAAGAATCGATGGAATTCTGGACAGGCGTTTATAGCCGATTGCGCATTCCATGGGCATGGACGATTCGAATCGATGTGGCCAACGGTCCGATTCACGTCGTCAATGACCGCGACATCTTTATCGATGAAGCGGACTTCGAAGAGTATGATTTCGAGGAATATGCGGATGATGATTACGAAGAAGAAGACAATCGATGAATCCAAAAACGTCTTTCCCTCATTCGGGGAAAGACGTTTTTTTGCTGTCGAGGAGAGCAACACGGATGCGCGTTACTTCTGTCGCTCCGAACCAAAGTCCGACACTGCATAAGATGGCGACGCCACTCACCATCGCTCCGACAATCGCCGTGTCCCCGATCATCGTGAACGACAATCCGAGACTGAACAAGCCGAAAAATAATAATCCTCCTGCAATCGTCTTCATGACTTAGTCACCCTTTCTCATTTCATCTGTCTCTAGTGTAGGCGGTTGAGCCTAAAAAGGGTGACTGAATTTTATACCAGGTTAAAAATCAGTCTAGGTCATACACCGAATACGTCTTGCCATTCTCGAACGGCTTGTCTAGCAAGTGTTCCGCCAAGATGCGGGCGACCGTCTCAGGGGTGCGCAATCGGCCCTCCGTCACGTAGGAACGGAACTGTTCCACGTCACGGAACGCGTCTTCTGACGAGGTACGAATGGTTGCTTGCATCGCGGTGTCCATGACGCCTGGATTGAACAAGGCGACCTTATCATCCGTATCAGTCAACTCAAGTGCGACCGTCTCGGTGAAATGATCGAGACCGGCTTTCGTCGCACAATAGGCACTCCAGCCCGAGATGGGGCGCTTGGCGGCCCCAGAGGTCACATGGATGAGCGAGACGGGCAGGTCGTATGCGAGCACCGCGTTTGTCAAGAGCATCGGGGCGAGCAGGTTGGCTTGGACGTGGGCGATGAGCTGCACGTCATCCAGTTGGCCAGCGCGGTGAATCGGCTCAATCAAGGCCGCGTTTTGCACGACGAGTAAGGACGTCGCCGTTTCGATGAGCGGCTTCATCTGTTCGAGCGCGGCCAGCGTGCTTGTTGGATCAGCTAAGTCGACCTTGACGTGACGAAACGAGGCAGCGGTCGCCCGCGTTCGTGAAAAATTGACGACCTCGTAATCCCGCTTCAATAGTTCCTCGGCGATGGCACGGCCGAGACCGCGCGACGCACCGGTCACGATGGCTAGTTTCATGACAGCTCCTCCTATTCGTGAATTGTCTTCCGGTACCGGTAAAACGGACGGAAGTTCAGTTTTTCGTAATACGTGTGGGATGAAGCACTCGCGAGCATCTCAAGGCGCGTCTCAGGGTAGAGCGCATGGACGTGTGATAACAACCGCTCGCCAATCCCGAGGCGACGGTGCGAGGCCGCGATGAGCAGTTCGCACACGTACAGGCTCACGGTCGTGTCGGTCAATCCACGCAAGTAGGCGATCACCTGTCCTTCTGACTCGACGACATAGGCGACGTTCGATTGCCGCCACGCCTGTTTCGTCAATTCGTGTTGTCGGACAAGTTGACTCCAACCTTCCGCTTCATTTAACGCTTGAATCTGTTCAAAATCGGCTTCTTCATAAGGGCGAATGACCATCAAGCTTCACCTACTTTCATTTCAATGGATTTCATGAGGTCGAACGCACCGTCCGATTTGTTCGAACAGACGACCGAGATGATGTCTGTGGCCGGGTAGTAAGCAGAATGAAAACTGACGCCGGGATCATAGCCCATGGCATGATATTTGAACACGTGTCGATTCGCATCCAGTTGAATCCAAAGGCCGTATCCATAATGTCCGCCTGTTTCGTTCACTGGCACGTGAGGCGTGAAGAGCCGTGATGTCATCTCCTCCCCAAGCAGGCGATGACCGAGCAGGTTTCTCCAAAGTTTGGCCATATCTTGTGTCGTCACGAATGCGCCGCCGTCCGCGCCGCCTTTGACGGGAATCGAATAGTGGTTCGTCCGCCACGAGCCGTCCGCGCTGTCGATATACCCTAGCGCCGTGTTCCTCGGTAAAGCATCGAGGGAGAAGTACCCAGAATCGGTCATGTCGGCCGGTTTAAACACGAATCGTTCGATATAGTCCGTGAAGGTCAACCCACTCGCTTGTTCGACGATAAGGCCGAGCACAATATAGCCGGCGTTATTGTATTGAAACGCACCGCCGGCTTGTCGCATCGGCTCGTGCTGGAACATTGGGAGAAAGTCACGTAGCTGCCTGATATGATACATCGGACGCTGTCGCCACAATTCCTCAAAGTCGTCCATGACAGACTCGTCGAAATAGTCGGGGATGCCGGACGTGTGGGTGAGCAACTGTTCGACTGTCACACCAGGGTCAAATCGGGGGAAGTCGATGGCCAAACTCTCACAGAGTGTCGACGTAAACGCCAATTTTCCCTGTTCGACGAGCTGGCAGATGGCGATCGCTGTGAACAGCTTACAGCCCGAAGCGATGCCGAAGCGGGTCGACGTTTGATTTTCGATTTGTTCGGCCCGATTCGCGTAGCCTTGTTGAAGTTCGAACAGGATGTCGTTCTGTCGCATGACGAGCGCCGATCCAGAAAAAGTAGATGAGACTTTATAAGGTGACCAGTCAGGACTCATGGTTGACCTCCAACTTCTAATTTTCAAGTTTACACTTATCAATCAGTAAACTTTATGTTTAAACATTAACCTAAATAATGGAAAAGGTACAGGCGTCGTTTTGCTAACGTGATACGATAGAATAGTATGTTCAGATGGGGAGCGGGGAAAACATGGAACAATTTTGGTCAGGTTTATTAGTTGGATTGATTTTGGTACTCGTTGCGCAGAAAATACTTCAATCACGTAAAGAGGTGGACGGAGCGTTTACACATTTTGCTAACCACGTTAAAGATGTCATCTACATATTTGAAGTCAAACCGACGTTTCGTTTTCGTTACATAAGTCCTTCCCTTGATTTGTATTTAGGTGAAGGTGTTGTAGCGAAAAACTATGAAAATCCAGATGATTGTTTTCGTCGTATTCACCCAGATGATTATCAACTTCTCATGAATAAAGTATCAGGAAATATGAGTTATGATGAGCCTATCTCTCAACGTTGGCGTACGAATGATGGTCGTTACTTGAGCTTTGAAGAATACACGACCCCGATTTATAAAAATGGTGAGATTGTAGCTGTACAAGGAATCATTCGGAATGTGGAAGCTGCTGTAATGAAACGCGAGGAGTTGGAATATGAGAGCCGTCATGATGAACTCACTGGGGTTTTAAATCGACGCGCTTTTAACGAAGCGCTTGATTGTCTCTCTCAAAAAGCAATAGGACTGATTGTGATTGACTTGAACGACTTGAAGAAAATTAATGATAACCAAGGTCATTCAGCTGGTGATTTGTTACTTCAAAAAGTGGGATTCCTTTTGCAGGAGTTAAGCACAGATGTTTATCGTATTGGTGGCGACGAATTCGTTTTGTTAACGGACAACATGCAACAAGATGAGTTACTGAATTTGACGGCTCTAGTTAGAAACAAATTTGAAGTGAATCACGTCTCAGCCGCTGTCGGGGTAGCTTGGGAAGAGCGTTTAATAGATTTCACGAATTTATATAATCAAGCGGATCAAAACATGTATGAACAGAAGCGTAAATGTAAAACAAACAGACACACTCTCTGCTAAATGATATTAGCAAGGAGTGTGTCTGTTTGTTTAAATATATTATTCACCAATCGCTTTTTCACGTTCGGTGTCTGTCGTACCGAGATTCGTCAAGTAAGCCTCATATCTCGGAAGCCAGTAGCGATACGACGCCCAAACGAGGGCGCCCGTCACAGCAAACAAGGCGACAGTCGCTGGCCAGAACCAGCTCGACACGATTCCATCTGCATAGGCGAGACCGATCGGCGAGAAGACAAAGTAGACGAACACCATCGAAGCAATCAGGATGATTGACGTCGAGATGGCATGGCGCCAAGGTTTGACGCGACCGAGGTCGATGCGAATCGGATTGATGTGCTGCATCGGTCGAACTTTCGCGAATACGAGCATGATGGCCGTCTCAAGGACGAACAAAATGCCATAAATATGAATGAAATTGATGCCGATGTCAAAGCCGAACCACTGCTCAGTTCCCCAGACGAGGAAGTAATACGTGACGACGTGGAAGCCGATGACGAGTTTCGCGGCAATCGGTGGCACGCGCTTCACGAGCATCCCGATTAAGACGATGACGAGAATCGGGATGTTGAAGAAACCGGTGAAGCGACGAATCAAGTCCCACAGTCCGTCCGGTGCGTACATCAAGTTCGGGGCGACGAAGAACGAGACGAGCGCGACGAGCGTCCCGAACCATTTACTGACCCGAATCAAATCTTTGTCAGACGCGTCCGGTTTGAACTTCGGTTTATAAATATCGAGCACGAATAAGGTGGCGATACTATTGAGCAACGAGTTGAACGAGCTGAACACGGCACCGAGCAAGACAGCTAGGAAGAAGCCCATGAGCCACATCGGCAACAAGTCGGCAATCAAGCTCGGGTAAGCGAGGTCCGCCTTATCGACGTTCGTACCATATAAATGGAACGCGATAATCCCTGGAAGCAGCATGAAAATCGGGACGAGCAACTTCAAGTAACCGGTGAAGAGCACGCCTTTTTGTCCCTCGGCCAAGTTCTTCGCCCCGAGTGCACGTTGGATGACGTATTGATTGAGTGCCCAATAAAATAGATTCGCAAAAATCATCCCTGTGAAGATGGACAAGAACGGGACGGAGTCGTTCTCTGAACCGATTGCGTTCAGTTTTTCCGGATTCTCGGTTGCAATCGTCTTCATCCCGTCGACGAGGTTGCCGTCGCCGAGCGCGATGAAACCGAGCGTCGGGACGAGGAAACCGATGATAATCAAGCCGATCCCGTTCAACGTATCGGAGACGGCGACGGCGCGGAGTCCGCCGAAAATGGCGTAAACGGCACCGATAATCCCGATGAACCAAATGACGAGCCAGAGTGACTGCTCGAAGCTGATTCCGAGCAGGGCTGGTACGTCAAACAGTTGCAAGACGGCCAAACCGCCGGAATAGAGCATCGATGGAATCGTGACGCACATATAGCCGAACAAGAACAAGAGGACCGTCAAGCGGCGGACGTCCTCATCATACCGTTGGCTCAAAAATTCAGGAATCGTCGAAATACCGATGCCGAGAAAACGTGGTAATAAAAACAGCGCCATGATGATGGCGGCGATTCCGGCTGTGACTTCCCAAGCCATGGCCGACATATTGCCGGCGAACGATTGCCCGTTCAAGCCAATCAATTGCTCGGCCGACAAGTTCGTCAGCAAGAGCGACCCAGCAATGAACAAGCCAGTAAGACCACGTCCGGCCAAGAAATAATCGTCGGCGCTTTCGACTTTTCCTCTTGTCATACGATACGATACGTATGCGACGAGACCCATGAATAGGGCACCCGTAATTAATATGTAAATCACTTGTTGAATGGTCAACGAGTATCCCTCCCACAATAGCTTCTTATTTATAAGTACTTTTCATGAATACCCATCCTAAATCACGATTATTTCCCATTTTTTATTTTGTAAAAAAATTGTAATAAAATTCACTAAAAAAGACACCTGAGAGCCAGGTGTCAAAAAAAGCGTAGCAGTGACGTCGCAACCGTAAAGTAAATGATCAATCCGAGATTGTCGATGACTGTCGTAATGAATGGCCCTGACGCGACGGCGGGATCAAGCTTCAATCGATTGATGAGGAGCGGTACGAGCGTCCCGACGATGGTCGCCACGCTGAGTGACGCGAAGATCGACAGGCCGACAATCATCCCGATCAAGGCACTGTCGTACAATACGGTGATGACGCCGAAGATGACGACCATGCAGGCGAGACCGAGTAACAGCCCCGTCCCAAACTCGCGGCGAATCATCTTCAATACATTTTTCCGATTAATTGTCCCGAGTGCGATCGAGCGGACGGCGACGACGAGCGATTGGGTGGCGGCGTTACCGGCCGAACCCATGACGAGCGGCATGAAGACGGCGAGTAGGACGATCGCTTCGAGCGTGTCCTCGAAACCACCGATCGTCGAAGCGGTGATCATCCCAAGGAACATAAGGCTGATAATCCATGGAGCCCGCTTTATCGCCGCCTCGACCGGTCCCATATTGATGTCAGACGATCCTTTCGTCGCCGACAGTTCTTCGAAGTCTTCGGTCGTCTCTCGTTCGATGACGTCCATGACATCGTCGACCGTGATAATCCCGAGCAAGTGGTCCTCGCTGTCGATGACAGGCAAGGCCAGTAAGTCATATTTCTGAACGGTCCTGGCCAAGTCTTCCTGGTCGGCGAGGACGTGGGCCGATACAACGCGCCGGCCCATGATGTCCGCAATTTGCACGTCGAGCGGGGAGACGATCAAGTCGCGTAGCGAGACGACGCCGACGAGCCGGCGCTCGGTGTCGATGACATACAGGTAATAGATCGTCTCGGCTTCCGGTCCGAGTTCGCGCAAGTCTTCGAGCGTCGCACCGACGGTCTTGTCCGCTTTCAACACGATGAACTCGGTCGTCATAATGGCGCCGGCCGTATCATCCGGATAGCGCATCAAGTCTTTGACCTCGGTCGCCTCGGTCTCGTCCATCAACTCGAACAGTTCGTTCATGAAATCATCGGGGAGCTCGGTCATCAAGTCGGCGGCGTTATCCGAGAACATGTCGTTCAACACACGCACGGCGAACGGACGGGGCATCTCTTGAATGAACTGTTCCTGTTCATCCAGTTCAAGTTTTTCAAACAAGTCGGTGAACTCCTCCGGAGATAACGCCTCGTAGACGAACTCACGGGCCGGACGTTCGAGTTCGATGAACAGGTCGGCCTGTTCACCAGGGTGGAGGGTGAGGAACACGTCGCGGAAATCGACCGGGTCCCCTTTTTGAATGAGCGCTGTCACTTGGGCTTCATGACGGGCGCGTTCTGTACGTTCGATTGCCATCGACTCACTTCCTTTTCAAATCATTTGTCTATATTATGTCACGTCTTCAATCAGGCTCAAACAAAATCAAAAAAATGTTATGAATTTTTTTCACAATCTATACAGTATGTATACGTTACTCCCCCTTGATGTGAGGGGACACATCGTTTCACGAGTGGTTGTTCATTCATGTCACGTCATGATCTATGCACTTTTATGTGGAATCCACCACAGTCTAAACGTCGGACTTGCCCATCCCGGAATTGGGTAAGTTGATAATGTAAGGGTAGAAACACACTCGAATCACAAGGAGGAAGCGAGATGATATCGATGACGGATCAACAAACCGCACGGGATACAACGCTGAAACATCCGATCCACGTGTATTCAGAAATCGGTGAACTTAGGACGGTACTATTGAAACGCCCTGGGCGCGAATTAGAAAATCTGACCCCAGAATATTTGGAACGGCTCTTGTTTGATGATATTCCCCATCTTCCGGTCATACAAAAAGAACATGACTATTTTGCGAGCGTGCTTCAAAATCGCGGCGTCGAAGTACTCTATTTAGAAAATTTGATGGCGGAAACGTTGTCACTACCAGGGGTGCGCGAACGGTTCGTCGCCGATATCTTGGCAGAGTCCAAATCGAACATCAACGGCTCGTACGAGACACTTAAAGAATATTTGCTCGCCTATGACAACGAAAAATTGATTGAAACGGTCATGGCCGGGATTCGAAAGTCCGAGATTAAGCCCGAAAAACGGCGCCACTTACACGAGATGATTGAGGACACGTATCCGTTCTATCTCGATCCGATGCCGAACCTATATTTCACTCGTGACCCGGCTGCGGCTATCGGGGACGGGCTATCGATCAACCGGATGAAAGAGCCGGCGCGACGCCGTGAATCGTTGTTCACGCAGTGTATTATGCGCTACCATCCACGATTCGCGAAACACGACATCCCGATTTGGTCGGATCGTGACTACCGCTTCGCGATGGAAGGCGGGGATGAACTCGTTCTTTCGAAAGAAGTCGTCGCCATCGGGATTTCCGAACGGACGACGGCCCAAGGGATTGAGCGGGTCGCCCTCAACTTGTTGAAAAACGGCGGCACGTTCAAAAAAGTCATTGCCATTGAAATTCCGAAGTCGCGCGCATTCATGCACCTCGACACGGTCTTCACGATGGTCGATCATGACAAGTTCACGATTCATCCGTTCATCCAAGGGCCAGGAGGCAAGATGAACATCTTTGAACTGACGTTGAATGCCGAGGGTGAACTTCACATTAGGCAGCATACGGATTTGTTGAACGTGTTGAAAGCCGCACTCGGTCTTGATGAGATCGTCTTAATCCCATGTGGGGGCGGGGATCCAATCGCTGCTGCCCGCGAGCAATGGAACGATGGGTCGAACACGCTCGCCATCGCCCCGGGCGTCGTCGTCACGTACGATCGCAACTACGTCTCGAACGAGTTGCTGCGCTCTGAGGGCGTCGAAGTCATCGAAATCATGTCGAGTGAACTGTCGCGTGGCCGTGGGGGCCCACGCTGTATGAGCTGTCCGATGATCCGCGAAGACATTTAACGAGGAGGAAACGAGCATGTCCACAACGTACAACTTTGATTTGAAAGGCCGTCATTTTCTATCATTGAACGATTTTTCAGGAGACGAGTTGAACTATTTGATCGATTTATCGGCCGCTTTCAAGCGTCAAAAGCAACAAGGCGTCCCGCATCGAATCTGTGAAGGGAAGAACGTGGCTCTGTTGTTTGAGAAACCATCGACGCGGACGCGTTGTGCGTTCACCGTGGCGGCCATCGATCTCGGCATGCATCCGGAATACCTCGGGAAATCGGATATCCAGTTCGGCAAAAAAGAATCGGTGCGCGACACGGCAATCGTGCTCGGGCGTATGTTTGACGGCATCCAATTCCGCGGCTTCGCCCATGACACGGTCGAAGGGCTGGCCAAAGACGCCGGTGTCCCGGTATGGAACGGTTTGACGGATTTGTATCATCCAACGCAAATCTTGGCCGACTTCTTGACGGTCAAAGAACAGAAAGGTGAACTGTCTGGCATCCGCTTCGTTTACGTCGGCGACGGACGCAACAATATGGGTAACACACTCTTGATTGGTGGTGCCAAAGTCGGGATGGACATGCGTATCTGCGCGCCGAAATCGCTTTGGCCATCGGATGAAGTCGTCGATTTTGCCCGCTCGGTCGCTGCCGAGACCGGGGCGAAGATCACGTTGACCGAAAGTATTGACGAAGCGGTCGCCGACGCCGACGTCATCTACACGGACGTCTGGGTGTCGATGGGCGAAGAGGCCGAGTTTGCCGAGCGCATCAAACTGCTCCACCCGTATCAAGTGAACATGGACATGCTCATGAAGACGAATAATCCGGACGTCATGTTCCTTCACTGTCTGCCTGCCTTCCACGACTTGGAAACCGAAGTCGGCCGGGCGATCCATGCGGAGTACGGATTGAGCGAGATGGAAGTCACGGACGAAGTGTTCCGAAGCCGCCATTCTTTCGTCTTTGATGAAGCCGAGAATCGAATGCACACAATCAAAGCGGTGATGGCCGCGACGCTAACTGACACGTTTGAATGGCTTGAACGCTGACGGATAGGAGGGGATCTCCCCTCCGGTCCGTATTAAACGAAAGGGATGAGTTCAATGTCTACGAAAATAGCGCATGACTCAAGTGGAACGGCTGGCGTGCAACCAGAGAAGAAAGATCGACGTCTAGGGCTCGGGGCGCTGACGGCACTCGTCGTCGGTTCAATGATTGGCGGCGGCGCCTTCAACTTGGCGGCCGACTTGGCCCAAGGTGCGAACGCGGGAGCGATTTTGATTGGGTGGGTCATCACCGGAATCGGGATTATCGCCCTCGGTCTCAGCTTTCAAAATTTGACGATGCGTCGTCCGGACCTCGACGGTGGGGTATACAGTTACGCCCGGGCCGGCTTTGGTCAGTTTGTCGGGTTCAACTCGGCGTGGGGCTATTGGCTCTCCGCGTGGCTCGGCAACGTCGCCTACGCGACGCTCCTATTCAGTTCGGTCGGCTATTTCTTCCCCATCTTTGAAGGTGGTCAGAATATCGCCTCGATCATCGGGGCCTCGATTATGTTATGGCTCGTCCATTCGCTCATTTTACGAGGCATTCATGAAGCATCCATGATCAACATCATCACGACGATTGCGAAACTCGTACCGATTTTTGCTTTCATCACCATCACCTTATTCTTCTTCAACCTCGATAATTTCACGTTCGATTTCTGGGGCCAGGGTGGTTTCTCGTGGGGTAGTGTGAGAGATCAGGTCGTCTCGACGATGCTCGTCACACTATGGGTATTCATCGGTGTCGAAGGGGCGGTCGTCTTATCCGGACGGGCCCGCAAGCGCTCAGACGTCGGGAAAGCGACGGTCATCGGGTTGCTCGGGACACTCATCATCTATCTGCTCATCTCGGTCATGTCGCTCGGTCTTATGAATCCGGAAAACGTAGCGAACGCCTCACAACCGGCGATGGCGTATTTACTCGAGTCAGCGGTCGGACCGTGGGGCGCGATGCTCATCAATGGCGGCCTCGTCATCTCTGTTCTCGGGGCATGGCTCGGTTGGACGTTGCTCGCCGCTGAGATCCCATTCGTAGCCGGGAAAGACGGCGTGTTCCCGAAATGGTTCACGAAAGAGAACAAAAACAACGCACCGGCTAACGCGCTTTGGCTCACGAACGGGTTGATTCAACTGTTCCTCTTCACGTTCCTGTTCTCGGATGCGGCGTATAACTTTGCCTTCTCGCTCGCCTCGAGCGCCATCTTGATCCCGTACGCCTTCTCGGCCTTCTATCAAGTCAAAGTCGCCAAGAACGGCATCGGCTACAACACCGGCGAGCGCAGGACTCGCGACCTCATTATCGGAGCCGTCGCCTCGATCTATGGGATTTGGCTCATCTATGCGGCTGGAATCGACTATCTGCTCTTGACGACCTTACTGTACGCACCAGGGACGTTGCTTTACATCAAGGCACAGCGTGAGAACGGCATCAAGACGTTGACGAAGACGGAGTGGATCGTGGCCGGTGTCTTGACCGCGCTCGCCATCTTGGCCGTCGTGCGCATCGTCTCAGGAAATATCTCAGTCTTTTGATCGGGGGAAACCAATATGCGGAATAAACGAGTAGTCATCGCACTAGGTGGAAATGCAATTCAACAAGGAAAAGATGCGACGGCCGAGGCTCAAATTCGAGCCGTCGAGGCGACAGCGGAATCACTGGCCGCGCTTATCGCCGAAGGGGTCGACGTCATCATCACCCATGGGAACGGACCGCAAGTCGGAAATTTGATGTTGCAACAGGCCGCATCGGACAGTCCGGCGACGCCGGCCTTGCCACTCGACGTTTGCGGGGCGATGACACAAGGGATGATTGGCTATTGGTTCGAGAACGCCCTCACGAAAGCACTGAGATCTCGTGGTTTGGAACGTTCGGTCGCACCGATCGTCACGCGGTCGATCGTTGACCTGAACGATAGCGCCTTCAGTCACCCGACGAAGCCGATTGGTCCCTTCTATGACGAGGCGGAAGCGCAGCAGCTTGAACGGACGACCGGTTACGTCTTCAAAGAAGACGCCGGTCGCGGCTATCGCCGCGTCGTCCCGAGCCCGTTTCCGGTGGCGATCCTCGAACATGCGGTCATTCGTGACCTCGTCGCCCATGAGCACATCGTCGTCGCCTCTGGCGGGGGCGGAATTCCCGTCATCGATACACCCGATGGCTACGTCGGCGTCGAGGCGGTCATCGATAAAGATTTTGCCGCTGCGAAACTCGCCGAACTCGTCGAGGCAGACATGCTTCTCATCTTGACGGCCGTCGATCACGTGTTCGTCGATTTCGGGACCCCGTCGGCCCGGGCGCTCGAGGAGACGACGAAAGAACAACTCGAGACGTATATCGCCGAGGGACAATTCGCACCGGGCAGTATGTTGCCGAAAGTTCGGGCCGCCCTTCAGTTCGCCGAGTCAGGGCATGACCGGGTTGCCGTCATCACGTCGCTCGAACAAGCGCTAGCGGCAGTGCGAGGCGAGGTCGGGACGCGTGTCCGGCTCGCCGCGACACTGCAACAATAAGTACGAAGCCGCAGACGAATACGTCTGTGGCTATTTTCATGAATCGGCAGCTCATCGTTTTTTATCCGTCAACATGGGGAAGGGTTGTTGTATGTCGATTCAGACATTGCTATCATCGTTTGTGTAACCGTTTGCACATGTGGAAAGGAAGTGACGAAGAGCGGCAACGCTCGAGCTTATGCGTCTATTTGAAGAGGAGAACGTCTATACGAAGCAAATGAAGCCACAGGCAGACGATCGTGCGATTGTCCAAGGGAGCTGTTATCGCTTTACGGTACTGACGAGCCAACTGATTCGGATGGAGTACGCCGAAGATGGGGTGTTCGAAGACCGGGCGACCCAAGTCGTCTGGAACCGGGCGTTTGACGTCCCAGCGTTCCGCGTGATTGAGGATGAGACAGAACTTCAAATCATCACGGAACATGTCCATCTGTACTATACGAAAGGACCGTTCGCTCCGAACACGCTCTACGTCGACGTAAAAGGAAATTTCAGTACGTATTATAGCCGCTATACGTTCAACGGACCGGAGCGGACGTTGAAAGGGACGGCGCGAACGCTCGACCACGTCGACGGGGCGACAGAACTCAGTGAAGGCATCGTCTCGAAACAAGGGTATGCCGTCATTGATGACTCTGATTCGTTCATCATGACGGAAGACCGTTTCGTCGAACCGAGGCGTAAACACATCCATGACTTGTATTACTTCGGATACGGGCATGAATATAAGCGTGCGCTCCGGGACTTCTATCAATTGACCGGCCCGACGCCGCTGTTGCCGCGAAAAGCGCTCGGCAACTGGTGGAGCCGCTACTGGCGTTATGATGAGACGGAATATAAAGAACTCATGCTCCGCTTCAAAACGGAGGATGTTCCGTTCTCGGTCAGTGTTATCGACACGGACTGGCATATCACCGATATCCCTGAGGAATACGGGAGCGGTTGGACGGGCTATTCGTGGAACAAGAATTTGTTCCCGGACCCGAAAGGTTTCCTGACGTGGCTCAAGCAAGAAGGGCTGCTCGTCACATTGAATTTACATCCGGCGGACGGGGTTCGTGCGTTCGAAGATCAATATGAGGCGATGGCCGAGGCGATGGGGCTCGATCCGTCCCACGGTGACCGCATCCCGTTCGATTTTTCTGATAAACGGTTCATTCAAGCCTACTTCGAACAGATGCATCACCCCCATGAAGTCGACGGGGTCGATTTTTGGTGGATTGACTGGCAACAAGGGTCGACGTCGAAAATGGAAGGGCTCGACCCGCTTTGGATGCTGAACCACTATCACGCGGCCGACATCGCCCGAGACGGCAATCGACCGCTCATCTTCTCCCGATACTCGGGACCCGGTAGTCATCGCTATCCGGTCGGCTTCTCGGGTGACACGTTGATTTCGTGGGCATCGCTCGCATTCCAGCCGTACTTTACGGCGACGGCGTCCAATATCGGCTATGGCTGGTGGAGTCATGATATCGGCGGCCACTACCGAGGCTCAAAAGACGATGAGCTCGCCGCGCGCTGGGTCGCGTTCGGTGTATTCAGTCCGATTATGCGGCTGCACTCGACGTTCAGTACGTTCAACGGAAAAGAGCCATGGCGCTTCGGTCTCGAGGTCGAACGATCGATGAAGACGTTCTTGCGTCTGCGTCATCAATTGATCCCGTACATCTATACGATGAACTGGCGCAACCATGCCGGTGCCTTGCCGCTCATTTTGCCGATGTATTATGAACATCCGGATGAAGACGCGGCGTATGAAGTGCCGAACGAATACTACTTCGGCAGTGAACTCATCGTCTCCCCGATCGTCGAGCCGATGAATAAACAGCTCCATGTGGCGGCGGCGAACGTCTGGTTGCCGAAAGGTGACTGGTTCGACTTCTTTACTGGTCATCGTTATACGGGCGAGAAGTCAATTCGGGTATTCCGGGGAATCGACGAACAAGCGGTGTTCGCGAAAGCCGGGGCCATCATCCCGATGGCGCGCCATTACTCGGGCCGGAACGATACGGATAACCCGGTCGAACTGGAAGTTCTCGTCTTCCCGGGCGCGTCGAACACGTTCACCCTCTATGAAGACAATGGGACGGACCGCGGCTATGAGACAGGAGCATATGCCGAGACGACGTTCACGCTCGATTGGGAGGAGAGGAAGCTACACATTCACGTCACGGGTGACCGGACCGTCTTGCCGTCTGACCGTAACGTCACGTTGCTCCTCCGAGGTGTGACCGGTTCTGGTGAGTACAATCGGACTACACAGACACTGCGCCTTGAACTCGGTCCGATTGATGAGGAGATGACGGTGTCGCTCCCAGTCGAACTGACGACGAACGATCACCGGCTCGATCGCTTGTATCGCTTCTTGGATCGGGCTGAAATCTCATATGATTTGAAAGATCGCTTGTATCGATCAGCTGCCGCGAAGACACGGCTCGAGGCATGGCTGTTCGACTTGCACGCGCTTGAGCTTGACCGCGACTTGCAAGACGCGATTATGGAATTGATGCTCGACTGAATAACTTGCTGTGACGAAGAGGGGATGTGTCCCCTCTTTTTTTGTCAAAAAATCATCGGATTTTGTAAGCGTTTTCAATGCAAATCCCGTTATACTTAGAGGAGAGGCAAGATGGATTGGAGGATTCGACATGAAACCGAAATGGACCGTAGACGACTTGCGACAGCTTGATGTGTTCGCTAAATGTGCCGCACGGGAGCTCGAGGCGTTGTTGCCCCATGTTTATTGCCGCACGTATCGGAAAGGACAGCTCTTATTTATGGAAGGCGACCCTCGGGAGCGCGTTTACTTTTTAATCAACGGTTACGTGAAGCTCGAGCGCAACAACGAGACGGCGACCCATCAATATACGGACTACTTGAAACCGAAGCAACTGTTCCCGTATCGCGGATTAATGACGGAACCGTATTATCAACATTCGGCGGAGGCGTTGACCGACATCGAGGTCATCTATATGCCGACGGACCGATTCGAACAACTCGTCTCACGGAACGCGTCGATGCTACTCCATATCGTCGGACAGATGAATCGGATTCTCGACTTGCACGAACGACGTGTCCAAGACATCATCACGCCGAACGCGACCGAGCGTGTGCTCAACACGATTCATTATTTGCTTGAAGACCTCGGGGAACCGGAAGCGGCAGGCGTCCGCGTCCGTTGTCCGTTCACGACGATTGAAATTTCACGTTTGTCCGGGACGTCACGCGAGACGGTGTCGAACATCTTATCACGCTTGCGGAAAGAAGATGTGCTCCACTTCGATGCGCGTGAATTGATGATTGGCCATCCGGAATATTTTGAACAGTCGCTTTGATGGCGCCGCGTGTGTGACGTGGCGTCTTTTGCATGTCTGGCTAAGCGAAGCGTTCGCCATGCTCGGATGCATCAGTTATAATTAGTGAGAATCCTCACAAAGAAAAGTTTTGAACAGTATAGAAAGGATGAACGCAGTGAAACGACTGCAAGCTCTCGCTTTAGCGGAAAAGCGCCATATCGTCGGACTCGTCATCGCCGCGGTGATGATCGGGTTATCGATTTTGGCGCAGGCATATTTAATCGTCGATATCGTCGACCAAGTCTTTTTAAAAAATGCATCGTTTGAAAGCATCGTTCCGACTCTCGGCTGGCTCATCCTGGCGCTCGTCACAAGAGCTGGATTTGGCTATATGTCAGGGAGGATTGGGGCAAGTCTATCGGAAAAGGCGAAACGGTCGCTCCGATTGCAGTTGCTTGACCGTTATACGTCGAACCCGATTGAGACATCTTTGTCCGGCCAATCGGGTAAGAAAGTCAGCGTCTTCATGGACGCGGTCGATGAAGTCGACGCCTACTTCAGCCAATATTGGCCACAAGTCATTCAAACGTCGATCATTCCGTTGCTCATCCTCGTCGTCGTCTTTAGCCAACATTGGATTTCGGGCGTCATCATGATGGTGACGGCACCGTTCATCCCAATCTTTTTCATCATCATCGGGATTGCGACGCAGAAAAAGTCCGAGCAACAGATGGAGAAGATGAACCAGTTTTCTGGAAAGTTTCTGGACGTGTTGCAAGGATTGACGACGCTCAAACTATACGGTCGGACCGAACGCGAGGCAGAAGCCATCGAGAAGAGCAGTCTCGACTTCCGTGACGCGACGATGGTCGTCTTGAAGACGGCGTTCTTGTCGGGTCTCATGCTCGAGTTCATCTCGATGCTCAGCACGGGCGTCGTGGCGCTCGAAGTGGCGCTCCAGATGGTCGTCTGGCAGAACTTGACGTTCTTCTCCGGCTTTTTGATTCTCGTCTTGGCCCCGGAATACTATTTGGCCATCAAAGACCTCGGCGGTGCGTTCCATACCGGACGCGGCAGCATGGGGGCGGCCGATCGTATTTTCGAGGAGCTGGACGCACCAGATGAACGCCTGCAATGGGGAAATCGGACGTTGACGAGCCGGACGCCCGAACTCGAACTCGACGAAGCATCGTTTGCCTATGCAGGCGGTCGCTTCACGCTCCATCCTGTAAGCGGCGTGATTCCCGCCGGTGCCCACGTGGCGCTCGTCGGGGCGAGCGGGTCCGGGAAGACGACCGTCTTGAACGTATTGTCTGGGCTTGTGAAACCCGACAGCGGGCGTGTCCTCGTGGACGGCGAACCGCTCGAAACGTACACCGATACATCATGGTATGGCACGATCGGCTATATCTCCCAACATCCGTATTTGTTCGCCGGCACCGTCGCCGATAATATCGCCCTCGGGGAAGCAGCGGATGAAGCGAGCCTCCTCGAAGCGGTGCATGCGGCCGGACTGACCGATGTCATCGCCCAATTGCCGAACGGACTCGATACCGAGCTCGGTGAAGGGGGGTACGGCTTGTCCGGAGGCGAACGGCAACGGCTCGCCTTGGCCCGGGCCTTCTTTAAACGTCCCGGCATCATCTTGTTCGATGAGCCGACGACGGGACTTGACTTAGTGACCGAGCAAATCGTCCGCCGCTCGATTGAGGAGTTGTCGCGTGAGGCAACGCTCGTCACGGTCGCGCATCGCCTGCACACGATCAAACAAGCCGATGCGATTTGGTTCATGGATGAAGGGCGTCTCGTCGCCCAAGGCACACATGACGAACTGCTCAGCGTTTCGCAGTACGCCGACTTGTTCACGCTACAGAAAGGAGTGAGAGGATGAATTCGCTTTGGACGATCACAAAATGGATGATGCGAGAGAAGAAAGATATCGTCCTCTCAATCTTCTTTGGCTACGTGGCCGGTATCGCGGCCGTCGCCTTGTTCGCGGCGAGCGGATATCTCGTCTCACGGGCAGGTCTCGTACCGCCGCTGTATGCGCTCATGGTGCCTGTCGTCTTGATTAAACTGTTCGGTGTGATTCGGGCGAGTGCGCGTTATCAAGAGCGTCTTGCCTCGCACCGGGCGACATTCACGATTTTGAGCGAGCTACGGGTCCGCTTTTATCGCCAGCTCGAACCGCTCGTGCCGAGCATCTTTGCCAAGTATCGGAGCGGGGACTTGCTCGCTCGCGTCGTCGGTGACGTCGAGAGCCTGCAAAACTACTTTTTACGGGTATTCTATCCGCCGATGATCTTGGTGCTCGTCTTCTTGAGCACGATTTTCTTCGTCACGTACTTCTCGATGTGGGTCAGCCTTTGGATTTTGTTCGGTGTCTTCGTGACCGGCTTTTTGATTCCGGCGTTCTTCGCCCGAATCCGTGCCAAGCACGACCGCGAGCTTCGCGCCTTACGGGGTGACTTGTCGAGCGGGATGACGGAGATGATGTACGGATATCGCGATTTATTGCTTCATCATCGACTTGGACGGACGCGCGGTGAGCTGCTCGAACAGAGTGACCGTTACGCCGAAGCGCAGAAGCGGGATGTGACGAATCAGTTCTTCAACTCGTCACTCGTCGTGGCCGCATCCTTGCTCGTCTCGTGGGGTGTTCTCGCTATCGGGGCCTATCTCGTCGTCAACGGGGAATTGAATGGCCTATATTTGGCCATGCTCATCATGATGTCGCTCACCGCGTTTGAGAATGCGACACCGATGGCGGTCTTCCCAGGTCATTTTGCCGACAGCAAACAAGCAGCCGACCGTTTGCTTGAAGTGGTCGAGCCGAGTGAAACGATTGTCGCGGCCGAGGCCGCCCGGACGGACATAGTACTCGAATCCGCTCCGGACGTATCGTTCGAGCGCGTCAGCTATCGCTATCCGGACACATTCCGGGACGTATTGAGCGACGTCGACGTGACGTTACGCAGCGGGACGAAGACGGTCATCGTCGGACCGAGTGGTTCTGGTAAGTCGACGCTCTTGCAACTGTTGCTCGCATTCGTCAGACCCGATGCGGGGGAGCTCCGATTGAATGGGCAACGGTTGGACGATGTGACCCAAGCGTCGGTCTGGCGTGCAGCCAGCGTCGTCCTTCAAGAGAACCATTTCTTCTTCGGGACGGTGCGGGAGAACTTGGCGCTCGCCGGGGACTTCACCGACGCCGAAATGGAAGCGGCGCTCGCAAGTGTTCGCCTCGGTTTCTCACTCGATGAGCCTGTCCTTGAGAAAGGGGCGAACTTGTCAGGTGGGGAACGACAACGTCTCGCCATCGCTCGGGCGCTCTTGAAGAACGGGGTGCTCTGGATTCTCGATGAAGCGACGTCGGCGCTCGATGCGCGGACCGAGGCGGACGTGTTCGCCGAAATCTTCCGTCGCGCCGAGTCATCGACGCTCGTCATGGTCAGCCATCGCTTGACCGGGCTCGAGCGCTTCGATCACATCATCGTCATGGAAAATGGTCGCGTCGTAGAGACGGGAACGTACGATGAACTGATGCGGTCCCGCGGTGTATTCTATGGCTTGAAACAAATCGAGCAAGATATTTTCGCATGAAAAAACGAGCGGCTCCGTCGGAGAGCCGCTCGTTTTTTGGATGGCAAATTTGGGTGCAACAAATGGGGGTTATCGCATTGCTTTCAAAAAGAGTGTCGTGGAGGGGAATCCACGTGACGTAATGGTTTGGGGAACGGTTACGTCAAGCTTTAGGAGCTACAAATAGAGTATAAGTGATAACGATTCTCATTGTCAATTAGTAAATTGCACAAAAAAACCGCAAACCAAACTGTTTGCGGATCGGCGTCAGCTAGACGTCACGCCTTTTCGAAGTGTGAAGCGAAGCAAGCTGAACAAGTAACGCGTATAGAATAGCGCGAACGCATAAAATACGGCGATGGCTGCTGCACCGAGTTCAACGCCCGGAATGTTCATCAAGAACTCGAGGATGAGAATCGACAGCAAGAAGATATAGAGGCCAGCGTCGAGATAGAGCGGCATCAACTTGCCGCGCTGATGCCAGAACGTCCGCACGAGCGGTGCGACGATCATGCCGATGATACGTTCCGCGAACCCGATGCTGAGCACGGAAATCATGAATGCGGCTACCGTTTCGAACGAGACGAGCTCCGAGAAGGCGAACATGGAGATGAGCAAGAGCGGGCCGATGAAAATCATCATCGAGAGTGACGTGCGTAAAAAAATCAATAAGTTCCGTTTCATCGTGCCGACTCCCCCAAAGAGCGACTGGCGGAACGTTTTACCGCGTTGATAGTCAAGGATGAACAATCCCACAAACATCAAACCGAAAAGCGATAACAATACTGTCATGAAATGTGTTTCCCCTTTTCTGTCCAAATCTATGATCAACTGTAAGAATCATCGAATCAAAGTCTAGCCTAGTTTACCGATTCACTAGTTGAAAGTAAAGCGGAAAAACTGAGGAAAATCGCAATCTTTTGCGAACATGCGACGCTTTACGACGCTAGAATGAAGCGATTTCGTCCCGATTCCTTAGCGTGGTATAACGCTTCGTCGGCATGTTTCAACACGCTGTCGACTTCAATGTCGTTCGAATGGCAGGCCCCGAGCGAAACGGTGATATGGAGCGTTCCCGCGCTCGTCTCGAACGGGAACGTCGAGACTTTTTCTCGTATAGATTCAGCGAGGCGAGTCACTTCATCTCGATTGGCGTTCGGCATGATGATTAAAAATTCTTCTCCGCCGAAGCGGCCGACGAGATGACGTCCTTCGCTCTCGGCGACGAGCAACATACCGAGCTCTCGCAAGACGTCGTCCCCGACGTCATGGCCGTACGTGTCGTTCACGCGCTTGAAATGGTCGATATCGACGAGGATCAGGGCATATTCTTTCGCTTCGACATTCAAGTTGGCCATCGCTTCGTTCAATAGACGCCGATTGGCAATGCCGGTCAATGCGTCTGTCCGGGCGAGCTGTTGTTGATGCTGGACGTTCTCGAAGTGGCGGCGTAATTCTTGAAGCAAGCGATATGCGGCACAGGCACCACCATAGGCCATGACGACGTACGCGAGAATGACCGGATAGAACAGGTGGAGCGGTAACGCATAATACATGGCGGCGCCGAAGACGACAATACTAATCGTCGTGAAAATGAGTAGCGTGCGGCGAGTGTTGTCGAGCCGAAGCCGGAGCAGGCTAATCGGGAAGACGAGCCCGACCATCGTTAAGACGGCAAGATAAAAGCCGATGTACGCTCCATCCGTCACCATGAAAAGTCGGATGACTAAAAAGATGACGGCGGCGACCGTTCCGCTTACCCAGCCACCAAACAGGACGGCGAGCGAGATTGGGATGGAGCGCAAGTCGATGAGGATGCCTTCGAGTGGCAATGCGTTCGCGAGTAAAATCAAAGCGACAAATCCGGTTTGGACACCGAGCAAGATTCGGCTTTTCAAAGGAGAATTTGGTGTGAGCCGCGGACGATTTCGAAACGGGAGGAACGAGATCGTGAATAGTGTGAACAGGATACATAGATTCAAAAAAAATGAGTTAATAATTGTGAGCATGACCGCATCCCCTTGTATGAAATGGAAATAATTAGTTTCAGTTTAGCATATTCAAATAACATTGACTGCTTATGAAAGAGTGCACAATGTGTTCACCAGTCACGCCATTACCCCCATGATCGTTCAACTTCCATCTGAGGTGCTTCCTTTGAAATGAAACATCATCTTCCTCTCTATCTTAGCAAACAAATTTGGTATGATAGACGAAAAGGGGGACTGTCCGTGCGGTATTGGGATCATTTTAAGCGAGCGTTCATTCCGATTGCGCTCATCTTGATCGGGTTGGCCATCTTTTATACATTATCGGCTCGAGGGAATCTGGCGTTGACTGTTCTCGGGGCGCTTATCGTCGGTGTCATCTTATTTTTAGTGATGCGGCATATGAACCGGGTCGAAGAAGACTAACGAGAACACGTTCGAGGTTCTCGTTTTTTTGTTGTCTGTGAGATTTTTTGGGTACACTACATAGTAAGGAGGGATTTATGATGGCAAAAGCTACATTTGCGGGAGGATGTTTTTGGTGCATGGTCAAACCGTTTCATAAATACGAAGGGGTCGAGCGTGTCATTTCCGGTTACACGGGCGGGCACGTCGACAACCCGACTTATCAGCAAGTCTGTTCAGAGACGACCGGACACTTAGAGGCGATTGAAGTCACGTTTGATCCGGAAATCATTTCGTACGAGGAACTGTTGCGCATCTATTGGCGTCAAATCGACCCGACCGATGGCGGTGGACAGTTCAATGACCGCGGTGAGTCATATCGTCCGGCCATCTTCTATCATTCGGAAGAACAGCGCGTAGCGGCGGAACGTTCAAAGCAAGAAATCGAGGACTCGGGACGGTTTGACCGACCGATCGAAGTCGAGATTCGTCCGGCGAAGACGTTCTGGGAAGCGGAAGACTATCATCAAGACTACTATAAAAAGAATCCGTTCCGTTACGAGATGTACCGCGTCGGTTCAGGTCGGGCCAAGTTCGTGAAAGAGGCGTGGAGCGACAAGAAACTTCAGAAGGAACTGAAAGACCGCCTGACGCCGATTCAATACAAAGTCACGCAAGAGAACGGCACCGAGCCCCCGTTCCAAAATGAGTACTGGGACGAGGAGCGGGAAGGATTGTATGTCGATGTGATTGATGGCACGCCGCTCTTCACGTCACGCGATAAATTCCAATCGAATTGCGGCTGGCCGAGCTTCGCCCGCCCGATCGAAGAGAAGCGCATCGACATGAATATGGATACGACGCACCATATGGTCCGGACCGAAGTCCGCTCGAAGGGGGCCGACAGTCACCTCGGTCATTTATTCGATGACGGCCCGAAAGAACTAGGGGGCCTGCGTTACTGCATCAACTCGGCAGCACTCCGTTTTGTTCCAAAAGAAGAGCTCGAGTCTGCAGGTTATGGAGAGTACAAGCACTTATTCGATGCGTGAAGGGGAGACAGTCATGTTCACATCCGTCAAACAACAAATCCGTCGTGAGACGCTCGCGACCGTCTTGGATTACTACGACAAATCGATTCGAAACTTGTCTGAAGCGGCTAGAGATGAGAAGTACAATAAGATGAGCGCGACACCGTTCTCGTTTTTCCGTGGGAGTTCGCACTTGTTCTATTATGATTTTGCGAAAGTGCCGCTCGCGTTCGACACCGACGCGTCTCATCCAACGTTTATTCAAGGGGACCTTCACTTTGAAAACTTCGGTGTGTTCGAAGATGGGGCCGGGACGATTATTTACGACGTGAACGATTTTGACGAGGCGTATCTCGGCTCTTACTTGTTTGACGTCCTGCGCATGGCCATTTCGGTCGATTTGTTCGCCACGGAATCGGGCTTTGACGCGACACGAGCGATTGAGACGTATGCAGAGACATACGCGCAGGCAATTGAACGCTATGCGAATGGGAAGGATGAAGATGTCCAGTTTACGAAAGCAAACACGTGCAAAGCCATCAAGAAAGTGATTAAAAAGGCAGAGAAGAAGAAAGACGCATTCATGGCGGAGCGAACGGAAGTCCGGGATGAGGAGCGTTACTTCGCGACAAGTGACGACCTCGTTCCAGTCAGTCCGAAGATGGCGAAGCAAATCAAGCAGGCATGGCCGGACTATTTGTCGTCCTTGTCAGAGAAGCACCGCCATCACGTCGACTATTATGAGATTAAAGATATCGCCATTAAACGTGAGAGCGGGACGGCTTCAATTGGGCTCGAACGGTATTATATTTTGATTGAAGGTGCGGACGAAGAGCATGACGAAGATGTCATCCTTGAGATGAAGCAGGCCCAATCGGCTGTACCGTCGCTCTTTCTACCGTCACATCCATTGTTCGAGGACGGACTGTCCCATCAAGGAGCCCGCGTCATCGCGGCCCAGCGCGCCATGGTGCATAGCCAAGACCCGTATCTCGGCTATTTGACCATCGACGGGAATGAATATTACGTCCGGCAACGTTCGCCTTATAAGCGGAAAGTGAAGGCGAAGCATATCAAAAATGAAGAATCGCTCATTGAGACGCTGAAAGTACAGGCGGAAATCACGGCTAAAATCCATGCTCGGGCTGACGCGGATGCGAACGTGCTCGATTATGAGGCGAGTGAACGGATTGCGGCGGCCATCGGGGCGTCACGTCCGCTATTCATTCGTCAAATCACACGCTGGTCCCAATTTTACGCCAATCAAGTCCGGTTCGACTTCGAGGCGTTTCAATCTTGGCTCAAGACGCGTGAGGAGACACGGGTCTGAAGAGCATCGGACTTGCGGCCAGGACCTCATTTGCCTCAGAATGGAACGGTAAAGGATGTGTGTGACGTATGATTACAGAACAACAGGTCATCACGCAAATGAAACAAGTGATGAGTCAAATCGAACAGTCGAGTGGCGAGACCCAAAAGCGCCATTTGGCCAAATTGATGGGGTATTGTGAGCTGTTGCTCGCCGATTCGGCTCCAACACAACCCGCTACGGCGCCGCTGGTCCAACCGACCGAGACGAAACCGCCACTCGATCGGCAGATGGCAGCGTTTCTCGGGATTCCGTTAGAAGAGGAAGACAAACCGAAAACCGATTCATTGCTCGACTTTTAAGCTGTGCCACGAGGCACAGCTTTTTTGTGAGGCGTTCGCGTTGACTTATATACCATAGGGGGTATAATGAGATTAACTAAACAATACCTAACGGAGGCGTGACTATGCTTGATTTCTTGTTTGTCGCAGTAGTGATCAGATTGATTTATTTTTGGTGGACGAAGCGAAACGGCGTCAAAACAGTGTCGACTGATGAGTTGAAACGGAAGATTGTCGAAGAACGAAACATTCAATTGCTCGATGTTCGTGAACCGCACGAATACCGCGGTGGGCATATTAAGCAAGCGAAGAACGTACCTTTATCCGGATTCGGGAATGCGAGCGCCCAGTATCCGAAAGATAAAGCACGTCCGGTCTACGTCATCTGTCAGAGCGGGATGCGGAGCCACCGGGCTGCTGCCATGCTGAAGAGCGCGGGCTATACGGACGTCTACTCGGTCAAAGGCGGCATGAGTTTCTGGCGCGGCTAATACGAGATGAATGCGGTTGAACACATGTTCAACCGTATTTTTTTATGTAATGAAGCTTACTAGGCATGGCAAGACTTGCCGTGTGACGTTTCCGCTTTCAGATTTCAGGGGATTCTGCTACGGTAGGAACATAGGAAAGAGAGAGGAGATACCAACATGGCAGTTATTTTATTTGATATCGATGGGACGCTCGTTGACACGACCGAACCGATGACGCAAGCAATCCACGAGGCGTTAGAGCAACTTCCACATTTACCGAAACCGAGCGAGGACGCGGTCCGATCGGGATACGGATTGGCCGGTAACGCATTTTGGGAGCACGTCATCCCGGAGGCGACAATCGAGGAGATCCGTCAAATTCGCAAACTTCGTCATGGGACGCTCGAACGAGCGATGGAAGGACAACACGTTTTGTTCGACGGGATTTACGAGATGCTCGAGGCGCTCCATGCGAACGGACACACGTTGACTACCGCGAGCAACTGTGGCGTCCATTATTTGAACCTCATGCTCGACTCACAAAACATTCGTCAGTTCATGACGGCTCCAGAATGTCTTGAATCCGTGAACGGTGAGAAGAAAGCCGACATTTTGACGGCGCATCGTCTCCGACACGGTGAGAACGACTACGTGATGGTCGGTGATCGTAAATCTGACGTGGAAGCGGCACGAGCGCATGACTTCCCGGTCGTCTTGACTGGTTTCGGTTTCGGCAACGAAGACGAGTGGGCGCTCGCCGATCATGTGATTGCGACACCGAACGATTTGATCGCCTTCATCGAAGCATAAAAAATCCGGTTGAACATGATGTTCAACCGGATTTTTTTATAGCCCGAGCGAGATGTATTTCACTTCTAAAAACTCTTCGATGCCGTGATGACCGCCTTCGCGGCCGAGACCGCTCTGTTTCCACCCGCCGAACGGCGCTTGCGGCGTCGACGGTAGACCGTCATTGACGCCGACGATACCGTATTCGAGCGACTCGGCCAAATAGAGGGCCTCGTTGATGTCTTGCGTGAACACATAGGCAGCAAGCCCGAACGGGGTCGCGTTCGCCCGTTCAATCACTTCCTCGAGCGTATCGAACGACGCAATCGGGGCGACAGGACCGAACGTCTCCTCGTTCATACACAGCATATCCTCATTCGCATAGCGGACGACGGCCGGCCGGACGAACAGGCCATCGAGTTGCTCGCCACCCGTGATCTCGCCACCGCGAATTTGAGCGTCTTCCAAGTGCTTCATCACTTTCTCGACCGCGGCCTCGTCGATGAGCGGACCGATATCGGTCCCTTCATCGAGCCCGTTTCCGACTTCGAGCGCTGTGACGGCTGCAATGAATTTTTCGGCGAACGCATCGACGATAGATTGCTCGACATAAATCCGGTTGGCACAGACGCACGTCTGTCCACCGTTACGGAATTTTGTGGCGACGGCTTGAGGCACGGCCTTGTCGAGGTCTGCCTGCGCCGTGACGATGAGCGGGGCATGACCACCGAGCTCGAGGGAGATTTTTTTCATCGTATCGGCGGCTCCGCGCATGAGTGTCTTGCCGACTTCGGTCGAACCGGTGAACGTCAGCTTGCGGACACGAGGATCGTGTTGCCACGTGTTCACGATATCAGTTGCTTTCCCGGTGACGAGATTGATGACGCCGGGTGGGAAGCCCGCTTTCTCGGCCAGTTTGACGAGTTCGATGGCCGTCAGCGGCGTCGCTGAGGCCGGTTTTAAAACGACGGTACACCCTGCGGCAAGTGCTGGCGCCAATTTTCGGGTGATCATCGCCGCCGGGAAGTTCCACGGGGTGATGGCGGCGACGACGCCGACGGGTTGTTTGATGGCAAAGATGCGCTTTTGGTTCGACGAGGCTGGAATCGTCTCGCCGTACACACGTCTGCCTTCGGCGGCGTACCATTCGATGAAGCCGTTCGCATAGCGGACTTCACCGATGGCTTCTTGGAGCGGCTTGCCTTGTTCCTCGACCATCGTCCGAGCGATGGCTTCAGTATGTTCATCGATCAGGCGATTCCATTCGAGCAAGAGGGCGCCGCGTTCTTCGGCCGTCTTCTGTTGCCAGTCCTTCAAAGCGTCGTGGGCGGCGTCGACAGCCTGCTTCGCTTCGGCCGTGTCACTCCTTGTCACCGTGGCCATGATGTTGCCGGTCGCGGGATTCCGCACCTCGATCGTTTCCGATGTATCAATCCATTCTCCGTTGATGAAATTGTTTTCCACTCGCATCTTGATTTCCCCTTTCGTCTAGGTGCACATTTAGAAGGTACCCGATTTCAAGATTCATACACAATATCACAATCGTCCTACTAAAAAACCGCCACTCCAAAGAGTGACGGGTTCAGACGCGGAAATCTTGGCGGGCCAAATGACGAATTTTTCGACCGAGGCGTCTGGAGTTGAAATAGGCGATGACGGCGACGACGCCACCTGACCAAAACAGCCACTCGTCAGGCCGGACGTAGCCGAACAGGCCGACGAGCAGCCCGAGGATAATCAGGCCTGAGTTGAACGTTTGGCGGTGGAGCAGCTCTTTGGACTCGAGGTCGCGCTGGAACATCGCCTGCTCGGACAGACGCTTTCGGGTCGGTTCTTTCAAATAGTTATCGAGGAGCGGCGGGACGTTCAGTAACTTCTTTCCGTAGTTGAGCGCCGTCATGACGTAACGGTTTTGAATCGTCGTCCCATCGGACTCGAGCCATTGGATGACAATCGGTTTACCGAGCGTGAACAAATCGATTTTTGGGTCGAGGATTTGTAGAATTCCGAGCAGCGTCGAAGCGGCCCGACCGAAGAAGGCGAACTCGGCCGGCAACTGGATCGGTTCGTTCTTCACGAGCAGTTGGATATCTTGCAACACTTTCTCGATCAGCTTCGTATCGACCGTATCAATATCGGTTTCTAAATAGAACGTGACCGCCTTTTCAAGCGCTTGACGAATGTTGTGCTTGTTCGCCGTAGGCAACAGGAAACGCAAATCTTCAAGTCCGTCGACGACACCGTCATAATCGAGCGAGATGAACGCCTGCAAGATTTTCCGAATCGTCGCCATGTCTTGAGCAGTCGATGACCCGACCATCCCGAAGTCGAGCAAGATGATCGTCCCGTCGGCCCGGATTTGGACGTTTCCGGGGTGGGGGTCGGCGTGGAATTGCCCGCCGAACAACAGTTGCTCGGCTGCCATCGTGAACAACCGTTCGGCAAGTGCGGAGCGGTCGATATTATTTTCTTTTAAGAAAGCGAGGTCGGTGATGCGACGGGCATCGACCCAATCCATCGTCAATACCCGATTCGTGCACAGATGGTCATAGTAATCCGGGATATAGACATTTGGATTGTCGGCATACTTCGCTTTGAAATAAAGGGCATTTTTCAATTCAGTTTGAAAATTTAACTCGTCCCCGATGACAAAAATCATTTGGCGATATAAGCTATCTAAGTCGGTCGATTTTGCCAGCGCTGTCCGTTTAAGCATCGTCGTGACGATTCGCATCGCTTTAAAGTCGGTCCGAATGATTTTTTCAATGTCTGGACGCTGGATTTTCAGAGCGACGCGCTTCCCGTTCTCAAGTAACGTCGCGCCATACACTTCCCCGATTGAGGCAGAGGCGACGGCGTCGATCCCGACGTCTTTCACAACTTGTGTATACGGGACGCCCCATTCTGCTTCCAGGATGGCGCGGGACTTGTCCCAGCCTGATGTAGGGACACGGTCGACGAGCTCGGATAACTCGTTCAATACAGAAGGAGGCAACAAGTCGGCCCGAATCGATAGAAACTGCCCGAGCTTGATGAGCAGCCCTTCGAGCCGGAGTGCGTTCCGCTTATACTCGCGGGCAAGGTTCAACATGAGCGTCTCATACTCTTCGGTTGACGCGAGACCTTGTTGCTGTTTGCGGGAGAATGCATAAATTTTAATGATGAATCGGGCGAACATCGTGACGATAATCCATATGCGGAACAAGGCGATTCGTTTCATAAAAGTACCGACATCCTTTACAAGCAGTCGCTCGACTGATCTGATTTTTTATATCTTAACTTTACCACAGAATGCTTTAAAGAAAGGGCAAGGGATATTTATGGAGTGGGAATTACTCAACGTCGTCGGAACGATTGCGTTTGCGGCGAGCGGTGCCATCATCGCGATGGACGAGAAATATGATATTTTTGGGGTATGGTTGCTCGCTTTCACAACAGCTTTCGGTGGCGGGGCCATCCGAAACGTCTTGCTCGGAAACCCGGTCAGTTTGATTTGGCAACAAAACGATCTCTTCATCCTTTGTTTTCTTGTCGCATTGCTCATCTTCCTGCTGCCAAACGTTGTTTTGCCGCATTGGGAACGCTGGGGCGTCATCGTGGACGCTATCGGACTCGTCGCCTTCGCGTTTCAAGGAGCACAAGTCGCCATCAAGCTTGATTTACCATTATCGGCCGCGATTGCAGCGGCCGTTTTGACGGGTGTCGGTGGCGGGGTCGTCCGTGATTTGTTGGCCGGCCGAAAGCCTCTCGTCCTACAATCGGAAGTGTATGCGATTTGGGCGATTATTATCGCGGTCGTCACATATTATTTCCGTCTTGAAGGAGGACTTCCTGTCTATACGTTACTTGTTGTCGTTGCGGCGCTTCGAGTGATATCCTACTATCGGAAGTGGAATTTACCTGCACGCAAAGTGCGTTGAGGAGGAAATGAATATGAAATTATTACTCATCATTGGTGCTGCTTTAATGGCGCTCGGCGTCGCCCTAGGCGCTTTCGGAGCCCATGCGTTGAAAGAACGTCTGGCACCGAATATGCTTGCGAATTGGCAGACCGGTGTGCTCTATCATATGATTCATGCGATTGGGATCATCGCTTTAGCGAGCATTTTGATGAAAGTGAGCATTAGCCAGTTCAACACAGCAGGATGGCTCATGTTTGCCGGGATTCTCTTTTTCTCAGGCAGCCTGTATGTCATGGCATTGACCGGGATCACGAAGCTTGGGGCGATCACACCGATTGGCGGCGTCTTGTTTATCGCGGCGTGGGTGTTCGTCATCATCGGCGCGTTCAAACTGTAATCAAACGTTAATACAGGATTAACAGTCAATGTGTAACATACTAAGTGTGAGACCCCTTGTCTTCACATCACAACGGACAATTGGCCCAGTTGGCCTCTTCGCTTTGAGCGAGAGACCAGCCGGGTCCTTTTTACGTTTTTTGGGAATGGTTAGACTTAGAAAAACGACTGGATGATGTTATTTAAATATAAGGTCAATAATTTCCTATTTTCAACTATTGTTACGAAAGTGTTTCGAGAAAAGAAAAGTGGAAAAATGTTGAAATATAAAGGGGTGAGGAGCCGTATAAGGTTTCCCACCCCTTCATCGTAATAAAAGTGAAATATAACTTTAACAGGAAAACATTCGACACTTCGATATAATTAGTCGTGTTGAAACTAAAAAATTAATCGTTTTTGTTACATAACAAAACGACGGACTTTAAATAGAACATGAACCTCGATCCCGTCAATAGAAAGGATGTCCCCATTGATCAATTGGAAACGCACCGTCTCGACACTCACGCTTAGCGCGCTTCTTCTTGGGACGCACTCGGTGGCCGATGCCTCGACGTCAATCAAGGAGAAACAAGAACAGCAGAAGAAAGTGCAAGAGCAACGGAATAACGTCAAACAGAACCAATCGAATACGTCTTCGAAAATTAAGCAGAATAAGAACGAAATCTCGAAAGTTCAAGCTGAAGTCAACAAGATGGACGCCCAGCTTCAAGACATCATCAATGATGTCGCAGCGAAACGCCAAGAAATCAAGCGTACGGAGTTGAAAATTGAAGACCTCGAGAAAGATATTAAAGGGTACGAGAAGAAGATGAAGGCTCAAGAAGCAATGATGAAAGAGCGTATGGCCACGATGCAAACGAACGGCGGCGGCTCAATCAACTGGGCAGAGTTCATCTTCGGGTCAAAAAACTTCTCGGATTTGATTACGCGCATGATTACGGCCGGAACGATTCAACGAAGCGACCAAGAGTTGTTTGAAGATTACGAAGCGACTCGTCAAACGTTACAAGAAGCGCAAGCCTCACTGAAAGAAGAGCGTGCTTCACTCTTGAAACAACAAAAAGCGCTTGAAGTGCGCCAAGCTCAACTCGAGAAGAAGATGAAAGAGCGCGAAGCCCGTATTAAAGAGCTCGAGGAGAAGAATATCGAATTCGAATCGCAAATCTTCAACCTTCAAGAAATCGAAGCGACGTTAATCGCCCAAGAAGAGGCGATTGCGGCTGAGATTGAAGCGCAGCGTCGCGAGGAAGAAGAAGCACGTCGTCGTGCTGAAGAGGCGGCTCGTCAAGAAGCAGCACGTAAGGCTGAAGAAGCTCGTCAAGCGGAAGCGGCGCAAGCGGCAGCAGCGGCCCGTCAAGCAGAAGCAGAACGTGCGGCAGCGGCTAAAGCCGAGGCAGAACGAGCAGCAGCACAAAAACAGCAGAACAATAGTAATAGTACCCAGTCATCTGCCTCTTCAAACCAGACGACACAAAATAGTACACCGGCACCAAAACCGGCTGCACCAGCACCTAAACCTGCACCAGCACCAGCGCCTAAACCGGCTCCGGTTACACCAGCAGCATCAGCACCTGCTTCATCGGGCGCGATGTTCATTCAACCGACAACAGGACGTTACTCGCAAGGTTTCGGTCCGGCGAGCGGTCAGTTCGGTTACACGTTCCATAACGGCGTCGATATCGCTGGACCTGTCGGAACGCCAATCCGTGCCTCGGCAACGGGAACGGTCATTCGTGCCGGATGGGGTGGCGCATACGGGAATCACGTCATGATCGCCCACGTCATCAACGGACAAGTTTGGACGACAGTCTATGCCCACATGAACTCGGTCTCGGTGAGCGCCGGTCAACGTGTGACACAAGGTTCGAACATTGGCGGACTCGGAAATACGGGTAACTCGTCAGGCCCGCACCTTCACTTCGAGATCCATAAAGGCAGCTACTCGTACTCGTCATCGAGCGCGGGCAGCACAGTCAACCCACGTCAGTTCTTCTGATTTCAATGGGCACCCGTCAATCGTGACAGGTGCTCGTTTTGTGTCCTGGAATAACGAAAAACAAGCGCCCATCCGTTGCGGACAGGCGCTTGTTTCAGTTGGCTTGTTCGATGTCGTCTGCTTGATCTTTTGCTTTGCGGAACCGCTCACGGACCAGATAGATGACGGTCAATCCGACCAACCATGGAATCCCGAACTTGAGCAGAATATTGAAGTCGGTAAACCATGTCGTGATCATCAGGCTGAGCAACAGCCCGGCACCGAGTAGCGGTAGGAACGGATAACCGATCATGCGGACCGGCAATTTGCGTCCTGTCCATTTCTTGCGGAAGAACAGATGTGAGACGAACACCATGAACCATGTGAAGATGGCTCCGAACATCGAAATCCCCATGAGGAATGGATACGATGTTTCCATGAACACTTGAAGTAGTGCCGCGAGAATGATTCCGCCCGTCGAGACGAATAGGGCGGGCATTGGAATCCCGCTAGCGCTGACCTTTTTAAAGATTCGCGGAGCATCCCCGGCCTCGGCGAGGGAATACATCATCCGCGTCGACGCGTAAAGCTGGGCGTTCATCGCCGACAAGGCGGCGATCAAAATGACGAAGTTCAGAATACCGGCGGCACCAGGCACGTCAAACTGTTGCATGACGAGAACGAACGGGCTTTGATCGATCCCAGCCTGCTGCCACGGGATGAGCATGAGCATGATGGCGATTGTGACGAGATAAAAGAACGTCAACCGGAATACGGTCGCACGCAACGCTTTCGGGACGGCGCGGTCCGGGTCTTTCGCTTCACCAGCTGTGACGGCGACGAGCTCGGTTCCGAGGAAACTGAAGAGCGAGATGAAAATCGTCACCCACATCCCGTAAAACCCGAAGGCGAAGAAACCTTCATTCCCGGTCGTGATCGATTCGATTGGTGAACCGGGTTGACCGAACAACGTGGCCGCCCCGAGGACGATGAACAGAATGATGGCCGTCACTTTGATAAACGATAACCAGTATTCAGTGGTCCCGAACGTATGGACGTGCCGGGCGTTGACGTAGATGAGCAACCCGCCGAATACGGCGACCCAGACGAATCCGTTCACATCAGGGAACCAGTACCGCATATAGATGGCGATCGCACTCACTTCGACGCCGATGGCCAGGACGTTGGCGACCCAGTACGAGTAGCGGACCAAGAATCCGGCAAGCGGATGGATATACCGCTCGGCGATCGTGCCGAACGAGCCCGAGGTCGGATGGGCGACCGTCATCTCAGCGAGACAGCCCATCAACAACAGGACGATGAACGCCCCGATGGCGTAACTGACGAGCACGCTCGGTCCGGCCGTTTGAATGGCGAGCCCGCTTCCGAGAAAGAGGCCTGTCCCGATGGCACTGCCGAGCGAAATCATCGTCAACTGCCGTGTGGACAGTTCACGTTTTAATTTGCTAGTTGCCAAAGTTGATTCTCCTTTAGTTGAGTGAAGTGTGGTTGGGGACGACTATAGCAGACAAAAAAAACAAGTGTCAACTCGTGAAATCGTAAAAGACGGCATCGATTTGGCCGCACCTATAGAAGCAAAGTTTTTTTGCACGCTTTTGTTTGACAGGAGGTTGCCCGCCCTGTATAGTACGAGTTAACTTAACTGAAACGAATAAAGGCGTCGACGAAGAGAAGTAACGACGGTCCCTGCATGACAGAGAGCTGATGGTTGGTGCGAATCAGTATGCGGGACGTCGCGAATGGACTTCCGAGCTCTAAACCGAAACTTTTAGTAGGCTTTAGCGGGTCACCCACCGTTACCATGGGAAAGCGGATGTTTGTCCGTGAAGTGGGTTCTACGGAACCAACGAAGGTGGCACCACGGGGTTACTCGTCCTTCTCCTAGCGTAAGCTATGAGTCGGGCGGGTAACCTTTTTTCGTTTCAACACATGATAAATCAGTGATTGAGAAGAGTAGCGTGAATAAGTCTCGTCAAGAGAGCCGGGGATGGTGGGATCCTGGCCGAGACATTTACGTGAATGGGCTCATGAGAGCATGGCTGAATCAAGTAGGTCATGACGGCTTCCTCCGTTATCAGGATACGATGTGATAGCATCGGAAAGTGGGATCAATCGATCCAACGAGAGGTGGCACCGCGGTCCATACCGTCCTCCATACGACAGACGTCGTATGGAGTTTTTTTATACCCAAAATGCTTGAGGAGGAACGGACATGTTAACACGACTATTGACGAACCCATTGACGACGAACGAAATGAAACTGGCGGCGGCCGAGCTGTTCCAAGCCGATGAAGCGCAAATCGCCGAGGTGTTGCTCGCCATGAAAGCGCGCGGGGAGACGGCCGAGGAGATGGCCGGGCTCGCCGACTACATCCGTGAGGCAGCCACGTTCCCCGAGACGGCGCTTCCTGTGCTCGACGTCTGTGGCACGGGCGGGGACGGGGCGAACACGTTCAACATCAGCTCGACAGTCGCGTTCGTCTTGGCGGGGCTCGATATCCCGGTCGCCAAACATGGGAATCGCAGCGTGTCGAGCCGGTCAGGCAGTGCCGACGTCCTCGAGTCATTAAATATCCCAATCGTCCAAAGTCATGAGGCGATGCTCGCCGACCTCGAGCGGACGAACTTGAGCTTCTTGTTCGCCCAACATATCCATCCGGTCATGAAGCACGTCATGCCGGTCCGGAAACGACTCGCCACGGCGACCATCTTCAATCAAATCGGTCCGTTGACGAACCCGCTCAAGCCGAAGCGCCAATTGATCGGCGTGTACCACCCATCGCTCGTCGAGAAGATGGCGACGGCGATGCGCCACCTCGGCGTCGAGCGCGGCATGGTCGTCCATGGGTCAGGCGGGCTAGATGAAGCGAGTCTTGCCGGCAGAAACGACGTCTTGTTCTTCAATGGCGACAAAGTAGTTCGCTACACCGTCGACCCGAGAGATATCGGACTGATGCGAGCGCCGCTGTCAGCGTTAAAAGGCGGGACACCGGTTGAAAATGCCGAGACGCTCCTTGCCGTCTTGAACGGAGAACCAGGACCGGCGCGAGACGTCGTCTTATTGAACGCCGCACTCGCCCTATGTACGTACGGGACGGTCCAGACGCTTCGCGAAGGCGTCGCCGTGGCAACGGCAAGCATCGATGAAGGGCACGCCATCCGCGTACTCAAACAACTACAACGAACGGAGGTCGGCGCATGAGCTACTTGACGAAAATTATCGGGACGAAAATCGAAGAGGTCAATCAAATGGCAGACATCAAGGTGACGCGGTCGACAGCCATTTCTTTACCGGATTTAATGAAGGACGGCTTCCATGTTATCGCTGAGATTAAGCGGGCATCTCCGTCAAAAGGGGTGATACGCGAGGAAGTAGATGTCGTGAGTCGGGCCCGCACGTATGAACAGGCAGGGGCGACAATGATTTCGGTTTTGACGGATACGACTTACTTCAACGGTTCGTTCGACGACTTGCGTGATGTCGCGGCCGCTGTCGAGATCCCGGTCCTCTGTAAAGACTTTATCATCGACGAACGACAACTCGACCGGGCCAAAGCGGCCGGGGCGAGTGCGGCACTGTTGATCGTCGCGGCACTTCATCCGAGTCGGCTCCATACGTTAAAACAGTATGCGCGGTCCATCGGTCTCGACGTCCTCGTCGAAGTGCACGATGAGGCCGAGCTAAAGACGGCACTCGAACTCGGAGACGTCTTGATCGGCATCAATAATCGGAACTTGAAAACGTTCGAGGTCTCGCTCGATACTTCGGTCGACTTGATGAAGAAATATCCTGACGTCGCGTTCGTCAGTGAGAGTGGTGTCAGCACAGGCGAGGCGGCCCGACGGTTACAGACGGCCGGGGCCCGGGCGATTCTCGTCGGGGAGGCGCTCATGCGACAGGACGACCCGACAGCTTTAATCGAGGAGTTGACGTCATGTTCGTTAAAATATGTGGACTGACGACCGAGGCCAGTGTCGTCACGGCGGTAGAGGCGGGAGCAGATGCCATCGGGTTCGTGTTTGCGGACAGTCCGCGGCAGGTCGATATCAAAACGGCGCAACGGTTGCGCCAATTGATTCCTGACGGGGTTCGGGTCGTCGGCGTGTTTCTCGACCCGACAGTCAAAGAAGTCGAAGCTGCCGTCGCTTGCGGCTTGACCGACATTCAATTGCACCGTCGGACGCGCCCGCTTGAAGCGTTCCGTCAGTTCGGGCTTCCGCTCATCGAAGCAAGTCAACAGTCGGAGGCTGATGTCATTTTACTCGACGCCCCGACACCGGGCAGTGGGGAGACGCTCAATTGGGAGACGCTCGAACGGCCGGAGCGAACGTTTTGGCTCGCCGGTGGATTGAATGTCGACAATGTCGGCGCGGCGATTCGCGCCATGCGACCGGACGGCGTCGACGTCTCGAGTGGTGTGGAAACAAATAAACAGAAAAATCACGATAAGATTCGCGCGTTCATCCGACGCGCCAAGGAGGAAACATGATGTATACACAACCAGTGAACGGAAAGTTTGGCCCATATGGCGGAAAATATATCCCGGAGACGCTCATGCAAGCGGTCGAAGAGCTCGAAGTGGCTTACGAGGAAGCGAAACAAGACCCTGAGTTCCAGGTACGCTTCAACGATCTCCTCAGCGAGTACGTCGGTCGTGAGACGCCGCTCTATTATGCGGAGAACATGAGCCGTCGCCTCGGGACGAACGTCTATTTGAAACGGGAAGACTTGAACCATACCGGGGCCCATAAAATCAACAACACGATCGGCCAGGCGCTCCTCGCCAAACGAATGGGCAAACGAAAAGTCGTCGCCGAAACAGGGGCCGGACAGCACGGTGTCGCCACGGCGACGGTATGTGCGCTCCTCAATCTCGAATGTACGATTTTCATGGGGGAGGTCGACGTCGAACGTCAAGAATTGAACGTGTTTCGAATGGAACTGCTCGGTGCGACCGTCGTTCCCGTCAAGTCAGGGAGCCGGACATTGAAAGATGCCGTCAACGAGGCACTCCGTTACTGGGTCAAACATGTCGATGACACGCATTATGTGATGGGGTCGGTGCTTGGACCGCACCCGTTCCCGACGATGGTCCGCGATTTCCAAAGCGTCATCGGGACGGAGACGCGTCGCCAAGTGCTTGAGAAGACAGGTCGTCTCCCTGATGCGGTCGTCGCCTGTGTCGGTGGCGGCAGCAATGCGATGGGTATGTTCTATCCGTTCTTGAATGACGAAACAGTCGCCTTATACGGTGTCGAGGCAGCAGGGAGTGGCGTCGATACGGACAAGCATGCGGCGACGCTCACGAAAGGTGAGGTCGGGGTGCTCCACGGGTCGCTCATGTACGTCTTGCAAGACGCGGCCGGACAAATCCAGGAAGCGCACTCGATCTCGGCCGGGCTCGATTATCCGGGCGTCGGACCAGAGCACAGCTTCTTAAAAGACATCGAACGGGTTCGCTACGCGGCGGTAACGGACGAAGACGCACTCGCGGCCTGCATGACGCTCAGTCGCCAAGAAGGAATCATCCCGGCACTCGAGTCATCGCATGCGCTCGCCTATGCGGAAACGCTCGCCAAAACGATGGACGCGGATGACGTGCTCGTCATCTGTCTATCTGGTCGCGGGGATAAGGATGTTCATACGATTCGAGAAAGGGTGACACAATGATGCGGTTAGATGAAGCGATTCGACAGCGGAGTGAAGGGACGGCGTTCGTCCCGTACATTATGGCCGGGGACGACGGTCTCGACAGCTTGATCCCGACGATCGAACGGTTGGAGGCGATGGGTGCGACGGCCATCGAGCTCGGTATCCCGTTTTCCGATCCGGTAGCAGACGGTCCCGTCATCGAGGCGGCCGGAATGCGCGCCCTCGAACACGGTGTGACGTTGACGGACGTGTTGGACCGTTTAATAGAAGGAACGGGTCGTTTTTCGGTCCCGATCGTCCTGATGACGTACTTGAATCCGGTGTTCCGGTTCGGGGTCGAGCGCTTCTTCGAGCGAGCGGCAGCGTCTGGAGTCAGCGGCGTCATCATTCCCGATTTGCCGTTTGAAGAGAGCCTCGATTTGTTCGCCGGCATCGATCGTCACGAGGTCGCGGTCGTACCGCTCGTCACGTTGACGAGCAGTCAGGCTCGCATCGACACGATCCTGGATCAGGCGGAAGGATTCGTCTATGCGGTGACGCTCAAAGGGACGACCGGGAAAACGGATGTGTTCCCGGAGGAGTTACTCGACCACTTGCGTTCGTTGACGGAGCGGTCACCGGTACCGGTGCTCGCCGGATTCGGTGTCCATCGCGCCGATCAGGTTCGGACGCTCGGGGCAGCCTGTGACGGGGTCGTCGTCGGTAGTTTTATCGTCGAGGCGCTCCACGCGGGACGTGTTCAGGACGTGGCCGCGTTGATTGCATCGGCGCGGACGGTCAACGCAAAAAAATAAGGGTCGTGCCTCGGCACGATCCTTATTTATTCCTCGATTTCGATGGTGCGTGCGCTCGAGCCGTCATCGGCTTTCGGTACGGTCAAGTGGAGCACGCCGTCTGACAGTCTCGCTTTGATGGCATCTTCTTTCACGTTCGGTAGATAGAGTGAACGTTGCATCGATGTGACGCGGCGTTCCCGATAGACGTAGTCTTTGTCTTCTTCCCTCTCTTCACGTTGGTCGACCGAGAGGATGAGATAGTCTTTGTCGTAGCGGATGTGAATGTTATCTTTTTTGATACCTGGCATCTCGGCCTCGATGACGTATTGGCCATCCTGGTCCCGGACGTCGAGTTTGAAGGAGTCGAGGAACGACGTGGAACCGTCTTTTAGGTCGAACAGTTGATTCATCCGATCAAAGACGTCGCCGAACAAATCTTTGCGCAATCGGTCGAGCTCATTCTTCCGAAATGGCGTCAAATCGAACATACAAATTCCCCCTTCAAAAAACGGACAGCGTAGAAGTGTTGTCACTTTTACTCTGTCCGTTTTTAGCTAAGGATAAACGTAATTGACGTGACAGTTTATTGAAGAAACGAGAGTCACAATTCGACGCGCTCTAACCCGTCTTCCCCGAACTTGCGATCGAGTTGGTCATGGCGATACGTCGAGGCGAGGACGTATAACAAGTCGCCTGGCTCGATTTTCGTCTGGCCCGTCGGCGGGATGAGATAGTCTTGACGGACAATCGCATTCACGACCGTGTTCGGTGGCAAGGTGATATCGGCGAGCGTTTTTCCAATCATTGATGATTCTTCGGTCGCCACGTAAGGGACGAGCTGATGTTGCGATTGCTTGCTCGAGACGAGTGCGATCGTATAGGGCGATCGAATTTTATCCGGTCCGAGCAAATCGAGTTTTGCCGCGAGCGGTGTCAATGTCGTTCCTTGAATCAAGGCACTCGTCACGACGACGAAGAAGACGGTGTTGAAAATCAATTGGGCGTTGTCGATGCCTGCGATGAGCGGGAACGTAGCGAGGACAATCGGCACGGCGCCTTTCAGTCCGGCCCACGAGATAAACAGTTTTTCTTTGTGGGTAAACTGCATCTTGATTGTCGATAAATAGACGGCAATCGGCCGGGCGATGAACATCAGGATGAACGAAATCAATAACCCTTTCCAGATGAGCTCCGGGTCGAGCAACTGTCTCGGGAAGACGAGCAGGCCGAGAATGACGAACATGATGATTTGCATAATCCAAGCGAGTGCCTCTGAGAATTGGACGATGGTCACTTCGTGGGCTGTATGCGCATTCCCGACAATCATCGCGGCGAGATAGACGGCGAGCAGTCCGCTACCGGCGAAGTATGCGGCGACGCCATACGTCATGAACGCCATCGAAATCATGAGGACGGCGTGCAAACCACTCGACTCGAGGCGCAAGTGGTTGAGCATGAGTCGGGACAAGTTCCCGAGCATGTAACCGACGAACGCCCCGACGAGGAGTTGGAGGGTAAACATCCAAACACCGTCCCAAATCGTCGTGTCGGGTTTTAACATGAAATCGAGGGCGAGAATCGTCAAGAACATCGCCATCGGGTCATTCGTGCCGGACTCGGCTTCGAGTGTCGCGCCGACTTTCGGCGAGATATTCTTTCCTTTAAAGGCGGCGAAGACGGCAGCCGCATCGGTTGAACCGATGATTGCGCCGAATAGGAAAGATTCAATCCAGTCGAAGCCAAATACGAAACGAACGGCCACGGCGATAAGTCCGGTCGTCAACAAGACGCCAATTGTGGCGAGTGAAGCGGACGGGGCGAGGACGCTCCGGATCGACGACCATTTCGTCTGCAATCCACCTTCGAACAAAATGACGACAAGTGCGGCGACGCCGATCATTTGAGCGAGATCGGTATCATCGAAGAAAATCAGACCGGTGATATCGCTGCCCATCAGCATACCGATACCCATAAACAGGATCAAGGCAGGCAAGCCGAAACGAGTCGATACGCGTGTGGCCAACACGCCGGCGACAAGGAGCAACCCGAACAACAAAATTAAGACATCCGTACTTAAAATCGAACCATTCAAACACATCACTTCCTTTTAGAAATTAATCACATTTCGCTATATTATTAAGTTCATTATACCATGAAACCGTTATGAATTAAGAAATAACGCATCATAAATTATGCGCATTGGAATAATCGGATATCGATGTGGTACAGTAAGGGCATCAAAAAGGGGGATTCACATGGCTAAAATTCACGTGCTCCATGAAAACAACGAATGGACCGATCACCTCGTGAAACGACTCGAGGAATTATCACTGCCGTATGAGCTGTGGCATCTTGACCAAGGGACGATTGATCTCATGGCAGAGCCGCCGGAAGGTGTGTTTTATAACCGGATGAGCGCCTCGTCACACACGCGAGGGCATCGCTATGCGCCGGAATTGACGGAAGGGGTGCTTGCTTGGCTCGAAGCGAACGGACGAACGGTCTTCAATGGGACACGGGCGATTCGGCTCGAAGTGAGCAAGGTCAATCAATATACGGCGCTCCGCCAAGAGGGAATTCGAGTGCCGAAGACGATTGCGGCCGTCGGGAAAGCCCAAATCATCGAGGCGGCCGAGAAGCTCGGGATGACGCCGTTCATCACGAAACACAACCGGGCCGGTAAAGGGCTCGGTGTCCAACTGTTCCATTCGATCGATGCGTTGAAGGCATACGTGAACGGACCGACGTTCGAGGAATCGATTGACGGGATTACGCTCATCCAACAATATATCGAGGCACCGAAACCGTTCATCACACGCTGTGAGTTCATCGGGGGCAAGTTCGTTTACGCGGTACGAGTCGATACGTCAGACGGCTTCGAACTCTGCCCGGCCGACGCCTGCTCGATTGAAGGCCAGTTTTGCCCGGTCGGCGAGACGCCGCCGGCGAAGTTCGAAATCGTCGCCGGTTTCGACGACCCGATTATCAAGCAGCTAGAGGCGTTTCTGAAGAACAATCAAATTGCCGTTGCCGGAATTGAAATCATCGAAGACGAGGACGGGAACGTGTACGCGTATGACGTCAACACGAACACGAACTATAATTCGGACGCCGAAGCGAAAGCAGGGCAGTATGGCATGCTCGAACTGGCGACGTTCCTTGGGGACGCCTTGGCGGTCACGATAAAATAAAGACAGAAGAAAGGGTCAGGCTTTTGCCTGACCCTTTCGCTGTGTATGTTGTAATTGCTGTTCAAATCGAAGTTGGACTAGTTCTGCCGTCGGTGCCATTCGTTCGATGAACGAATTTAAATGCTTCGCAGTGTCTCGATTTGATTCCTTGAACACGCGCATCGTTGTTCACCTCATTGATCATTGATATGTTGCTTCTACAACAACGATTCCCGAGGCTCGGACGACGTAAACCTCGTTTACCCGAGGAATGTGCCCAGTTCTTCTTTTGGAAGGATGTTCCCGACATAAAAGTCGCCGAATTCGCCATATTTGGCACTGACTTCATCAAAACGCATCTCATAGACGATCTTCTTGAACTGGAGCGAGTCTTCTGCAAACAAGGTGACGCCCCACTCCCAACCGTCAAAACCGGTCGAGCCGCCGATGAACTGTTGAATCTTGCCGGCGTAGCTGCGGCCGATCATGCTGTGGCGATACATGAGGTCTTTACGCTCATCCATCGATAACGAGTACCAGTTGTCCCCATCGCGACGAGCCTTGCTCATCGGGTAGAAGCAGATGTGAGCCGCTTTCGGGAGTGTCGGATAGAGACGGGCCCGGATGTGAGGATTCTCGTACGGGTCACCGTCTCCTGAACCACGGTACATGCCGAGTTCGATGACTGACACGTATGAATAGCTTGGAATCATGTAATCGTATAGTTTCGTCTTCCGAAGAGCGAGTTCGACTTGTTCGAGCTCTTTGAACGTCGGACGAAGGACCATCAAGACGACGTCCGCCTTTTGGCCAAGAATGGAATAGAAGGCGTGGCTTCCTTCACCGCGTCTCTCGACATCTTCGAGTGAGCCGAGGAAGGCGACGAACTCGTCAATCATCTCTTGACGGGTGGTTGGGTCGACTGCTTTTAAACGAGTCCAATCGATTGTGCGAAAATCATGGAGCGTATACCAACCGTCTAACGTGGCGGCCGCGTGTTGCGTATCGGTTGTCGGTGTTGGTGCTGGACGTTCTGACATAAAAAAACTCCTTTCGAGACTAGGCTTCGCTGACTATTTTACCATATACGAATCACCGTCTGGCAAATTTGACGCTGTTGTGAGGGTAGTCACACTTCGAGCTGGGTAAAGAGGTAAAGAGCAGGTTTTATGAAAACGGCTTCACAACAGCCTGTACCAGTCGATAAGTCTAAACTGTTCTATCTATATAATGATTGATTTCAAGCGATTTATGACGAATTGGGCAGAATAGTTTATTTTAAAAAACGTACTGTGTATAATAAAACTCGCATATGGACGAGAGCGTCCGAGAGAGAAAAAATCCGATTTCTTCTAATCGAAAAGGAGTTCATTCACTATGAAACTATTTGACACGTTGAAACAAAAAGTCAGCCCGATTCGCCCGACCATCGTCTTCCCAGAAGGAATCGATGAGCGCGTCCTCGGTGCCGCTGTTCGTTTGAAGAATGATGGCATGGTCGAACCGATCGTCATCGGACCAAAAGTGGAGATTGAGGCGGTCGCTACGAAGCACGGCTTTGACATCTCAGGTTTGACGCAATACGACCCAGCGACGTATGAAGACATCGATACACTCGTCGAGTCGTTCGTTGAGCGCCGTAAAGGCAAAGCGACACCGGAACAGGCACGTGAATTGTTGTCGTCAGACGTGAACTACTTCGGTACGATGCTCGTCCACACAGGGAAAGCAGAAGGTCTCGTCTCAGGTGCGATGCATGCGACTGCCGATACGGTCCGTCCGGCCCTTCAAATCATCAAGATGCAAACAGGCATCAAAAAGACGTCAGGTGTCTTCATCATGGTACGTGACGACGAGCAGTACGTCTTCTCGGACTGCGCGATCAACATCGCACCAGACGCGGCTGACCTCGCCGAGAACGCCTATTTGTCAGCATTGACAGCGAAGACGTTCGGCATCGAGCCGCAAGTGGCGCTTCTCAGCTTCTCGACAAAAGGCTCAGCGAAATCACCAGAGACAGAAAAAGTCATCGAAGCGACACGTCTCGCCAAAGAGAAGGCACCGAACCTTCCGATTGACGGCGAACTTCAATTCGATGCGGCGTTCGTCCCGAGCGTGGCGGCGAAGAAAGCACCAGGCTCTGAAGTAGCCGGAAATGCGAACGTCTTCGTCTTCCCAAGCCTCGAAGCCGGAAACATCGGCTATAAGATGGTTCAACGTTTCGGCGGATTCGAAGCAATCGGACCGATCCTTCAAGGTCTCAACAAGCCAGTCAACGACTTGTCGCGTGGCTGTAACGAAGAGGACGTCTATAAATTGACGCTCATCACAGCGGCACAAGCGATCGACGAGCGCAACGAAGCGTAAGTCAAAAGCATCCTTCCTGAGCGGAGGATGCTTTTTTGTTCGACCATTGTAAATGATTTGAGGAATGGGGGGAAAGAAAGCCGAGATTGTGATGAAAACACGTCAATCAATTGGAGTTTCTCTAATTGAAAACTGAGGTAAACTAGTAAGGGATAATATATAGAGGAGGAACCACTATGCAAAGTATCCATGCAACCGAATTACGTGAAAAACTTGAGAACGGCGAATCACTCCACATCATCGACGTCCGCGAACAAGACGAGTACGATGCGGGCCACATTCCGCACGTACCGCTCTATCCGCTGTCTGAATTCCCTGGCGTCACGGACAAGCTCGCGAAAGACAACGTCTATTACATTATCTGCCGCTCAGGCGGCCGCAGTCAGACGGCAGGTGACTACTTGGAGTCGGAAGGCTACAAGGTCGTCAACGTCGAGGGCGGTATGCTCGCTTGGGACGGCGATATCGAAGCGTAATGCTCGACAATCCATGGGTCGTCATCCCGCTGTTGATCGCGCTCTACTTGACCGTCTACACGTTCGTCAAACGAGTCGATGGGGACAAGTGGCGGCTCGTCTGGGCCGTCTGGATCATCGTCATCGTCATGATGTTGACGATTCGACTCGTCCAAAGTGTATAGAAAAACGAGTGAAGCCCGCACAGGCTTCACTCGTTTTTAGTTATCGCGCTTATCAAATGTGATCGAGGCGATCGCATCGTGTTGGTGAATCGACTCTTCGTTGCGGCATTCGACGAAGAAATTGACGACTTGTTTCATTTCGTACAAGTCAGCCGCGATTAAGCGGACCATGTCTTCAACGAAACGCGGGTTCTCGTACGCAATTTCTGTCGCACGTTTCTCGTCCGGACGTTTGAGGACAGGGTGAAGCGGGGCCGATGCGTTCGACTCGGCCGCCTCAAGAAGTGCGAGACGCCAGTCGAAACCGTCGAGCGATGCTTCATCGAGACCGGCTTCAATCGTGATGTAGCCGCGTTGGTTGTGGGCGCTGTACTCGCTGATTTCTTTCGAGCATGGGCAGAGCGTCGTCACGTTGATGACGAGACCGACCGTCACGCTCGCCATACCAGTCTCTAAGTTATACGTCACGTTGTGCATGACGTCCGCGTTCATAAGACCGCTGAGACCTGTGGCCGGGGCTTTGCGGCTAAAGAACCATGGGTAACGGACCGTCAATTGACCTTCCGTCTGTTCCATGCGTTCAGCGAGTTCTTGCGCGAACTCGATGAGCGAGCGGTTCGATAACGTCCAGCCTTGTGTGTGGTACGCGTCGAGCTGTTCTGTCAGACGCGACATGTTGATGCCTTTACGGTCTTGGACGAGCGATGTCGTCAACTCGAACGTGGCGACCGTCGCTTGAATGCCGTCTGGCGTCTCGATGTTGACCGGATGTTTGACGTTTGAGATACCGACGCTGTCGAGCGCGAACAAGAAGTTTTTTGGTGTGTTTTGTAAATCGACCATTTTATCTTTTTCAGTTGGCTTCGTGCCTTTGATCGGCGGGACCGAACCGAATAATTTATGTCGTTCTGCTTTAGTAGGTAAAGCGACATGGCTTGTAGACATAATCGGATTCTCCTTTTTTGAGAGGGCAAATGACTGCCACTCGTTCTTGTTAGGATTTTATCACGAAATGTACATCGACCGGGTACCATTTTGCTCTTTGAACGTGCTTTGAACGTGCTCACAAATAAAAAAACTTCAGCAATTGAAGAAAAGAAGATTGATTTCAATCTAAATGGGGAATAAAATGTTCCTGTGAACTTAAAAAATAGATCACTATTAAATATGAAGGAACACAACAGAAAAAGGGGATGTTTTAATGGATTGGCAGTTAATCCTGCAGTACGCCTGGATTATCGTCGTACTCGTCGGTCTTGAAGGGCTACTTTCTGCAGACAACGCGCTCGTCTTGGCGGTCATGGTCAAGCACTTACCGCGGACAGAGCAGAAGAAGGCACTATTTTACGGATTACTTGGAGCGTTCGTTTTCCGCTTCATCGCTTTGTTCTTGATCTCATTCTTGATTAACGTCTGGCAAGTTCAGGCGCTCGGTGCGCTTTACTTGATCGGAATGAGTGCACGACATCTGTATATGACCTATAAGGCCCGTAAGATGGAGCCGAAACAAGACCTCGCCGCTGAGGCGAAAGAAGAGACGGCCATCACGGAGAAGCCGGTCACGAAGAAAGAGTTCTGGTGGACGGTTGCTAAAGTCGAGTTCGCCGATATTGCCTTCGCGGTCGATTCGATTCTCGCAGCGGTCGCGCTCGCGGTCAGCTTGCCGCCACTCGGTCTCGGTGAGATCGGCGGCATCGACTCAGGTCAGTTCTTCGTCGTCTTGACTGGTGGACTCATCGGGGTCATCTTGATGCGTTTCGCTGCGCGTATTTTCGTCAAGTTGTTACATCAACGCCCATCACTTGAGACAGCTGCTTTCATCATCGTCGGCTGGGTCGGTGTGAAGTTGACGGTGCTCGTCCTTGAACACCCTGGCTTCAAGAAATTGATTGCCGGCACACCGTTCGAATTCATGGGTCTTCCGGACGGATTCGTTCACTCGACGGCATGGACATTGTTCTTCTGGTCGGTCATGGTCGGCATCGCGGTATGGGGTTGGTTCTCTTCAAAACCGACAGCCGCCGTCAAACATTAAAAAAATGGTCTCTCGCACAAAGGCGAGAGACCATTTTTCATGCTGTCACGTCCTGTTTCTCGTAAATCGGCACCCAGCCCTCCGTCGTCACAAAGATGCGGACGGCGACGACTTTACGATCGTCCTGGAGTGTGAAATAGTGACGTGTGTTCACCGGGACCGAAATGAGGTCGCCCGGGTTGAGTTCGATATTGAAATAGCCACGCTCGGCGTCGTCGATGGCGAAGATGCCGTGGCCACTGACGATGAAGCGGACCTCGTCGTCCGTATGGTGGTGCTCTTTTTGGAAGTTGACGAGCAGTTCGTCCAAGTTCGGCGTCGCCTCCGACAACGAGATGACGTCTGCCGTCTCGTAGCCGCGGCGCTCCGATACGTCGCGAATCTCGTCACGGAACGTCGACAAGATTGCTTGTTTGTCCTCGTCCGTCAACTGATAGTTCTCTTGCAGGTTTTCCGGGAGCTTCGTGATGTCCCACTGCTCGTACAAAATACCGCGCGACTCTAAAAAGGCACTCACTTCAGTTTGATTGACGTAACGTTCTTCGGTTTGTTGGAAATAGACAGTTGCCATGGTTGGTTCCTCCTTATGAATGGACGCCTAGGGCGCGTAGTTTTAACGTATAGCTGAACAAGAACTCGTAAGCCTCTAAATAGCGTTTGGCCGCGGCCGGGGTCTCGCCCCAGACGGTGATGCCGTGATTGCGGATGAGGACGGCGCCGGCGTTTGCCTGGATATGAGGGGCGAAGGCGGCCGCGAGCGTCGGAATGTCCGCATGGTTCTCGATAATCGGTACGCGGACGACCGCATCCTCGTCCCAGTAGCCGAGCGCCTTGATAATCTCTTGGCCGGTGAAGACGACTTCGCCGGTAGCGGCATGTAGCTCGGAGATGACGTTATTGTCGACCGTATGGACGTGGAGCGAACATGTCGCGTCCGTCCGATTGAACACTTCGACGTGAAGTAGCGTCTCGGCGGATGGTTTTCCCGTTTGTTCTCCAATCAAGCGTCCGGCCGCGTCGACGTGAACAAAGTCGTCCGGCGTTCGTTTCCGTTTATCGCGTCCACTCGCCGTGACGAGAAATTCGAGCGGGTCATCGGACACGCGAATCGCCAAATTCCCACTCGTTCCGGGGAACCAGTCGCGGGCGGCGAGTTCGTCTTTAATGTCGGCCAGTTCGAGCCAACGTGCCGCAAGATTCATACGGACACCTCCTTCAAATGATGGGTGATGTCGTCGAACGTCTCGAACGGGGCGTAACGGATGCCTGCCGACTCACAGAGCGTGATGAGTTGACCTCGGGCATAGACAAAGTCGGCACGCTTCGCGACCTCGAAATCGGTCACCGAGTCGCCGATGACGATCAAGCGATTGGCGGGATCGACAAGGCGACGAGCGAGCGTCGGCTTGCAACAGCCGCAATCGTTCGTACAGTGCTCGTCGCAAGCGTGCGGCCACGTCACACCTACCGTCTCATCAGAGAAGTCGGCGACGTTACAGTAGATGTGCTCGGGAGCGACGTAGCTTTCCAAAATTGGATGGACGAAAAAGTCCATCCCGCCGCTGACGACGTCAAACTTCCAGCCGTGGGCCCGAACTTGTTCTAAAAATGACGAGAACCCTTGACGGAGCGTGATCCGCTTCAACAAATAATCACGGTAAGCCGGGGCATCTGCGCTCGGCAATAGTTGAAACATTTGACCGACGCCGGAGCGAATCGAGATCCGTTGTTCGAGGACCGCATCTTTCAACTCGACCCAAGCGGGCGGGGCGAACGCCTTCATCAGCGCGATAATATTGTCTTCCGCCGTGATCGTCCCGTCGAAGTCGCACAGGATATGGACCGTCATCGTGACGCCCACGCCTTTAACGCGGTATCGAGCTCGTCCGTCTGTCCATCGGTTAGGCCGAGAACATTAGCAATGGCTTGTCGGAACGCACGGGCCCCGGCGGCTGCGCCATCCGGGTGTCCGTGAATGCCGCCGCCGGCGTTGATGACGACATCGGTCCCGAAATCACGGATGATATCGGCGACGAGTCCTGGATGAATCCCGGCTGACGGGACCGGTAAAATCGGTTTCGACCAATGCGGTTCGGCGCTCAAATCACGAATCGCGAACGCCTCGTCCCGCGGTGTCGCGAGTGAGCCGTACGGTGACGGGAAGAGCGTCAAATCGGCCCCGGCGAGACGTGGGAGTTTACCGAGTAAGAGCGAATGACTAATTGACCCGGTCAAGGCGCCGGCAAAGGCCGGGTGGGCCAAAATCGGCACGCGGATGTCTGGGTCGTTCGCAAGTTCGCGCAGTGCGTCAAGACCGTACGTATAGACGTTGAACAGGAGCGCCGTCGCACCGGCATCGATCAGCCGGAGCGCCTGGTCACGCAGACCGAACACAGGGCCGCTCAGCGTGATGGCGTAGAGAACACGTTTCCCAGTTGCCTCGAAGTGGGCTTGAATGACGTCCGCTCCAATCCGGGCCCGTTCGAGCGACGGAGTAAGCGGGTTGTCGTATAAAATCTCGTCGTCTTTGACGATATCGATGCCACCGGCGAACTGATCGCGGAGTTGCTGCTCAAGAAACGCGAGGTCACGGCCGATGACGCCTTTGAAGATGCTCATGACGAGCGGACGATCATGGACACCGAGCAACTCGCGAACCCCGTCGACGCCGAACTTGGCGCCTTTGAAATGAGAGGCGAACGTCTCGGGTAACGTCAAATCGATTAACCGAATCGAATCGTCGAGAGACAGTTTCCCGAACGTCGTCGTCAAGATAGATGAAAATTCAGGGCTGACGTTATGTAACGGATAGCGGATAGTGAAGCGGCTCGTCGCCCCCGTATGTGTGGTCGACACGACCTCCCCTCGGTACGCCTGTAACTGCTCTTGCTCTAGATGAGGCAGCTCCGTCCATGTGCCGACGGTCAGCTCGAGGGCGATTTTGTCGGCGACGGTCGCGACCGCGTCCGTCCGTTTGATTTCATATGTGACAATGATACTCATATGGTTCCTCCTTCCAGGCAAACAAAAAATAACCCCATGCCGAGGCAAGAGGTCATCATAAAAAATGAACTCTTATCTCTCAGCTTTCGCTGCAAGAATTAGCACCGTGCCATCTCTGGTCGGTTGCTGCGACATCATCGGGCTCGTCCCTCCGTCTGCTCTTGATAAGAATGTGATTTGAAGTTGTGAAATTTAATTGAATTTTTGCACAGAATCGTCACGTCGTCAATTCCTTTTTTTCCAAAAAAATTATTTCGGGAAGTTGTTTCTATATATGCACAAAAAAAGATGGGTTTGCATGGAAAAAATGACGTTGACAATTATGACATCAAGTCCGTAATATTCATCACATAAGTTCACCGAATCGAATAACACACTCTTATCGCGAGTTGGCAGAGGGAATTGGCCCGATGACGCCGCAGCAACCGACCACTAGGCACGGTGCTACATCCACCAGACGTATGTCTGACAGATGAGAGGAACAACCAGTTTGGCTGTGCCTCTTTCTCGCGGAGAAAGGGGCTTTTTTTGTGGGCAACGTACAGGAAGGGGAAAACATCATGTCATATCAACCATTTACAGAACAGACCGTCGTCGAGCATGTGAAAACGTTGGGGTTAATCGAAGACGGAGGCATCACGCATTGCGAGGAGATTGGAGACGGCAATTTGAACCTCGTTTTCCGCATACGACAAGGCGAAACGAGTCTCATCGTCAAACAGGCGCTCCCGTATGCGAAAGTCGTCGGCGAAAGTTGGCCGCTCACACTTGAACGGGCGTGGATCGAGCAGTTGGCGTTGCGCGAATTCGCCAACGTCGTCCCTCGTTTCGTGCCAGTCGTGCTTGGCAGTGACCGCACGCTCGCCTACACGATTTTAGAGGACCTGTCAGATTTTGAGATTGTTCGGACAGGCTATTTGGAAGGGAAAACGTATCCTGAACTCGCCCGTCATGTCGGTGAGTTTTTAGGCGAGACGCTGTTCGCGACGTCGGATTACGCGGCAGGACCAATCACGAAGAAGCGGATTGAACGTGACTATTACAATCCAGAACTGTGTGACATCACCGAGAAGCTCATCTTCACCGACCCGTTCAAAGACGCGGAGTCGAACAACATCGAGGTGGCGCTTCGAGAAGATGTCGAACGCCTTTGGCAAGACCAAGCGCTCAAGGTCGAGGTGACGAAACTGAAAGTCGGTTTTGTCACGAAACATGAGGCACTCCTGCATGGAGACCTACATACAGGTAGCATCTTCGCGACCCAACAAGAAACGAAGATCATCGATCCAGAATTTGCATTTTACGGACCGTTTGGCTTCGATCTAGGCCAAATCATCGCCCATTTAACGTTGTCGACGTTCCATGACCCGCTCAAGCGCTTCGAGCGTTTCACAGACGTCTTGACGGTATGGGAGACGTTTGAGAAGACGTTCCGGGCCAACTTTGAGCGCGCTGTCGAGCCGTTCAACACGATTGGTTTTGTCGACGAATTGTTGCGGACAATCTTCAGTGACACGATCGGCTACGCCGGTTGCGAGCTCATTCGTCGTACCGTCGGACTCGCCGGTGTCGCCGATCTCGAGACGTTGCCGGAAGCGACGCGGCTCGAACGAAAACGTGACGCGCTCGCCCTCGGGACGGCGCTCATTAAAGAACGCCACAGCGTCGAATCGATTGACGACTTGGTGACGCTTTTGTCGGGGGTGCGTATATGACGGTCCAAAACATCCGCTTTAATTCGCAAACGGACGAACTCATCGTATTGGATCAGACGTTGTTACCGCATGAAGAGCGTTACGTGACGATCGAGACGCTTGAACAAGCCGAACATGCCATCGAGACGCTCCAAGTCCGTGGCGCCCCGGCCATCGCTTATTTCGGGGCGTTTGTCCTCGCCAAACAGGCGGGACGGTTAGTTGACGATCCGGACTTCACGCGTCGGCTCGACCTCGTCGGACGCCGCTTGATCGCGACCCGGCCGACGGCGGTCAATCTGCAAAACGTAATCGAGTCGCTCCTTGATTTGAATGTCGGGGACGACTTTGAGGCGATTGCCGAGGAAATCAAACGCCGCGCCATCGCGTTGTACGACCGGGACATCGATACGTATCGGGCCATCGGCGAGCATGCACTGACGGTGTTGCCGGCCGGGGGGAACGTGTTGACGATCTGCAACGCCGGTGCCATCGCGACATCGCGTTATGGCACGGCGCTCGCACCGTTTTATGTCGGAAAAGAACGCGGCGTATCCTTCAACGTCTTCGCCTGTGAGACGCGACCGCTCCTGCAAGGGGCACGCCTCACCGTCTGGGAGCTCGATCGGGCCGATATCGACGTGACGCTCATCACGGACAATATGGCGGCTTGGACGATTCAATCGAAACGAGTCAACGCCATCATCGTCGGAGCCGACCGCATCACACGGACGGGTCACGTCGCCAATAAGATTGGGACGTTGCAGCTCGCCATCCTCGCCAAGCATTACGGCATTCCGTTCTACGTCGCGGCGCCGCATTCGACGTTCGATTTGACGGCGGACGACACGATTGAAATCGAGGAGCGCAACCCGTCAGAAGTCACACATATCGGTGGTCACCCGACGGCGCCCGTCGGCATCACCGTCTTCAATCCGGCGTTCGACGTCACGACGCCCGACCTCATCACCGGACTTATCACCGAGGCGGGTGTGTTCGCACCGACAGAGGCCGCCATCACACACCATGTAGGGGGAACGATTCATGTCTAAAAAACTATTGATTTTGTTATTCACATTCGTCTTGGCGCTCGTCGGTTGCACGAACGAGCAAGCGGCTCCATCGAAGCCGGCCGAGAAGACGGCAGAGACGAAACCCGTCTCGGTCTCGAACGGGACGTTGCCGAAAGAGATCGACGTCGCCCTCATCATGCAGATGTCGATCGGGACGTTCTCGTCGCAGTATATTAACGGGGTGACGGAACAAGTCGAATCGTTCGGCGGCAACGTGAAAGTGTATAACGCCGACAACGACCTGTCGAAGATGGCAAGCTACGTCGATACGGCGACGACACAAGGGGTCGACGTCATCTTGATTGACCATGGCCGCGCCGATGCATTGAAAGAACCCGTCCAACGCGCGCTCGACAAAGGCATCAAAGTCGTCGCGTTCGACAACGATTTGACGAACGAAGGGGTGACCGTCATCGACCAGGACGACTATTCGCTCGCCTGGCGTTCGCTCAAGGCACTCGCCGAAGATTTAGACGGCGAAGGCAAAATCGTCACGATTTGGGTCGGGGGATTCACGCCGATGGAACGACGCCACACGATTTATGATGCATTCTTAAAACGCTACCCAGGCATCACGGAAGTCGCCAAGTTCGGTTCGGCGACGAACAATACGGCGCTCGATACACAGAGTCAGATGGAAGCGATTTTGAAGAAGTATCCGGAAGGCGAGATTGATGCCGTATTCGCGATGTGGGACGAGTTCGCCAAAGGAGCGAGCCGTGCCATCAAACAAGCCGGACGCGATGAGATCGCCGTCTATGGCATCGATTTGAGTGACGAAGACCTGCAACTCATGCAAGAGGACGGCAGCCCGTGGAAAGTGACGGCGGCGACCGACCCGGCTGAAATCGGACGAATCCAAGTCCGTTACGCGTATCAAAAACTAGCGGGTGAAGAGACGCCGTCGATTCATTCGGTCGATCCGTATCTCGTCGATCGTGACGTCTTGCCGGACGAGAAAGTGACGATGGACGACCTCGGCCAATACGTCCCGAACTGGGGCGCTTCAGACGCGGCCTGGTCGGACTGGATGAAAGGGACGGACTGATGTTACGGCTCGAACGTGTCACGAAACGATATGGCGATGTCACCGTGCTCGACGATGTCAGCTTCACGCTCCGCCGTGGCGAGATTCATGGCTTGCTCGGATTGAACGGGGCCGGAAAGAGCACGCTCGTGAAGCTGTTGAGTGGCGCCATCATCCCGACATCCGGGACGGTCGAGCTCGACGAGACGGCGGTCACACTCACACCGGCCGAGGCGATTCGCCGCGGGGTCATCACGGTGTCGCAAGAAGTCGATGACGCCCTCTATCTCGATTTACCGATTTATGAGAACGTCGTGCCGTGGCAGGGGGTCGAACGGATTCGGCCTCGTGAGCTAAAACAGCGAGCGGCTACTTACTTGGAACGCGTCGGGCTAGAGATTGACGTGACCGAACCGGTCGGCCGTTTCCCGCTCAGCGTCAAACAACGTGTCTTGATTGCGCGGGCACTCGCGAGTGATGCGGCCTACCTCTTGCTCGACGAACCGACGGCCGCCTTGTCGACGGATGATGCGGCGGCACTGCTCACGTTACTACAGTCGCTCGCAGAAGAAGGCGTCGGCATTCTTCTCATCACGCACCGGTCAGACGAACTGTCGCGCGTCACCACGACGACGACGTTCCTCCGGGATGGGCGCATCGCTTACGAAGGGCCGTTTCAGACGTTGTCAGAACCGGATATCCATACGTATTTGAGCGGATCCGACATGGCAGAAGCGGTAGAGAAAGCCGTTCCTAAAACCGAGACCCGGATTCAGGCGGAGCTCACGTTACCGACGTTCGGGACGAGGCTGTCGTTCACGGCGTATAAAGGCGAAGTCGTCGGCATCGGCGGTGTCACCGGGAGCGGGAAGACGGAGTTGATCGAGGCACTATTTGGTCTCTCCGGTGTCGAACAGCAAGTGACGTTGGACGGGAAACCAATCAAGATTCGCGAACCGCGTCAGGCGGTCCGGTCCGGATTCGCCCTCGTACCGGAAGAACGCCGGAAACAGGGGCTTTTCCTCGACGATTCGATTGAACGGAACGTCCTCGCGATTGAAGGGAAGGCGAACGCGGTCACGCGCATCTTGGCCTCGCTGCGCGTGAAATACGACCAGGTCGGGCAACCGGTCCGAGAGCTGAGCGGGGGGAATCAACAAAAAGTCGTCCTCAGCAAATGGCTCCTCGAGGACCGGGACGTCTATCTGCTCGACGAACCGACGAAAGGCGTCGACGTGACGGCGAAACGGGATATTTATGAACTCGTCACCCGTCTCGCCAAAGACGGGAAGACGGTCATCTTCACCTCGAGTGAACCGCATGAACTAGAATTGATCGCCAACCGGACGCTTTGGCTCGACCGTGGCCGTTGGCAACAGAAAGGAGGCGTCTAACATGGCCCAACTCGTCATCAAACAACGCACGAAACGCTTCAGCGGCATCGGTCAATACGGGACGTTGTTCGCGATTCTCGCACTCATCGCCGTCTTCGGTGTGACGAACGACCAGTTTTTGACGTATGCGAACTTCAGCGACATCATCAAGTCCGTATCAATCGTTTCCTTGCTCGCCCTCGGGGTCACGTTCTCGCTCATCGTCGGCGGGTTCGACTTGTCGGTCGGCTCGACGGCGAGCCTCGCAACGATTGGGGCGGCTTCGAGCCTCGTGTTACATAGCCAAGAACTGCTCGTCGCTCTTCTCGTCCCGATTGCCCTCGGCGTGCTCGTCGGGCTGTTGAACGCGCTCGTGACGATCAAGTTCCGGTTGCCGGATTTGCTCGCGACGCTCGCCATCATGTACGTCATCAACGGGGTCCAATTGACGTATACGAAAGGATTCTCGATTTATGACAACATGCCAATTGAAGGGGGAACGGCACCGGGACGTTTTATCCCGTCGTTCCTTTTCATCGGCCAAGGTTCGATCGGTCCTGTCCCGTTCGTCGCCATCTTGATGATTCTCTTCTTCGCCGGAGCCCATCTATTTTTGACGTATTCGAAGACGGGACGCGAGTTTTATTACGTCGGCTCGAACGTCGAGGCGGCTCGCCGCTCCGGTATCGCCGTCACGCGGATCAAACTGTACGCGTATGTGTTGAGTGGTCTGTTCGCAGCCATCGGCGGCATCATTTTGGCGTCACGCATCGGCACGGGACAAGTATCGGCCGGAGCACCGCTCCTCATGGACGCGGTCGCGGCCGCCTATATCGGCTACGCCGTCTTCGGGACCGGGCGACCGAACGTCGTCGGTACGTTGATCGGTGCCATCTTGATTGGGATTTTGCTGAACGGACTGACAATGTGGGACGTGCCATATTACGCACAAGACATCGTCAAAGGCACAATTTTGATTGCGGCGCTCGGCTTGTCATACATCCAAAAGAAGCAGCTCACATAGGAAAAGTCCTCAGAACGGTTGGTTCTGAGGACTTTCTTGACGTTCCATTTGGATGAAAGTGAACGTGCTCCCGTTTGTCGCTTGTTGGAACGAACCGGTCTGCGTGAACCCGCACGACTCATAGACACGGATTGCCCGCACGTTGAAGGCGGCGACGGACAAGGTGATGCGATGAGGTGAGTACGTCGTTTTGACGAAGTCGAGAATCGATGTGACGAACGTCCGTCCGCTCCCGTTCCCGGTCAAATCGGGCTTCATGCCGAGCCCGATATCGACCGTCTCGGCATCCGCTTGCGCGACGCTCACGAAGCCGACCAATTCCTCGTCTGAGGTGATGGCGAACACCGACTGTCCGCGCTGTTCGGCGTCTAAAAATTCGGCCAAATCGTCCTGATCGGCCTCCATATTGTAAAACGCATAATCGCCTTCGTAATGCCACGTGTAGGCGATCGTTTCCGCCTGTGGCTGGGTCAGGACAGCGAATTGATGGGTCATTTGAATTTCCTCGTTTCACGAGCAGGATGTAGTGCTACACTCATCATAGCACCACCAACTTGGAAAATGAGGTGATCACATGGGAATCAAGCTAGATATGATTGGCATCGTCGTCGAAGACATGAAACGGGCGCTCGATTTTTACCGTTTGCTCGGCCTATCAATCCCGGAAGCGATGGATGGGGAAGCGCACGTCGAAATCGATGACGGCGGTGTCCGGCTCGCTTTCGATACGGTCGAAGTGGCGGAGTCGGTGTATGGGGAATGGAAACCGGCGACGGGGCACCGGGTCGAACTCGCCTTCTTATGTGACAGTCGAAATGAGCTGGATGCGCGTTATGAGGCAATCGTCGAGCACGGCTATGCCTCGCATCGGGAACCGTGGGATGCGTTCTGGGGGCAACGTTACGCCATCGTCATCGATCCGGATGGAAACCTCATCAGTCTGTTCGCAGCATGACAAAACCCTCGCCGGATTCGGCGAGGGTTTATTCGTCTCGTGTCTCGCCCCACGAGCAGAGCGCCTTCATCGCCGGTTGCAGGCTGAGTGCGTCTTCGGTGAGCGAGTATTCGACGTGAAGCTGTTTCTCGGTCGAGTAGTCGATGCGGCGGACCATGCCGAGTTGTTCGAGTTCACGGAGTTGGTCGGTCAACACTTTACGGCTGACGTCAGGGATGGCGCGCTGAATCTCCGAGAAGCGGCGCGGGCCGTTCTCGAGCGTACAGTACACTTGAGGCCGCCATTTACCGCCGATGATGTCGAGCGCCTTATTGACGGGGAACGGGGTCGTCATGTTCAATTCGCCTCGCTTTCGGGTAGTTACTTGAATGTGCGTACTTTTTTTATTGCTTCGATGAAGGTATCGTATCGTTATCCATCAAATTGAGCAAACAAAAAGGAGCGGATGACAGTGACATATCCACGTACATTCTCACATATCGGGCTATCGGTCCCGAGTGTGACCGAAGCAGTTAAATTTTATGAGGACGTGATGGGCTGGTACACCATCATGCAACCATCGGACGTCGTCGAGGACGACTCGCCGATCGGTGTCATGTGCTCGGACGTATTCGGACCGGGCTGGGGCAGCTTCAGAATCGCCCACATGTCGACGGGTGATAAGATTGGCATCGAGCTGTTCGAGTTCCCGAACAATGAGTTGCCGGAGAATAATTTCGAGTTTTGGAAGACGGGTATTTTCCACTATTGTGTTCAAGACCCGGACATCGAAGGGCTCGTTGAGAAAATCGTCGCCCATGGCGGGAAACAACGGATGCCAATCCGGGAATATTACCCGGGCGATAAACCGTACCGGATGGTGTATTGTGAAGACCCGTTCGGCAACCTCGTCGAAATCTACTCGCATTCCTATGAACTGACGTATTCGGAAGGAGCGTATTGAGCATGAAGGCTTGGCTACTTGATCAACCTGGATTAGAACATCTATACATCGGTGAGGTGGAGCGGCCGACACCAGATGCGGGCGAACTGCTCATCAAAGTCGAAGCGGTCGCGTTGAACCCGGTCGACTATAAAGTCGGCACGAACGGCAACCCGAACTGGTCGTACCCACACATTCTCGGCGTCGACCTCGTCGGGGAAGTCGTCGAAGTCGGTTCGAGCATCGCCAATATCATTACCGGTTCACGTGTCGCCGTCCATACGAGCCTTGGAAACAACGGCGGCTTCGCCGAGTATGCGGTGGTCGATGCGCGTGCTTGCGCCGTCGTTCCGCCGGAAGTGAGCGACGAGGCCGCTGCGGCCATCCTCTGTGCCGGCATGACAGCGTATGAGGCTATCATGCAGAAGTTGAACACGCGCGACAAAGAGACGATTCTCGTCCACGCCGGAGCGGGCGGGGTCGGTGGTTACGCAATTCAACTCGCCAAAAAACTTGGGCTTAAAGTGTTCACGACCGCATCGCCGGAAAACTTTGACTGGGTCACATCTCTCGGTGCCGATGTCGCCATCGACTACAACGTCGAGGACGTGACGGAGAAAATCATGGAAGAGACAGACGGCCGTGGGGTCGACTTGATTTTGAACACGGTCGGACGCGATGTGGCGACGGCCGACCTCGACCGGCTCGCATTCAGTGGACAGCTCGCTTATATCGCCGGTCCACCTGACATGTCGAACATGAAAGGGTTCACGTTGTCGCCGTCGATTCATGAAGTCGCCCTCGGTGCGGCCCATGCGAGTGAGAACGAGCGGGCCATCCGTAACTTGTCGTATATGGCCGAAGAGATGATGAAGCTGCTCGAGGCGGGCGAGTTGAACGACCTCGTCACGGACGTCTTGCCGTTTGAACGGTTAAAAGATGGCTTGGAACAGCTACAAACACGCAAAGCGCGCGGCAAATTAATCGTCCGTATGCGCGACTAACTGATGGCCTCCTGTCTGTAGACAGGGGGCTTCTTGTGGAGGGGATGACATGGATTTACGCACATCGTATCAACAGACGTCACATCAACTGAGCGGCCACGGGAAACGAACCGTCGGCGTGTTGCAACAGGCGTTCGCCGAGGTCGACCCGAATCAGGCGAGCGACCATTACGGGACGGGTGAGGTCATCGCGCGCTTCGAGCAAAAGCTGGCACAAGAACTCGGCATGGAGGATGCGATTTTCTTTCCGAGCGGCACGATGGCGCAGCAGATTGCGTTACGGATTTGGGCAGACGAGACCGAAAATCGAAGCGTCGCCTATCATCTGCTCTGTCACTTGGAGATTCACGAACAGGACGGGTTGAAGGAGTTGCATCACCTCGAACCGATTTTGCTTGGAGACGACAAGCGGTTGATGACGCTCGACGAAGTGAAGGCGTTACCGGACGTCGCTTGCCTGTTGATCGAGTTGCCGCAACGGGAACTCGGGGGCTATTTGCCGCCGTTCACCGAGCTTGAGACAATCAGTCAGTATTGCCGGGAGCGGGGGATTCGGTTGCATCTTGACGGAGCACGCCTCCTCGAGATGCTCCCATATTATGAGAAGACAGCGGAGGAAATATGTGCGTTGTTCGATAGCGTCTACGTCTCATTCTATAAAGGCATCGGCGGAATCGCCGGTGCCATCTTAGCGGGACCGAAACTGTTCTGTGCCGAGGCGAGAGTATGGAAACGTCGGTACGGCGGCGATTTGATTGGACTATATCCGTACATCATCTCGGCCGACTATTACTATGAGCTGCGGAAAGACAAGATGGGGACGTACTACGAACAAGCCAAAGCTCTAGCACATCGCTTCAATGCGCTCGACGGGGTGTGGACGACACCGGACGTCCCGGTGACGAATATGTTCCACCTCCATCTTGAAGGAGACGTGGAGGAAGTCGCGGCACGGATTCAATCCGTTCAAGACGCGACCGGAATCGGCATCACGGGCTATCTCGTACTCCATGACGGCTATTGTTCGACCGAAATCAGTGTAGGGGATGCGTTTGAGGCGATTGATGCACCTCAACTCAATCGACTATTCGAACAATTAGAGCGATGAGGAATTCGAAAAAGCACCGCGTCTCAGTCGAGGAGCGGTGCTTGCTGCTATCTGGATACGATGGCGTCGAGACGTTCGAGCTGCGAGGCAAAACCTTCGACGGCTCCCATGTCCACGACTTGTTGGAGCGACTCGGCGTCCGTGAATTCGGAGCGGCTGATGAACAGCGTACCGTTCGGGATGTCGACAAACTCGTTCGTGATCGTCATGACGGGAAGTTCAGGATTGACGTGGCCGTCCGCGTCCGAGAAGGCGTCCGTATAGACGATTTTACGATGCGGGTCGATCTCGAGGAACATCGATTTGCCCCATGATTCCATGCCGTAATAGTCGCCTTGCTCTTTGTCGACACATGTCATTTTGTAATGCCACGTGCCCCCAGGTTCGAACTCGAACGTTCGAATCTCTGTCTTCCATCCGGCCAGCCCCCACCAGGATTCGAGGTGGGCCGGTGTCGAGAACGCCTCGAACACGAGCTCACGTGGTGCGTTGAAACTTCGTTCGACGACTAACGTGTTGCCTTCGACTTGAGATTTCACTTTTTCCATTGGAAAGACCCCTTTTTCGAGAAAGAAGATACATCTGTCTAATCAATGTAGTCTCTATTCCCGATTCATGAACCTCTTCAACCTTTTCCGTCAAATATCAAATCGAGCACGGTCTCGCCAATCGGTCGTTCCTTGCCTTCGTACGGGAAGGCGTGGATATGGATGGCCGGGTTGAAGTTCAGTTCGATGATGCCGTAGTTATCTTCACGCTCGAGCGACGGAATCATCATGTCGACGCCGCAAATCGTCGCGCCGATGGCTCGGGCAGACTCGACCGCGATTCGTTTGTAGAAATCAGCAATCCGGTCCGTATAGTCGATGCTGTCGCCGCCTGTGCTGATGTTCGAGTTCTCACGAAGGAAGACGAGCTCGCCGTCCGCGAGGACGCTGTCCGGTGTCTTGCCTTGTAGACGGAGGAACGTCACGACGATGTCATCGATGTCGATCTTCTCGAGCGGTGTCTTATAGCCTTTACCACGGAGCGGATCTTCATTCTTCTTGGCGACGAGCTCCCGAATCGTCGACACGCCATCCCCGGTCACGTTCGCCGGGACACGGTGCAAAATGCCCGCGACCTCGTCACCGATGACGAGGAACCGATACTCTTTCCCGGGCAGGAACGTCTCGAGCAGAACGACGTCGTCAAACGTACGGGCGTGACGGAACGCCTCGCGCGCCTCCTCGAACGTCGTGCCGTCTTTGAAGATGTGGATGCCGATGCCAAAGTTCGTCGATTTTGGTTTCAAGACGATTGGTTGATTCGCGAACGTCGGCCAGGCGTTTTGTAAATCGGTTTCAGTGCGGAGTTCGACCCCGCTCGGCACACAAATGCCGTGTTCGGCGAGTATGTGTTTTGTCACTGTCTTGTTCTCCATCATGAGGACCGATACGTAGTTGTCTTTCGACGTCTTCGTCGCCTGTTTGACGTACTCGGTCCGCTTACCGTTCCGGATTCGGATGAACTGATCATCCCGGTCAATCACGTCGACGGCATAGCCGCGTTTCAAAGCCGCCTTCATCAAAATCTGCGTCGACAGCTCCATGTCGGTATAGCCGTGCATCCGAAACCGGTTGGCGTAGGCGTCTTGATAGAACATTTCCGCTTGTCGGAGCGACCAGTCGGTATAGCCGTCCGTCGTCATGGCGGAGGTGAGCCGTGACGCGTAAGTCGCCTCGACATGGTCAATCCGATTCCGGACAGGGGCGAAGACGTCATCGAACCCGAGTGCGTATCGCTCATTGAACGCTTCGATCTCGTCGAGTAAATCGCGAGCGTATGCTTGAAGCGGCATCGCCTCGCCATCGCGGTACAGCAAGAGCGTTGGGGATAACCCTTCTTTCGCCACGCGTTGCTGGTTGTGGAACGCCTCGGCCTGCCAGTCCGCAAATCGTGTCTCGTCTTTCAATGTCAAGTAGAGCAAGAAGACGTGCAAGAACTTCAAATCGGACAGGGCGATGCCGGTCTTCTCGAACGGGTTCAAATCGATATTGCGAATCTCGATGTAATCGATGCCGTTCGTCTCGAGTCGTTCCAAGTCATTGCCTCCTCGTGACGTCTTCAGCCGAATCGGAGAGTAGAGCTCGTTCGGGTTGGCGATGTCACCTTGGGCGATGAAGCGGCGCAAGCTCGCGGTGTAGTCCGAGAGCGTCGAATAGTCCGGATAGAGCGGCTCGACATTCGTGTAGCCGCAGTCACTATTCCGGTACGACAACGCCGTCGTATTTGAATACACATCTTCGCTGAGCGCCTGCATTTGACTGACGCAACGTTCTTCATAACTCGTATGGACGGCCGGTGTCCCGCCTAACAGATAGACGACGAGCCAACGTGTCCGTAAATAGTTGCGGACGAGTTTTAAATACAGGTCGTCCTTAAAACGGTCATAGCGTTCCGGTGATCCTTCATAGAATGCAGCAATCAGCTCGTCTGCGAACGAGAAGTTGAAATGGATGCCGGAGATGAGCTGTTTTTTCGCCCCATATTTTTGGAGCAGATGCTCCCGGTAACGGCCGGCCTCAAGTCCGGAACTGCCAAAATCCGCGAGCGGGATGACCCCGCCTTCCGGAAGCGCGCACGGCATCGATTGCGGCCAAAGCCGCTCGTCACCGATATTCAGTGCTGTGATGTCATAAAGTGTCTGTAAGAAATCGTGCGCCGCCTCGACGGTCGGGAACGTCGGTGTGATCAGCTCGATCTGACTTTCCGAGAAGTCGGTCGTAATATACGGGTGCGTCGCCTTGTCACCGAGTGCTGCCGGATGCTTCGTGACGGCGAGCATCCCTTCAGGTGTCACACGGAGCATTTCACGCTCGATGGCAAAACGCCCGTGCAACAATTGGTTGGTCAGTTGATTAAATCGCTTCTGCAAGGGAAGTCACTTCCTTTTTCATTAGTCGGACATAGAGGACGGAGACGAGCCCTTTGATGATGCTCGAGAGGGCGATGCTCCACCAGATGGCATCGAGACCGAGATAAGGCTCGAGGGCAAGCGCGAGCGGGATGCGGGCGACGGTGAAGACAATCGAGATCGTCGCTGGGATTTTAGGGAGTCCGAGTCCTGAGAAATAACCGTTCCCGATCATCTCGAAAGAGGCGAAGATGAGCGAGATCCCGATGATCCGTAAATAACTCGCGCCGATGTCGATTGTTCTCGGATCATCGACGAACAGCCCCATCAGGACGTCCGGCACGAATAAAAACACGAGGGTGATCAGCCCGGTATACAAGACACCGAGTCGTGTCGTCACCCGGTACCCTTCATGGACCCGGTCCACTTTGCGGGCGCCGAGATTTTGTCCCGTGTAACTTGCGATGGCACCGTTCAATCCGCCGATCATCATATAGGCGATCGACTCGATTTGAAGCCCGATGCGCTGGGCCGCGATCGCTTCGGTCCCGTATGAACCGATCATGCGGGCGAGGAAAATGCTGATGACCGTGAACAAGACGCGCTGGGTCGCCATCGGGAAACCGAGGCGAAGAATTTCTATATAGTCCGTGCGATTTGGTTCGACCGTCTCCTCCCAATCGAACAAAGCGCGGGCCCGGTGCCAGAAGAAACCGAACATGACGACGTTCGCGACGAGCGTCGCGAGACCGGCACCGACGACGCCGAGTCCGAGCGGATAGATGAAGAGCGGTGACAGGATCATATTGAGGGTGACCCCGGTTGCGTTGATACGCATCGCCGTCGTCGTATTGCCATAAGCACTGAACAGACGGGCGAACAGCAAGTTGAAGAACGAGAAAACGAGCATCGGTGCACTGACGAGCAAATAGCTGTACGCTAGTCGTTCGACAGCCGGTGCATTCATGTTCAAAAAGCCGATGAGCGTCTGGCCGAGTACGGCGAAAAGGACGACGAACAACAGTCCGATCCCGAGATTCATTCGCCTCCCAGCCCGGACGTAACGCTGAATCAGCGCCTGATCCCGCCGTCCGACGGCTTGCGACACTTTGATGCCGGCGCCGACGACGATGAGCGATTGAATCGCCTGACCGAGCATGATATAAAAGCTGGCCGCGCCGATGCTGGCGACGGCGTCGCTACCGAGCGCACCGACCCAGAACATATCGACGAGACTATACGTGAACTGTAAAAGCGAACTGCCGACGAGCGGAAGGGCGAGCGCCACAATGACGCGTTGAACCTGACCGGTCGTCAAATCGATGGTTTTCACGATGAAAGACCCCTTCAATACATTTAGTATATAACCGTTTAGTTATATATAAGCACGACGTGACTGAATTCGCAATCGCAGGGAACGACTCGACGAAAAATCGACACAAAAAAAGGAATTCGATGTGAATTCCTTATTACATCTAGACATAGCTCTAACTGGTCAGTTGTACTACTGTCGCACTTTTAGAAATAAGTGTCCCCTTGTCAATTTCTGATAGAATCAAAGGTGAAAGGGGAGAAGTCGGATGAAGGCGATTTTAGGGCAACATCACGTGTCGGCGATGACAGGGGACGCGTTGAAGAACTTGCGATTCTACACGGAGGTACTCGGGATGCGACTCGTCAAAAAGACGGTCAACCAAGACGATCCGTCGATGTATCACTTGTTTTACGCAGATGAATCGGGGACACCGGGGACGGATTTGACGTTCTTCGAGCTACCGTTTCTCGGGCAAACGTATAAAGGGTCGAGCAGCATCTCACGGACGGCGCTTCGAGTTCCGGACGGGGCATTGTCGTACTGGCTTGAGCGATTTTCCGAATTCGGTGTACTGCATAATCCGGTCGAGGATGTGCTCGGTCGTCCGACGCTCTACTTCGAAGATGAGGAAGGACAGCGACTCTGTCTCGTCGAGGGCGGGTCAGGGACGCCATGGGAAAATGGAACGGTGCCGGCAGACGTCGCCGTCTTCGGCCTCGGATTTAGCGAGTGGACGGTGCGGCGAATCGAGAAGACGGAACGGGTGCTGACGGACGTGCTCGGATATCGCTTCGCGTCTGAGTTCGAACGGAACGGTCAATCGGTTCGTGTGTTCGAGACGGGGGATGGCGGTGTGGCGACAGAGATTCATCTTGTCGACCGTCCCGATTTGCCATCGGAGCGCCCGGGCCGGGGTAGTGTCCATCACGTCGCAATCCGCGTCGAGGATGATTTGGAGATGGCACGATGGGTCGAGCGGCTCGATTCATTCGGCATCAGTCATTCAGGTCTGATCGACCGTTATTATTTCAAATCGATTTATTTCCGCGAACCGAGCGGGATTTTAGTGGAACTCGCGACGGACGGACCTGGTTTTACGACCGACGAACCCCTCGAGACGCTCGGGGAACGATTGGCCTTGCCGCCGTTTCTCGAACCACGACGAGCGGAAATCGAGGCGAAGTTGAAACCGCTATAATTGATTACACAGCTAACATAAGTGAGAGGATGAAACGATTGGACGAGCAGGAGATTAGTCTTGTCATTTCTAAACTGTTAGGGGACATCATCGAGAAATACCCTCCGTATCAATGGGTCAAAACAGTAGAATCGTTTCCACACCCCTACCAATTCAATAAAGTCAGCTATGACTACTCTGGGGACGTTGAGCCGATGACGAAGGAAGTGTTTCAAAACATTGTAAAAAACCTTGGAGCAAAAGAATGGTATTCGTCTTCATTTGAGGAGTTGTTGCACGACATCCATATCAATCAATGGAAACCGACTTTCATCTCAAATTGCGGAAAGGATTGGATATCCTATCACGGTTTGCTTCAAGACGCATATGATGACTGGAAGTATGAACACTTCGAATTGTACGACGAGGACGGGAATGAGCTGGATGAAAACCTCGAGATTGATTTGAATAATTGTTTGTATCGTTTCCTGGAATACACTTCTCCTGAATTATACGTGAAGAAAATCTTGAAGCGGTGGTGGGGATAAATCGTAAACACCATGTGGATATACAAAACCCGACGAACTATGTCAGTCCGTCGGGTTTTGTATGCCTAGCAACATGGCCAGTTCGTTCGTCCGGTTGGCGACGAGGTCGGCGATCGTGTAGCGGTCGAGCACGTGCAGGAAGGCGAGCATCGCCTCGTTCAACACGCTCCGCAAGTCGCATGCGGGCGCGATGACACATCGTCCTTCGCCGAAACATTCGACGAGCTCGAACGGTTCCATCGTCCGGACGACGTCGCCGACGTTGATGTCCTCCATCGGTCGGGCGAGCCGGAAGCCTCCGCCACGGCCGCGCACCGATTCGAGATAACCGTGCTTGCCGAGCTCATAGACGACTTTCATGACGTGGTTCTTTGAAATCTGATATTGATCCGCCACTTCTTGAATCGTCACGAGACGATGGGAGAACGTGGCGCTATACATGAGTGTTCGAAGTGCGTAATCGCACGTTTGCGTGAGCCGCATGATGTTTCACCTCTTCATCCGTTCATTGTACAAGACATCTGACGAAAGCGCGACGATGGAAGATGTGAAAAAAGCGTGGCGGATTCAAGGCGGAAATTTGAACTTGTGTCTAAACAAGTATTTAATATATTGCTTTTGAAGTGACTTACCTCACATAATGGACGTGTACTTTCAAAAAGGGGGAAACAATATGTTAGATCAACAAACGATGGATATCGTCAAAGCGACCGCACCGGTCCTGAAAGACCATGGTGTTGCCATCACGAGTCACTTCTATAAACGCATGTTCGAAAACAACCCAGAAGTCCGCCACTTCTTCAACCATACGAACCAAAAACGCGGTCGTCAGCCAGAGGCGCTCGCCAACGCTGTCTACGCGGCAGCCGTCCATATCGATCGTCTCGAAGCGATTCTTCCGGCCATCCAACCGGCGCTTCATAAACATAAAAGCTTGAACATCCGTCCGGAACATTATCCGATCGTCGGTGAGAACTTACTCGGCGCGATTCAAGACGTGCTCGGTGAAGCAGCCACGCCGGACATCATTGACGCGTGGGCGAAAGCATATGGTGTCATCGCCGACGTCTTCATCTCACTCGAGAAACAGATGTATGCCGATGCGCCATGGATCGGTTTCAAACCGTTCACGGTCGCTGAAGTGATTGAAGACACGCCGGAAGTGAAACGATTCCGAATCAAAGCGAACGATGGCGTCGTCGGGACGGCCATCCCAGGTCAATATATCTCGGTCCAAGCCCGTATCGCTGGGGAAGACATCTTGCACCATCGTCAATATAGTGTCGTCGAGACGACCGCAGACGGCTACTGGATCGCACCAAAAGCGGAAGGTCTCGTCTCAAACTGGCTCCATGAGCAGACGGTCGGTACGGAGATTCCAGTGAGTGCCCCAGCTGGCGAATTCGTGCTCGAAGCATCGGATCGTCCGCTCACACTCATCGCTGGCGGCATCGGTATCACACCGCTCTTCAACATGGCGAAAACGGCACTCGACCAAGGCCGTTCGGTCACGTTATTGCATGCGGTCCGCAGCACGAACCTCCGTCCGCTCGGTGAAGAGCTCGACGAACTCGTGAACGCTGGTCTCCAGCTCATCACGCACGTCGATGACGTATCAGGCTGCATGAGTGCAAAACAACTCGAAGCACTCGATGTCGACGGACACGACGTCTACACGTGTGGCCCGACCGCGATGATGGAGACGGTCGTCCAAACGATTCCACAAGCCCGTTACGAGTTCTTCGGTCCATCGGCCGTACTCGCCAAAGCATAAGAAAAGACGACTGCGAAAACAGTCGTCGTATCACCGCAGACCGTTGTTGGTTTGCGGTTTTTTATAGTTGTGTTGAATGAAGCACATTTTTTTCGCGGTCGAGCGTTTCGATTGTCCAGTCGCCAAGTAGCGCCTTCTCTAGAGTAATCAAGTAAGTCCTGACATACCCTTCGTCTTGAGGATCATTGACCATGTAGGTTTTACTCCAACCGGAATTCTTTAACCGTAAGTACACGACGTCTTCCGGTTGATTGTTCAACCGAACTCCAAGATATTCGTCTGTTCCATTGCCAAGATGAACCCAGTCGAATGGTGTTTCTTCAATTGTGTCACGGGTCGAGCTACTAAACTCACCGTTCGTTTTCATGATGCCTAGACCGAGAATCGTGTCGTCTGCGTTCGTGAATAGCGTGACGGTCGATCCTTCTAATTTATGGTATTCGTAAGCAGACCACCCTTGGGCCGTCATCTGGTCGTTCAATGCTTGTTGTACTTGTTCGGATGCTTGCTTTTCTTGTTCATCGTTGTACGATTGGATTCCGGCGGTCACGGAAATAGTGATGACAGTGAGCATGCCTAGCAGCAAGATGAGAAGTCCACGTGTAGACATTTCGTCCCTCCTTTATAAGAACAGCCCATGACTCTCTATGAGTGCATGGGCTTATTTCAGTACGTCAAGCTCGCGGCGACGATGATGCCGACGACGAGTGAGGCGGAGAACAGGCTAATCCCGATGGCGAGGTTACCGTTCTCGACTTCTTTCTCTAAGTTCACGCCTGGCGTCAGCACGTATTCGAACGTCCAGAAGGCGAGCACTTGAGCGAGAATCCCCACGAGTCCCCAGATGAAGGCGTCGAGCAGGTTAACACTGTTCGCCCACACCGTGTAGATGACGATGGCGAGTCCAATCGCTTTCCCCCAAAGTTTCAAGGCAACGGCGACGTTACCTTCTTTAATCAATTTACGTTCCGAATACTTCGTCGTCAGTGCGAAGACGACGAGTCCGGCTAAAATCAGGCCAAACCCTGTGCCGAGGTGAGCGAGGAAGCTCAAGATGGAATCGAGCGTGATGAACGTCATAAGTTATTCTCCTTTTTTATGCCAATGGCTAAGTAGTAAGACTGATTGTTCGTAATCATGCTGCCGGCGCGGACGCCGAGAGCGGACGGATGGCCGTTCAAGCAAAAACAGCCGACCATGTAGTGCGTCTTGAGCGGACCGTTGACCGTGTTCGTCAGACGGGTCGGCAGCTCGATGAACTGTTGATACACCGCCGTCTCGTCCGCGTACGTCTGGAGCGCCTCTTTATGGAACGGGACACCGGCCTGGTCGTATAGGATGACCGAGTCGCCTTCTCGGCCGAAGGCGGGCTTTTGTACGTATGCGCTCTGGCCGATAAACGGCTCGGCCTCGAGATACGTCGGTAAAAAATACGTCTCGATGATAGAACGCTCCGCTTCGTCGAAATATGTATCGGCCTCATACAGTTCCCAAATGAGCGCTTGGACGCCTTTGGACTGCATGAGGAATGCCGAGAGCGGATTGAGTAACGAGACGTGTTTGGCTGCGTTCAGTTCAAGCAGGCGGATGCCAATCAAGTCACCATTGGGTGCCCGGTCGTCGACCAGGTGCTCGATCGGATACGTCTGACGATATAATACGTCGACTTTTTCCCCGGACGGTGTGAAAACGCCGTCCGCATCGACGAGCAATCGGTCGAGCGGGACGAATTCGGACGGTAAATCGAGCGTCTCTTGAAGGAAGCGCGTCGTCCATTTGTCCTCGATGTTGTCATCGTGGGCCGTGAAGACGATTTTCGGTGTCCCATCCCGGTCGAGTCGTTGCCACGCTGCGATGACGGCTTTTCGCAATTCGGTCTTGAGCTCAGCAGTCGACGCCGCGTTCGGGTCGTCGAGCCCGAATTCTGTCGTCACATAGCCGTTCACGTCGAACAGTTCTTTGATGAACGTCGGTGTATCGGCATTGAATTCCATCAACTTGATAATGCCGTCTTTGACGATCCAGTCATAGCGACCGATAATCGTCTCTTGCGGCAGCGCCTTGTCCCGGACGAACGGCAGGCTCGCCTCGGGATAACCGAGCAGGCGGAGCGTATCGTCCGGGAGCGTCCGAAGTAGGCGGTTCGTCTTACGAAAAATCGCATCGACGTCACGCGTCGCCTTTCGAATCTGCCTCACCGCGTCATCCGACATGGAGAGACAGTCGTAAAGGGCGTATTCTTCGTCGTTCAAGTCCGGCCAAAAGAAAGGAATTTGGCCAAACAGTGCGTCTCGCTTCATCCCCCAAAGCCGCCTTTTGAGCCGCTACCGAGTCCCGAGTTCGATCCTGAGTTTGAGCGGTTCGGAGTGATGCTGCTGGCGCCGCCATTCGAACGGTAATTCTTATAAGACGAGGAGTTCTTCAATGCACTCTTTGAATTGAACAGGCTACCGAGTAAGAAGAAGCTCCCGAAGTGAGGGGAGCGCTCGTCGTCACAGTAATATGACTCCGTCTCATCATCCCAGTCCCAATCGTCGCACTCATAGCCCGTCGGTTCTTCCGGTAACGTTGCTTGTTCGGTTTCGTCGGTGCCACACGCCGCGAGTGAAGCGGTTAATACCGCGGCTGACAGACCGCTCAAGATTTTTTTGCTTGTCTTCATGTTGATTCCTCCAATGTATAACCTGTAGGGGTGACGTAAATGACATAGACGCCACGATCTTCGTCCGTCTCGGCCGAATCGCGCTCATATTCTTTGCCGGCGACGTACAAGTACTGACTGCCGAGCATGGCGAGTGCGTCGAGATGACGGTCGACGTAATACGCCTCGAGCATCGGATTGTCGAACCGGTCGTCGAGCGTTCGAATCTCGACTTTGATGTCGGTCGTCTCATGCTTGTCGACGGGTCCTTCCGTGTAGCGGTCGACGTAAATCAAGAAGTATTGCTCGCCTTCGAGCGCGGACGAGCGCTGTTTGTAGGTCATCCCGTCCTTGACAAAAAATTCGCATTCACGGCGGGCGAGTACTTCATCGAGGCCGAGCGATGTATAATGGTAAAGTGGCTCGAAGGAAAGTTCATTTTTATAAAGTCGATATTCTAACACGATTGAGTTCATGACGTCGTCCTTTCTTTTTTCTTTCTATACGGAACCGAACGTGAGGTGGTTTCGTAAAACAAGTAAGTTGTCTCTAGTATATAGGAAACGGAGGGAATTTTCTGTGCATATCTTTTTTCGCGTCTGGCGCGGATTATCGAAATTATCATTTTTGAACGTCGTCTTGGCATCGCTCGTCATCATCTTGACGGGTACCCTCCTCGGGTTTGTGCTCGAGCCGGAGACGTTCCCGTCGATGTTCGACTCGTTCTGGTGGACGATGACGACGCTCACGACCGTCGGATACGGTGACTTTTTCCCGACATCGGTCGCGGGACGTTGGCTCGGGATTTTCTTGTTCCTGTTCGGGATTGGGATTATCGGGGCGTTGATTGGAAAACTCGTTGAAGTCGGTGCGACGTTTCAACGGTTAAAACGGGAGGGGAAGTTAGTGTATCGAGGAGAAGGGCATTACGTCTATATCGGTTGGTCGCCGAAGACGAAAAAAGCGATTGATGAAGTGCTCGTCTATGAGCCGAAGGCTGAGATCGTCTTAATCGATCAGTTGAAGGAAGAACCGTACGACCACGACAACGTCCACTTCGTCCACGGTGACGCGTCGGATGAGGCCGTACTCTTGCAGGCCAATATTTTAAAGGCGCGCCGGGTCGCCATCTTCGCGGATGCGAGCATCACGGAGACACTCCTCGCCGACGGGAAATCATTGCTCATCGCGTCAGCGGTCGAGGCGCTGTCGTCTGAACGTGGCGTCGACTTGCATACGGTCGTCGAGGTATGCGAAGAACGAAATATCTCGAAGTTCAAACACGTCCGAATCGACGACTTTATTCTTGCGAACGACTCGGTGTCACTCCTCATGGCGAAAGCGACGCTGCAGCCGGGGACGACATCGATTTTCCGTCAGTTGCTCAGCAAACAGTCGGGCGGCAATATCCAAGCGCTCGCGCCGAAACCGGAATGGACGACGGTCCGGACCGCTACCGAAGAACTGTTACGCCAAGGCGTCACATTAATCGCTGTCAACGACCGTCTCGATTACGCGACGGTGCTCGATACACCGCTTCAGGCGAACGACATGCTCTATATCGTCTGTCATGACGACTCGTGGGAACGACTGAACCAAGGAGGAATTTGATGCATAACGGAACGTTTATCCGTAAGATGACACGCATGCAAAACGTACAACGCTGGGACGAATATGCGCCGCATTACCATGACAACGCGGCAAGCCACAGTTTCCGCGTCGCCGTCTTCAGCTTAATCGCGGCGTACTATGAAGAAAACAGGGGACATGACGTCAACCTGCTCGACGTGCTTGGCAAGGCACTATTTCATGATATGAACGAAGTGCAGACCGGCCCGATTATGCACCGGACGAAAAAAGAGCCGACGCTCAAAGAACATATCGAACGGATGGAGCGGACAGCGAGTCTCGGCCTCGTCGAGTTGCTGTCACAGTCGCTCCGGCCGCATTTTTATCGTTTCCTCGTCGAGGCGGAGGACGACTCATTCGAGGGACGGCTCGTCGATGGGATCGACTCGTTCGATGCGATGCTATTCGTCCGTCGGGAAGTCGGACACGGCTCGCCCCATTTCGTCGCGAAATCGGAAGAGATGAAAGCGGCATTGCGCGAACATCCGCTCGAATCGGTCCGCTGGCTCTATGAACAAGTCGAGGCGGAGACCGACGTGGCGGCGTTCATTGAGAACGTCATGCGGATGGACAGCGTCCGGCGTTGGAAAGGCCGCTTCAATACAATTGACGACAATGATGCTATCCACGGCTTCAGGGCTGCCGCGCTCGGCATGTTTAGTGGGTTGTTGGAGCGCGAGAAATATGACATCGACGTCGATGTCGCTGAACTGACGGCGCGTCTCCTCTGTCACGACCTCGTCGAAGGGGTGACCGGGGACGTGCTCGGTCCGGTTAAGCATTCGACCGCCGAGACCGGTGCGGCATTCGAGGCATACGAACGGGCCGAGAGCGAGGCGCTCTTGTCGCTCCTCCCGGACTATATGCAGCCGGCGTTCCGGCGCTATATGGCCGATTCGAAAGATGACACGTATGAAGGCATGCTCGTCGATATGATGGACAAGCTCGACGCGCTCATCAAGATGAACATGGAGCGGAAGATGAATGGGGCCGAATATGAGGTCACGTATCGTGAACAACTCCGTAAAGTGCAGATGCGCTACGAGAACCCGAGCATGTTGTTCTTCTTGGCGTACATCTTGCACGATTTAGATTACGTCACTACTTAACGAGGTCGCAGACGAATTGTCTGCGGCTTTTTTTATATCATTCATTGACATATATCATTAAACGATATATATTAAGGGTAAGATATATCAATAAATGATATAGGAGGTGGCGGGATGCCACGTAACGATACGATCGAGCTCGGAAAATTGACCGACAGCATGTTCTACATTCTCCTCGCCTTGACTGAGGCGCGTCACGGCTACTTGATTATGCAGTTCGTCGAGGAGTTGACGAACGGGCGAATCAAGATTGGCCCGGCGTCGATGTATACGATTATCAAAAAGCTTGTGAACGCACAACTCATCGAACCGATTGACGGGGACGGCAAGCAGAAACGCTATGTGATCACGGCGCAAGGCCGTGCCCTCGTGGCGGAAGACTTGAAACGACGGCAAGCAATCGTTGATGATGCACGCTTCATTTTAGAAGAGGAGGGACACCGATGAAACGGAAATATATGTCGAGTTGGGGACTGGCGTTCGCCGAAGAACGGGAAATGAAGAAGCTAGGGGAGATGGCAGCTCGTGGCTGGCATTTAGAGAAGTTCGCTCTGCTCGGCTATACGCTCGTCGAAGGGGAGCCGATGGACGTGCGCTACAGTCTCGATTACCGCCAACGGCCGGACGAGGATTACTTCGAACTGTTCGCCGCGAGCGGATGGGAACATGTCACGTCGTCCGGCGATGAGATTCATGTGTTCAAAGGCAGTCCGGACGCGACGCCTCTTTATACGGATCGCCAGACGACCCAAGAGAAATATGGGCAAGTCGAGCGGGCGATGGGGCGGGGTGCGCTCATCTGCTTGGTCATTTCAATCGGGTTGATGCTGTTACTTCAATTAAATTGGTCGGGTACAGCCGAGGCGATCATCTGGATTGTCCAAACACTGGTGGTGATTGGACTCGTCTTCACCGGTCTCCCATATCTCGGTTTTCTCGTGAAGCGAAAACAATTGGAACGGAATGATTGACTAGGCGGATGGCACAAGCCATCCGTTTTTGTTTTGGTTGACTGAACGATTCAAAAGATTAAGTAGAAGATGACCATCTCTTTTCGAAACCTTTATATCAAAAAACGAGTCTCGCGACTCGTTTTTAGCGTTTCCAGACCCACTCATCACTCTCATACTTGGCGACGAGCTCCTGAATCTCTTGTTGTTGCGCCTCGGTGAACGTCAGCGGTTCGAACGTCAAATCGAACGCGTCGCGGAATCCGTCCGTGAACGCCGCGGCGACCTCATTGAAGGAGACCGGTCGGCCGAGCGTCTTGTTCAGGGAGACTGCCTTGTCACCAAAGCGCGCTTTCGCCTCCGCCTTCGCATCAGCCTCGAGATTGAAGCAGTCGAACAGGACGTCATCGTCAATCGACAATGGAATCGACCCGTGCTGCAGGACGGCGCCTTGATGGCGCACTTGGGCGCTCCCGGCGATTTTCTTCCCGTCGACGGCGAGCTCATAGTACGAGGCGGCGTCGAAGCAGACGGCCGACTTCGGCTTTCGGAGTGCCTCGCGGTCGGCCTCGGTCAATGGTACCGAGAATTCGGCCGGGACGCCGAGCGCGTGATAGCCGCGACGTACCCCTTCGGTCAAGAGGCGATAGCTCTCGATGACGTTCGTCGGCAAAGACGGCATCGTCTCAGGGAGAATGACGCTATACGTCAGCTCGTCCGCGTGCAAGACGGCCCGCCCGCCGGTCAAACGGCGGACGACCGGGATGCCGTTCGAGGTGAGCGCGTCCCGATCGAGGTCGCGCGTCGCCCGTTGGAAGCGTCCGACGCTGATGGCGTGCGGGGTCCAGGCGTAAAAACGGAGTGTCGGTTTTACGTCACCGCGCGCGACCCAGCCGGCGATGGCCTCATCGATGGCCATATTCTCGGCCGGGGACAGCGGGTCAGTGTGAAGCAAATGCCATGTCGTTCCAGTCATATCGGTCTCTTCTTTCTCTTAGTCGATTGGCAGCATCGTATGACGACGCGCCTTGTGGACTTGTTCGTCCGCGTGATACGAGGAACGAACGAGCGGTCCGGCCTCACAATGGGAGAAGCCTTTCGCCAATGCGATCTCTTTTAACTCGGCGAACTCTTCTGGATGGTAGTAGCGCTCGACGTCAAGATGCTTCTTCGTCGGCTGCAAGTATTGGCCGAGCGTCAAGATATCGACGTGATGGGCCCGCAGGTCGTCCATCGCCTGAATCAACTCTTCCTTCGTCTCGCCGAGTCCGACCATGATGGACGACTTCGTCGGGATGTCCGAGTTCAGTTCTTTCGACCGTTTTAAAAATTCAAGCGTCCGGTCGTACGTTGCTTTGGCGCGGACTCTCGGCGTCAAGCGGCGGACCGTCTCCAAGTTGTGGTTCATGATGTCTGGACCGGCGTCGATGAGCGTCTGGAGCGCCGAGAAGTCACCCATCATATCGGACGGGAGCACCTCGATTGACGTCTCCGGGTTCATGCTACGGACAGCGCGGACCGTCTCGGCGAAGACGGTCGCCCCGTAATCGCTCAAGTCGTCGCGGGCGACGGCTGTGATGACGACGTGCTTCAAATTCATGAGACGGACCGATTCGGCGACGCGTTTCGGTTCTTCCCAGTCAAGCTCGTTCGGCTTGCCTGTCGTGACGGCGCAGAAGCGGCAGGCCCGCGTACAGATGCTTCCGAGAATCATGAACGTCGCCGTGCGGCGGACAGCCCAACATTCGTGGATGTTCGGACATTTCGCTTCTTCACAGACCGTATGTAAATTTTTCTCACGCATCATCTTTTTGAGACCGGTATACGTTTCGTTCGTATTCAGTTTAATCTTTAGCCATTCTGGCTTTCGTTGCAGTTCCCCTCGTACCAAGATGATTTCCCCCTTTTTGAAAGTTAACCCCTAACAAAAAGAGTTTACCAAAAATGGAGTCGAATTCGAACCAGCGAAATTATTGGCTTTGCCAATACAGGTCAGCTGTGTGTCAAAACAGATTGTATATGTCAAAATGATTACGCTTTCATTTGAAGTGTTGTCTCCCATTTTTTGAATTGATATACTGACGATGACCACCTGAATAAGGACCATATGTAACTGATACGATCAGGCATGGGGCGAACGAGCGTTGGTGAGGCAACGCTTCTTCCTCCGTGCCTTTTTGTTTGGGGGTCGGGGAAACTTTCAGAAAGGAGTGAAGGAATATGAACAAGGCACTGAACTGGACGGCAACACTCGGACTGACGACAGCACTACTCGTCTCATCGGCCCCGCTGGCGAACGCGGTCGTGGCGGAGGAGACACCGGTCCCGTCGATCGAGCAGCGTGTCGACGCCAAGCTCGATTCGATGACGCTTGAACAAAAGCTCGGCCAAATGATCATGCCAGACTTCCGATTATGGAACGGGGCGAACCATACGGCGCTCGCGACAGATGTAGCACGCGTCATCGATCGGTTTGACCTCGGGGGTGTCATCTTGTTCGCGGAAAACGTGACCGAGACCGAACAGACGACGAAACTCGTCCACGACCTCCAAGAAGTCGTCAAACAAGACGCAAGCAACGACGTACCGCTCTTCATCACGATTGACCAAGAGGGTGGAATCGTGACACGGCTCGGAACGGGCACGAATTTGCCGGGCAACATGGCGCTCGGGGCGACACGGAGCAGCCAGTATGCATACGACGCGGGGAATATTATCGGTTCGGAGTTGAACGCGCTCGGGGTGAACGTCAACTTCGGTCCGGTGCTAGACGTCAACAACAACCCGGCTAACCCGGTCATCGGCGTACGCTCGTTCTCGAGCGACCCGGAACTCGTCGGCGAGCTCGGCTCGGCGATGATACAAGGCATTCAAGACCAGGGCGTCGCCGCGACGGCGAAGCATTTCCCGGGTCACGGTGACACGGCGGTCGACTCGCATTACGGACTCCCGATCGTTGACAAATCGCTCGAAGACTTGCGCGGTCTCGAACTGTTACCGTTCAAGCGGGCCATCACTGAAGGCATCGATATGATCATGACGGCACACATCGGGATGCCGCAAATCGAGGATGAAGTCGTCAACTCGCCGCGCGGCACGTTCCCGCTCCCAGCGACGTTGTCGGACGATGTCATCACCGGCGTCTTGCGTGAAGACATGGGCTATGACGGCATTGTCATCACGGACGCCTTGAACATGCAGGCGATTGCCGATAACTTCACGGAAGCCGAAGCGGTCATCAAAACGTTCGATGCGGGCGTGGATATCGCGCTCATGCCGACGATCTTGCGGTCGAACGCGGACGTCGTGAAACTCGAGACGATCTTTAACGACGTCATCGCGGCCGTCGAAGACGGACGCCTGTCAGAAGCGAAGATTGATGCAGCGGTCGAGCGGATTTTGACGCTCAAAGCGAAACGCGGTATTTGGGACGAGTCGGTCGACACGACGACGCTCGAAGCGAAGCTCGCCGAGGCGAACGCGGTCGTCGGCAGTGCCGAGCATAAAGCGAAAGAACGTGAAATCGCCGAGGCGGCTGTCACGCTCGTGAAAAACGACGACAAGACGCTTCCGTTCAAACCGAAAAAAGGTGAGACGGTCCTCGTCTTGTCACCGGCGAAAGATCAGACGGACAGCATGATCAAAACGATCAAGTCACTTGAGAAAAACGCCGGCAACATGAAAGACGTGAACGTCATCGCTGCGAACTATACGGCATCGACGAAACACTTGGAGCAAAACCCGGCATTGAAAGAAAAACTCGACGCGGCCGACTATATCATCGTCGGCTCGAACGTCAACAACAGCGCCAAACTGAAATCGACGGCGGCGGACAACTACGTGCCGGCCGAAGTGTTCCGTTACGCGAACGAGACGGGCAAGAAGTCAGTCTTGCTCAGCCTGCGTAACCCGTACGATGTGGCGGTTCAGCCGGACGCACCGGCCCAGCTCATCATCTACGGCTTCAAAGGTGACCCGAACGGACCGGACTCCGAGGCAGGCAATGCCAAATCGGCAGGACCGAACCTCCCGGCCGGCATTCGCGCCATCTTCGGTGAAGTCAAGCCTACGGGCAAACTCCCGGTCGATGTACCAACGGTCGAGAACGGCTTGTTCGGAGATGACTTGCATCTCGAATTCGGTGACGGATTCCGCAACTGGAATAAATGAACAAAAAACCACGAGCGCCCATGAGGGTGCTCGCGGTTTGTCATTTGAATAACGTATCAAGGATGGCGTAGTTGACGGTTTCGAACTCGCGATCGCGGAGACCGTGTCCTTGTTCCAAATTAAAACTGTAAACGATATGCATGACACCATCGCGTCGTTTGACAAAAAAGTCGTACATGATGTCCGGTTCATCAACTAACGTGACATGGAACATGGTACCGAATTGAGTGATACTGGCATGCGATGAATAAGACGAATCAGACAGTGCATGATATTCATGCAAATAGTGTTGAAGAAATTGTCGTTTATGGGCTTCATCGATGTGAAACAACGCATATGCTCCAATCAGCAGGAGTAATCCCGTCGTGAGCCAAACGCGTCGTTTCATCACGCCTCAAAATAACCGACGACGAGAAGACCCGGGCCTGTGTGCGCCCCGATGGCCGAACCGACAATCGTTTTCGTGACGTGCGCCGGGTTCATGTATTCCCGCAGCAACGCTTCAAATTGATCGGCTTTGACCGGGTCGTCGCCATGACCAATGAAGACGTGCCCGCCCTCGACGAGCGGTTTCGACTCGGTCATCCATTCGACGATGCGGCGCAACACTTTTTTATGACCGCGCACCTTCTCGATTGGGACGAGCTTGCCGTCTTCGACTGTCAAGAGCGGTAAAATCGTCAACAAATCCCCGATGAACGCGCTCGCTTTCGAGACGCGACCGCCGCGCATCAAATACTCGAGCGATTCGACCGTGAACAAATGCCGGATTTTGCCGACGAGTGACGTCGCGTAGGCGACTGTCTCTTCATACGTATGGTCTTGACCATACTCGGCGACCGTCTTGACGAACAGTCCTTGTCCGACCGAGGCGGCACGCGTATCAAGAATATGGAACGTGCTGTTCGGGTATTCTTCTTTAAGAAGGTTTCCGACCATGACGGCCGTCTGATAAGTGCCTGAGAGCTCACCTGAGAAGGCAAGGTACAGAAATGGGATTTCCGATTCGAGATGTTGACGGAAACAGTGTTCAAGCTGGGATGCCTCGATTTGGAACGTTTTCGGCGTCTTCCCGGCACGCATCGCATCGTAGACGTCTTTCGGCTGAATCGTCTCTCCATCTAAAAACTCTTCATTGTCAATGACGACACCAAGCAGTAACATCTCGAGACCGTATTCGACGACTTGGTCTTGGGTCAAATCGGCGCCGGTATCGGTTATGATTTTAAACATGCGCTCACTCCTCTGCTAGTTGTTGTTCAATCTCGCGGATCGGTTCATTGCGCTTCCACATCCGGTCGAGCTGGGTAACAAGCGTCGCCTGCTCGTCCGTGTCGAGCGAGCCGGGAATCAGCCGGCTCACGCTGCTGAGGACAGTGTAGGCGCGACGCAACACGTCGTTGACGGTGAGCGGGATCCCAAGCAAGTCCTCGAGTGACGCCATCGTCTCAGGCACGATCGCCGGATAAGTGAACCGTGTCGCTTCACCTTGGATGGCACGCTCATAAAAGTCACGGATGAGAGCGGCCCGTTCACTCCCGCTCTTGCGGACGCTCAAGTAAATCTGGACGGCGACGCCGCCGCGGACACGGCGCTGTGAGATGCCGGCGAACTTTTTCCCGTCAATCGACAAATCGAAGCTGCCCGGGCAGTAGGAGCCGACGATTTCACCAGGAACAATCTTGGTCGTCACGTCTCGAAACATGAGTTGGATGAGTGACGTCATCGCTTCGTAGCCGCTATCGATTTGAATCCCGTCTTTCTCGGGTAAAATTAGGGACAAGTTCAATACGTCCGCGTCTAAGACGACGGCAAGCCCTCCTGAATTTCGCACGACGGGACGGAAGCCGCGTTCCTGGAGGAATCGAATCCCGTCTGATAAATGAGGCAGCCGGGCGTCTTGAATTCCGAGAACGACCGTGTTTACATGGACCCAGGCCCTGAGGACGGCACCTGACGTCGCTGTCGACGCGCAGAGCGTGTCGTCCGTCGCGAACGATTGCTCGGCTTGAAAGGCGGGGCCGAGCGAAGACTGATCAATGACACGATAGGTCGGTTGTCGTAATAATGGATGGGTCATATACATAATTCCTTTTCAATAAATAAGTTCCTCTTCATTATAGCACGGGAGGAACGACGGACTAGAAGTCGAATTCAATCACTAATGAAACGTAGGGGGCAACGTCATGTACACGTCACGAGGTCAATTATCCGGTTCGAAAGTGTTCAAAGATCCGGTTCACCGCTATATATATGTCTATGATCATCTCGTCTGGGAATTAATCAACACGAAAGAGTTTCAACGGTTACGTCGCATTAAGCAGCTCGGGACGTCATTTTTGACGTTCCATGGGGCCGAGCATACACGTTTCCATCATTCGCTCGGCGTCTATGAGATTGCCCGACAGCTGATCGACCAGTTCCACGAGTATCCGGAGTGGGACGACCGGAACCGGGAGTTGTTGCTCGCAGCGGCTCTGCTCCACGACGTCGGACACGGTCCGTTCTCGCATGCGTTCGAGCACGTCTTCGCCGTCCGCCACGAGGTGTGGACCGAACGCATCATCCTCGGTGACACGGAAGTGAACAAAGTGCTGTCCGAGATGGGCGTCGGTTTTCCGGAAGAAGTCGCGGCCATCATCAATAAGACGCACCCGAACCGCCTGCTCGTCAACATCCTCAGTTCCCAGCTCGATGTCGACCGGATGGACTATCTGCTTCGCGACGCCCATTTCGCCGGTGTCAGTTACGGCAAGTTCGATCTCGAGCGCATGCTTCGGGTATTGCGTCCGGACGAGGATCAAATCGTCGTCAAACAGTCTGGGATGCATACGATCGAGGACTATATCATGCGACGCTATCAAATGTATTGGCAAGTGTACTTGCACCCGGCGACGCGGTCGAGCGACTTGTTACTCAAGGCCGTGCTCGAGCGCGCGCAAGAACTGTACGAGTCGGGCTACGCGTTCGACATGACGCCGAAGCACTTCTTGCCCATCTTCAACCATGAAGATATGACGCTTGAGCATTATTTGAAGCTCGATGAGACGATCGTCTATTTCTATTTTCAAGAATGGATGGATGAGGCGGACCCGATTTTGGCCGACCTCGCTAGTCGTTTCGTGAACCGTCGTCTGTTAAAATATAGAAACTTTCCAGAAGCGAACCGCGTCCGCTACATGGCCCGACTTCGTTCGACGATGGAGGCGATCGGCTTACCGACCCGCTACTATTTGCTCGAGGATCAACTCAGTCAATTGCCGTACGATTTGTATAAAGGGCACGGAAAATATGAAGGCATCTACCTTCAAATGAATGACGGCGACCGACGTGAGATTTCGGAAGTGTCGATGCTCGTCCAATCGATTTTGAACTCACGACAATCCGACGAGAAAATCTATTATCCGGAGGACGTGCTCCTTAATTTGAAAGAGTATGCGTCAGAAAAGACATGGATGTTGTCAACGCTACGAGGGGATTGAATCGTTGAAAAGGAAGTGACACCATGGGGGTCGGAACATTGGTCGGCGGGGTCGGCATCTTCCTGCTCGGGATGATGTTGTTGACGGATACGTTGAAAAACATGGCCGGGGAACGGCTCCGGCAACGGTTGAATCGTTTGGCGGAAGGTCCGGTCGCCGGTGCGTTTCTCGGGGCGACGATGACGGCATTGTTTCAATCGTCGACCGTGACAACGCTCATGACGATCAGTTTCGTCAGTGCCGGCCTGCTGACGTTCACCCAAGCGCTCACGCTCGTCATTGGGGCGAACGCTGGCAGCGCGACGACGGGATGGATTGTGGCGCTCTTAGGTTATAACGTGGACATCCGCGAGCTGTTGCTCCCGCTCATCGGGGTCGGGATGACGCTGCGATTGATTGGGCGGCGCGTCAAACGCATCGGCATGCTCATGGTCGGACTCGGCCTCATTTTTGTCGGCATCGGGACGCTTCAAGAGGCGATGCGCGACGTCGTCTCGTTCTCGTTCGCTGGTTGGGAAACGGACACACCGTTGCATCAACTCGCGCTGCTCGGTACGGGTCTGTTGATGACTGTTTTATTGCAGTCGTCGAGTATTGGTCTCGTCTTGACAATGACGGCACTTGCGACCGATACGGTGACGCTTGCTCAAGCCTGTCTACTTGTCCTAGGGCAAAGCGCCGGGACGAGTCTCGTCGTCGCGCTCGGATCGATTGGAGGTTGGAAGTCGGCTCGCCGGATTGTCCTCGCCCATCTGCTCGTCCACGGCTCGATTTTACTGATTGGCTGGCTGACGTTCCCGCTCTTGTTCGGTGTAGTCAACGGTGTGGCCGAGCGCCTCGACTGGAACGAATTGTTGCGGCTTGCTTTGTTCCACACGTCGTTCCATCTGCTCGGGGTGTTCACGTTTTTGCCGTTTCATGAGGCGTTCAGTCGACAGCTGCTCAAATGGATTCCGAGCCGCTCCGAGAAACTGACCCGTTTTTTAAACCCAAACATGGCCCGCATTCCGACAGTCGCGCTCGAGGCCGCTCGGCGATCTTTGATTGAGATTGAGCGGTATCTCGGCAACGAGACGAAACTGTTGCTGACGGAAGGTGAAAAACGCGACGATGAACTTCAACTCGTCGAGAAAACGCTCGGAGACGTCCGTGTCTTTTTGAGCACGATTCAATTGGAGGAAGGGCGAGGCCGCAACGACTATGGACAGCACGTATCGTTGCTTCATACAATCGACCACTTGGAGCGGTGGCTGTTCGTCATGCGTGAAGTCGACCCGGTCGATGCGCTTCGAGATACGGACTTCTTGGTCGCACGTCAACTTGTCTTGCATGAACTCGATATGGTCGAGACGCTCAATCATCACACGCCTCCGGAAGAGTCGCGGCAGTGGAAGACGGTCTCAAAACAACTTGCCGAATACAGGAAAGCGCACCGGGCCGAACTGCTCGAAGAGACGGCGGCCAATCAGCTCGAGATGGACCAAACGATTCAAAAAGTCCAGGCCCTTCTCTGGCTCGACCGGATCGGCTATCACATTTGGCGTGCGACGCGTCATCTCATTAAGCCGACCGTGCCGAACGAGCGGTTTGAAGTGAATTTAGAAGACTAAACAACGACCGCCCTCCGAGTTGGAAGGGCGGTCGTGTTGGTTACTTCTTGTCCGCGTGCATAACGCCGGCTTGGCCGTAGTGCGTTGCGTCCATCTCTTCGATAAAAACGGTGATGTTTTCTTTCGGTGCGTTCGTCGTTTCCGAGACGGCGTCTGTCACTTTTTCAATCAACGCGCGCTTTTGTTCGACCGTACGGCCAAGAAGCATCTTGACAGTTACGTATGGCATATAGGTTCCTCCTTTTTATTCGTTCTCTTTCAGTTTAGTGAAACGAAGATGGTGTGAAAAGAACAAAATCAGGAAAAGGAACGACGGAAATAAAAAATACAGGTGCGAAATGGCTTCAAACCGGGTATGGAACAAGACAGACTAGACGTAGGAGGAACAGGCGCATGAAATGGAAAGGCAGACAAGCAAGTCGGAACGTCGAGGATCGACGGGGACAACGTGTCGGCGGGAGGGGAATCGCGGGGGTCGGCGGAGGCTTCGGACTGATTTTAGTCATCGTCTTCACCTTGCTCAATGGTGGTAATCCAGGGGACATCGTCAACAACATCGGACTCGGAGAACCACAACAGACATCGGGCACGTATGAAGGGTCAGCCCGGGAAGAAGAGATGGCGGACTTCGTGTCGGTCGTGCTAAGGGATACCGAGGAAGTATGGACCGATCTTTTCGCGGAGAACGGATTGACGTATCGGGAGCCGACGCTCGTCATCTATAAAGACCAGGTCGAATCGGCGTGTGGAATTGCTGGGTCAGCGGTCGGGCCGTTTTACTGTCCGGGTGATCAGAAATTATATATCGACTTGAGTTTTTACGATGACTTGAGCCAGCGCTTCAATGCACCGGGTGACTTTGCGATGGCATATGTCGTCGCCCACGAGGTCGGCCATCACGTGCAGACACTGCTCGGAACGACGGATGAGATTATGCCGCTCCGTAACGAGATGAGTGAGACGCAGTTCAATAAATATTTGGTCCGCTTCGAGCTTCAGGCCGATTACTATGCGGGCGTTTGGGCCCACCACGCTCAAGGGTTGGGTTACCTCGAAGCTGGAGATGTCGAAGAGGCGATGAACGCGGCGCATCAAATCGGGGATGACACGCTTCAAAAACAGGCACGCGGCTATGTGACGCCAGACTCGTTCACCCATGGGACGTCTGATCAGCGGAAACGCTGGTTCGACAAAGGGTTCCAAAACGGGACGATTCAGGGCGGTGACACATTCAATGCTAAAAACTTATAACGATTGGGTCAAGCTACGGCTTGACCTTTTTCATATCCAAATTGGCTTGTGCAGAAAGAATCCGCTATCATGGAAACAGAAACTAGAAGTAGGAAGGGGATAACCCGATGGAATCCTTACTCAAAAAAATCGAACTCGCTAAAAGTGAGATGACGTCTGTCGAGAAGAAAATCGCAGACTATATTTTGACCCACTCGACGCTCGTTCCGAATATGACGACAAAAGAACTCGCGCAAAAGACGGACGTATCAGAGGCGAGTATCGTCCGCTTCGCCCGCGTCGTCGGCATCGATAGCTTCAAATCGTTCAAGCTCGCCCTCGTCAAAGACTTAGCCATCACCGAGACCACGCTCACCGACTTCAACGTGTTGCAACAGAAAGATACACCTTATGACTCATTCCAAAAAGTCATTCACGTGAACAAGAAGGCGATTGAGGCATGCGCCGAGGCGATGGACAAGCGCGAACTCGAGCACGCAATCAATCTGTTCGCCCGCGCGAACAGGGTCGTGTTTTACGGGGTCGGCGGCTCGTCGACGGCAGCATACGACGCCCAGTATAAATTTACGAAACTAGGCTATGCGGCCCAGACGTCGCAAGACTTTCATTACATGTTGTCACTCATCCCGCACCTCGGACCGAACGACGTGTTCGTCGCCATCAGCACGTCGGGACGGACGAAAGATGTGCTCGAACTCGTCCGTTTCGCCAAGAAGAAAAAAGTGCCGGTCGTCGCCATCACGGACCTCGATAAATCCCCGCTCTATCGGGAGGCGGACGTCCGTCTCTGCACACCGAGCGTCGAACGTGATTTCCGCATCGCGAGCATCGCTTCCCGGATGACGCAGTTGACGATTATCGATACGCTCTATATGGGGCTATTGCACCGGAAAGGCGAAAGGTTGATTGATCGCTACGCCGAGGCGCGTGACGAGATGGTGAAGTTGCGCCGATGATTCACGTTTATGACGCAACGTGGCGCGACAAGGTCGCGGCTTTCTTGTTGCAGCAGTCGGCGTTTGCGAGCTTGAACGGACAGACACCGGAAGCGTTTCGAGACGAGAATTTGACCGACTTTGAAGCCGAAGGGACCGTCAGCCTCGTCTTTGAAGAAAGGGACGTCATCGCGGTCGTTGATTTGTTGAAAAAACATCCGATCGACGGGTCGCTCTGGCTCGGCTTGTTCGTCGTCGAGGAGAGATTTCATGGTACCGGTGTTGCGCAACGGTTATATGAGCAACTTGAGCAGGAATATATGTGTCCTTTTCAGACGGTGTTCCGACTCGGGGTCTTACCGCACAATAAGCGGGCGCGCCGCTTTTGGGAGCGGCAAGGCTATGTGTACGAAAAAGATTCTGTCACGGCACGGGGCGACCGCGTCCACGTGCTGAAAAAAGTCATCAGTTAGAACGCTCGGTTCACTAGGGCCGGGCGTTTTCCTTAGATATGTATACGCCTGACATTTGATGAAATTTTATTTCCTTATTTTTTTAAATATATTTGACTTATAATTTCAAGTTAGTACAATAAAATGAGAGAGAAGAAAGGATGGTGGCGATGCTAGACAAACTGGCTACTGAAAGACGGAATGAGCGAACGATGCGCTTGGACGACATGACGATCGAGGAATTCCTTCTGGTCATGAACGAGGAAGATCAAACGATTCCGCACATCATTAAAGAAGAGCTATCGGCCATTGCCGAAGTGACGAAGTGTGCCATCGGCTCCTTCAAACAAGGCGGGCGGTTGATTTATCTCGGAGCAGGGACGAGCGGACGGCTCGGTATCTTGGATGCGGCAGAATGTGTGCCGACGTTCGGCGTATCATCGGACATGGTCGTCGGACTCATCGCCGGAGGCGAGCGCGCGCTCATTAAAGCCGTCGAGGGAGCAGAAGACAGCAAGGATTTGGCAATCAACGATTTGAAAGCGCTTCACTTGAGCGAGAAGGACACGGTCGTCGGGATCGCGGCGAGTGGCCGGACGCCATACGTCATCGGCGGACTCGATTACGCCCGCGAAGTCGGCGCGACGACAGCCGCGCTATCTTGTAACAAGGGCTCAACAATCAGCGACCACGCCGAGTATAAAATCGAAGTCGAGACGGGTCCGGAGGTGTTGACCGGTTCGACCCGTTTGAAAGCAGGGACGGCACAAAAACTCGTCCTCAACATGATCTCGACGGCGTCGATGATTGGGATCGGGAAGGTGTATCAAAACCTGATGGTCGACGTGCAACCGACGAACGAGAAGTTGGAAGTACGGGCCAAACGGATGATTGCGGAAGCGACAGGGGTCGACGAACAGACGGCCGCGCGTTATTTCGATTCATCCGGTGGGCACGTCAAGACGGCGATCGTCATGATTTTAGCCGATGTCCCGCATGCGGAGGCAGTCGAGCGATTAGAGCGTGCGAACGGATTCGTCCGTGACGCATTATAAGGGGGATTCGAGATGAAGAAAGAAGAGGTTCTTGCACATGCGATACTCGAGCATGTGGGGGGGAAAGACAACATTCGTCAACTCGCGCACTGTATGACGCGCGTGCGCTTGGCGCTCAAAGATCCGACGAAAGCGGATTTTGCCGCCTTGAAACAAATTGACGGGGTCATGGGTGTCATCGATGACGAGACGTTGCAAATCGTCGTCGGCCCGGGGACGGTCAATCGCGTAGCGGACCATCTCAGTCGTGAGACGGGGCTCGCTATCGGGGAAGAGTCGGTCGACGCGAACTTGACACCGGACGAACGGGCGGCCATCGAGCGTCAAAAAGTGAAAGACAAACAGAAGTCGCCGTTCAAGCGCTTCTTGCGTCGCTTAGGGAACATTTTCATCCCGCTCATTCCGGGACTTGTTGCTTCAGGAATCATTAATGGAACTGCCAACTTCGCCAAGAACGCCGGCGTCGACCCGACCGAAACGTGGATGCAAATCCTTTTATTGCTCGGTAGCACGGTCTTTGCCTACCTCGCCATTCTCGTCGGTTGGAACACGGCAAAAGAGTTCGGCGGGACGCCGGTTCTCGGGGCCATTGCCGGGGGGATCCTCTTTAACCCGATGCTCGCAGACATCACCATTTACGGGGAACCGCTCGTCGTCGGACGGGGTGGGTTGTTCGGGGTCATCTTTGCCGCTTGGCTCATGACGTATATCGAGAAACACGTGCGTCGCTTCATGCCGACCGCGGTCGATATCATCTTCACACCGCTTCTCACGGTCCTCGTCGTCGGCTTCACGGCGCTCTATGCGATCATGCCGGTCGCAGGCGTGTTGTCAGACGGGATCATGCAAGGACTTAATGCAGTTCTTGAAGTCGGTGGACCGCTTGCCGGGGCTGTACTCGCTGGCTTCTTCTTACCGCTCGTCATGGTCGGGTTGCATCACGGACTCACACCGATTCACTTGGAACTGTTAAACACGGTCGGAAATACGGCACTCTTGCCAATCTTGGCGATGGCTGGGGCCGGACAAGTCGGGGCGGCGCTCGCCATCTTTGTGAAGACGCGCAATCAACGTCTCCGCAACATCATCAAAGGGGCCATCCCGGTCGGATTCCTTGGCATCGGTGAGCCGCTCCTTTACGGGGTCACGCTCCCGCTTGGACGTCCGTTTTTGACGGCCTGTATGGGAGCCGCGGTCGGCGGTGCGTTCCAAGCGACGATGAAGACGGCAGCACTCGGGATTGGGGTCTCAGGTCTTTCGCTCACGCCGCTCATCGACAACGGTATGTACTTGACGTATATTGCAGGTCTTGTCATTTCGTATACGGCCGGCTTCATCTTCACGTATTTCTTCGGCTTCAAAGAAGAAATGGCGGACGGGATTTAATAACCGAGGCGGCTCTTTGGAGTCGCCTTTTCATTTGATGAGGAGGGTTTTCTGATGAAAGGATTATCGGTTTATTTGAGTGAACCGCTCACACCACAGTTCAAGACATGGGTCGGGCGCATGCGCGAGATTGGTTTCACTTCAATGTTCACCTCGCTACATATCCCCGAGGACGATCCATCGGTGTATACGGAACGGCTCCGTGACCTCGGGACGCTCGCGAGCGAACTCCACATGGAACTGTTCGCCGATATCGCACCGACGTCGCTCGCCGCACTCGGCAAGACGTGGGATGATGCCCACACGCTCGTCGAGTGGGGCGTGACCGGGCTGCGCGTCGATTATGGGGTGATGCCGAAACAAGTCGCCGACTTGTCGACGCGGATGACGGTCGCGCTTAATGCGAGTACGCTCACAGAAAGCGAACTCGCGGAGATGAAGCGATGCGGTCTCGTGACGGACAACGTCGAGGCGTGGCACAATTTCTATCCGCGACCGGAGACGGGACTCGACCGAGACTGGTTCGAGGCTAAGAACGATTGGCTGCAGCGGCAGGGATTGAAGATCCAGGCGTTCATCCCTGGAGACGGGACGCTCCGCGGACCGTTGTTCGAACGGTTGCCGACGCTCGAGGACCATCGGACGCTGTCGACGTTCGCTTGTTACTTGGACCTCGCCGATAGCGTCGATCGCATCTTGATTGGTGATCCGGGACTTGCTGACGAGACGATCGAACAGTTCGCCTCACACGCCGACGGCATGCTCGTCCTCCGGGCCAAAGCGGAGACGACAATCGAGGCCGCCTTCTATCGTGTCCAGACGAACCGGATGGACCCCGCACGTGACGTCATCCGCTCGGTCGAATCGAGGGGCTATGGCCGTCCGGGGGACCTTTTGCTCGAGCCGATGGCAGCGAAACCGCGTCCGCTCGGGACAATCACGGTCGATAATGCGAAGTACGGGCGCTACGCCGGCGAGTTGCAAGTGACGAAACGCGATTTATTGGCAGATGAACGGGTCAATGTCCTGGGACGCGTCATCGAGGCAGACCGGCCGCTCATCCGGGCGATCGGACCGGGCACAAAGTTTCGAATCGAGTGGTGCTGACGTTCCGGATTGCCACATTCCCTTGTTTTTGTGTACAGTAGAGAGGGAGGGAAGTCCATGAAAGAGATTAATTTTAATATCGTCGCTGACGATTCGACCGATGGCCATGGTGGTTTTGGGGTCGGTTCGCTCAGTTTGAACAATATGTCTCCCGTTATCATCGATGTCGAGGCGGGGACCGCGGTCATCGATATGGGAGCGATGCATGCCAAGTCGGCGATCGAGAAACGCATCAAGTTTTTGACCGACCCAGAAGCGGTGCCGAACGGCAAACCGTACTGGATCGTCTGGGTCACGGTCGGTCGGAAGCCGGAAGGATTCTATTATGGCGGTGTCGCGGCGTGTGATATGTCGGTCGACCTCGAGGCGCGGCGCGGATACAAGCTGTTGCCTTACCATGTGAATCAGATGGACAAATCGCTCAAAGGCCGCATCCTGATTGACATGATGGATGCACCGTCACGCAACTTGCTAGCCGCATTTTTAAAAGAACATCGTCCTGAGATTTGGGAGCAATCAATCGAACTACAAACTGAGCTTGCGCGCCTCGATGCCGAGTGAAAAGATTGGACCGGTTCGGTCTCCAATCTTTTTTGTTTTCATTCGGGTTCAGGTGGGAACATGACCTTGTTATGATGGTGTGATTTACCGTAATTGTATGAATATTCAGTATTATGCTATACTAAACGCACTGTGCAAGAAAGAAAGGGTGACACGATGAGTGAAACGAAGAAAATTTTAATTGGCCTCGCCTTAGGGGTCCTTGTCGGTCTAGGGCTCGCCGGCCTGTCCGGTAACGTATATGACATTGTCAATACGTATATCCTTTCCCCAGTTGGTACTGTATTTTTGAACTTGATTAAAATGTTAGTCGTTCCGATCGTCTTCTTCTCGATCATTCTCGGTGTCATGGGTCTCGGGGATCCGAAAGAGCTCGGACGGGTCGGGTCGAAAGCGCTTCTCTTCTTCTTGACGACGACAGCGCTCGCCATCATCTTGGCGATGGGTGTCGCTTCGGTCATCAAACCGGGAGAGCGCGGAGATTTCCCGACGACTGGATTGGAATTTGAATCGACCTCGACTGAAGAGTCGTCGAACATCGTGCAGACATTCGTCAATATGATTCCGACGAACCCGATTCAAGCGCTCGCCGAAGGCAACATGCTTCAAATCATCGTCTTTGCGGCGCTCATCGGATTTGCGATGATCGCCCTCGGCGAACGGGCCAAAACGTGGCGCCGTTTCGTCAAACAAGGTGACCGTATCATGATGCACTTGATTCACTTGGTCATGAAACTCGCCCCATATGGCGCATTCGCGTTAATTGCCTCGGCGATCGGTGGAATCGGGTTTGATGCTGTCAAAGCGATGGCGTGGTATATGTTCGCCGTCGTCTTGACGCTATTCTTACACTCGGTCATCGTCTACGGTGGGGCACTCGTCCTGCTCGGGAAGATGAGTCCGGTCTTCTTCTTTAAAAACTTCTATGAAGCGATCACGCTCGCATTTTCGACATCGTCTTCGAATGCGACGCTGCCTGTGTCGATGGAGCTCGCCCAGACGAAACTCGGCGTGCCGCGTTCGATTTCCTCGTTCGTCCAGCCACTCGGCGCGACGGTGAACATGGATGGGACGGCTATCATGCAAGGGGTCGCGACGATTTTCATCGCCCAAGTATTCGCGGCTGATTTGACGATGACTGAACTCGTGACGGTCGTCATCACGGCGGTACTCGCCTCGATCGGAACGGCTGGTGTACCAGGTGTCGGGCTCATCATGCTCGCGCTCGTCTTACAGTCGGTCAACTTACCGGTCGAAGGGATTGCCCTGATCATCGGGGTCGATCGGATTCTCGACATGCTCCGGACGTCGGTCAACATTACCGGCGACGCGACATGCGCGGTCGTTGTCTCGAAACTTGAAGAGAAACACCTTCCACCGGTCGACGAAGACGCGTGGGATGAAGTCGAAGCAAAATAAGCAAAAGGCTGCCTCGTCAACGACAAGGCAGCCTTTTCAAATGAAGTGAGGTTTTTATATGGAATGGACAGCTTTGCCGATCCCGTTGTTTGTTGTCGTCAGCATCTTGTTGAATACGCTCATCGCCGTCGCCGGCGTATTGCCAAGCGCGTTTTTGACGGCGCTTAACGTTCAACTGTTAGGGTTTGGACCGGGTGTCGCCGTCTCCATCGTCGGCGAGGCGGCCGGGGCAGTGCTCAGCTTCATCCTTTATCGTAAGGTACTCCATCGCTACACGTCACCAGACGGGAAACGGTTGCGCCGTCTCCGTGAGGCCGAAGGGATCGAGGCCTGGTTCCTCGTGCTCGGTCTTCGCCTGATGCCGTTCGTGCCGTCCGGTCTCGTCACGTTATCGGCAGCATTCAGCCGGATGTCGCTCCCGTCGTTCGCAGTAGCGAGCACGATTGGAAAAGTGCCGGCGCTCGTCATTGAGGCGCTCGCCGTCGCGGCCGTTTTGAATGTGGCCGCAGGCTGGCAGCTCGGTCTCATTGCGTTGCTTATCGTTCTCTACGCCGTTTGGCGCTTGCCTCAAAGGAGCGGCGAGAAGATATGACAGAACGCCTCGATGAACCGTTTGCCGTTCGATTTTTTGCGAAGCATCGACCAGTCGATGAGAATCGACTCATCAAAGTCTTTCAAAAACGCTTGTTTCAGCTCCTCGACGGATGATGTCTCGTACTGGGCGATCGTCATCTCGTGGTTCAAATACATGCTCCTAAAATCAAAATTGGCCGTCCCGACGAGTGCAATCTTGCCATCGATGAGGACGGTTTTTGCATGGATGAAATGACGATTGTATTTATAAATCTGGATGTTCCGTTTGAGTAGTTGCTCAAAATAATACTCGGTCGCATGAAAGCTGAACCATTCGTCGCCTTGCCCGGGGACGACGATTCGCACATCGACGCCGCGCTTACCGGCGACTTCCAACAGTGCGAGCAGTTCAGGAGGGGGAATCAAGTACGGGGTCGTGATCCAAATCGATTCTTTCGCCTCCATCAAAAGGGCCATGAGTCCATCCCGAATCGTGACGTCTTTCCCCGGAGACGTCACGAGAAGCTGTGTCGCCCCGTTGGCCGCTTGCGGGTCGTCGATAAAATATTTCGGTAAATGTTCGTCGTCAGCAAATAAATCCCACGTCTCTTTGTCTTCCTCATGGCCTGCGTATAGCCAATTCTCGACGAACAGGCGCTGCAGTTCTCGTACGAGCGGTCCTTCGAGGCGCAGGTGGGTATCGCGCCAAAATCCAAGTTTTTTATGCTTGCCTAAATATTCATCTCCGACGTTCAGACCGCCCGTATAGGCAATCTGTCCGTCGATGACGATTAACTTCTGATGATTGCGGAAGTTGGCGTTAAAGACGAGCAGCGGATGAACGATCGGATCAAATGCTTGGACGTGGACGCGTGATTCACGAAGTGGTTCGATGAAGTCTTCATTGATTTCTTGACTGCCGAGTCCATCGTATAAAAAGCGAACGATGATATTCTCATTCGCTCGTTTGATTAGCGCATCCCGAATCTTTAGCGAAATCTCATCGGTCCGGAATAGAAAATATTGGACGTGGATGTGGTGTGTCGCGCGCTCGATGTCGTGAAGTACTGCTTCAAACTTCGCATCGCCATTGATGAGCAGTTTCGTCGATGTATGACTATCCGCCCCTGTCGCGCCAAGCTTTTCGAGTGTACGCGTGAGCGGATAACGATCTGACACGTCGTTGGACGTCTCGATGCGTTCGGTCGCAATCGCTTGCCGGAACATACGAATCTCGGTCGAGGTTCGTTTGATGCGGCGATGGCGTCGTGGTGTTCGGCCAAATAATATCCAGGCGAGGGCACCGAGAAACGGAATGAACAAGACGGCGAGAAGCCAGGCGAGCTTGGCCTGCGGCTGGACATGGTCGAATAAAATATGCCAGCCGACAATCAGTGGCGCTACGATGGCGACCCCGATTAAAAAAGGAACCAATCCGTTCAAAGAATAAAGAAAAAGGAGAAGGAAGATGCCGAGTACAATCATAGTAAGGAGTTGCCAGACGCGTCGTTTCAACATGTACACCTTCTTTCTGTTCAGTTGTCATCACTGAATTCATTCCACCATTTACGCGTTCTTAACCTAAGAAAAACGTTTCAACGTGGAGTGCAAGGGAATAAACCGTACTGTACAGCACAACACAAAAAGGGGTGTTAAGGATGAAGAAGAAAGGTACATTGGCCGCGTCGTTATTGGCGACAGGTATCCTCCTTGGAGCTTGCGGGGAAGCTGAGGAAGAACCGATGAACAATAAAGATACGGAGATGCAAGAAGAGATGGACGAAGACGAAGACGAAGACGAAGATTAAAAATGGCCTAGAGCTTCCACTCTAGGCCATCATTGCGTCAAAGTGAGTATGGGGACGGTTTGCCAAAGTAATAGCCTTGGGCGAGGTCAAACCCGAGTTCGCGACAGACGTCGACTTCTTCAAGGCGCTCGATGCCTTCGGCGAGAATCGTGATGTTCATCGATTTCGTCAATTGACGGACATTTTTTAGAAATGCTCGTTTTTCGGCGTCTTGGTCGCAAAACGAGATGTACGACCGGTCGATTTTGACATAGTCCGGTTCAAGCCGTTTCAACATATCGAGCGTCGAGAAGCCGGCCCCGACATCGTCGAGGGCGACTTTCATGCCGCGCTTCTTATATGTAGAGAACACGTGTTGCAAGTGGGCAACGTCTTGGACTTTTTCCGTCTCGACGACTTCGAAGATGAAGCGATCGGCACCGAGTCCATACTGATCGATAATCTCGAACGTGTGTTGAAGGCAGTAGTCCGGGTTGTAGATTGTCGACGGTAAAAAGTTGATGAATGTCTTCTCGTGCGGCGCGACGGCATGATATGTCGCTTTGACGGCTTCGGCACGGGCCCGTTGATCGAGTTTCGAGTGAAGCCCGAATCGGTTCGCGGCCCGGAACAATTCGCCCGGTGAGACGTTGTTTTGACTTCTCAGAAGCGCCTCGTAGCCGAACCGTTCGCCGGTATCGAGATGGATGATGGGTTGCAAGTGGCTCTCGAAGTCGCCATGTTGAATCAGTTCGATCGTATCGCGGTTGGCGATTTGTTCGAGCAGGTCGCTTGCGGAGACGACAGCGGTTTGGCGCTGCGTGGCCGGATCGACACAATACACGTCGTCCTCGACGGCGGCAAGGCGCTCCGTCAATTCGTCAAACGAGTCATACGGATGAGGTTCGTCATTGACGACTACGAAACCCCGTTCAATAAATGGGATGGTCGTGGAGCAGGCGGTACATGGAGACCACATAGGATCCCTCCTTTCAAATGATAGAGGCACTCTCTTTATTTTATCGGATAACACTCACATAAATCTCACATAACCAAGCAAATAAATAAAAAAATCGTGCAAAATTCGGACAATTTTTGTATACTTCCTATCGTATGATTAAGAAGCGCCTCAAAACGCCACTCGCATACGAACAACTTTTTGAACAGAAAGGGGTTCTATCGATGGACCAAAAATTAAAATTATGGTTTACGGAGCACCAGACAGAAGATTACGGAATCACGTTCCGAGTAAACCACGTTTATGAGAGCGAACAAACGGAGTTTCAACGACTAGAAATGGTCGAAACGGACGAGTTCGGGACAATGTTGTTGCTTGACGGAATGGTCATGACGACGGATAAGGACGAATTCGTCTATCACGAGATGGTGGCTCACGTCCCACTCTTCACGCACCCGAATCCGAAGCATGTACTCGTTGTCGGCGGCGGAGACGGCGGCGTCATCCGTGAGATTATGAAACACCCATCAGTTGAAAAAGCAGTTCTCGTCGACATTGACGGGAAAGTTATTGAATATTCGAAGAAATACTTACCAAACATCGCAGGCGAACTCGACAACCCGCGCGTTGAAGTCATCGTCGGCGACGGTTTCATGCATATCGCCGAGTCGGAGAACGAGTACGACGTCATCATGGTCGACTCGACAGAACCGGTCGGCCCAGCGGCCAACTTGTTCACGAAAGGGTTCTACGCCGGAATCTCGAGAGCGCTTAAAGACGACGGGATTTTCGTCGCACAGACGGACAACCCATGGTTCACGCCAGAGCTCATCCAGACAGTCCAACGTGACGTGAAAGAAATCTTCCCAATCACGAAGCTCTACACAGCGAACGTACCGACGTATCCGAGCGGCATGTGGACGTTCACAATCGGTTCGAAGCAGTATGACCCGGAAGCAGTGGCTCCAGAGCGTTTCCACGACATCGAGACGAAGTACTACACGCCGAAGCTTCACAATGCGGCTTTCGTCCTTCCTAAATTCGTGGAGGACTTGACGAAATGATTAAACGTTTCGATGAAGCCTACTCAGGCAAAGTGTTTATCGCGAGTCTGCCTGAAGTCGCAGACGCGAAGACGGTCCTTTACGGGATGCCGATGGACTGGACGGTCAGTTTCCGTCCGGGCTCACGTTTCGGTCCGAACCGGATTCGTGAAGTCTCAATCGGACTTGAAGAATATAGCCCGTACCTTGACGGAGATTTGACGGAAGCAGCCGTCTATGACGCCGGTGACATCCCGCTTCCGTTCGGGAACGCTCAAAAATCACTAGATATGATCGAGTCGTTCGTCAAGGACGTCATCCAAGCAGGCAAGTTCCCGCTCGGCATGGGTGGGGAGCATCTCGTCACGTGGCCGGTCATCAAGGCGATGCATGATGCGTATGGCGACGATTTCGTCATTCTGCACTTCGATGCGCACACGGATCTCCGTGACGAATACGAAGGTGAGCCGTTGTCGCACTCGACACCACTTAAAAAAGCGGCCAACTTGATTGGGCCATCGAACTGCTACTCGTTCGGAATTCGTTCTGGGATGAAAGAAGAATTCGACTGGGTGAAAGAAGTCGGTTATAACATGTATCAATATGAAGTGATCGAGCCGCTCAAACGTGTGTTGCCGACGCTCGCCGGGAAGAAAGTGTACGTCACCATCGACATCGACGTCCTCGACCCATCGGCGGCACCGGGAACAGGCACGCAAGAAATCGGGGGCATCACGACGAAAGAATTGCTCGAAGCGGTCCACGCCATCGCGAACGCCGACGTCGACATCATCGGTGCCGACCTCGTCGAAGTGTCGCCGGCCTATGACCAATCGGACATGACGGCCATCGCCGCCGCGAAGATTCTTCGCGAGATGATGATCGGATTCGTGAAGTAACGATGCCGAAAAAAGGTCAGCTCGAAATGGAACTGAGTGCTCGCATCACCCAATGGGAGAAAGAGTATCTCGGACGCGGCTCTTTGACGTGTAAAGCAGACCTGCTCCGCGACTTGGCGATTATAACGCTTCAAGGTGTCTTGACCCCGGCCGAGTACGAACTGGCCGCCAAGTCAGCCGGTCGTGAACAGTTGAAGAAATACCGCAACAACCTTGTCGAATCAGGCCGGACTCAACTCGAGACGATCATCCACGACGTGCTCGGACGGCGTCTCATCTCGCTTCACACGGATATCAGCACAAAGACGGGGGAACGCCTCATCGTCTTTCGACTTGATGCCCCGTGGGATGGCGGGATTGACAAGCCGTGACGCCATTTATAAACTAGAAGCAGAGACGGTTCAGGATTGGTGGTGTCCGCGAGACATCCCCGTCGTCCTGTCCCGGAGCTGACGAACTAATAACCCGGCAGTTGTCGGCTAGACGGAGCGAACGTGTTCGAGCCGTCGGCATGCAGCGCACACCACTCTTTGGTGTGCGCTTTTGTCGTCTAGGAGGAAACGATGGAACTATTGACGTTTTTATTGACGAGCGCCCCAGTGCTCCTCTTTGTGACAGGCGTGATCGCCGCTCTCGGCAAATCGAATTTGAAAATTCCTGAGTCGCTCAGCATCACGCTCAACTTGTACTTACTGCTCGCGATTGGATTGAAAGGAGGGATGGGACTCGCTTCGGTATCAATGGATGAGTTGGCGCTTCCGCTCGCAGTGACGCTCGTGCTCGGTCTCGTTTTGCCGCTCGTTGCGTTCGGTCTCGGCGCGCTCTTGAAGTTTACCTTCCCGGAACGAATCGCCATGGCGGCGACGTTTGGCTCGGTCTCGCTCGTGACGTACGTCGCGGCGACTGCCCAGCTCGAACGGCTCGGCATCGCATATGAACCGTTCATGACGACGCTCGTCGTCGTCCTCGAGATTCCAGGCCTCGTCGTCGCGTTGTTGTTGTATAACCAGAGTCGTGTCCTTGGCATTACAGCTGCGCCAACCCAATCGCTCACCGTCGTCCGCGACAGCCTGCTCTCTAAGAGCATTTTGCTTTTATTGGCCGGTCTCGTCGTCGGCCTTGTCACACCGGATACATCAGCATTGACCCCGTTTTTCGTCGATTTATTCCCAGGTGTGTTGCTGTTGTTTTTACTCAGTCTCGGTGTCAAGGTCGGCCATCAATTGAAGACGGTCCCATCGTATGGGATTAAATTTTTAGTCGTCGGGATGACGTTCCCGCTTGTCGGCGCGGCGATCGGCTTCCTCGCGGCCGGGATGGCCGGATTGTCTGACGGGGGAACGATTCTCTTGATGACGCTCGCGGCGAGCGGATCGTATATCGCGGCACCGGCCATGCTCCAGGCGTCAGTTCCAGAAGCGGAGCCGTCGTTTTATTTGACACTTGCTCTCGCCGTCACGTTTCCGTTCAACTTGCTCGTCGGCATCCCGCTGTTCATTTCGATTGTTACGTAAACGAAAGCCCTGTCTCGTCATGAGACAGGGCTTGTTTTATTGGGTGATTGTCTGTTCTTCCATACATTTCAACGCCGCCGTCCAACTGCCAAAGAGGGCGTTGATCGTCGACGTACTCGGCACGTTGCGTCCCTCGGCCCATTTCCGGTAATGCAAGATGCTGAAGTGGGACAATTCATGCTTGGCGACGCGGAGGGCCTCGATGACGTCTTCTTCGTCCCATTTTCGTTTCGGCGGGGCGATATCGAGGACGAACAAGGCGTAGCTCCATGATCCATACTTCCGGGCGATGGTCGCGACCGTCGGATAACCGTGCTCTTGGGCCCAGATGGCGTAGTGCTGAGACGTGAGACGTTCGAGTTCTTCAGACGCTGCGATCAAGGCTTGGATGATGCGCTCTTCATTGTTTTTCGCGGCGGTCGTCTGTAGTTTCGCTTCTCGGAGCGCGTTCGACCAAGAGCCGAAGCGGCTGCTGATCAAGGTGAGCGACGGCGAGCGCGTCACTTTTGACCATTCCCGATACGTTTGACTTGTGAAGAGCGGTAGCTCCTCGGCAGCATGGTTCAAAGCGCGGAGGATGTCTTCATCCGAATAGTAATGGAACGACATTTGAATCTGAGCAGCGGCGAGTGCCTCGCGCCAGGATCCGAATTGATGGATGACGGTGGAGAGGGAAGGGACGTTTTTGTTCTGCGACCAAATGCTGTACCGTTTTGAATCGAGTTCGGCATGTTCTTGAGCAGCTAACTGCAACGCTTGTACGATTTGAGGGCGTGTCCATTTTTTCATCTTGGTGTCTCTCCTTTGGAGGGAGACGCAACGAGCGTCTCGGAAGGTCTCTTGGTGTGAATGAACAGCATGTATTGGTTGAAGAGTCAACGAGCTAGTCAAAAAGAATGCTTCAGATTGATTGCTACCTCCTTACACAGTGTTTTTGAGAATGCAAAATAATGTAAACGATACCCAATTCGGGTTATGTACATTTCCATTCCCGTTTGTCGGACAATTATTCATTATGTGAATGAAATCATGATAATAATTTCGTGAACTCCTTTTTCGCAACTAGGTCGTTAATAAGAAAAAGCTTGGCTTATCTTTTAAGTTGTCAAGAAAAGTCGGGTAGTTTACTAGCATCGACGCATCTTTTGCGCATTCCAACTTACACCACGAACGAACAACTCAGACTCTTGGAGGTGCGAACTACCATGGCAACATTCGTAAACGTCTATCGCAAGAACCAACGCAACTTGCTCTTTTTATGTCTCGATATCTTGATCGTTTCATTTGTCCTGTATGCGACGTTTAAATTGATGTTCTCTACACTTACGTCGTATACGACGCTTGAATCAAGCGAGATGTTGATGATGGTCGCCATTAAAATTGTCAGCTTCAGCCTCGTCGGGAGCGTCTTGAAGATTCATCGCATCGATTGGCGTTATGCGTCGATTCATGAGATGAAACAAGTCGCCATCGCCCTTCTCAGCAGTGACCTGGTCTTGTACGCCTACAATCAGTTCCATTTTGGGGCGGGGCTAGGAATCATCATCGCTGTCCAAGGATTGCTCGCCTTCAACTTGATTTTGTTCACTAGATTCTTAGCCCGTAACCATGTGTTCGACGTCTTTAAACCGCATACGAATCATCCAGGGCGAAAAGCACTGATCATCGGGGCCGGGGATTCGGGACAATTGATCGTCCGCGAGTTGAAAGAGCATCGGACGACCGTGTTGCACGTCGTCGGTCTGCTTGACGACAACCCGCAACTTCAGGCGCTCTATGTCCACGGCGTCCCGGTGCTTGGGATGACGGACGATTTAGAACGCATCATCCAAGAACATGGGATTGAAGTGGTCATCTTGGCCATTCCAAGCTTGCCTTATGCCCGACGGCTCGCCTTGCTGAAACGAATCGAGAAGACAGGGGCCGAATCCCACGCCTTGCCGATGATTTCGGAACTGGCGACCGGAAAAGTTTCCATCAACGAGATTCGCGAAGTGAAAATCGAGGACTTGCTCGGTCGTGAACATGTTCAATTGGACATATCTGGAATATCTCACCATGTCGAAGGCGCGACCGTGCTCGTCACTGGCGCCGGGGGGTCAATCGGCTCGGAGTTATGCCGTCAATTGATCAAATTCGCCCCGGCAGAAATGATTCTCCTCGGTCACGGGGAGAACAGTATTTACTTAATCGAGCGAGAGTTGCGTGGGCTCGGTACGGAGACGATGCTCTATCCGGTCATCGGGGACGTGCAAGATGAGAGCCGGCTCGAAGACGTGTTTTGCACGTATAAACCCGATATCGTCTATCATGCCGCCGCCCATAAACACGTACCGCTCATGGAAGACAATCCGCTTGAAGCCGTCAAAAACAATATTTATGGGACGAAGCACATGGTCGATGTCGCCGCTCGTCACAAAGTGAGCCGTTTCATCATGGTCTCGACGGACAAAGCGGTCAATCCGACGAACGTGATGGGTTCGACGAAACGGATTGCTGAGATGGTCGTCCAGGAAAAAGCGCGTGCGAGTGACACAATCTTTGCGGTCGTCCGCTTTGGGAATGTCCTTGGCAGTCGAGGTTCGGTCGTGCCGCTCTTTAAAGAACAGATTCTCCGAGGCGGACCGGTCACCGTCACCGATCCTGAGATGACGCGCTACTTCATGACCATCCCGGAAGCGAGTCGTCTCGTCATTCAGGCAAGTGTCTTGTCTAAAGGTGGTGAAATTTTCGTGCTCGATATGGGGGAACCGGTCAAAATTATCGATTTGGGGAAAAAAATGATTGAGCTGAGCGGATTTACGACCGAACAAATCGGGATTGAAGTCACCGGGATTCGCCCAGGTGAGAAGTTGTATGAAGAGTTGCTCGCTGCGAGCGAACTCGGTCCAGAAGCAAACGTCTTTCCAAAAATCTTTGTCGGCCGGACTCGCCCCTTCACGACCATCGCTTTCGTATTGAATCTCATTGAGACGTTACGGGATGACCAAGAGGCCTTGACCTACTTGCTGCTCTTTATTGCAAACAGTGACGATCTCGACCGAGACATCGATCGCTTGTTCACGAACGGCGTGCAGTGGATGCGTCCTCACATCGCCGGGACGCGTCTCGCTGATGGAAACTAATGGACATAACAAGTGAAGAGGGGGAGACCAATGGTCGAGCAAACAGTCCTGATTGTCGGAGTGGCCAGTTTTCAAGGGTTTCATATCGCACGTCGGCTTTTGCGAGAGGGGTTTGATGTCGTCGGAATTGACGATGAAGGGCGGCATAAGACACGAATCGCCAAGCAACGGCTCTATGTGCTCACCCATCCGCGGTTCCATTTGATTCGTTCCACGCTCGCGAACAAGACGGTCATGCGCAGCATCTTGAATCGACACGAACCGAGACACGTCATTTTATGTTCGACGCGCCGGCATGGTACCAGTGATGGGCCGCTGGAACGTTACGAGTGGATGAAACGCTATATTGCAATTCAAACGAAGCGGGCACCGGTCGACTCGTTCATTACGTTCGACTTGCCTTTCACACAGGAATACGGGGAACGCCCGGGGGTCCATTTGTTCACAGAAGACGTCTTCGGACCATGGGATGATGCCTCGACGTTAGTCTCTAAAGCGATTGTCGCCGTCGACCGGGGGGGACGACTCTCCGGATATTACGCGACGGACATCCTCAACGTCTCCTATATCGACGACGTCGTCGAGTCGGTCGTACGCTTGTTGCGATTGATTCAAACGGGAATATCGCCAGTCGGTCTCTTTCAAATCCCGGCTTCCGATTACGTGAACATCCAAACATTACTGTCCGACATCGGGCTTATCCTTAATAAGTCAGCCAAGACGTCACTGCCGAAGCGAGAAGCGGTGCTCCGCCAATCAAACACCCCCACGCTCGACACACTCATTGGCTTCAGTCCAAGCACGTCGCTGTTTGAAGGACTCGAGCAAGTGGTCGATTGGTATATCTCGTACAAAACCATGATGAAGGAGGGCATCAAATGAATATTCTACTATCGAAGCCCCATATGTCAGGCCGTGAGATGGCCTACATCGAAGAGGCGTTCGCGAGCAATTGGATCGCCCCGCTCGGGCCAAACGTCAACGCGTTTGAAGCGGAAGTGGCCGCCTATGCGGACCATCCATATGCGTTGGCGACCAGCTCAGGGACGGCCGCCCTCCATCTGGCATTACTTACGCTCGGTGTCGAGACGGGGGACACGGTCTTCTGTCAGTCGCTCACGTTCGTGGCATCGGTCAACCCGATCCGTTACGTCGGAGCAATCCCGGTCTTCATCGACTCGGAAACGGTGACATGGAATATGTCGCCCGATGCGCTCCGGAAAGCACTCGTTCAAGCCGCGACGAAAGGAAAACTGCCGAAAGCCGTCATCGTCGTTCACTTGTACGGTGTCGTCGCGAAAATTGGCGAGATTCGCCACATCTGCCGTGAGTTCGGTGTCCCGTTGATCGAGGACGCGGCCGAATCACTCGGCTCGACATGGCATGGGCAGATGACAGGGACGATCGGCGACATCGGCTTCTATTCGTTCAACGGTAATAAAATCATCACGACATCAGGCGGCGGCATGTTGTTGACACCGAACGAGGAAGTGAGGCAACTGGCGCTCAAGCTGGCTACGCAAGCTCGGGAAGACGCACCTCATTATGAGCACGAACAAGTCGGCTACAACTATCGGTTGAGCAACGTCGCGGCCGGGATTGGTCGGGGGCAACTCGAAGTGATTGAACAACGCGTTCAAGCACGCCGCCGCGTCTTCGTCCGCTATGAGCGCATGTTTCGTCAGCTCGGGACGACGTATCAGCAAGAAGTCCCGCACTCGCGGGCCAATCGCTGGTTGACTGCCATGCAGTTGGATCAGACCAATTTGCACCGGGACACGTTGATAGAACGGCTCGCTAGTAGCGGCATCGAATCCCGCCCTGTCTGGAAGCCGATGCACTTGCAACCGGTCTATCGTGATGCCGAATACGTGACGGTTGATGGGGAAGACGTCAGTCGCCGCCTGTTCGAGAACGGCATCTGCCTTCCGTCGGGATCAAATTTGACACTCGGTGAACAACAACAAGTCATCCAGACCGTGCTCGATAAACGCTCAATCGTCACGGAACAAAGCGGTTAAGGAGGACGTACGATGAATCGGGAAGCAGAAATCATTCAAGCGCTTCGAGCCGCTACATCTCGGACCCCAACCTTGACAGTGAAACAATATCAGCTCTGGAGCCGAGACCGTGCCGTCCCGACATTTCTCGACGTTCTCAATTTTTATGGGTCATGGACCGGTGCTTTAAAAGCAGCCGGTCTATCAGAAGCCCGAAAGCACTATACCCAACAAGAAATCGTTGGAGCGCTTCGTCTCGCATGTGAGCAAGAAGGGAAGTTGACGAGCACCCATTACCAACAATGGGCGAAAGACCATATCGGTCCTTCCTTAGGTGATATTATTTCCCATTTCGGGTCTTGGAGTCTGGCCGTGAAAACGGTAGAGCGTCTAGAAGAACTCCATTTTACCGTCCAACCAGAACGTGAAAAAGCCGAAATCGTGCAATCACTGCTAGAAGCAAGCCAGGTCGTCGTGCCATTCAACGCAATCACCTATCAAAAATGGGCGAAACAACATGGACGACCGAGTGTCGCCAAAGTCTCCCGACGGTACGGCTCTTGGAAACGAGCGCTCGCTGAGCTAGAGCTTCTTGAATCTTGCGACCGAAAGAAGTAAAGACAACCGATGACCGGGACGTTTGTCGTCGAACATTAGGAGAGGTTGAATCGAACGTATCAATTTGAAAGTTTGTCGATGGAAGAAGCAGCGGACCGTTGCCGCCCGGCTGTCGTCTCCTCGCAGGAGCGACATGGATGAGAGGTGCTCGGTAGAAGAGAAGGGGGAAGGGCAAATTGGGACGACCAATCGTACTACTCATTGGAGAACACCGGACGTCTGCCTACGTCTATCATGCGATCCGCAATCTAGGGGTGACCCATGTCATTCAGGAAGATGGACCGAGCGAGCATCGTTCGGAATCTTTTAAACATTGGCTGACGTCTGCATATGTCCGGCTGTCATCGCCTGTCATGCGCCTGTCAAGCCGTGCGCGGATTCTAGAACTCAAGCAGCGTTATCCGTTGAACGATGGGCCGATTCCGTCCCATCACGTGCTACGCGTCACGTCATTGAACGACACGAAGACGACGATGTGGCTCGACCGTCTTGACCCGCAACTGATTATTACTCACGAGACGGGCCCGATTGACCCGAGCGTTCTCGCTCGATTTGACTGCCCGGTGCTGACGGTGAAGCCGACGATGGCAGAAGGGCAACTCCAAGCGTACTGGGCGTTCCGGGCCAAGCCTGACGTCTGTGAAGTCAGAATTGAACAATGGACCGAACGGGGTTGGACCGTCGTGGACCGGTCCATGCTCTATCTCGGTGGAACGGATAACTTTGCCACATATCCGTACTTGCAGCTCGCGACGGCCTTACCGCTCTTGAGACGTCAAATCGAGTTACAATTAAAGGAAGAGGTTTATGAACGCCGAAAAGCGAAATAACGGCCAAAGCGAGATGCTTTGGCCGTTTAGCTTTGGGTGATGCAATAGTGTTGAATGGCGTCATTGTAGTAGACGGCCAGTCCTGGGGCGTACTTGTCGTAAAACGCGGTGAAGCGCTCGTCCATGACGTACATCTGTCCGAGTCCGCTGAACATGTCGAGCGAACAATCATAAAACTGGTCATGGATGAACAAGTGGTTCGCCCGAACGGCTGCTTGGACACGCGGGTCTTCGACTGGGACGCGGGCAGTGAACAAATCGACGAGTGGTTTGATGAGATCGACCTGCTGTTGGCTGAGTGCTTCCCAATCCTCTTTCGAACGTTTGGCGGCGCGAGCCCGTGACGTTCGATACGCCTCACTCTCGCCCCAACGTTCTTCTGTCTCCGCCTCGTGCTTCGCTTCATGGGCTTTCAATTCGTCAAACGACAGGCCGTTGAACAACGATTTGTCTTCCATCGGAATTCCTCCTCTCAATGAGGTGAGTGTCGATTCCGCCGTCTCGGCGAGCGTCGCAAAATAAGCGGCTTTCTCACGCAAGGCGGTTACTTGCTCCTCGAGGATACGAGTACGGTCGAACGGTTCGGCTTCGAGTAAGCCTTGAATCGTTTCGAGCGGAAAGTCGAGCGAACGGTACAACAGAATCGTCTGCAATCGCTCGACGTCACGTGACGAGTAACGGCGATACCCGTTGGCGTCACGCTCGGCCACAAGCAGACCGATTGCGTCATAGTGCCTGAGCGTCCGCGTGGTTGTGCCGGCGAGTGTGGCGAGCTGCTGAATCGTATACATGTCCTCACCTCCTTGGATTCAGCGTACACGTTGACGTCGCGTCAAGGTCAAGCCTCTTTTTCAAACAAGGAAAAACCATCCCGTTCGCCGATGTACCGGAAGCCGAAGCGTGGATAGTAAGCGTTCAAAAAGGAGTTCGTAGCGACGCAGTCGAGGCGAATCCGATCTGACGTCGCCGCGAGCGCATGGCGCATCAACTGTTCGCCGATTTGTTGGCCTTTCATTCGGTCGTCGACGACGAGCCGATGCAAATAGACGGCCGCCCCGGGATCGTCCCATAAATTTTCATCCCAAGCCGTCGGCGGAATCAAACTGACCGACCCGGTGATGGTTCCATTTGTTTCATATACATACACGGTCCCGTTCGTGACGTCATGAGTCACGAAATCGGTCCGACTCGGTTCTAAATATTTGACCCATTGCGTTTTCCCAGCTGCCCGAAACGCTCGGGCTTTCGTTAAAATCAGTTGATCGATTGCCGAAAGGTCGGCCTGTGTGGCCAAACGGATCATGTAAGTCGCCTCACTTTCATTTCATTTCAAATTCGTGTAGGGTACACGATGAGTAAGCTGTTAAAAACATCTTTGTGTCGTGGAATGATTTTTGGTAAGATAAACTTACTGCAATCGTGCAAACGATTGCGCTAACGAGATAAAGAGACAACAGCACTAATATTAGTATATAGGATGCGCAGTGAGTTTAGGGACAAGGGAGTATCATTGACACATGCCACTTTTACAACGTGACCAACACACACAAACGAAAACACTGAAACGAAACTGGTGGAAAGAAGCCGTCGCTTATCAAATCTACCCGCGCAGTTTTTATGATGCGAACGGGGACGGGATTGGCGACATTCAAGGCATCATCGACAAACTCGATTACTTGAAAGACCTCGGCGTCGACGTCATCTGGATTTGTCCGATGTACAAATCGCCGAATGACGACAACGGCTATGACATTAGCGACTATCAGGACATTATGGACGAGTTCGGGACGATGGAAGATTTCGACCGTCTGTTGACGGAAGTCCATGCGCGCGGCATGAAATTGCTGTTAGACCTCGTCGTCAACCATACGTCGGATGAGCACCCATGGTTCATCGAATCGAAGAGCTCAAAAGACAATCCGAAGCGTGACTGGTACATTTGGCGTGACGGCAAACCCGACGGCTCGAAACCGAACAACTGGGAATCGATCTTCGGCGGGTCGGCTTGGGAGTTTGACGAGACGACGGAACAATATTTCTTGCATGTCTTCTCGAAGAAACAGCCGGACCTGAACTGGGAGAACGCCGAGATGCGCCAGACGGTGTACAACATGATCAACTGGTGGCTCGACAAGGGGATCGACGGTTTCCGTGTCGATGCAATCAGCCATATCCGCAAACACCCGTCGTTCGGCGACTTGCCGAACCCGGAAGGTCTCGACTTCGTGCCATCGTTCGAGATGCACATGAACGTCGACGGGATTCACGGTTATTTGGAAGAGCTTCGCGACGAGACGTTCAACAAGCACGACATCATGACGGTCGGGGAAGCGAACGGCGTCTCGCCTGATGATGCTCACCTTTGGGTCGGCGAGAAGGAAGGCAAGATGAACATGGTGTTCCAATTTGAACACATGGGTCTCTGGCGCGAAGACGCTGAGTCGAAGCTCGACGTCGTCCATTTGAAGAACGTCCTCACAAAATGGCAGAAAGGTCTCGAAGCAGACGGCTGGAACGCCCTCTATGTCGAGAACCACGATCAAACACGGACCGTGTCGTCATGGGGTGATGACGAGTGTTATTGGAAAGAGAGCGCGAAATCGATCGCGATGATGTATTTCCTCATGCAAGGGACGCCATTCATCTATCAAGGCCAAGAGATCGGCATGACGAACGTGAAGTTCGACTCGATCGACCAGTACGACGATATCGCGACGCGTAACCGCTATTACATCGGTCTCGAGAACGGCAAGAGCCATGAGGAGATGATGGACATCACATGGAACTCGTCACGGGACAACACGCGGACGCCGATGCAGTGGAGCGACGCCCCGAACGCGGGCTTCACGTTCGCCGAGACACCTTGGTTCGGCATCAACCCGAACTATACGGACATCAACGTCGACGCCCAGCTTGAAGACGACGACTCGATCCTCAACTTCTATAAAGAGATGATTCGTCTCCGGAAACAAGACGAGACGTTCGTCTACGGGACGTATGACATCGTCTTGCCGGAACACCCGGAGATTTACGCGTACACGCGCACGCTCGGGGACGCCCAATACCTCGTCATGACGAACTTGACGGGCAAAGAAGCCATCTTTGCGACGGAGATTCTACTTCGTTCGGAAGACGTCGTCTTGAAAAACATGCCACTCGAGCCGCATGATGAGACGACACTCGTCCACTTGAAGCCGTTCGAAGGACGCGTCTATAAATTGAGTTAATCCAAGACAGGGCATTCCCTGTCTTTTTTAGTGTGAACAGTTCACGAACCGGGAAAGAAAAAGTTACCGATTCCGGACCGTTCGCGAGATATGGTACGATGGGACAGCGGAAAGGGGAATCACCATGGCAATTGAACCGAAACGCGTACGTGTGCGCCAAAAGACGACGATCAGTGAAATCGCGGAACCGATTGAGCTGCAAGCCGATGGGCTTTATTATGAATTGAAGACCGGCTTCATCATCACGTTCGACCAAGACCGGGAAGACGGCATCGTGCCGACGACGATCAAATATACGACAGGCCGGCTCGCGCTCATCTGTAAAGGTCCGATCGAGATGAATCATTCCTTTATCGAAGGACGTTTGACCCAAAGCCTATATAAAAACCCATACATGTCCATGACGATGGCGACGACGACGGAACGACTCGATGTCGCCGACGGCCGTTGCCGCTTCGCCTACGAGTTATCGATGAACGACGACTTGGCGGGCAGCTATGAAGTCGACGTCACATGGACGTTTGAAGGAGGAGAACAAGCATGAACTTTGCTGAACGCGTGAGAAAGATTGAAGAGATGTTGAACGAGGATTGGTTCGAGATGCTTGAGACGAACGAGGATGAGTATGAAGAGTGGCGCGGACGCCTCGAAGACCACGCTGAGCAGGTCGTCGGGCACTACGATAATGAGACCGGTGTCGACATGGACTCGGTCGATAAATTGCTTCAACTGAACGATGAGTTCCCGCTCCTTTACGGCGAAGACACGGTCCGGCTCTATATTGCCTTGATTGAGGCGCGGCCGGAAGACAAATCGGTGTATGAGCGTTATATCGACTACTTGGCCGCCATTGGTGATGCGACACATGAGGAATTCTTACGGTTCCATACGCTCGTCGAGGCGGGCCGTTTAGACGAGGCCCGTACGCTTGCCCCACAGATGCCGAAACGATTAGGACTCGAAGACTAAGGCCGCATTGCGGTCTTTTTCATACGTATAAATAGGGGGGATTCGATGTTACAGCTCGTTAAAACAACGATGGTGCAACAAGCGCAAGTGATTGATTTTTTACAGGAGTGGCACGAGCGGGGCGAGACGATCGTCCCGAACGCCGTCGACCGTGACGCGTCTGACTTCGCGACGTACGTCCAACAGATTCGTGACAAAGAGTCACGGGTAGATAACGTCAGTTGGGTGCCGAGCACGACATATTGGCTGACGGACGGGGACGAGTTGCTCGGGGCGGCAAATATCCGTCACGAATTGAATGAACACTTGCTTAACTTCGGGGGACACATCGGCTATGGTATCAAGCCGAGTGCCCGTGGTCGTGGTTTCGCTACGAAACAGCTCGAACTCGCGCTCGAGAAGGCGAAGGAGCTCGGGATCGAGCGGGCGTTGATCACGTGTGACCGGACGAACACGGCGTCACGCCAAGTCATCTTGAACAATGGTGGGGTACCGGACACGCCCTTCACGACGGAAGGCGGGAAAATCGTCGAGCGGTTTTGGATTGAACTGAAGGGGTGACAGGAGATGGCGAACTGGATCGTGGTCTATTTAGCGCTCATCAATTTTTTCGGGATTTATCTGTTTCCGCGAGACCGGGTGCCGTCTCAAAAATGGTTCTCATTTTCGAGCGGGATCGCCATCACGTACTTTTTTATGTATCTTTTGCCTTCCTTGAACAAGCGGCAAGACACGCTCCGGGTCGACTGGCTCGACCTGGCCTTGCCGTCGGAGATTTATGTCGTCAGCTTGCTCGGTTTCACCGTCTTTTACGGAACGATGCGGGTCGTCCGGACGCCACATTTCAAAGGTGAGACGATTGACCAGAACGTGTCGTATTGGCTCCAAGTGACGCTCTTGACGGCATATATGTCAGTCTCGGCGTACGTCGTCACGGCGTCATCCGTCACGTTCGTCGCCCGCAGCTTCTACGCGACGGCGCTCGGCGTCCACTTTCTCGCCGTCGGCCACGACTTGTATCGTCATTACGGGGAACGGTACATTGGGCAAGGGCGCTATTTGTTGAGCGGCGGGATTCTTGCCGGTGGTTTCTTCTCCCGCCTGATCGACCTCGCCTCGCACGTCGAGGCGATTTTGTTCGCGTTTGTCGCCGGGGCGATGATTCTGAACATCGTCAAGTTCGAGCTCCCGGCTGACCGTAACCTCCACTTCCGGACGTTCGTCCTCGCCGTCGTCGGATATGGCGGCATCCTCTTAGTCTTAAAGCATGTGCTCAATTTTTGACCTTTCCAATAAAAATGAATGACTGTTCATTCATTGTTTGATATACTGAACTCAAGATTGAATCCGTTTTCAAAAGGGGGAATTTTGGGGATGTCTACATTTTTAATCGTCAACTGGATTCTATTCTTGCTCGTCCTCGGCTATGGACTATATTTGTTCGCATCGTTAGTGTACCAGCGCTATACGTTCATCAAGCTCGGGAAAAAGGCAGAGTGGAGCCAAACGAACAAAGAACGGTTTGAACAGGTCATGATCAACGTGTTCGGCCAAAAGAAACTGTTGAAAGACAAGAAGAGCGGCATCATTCACGTCATGATGTTCTATGGGTTCATCCTCGTCCAGTTTGGGGCCATCGACTTCATCTGGAAAGGGCTCGCCGTCGGGACGCGTTTCCCGCACATCCCGCTCGGTCCGCTCTATCCGATTTTCACGTTCATGCAAGAAATCGTCATGCTCATGATTCTCGTCGCGGTCGTTTGGGGATTCTACCGCCGTTACGTCGAGAAACTCGTGCGCTTAAAACGAAACTTTCTGGCCGGTCTCGCCCTCATCTTCATCGGTGGGTTGATGGTATCGGTCTTGTTCGGGAACGGGTTCTACCTCGTCTATAAGGAAGAGCTCCCGATGTGGGGCGAACCGGTCGCGACACTCATCGGTTCGGCGTTCGCTTGGGTACCGGGAGGGGTCGCCTTCGCCTTGTTCGTCGTCTTCTGGTGGCTTCACCTCTTGTTCTTGCTCAGCTTCATGATCTATATCCCGCAAGGCAAGCACGCCCATTTGATTGCCGGGACGCTCAATGTCTGGCTCGGACGGACGCACAAAGTCGGTCGTCTCGCACCGGTCGACTTCTCAGCGATGGAAGAGGCGGAGGAGTCGGATGAAGAAATTGTCTTCGGCGTCAATAAGATTGAAGACTTCAACCAAAAACAACTCGTCGACTTGTACGCCTGTGTCGAGTGCGGACGCTGTACGAACGTCTGCCCGGCGACCGGGACCGGCAAGATGCTGTCACCGATGGACCTCATCGTCAAACTGCGCGACCATATGAATATGAAAGGGGCCGCCATCACGCGGAAATCACCGTGGGCGCCGGCACTCATGTTCCAAAACACGCAAGGGGCCGAGATTGCGGCCGCGGCGATGAATGGGAACATGCTCGTCGCTGACGAGTTGATCGGCAACGTCATCACCGAAGAAGAGATTTGGGCATGTACGACGTGCCGCAACTGTGAAGACCAATGCCCGGTCATGAACGAGCACGTCGACAAAATCATCGACCTTCGTCGTTATCTCGTCATGATGGAAGGGAAGATGGATCCAGAGGCACAGCGTACGGTTGCCAACATCGAGCGTCAAGGTAACCCGTGGGGGATGAACCGGAAAGAGCGCGAGAACTGGCGCAAAGACCGGGAAGAACTCGTCATTCCGACAGCGAAAGAGAAGAAGAAAGCCGGCGAAGAGTTTGAATTCCTCTTCTGGGTCGGGGCGATGGGCTCATACGATAGCCGTAGCCAAAAAGTCGCGCAAAGCTTTGCGAGTGTCTTGAACAAGGCGGGCGTCTCGTTCGCCATCCTCGGGAACGAAGAGAAGAACTCAGGGGACACGCCGCGCCGTATCGGGAACGAGCTGTTGTTCCAAGAGCTCGCCGAGGCGAACATCAAACTGTTCGAGAAATATGGCGTCACGAAGATCGTCACGGTCGACCCCCACGCGTACAACACGTTCAAAAACGAGTATCCGGACTTCGGGCTAAGTGGTGTGAAAGTGTATCATCATACCGAGCTTCTCGCCGAGCTGCTCGATACGGGCCGAATCAAGCCGGACTTCTCTGTGAACGAACGCGTCGTCTATCATGACTCGTGTTACCTCGGGCGTTACAACGGCATCTATGACGCGCCGCGTTTCGTCTTAGAACGCATCCCAGGTGTCGAACTCGTCGAAGCGGAGCGGAACCGTGAGAACGGTATGTGCTGTGGCGCCGGCGGCGGTCTCATGTGGCAAGAAGAGAAAGTCGGGACGCGCGTCAACGTGGCCCGGACCGAGCAGTTGCTCGAGACGAAGCCGACCGTCATCGGTTCGGCGTGTCCGTACTGCTTGACGATGCTCTCGGACGGGACGAAAGCGAAAGAAGTCGATGAGTCAGTCGGTACGTTCGACGTCGTCGAGTTGCTTGATCGCTCGCTTGCCCCGCTTGAAGTACCTGAACCGCTCGTTCAATAAAAATAAGGCACGGTCCGTGGACCGTGCCTTGTTCTGTCGTTACTGCATCTCGGCAGTCGCCAATAGGGAAGACGTTAAGTGCGACAAGCCTTGCGTCGTCTCATTGATGGCCGAGATCGTCTCGACCATTTGGCCGAGGTCTTGCTTGTTCCGTTCGAACGAGAGGACGTAATTGCCCATCTCGTCTTTGACGGTCGAGAAACCGGATTTGACGGCGCCAAGTTGACGCATCGCCTCATCGTTCGTCCGATGCATCTGTCCCATCTGATCGAGCAGGGCGGCGATGTTCGTCTCGTTCTCATGGATGAGCACGTTGATTTGGCTGCTCAGTTGCTTCGCATTTTCGGCGAGCGTCCTTACTTCAGTGGCGACTACGGCGAAGCCTTTGCCGTGCTCCCCGGCCCGGGCCGCTTCGATTGATGCGTTCAACGCCAATAAGTTCGTCTGGTTGGCAATCTGTTCGATGCTGCGTGTCATGCTGACGATCTCTTGTGAGCCGTCCTTGAGCGCGGTGATGCGATCGAGCGAGGCGTCCACATATGTCGCCGACTGCTTGAACTCGGACTCCATCTGCTCGATTTGTTCGCCGTTCGTCTGCGTCAAGCTCATCAAGTGCCGACTCATCTTCTCCGTCTGCTCGGTCTCGGACAATACTTGATGGGCTCGTTTGCTCGTCTCGGACATAGCGTGGCCGGTCTGTTCCATCGTCGTCGCGACTTCGGTACTGACGCGGCTCACGTCATGGAGTAGCGCCGCCCGGGCCGCGTTCGCCGACTCGATCTCCTCGAGCCGAGCGTCGACGTATTGTTCGGTGACGATTTGAGCGTCTAAATTCATCGCATGGGACAATGCGAGGAGCGATTCGGTCAATACGGCCGGATCGTGTTGATACGTCTCGACGATTTTTGGGATGAGCAACGTGTTGAAGGCAGAATATGTTGCAAGGAACCAGACGACCGGTACCGAGAAGTGGTGATGCGTCTGACCCATCCGTTTGCGCATGGCGAGGAAGTTGTCATCGATATTCCCGGTCAACAGGCTGCGGAAATAGTCTCCGAACACCTTTTTCAGACGTTCACGCGTCGATGAGGCGTTGGCAAGTTGGACCATCTCAGGCTGGAGCATCAAGTGGTCGAGTACACCTTCTAGCACGTCATCTAACACCGATTCGACGAGCGGTGCCATTGCTTGGAGTCGTTTCACTTGGGCAGAAGTATAACCCATGTAGTGCGCCCGTCCATTCAAATTCGGATCGGCCGGTTGTGCGATCGTCGTCACATCGGGAAAGCCGATTGACGCGACGTAGGCGTCAGGTTTCGTTTTACGGAACAATGCCATGTTGTATTCTCCTTTTCAGCATATAAATAAAATAGTGTTCTTCTCTATATCGGTCATAAGGTCAAAAAGATGAGCGACTGATGTGCAATGGGGCAGGTTGCGTTAATGGATGAAGGTAGAAAAGAACAAGAGACCATGTCTAAGGATGGAGGTGCTCGGTCTGACCTGGCTGTTCAACGTCGGATGGATCACCATCTACTGGTCTCGCTCGCATCCAAAAAACCATTGAAACCTCAAAATAATTTCCTCTAGCTTTTTCATATCGGTTTTGTTTATAATGAGGAGTGATGTTTAACTAGTGACGGAAAAGGAGTGTCCTTTAATGAATAAATCGTTGATCGATTTCGTTTACGAAATTCTTCAAAAGACTGGCGAGCAACCAGTTTCATTTGATGAGATTCGTGAGCAGATCAGACAAAACTATACGTTCGCGAGTGAAGAGGAAGAGCTCGAGAAAATCGCGCAACTCTACACGGACATGAACATCGACGGACTATTCGTCAACTTGGGAGCTAACCGTTGGGCGCTTCGTGTTTGGTATCCGTTCGATAAGTCAGACGAGGATCTTGTCATCGAGGCACGCCAACGCGGTGAACTCGATGAGTTCGAAGAAGAGCTTGACGAGACGGATGAAGGCATCGTCGACATTGAAGACGACCTTGACGTCTTTGCAAAAGGTGAAGATTTTGACGCCTCTGAGTTCGATGCCGAGGATGAAACCGAAAAAGTGGAAGGCCTTGACGAGTTCGAGGACGAAGACTTGGACGACGACCTCGACCTTGAAGATGAGGATGATTTATAAGAGACCGCAAAAAGCCGGGCATTTGTCCCGGCTAGGCGTGTCTCTTTTTCTTTTTTGGCAGTTGCAAAAAAGAAAAAATAATGACTTGACGACTGCATCGTCTCTGACGTAAATTAGTCATGGGCTAGTTTAGCACGTAACGATGCAGCAAAAGTGTCCTCCATTTCAGTGGGGGCGCTTTTGCTTTTTTTGTTTTTTCGTTTCCCGTTGTGGCATTCAAGAGAGGAGAATGATGATGACAAAGTATATTTTCGTAACAGGTGGGGTAGTATCTTCACTCGGTAAAGGAATCACGGCCGCTTCGCTCGCACGTCTACTTAAGAACCGAGGATTGAACGTGACGATTCAAAAGTTTGACCCGTATATCAATATCGATCCAGGGACGATGAGCCCGTATCAGCACGGTGAGGTGTTCGTCACGGATGACGGTGCCGAGACAGACCTTGACCTCGGTCACTACGAGCGCTTCATCGACATCAACTTGTCGCAAAACGCGAACGTCACATCAGGTCGTATCTACTCGACCGTGTTAAAGAAAGAACGTCGCGGCGACTACAACGGGGGAACAGTCCAAGTCATCCCGCACATCACGAACGAGATTAAAGGCCGCGTCTTCCGAGCTGGTCGCGAGACGAACGCAGACGTCGTCATCACAGAGATTGGTGGAACAGTCGGGGACATCGAGTCGCTTCCGTTCATTGAGGCCATCCGACAAGTGAAGAACGACATCGGCAAAGAGAACGTCATGTACGTTCACTGTACGCTCGTTCCTTATCTCCGTGCTGCCGGTGAGATGAAGACGAAGCCGACGCAACACAGCGTCAAAGAGCTTCGCAGTTACGGGATACAGCCGGACATTATCGTCCTTCGTACCGAGCACGACATCCCGGATGACATGCGGGAGAAAATCGCCTTGTTCTGTGACACGCGCAAAGAAGCGGTCATCGAGGCGCAAGATGCATCGACACTTTACGAAGTGCCGCTCAATCTTCAAAAACAAGGCATGGACCAACTCGTCAACGACTATTTCGGCTTCAACACACCGGCCGCTGACATGACGGCTTGGAAAGAGCTCGTCCACACGGTCACGCACCTCGAGAAGAAAGTCAAAATCGCGCTCGTCGGGAAATACGTCGAACTTCGTGATGCGTATATCTCGGTCGCCGAATCGCTCAAACACGCGGGTTACGCGTTCAATGCCGACATTGACATCGACTGGGTCAACGCCGAAGACGTCACGGCAGACAACGTTGAGACGCTCCTAGGAGACGCGGATGGGATTCTCGTTCCGGGCGGATTTGGAGAACGCGGCATCGAAGGAAAGATTGAAGCGACACGTTATGCCCGTGAGAACAACGTCCCATTCTTCGGAATTTGCCTCGGCATGCAGCTTGCGACGGTCGAGTTCGCCCGCAACGTCTTGAAACTCGACGGTGCCCACTCGGCGGAAATCGATCCGACGACGGATTACCCGATCATCGATTTGCTTCCAGAGCAAAAAGATATCGAGGACCTCGGCGGCACGCTTCGTCTCGGGCTCTACCCATGTAAGCTCGAGCCAGGTACGAAAGCGCATGCCGCTTACAACCAAGAGCTCGTCTATGAGCGCCATCGTCACCGTTACGAGTTCAACAACGAGTATCGTGAAGCGTTCGAGGCGGAAGGGTTCAAGTTCTCAGGAACGAGCCCGGACGGCCGTCTCGTCGAAATCATCGAGATTCCAGAACACAAGTGGTTCGTCGCGTCACAGTTCCACCCAGAACTCATTTCGCGTCCAGAACGTCCACAACGCTTGTTCCACGATTTCATCCAAGCTTCACTTGGCGAATGAGTGGCAGGTCACAGTCTATGACTGTGGCTTTTTTTCTCGGGCAAAAGGCTGATACACGCAACAGCTTCAGGTGGATACATGTTGCTCAAAATCCGGGTACACTAAGAATAGAACGGGGAGAGGACGATGCGACATGCAGAAACGAATGATGGTGTATATCGGATATGGGGCGGCGCTCGTCACGCTCAGCCTGTTGCCGTTCGTCGTCTTGCCGACGTTATTGCTCCCTTATCAACTTGGCTGGACCGGAATCGTATTGCTCGCGCTGTCGATCGGTCTATTGCGATCGATTCGCGAGGGGTCGAACACGTATTTGAAACAGATGCTGAAAATGACGTTCACGTTGTTCTTGTTGTTCGTTTTCGTATATTATGTCTCGTTCGGACTCGTATTATACGATTCATACGGGCTCGAGCGGTTGCTCGAACAGTACGGGGACCAGGCGATGTGGGTGTTCGCCGCGTTTAGTTTCCTGCAGCCGATTGCGCTCCCGGTCCCAGAGGCGGTCAGTGTGCCGATTGGCAGCGTCGCCCTCGGGCCGCTCCGGGCGGCGTTGATCGGGAGCGTCGCGACGACGCTCGGTATTCTTGTCATGTACGGGATTGCCCGGTTCGGACGGGAGCGGGTCATGCGGCTCATCGATGCCGGTAAGCTCGCGACGTATGACCGGTATGTGGACAAATACGGCCTCGGCGTCTTGCTCATCTTGTTCATCATCCCGATTTTACCCGACGAAATGATCTGCCTTGCGGCCGGGTTCAGCCGGGTGCCGTTCCCGAGGTTCGTGCTAATCGCTACCGGGGCGAAGCTTGTCACATCGTTCGGTCTCGCTTATTCGGTCTCACTCGGAGAGCTGTTCATCACCGGTGCAAGTCCGTTCGCCATCGTCTCGGTGACGGCGAGTCTGTTGCTCGTCATCTTGGCGCTCGTCTGGCGGAAACGAAAAAAAGGGAATTCGAACTGACAGCTTGAAAGAGTAGAGAGCACAGATAGAGAGGAAGACATTATGGTTCGTGATGAGGATTTAGTGATTCGACCGATTCAAAGAAGCGATTTGAATCGATTATGGGAATTGATCTATAAGGATGAGACGCCGGAGTGGAAACAGTGGGACGCCCCGTATTTTGAACATCGGGCGCAAACGTATGAGGTGTACCGAAAGGGCGCCGACGAACACATTGGCCGTGACGACATGTGGGTCATCGAGGTCGACGGCACCGTCTACGGGACGGTTTCCTTCTATTATGAGGATACGGGCCAGAACTGGCTCGAGGTCGGTATCATCCTCCATCAAGCCGACCGTTGGAATCGCGGGATCGGCACCCGGGCGCTCAAGCTATGGGTCGGACATCTGTTTCAGACGCTGCCGACGGTCCGGATCGGGTTGACGACGTGGTCTGGCAACGAGCGGATGATGAAAGTCGCCGAGAAGGTCGGCATGCGACTCGAAGGACGGATTCGCAACGTGCGCGTCGTCGATGACGTGCGATACGACTCGATTCGTATGGGTGTATTGCGGGAAGAATGGATGACAGAAAGCGCTAAGTCTCAGTAGAGGCTTAGCGCTTTTCACGTGTGGAACAATTGGCGATATTGGAGCGGGGTCATTTGTTTATACGTTTTGAATGTATTGATATACGCCGTACAGGAGGCGAAGCGATATTTCTCGCCGATGGCACAAATTGGCAAGGTCGTCCCGAGCAAATCGGCGATGGATGCATCGATGCGTCGGCGCCGGATTCGTTCCGGCACACTTTCGCCGACTTCCTGTTTGAACAGGGCTGACAAATAATTGTTCGACAATCCGATTTGTTGGGCAATCCACGGGAGCGATAAGTCAGGCTCTTTCAAATGGTCCTCAATCAAATGGATGGTCGTCGTGACGTTCGGGTTCGTCGACACGGGCGGGGAGAGGAACGCCATCATCTTTATCAAATACTTGACGATGACAGGAATGGCGTAGATAAAGTCAAGCGTCGTCGTCAGCTCATCGATCAAAATGAGTAGCGCGCTCGTATAGTCGAGGGCGGTCTGGACGTTCGGGTTGTCGACCGGGATTAAACGGATGATGTGATAGACGAGACCGCGATAGTAGAAGCGGACACTCGTATACTCATCTGAGGCCGGTAATTTGAGTAAATCGAGCGTCAATGTTTCGAGCAGTTGCTCGGCCCGGATTGGATGGGCACTGCGTAGCGCGCTCAAAATCTGTTGGTCGAGTGCATAAAAGTTATCGACATGCTGAAAATCATCGAACAAATTTTTATCACGATGCAAGTGGTCCAGAAATTGGCGCTTGATTTTATTTTCCAACGGATGATTCACTTCTTTCGTCTTACATTTCGGAACTGCTTATGGATTGCGTGAAACGTTCCGTTTGGTCGCTTGTTTTAACTCGGTAATTTCTTGCGCCAACGCCTCATCCCGGGAACGGGCGGATGATTCAAGGCGGAGTTTGAGATTCTCACTTTTCTGTCGATACGTTTCAGCGACTTGTTTCGTACGCTGTTGGTGCTGACTGAGCTGTTTGTTGTACGCATCAAAATCAATTGGCTTTTTCGTCATACATCATATGCCCCTTTCAAAAGACGGTCAAACAGACAGACAAGGCGCAAAAGCAAAGTTTGGCCTAAGTCCTGCAGGAGAGAATGGCTCCTGTCTTTAGCTTACGAAGGAGGTGGGGGCTTGAAAAGTTAGGTCAACATGAAAGGAGAAGTGAAAAAGAATAAAAATGTGACGAAATTGTGTCTAAATGATAATTGCTCTTTTCGATTGCTTATAAATAGAAAGGCTAAAAAATCCGCAGACGTGAAGTCTGCGGACGGACGATAGTTTATTTGATGGCTTGGTCTTTGATGGGGAACCAGCCGGCGCGTGTCGTGATGGCGTTCCAGAGCGGGGCCGGGACAGCGAGTTCGGCTTGTTTATCCAAGTCGAGTTCGGTCTCGATGTCGTCTTCCCGGTCATCTTTCACTTTCTCGAGCCAATCCGGGTCGATGATGAGTTCACGGCCGAGCGCGGCGAGGTCGATGACGTTCAGTGCGTCTTCGACTTGACCTGGGCGCTGGAGCTGTCCGACTCCGATGAGAGGGACGGCACCATCGATGCGTTTAGAAATCCGGTCGATTGACCGCTCCGTCACGTTCTCGTCGCGCATCGAACCGATATTGAAGTTCCAAAGCGAGGCATGGATATAGTCGAGGTTTTCCTCGAGCAACATGTCGATCAATACGTCCGTATCGTCGAGCGTGATGCCTGGCTCTTCGACTTCTTCAGGTGAGAAACGGTAGCCGATCAAGAAATCGTCTGCGCCTTCAGCCGCACGCTTCACTGAGCGGATGACTTCGCGCGGAAACGTGAGACGTGCGTTCACGTCGCCACCGAAGCGGTCATCACGTCGGTTCGAGTGAGGTGAGAAGAACTGCTGAATCAAATACGTGTTCGCGCCGTGAATCTCGACGCCATCAAAACCAGCCTCGATGGCACGACGTGTCGCATCGCCGAACGCCTCGATGATCGCTTCGACTTCCTCGGTCTCAAGGGCACGCGGCGTGGCTGCCCCTTCACGGACCGGTGCGACCGCACTGGCGCTCACCGGTTGTTCGTTCGGTACGAGTTCCGGAGGAGACATGCGTCCCGCATGGAAGATTTGAAGGATCGCTTTCGCGCCTTCCGCTTTTAGACTCTCGGCGAGTTGACGCAGTCCAGGGATGAACTTGTCGTCGTTCACACCGAAGGCGTTCGGGAACCCTTTGCCGTCTTCGGTCACGTACGCGCACGCCGTGATGGCGAGTCCGACGTTCTTCGCCCGCTTCCGGTAATAGGTGAGTTCATGCTCCGAAACTTCACCCGTCGGTTCAGACGAATAGTGCGTCATCGGCGCGAGCACGAGCCGATTGTGGAGCTTGACGCCGTTTTTAAATTGGAAAGGTTGTAACATGCGTTTCATAAAAACTCCTCCTTATTGGTGATACCTTGAAGTCTAGTCGTCTCTTTTCAAAATTGCGAGCAGGATGCTTTCTGAGGAGCAGGTTGCACAATCGGTGAGCGGGTCGATGGTTGAAGACGTGAGAATAGGGTATAATACAGGAGAAAAGTTGATAACCGGTTGGAGACTACAGAGAGACCACGACATGGGGGGCGAAGCCTTGTTTTGTTGTGGTCTCTTTTCGTATACGTCTGACCGGATTCATTATAGGAGGGGACAAGATGGAAATCAGAAATTTCTCAGCGAAAGAACGTGCCAAACGATACGAACAACTGACGGGGGAACGCCATGATATTCTCGTCGTCGGTGGAGGGATCACCGGTGCCGGGATTGCCCTGGATGCCGCGTCTCGCGGGATGAAGACGGCCGTGCTCGAGATGCAAGACTTCGCGGCCGGAACGTCGAGCCGCTCGACGAAACTCGTCCACGGAGGGTTGCGTTACTTGAAACAGTTCGAAGTCGCACTCGTTGCCGAAGTCGGGAAAGAACGGGCGATCGTCTATGAGAACGGGCCACACGTCACGACACCGGAACGCATGCTGTTGCCGATGCATAAAGGCGGCACGTTCGGACCGCTCTCGACCGCGGTCGGCTTGATGGTGTACGATTTCTTGGCCGGTGTCAAACGCGCCGAGCGCCGCTTGATGTTGAAACCGGATGAAGTCATTCAAAAAGCGCCGCTCGTCAAAAAAGACGGTCTCGTCGGTGGCGGCTATTACGTCGAATATCGGACGGATGACGCCCGGATGACAATCGAAGTCGCAAAAGAGGCGGCCAACCACGGTGCCCTCCTCATGAACTATTCGAAAGTGACCGGTCTCATCTATGAGCAAGGCAAAGTCGTCGGCGTCCATGTCGAAGATCAAATCGATGGCAAGACATATGAAATCTATGCGAAGAAAGTTATCAATGCGACCGGACCTTGGGTCGACGTGCTCCGCGAGCAGGATGGTTCAAACAAAGGGAAGATGCTCCGCTTGACGAAAGGGATTCACCTCGTCATCGACCAATCGAAATTCCCGCTCAAACAAGCGATCTATTTCGATACGCCGGACGGCCGGATGGTGTTCGCGATCCCGCGTGACGGCAAAGCATATGTCGGGACGACGGACACGTTCTTCGATAAGGATAAAGCCCATCCCCGCATGACGACCGAGGACCGCGACTACATTTTAGACGCGATCCACTATATGTTCCCAGATGTGAACGTCACGGCAGACGATGTCGAGTCGAGCTGGGCCGGGATTCGCCCGCTCATTTACGAAGAAGGGAAAGACCCGTCTGAGATTTCACGGAAAGATGAAGTGTGGCAGTCAGAGAGCGGTCTCATCACAATCGCTGGCGGGAAGTTGACCGGTTATCGGAAGATGTCAGAGACGGTCGTCGATTTGGTGGCGAAACTGCTCAAACAAGATGAGGGTATCGTCTTCCTTGCCTCACGCACGAAGCATATGCCGATGTCGGGCGGTCACGTCGGCGGCTCGAAAGGATTTGACGACTTCTTGACGAAGAAGAAGGCAGAATTGAAAAACCTCGGTCTCGAGGATGATTTGGCCGAACAGCTCGTCCGTCTATACGGCTCGAACATCGATCGCGTCATCGAACGGATGGATACGAACGCGTACGACCTTCCAGAAATCGTCTACGCACAACTCCTTTACGGCATCGAGGAAGAGTCGGTCGTTCGGGCCATCGATTTCCTCGTCCGCCGGACCGGCGCGATGTTCTTCGACATCGATTTCGTTCGTAACTATAAAGAGGGCGTGCTCCGTTGTATGGCCGACGTCTTCAAATGGTCGGATGCTCGTCTCGCTGAAGAGCGGGCCGAGGTCGAGAAAGAAATTGACCTCGCCGTCGTCCCAGTGACGGTCGAATAACGAGACAAAAGGAACCTCGCCGCGGCGAGGTTCCTTTTTATAGGCCCAATGCTTCATAGTACGCCATGATGCGGTCGTCGAGCGCCAAGACGACATCTTCATCGCCCGAGAAATAAAGAATGAGGTACGTCCCGTCTTCCCGGTATACTTCTGTCTCGACCGTAAGGGTGGTCGGACGCCCTTCAAAAATAACGTCGATCGTACCGAGCGTGTGCACGTTCGCCTCGTCGAGTGCCGGGTCGGCCGCGAGTCGTTCCATCTGAGTGATATCAGATTCTCGGATCGGCTCATCGAACGTCTCGGATAAGACGGCAAACGTATCAGCAAAGTCCTCTAACTCGGTGTCAATCGAGGCCGCAAGCGGGATGTCCTCTTCATAAAAGGCGTTAAGATGATTGTCGTCGCCAAACAACGAGGCGCTGAGTGCGACCGAACTCCCGACCGCCAAGACGAACAACACGTATAACAAATATTGCTTCATGATTCAGCTCCAATTCGTTTCATATTTTCAGTATATCAGCGTACCCTGTGTTTAGAAATAGGTAGACAATGGTATTGAAAAAGATGGAAACAAGGAAAATGGGGATATCCGATGAAACAAGGACTGACGATTGGTAGCGATTCCGTTGCCTTGATTTCAAAATCGTCACGTCGCCAAATAAAATTGAATTTGATATGGTTAGACTAGTGCAAACTATGGAGAGAAGGTAGATGGATGTCACGGATGTTGATCGCAGACGACCAAGACGGGATTCGGTTGATGTTGGCGCAAGTGTTCCAAAACCTCGGCATCGAGGTCGACACGGCGAACGACGGACTGAGCGCCTGGGAAAAGCTCGAACAGAACGGATATGACTTAGTATTGCTCGATATGAATATGCCGCGCATGTTTGGCCACGAGGTGCTTCGCAACATGCGCCAACGAGACATCGATACCCCGGTCATGATCATGACCGCGTTCGGAGAAAAATCGACGCTCGAAGAAGTGCAACGGCTAGGCATCACTGCGCAATTTGAGAAACCATTTGATATTTATAGCATGATTGAAAAAGTGAAAGAAGTCTTGAAAATCGAGTAATTCGTCACGAAGATGACATATGTAAACGCTTGCGCAGAGCCATTTCTATGCCCAAATAGCATAGGCACACGTTTCGACGTGTGTTATAATGGGAACGAATTGCACGGGGGCATTTTTCCCAAAGTGCACAATAGCGAACAGACAGGAGGATGTCATTATGCCATTAGTATCAATGACAGAAATGCTTAACAAAGCATTCGAACGCAAGTATGCAGTCGGCCAATTCAACATCAACAACCTCGAGTGGACGCAAGCGATTCTTCGCGCTGCGGAAGACGAGAAATCACCAGTTATCCTCGGTGTATCAGAAGGTGCAGCGAAGTACATGGGTGGCTTCACAACAGTTGTTAAAATGACTGAAGGTCTCATGCACGACTACAACATCACTGTTCCAGTTGCAATCCACCTCGACCACGGTTCATCTTTCGACAAGTGTAAAGCAGCGATTGACGCTGGTTTCACATCTGTTATGATTGATGGTTCACACCACCCGATCGAAGAGAACATCGAAATGACGAAACAAGTCGTTGAATATGCACACGCTAAAGGCGCTTCAGTTGAAGCGGAAGTCGGCACAGTCGGCGGCGAAGAAGACGGCGTTGTCGGCGGCGTGCAATATGCTGACCTCGACGAGTGCGTACGTGTCGTCAAAGAAGCGAAAGTTGACGCTCTTGCGGCAGCACTCGGTTCTGTACACGGAGAATACCAAGGCGAGCCAAAACTCGGCTTCAAAGAGATGGAAGAAATCGCAGAAGCGACAAAAACTCCACTCGTTCTTCACGGCGGTTCAGGGATCCCTGAACACCAAATCAAAAAAGCAATCGAGCTCGGTCACAGCAAAATCAACGTTAACACAGAGTGCCAACAAGAATGGACTCGTGCCGTACGTGAGAAGCTCAACACAGACTCGAAAGTATATGACCCACGTAAAGTCATCGGCCCTGGTGTCGAAGCAATCTACAACGTCGTTACTGGCAAAATGCGTGAGTTCGGTTCAAGCAACCAAGCATAATCCTGTCACATCAGTCGGTTCTCCCTGTGAGAACCGGCTTTTTTCATGGAGCGCTCATCGGCTTGATGTTCGACACCGCCGCCTTAACGTAAAGGGTGTAGCAATTCCATGACAATTTCCTCATAATAAGAAGTGTAAGCGATCACAACACCATTCGAGGAGGAATTGCACATGCGTTTTTTCATTGATACGGCAAACGTGGAAGACATCAAGAAAGCTCATCAGATGGGCGTCATCGGGGGCGTGACGACAAATCCATCGCTCGTCGCCAAAGAAGGCGTCGATTTCCATACACGGCTACGCGAAATCTGTGAGATTGTCGGGGACCTCTCAGTCAGTGCGGAAGTTATTGCGCTCGACGCAGCGGGTATGGTGGAAGAAGGAAAGGAACTCGCGGCCATCGCGCCGAATATTACTGTCAAAGTACCGATGACACCAGCAGGCATGGAAGCGGTCAATACGTTTTCGAAACTTGGCATCAAGACGAACGTGACACTCATCTTTAACGCGAACCAGGCTCTCCTTGCAGCACGCGCCGGCGCGTCATACGTCTCGCCATTCATCGGTCGTTTGGATGATATCGGTCAAGATGGCCTCGACCTCGTCGAGACGATTGCGAATATTTTTGCCATCCATGGCATCGAGACAGAAATCATCGCGGCTTCCGTCCGCCATCCGGTCCACGTGACGAAAGCGGCTCTCCTTGGAGCCGACATCGCCACGGTACCGTATAAAGTCATCGAACAGATGATGAAACATCCGCTCACTGACAAAGGAATCGAGCAATTTTTAGCGGATTGGAATAACGCTCAATCCAAATAAGTTTGTCGCAGAAAGGTTTGATCATCGTGGAAATTCTCCATATCGTAGGACAGCAAAAACTTGAAGGAACAGTCGACATTAGCGGGGCCAAACAGAGCGCCTTACCTTGTCTCGTCGCAGCACTGTTGACGGAAGAACCAGTGACGATTGAAAACGTCCCTGTGATCGAGGACGTCGGAGTGATACTTAGTCTGTTACAAGAACTCGGGGTCGTGATTGAACGGGATGGGGAGCGGATGACGCTTCATGCGAAAGATGCTGTCGCGATGCCGCTACTCGGTTCAGAGACGCGTAAAGTCCGAGCCGCTGTCTATTTGCTCGGGGTGTTTGCGGCTCGTTTTGGGAAAGGGGCCGTCGGACTTCCTGGGGGATATGCGATTGGTCCACGACCGATCGATTTACATTTGAAAGCACTTGAGCGTCTCGGCATTACAGTCGAGAACGAGTCGGGACTCTATCACGTGAACGCTGAAAAGCTAGAGGGAAATCGAATTTATCTCGATCTCCGTTCGTTCGGGGCGACGGTGAGCGCCATGCTTGCGGCCGTGCTCGCTGATGGGACGACCGTCATCGAGAACGCGGCCATCGACCCGGAAGTGGTCGACGTCGCGACGATGCTCACTTCGATGGGGGCCCATGTGATTGGAGCGGGTACAGACGAGATTCGGATCAAAGGGGTCGACAAACTCCATGGCTGTACGCATACGCTCATCCCTGACCGCTTAGAGGCCGGGACGTTCATGATTTATGGCGCGGTGGCCGGGGATGTGACGGTACAAAACGTCATCCCGACCCACCTAGAAGGTGTCATCCAAAAGCTGATGGATTACGGGGCCGAGGTCGAAGTGGACGAGGAATCGATCACGGTGCGGGCGAATGCCTTCCAGCCGATCGATATTCGTGTCTTCCACTATTCGGGGTATCCGACCGATTTGCAGCCGATCATGTCGGCCGCGCTCTTGAAAGCAGATGGGACGAGCGTCGTCACGGACAAGTTGTACACCCAACGCTTTCGCCATATCGCGGAAATGCGACGGATGAACGCCCAGATTACGCTCGAGGATTCCTCTGCCGTCATCCGCGGCGGGACGACGCTCGCCAATGCGGAGATGGAATGCGCAGATGCGCGGAGCGGGGCAGCCCTCGTCTTGGCAGGACTCCAGGCGAGCGGTGAATCGACCTTGATCCATGCGGAAAAATTGAACGATTCTTATGTCGATTTCGTCGGCAAACTAAAACAACTCGGCGCCCTCGCCTGGGTCGATGAGGTGTCCGAGTAACAAAGGGGAGAATTCGGGTGGAACGTAGTTTATCAATGGAATTGGTCCGAGTCACAGAAGCGGCAGCGCTATCTTCGGCTCGCTGGATGGGTAAAGGTTTGAAAGAAGAAGCGGACGACGCGGCGACGACCGCCATGCGTGAAGTGTTCGATACGATTCCGATGAAAGGGGTCGTCGTCATCGGGGAAGGCGAGATGGATGAGGCGCCGATGCTCTACATCGGTGAGAAAGTCGGGAACGGGTACGGTTCACGCCTCGACGTCGCCGTCGATCCACTCGAAGGGACGAGCATCGTCGCAACGGGGACGTGGGGAGCGCTGGCCGTTCTCGCTGTCGCCGACGCGGGGGATTTGTTGCACGCGCCGGACATGTACATGGACAAGATTGCTGTCGGCCCGGAAGCGGCCGGATTGATCAGCCTCGACAATTCGATTGAAGAGAATATTGCCATCGTCGCCAAGGCGAAGAATAAGAACGTCGAAGACGTCGTCGTCACGATTTTACACCGTGACCGTCACGCAGAGTTGATTCAGCGCGTCCGGGCGACGGGTGCCCGCATCAAGCTGATTCCGGACGGTGACGTGGCCGCGGCTATCAACACGGCGTTCCCGAAAACCGGCGTCGACTTGTTGCTCGGCTCGGGTGGTGCGCCGGAAGGCGTCATCGCGGCCGTCGCGATGAAGTGTCTCGGCGGTGACTTCCAAGGCCGTCTGCTTCCTGAAGACGAAGCCCAAGAGAAGCGTTGCCAAGACATGGGCATCGCCGATACGGGCCGGATTTTGCTTCTAAACGACCTCGTCAAAGGTGAAGACTGCATCTTCGCGGCGACGGGCGTGACAGACGGAGAGCTTCTCCGCGGTGTCCAGTTCACCGGACAAGGCGGTCAGACGCACTCGGTCGTCATGCGCGCCAAGTCGGGGACGGTCCGCTTCGTCGAAGGCATCCACTCCTTGAAGAAAAAACCGAAAATGGTCATGAAACCATAATTCTCTCGAGTCGCGGACGTGATGTCCGCGGCTTTTTTGATGTGTTCCTACATATTTATAATGCACGCAGAATGGGAATGGAAAGACAGGAGGTGTGGATGATGATTGAAGTGGAATCGCTCGTCAAAACGTTCGGGGACGTCCCGGCTGTTGAGGGCATCTCGTTCTCGGTCCAGGAAGGAGAGATTTTCGCATTTTTAGGACCGAACGGAGCCGGAAAGTCGACGACCGTCCAAATGTTGACGACGCTCGTCCGGCCGACTGCAGGGAAAGCTCGGGTGAACGGATTCGATGTCGTCAAACAAGAGAAAGACGTCCGGCTATCAATCGGCGTCGCCTTGCAGGAGACCGGGATTGATAAAGATTTAACCGGACGGGAGTTGCTCGTTCTTCAAGGCAGATTGTTTAAAATGACGAAACAAGAAGCCGAAGCGCGTGCCGAGGAACTGCTCCGCGTCGTCTCGCTCACAGAAGCAGCAGACCGCCGGAGTGGCACATATTCAGGCGGCATGCGGCGGCGGCTCGATTTGGCGCTCACACTCGTCCATCGTCCGACCGCCTTATTTTTAGATGAACCGACGACAGGACTCGACCCGGCGAGCCGCATCGAGATTTGGAACGAGGTACGACGGCTGAACGAGGAGTTTGGGACGACAATCTTTTTGACGACGCAATACTTAGAAGAAGCGGACGAACTCGCCGACCGGATTGCCATCATCCATCACGGGAAAATCGTCAGTGAAGGGACGGCCGAAGAATTAAAACGCCTCGTCGGCGGCGAGACGATTGCGATGACGTTCCATAGTCCGCAAGAGGCGACGGCGGCCGCAGGTCTGTTCGGTCACACGGCCTTGGGGCACGATGTCGGCTTCGAGTTGGACGACCACACGTTGATGGATGTCGTTCGCCGGCTTGATGAACGGTCGCTTCAACCGGAACGCCTGGCCGTGAAGCAACCATCGCTCGACGACGTGTTTTTGAAAGTGACCGGGGAATCGTACGAAGGAGGTATGCCGGATGTGGACTGAAACCTGGCTGTTCACGAAACGGAGTCTATTGACGACGATTCGGAACCCGTTCTCGTTCATCCCGAACTTGATCATCTCCGTCTTCTTTCTGCTCGTCTACACGAGCGGGCTGTCGAGCGTCGCATCGTTGCCTCAATTTGAAGGGAGCGCCTATTTGAACTTCATCTTGCCGGTATCCATCGTCTCTGGGGCGGTCGGTGGGGCCGGGGGTACGGGACAAGCGCTCGTCCGCGATATCGAGAGTGGGTATTTCGCCCGGTTGCTCCTCACGCCAGCGACGCGGACGGCCATCGTGCTCGGACCGATGATTGCGGGGATGTTGCAACTGCTCGTTCAGACGCTCCTCATTTTCGGCGTCGCATTCTTGCTCGGTTTGTCGATTCCGGTCGGTCTGCCTGGTTTCTTGTTCACGGTGTTGCTCGCCATCGGGTTCGGCCTCGGTTTCGCCGGCTACTCGGTCGGAGTCGCATTGAAGACACGGAACGCACAGGCCGCACAGGCTGGGACCCTCTTGTTCTTCCCGCTCATTTTCTTGTCGACGACGTTCGTCCCGAAAGAGTTGATCGAGGCCGAGTGGCTCAAAGTGGCCGCGACGTTCAATCCGACGACGTATATCTTTGAAGGGATGCGTGCCGTCTTGACGCAACCGACGATCGATTGGAGCGCCTTATCGGCTGGACTAGCCGTCGCCGGGGCGATGAGCGTCATCATGGTCGTGTTCGCGGCGACGAACGCGCGCGGTGCCTTGAAACAAAAATGACGAGAGGGGTTCAACCCCGATCGTCCTGGTCGATCATGAACGTGACAATCAAAAAGAGAATAAAACTGGTCAATGAGGCCGTGCCCCCGATGATGAAGTAGACGAGGGTGACGGTCTCATTCCATTGAAACGGGTTCAGCGTGTAGAACCACATCCCACTCGTCAATCCAATCGATCCAAGCACGGCCGTCCATCCGTGAATCGTGACGAGCAGTTGGTTTCGGACCGAATAGACACGATAGAACACGCCCCAGGCGAAGACCGATAACCAACCGGCGAGCAGGACGTGGGCATGAATCGGACGAAAGGCGTAACTGCCGGCCCCGGACATATGCGACCCGAGCGCCGTCCCGATGACACCGAACATGGCGGCGAGGCGAATCAAACGAATTCCCCAAATCTTTTCCATGACATAGAACAACTCCTTCAAGGTGATGGCTCTATCGTAACGAAGCCAGATGAACGGAAGATGAACAGGGATTGAAGATGTACGTGGGGTGGTACACCATTAGAGAAGGAGGGAGACGATGGAACAATTACGAACGATGTTACACATCATACTGACCGGGGTGGGCGCCTATTTGGCCATCATCCTCATTTTGCGGGTATCTGGAAAGCGGACGCTCGCCAAAATGAATGCCTTCGATTTTATCGTCACCGTCGCGCTCGGTTCGATTTTGGCCACGATACTGACGAGTCAACAGACGCCGTTATTGAACGGGTTGACCGCATTTGCAACACTCGTGTTCATGCAATACATCATGGCCAAGTTGGCGACCCGCTCGAAACGTGTGAATCAACTGATCAAGTCGACGCCAGCACTGCTTTACTATGATGGGATCTATTTAAAAGAAACGATGCGCCGGGAACGGGTGCTCGAGATTGAAGTGTTGCAGGCGATCCGATCGAGTGGTACTGATTTCGATCAAGTCGAGGCCGTCGTCTTGGAGACGGATGGGACGTTTTCCGTATTGACGAGCACGGACACCGTGTTACGAAACGTCGAGACGAAAAAAACGACCCGGTTCCAATGAACCGAGTCGTTTGATCGTTTGTATTAGAGGTACGTGCCAGCACCGACATAACGTGGTGCCCAGTAACCTGATGTGAAGCTCGCGTATTTAACGCCGCCTGTCTCAGAGTTGATCATTTGTGTTTTGCTGAGTGCCATTCCAACGTGTTGGATCGTGCGGCCGTTGTGTGAGAAGAACACGAGGTCGCCGGCTTGAATCGCTGACTTCGAAACTTTCTTCGAGTTGGCGTATTGTGAGCGTGAATCACGTGGGATCGATTTGTTGATGGCTTTCTTGTAAACGTGACCTGTGTAACCTGAGCAGTCAAAGCCCGAAGTTGTCGTTCCGCCGTAACGGTAAGGTGTACCGAGGTACTTCTTCGACTCGGCTACGAGTTTCGTGCGGGCGCTTGACGCAGAAGACGTTGTGACTTTAGTGGCAGTTGCAGTTGCTGCTTTCAAGTACGTGAAAGTCGATGAAGCTGAGATATAACGGTGAGTCCCTTTATAGTTGATTTTGTAGAACGAACCAACTTTACCGAGGTATGTATAGCGTTGGCCTTTGTTCATCGTTGTCGTGACTTTCGAATTGAGCGACGGTGCTGTACGGATGTTCAAGCCGTTCACTTTCGAGTAAGCGAATGTTCCGCTAGCGGCTTCTGCTTGTTCACCTGTTGTGAAAGCAAGACCCGAGAAAGCGAGAGTGGCGGCGACAATGATAGATGCGAAACGCTTTAACATAATGTAATTCCCTCCGTTTTTTAAAATAAAACCCTAAGTGGCTGTATATGATCGACGTTTGTAAATAAGCTGTGGCAAAAGTTGAATGTATTACCCGGTTTCCTTTGCAAATAAACTATATCATGCGTAAGACCGATGGCATTTTTCAATCACAAGACAAAAACGATTTTCTTGTAACATATTTGAAACAATATGGGAGAATAGAGACTTGTTTGTTACATAGAACAGAAAAAGACTGTTATATTTTCAACAACAGGGGAATAGACTGTCATGAAGCCGTTTTTCAAACAGTGACGGTTCAATGAAATTATGATTAGATGAATGATGACTAAACGTTTATTTTTGAAATATAGAATCATGAAAGACAGGTGACTTGAATGAGTCAAACGACAGAACCCGCTAAAAACTATACGCTTCGAGAACTCGAGACGAAGACGTTAAAGGAATTATATGAAATCGCGAAAGAAGTGAACGTGCCGCAATACCGTGAAGCACGCAAGCGCGAGCTCATGTTTCGGATTTTAAAATCACAGGCCGAATCGAAAGATCTTTACTTCCTCGAAGGCATCCTTGAAATCATCCCGCCGAACCCGCAGTCCCAAAACGATGGCGGCTTCGGGTTCCTCCGACCGATCAACTATTCCCAATCGTCTGAAGACATCTACATCGCCGCCTCACAAATCCGTCGCTTCAACCTTCGCAACGGCGACCTTGTGACGGGAAAAGTCCGGAAGCCAAAAGAGAACGAGCGCTTCCAAGGACTGCTCAGCGTCGAAGCGGTGAATGGGGAGACGACGGACTCGACACGGAACCGTGATTACTTCCCGGCACTAACGCCGATTTATCCAGAGCAACAAATGGTGCTCGAGACGGAACCGAACCACTTGTCGGTCCGTGTCATGGACATGATCGCACCGGTCGGATTTGGACAGCGTGGCTTGATTGTCGCACCGCCAAAGGCAGGGAAGACTTCCCTGTTAAAAGAGATTGCCAACTCGATCACGACGAACCACCCGAATGTCGAGTTGATTATTCTCTTGATTGACGAGCGGCCAGAAGAAGTGACGGACATCCAACGTTCGGTGCCGGGTGCGGACGTCGCCTACTCGACGTTTGACGAGACACCGGAAAACCATGCCCGCATCTCGGAACTCGTGCTTGAACGAGCGATGCGCCTCGTCGAACATAAGAAAGACGTCGTCATCTTGCTCGATTCGATCACGCGTCTGACGCGGGCGTACAACTTGTCTGTCCCGCCGAGCGGACGGACGTTATCGGGCGGGATTGACCCGGCCGCATTCCATAAACCGAAGAAGTTCTTCGGGGCGGCCCGTAATATTGAGGATGGCGGTAGTTTGACGATTCTCGGGACGGCGCTCGTCGACACGGGATCACGCATGGACGACGTCATCTATGAAGAGTTCAAAGGGACGGGGAACATGGAGCTCCATCTCGACCGGAAGCTCGCGGAACGCCGGATTTTCCCGGCCATCGACATCCGTCGTTCGGGAACGCGGAAAGAAGAATTGCTACTCGGCAAAGGCGAACTCGACTCACTTTGGACGATTCGTCGCACGATGAACGAGTCGCCAGACTTCGTCGATCAGTTCTTGCGCCGGATTCGAGAAACGAAAACGAACCTCGACTTTTTTGCGGCGCTCGAGGCCGATAAGAAAAAGAGTCGTCGCCCGGTGAAAAAAACGAAAACGGACTTGTAAATCCGTGAACCGGGTGCTATTATATTCTAGTGAACTTTCTCTAGGTTGAAAGAATACTTAGGGCCGAAGGAGTTGAAAAGCAATGAAACAAGGAATCCACCCAGAATACCGTAAAGTCGTATTCATGGACTCGACGACTGAGTTCAAATTCATCTCTGGTTCGACTCGTTACTCTAACGAGACAATCACGATGGAAGATGGTAACGAATACCCACTCATCCGTGTCGATGTATCTTCTGATTCGCACCCGTTCTACACAGGTCGCCAGAAATTCGCATCTGCGGACGGTCGTATCGAGCGCTTCAACAAGAAGTACCAACGTTAATCGTCAACTTGTATGCACACCGCCTAGGGATTGCCCTTGGCGGTTTTTTGTTGTCTTTCGATGGGTAAAGAGACGAAAGACTGACGCGAGGGGGCTTTTATGGAATTCATATTGATTAGTATCAGTGTATTGATTGGCGTCGGTATATTGTCACAGTGGTTGGCTTGGCGCTATCAAATCCCGGCCATCATCGTCATGACGGTCGCAGGCGTTTTGGCGGGGCCGATTTTCGGATTGTTCGACCCGCGCGAACTGCTCGGTGAATTGTACAGCCCGATCATTTCATTTGCCGTCGCCATCATCTTGTTTGAAGGGAGCCTCGGCCTTCATTTCAGTGAAATCAATCAATTCCGACGGTCCATCGTCCGCATCGTGACGATCGGGGTGACGTTGTCGTTCGTTGGGGCCTCGCTGTTGATTCAATATGTCGGGGGTCTCCATTGGGTCGCTGCTTGGACGATGGGGGCGCTGTTCGTCGTCACCGGGCCGACGGTCGTCATCCCGCTACTGCGCCAAGCGCATCTGAAGGACCGGGTCGGCGCCATCTTGAAATGGGAAGGGATTATCGTCGACCCGGTCGGTGCCCTTCTCGGCTTGTTCGTCATCCGCATCGGCTATATCGTCTACGAAGGGATGGACTTGTGGATGCAACTCTTGTTCGCGGGCGCTTGTCTCGTCGGCATCGGTCTCGGCTACTTGTTCGGGCACGTGTTGATGGGCTGGTTTGTCGGTGAGAAAATCCCTCGCTATCTCCGGGCCTCGGTCACGTTGACGGCCGTCTTGATTTTGTTCTCATTGAGCGAGTTCATGATGCATGAAGTCGGCCTGCTCGCTGTCACGGCGATGGGGATGACGATGGCGAACACGAAACATCGAGATGAGGAGATCATCGAAGAGTTGCAATCGTTCAAAGAAGACATCTCGATTTTACTGATTTCGTCCGTGTTCATCTTGTTGACAGCGTCGCTGTCACGTGATGAGCTGCTCAACATTTTCCAATGGCCGCTCCTGCTGACGATTGCCGGCATCTTGTTTCTCGTCCGTCCGCTCGCGATTTACGGATCGACGATCGGCGTCGGCCTTCCGCTCAGTGAGCGCGGCTTCATCGGATGGATTGCCCCGCGTGGCATCGTCGCCATGACGGTCGCTGGTTTCTTCGCGGAAGAAGTGGCGCATCTCGGCATTGACGATGCGTCACAAATGTTGCCGCTCACGATCGGGCTCGTCTTTATTTCCGTGACGCTCCACGGATTGACGATTCGACCGCTCGCCCGAAAGTTGCAGTTGATCGATTACAAAAAAGAAGAAGCGGCAGACGAATGATGCGAAATCGGGACGGCAGTATGTCGTTCCGATTTTTGTCAGAAGTCAACCCTTTTCCTGTGACCGAAAGATGGGTATAATCGGAAAGCGATTAACGAAGGAGAGGGCGAAGTAGAATGATGCATGTGACGAACCGTTACGGTTGGATAGAAGTGATTTGTGGGAGTATGTTTTCTGGGAAGTCGGAGGAACTGATCCGCCGTGTCCGTCGGGCGCACTACGGGAAAATCCCTGTCCAAGTGTTCAAACCAGCGATTGATGACCGTTACCACGAGGAGAACGTCGTCTCCCATAGCGGCAACTCGGTCGTGGCAGTGCCGGTTCAATCGAGTCAAGACTTGTATGATGCGGTGCGTGAAGAGACACAAGTCATCGCCATCGACGAGGTTCAGTTCTTCGATGAAGGAATCGTCGACGTGGTCGAGCAATTGGCGTCAGAAGACAAACGTGTCATCTGCGCCGGCCTCGATATGGACTTCCGTGGTGAACCGTTCACGATGATGCCGGAACTGTTGTCGCGTGCCGAGTTCGTCACGAAACTGCAGGCGATTTGTCTATCGTGCGGAGCCCCGGCTTCCCGGACGCAACGATTGATTGACGGGGAACCGGCCCGTTACGAGGACCCGGTCATCTTGGTCGGCGCCTCGGAGTCATATGAGCCGCGTTGCCGCCATTGCCATGATGTCCCGAATAAACCACGCCCGGTCCGCCACACAGTGACCGACTGACGTCAACGGACCGCCCTCGGCGGTTCGTTTTTTGCTATAATGAAGACAGTTCGATTTGACGGAGAAAGGACGGATCATCATGTTTGACCGTTTGAGTGTATTAGAAGAACGCTATATGCAATTAAATGAGATGCTCGCTGACCCAGAAGTGCTCAGCGATGCGAATAAATTACGACAATATTCAAAAGAGCAGTCTCAACTCGAGGAGACGGTACAGGCGTACCGCCACTATAAAGAGACGAGCACGGCGTATAAAGAGGCGAAACTCATGCTTGAAGACCGCACGCTCGATGCCGACATGCGCGAGCTCGCCAAAGAAGAGATGACGCTTCTCGAGCCGGAAGTAAAGGCGCTCGAGGCGAAACTGCGTGTGCTTTTATTGCCGAAAGACCCAAACGACGACAAAAACGTGATCGTCGAGATTCGTGGGGCGGCCGGCGGGGACGAGGCAGCACTCTTTGCGGGTGATTTGTATAAAATGTACACACGTTTCGCCGAGCGCCAGAACTGGAAGGCCGAATTGATTGACGCCAACTATACGGAACTCGGCGGTTTCAAAGAAGTGACGTTCCTGATTAATGGGACGGGCGCCTATTCGAAATTGAAGTTCGAGAATGGGGCGCATCGGGTCCAGCGCGTCCCGTCGACCGAGTCGGGCGGACGCATCCATACGTCGACGGCGACCGTCGCGGTGTTGCCGGAAGCAGAAGACGTCGAGGTGCACATCGATATGAAAGACGTCCGCGTCGACACGTTCACATCGTCGGGTCCAGGGGGCCAGTCGGTCAACACGACCCAATCGGCCGTGCGATTGACGCACATCCCGTCGGGGCTCGTCGTGTCGTGCCAGGATGAGAAGTCGCAACATAAAAACAAAGACAAAGCGCTCAAAGTACTCCGGGCCCGGCTCTATGACAAGATGCAAAGCGAACACCTTGAAGAATTATCGGCCCAGCGAAAGTCGGCTGTCGGGACAGGGGACCGCTCGGAGCGGATTCGGACGTATAATTTCCCGCAGAGCCGTGTGACCGATCACCGCATCGGGCTGACACTTCAAAAGCTCGACCGCGTCCTCGCCGGTGAACTTGAAGATATCATCGACGCCCTTGTCATGGACGAACAGGCCCGTCTGATGGAGGATGTCGATTGATGCGAATCGCCGCGAGATTGAAGCAAGCGGAGCGGGAACTTCTAGAAGCAGGACGCGATGCCTCGACCGCGGAGTGGTGGCTCATGCACGTCCTTGACGTCGATCGGACGGGACTGCTCATCCGTTTATCCGACGAATTGACGCCGGAAGAGGCGTCGTCGTTCGATTCTGGCTTCGAGCGTCTCTTAGCAGGCGAGCCGGTCCAACACTTGATTGGCCGCGCCCCGTTTTATGGACGGATGTTCGAGGTCAATCGTGACGTCTTAATTCCGCGTCCGGAAACGGAAGAGCTGATTGAATGGGTCGTCGCGCATGTGCGGGACGTGTCTGATGATGACATCGTCGACATCGGGACAGGCAGCGGCGCAATCGCCGTCACACTCAGTCTCGAACTCGGCGTCCGTGTCCAAACGGTCGATATTTCCCGGGAAGCGATTGTTGTCGCCAAGCGGAACGCGGCCGTACTCGAGGCCGACGTGTCCTTCCATGAAGGCGACTGCCTCGCCCCGATTCCTGACGATTCGATTCGTGTCCTCGTCTCGAATCCGCCCTACATCGAGGCGGACGAGTTGCTCGACGAGACGGTCGCAGGTTATGAGCCTCACCTCGCTTTGTTTGGAGGGGCGGACGGGCTCGAGTTTTATCGGAAGATCATCGCCGACTCGATGCGCGTCTTGTGTGCCGATTGGCAGTTGATTGCATTTGAAATTGGGTATAATCAAGGACAAGTTGTGAAATCGTACCTGTCCGAACGTTATCCTGAAGCAGAAACGGGTATTTTAAAAGATATAAACGGCAAAGACCGAATCGTCTACGCCGTGAGGGAAGGGATTGCGCATGGAAACGAAATGGATCAAGCCGACAGAAGTTGAAGAAGGGGTACGTCTCTTACAGGCGGGCGAGGTAATCGCCATGCCGACGGAGACCGTCTACGGACTCGCTGGAGATGCGACGAACGATGTCGCCATCAAAAAGATTTTCGAGGCGAAAGGCAGACCGTCGGACAACCCGCTCATCGTCCACGTGGCCTCGGTCGAGCAGGCCGAACATTTCGCGCAATCCATCCCGCCGGTCGCGAGACGCTTGATGGAAGCGTTTTGGCCCGGTGCCTTGACCATCGTCTTGCCATCGAACGGTCAGGTGTCCGCGCTTGTGACGGCTGGCCTTGATTCGATTGGACTTCGGATGCCGGACCATCCGGCCGCGCTCGACTTGATTCGCCGGTCTGGTCTTGGACTGGCGGCACCGAGCGCGAACCGTTCGGGACGTCCATCACCGACGTCGGCCCGCCATGTGGCAGATGATTTGACCGGTCGGATCGCGGGTATTATGGATGGGGGACCGACAGGCATTGGTGTCGAATCGACCGTAATCGACTGCACGACGGAACCGGCGACGATTTTACGTCCGGGTGGCGTGACGAAAGAAGCGATCGAAGCGGTCATCGGCCCGGTCATTCTCGATGCCAACTTGAGCGATGAATCAGCTGCGCCACGATCACCAGGAATGAAGTATACCCATTACGCCCCGAGCGCGCCTCTTTACTTAGTCGAAGGAGGGCGCGACGATCTCGTCCGTGTCGTCACGACACGGCAGGCGGAGGGCAAGCGAGTTGGCGCACTCGTATTCGATGAAGCGACGACCCCGGCTGACGTCACCCTCTCCCTCGGAATTTCGATGGAGACGGCGGCCCAGCGGCTATACGAGGCGTTGCGAAAATTTGATGAGACGGATGTAGAAGAGATTTACGTGAATCGGATTGAACCGACGGGAGTCGCTCTTGCCGTATACAACCGCCTCTACAAGGCGGCAGGCGGTAAAGTCATCCGTCCACAGGAAGAGGCTTAAGGACATAGAGGAGGATCACGCGATGTCGATGAAACGCGTATTATTCATATGTAGTGGGAACACATGCCGAAGCCCGATGGCGATGGCCTTGCTCCGCTCGAAAGTGACGGGGGACGAGTTCGATATTCGTTCGGCCGGGCTTCGGACGATGCAAGGGTTTGACGCATCAGAAAATGCACTCCAAGTGCTGCGTGAACGAGGAATTGAGCTCGATCACGTGACGCAGACGTTTGACGACGTCCTCGGACGCTGGTCAGACGTCATCTTGACGATGACACGGGCGCATCGTGAACAGATTCGGGACACGTATCCGGATTTGGCCGATCGCACGTTCACATTATATGAATTCGTCACGGGGCTCGAGCGCGATATTAACGACCCGTTCGGAGGGTCGATGAACGTCTACCGCCAAGTCCGAAACGAACTCGAACCACTCGTGAATCGACTTGTGCTAAAATTGACGAATGACGGGTCAAAGGTGACAAAACCACCGAGACGCCTACCAAAGAAGACGGGGGAATGACGGAATGAAAATCGCAATTGGCGCCGATCATGGCGGATTCAACTTGAAGAAAGACATTATCGGACTATTGGAAGAGCTCGGTCACGAGTATAAGGACTTCGGGACGCACTCGGCCGACTCGATCGACTATCCAGACGTGGCGATTCCGGTCGCTGAAGCCGTTGCGGCCGGCGAGTTCGACCGTGGCATCTTGATTTGCGGGACTGGAATCGGCATCGGGATTGCCGCCAACAAGGTCAAAGGCATTCGCGCGGCGCTCGTGCACGACTCGTTCAGCGCGAAAGCGACACGTCAACACAACGACTCGAACATCATGACGATGGGCGAGCGCGTCATCGGACCGGGTCTTGCCCTCGATTTAGTGGCGACATGGCTCGATACAGACTTCGAGGGCGGACGCCACTCGAACCGTGTCGACAAGATGAGCGCTTACGAAACGAAGTGACGGCGATGAAGGCGGAACTTTTGAACTTACTGACGGAGTTGCACGAACGCTTTCCGTTAGATGAGGACAAGATTCTTGTCATCGGTTGTTCGACGAGTGAGGTCGTCGGCAAGACGATCGGCAAAGCGGGTTCGATTGATGTGGCGTCAGACTTCATCGAAGCGTTTCTCGCGTTTCGGGACAAGACCGGCGTCCATCTCGCTTTTCAAGGCTGTGAACATATCAATCGCGCCCTCACGGTCGAACGACGGACTCTCAAACAGTTCGGTTTGCAGGAAGTGACGGTCGTCCCGGTCCGCGCGGCGGGCGGGGCGATGGCGGAGAAGGCGTACGAGCAATTCAATGCACCTTGCGTCGTCGAATCGATTCAAGCGGACGCCGGAATCGACATTGGATCGACGTTGATCGGTATGCACTTGAAGCCGGTCGCAATCCCGGTCCGATTGTCGGCAAAGCAACTCGGTGAGGCGTACGTCACATTCGCCATCACGCGACCGAAACTGATTGGCGGCCCGCGGGCCCACTATCCAGCGAAATAACGAAAGCCGGTCGTATTGACCGGCTTTTTTGCGTTACAATTCTTCACTGAATAGATATGAAATGACCATCGGAAAGCGTTCGCGCCAAGCGAGCTCGTTATGCACGCCTTCTTCGATGACCTCGAAGCGGATATGCTCGACCTTGTCGCGCAATAGGGCGTAGACACGTTCGCTCGACTCGAGATACATCTCGTTCGTCGGTCCGTCTGCTGACGGTTGTTCGACTTCTTTGCGGCCAACGTCCATATACAGACGTTCGACATCGCTCAAATCGCTTGACTCGATCAACTGCTCGAGCTCGGTCTGGTTGAACCAGAACGCCGAGGACAACGAGGCGACACGTTTGAAAATGTCAGGATAGACGCATGCGGCGTAAATCGAGATCAGGCCGCCCATCGAGCTGCCCATCATCGCCGTCTCGTCCGGGTTCGTCCGGTAGTTCGCGTCAATCATCGGCTTCAACTCTTGGGCGATATACTCGATATAGGCCGACCCTTGTCCGCCGAGCGTCACGTCTTGACCGAGCAGGCTCTCACCGATGAACGGGTTTTCCCACGGTCCATATTCGTCGAGCCGCATCTCGCCGGGGGCGCTGTCGATGCCGACGATGATCAAGTCGCGTTTCGAAGCGTCCACATACTCGCCGGCGCGCCAGCTCATTTTATAGATTGCGTCCTCGTCGGCGAACACGTTTTGTCCGTCATGCATATAGAGCACGGGATAACGCTTGTCCGTCATGTCGTAATCGGCCGGCGTATAAATCCGAATCGTCCGCTCACGTTCGAACGGGGTGATGGTGATCTGTTTTGTCTCAATCATACAAACCCTCCTCTGATCGTCTTCTTCCATATGATACCCAACTTGACCTCTGATTAGACGATACCCAAAAAAAGAAGCATATGTTACGATGGGGTTGTTGATTTGTAGACATTTAGAGGGGGTTTCAACATGGTAAACACGACGAAGTTGAAAGTACAGGATGCGGAATTGTTTGAAGCGATGCAACACGAGCTCGGTCGTCAACGCGAGAACATCGAACTCATTGCCTCGGAGAACTTTGTCTCAGAAGCAGTCATGGAAGCGCAAGGTGGCGTGCTCACGAACAAGTACGCGGAAGGTTATCCAGGCCGTCGCTACTACGGTGGATGTGAGTTCGTCGACGTGGCCGAGAATTTGGCCCGCGACCGTGCGAAAGAGCTGTTCGGTGCAGAGCACGCCAACGTGCAGCCGCACTCGGGTGCCCAAGCGAACATGGCCGTCTACTTCACAGTTCTTGAAGCAGGTGACACAGTGCTCGGCATGAACTTGTCGCACGGTGGTCATTTGACGCACGGAAGTCCGGTCAACTTCTCAGGCGTTCAATACAATTTCGTCGAATACGGTGTGGACAAAGAGACAGAACACATCGATTATGACGTCGTCGCAGCCCTCGCGAAAGAACATAAACCAAAACTCATTGTCGCTGGTGCCTCGGCGTACCCGCGGACGATTGACTTCGCCAAGTTCCGTGAGATCGCCGATAGCGTCGATGCTTATCTCATGGTCGACATGGCCCACATTGCCGGTCTCGTCGCGGCCGGTCTTCATCCGAACCCGGTCGAGCACGCGCATTTCGTGACGACGACGACGCACAAGACGCTCCGTGGCCCGCGCGGCGGCATGATTCTCTGTAAAGAAGAGTTCGCCAAAGCGATCGACAAGTCGATTTTCCCAGGGATTCAAGGTGGTCCGCTCATGCATGTCATCGCCGCGAAGGCCGTGGCGTTCGGCGAAGCGCTTCAACCTGAATTCAAAGACTATCAAGCACAAGTCATCAAGAACGCACAAGTGCTCGCGCAAGGATTAGAAGAAGAAGGACTCCGCGTCGTATCGGGCGGCACAGATAACCACCTTCTCCTCGTCGACCTCCGTGGCATCGACATCACCGGGAAAGCGGCCGAGCACGCGCTCGACGCGGCCGGCATCACCGTCAACAAGAACACGATCCCATTCGACCCGGCCTCACCGTTCGTCACGAGCGGGATTCGTCTCGGGACGGCGGCGATGACGACACGCGGATTGAAAGAAGACGATATGCGTGAAGTTGCTCGCTTGATCGGACGCGTCTTGACGAACCATGAAGATGAAGCAGTACTCGCTGAAGCGCACGAAGCCGTTCGTGCGTTGACGGCGAAATTCCCGCTCTATCCTGCACGAGGCTGACGAATGGACGTACGGACACTCGCAGATCGGGAACTTGCGGAACTGCCGCTCATCGATATGACGGAATGGCTCGTCCGAAAAGGCGAGCACGACCCGACGTTTCGCCTCGTCGCGAACGAGTTCGGGGTCGTGACGACGCTACTCGACCACGGGTATTATATCGAGGCAAGTGAACGGATTGTACCGCTTCTCGGAATGAAAGTGCCGGCAGCGTTTCATCGGCTCGGACTCGCGCTCGAAGTGAAGGCGAACGGAAAGAAGGCGGCCAAGCGCCGCTTTCGTTCGTTCTCGCCGGCCGTCATCGGTCATGCGGACTTGTCGGATTGGCGCAACGCCTTCAAATGGAACAAATCGTGGCTCGGCCTGCCGCTCGCCGTCGGACTCGGGTTGGTCGCACTCATCTTTTGGCCGGACCCGGCACCGCCTCCCGTGACGCCGACCGCGTCCGACGAACGGGTCATCACGGTGACCGAAGATGAGGCGCTCGCGAAGCGGCTAGAAGAACTCGAGCAAGAAGTCGCCCGACTCGAAGAAGCGAACGAGGCGCTCACAACCGAGGATAAGACGAGCGAAGCGCCTAAAGCGCCTGAAGCATCAGCTGTCGTGCCGCTCGGTGAAGTCGAACAGCTCGTCTCGGACAAACGATACGAGGAAGCGGATGTGCTCCTCGCCGGCAAGGCGAAAGCCGGACAGGAGCAGGCGGTCGGTTTTTATCGCTTGCTCGTCGACAACAAGCTCGGCGAAGCGGACATCGACGATTATGCTGACTATGTCAACAAGTACCCAGAGTCAGGGTATATGGCGGACGTCCTTTGGATGAAAGGCATCGCCGAGAAGAAGGCCGGGGACGACACGTACCGGACGACGCTCGCCGAAGTCGCCGCCATGGACGGGACGTATTGGGCCCCGATCGCCAAATCGGTGCTCGAGGAAGAATGAGGTCGCAGCCGCGCTGCGGCCTTTTTCTCATCAAATTCTAATCTGTTTCACCGCTCTTTCTCAGTTCGGTCCCGTACAGTAAAGAAAAAGGATAAGGGAGAGAGAGATATGCGCTCAATGAGCAGAGGAAAGATTGGAAGATTGATTCGAGGAGTGGCCGTCGGTGCGCTCGCATTGACACTCATGGCGGCAGGGATCGCCGGGTTCTTATTCTTCACCTTGACCGGCAACGCTTGGCTCGACCAAATCGCTCAAGTCGGGACTGATTTAGCGTTTCAGGCGGAAGGGATTGAAACGACGTTTGACCGGATGGGCGATTCACTCGAATTGCGCATCGAACAAGCGATTCCAGAAGCAGTTCGTCCGTTTTTTGACTGAGGAATCCGGGAACATTTAGAATGATGCGTCGGGCGGACTGCTCGGCGCTTTTTTGAGAAAGGATGAATGCCATGCCTACGATTCTCGTCGTCGAAGACGATGCTAAAATTGCCAGACTGCTCGAACTTGAACTCATGCATGCCGGTTATCAAGTCGAGGTCGCTCATGACGGGCGGGCCGGGCTCGACTTGGCGCTCGCCGGTGGGATTGACCTCATGTTACTCGACGTCATGCTGCCACAGATGAGCGGACTTGAAGTCGTGCGCCGCGTCAAAGAAGAGCAGCCGCTCCTCCCGGTATTGATGGTGACGGCACGCGGGGACCGTTACGACAAAGTGAGCGGGCTCGACCTCGGGGCCGACGATTACATCACGAAGCCGTTCGAGATGGAAGAGTTGCTCGCGCGGATTCGGGCGTTCTTACGGATGCGGCAACACGTCCACGTCGATACGAGCGAACGGGTCTTATCGTATGAAGGGCTGACCGTCGACGTCAATCGCCATGAAGTGATGTGCGAAGGGCAAAAAGTCGACTTGACCCGACGTGAGTTCGATTTGCTCGTCTATCTGCTCGAACATCCGGAACGGGTGCTCACGCGCGACCAACTCGTCGAGCACGTCTGGGGCTTCGATTATTACGGGGACACGAACGTCGTCGATGTGTACGTCCGTTATGTCCGAAAGAAACTCGGAGGCTCTTGGATTCAGACGGTCCGAGGCGTCGGCTATATGCTGAAGCGTGGTGAATAAGGTCAACAACCCACCACTTAACGAACTGACGGTCCGTTTGTAGCGGGGGCTTGCGTCCGTCGAGGACTCGACGGCGCCTCTACCCTCGTAGAGTGCGGTTACGCTCGTTCCTGCCCGGTAGTGCGGACGGCGCTCGTGCACATCCTACCTTCGCGTGGCGGAACATCGGGACGGTCGACCTCGCCCCTGCCACGGGAGTCATGCTCCCGTGGCACCTGCACCGATGTGTTCGATGCCTTTCCGGTGCAGGTTCATCGCGCCGACCCGGTCGTCGTTCGACCGGTACCGGCAGTTCTTGCATTGGAACAGGTGGAACGCCCACGACACGGAGACGTGGCGGTTTCGCGCGCACCTTCTCGGTGGCGGCACGGATGCCGGTCAGGTCCTCCAACACGAACAGCGTGCCCCTCGGGTGTCGGTCGACGAGTGCCTTCGTGACCTGATGGTTCACATCGGTCACATAACGGTTTTCTCTCGAGCCGAGATGTCTCAGCCGTTTGCGGGCCGATGGGGTCTGCCGTCGTTGCAGCTGTTTGCGGGTCGCCTTGAAGATACCTCGTTTGTGTTTGACCACATGACCGTTGTAAAAAGCGGTCTCGCTCTGGCTGTCGTAGGTGACCGCCAGGAAGTTGATGCCGAGGTCCACGCCGACGACGTTGGTGACACTGGCGTCGTCGAGTTCGGGGAACGTCTTCGTCACGGGGATGTGCAGGAACCATTTCTCGTGTTTGTGCACCAGTTTGGCCGTGCCGAACCGCCACGTCCCGTTGAAGTACCGCCTCATGCCCTTGCGCGCATAGTCCAGCTTGATCCGGCCGTCCAGCGTGTTCACGCTGAACCGGTCCCGGGTGAGCGAGTAGTCGCGGTTCCAGACGAGGTCGTACTCGGGGCGCTTGAACTCGACCCGGGACCACGCGTGCCCGTTCGACCTCGCCGACTTGTACCTGGCGATCACCGTTTTCATGACCGACTGGGCCATCTGGCTCTTCAGGCCGAACCGTTGCCGGATCTCGGCATAGTGCGAGTCGTTGAGGCTCGCCTGGTTCAGGTCCCTCGTCTCGAAGACGTGTCCCGACAGCCAGTCATAGGCCGACCGGTACGCGTCCATCGTTGCCCTCAGGGTAGCGGCTTGAGAGTCTTGGATGTAGATTTGTATTTTTGCAGTGATTGTAGACATGGTGCTCACCACCTTTCGCTACATAAACGATACCCGTTTTTTTAGCGGAAAATGAATGGACTTAACTCATAGAAGGGAGGAGGCAAGGTAGGAGTTCATAAGCGGTTATCATGCACATGTTTAGCATGATTGTGTCCCATACCGAAAATGATGGAAATTCCTCCCCCCACTAATCGTCGGGCTGTGCCCGGGACACGATTGAAGTAGGGGTATCCTTGCCGATTAAAGATGAAGCTACGGACGAAAATCGCTTTGGCGATGGGGGGGTTCATGTTGTTCCTGCTGATCACCTCGTTCGGTGTCGCCTGGCTCGTCTCGCGTCAACAAATCGTCGACGCCCGCTATGACGTCTTGCGCCAGGCGCTCAGCTTGCTCGAGGAAGACGAGCGGAACCAACAAGCCGTCTTGTCGTTGCACGAGGACAGTGTCGTGCTCGAGCGACAAGCGAACGGCGACTGGGGCATCATCGGCGGAGAGGCCGAGGAAGGATTGCGGTTTCCCGTCAATTTCGGCGAGCCGGCCCTCGTCGACGACTGGTTCGTCATCGCGACGTCGAATGGGCTCGGCTACGCGTTTCAAGACGCGGCCGTCAGTGAGACGCTCCAGACGCTCGCCACCATTTTTCTCATCATCTTTTTGATCGCCGTGGCGGTGACGTTCATCGGCAGCCTTTGGATTGTCAGGCAAGGGCTCGACCCGCTCCGCCGGCTCGAGACGACGATGGAACGGATCACGGAATCGGGAACCCTTGAGACCATCGATGTCGGGACGAGCCAAGACGAAGTGTCGACACTTGCGACCGGCTTCAATCGAATGATTGGCCGGGTCGAGGAATCGATAGAGCAACAACGGCGCTTCGTCGCCGATGTTTCACATGAACTGAAGACACCGCTTACGGTCATCGAAGGGTACGCCAAACTGCTCCGACGTTGGGGACAGAGTGACCCGGCCGTCCGTGACGAGGCGATTGACCACATCTTGACCGAATCGCGGCAAATGCGCGAGGACTTGATTGAACCGATGCTCGAGCTGAGCCGCTTCTCCTCGCTCGAAGACGTGGAGACCGAGGCGATTGCCTTGACCGAGCTGGCCGAGCAGTTGACCGAACGATTCGAACGGTCCCACGGTATCCATGTACCAATTGAGGCGATGGGGGCGTGGCACGGGCATCGCGATTCGTTGCAGCGGCTCGTCGTCATCTTCATCGATAACAGCTTGAAGTACGCGACCGACACGCGCGTCACGATGACGCCAGACCGCATCGAAGTACGCGACCATGGGACGACGCTCAGTGAGGAGGACCGAGCGCGGCTGTTCGACCGCTTTTATCGACTCGATGAGGCGCGGGACCGGAGCGGCAGCGGACTCGGGCTCGCCATCGCCAAGGAAGTGGCGGACTTGAACGGGTGGACGGTCGGCAGTTATGCGAACGCGCCGGACGGCAGCGTCTTTTACGTCACAACATGACAAACCTTTCGCAGATTCTCATCATTTTCTAATGGAATCCTCGTGGTGCTCTAAGGTCACCGTTCTATGATGAAGATGTAGAACAAGTTCACCACATGAAACGAGGAGGAAACATCATGAAACTAATCGGATGGATTTTAGGAGTCGGGTTGGCGGTACTCGCCGTCGCCGGAATCGGGTTGTATGTCGCGAACGACAAGACGGACACGGTCATCGTCCCACGGGCGGTCGATAGCGTGAACAGTGGGACCGATGATGCCGCAGATGACGCGCAAGATGATGCGAGTCAAGAAGCTGCCGCTTCGTCAGAAGGGTCAGCATCGAACGATACGCCGGTCCGCTCGGTCGATGACGATGATTATGAATTGTATGGTACCCTCGTCAGCCTATCAGACCGTGACGTGACAATCAGCTTCAGCGGCAAAGAATCGACGTATCCGCTCGCGGCCCGTCACGAGATTGATGACGATACACCGAAAGCCGGTGATCGTGTCAAACTTGAGTTCAACCGAAATGAGGAAGTCAAAGAAGTCGACCGTGAGAGTGACGACTTCGACATCTACGGCACGTTCGTCAGCTTGTCAGACCGTGACGTGACGATCGAACGGGACGGCAAGTCAGAGACGTTCCAACTCGCAAACCGCTATGAGATTGATGATGAGATGCCAAAAACTGGCGATCTCGTCAAACTCGAGTTGAACCTTCAACAGCAAGTGAAAGAGATTGAACGGGACGATGACCGGGATGACCAAGACGATCAAGGTGATCAAAACGATGACGACCAAGATGACGACCGGGACGATAATCAAGATGATGATCGCGACGACGACTAAAAAAATGCCACCACCAGTGGCATTTTTTGTTTATTCTTCTATCAAACGTCGTAATTATTATTGTATGATAAGATGAAAAAGAAAAATTTAGGCGATGTAACCAAATAAATGTGAAAGGAGGGGACGGAATGAAGAACGTCATCGGGCTGATGGGTATGGCTGTCGTATTATTAAGTGGCTGCGGAACAAATGAAATCAATGCGCTCAATTTACGACCGTTGTCGACATATGCGATTCAACAAGACCGAGACGTTCCGTTGACGTCCGCTTTGAAGACGCGATTGCTCAATTACTGTGAGCGACAACCGACAGATATGTTGCCGACGCGTCGCGCAGAACTGGCGGCCATCACATTCCGCCACCCCTTCTATGATGAATTAGGTAGCAAGACCGTCAAATATTGGCGGAGCGGGGACGAGCGTTACGTCTCTTGTTTGAATAGCAACGAACAGAACGAACGTGTCTTCCGGACGGATGCACTTGAGGCGTTCGAGTCCGCATCTGGTTCTGCGCCGAGAGAGGTCGACGTCGGCGATACGCTAACCTTCATTCCTGAGCCGGACGTCACGACCGTCGCACGCGCCTTCGCGGTCAATGAGACGCATGAGGCGATCATTCCCGGTTCGGTCTTCCGGTATCACACGCCTGACCGAGGGGCGCTCCATGTCACATATCACGTTTATCAAGACGGTGCCGAGGCACGGCAACTGATTGAGCCGGGACTGTTCCTCTTCGAGAGCGGCAAAAATGAAGGCGTCGCGTTCTTGACCCAATTGACCGACCGTCGAATCACGCTTCAAATGGGCACCGAGCAGGCGTGGGATCGCACCGTGTTACCCGATTCACTCTCGGGCGAGTATGTGCAAATCGACTCGAAGGAAGCGATCTTCAATTTAGATACCGAAGTTCGGCGTCTTATGAAACGAATCGTGCTCGCGGATGAGCCGATTGAAGACGTATTGGAACAAGATTCTGCCGCACTGTCTAGCCGCTACGGGACTGTGATTGAAATATGGGGGACCGTTCAACGACCGGGCGCCGGTGAATTGACAATCACGTCGGAGCAAAAAGAGGCGATGCGGTTGGCAACGTACGAGACGGAGACGAAGACGGCCCACCTCGGTGGCCCGAACACGCGTGAGCTGTTCGAACTGTTGTCCCGCGTACAAACGACGAGCGCCGCACCGACGGGTGAACGACGGGGGACGCTCGCGTTATATGAGCAGTTGACCGAGCAACGGTTCGACGTGTGGATCGAGAAAGGGAAAGACACCCTTCAACTGATGGACGTCGAGACGAAGCGGGTCTATTTGATTGATCAACTAGAATTAGAGGAATTGCTCGACACTTATATATAGATGAAAAACTAATTCTTTTCCCGTTTCATGACACTTTCATGTCGTGAGACGGGTTTTTGTCGTCAAATTGACACTATGTTTTTGTAAAAAACTATCCTATAATTTTTTTTTGCGAAGGTTCAACATTACATACATGACTCCGATATATCCATAAAATACACAGCACTAACCTTCTCGTCATTTGAATATAAGAAAAGGGGGAGCAACGAGACACGATTCCATTCAACCATCATCGTCCGTCACCACGTTTTGTTAGTCATCAGGAGAGGAATAGGTAGTGAAATTGAAAAAGTTAATGTTGTCTCTAACGGTAGTGTTGTTGATTGTTAGTCTGAACATGTCTAAAACGGGGGCACAAACCATGAACCCACTCGACGGTGTGAAGAACTATCAAGTGTATTATGGCCATCCAACTGAAGCGATTTTAAAGGATATGCAAAACTATGATCTCGTCATCATTGAGCCGCTCCATTATACGAAAGCGCAAGTGGAGCAAATCAAAGCGCGCGGGACGAAAGTACTCGGTTATATTAGCGTCATGGAAGTCGCGACATGGAACACGGGTCTCATGTCAAAACTTCAGTCAGGTGACTTCTTTACGCGTAACGGACAACGTGTCCATTACCCGGAATGGGATTCGTACTTGACGAACATCGCCTCACCGCATTTCCAAGGGTTACTCCTCACGGAAATCCAGAACCAAGTCGTCGCCAAAGGCATCGATGGCGTGTTCATGGATACGGTCGGTGATATCGATAACGAACATTTGAACAATCCGACCGTGCTCAAGCAACAACGGGACGGACTCGTCAACTTCTTGAAACAAGCCCGGGCTCGCTACGGGGATATCGCCATGGTTCAAAACTGGGGCTTTGACACACTTGAGACAGCGACGGCAACATACGTCGATGGCATCATGTGGGAGAGCTTCAACGCCGACACGATCAAGAGTGACGCATGGTCACAAAACATGATCAAGAAATTACAAGCGGTCGACGTGAAGCATTCGGTCAAAACGCTCACGATTTCGACTCGCCTCAGCGCGGACAGCCACAAGCTCGCCAAGGATTCTGGATTCATCCACTTCCACGAAGCCGATGCCTACGTGAACTGGAACGCAGGTCTCGTCACACGCACACAAGATGCGGCACCGACACCAGTCGCAGTAACGCCGGTGACGAAGCCAGCTACGACGACTACGACAAATCCAGCTGAAATGACTGCGACGAAGCCAGCTGAAACGACTACGACGAAGCCAGCTACGACGACTGCGGCGAAGCCAGCTACGACGACTACGACGAAGCCAGCTACGACGACTGCGACAAAGCCAGCTACGACGAGTACGACAAAACCAGTGACTGAAACTGCAACGAAGCCTGTTACCAATGCAGAAACGGCGCCAAAAGCAGATGCTTCGACAGACAAACAAGCCGAGTCGAAACAAAAGACGAAAGCCGAGTTGAAGCAAGAGAAGAAAGACAAGAAAGAGAAGAAGAAGGCGAAAAAGCATGCGAAGAAACATACGAAAAAGTATGCCGCCAAGCAAAGCTCGTCTAACGACCATTACGCCGCCAAAGGCAAGATGTGTGGAAAAGAGAAATACAAGACAGCCGGTTTTCTAAATTTCTTCAAATTCTAATCGATAGGTCACTTGAAGCCCGAAGGATCGAATCGTTCCTTCGGGTTTCGTCTGACCTCTTCGAAAACAGAAGTTGACCCTACCTTTCTCAGAAAAGTTAGGGTACAATGCTCAAGAGAGATTGAGAGAGGAGTGAAGCATGATGGGCAAAGTACACGTTTATGACCACCCATTGATTCAGCACAAGATGACGATTATGCGTAAAGTAGAGACGGGGACGAAGCAGTTCCGTGAACTCGTGGACGAGGTTTCGTCACTCATGGCATATGAAATTACACGCGACCTTCCGCTTACTGATGTGGAAATCGAGACACCGGTCTCTGTATCGACACAAAAGATGATCGCCGGCAAGAAATTGGGAATCGTCCCAATTTTACGGGCAGGACTCGGCATGGTGGATGGCTTCCTCAAAATGATGCCGAACGTCAAAGTCGGTCACATCGGTTTATACCGTGACCCGGAGACGCTCGAGCCGCACGAATACTATCTCAAGTTGCCGACGGACGTCACAGAGCGTGACTTCATCGTCGTCGACCCGATGCTTGCGACAGGTGGTTCTGCCGCTGATGCGATTGCCGCGCTTAAAAAGCACGGTGCCAAGTCAATCAAACTCGCTTGCCTCTGTGCAGCCCCTGAAGGTGTAGAACGTGTTCAAGCCGAACACCCGGACGTCGAAATCTATCTCGCCGCACTAGACGAGAAGTTGAACGACCATGGTTACATCGTCCCAGGACTCGGTGATGCAGGTGACCGTTTGTTCGGAACGAAATAAGCATGTATCTGATGAAGAGGATCCAAGTGATCCTCTTTTTTTATGTGGAATGTGCCGCAATCGATTCAAAATAGTTGAGAAGCTTTCTGTCACGGCCGATAGTAAAGAAGGAAGAGGCCGCAAATCGGGCCGATGTCGGAAAAAAAGGATGAGACGCCATGAAGACTAAATTCTCACGACTACAAACATACTTGCTTATTTCTTTGATGGCGCTATTTTTGACGAGCATCTGGAGCTATAGCGCGTTTCAAAATATCGAACGAGAGAACCGTCGTATCGTCGAAGAGGCGATCCCGATTGCGAACGCCGCCTCAGAGCTGCTCCGGCTGTTGCTCGATCAAGAGCTGTCGGTCCGAGGCTATACATATAATCAAGACACCCCGTCACTCGAACAGTATGAAGCGACGAAGCGCTCGTTGTCGGAGACGATTCATGTCATCCGACAGATGGAGGCGTTCCACGAATCTCAAATTGAACTCATCAAAGCGGGGGATGTTCTGACAGCGAACGCGCGTCGCTATAGCGGAACCGACTATATCAACCAGTTCCGGGACGTCGATGCGGCGATTCGTGAGGATATCGACAACATTATTCAACAGGCGTCAATCCGGAGTGATACCGCCTCGAGCTCGGCGAAGTGGGTGATCGTGATCGTCGTCGGGCTGAGGCGGGCCAGGGCGGATAAGGCGATGCGCCGCGCATAGCGCAACGTCTCGGCGTGCGCTTCGTCCCGGGCCACTTCGACCGACAAGGCCCCTTCCTCGAGACAAACGGCGTGCATCGCTTCGATATCGCGCCGGACGACGTCACGCGGTCCGTCCTGTTCTAATAGAAGGAGAGCACCGACGTCTGTCGGCAGTCCGATGTTCGCATACGCCTCGACGACCTCGATCGTCTTCTTGTCCATGAACTCGAGTGTCGCCGGGATGATGCGGTTCTCGAAGATGCGGCTCACCGTCCGGGCCGCGCTGTCCAAGTCCTCGAAATAGGCGAGCATCGTCTGTTTCGTCTCGGGGAGCGGGATGAGCTTGAGCGTCGCTTGCGTGATGACGGCGAGCGTCCCTTCCGAGCCGACGAGGACACGGGTCAAATCATAACCGGCGACGTCTTTCGCGAGCTTCCCGCCCGTACGGAGCACTTCGCCGTTCGGGAGCACCGCCTCGAGCGCGAGCACATAATCGGCCGTGACCCCGTATTTCAGCCCACGCAAGCCGCCGGAGTTCTCACTGATGTTGCCGCCAATCGTCGAGATTTTCATCGAACTCGGGTCCGGCGGATAAAACAGGCCTCTCGCCTCGACGGCTTGTGCCAAATGGGCGGTGATGCAGCCCGGTTCGACCGTCACCGTCAAATTCTTCTCGTCGATCTCGACAATCTTGTCCATATGACGGAAGTCCATGACGACACCACCGGAAAGCGGCGTCGTGCCGCCGGCAAGATTTGTCGCCGATCCGCGTGGGACGACGGGGATCCGGTGTTCGTGGCACAGCCGCAACACGGCCTGCACGTCCTCGGTCGAGCGGGGGGCGACGATCGCGTCTGGCATCGCTTGATAGTTCGGCGTCGCGTCAAATGAATAGGCGAGTCGGGTCGTCGAGTCCGTGAAGACGACATCGGCGCCGATTTCCTCGCGTAGTTGGGCCATCCAATCCATTCTAGTTCCTCCTCACACGCATCAACATGCATTCGATGCGGGCGTCGGTTTCGAAAGTCACAAAATTGACACATTTTTAGATAGCGCTTACATCGTAATCGTAGCCATTCGAACTGGTATTGTCCACCCATTTCGGGTTGATAGGAAGGGCTTTCCAGGCGATTGACTGCTCGGAAAAGGCGGTGTGATATTCATCACTACAAATTCGTCAGAACCCCTCGACATGACAAAAAGATAATCGGTATACTGATACAGGACGATGTAAACGATTTCAAAATCGGGTCAACGTTTGTTTCAAAACCTTTTGTGAACGTAAGCCGTTTTGCATTGTAATTTCCAAAACGTGAAGGTATAACTGAACTATTCTTCATCTGGTTCGTAATGTGAAATGTTATAAAGTCAACATTTTTGTTTCACCGTTTCCTCACACTTTCTTAAAATTTACCGATTTTAATTTAGTTTGTGAACTGCGTAAAAGCCTTGATACGACTTGATTTAAAGCGCTTTTATAATTGTGAAATCAATTGACTTCTTATGCCATTTCCAGTACTCTGAACTTGTGTGACTTTTGATGGTCACGCGAGTGTGAACCCGGTGATGATGGAAGGAAGCTCGGTAGCCTGAAAGGGGGATGGGGATGACGAAAAAAGACAATCGTTACCTATCTTATGCCTCGCTCGCCTCTCAAATCTCGACCGCGCTCGCTGGACCGATCGTCATCGGTTATCTCGTTGGCCAATACGGGGCGAGACGTGAATTTTGGGGCACGTTTGGTTGGAATGTGTCAGTGCTTCTCGGAATGGCTTTCGGGATCACGGCGCTCGTTCTCACCCTTCGAAGTTTACTGACAGGAGAGGACGAATGAAGCTAGAACAAACAGAACTACAACAAGTGCAAGCAGACAGAAAAGCACAGCAGCAGTTGATGAAACGCTATACGAAGTGGTTTATCGGATGGTTCGCCATTCTCCTCATCGGAGCGCTCATCGTCCCTATGTACAAACCGGTGTTTCTCGGGTTGTTTCTAGGCGGGGTCGCCAGTCTCATCATTCTACATATGCAGAATCGAAGCGTCATTCGCATGTTTGACGTCATCGAACATGGACGACGCCCAAAGTCGCACGGGACTGTTTCAAGAATGGCAGTCGGTGCGCTAGCCGTGATAGTCGGTCTCTTTTATGAGGATCGAGTATCGCTGATCGCGGTGGTAACTGGTCTAATCGCCGGCCACATCATACAATTTGGCGAGTTCACACTTGCCCAGCTCAGCAGGAAAAGAGGTGAATACTAATGGGTCATGAGTTTCCCACATATTCTCTACAACTCGGAGATTATACGTTATATGGGAGCTGGACGAACGTCATTACGGTGCTGATCGCATCACTACTCGTATTTACGTTTGCCGTTTGGGGAACGCGACGCTTGGCTATGAAGCCGACCGGTAAGCAGAACTTAATGGAATTCTTCGCGGAATTCACACGCGGGATTATCTCGAGTGCGATGGACTGGAAGACAGGTGGCCGTTTCATCGGATTTGGAATGACGTTGATTTTGTTCATTCTCTTCTCGAACTTGATGGGTCTACCGTTTAACGTCATTTCTGGTCACTATCTATGGTTCAACTCACCGACGGCCGATCCTTACGTCACGTTGGCATTGTCGACACTCGTCGTTGCAATGTCGCACTATTACGGCGTGAAGCTACACGGTTTGAAGCACTACTCGGCGGAATTCGTGAAGCCGGTCTGGTTCTTATTGCCGATCAAGCTCATCGAGGAGTTCGCGAACACCTTGACGCTCGGTCTGCGTCTTTACGGTAACATCTTTGCCGGTGAAATCATGATTACCATCATCTTGGGACTCGCAATTACCGCAGAAGGGGCACTTAACCCGCTCGGTGCTGTGTTCGCAGTTCTCCCAATGATTTTATGGCAAGGCTTCTCAATCTTTATCGGGGTTATCCAATCCTACATTTTCCTGACGCTTGCAATGGTCTACATCGGGCATAAAGCTTCTGCCGAGCATTAATTCGGTTTGTCTCGCCAAAGCGTTGAACAAAAAAACTATTTACTTAACTTTTAGGAGGAATATACACAATGGAACAACTCAATCTTCTCGCAACAGCACTCGTTATCGGTCTTGGAGCACTCGCGGCTGGTATCGGTAACGGTCTCATCGTATACGGAACAGTACAAGGACAAGCACGTCAGCCAGAACTCAAAAACGAACTTCGTCAAACAATGTTCATCGGTATCGGTTTGGTTGAAGCCCTCCCGATCATCGGTGTGGCTGTCGGTTTCCTTCTCCTCAACTCTTGATTACGAGTTAACGAGAACAACGTAAGAGGGAGCGTGTCTCCCTCACTTATTTAGTCAAGAGGAGGGTATGCATGGATACGATGATGATTGCAGCTGGTGCTGGTGGCGAAGGCCTCCGCATCCTGGATATGATCTTTACACTTTTCACATTCCTCGTACTCTTGGCCCTGTTGAAGAAATTTGCTTGGGGACCACTCCTTGGAATGATGAGACAGCGTGAAGAGTATGTAGCGAACGAAATCGAGCTCGCTGAAAAGAGCCGCAAAGATGCGGAAACATATGTAGTCGAACAACGTGACGCGCTTAGCGCTGCACGTACAGAATCGAAAGAAATGCTTGATTCAAGCCGTCGTCAAGCAGAAGCGGAACAAGCACGCTTGGTGGAGCAGGCGCGTTTGGAAGCCGAACAAATCAAAATCGAGGCGGGTAAAGCGATCGAACGTGAGCGTGAGCTCGCAAAACAATCGCTCCAGACCGAAGTCGTCACACAGGCGCTCTCGGCCGCACGCCACGTCCTTCAGTCAGACCTTAAAGGCGACGAAGCGAAACAACGTGCCCTCGTTACAGACTTCCTGTCTAAAGCGAAAGGTGCTAACTGATGAACACATCGTTAGCAAAACGCTACGCCAAAGCGCTCTTCGACTTAGCGCGGGAACAAGGCACGCTCGACCAAGTCGAAGCGGAAGTGCGTCTGCTCGATGAAGTGCTCCACGCGACTCCTGAACTTGCGAATCTCTTAGAGAATCCGGCAATCAGTGACAGCGAGCTTGCACAGCTTTTAACACATAGCTTTGGTGACATGACAGATATCGTGCTCAACACACTTCTCGTCATGGTCGAAAACGACCGTGCGAGCGAAGTTCGCGGCTTGTCGCGCTACGTCCTTGATTACATCAACGACTACCGTGGCATCGCCGAAGGGTTCGTCACGAGTGCTTACCCGTTGTCGGCAACAGAGTTGAAAGAAGTCGAACTCGTCTTCGGTCAGAAGATGAACAAGACGCTTCAATTGAAGAACGTCGTCGATGAAGACGTCATCGGTGGACTCCGTGTCCAAATCGGCTACACGACGTATGATGACACAATCGAAAACAAACTAACACGCCTCGAGCGTGAATTGTTGAATGCGTAAGAAATAGGGGTGAATTCAATGACGATCAAAGCTGAAGAAATCAGCGCCCTGCTAAAAGAGCGGATCGCTTCGTACGGTTCTGAAATCGAAGTCAGTGAGACAGGTACAGTCATTCAAGTAGGTGACGGTATCGCTCGTGCATACGGACTCGATAACGTTATGGCGGGGGAACTCGTAGAGTTCTCTAACGGCGTAATGGGCTTGGCGCAAAACTTAGAAGAAGGTAACGTCGGGATTATCATCCTTGGCGACTACAAAGGCATCAAAGAAGGCGACTCGGTAAAACGTACGGGCCGCATCATGGAAGTTCCAGTCGGTGAAGCGCTCCTCGGACGCGTCGTCAACCCGCTCGGACAACCAATCGACGGTCTCGGACCGATCGTGACGGACACATACAACCCGATCGAGCGTAAAGCTTACGGCGTTATGGCCCGTAAGTCAGTACACGAACCGCTCCAAACTGGGATTAAGGCGATTGACGCCCTCGTACCAATCGGTCGCGGTCAGCGTGAGCTCATCATCGGTGACCGTCAGACTGGTAAGACTTCGGTCGCAATCGATGCGATCATCAACCAAAAAGAAGAAAACATGATCTGTATCTACGTCGCCATCGGTCAGAAAGAATCGACTGTCCGTGGCGTAGTTGAGACGCTCCGTCAAAACGGCGCCCTCGATTACACGATCGTTGTGTCGGCATCGGCTTCACAGCCGGCCCCCCTTCTCTACCTCGCACCATTTGCAGGGGTATCGATGGGTGAGTACTTCATGGACCGCGGACAACACGTCCTCGTCGTGTATGATGACCTCTCGAAACAAGCGGCAGCCTACCGTGAGCTCTCGCTTCTTCTCCGTCGTCCTCCAGGCCGCGAGGCTTACCCAGGGGATGTCTTCTACCTCCACTCACGCCTTCTTGAGCGTGCGGCGAAGTTGAATGACGAACTCGGTGGCGGCTCGCTCACAGCTCTTCCGTTCATCGAGACACAGGCGTCGGATATCTCGGCTTACATCCCGACGAACGTGATCTCGATCACAGACGGTCAAATCTTCCTTCAGTCGGACCTCTTCTTCTCAGGGGTACGTCCAGCGATTAACGCCGGTCTCTCGGTATCGCGTGTCGGTGGTTCGGCTCAAGTGAAAGCGATGAAGAAAGTTGCTGGTACGCTCCGTCTTGACCTCGCGTCATACCGTGAGCTCGAAGCGTTCGCCCAGTTCGGGTCGGACCTCGACAAAGCGACACAAGCGAAGCTCAACCGTGGACAACGTACCGTTGAAGTCTTGAAACAAGACTTGAACGCACCGCTTTCGGTCGACAAGCAAGTCATCATCATCTATGCACTCACGAAAGGTCATCTCGATGACGTCCCAGTCGAAGACATCCGTCGTTTCGAAAAAGAAATGAACGCATGGCTCGACCAAAACCGTGCGGACCTCTGCCGTGAAATCCGTCAAACAGGAAACCTTCCTGCTGACGAGGCGATGGTCGATGCACTTACGGAATTCAAAAAGACGTTCTCGCCATCGGTTTAATCCGGTGACGAGCGTCTATTAAGGTGGTGAATCGAAATGGCATCATTACGTGAGATTCAGATGCGGATCACCTCGACCCAAAGCACGAAGCAAATCACGAAAGCGATGAACATGGTGTCGGCCTCGAAATTGAACCGCGCTCAAGGGAGCAACGCCAACTTCAAGCCGTACATGACCAAGTTGCAGGAAGTCATCTCGTCGATTGCCGGCGGTACTTCAGGCGCAACACACCCGATGCTTCAAGTCCGTCCCGTCAAACGGACCGGCTATATCGTCATCACGTCAGACCGCGGACTTGCTGGTGGATATAACGCCAGCGTCCTTCGTGACGTGTATCGCGAGTTGAAAGCCAAACACGGTTCAACAGACGAGTACCGTCTGTACGTGATCGGGAAGGTCGGCGTTCAGTTCTTCAAGGCCCGTAACATTCCGGTGTACAGTGCCATGACAGGATTAAACGACCAGCCATCATTCGTTGAAGTCGCAGAGATCGTCAAACAGACGGTCGGCGCGTTCAGTGAAGGCGAGATCGATGAATTGAAGCTCTGCTACAACTCATTCATCTCTGTCATCAGCCAAGAAGTGAAGATCGATCGATTGCTTCCGCTTGGGAATATCGAACAGACCGCATCCAATGTGATGTATGAATATGAACCAGAAGAAGAAACGATCTTAGCAGCGCTTCTCCCGCGTTACGCGGAAGGACTCATCTACGGCGCGCTCCTCGATGCGAAAGTATCGGAGCACGCGGCTCGGATGACGGCGATGTCGAATGCGACAGATAACGCGGATGAACTCATCCGTGGACTCAAGCTCAAGTTCAACCGCGCGCGTCAAGCGGCGATCACACAAGAAATCACAGAGATTGTCGGAGGTGCGGCTGCGCTTGAATAAGCGCACGCCCTCTAGATTGTAGGAGGCTAACACGATGAACGAATACGGCATGAAAGGCCGCGTAGTCGCAGTCATGGGCCCAGTTATCGACGTTAAGTTCGACAACCACTTACCGAACATCTATAACGCCCTTAAAGTCACACACGTGGCTGAATCGGCGCAAGATGTCAGTGTCGACTTGACGCTCGAGGTAGCGATTCACCTTGGGGATGACACGGTCCGTACGATTGCGATGGACTCAACGGACGGCGTTCGCCGCGGCATGGAAGTACTTGACTTAGGTTCACCGATTTCAGTACCAGTCGGAGAAGAGACGCTCGGTCGTGTCTTCAACGTACTCGGTAACCCGATTGACGATAAAGAAGTGTCACCGACTGTCCGTCGGTCACCGATTCACCGTCTCGCACCGACGTTCGATGAATTGTCGACAAAAGTTGAGATCTTGGAAACAGGGATCAAAGTCGTCGACCTTCTCGCACCTTATATCAAAGGTGGTAAAATCGGCCTCTTCGGTGGTGCCGGTGTAGGTAAAACCGTTCTCATCCAGGAACTTATCAACAACATCGCGCAAGAGCACAGCGGGATTTCTGTATTCGCAGGAGTCGGCGAGCGTACGCGTGAAGGAAATGACTTGTTCCACGAGATGACGGACTCAGGCGTTATCAAGCAAACGGCGATGGTCTTCGGTCAGATGAACGAGCCGCCGGGCGCGCGTCTTCGCGTAGCCTTGACGGGTCTTACAATGGCAGAGTACTTCCGCGATGAGCAAGGACAAGACGTTCTTCTCTTCGTCGATAACATCTTCCGTTTCACACAGGCAGGTTCGGAAGTTTCGGCCCTTCTCGGTCGGATGCCATCTGCCGTAGGTTACCAACCGACACTCGCGACGGAAATGGGTATGCTTCAAGAGCGGATCACGTCAACAGCTAAAGGATCGGTTACATCGATTCAAGCCGTATACGTACCAGCCGATGACTATACTGACCCGGCTCCAGCGACAACGTTCGCTCACCTTGATGCAACGACTAACTTGGAGCGTCGTCTTTCGGAGATGGGGATTTACCCAGCCGTTGACCCGCTCGCATCGACTTCACGTGCCCTCTCGCCTGACATCGTCGGACCAGAGCACTACGAAGTAGCCCGCAACGTCCAGCAGACGCTTCAGCGTTACAAAGAGCTCCAAGATATCATCGCAATCCTCGGTATGGACGAGTTGTCTGAAGACGATAAGCTCACGGTTCACCGTGCGCGTCGCATTCAGTTCTTCTTGTCACAAAACTTCCACGTGGCTGAGCAGTTCACAGGCCAAAAAGGTTCGTACGTACCAGTTAAAGAGACAGTCCGCGGCTTCAAAGAGATCCTCGATGGCAAACACGATGATCTTCCAGAAGATGCATTCCGTCTCGTTGGTCCAATCGAAGACGTCATCGAAAAAGCGAAGACGTTGGTCTAAGACCTACACGGAAGGGGGAAACTAGACGATGAATACGCTTCACGTCAACGTCGTCACCCCGGATGGCGCAGCCTATGAGGGCGAGGCACGGATGGTCGTCGCAAAATCGGTGACTGGTGAAATCGGTATCTTACCGAAACACATCCCGATGGTGACACCGCTCGATATCTCAGTTCTCAAACTGCGCCACGAAGATGGTGGACGCACGCTGATCGCACTCAGCGGCGGTTTCATGGAAGTTCGTCCCGACACGGTGACGATCTTAGCTGAAACAGCCGAAATGGCGGATAAGATCGACTACGACCGCGCTTCTGCGGCGAAAGTTCGTGCCGAGCGTCGTCTTCAAGACACGAAGCTCTCGGACCTCGAATTCCGCCGTGCGGAGCTCGCGCTCAAAAAAGCGATCAACCGCTTGAGCATTCGCGATATCAAAGAATAACCAAACATCTCCTCTGCTGCCGCAGGGGAGATTTTTTTGGTTCATACGAATGGAAGCTACAGATTACTTCTATATATATGTAGGACAAAAGTATCAGAAGTTTTGCGTCCGAACAGTGGAAGACAGAGAGACCACATCCGATAATATAAGTGGAACGATTGCAAAGGAGATACCAAAATGAAAGTTTATGTGGCGCGTCAACCCATTTTTGATCAAAAACTACGGATCTGTGGCTATGAGCTGTTGTATCGCCGCAGTGAGAAAAATATATTTGAACATGTCGACGATGCACTTGCGACCGCCGACGTGATTCATAACGCCTATCTCGTCTTCAATTTTCGAGAACTGACGGAAGGGACGCGGGCGTTCATCAATTTTCCGCAAAATTTGATTGAAAGTGAAGTGCCGACTCTGTTGCCCCGGCAAACGCTCGTCATCGAAGTGCTCGAACACGTCGAACCGACCGAGAAAGTACTGGCTGCCTTACGCTCGTTACGACGGAAAGGGTACACCATCGCGCTCGACGATTTCGTGTTCGAAGAGAAGTATCGACCGCTCATCGGCCTTGCCGATATCATCAAAATCGATTATCAAGCGACGCCGATTGACCAACAGAAACGATTGATCGATGCGCTCGGGCACCGAGTCGAATTTTTAGCGGAGAAGATCGAGACGCCGTTCGAGTACGAGACGGCAAAAAAACTCGGCTACCACATGTTCCAAGGTTACTTCTTCAGTCGGCCGACGGTCGTCCATGGTGCCGAGGTCCATCCACTTCGGCACACGCTCGTCGAAGTGTTGAAAGAACTCGATACGCCCGACCCGAACTTCCGATATATTGCGAATCAAATCGAACGCAGTGTCGACTTGTCGTACAAGATGCTTCGGTCGGTCAACACGGTCTATCAAAAAGGCCGACATACGATTCAGTCGATCGAGCAGGCCGTCGCGCGCATCGGTCTCGATGAACTGCGCCGCTGGTCTTACTTGATGTTGCTCCGTGAATTACAGACGTCCGAATCCAAAGAATTGATTAAACAGAGTGTCATCCGTGGCAAGATGATGGAGTTGATCGCGGCCGAGACGTTGCCGTATGTGAAGGCGTTTGATGCATTCATCACCGGGATTTTTTCATCACTCGACGTCATCTTGGATGAAACGATGCAAACGCTCGTCTCGGAACTCCCGGTCGAGCCGGTCGTCAAGGCGGCACTCCTCGGAGAAGATAACGACTTACGTGAGTTGCTCAATATGGTACTCGCTTATGAACAGTTGACGATACGGGTCGAGGAGGACGCGCCGGACTTGTCTCGCTACTATGTCGAGGCGATTCGATGGAACCAAACGTATGATGTTGAAGTGAATAATGTTTGAAATGTTGAAGGGACGTCAATTACTGTACTAAGGCCATGCGCCGATGACGTTCCTTTTGTATGCGGTTTCTGGAGAGAAAGCGAGTTGATCGGATGAACCCATTCCACTACTCACTTATACGCTAAGTCTTTTTTTCTCTAATGCGACATGCTATGATTAAAAATGGTACGAATTTTTGAAAAGAGGGGAATCGTCGATGTTGAACACCGTCTTATCGCTCGTCATTTACGTCGTAGCGATCTATGTCGCTTGGTGGGCACTCATGCCGGTCAAATGGGATCGTGTGCTCAATCAAGTGAGAAGTCCGCAAGCTGCTGTCTTGCGCGTCCTCGTGGCCGTCGTCTTCGGTTCCCTGATCGCCCAGTTCTTTTTGGAATATATCCGATTGGCTCAGGCGCTCGCACCATTACAGTAGCTACAGAAGTGATTACTAAACTGTAATCCTGCTGTAACGTTTCGTCTATATTTATCATGTAGGATAAATTCGTCTGACATGACGAATTTTCATCAGATTTCATTTTAGATTTTTATTCATTATTTTCTCTCTGATGAAACGTCACGTGTTACAAACCATCATAGTAATCGACATAACTGCATCCGGTAACGGATCTCGACGCATAAAACAAAAAATCAACGAAGTTGGAGGACAAAGAGAGATATGAAGGATTTGATTGTAGTCCGTGGAGGACGTAAATTGTCAGGTACTGTGCGTGTTGAAGGAGCAAAAAACGCCGTACTCAAAACATTGGTTGCCACTCTTTTAGCAAGTGAAGGAAAGTCGGTGTTACAAAACGTGCCGCGCCTTGCTGATGTGTACACGATTAACAAAGTACTTCGTCACCTCGGTGCAGAGGTTTCGTTTGACGAAGCGAATAACGAAGTCACTGTCGATGCGTCGGGTACAATCAAAGACGAAGCACCACTTGAGTACGTCCGCAAGATGCGTGCCTCGATTCTCGTCATGGGTCCTCTCCTTGCTCGCCTCGGACATGCACGTGTTGCGATGCCGGGCGGATGCTCAATCGGTTCACGTCCAATTGACCTCCACTTGAAAGGCTTCGAGGCAATGGGCGCGAAGACGGTCATTGGTAACGGCTTCGTCGAAGCTTCAGTCGACGGTCGCTTGAAAGGTGCGAAGATCTACTTGGACTTCCCATCTGTCGGCGCGACAGAGAACATCATGATGGCGGCGGTCCTCGCTGAAGGGACGACAGTCATCGAGAACGTCGCCAAAGAACCTGAAATCGTCGACCTTGCCAACTTCTTGAACGGTATGGGTGCACACGTGCGCGGTGCCGGTACAGAAACGATTCGCATCGAAGGCGTGGAGAAGCTTCACGGCGCTGAACATTCAATCATCCCTGACCGCATCGAAGCCGGTACGTTCCTCGTCGCAGGTGCCATCACAGGCGGCGACATCGAAGTCATCGGCGCTGAGCGCGAGCATCTTCGTCCGCTCATCTCGAAGATGGAAGAAATGGGCGTCAAGTTCGAGGATACGTCGGAAGGCATGCGCGTCATCGCACCGGATGAGTTGAAGCCGGTCGATGTGAAGACGATGCCGCACCCAGGATTCCCGACGGACATCCAAGCTCAAATGATGGCGCTCGTCTTAAAAGCCGGCGGCACATCAGTCATCACGGAGACGGTATTCGAGAACCGCTTCATGCACGTCGAAGAATTCCGCCGCATGAACGCAGACATTAAAATCGAAGGACGTTCGGCCATCATCAAAGGCGGCGTTCGCCTCCAAGGTGCTGAGGTCGTCTCGACTGATCTTCGTGCCGGTGCCGCTCTCGTCCTCGCTGGACTCATCGCAGACGAAGAGACACGCGTTGGCGATCTCTACCACATCGACCGTGGCTACGTCGACTTCCACAAGAAACTTCAAGCTCTCGGTGCTGACATCGAGCGCATCGAAGGTACTGTCGAAGTTGCCGAAGAAATGGTGAAGAACTAATTAATAGACTCATAGGAGCGAGGAGAGACTCTTCTCGCTCTTTTCAATGAAGTAACGAACGGAGGAACCTACACACCATGTTTTCAAAAGATATCGGGATTGATTTAGGAACAGCAAACGTCGTCATCCACGTCAAAGGTCGAGGCATCGTCCTCGACGAGCCATCCGTCGTTGCCATCAAACGTTCGACAGGGAAAGTACTTGCTGTCGGGACAGAGGCGTATCAGATGGTCGGACGGACACCAGGTGACATCGTCGCCATCCGTCCGCTCCGTGACGGCGTCATCGCTGACTTCGCGACAACCGAAGAGATGCTTCGTCATTTCGTCGAGAAGATTCAAGTCCGCGGTTTCTTTGGCGGCATCCGCATGCTCATCTGTACGCCGGCGAACGTGACACCGGTCGAAGCGAAAGCCATCCGTGAGGCGGCCGAGAAGGCCGGGGCGAAAGAAGTCTTCCTCGCCGTAGAACCGAAAGCAGCAGCGGTCGGTTCGGGCATGGACATCTGGAAGCCGGTCGGGCATATGATCGTCGACATCGGTGGCGGGACGACAGACGTTGCCATCCTCTCGATGGGTGATATCGTCTGCGGTGAAACGATTAAAATCGCCGGGGACCGTTTCGATACGGACATCCTCCGCGCCATCAAGGACAAGCATAAGCTCGTCATCGGAGAGCGGACGGCCGAGCAAATCAAGAAAGAGATTGCGACGGTCTTCCCGGGCGGACGTAATGAGACGATGGATATCCGCGGTCGTGACATGGTGCGTGGGCTTCCGCGTACGGTAACCATCACGTCGGAAGAACTCCGTGAAGCAATGGCCGAGTCGGCGAACGAGATCGTCGAAGCGACGAAGCGTGTCCTCGAACAGACGCCTCCGGAACTTGCGGCCGATATCATCGACCGTGGTATCATCATGACAGGCGGCGGCTCGCTCCTCCACGGCATCGACCAGCTCGTGGCCGAGCGTGTCGGGTTGCCGGTCATGATCGCCGAAGAGCCGACGCTCAGTGTCGCGCACGGCACGGGCATCATGCTTGAGCACTTGGATCGCTTGAAGTAATACGATATAGAGGTACGACGTCTGCAGGCGTCGTGCCTTTTTTTGCATTCAAGACTGTCCGAATTTCCTGGAAATGGATAGACTAAGGGAGGAGGGCTGCAGATGAATCCATTGATTGAGCCATTGACTTCGAAAGGGGTCGAGGTCACAGAGATTGAGAGCCGTGGTCAAGAAGCTCGTCAGACGTGGCTAATGAACTTCATACGACCAGAACAGCGGATACGGCTTTCCCCTTATCTGTGGGAGGATATTGTGGCATGGGATGAAGGCTGTTTCGTCGGAACAGCCGCGGATCAAGCGTTCGAACGGGCCGCGAAGTGGAAAGCGCTGCTCTTCTTTCAGCATTCGGACGATATGCTCGAGCTCGATTTGACGCAAGCCAAACCACTTGCGAGAAAAGACTTGATTGCCGCAACGATGGACTATGCGGACGTCTATATCGTCGATCCGGCTTACACATGGACGTATGTCATCCCGCATGAAGCGGATTGGGGACCGTATTTTCTCACTAAATTAAAGGCTAAAGGGGATGATTGAATGACACGACCACTCACACTCATTACCGGCGTCAGCCGGATGCAAAGCATCGGGGCGGCCATCGCACGAAAACTTGCTGCGGCTGGCCATGACCTATATCTGACGCACTGGAGCCCGTTTGACGGCACGGAAGGCGTTGGGGCAGAGCCAGACTTCATCGACGGATTCGTCGCCGAATTACAGGCATCAGGAGCTCGCGTTGCCCATGAGTCGTATAATCTGACGTCTGGAGACGCAGAAGGGCTACTCGACCGCGTCGAGGCGGCGCTCGGTACGCCAAGCCGTCTGATCAACAATGCGACGTATGAGCGGCACGTGAGCGTCGATACGTTCACGATAGAGACGCTCCGCCGTCATTATCTCGTCAACAACGAAGGGACGCTCGGTCTGACGTTCGGCTTCATCGAGCGGTACAAACAAGCGGGGCATACGGACGGACGCATCCTGTTTATGGTGTCTGGCGGTGCGGATGCGTCCAATTTGGCCTATATCGCGACAAAGGGCATGCTGATTGCGATCACGCCGGCACTCGCCAACGGGGCCGGGCAGTACGGGATTTCCGTGAACGCGCTCGACCCGGGTCCGACCGATTCAGGTTGGATTGATGACGCGTTCCGTCAACAGCTCGAGCCGCTGTTCCCACATGGACGTGTCGGCACACCTGAGGACGCGGCGCGTTATATCGCCTTCCTCATGGGGCCGGACGGGGCATGGGTCAACGGTCAACATCTCCACGTCGACGGCGGTTTCGTCGGACGTTAAAACGAGCCTCTCCCATAGACGGGGAGAAACTCAGGATGTGAACGAATCGATTCGCCAAACAGCGAGTTGGTTCGTTTTTTTATTTACTGATTGGGAAGAGACGGTCTATAGTTACCCTCTTTTGTTTTTGAAGGTCAATATGTAAATGAAGGATGATAGGAATGAAAAACGGCCGCCTGAAGGCGACCGTTTGCATTGCTCGTCAAGGGCGCCCCGACTCCGACAGGAAAGCAATCCGACGGAGACCCAGTAGCGACGCGAGTCGTGATGCGGCTCCGAGATTGTCTACGGAAAGTGTGGGGGCCGACGAGCAAGATGTTTCGCAATAGTCTATGAGCTGAGCTTCTCCTGGATTCTGGTAAAGCTCTTTTTTAATGCCACATATAGTCTTTGTCCACGAAGAGACGAGCGCTCAAGTCCGCCTGCGTGAACGGCTTTTCTTTTGCGTCCAACCAATCATGATAGTCGCATAGACAGGCATCATCCAAATGGAGCGAATAGCCGTTGTTGATCGTCTGGACCGAGATGCTTAAATCATATTCGGCGAGCGTCTTCTTCAAGCGATAAATGAGATTGTAGACATTGTGGAGCGCACGTTGCGGCTCATCAATGTCTGGGTACAGTGTCTCGGCAATCAGCCATCGAGCAGTGCGGCCGATATGAGCGCGAGCATCGTCGATATGGAATCGGTGTTCACCGATTATCGGTCCGAACTTGACTCTCAAGAGACGAGCTTGCGGGAAGAGTTATCCGAACAGCTCGCCAAAGCCCAATGGATGTGGTTGCTCATTTTGCTTGGTGCTTTATTCATCTTGTTCGTCAGTTTGCAACCGTACGTCGTACGTTTGACAAAGCAACTCCAAGCACTCATAGCGAACAGTGAACGACTCGCGGTCGACCCGTACGCCACGCTCATTCCAATCGAACCGCTCCAAAACGAGGTCGGACAATTGTCGAAATCGTTCTCGGAGATGTCAAGCTCGTTGATTCACCAGCACGATGAACTCGAGAAGGAGCGGGAGAAGACAGCCCGCATCTTGCACACGATGCGTGACGCCATCGTCTTCGTCGAGACGGACACCAATCAATGTTTCGCCAACGAGGCACTATTTAATCTGTATGAACAACCTTTCCTGTTTGGAGACCGTCAAAGCCTGTATCCAATCGACGCGTTTTATGAACCCTTCATGGCGCAAATTGATGACCAAGACGGTTTCAAGCGCTTCACGAACCGGGCCAAAAACTGTGGGATTTTTGACGAGACGTTTACGTATTCGATGCAAAGGGGAAGACGTACCGTACGGATGTACGCCGAACCGATTGAACTGCAGGACGAACGTTTCGGCGTGATGTTTGTGTCGCGGGATATCACGAAAGAGATTGAAGTCGACCGCTTGAAGACGGAACTCGTCGCGACGGTCTCTCATGAGCTTCGAACCCCGCTCACATCCATTCTCGGCTTTACCGAACTACTTGAACATCGTCATGTCGACGAAGAGAAGCGGAAACGCTACTTGAGCATGATTCATAGCGAGAAGACCCGACTCGAGCGGCTTGTCAGCAATTTGCTCGACGTGCAGAAGATGGAGGCCGGTAAGGGCCAGCAAGACTTCAAAGTCGAGAGTTTGTTCGAACTATTGTCGGACGTCCTTGAGATTCATGCCGGTTCGACCGAGTTGCATGCATTTCATTTCGAATGTGATGAAACGCTTCGCGTCTCCGGGGACCCGGCGCAACTGCGTCAAGTGTTCTCGAACATTTTGAACAACGCCATAAAATATTCACCCGACGGCGGTAACATTGTCGTCAACGTCTCGTGCGAGGACGATGTCATCCGGATCGCCATCGAAGACGAAGGGATGGGTGTGGCGCCCGCAGATGCCGAACGACTGTTTGAGAAGTTCTACCGTGTTCAGAGCGAGCAGAGTCGCCATATTGGAGGCACCGGCCTCGGACTCGCCATCTGTAAAGAGATTATTGAATCGCACGGAGGGACGATCAACGTACGTTCGGAATTGGGGAATGGGACGATTATGACGGTCGAACTTCCGATTGTCGCTTGATGCAAAACCACTTCACGAGGAAGTGGTTTTTTAGTTTTTTTAGAAAAACGGTAAACGAAGCGTTCCTTTGGTACGATATAAGAAGTGAAGAATTTGAACGATGAAGGGAAGACGACCATGCTACGCGGATTATATACGGCGGCAGGCGCGATGAACGCGCTTCAACGTCAACAAGAGATTTTAAGCAATAACCTTGGAAACGTCCGGACACCTGGATTCAAGGCGTCAAACGGCGTCGTCCGTTCATTCCCGGAAATGTTGCTCGCTCAAGTGAGCCACTCTGGGAATGCGGGATCACGCGTACAAGGTGAGGTCGGCACGCTGTCGACGGGCGTCTATCTGCAAGAGACGATGCCACGTTTCTCGACAGGCAGCATCTCGGAGACGGGCAGCCCGACTGACGTATATATGAAAGTACCGGCTGACTTTACCGGAGCGGCCATGTTTGCCGTTGAACAAAACGGTGAGACGCTCTATACGACGAACGGACGCTTCGCGGTCGATGAGGAGCGCTTCTTGCGTTCAGCGGACGGCGGCTACATCCTCTCGGATGCCGGCGCGCGGATTCAATTGCCGTCAAGTGAGTTCACCTTGTCAGACGACGGTCAAATCACGTCGCTCGGTCAAAACGTGGCGACGCTCGGTGCCGTCCAAATCGATGACTTGGCGACACTCGAACAAGTCGGGAACGATTATCGGGTCAATGGAGACGCCCTGCCCGCTGCGAACGTTCAGTTCCAGCAAGGATTTATTGAAGAGGCGAACGTCGATCTCGATCGAACGATGGCCGATTTGATGACGACGTATCGTCAGTTCGAGGCGAACCAAAAAGTCGTCCAAGCGTATGACAAGAGTGCCGAGCGGGCCATTGAAATCGCTCGGATTCGTTAAGGAGGAAGCTTATGCAATCGATTTATAATTCGGTATCGTCACTCACACAGCTCCAGCGTCAGCTTGATGTGACGGGCCATAACATCGCCAACGTCGACACAGCCGGCTATAAGCGGGAACAGACTCATTTCGCTTCGCTCTTGTCACAGGCTTATGACAATCAACCGCGTGCCGAACTTGAAGTCGGACGTGACACGCCGAACGGGATTCGTATCGGGGTCGGGGGCCACGTCGCGGACATCAGTCAACAGTTCAATATCGGTCAGATTCGGAAGACCGACCGTGGCCTTGATGTGTTCTTGAAAGCAAGCCGCCAGTTCTTCGCCGTCGAGACGGAGAACGGTATCGGATTGACTCGGAGCGGGAACCTGCAACTGTCGGTCGGTGACACGACGACGCTCGTCGACGTGAACGGCAACGCCCTCCTTGGTGCGGACGGCAATCCGATTGACATGCCGAACGAGGCGACGGGGCACCGCGTCCGTCAAGACGGCATGGTCGTCGCCAGCGTGAACGGGGTCGAGCAAGAGTTCGGCCGTCTCGATATCGTCGAGGTGCGTAACACGTCGGCATTGCGTCCGCTCGGTGACAACGTCTATGCGGCTGACTTGGCGGCGGACGTCGATCGTCCGCTCGGCAATCTGTTGATTGAAGGGACGCTCGAATCGTCGAACGTCGATTTGACGAAAGAGATGACCGACATGACAATCACCCAACGCGCGTATCAGATGAACTCACGGGCGCTGTCGATGAGTGACCAGATGATGGGGCTCGTCACGTCGCTCCGTCCATGATGATGAACCGTTCTTCTTCGGAGGAGCGGTTTTTACATTATAATGAAGCGGAGGAGGGATGGACATGCGAATTGTCGTGGCGATGGATTCGTTCAAAGGGTCACTCACGAGCGTGGAAGCCAATCGGGCGGTGCGCGAAGCGCTCGCTGAACATGACGTCATCGAGGTGCCAATCTCAGACGGCGGCGAAGGTTTTTTGGACGCGTGGCTCTTGACGCACCCGCAGGCCGAGGTGGTCACGCAAGACGTGATGTCGCTTGACAGGACGGTGCGGAAAGCCCGGTATGGCTGGTCGGAACGAACGCGCGAGGTGGTGATTGAAGTTGCCGAGGCGTCTGGCCTCACCCTCATCGACGTGCTCGACCCGTGGCGCTACAGTTCTTATGGGACGGGACTGCAGATTAAAGATGCACTTGGGCACGGGGCGACACGCATCACGGTCGGTCTCGGCGGGAGCGCGACCGTCGATGGAGGGAAAGGCTTGCTCGAGGCGCTCGGCGTCCGCTTTCTTGATGAGACAGGGCATGTCATTGATTCGTTCCCGCATCAACTCGAGCGCGTCGCGCAAGTCGATTGGACCGGACTCCTCCCGGAAGCGCGTCATGTCGAGTGGCGTCTGGCCTCGGACGTGACGAATCCGCTCCTCGGACCATCAGGGGCAGCGGCCGTATTCGGTCCGCAGAAAGGATTGGCGCTAACGGACGTCGCCCGTTATGACGAACAGCTCGCCGCGTATGCCCGTTGCTTCGAGCGTGATGTGACGGGACAACCTGGAGCGGGCGCGGCCGGCGGGATCGGCTTCGCGCTCTATCAACTCGGAGCCGTATATGGGAGCGGGATTGACGAGGTAGTACGGTGGTCGAACCTAGAGGAGACGTTGCGAACGGCCGATTGGTTGATCACCGGGGAAGGCCGGTTCGATGAACAGTCGCTCCACGGGAAAGCGCCGTACGGGCTGGCCCGACTCGCCCATGCGCATGGTATCCCGACGCTCGTGTTCGCTGGACAGACTGACCTAGTCGATGTGCCAGACGTCGGTATCCAAGCCGTGTTCCCAATCGTTTCCCGGGTAATGACGCTCGAGGAAGCGATGCAACAGGCAGAACCGCTTCTCACGAACGCCGTTAGTCGAGTAATGTCGATCCTCGACAAAAACGCCTGAACCGATTTTGATTCAGGCGTTTTTACGTCACGGACGTTCTTTTAACAAGTCTCTAATCTCAGACAGGAGCTGTTCCTCACGCGACAGTTCCGGCTCTGGCGTCTCTTCGACCGCTTGCTCGCGTTTCAGACGGTTCAACACTTTGACCATCATGAACAAGGCGAAGGCGACGAGGAAAAACTTGACGATTTCTTGCAGGAAGTTGCCGTACGTCACGTTCACGCCGAGCACCGACACTGCGAGCATCGAGAAGTCGATGCCACCGATGAGGATGCCGAGGAACGGCATGAAGATGTCATTGACGAGCGACGTGACGATGGCCGTGAAGGCGGCCCCGAGGATGAAGGCGACGGCGAGGTCGATCACATTGCCTTTGATGGCAAACTCTTTGAATTCTTTCCACATGAAATAGTACCTCCTATAGGATGAATACTCTTACGGTAGCATAGCATCGGTGGAAGCGGGCAGGAATATTTCATAAAAGCGTTCCTCTTGTTCTAGACCGGACGCTTGTTCGACATTTGGAGATACGTTACACTTAGATGGAACTCATGCAATAGTTTTATTACCTGGTACTAATATGTTATAATCAATTCAGCTGAAAGGATGTATGGACGTGGCGAACGAAGAACAGAACGGCTCGGAACAGACCGAGTCCAAAGAGCGGACGAAGCGGAAGCGATTGTCAAACCATCGACGTTTCCCGATCTTGTTACGCGTCATCGTTGTCTTGTTGTTGGCTTTCGTGATGCTTGCGATTGGGGCCATCATCGGGTACAGCGTGATTGGCGGAGGCGAGTGGAAGGACGTGTTCAACATCGACACGTGGCGCCATATCACCGATTTTTGGCTAACCTCATAAGGGTGGTGGAACCATGTACACGATTGAACAGATTAAAGAAGTGATCCCGCATCGGTACCCGTTTTTGCTCATCGACCGGATTCTTGAAGTCGAAGAAGGCAAACGGGCCGTTGGATTAAAGAATGTGACGGCGAACGAAGAGTTCTTCAATGGACATTTCCCAGACTATAACGTCATGCCTGGCGTCTTGATCGTCGAGGCGCTCGCGCAAGTCGGCGCGTTCGCCATGCTCAAGCAAGAGGCAAACCGAGGCAAGCTCGCGTTCTTCGCAGGCATCGACGGATGTCGCTTCAAACGTCAAGTCGTCCCGGGCGACCAATTGCGCCTCGAGGTCGAGATCTTGAAAGCGCGCGGACCGATCGGTAAAGGGCGCGCCGTGGCGACGGTCGATGGAGAAGTGGCGTGTGTTGCGGAGCTCACTTTCGCCTTGAAGTGAGGAGAGAACGAGATGCGTGCATTGGTGATTGCCTTGATTATCGGATTGGCAACAATTGTCGGTTGCCAACAAGTGCAAGATGACCCGGTCGAAGAGAACGTCGTGTTCGAGCAGGACGTCGATGATGCGATGATCAATAAACGGGCCGGCCAATCGGAATCGATTGCGGTCTCACTGGAGCGGACGAACAGCTCGACGATGCTGTTCACGATTCGGATGCTCGAAGACCGTCGCCTCGACCCGACGACGATTGTCAGTTATGAAGTCGACGGCACGCGTGTCCCAATCCCGTTCGGTGAAATCGTCGCTGAACGTGAAGGGGATGTGCGGACGTACGTCTATCAAGCGGATTTGAACCCCGATTTATTCGTCACCGAGACGCTGCCGCTTTTCCATATCGGAGAAGACGGTGAGGCCGAGGTGTCGATACCGCTCGAGGTTATAAATTCGACAAATGAATGAACGAACGGATGGTTTTTGTCGAAAACATCCGTTTTTTTCGTGCACATTTCCTGAAAATCATCCGATATACAAGTAAAGATGATTGGAGGGAATCATATGAGACGGAAGAAACCACAGTCACTGCAGACCCGGATTTTAGCGATGATGTTAATCTTTATCACGCTGCTCATCGTCACGTTTGGGGTGTTACAGTACGTCAGTACGAAACACACGGTACAGCGTTCGATGCAAGCGGTCCTGTTAGCGGACGGGGCCCGCATCAGTGAGGCGATCGATGGGGAAGCGTATGCGGCTTTTTTACAAAATCCGGCGAAAGATGAACGGTTCGAGCAGTTTCGGGAACAGCTCGACACGTATCGGACGCAAATCGGGGCCATGTACGTGTACACACTCGCGACCGACGGGGAAGAACTTCAAATCATGGTTGACGGGATGAGTGCATCAGACGCGGTCGACATCGGCACTCCGACGACGGCGACGACGTTCGATGACGCGAAACCCGTGTTTGACGGTGGGACCGTCACGACACCGATTGTCGAAGACCCAGAGTACGGGGACTATATGACCGCGCTCGTTCCAATCATACAAGGCGGGGACGTGATCGGTGTCCTCGGAATCGATAAAGGGGCGAGCGACGTCGCCGCGGTGACAGAAGCCGTGCTCCAAGAGAGCCTGCCGCCGATCCTCATCGGACTCGTCATCTTGCTCGGGGTCGCCTCGGTCCTCATTTGGCGCTATCTCGGCTGGAAGCTCCGACCGCTCCGTGAGCTTGAACGCGTCGCGACGCACATCGCGAGCGGTGACTTGGCGACGGCAGCTCATGAGGTGAACAACATCCAGTTGAAAGCAAATGATGAGATCAAGCGGCTCACCGCCTCGATGGACCAGATGACGAAGATGCTCCGTGATTTGATTTCCGGATTGCAGACGTCCGCTCAGACGGTGCGCGATGAGAGCGGCAACGTGGCGAGCATCTCGGAAGAAGTGAACGACGCCTCGCGGCAAATCGCGTTCACGATGGAAGAGATTGCGGGCGGTGTCGAGAACCAGAGCGTGCTCACGATGAAGCTGTACGGGCATATGAACGAATTTTCGGGACTCGTCGACCGGACGGCGCACGACGGCAACGGGGTAAGTGAGCAGGCAGAAGTCGTCAGTCGGGTGACAGCCGAAGGACTTGAACTGATGGAGGACGCTGTCGGCAAGATGACGAACATTCATCTACAAGTGCGCGAGTCGCAAGGACAGGTGAAAGACTTTGAACAACAAGCGGACGAAGTGACGACGCTCGTCACGATGATCCGTCAAATCTCGGCGCAGACGAATTTGCTCGCGTTGAATGCGGCCATCGAGGCGGCCCGCGCCGGCGAGCACGGGAAAGGGTTCGCCGTCGTCGCTTCTGAAATTCGAAAATTGTCAGATAGCGTCGCCAAATCGGTCAGTGAGATCTCAGAAATCGTCGGCAGCGTCAAACAGAACTCGATCGCGCTCGGCGAAACGTTCACCGACAGCATGCACGCCGCCGAGGACGGCAAGCGGACGCTCGAAGCGACGAAGCAGGCGTTCAACGAGATCGAACAGAGCGTGCGCGAGATGCAACGCCTGACGAACTCAATGCAAGGACAACTCGGGCGCGTCAAGACGAACCAAGACGACATCAAACGTGGTCTCTCGGACATCGCGTCGATTTCTGAAGAGAGCACGGCCGGCAACGAGGAAGTGGCCGCCTCGACCGAACAGATGTCGGCGACGAGCGAGACGATGAACCGGCTCGTCAAAGATTTGTCGCACACGGCCGAGGACATGCAACGCATGAGCCGGCAGTTCAAGTTGTAAACAGTCTCAAGTCAGACAGACCTCCGTTGCGTCCGTTATACTAGGCGCAAGGGAGGTTTTTTCATGCAACGTGTCTCAAGTGAACTCACACAATTCCGCGGCAGTCACTACGACTTTGGCCGCTTTCAAGGTACTTATATTAAGCGCAGCAAACTGCTCGAGAACCGGACCGACCAGTGGAAGCTCCGCGTCCCGCGCTTTGAGATTGATGAGCGCGAGGCGAAGCAGGCGTTCGACCGGTTCGCCCCGAAGATTTGGGAAGAACTGCTCGGTCTTCAGGACGAGCTCGAGTTGACGCTCGCCGACACGCTCCTTCATTTCGGTCATTTCCGGGTCAATAATCCGATCAGCGGCTGTTCGATTTTGACGGGGGACAACTTCCTTGTCCGCAATTATGACTATCATCCGATGACATACGACGGACGCTATAACGTGTTCCAACCAGATGAGGGTTACGCCGTCATCGGGCCCGTCTCGCGTGTCACCGGCCGAATGGACGGGATGAACGAGAAAGGGCTCGCCATGGGTTATAACTTCATCAACCGACGGCGGCCAGGGGACGGGTTCGTCTGTCAGATGATCGGCCGAATGATTCTCGAGACGTGCGCCACGGTCGAGGAGGCGGTCGATCTGCTGCAAGAGATTCCGCACCGCGGCTCGTTCACGTATGTCGTCCACGACAAGTCGTCGAAGACGCGGGTCATCGAGGCGACACCGCGCGATATTCGTGTCCGCGAGTCAAACATCTGCACGAACCATTTCGAGCTGCTGCAACACGAGAACCGTTACCATCTTGATGATTCAACGCGCCGGATGATGGAAATCAAGATGTATCAACATATCGTCCAAGACGCCGAGAGCGCGTTCCGGCTCATGAACGACTCGGATAAGGGCGTCTTCTCGGAGCTGTACAAGAGCTGGGCCGGCACGATTCACACGGCGGCTTACTTCCCGGAGACGCTCGAGACGTGGTTCGCCCTCGGTGGCGACCGCGACCCGGTCATCTTCGATTTTCAGGAGTGGCTCGACGGCAAAGATTTCGATTTACATGCCCTCGACGGGGAAATCGCGACCGATATCGAGTTCGCGAACACGGTCCAACTTTGGCGGTAACACAAACAAGCAGCGGCTCATAATGAGTCGCTGCTTGTTTTCATTCTTTTGACGCATGTTGGCCCGTACTGAATTCTGCAAAACCGGGAATACTCATAGCAGGAGGGATTTATGATGAAACGAATCGGATTATTGGCCATCATGCTCAGTTTGATTGTCGTCCTCGGCGGCTGTGTGCCGGGCGACGGGACGTACACGACCGACCCGGCTGGATTCTTTTGGGGCGTCTGGCATGGTTGGATCGCACCAGTGTCACTCGTTTTAGGATTGTTCAATGACACGTATCGCATCTATGAAGTGAACAACACCGGTTGGTTCTACGATTTGGGCTTTTATATCGCCATCATCAGCGGGTTCGGCGGCGTGGCCGTCACACGGAAGGGTCGAGGTTGACGTTTGACGGGCTTTCGTCCGGACACCGCGACCGTATGATTATCACGCGAGTCAGAACCTCGTGTCTCGAGAACGTCGGTCAGGTCGAGCGCGAAAACGGCGGGGATGAACTGTTCCCGCACGATGGACGCGATGCCATCCCACGTCACTTTTCCCGTCGCAGTAAGTGATAACGAATGACCCGCCCGGAACGAGAACGCGATCAATCTCGGCAAGAACCGCAGGCACGTCTTCCCAAAAGTAGAGTGTGTGGATGCTGAAGACGCGGTCAAACCGCGCGTCCGGAAACGGGAGCGTCCTGAGGTCGCCTTCGACGACTTCGGCTCGCCCAGCTTGCACGTCCATTCGATTTCGTCGAAGCGCCGAGCGGACGATGGTCGGGGAACGATCGAGTCCGGTCACATGCACGTGATTATAGCCACGTAGCATCTGCGCCAGTGCGTCGCCGGCCCCGCAACCGAGGTCGAGAACGCGATTATCGGGCTGAATATGAAGTTGCTCAATCGTCCAATCGACTTCGACCCGGTGTTGCCTGACCATCTTCTCACCGATATACGTGCCGACGATGCCGCGTGGATTCTCGTATTGACTGTCAATCCATGTTTGGAGACGCGTGAAGCGCATCGAACCATTCCTTTCCAAATAAAGTCGAGGTAGATTGAGTGTAGCATAACCATTTTGGGAGGGGAGTTGAATCGATGCGTTCCTTTTGGATCTTCGGCAATCAACTGTCGCATGAGCTCGAGCTGTTCAATCACATCGAGGAGGATGACGTCATCGTCATGATCGAGGCGACATCACGGGCGACATGGCGGCCGTACCATAAACAGAAACTCGTCCTCATCTTCTCGGCGATGCGTCACTTCGCTGAGGAGCTAAGGGAAAAGGGCTATACCGTCGACTATCATGAGTCCGACTCGTTCCAGGACGCATGGGACGACCACTTCCAACGGTATGAACCGGAAGAGGTCCATTACACGGCCGTCACCGATGCCGCGATGGAGAAGAAGTTGCAACAGTTCGGTCAGCAGTACAAGCTCGTCGAACATACGGACGTGCCGCTCTTCTATTTAACGAAGAAGGAAGCCGTCGACACAATCGGCAGCACGCCGTGGCGGATGGACCGCTTCTATCGCCAGATGCGGAAACGGTTCGATGTGTTGCTCGAGGACGGGAAGCCACGGGGTGGCAAGTGGTCGTTCGATGCAGACAACCGCCAGCCGCCGAAAGCAGGACTCACGTTCCCGCCACCAATCCATTTTCGACCGGACGCGATCACGAAAGAGGTCATCCAAAAAGTCGAGACGGGCTTCGCCGACCACCCCGGAGACATCACTCCGTTCGTCTGGCCGGTGATGCGAAGTGAGGCACAACGGGCGCTCGCTCGTTTCGTCGAAGCACGTCTCGAGACGTTCGGTCCGTATCAGGACGCGATGCTGTCGGACAATCAAGAGATGTCACATAGCCTGTTGTCCCCTGCCGTCAACATCGGGCTCCTGACACCGGACGAGGTCGTCCAGGCGGCGGTGGCGTCGGATGCGCCACTCGCCTCGGTCGAAGGATTCGTCCGTCAACTCCTCGGCTGGCGCGAATATATGCGCGCCGTCTATGTGGCGTCGATGCCGGGTTATGAATCGGTCAACACGTTCAAACATGAGCGCGACTTGCCGGACTACTTCTGGGACGCCGAGACGGACATGCATTGCATCCACCAGAGTGTGAAGCCGGTCATCGAGCGGGCGCACAACCACCACATCCAGCGGCTCATGGTGCTCGGGAACTTCGCGACGCTGTTCGAGGTGTCGCCGCAACAGACGAGTGACTGGTTCAATGAGATGTATATCGATGCCTACGACTGGGTCGTGTTGCCGAACGTGCTCGGGATGGCGCTCCATGCCGATGGCGGGAGATTGGCGACGAAGCCGTATATCGCCTCGGGGAAGTATATCGACAAGATGAGCGACTACTGCAAAGGCTGCAAGTATAACCCGAAACACACGACCGAAGACGACGCCTGTCCGTTCAACGCGCTCTATTGGCACTTCATCGACAAACACGAGGAGCGGTTCGAAAAGAACCAGCGCATGAAGATGATGGTTCGAAACTGGAAAGGGCGGGACGATGCCGTCAAAGCCGACATCTTGGCGAAGGCGAGACAGACGCTAAAAGATATGTGATTGCGACGAAGTGATCAAAACAAATGACGTGAGCCTGGCAAACTTCCAGGATCACGTTTTTATAAGAACTTTTGTTCATCGAATCATCATGTACTCGGCCATTCGATTCCGATTTCAGAAAAAGAACATTTACTTTCTTCAATTCCTTCAACGTCATTCGCGTTAATGGATTGAATGTCCGCTTCCGTTAAAAGAATACGTCTAATAGGATCTTTCAACTTTAAAAGATATAGTTTTTCCACCAATGCTAGCTGTTCTTCTGTGAGTTCGTAATACTCTTCCCAATATTCAAGAGCTGATTCATACCCAGATGCCTGTACCTCTAAAAGATCTGCCCCTCGTTCCATCATGATGTCATAAGGATGACTCGAAAAAACGCGCTCGTCACTTTCCCATAAGACGGTCGTGACGACCGGACGAACCTCTCCATCCACTTCATCTAACAAGTATTGAAGCGTTTCTTGTTCAGCCATTTCTTGTACTAGGTCCGGAGCTTCGATGAAGTATTGTTTTGCCTCTACTGGATTTAAAGCAAAACGTTCATTTCGGAAACCTGCGACATAAAACTCTTGACCAAATGTCAGCGTCCCTCTGCTCCCTTGGCCATCATTGGTACTGTAGTTGTCACCATCCCATGAATGTTCGTAAGCAAAATCAGGAGCATTCGCAATAAAAATGGCATGGGCGATTGAGGCGAGGATGCAACCTTCCCATATGTTTTGACGAGTCCATCCATGTTCGGTTAGTTGGATTTTATTCATTTCGACTACTCCTTTTCATTATCAAGTGAAGACTGTGTTCGATTACCGCTCTTCAGTATTATAACGTGTTCGATCTATCGGCATGGATGTTAGTGGGTTTCGGTTAAATGGTTTGTAAATCTCATTCATGAAAGGTTTACGCTTTTTTGCACGTCCTTCACGACCACTTTACATTCATCCGTTACGATATGACTTGTGAGACCCCTCATGCCAAGTGAATAGCAACTGGTAGAACATTCGAGAGACCAACAGAAGCCCGTACGTCGATGACGTCCTGTTTCTGTTGGTCCTTTTTTCTAGGGAAGGATGATTCAAGTGCATGAAACACTTCGCACGATCGGACAAGAGAAAATGATCGCCTCCATCAAATCACCGAAACAACTCGAGAAGTTCCTGCAGTCGGACGTGACGACGACGTTCCTCATGATGGGGACGCTCAGCACGCTCGACCGCTACGTCGCCCATTTGAAGCGTGAGAATCGGACCGTGTTCCTGCACGCCGAACGCATCAACGGCATCAGCCTCGACCGGGACGGCATCGACTATTTGGCGAAACGGGTCGGCGCCGACGGGATTGTGACGACGAAGGCGTCTGTCATCCAACACGCCAAACGGGCCGGCCTGATGACGGTGCAGCGCCTGTTCCTCGTCGACTCGGACGCCATCACCTCAGGCATCAAGATGGCGAAAGACCAACAGCCGGACGCGCTCGAACTGATGCCGGGTCTCATCCCGAATGTCATCGAGCACGTCGCGGAACACGTCTCGTTGCCGATTGTGACAGGCGGGATGATCCGGAAACCGATTCACGTGCATGAAGCCCTGTCCCACGGGGCGTTCGCCGTCTCGACCGGGGACGAGCGGCTTTGGGCGTCGCAAGGAATGAAGGAGGACATCATATGAAATCGATTCAACTGCAGAACATCAAAAAGTCATACGACGAGACGGAAGTCATCCGTGGCATCGACGTGACGATCGAGGCGGGTGAGTTCTTCGCCCTCGTCGGACCGTCGGGCTGTGGCAAGAGCACGATGCTCCGGATGATCGCCGGGCTCGAATCGATCACGAGCGGGACGCTCCGCATCGACGGCGTCGCCGCGAACGAACTGAAACCGAGCGAGCGGCAACTATCGATGGTATTCCAAAACTATGCGCTCTATCCGCACATGACCGTCGAGAAAAACATCACGTTCGGGTTACATACGAAAGGACTGACGAAGCTCGAGCAGCGTGAACGTTGCTTGGAAGCGGCCGATACGCTCGGACTGACCGACTATTTGAAGCGGAAGCCGCGCGAACTGTCGGGCGGGCAACGGCAACGGGTCGCACTGGCCCGGGCCATCGTGACCGAGTCGCCGATTTGCCTCATGGACGAGCCGCTCTCGAACTTGGACGCGAAACTTCGGGCCAAGATGCGCTCGGAGATCCGGCAGCTGCAACGCAAGCTCAAACTGACGATGATTTACGTCACGCACGACCAAGTCGAGGCGATGACGATGGCCGACCGGATGATGCTGTTGAACGATGGCCAGGTCCAACAAGTCGGTCAACCGCTCGATTTGTACAATAAGCCGGCGAACACGTTCGTCGCCTCGTTCATCGGGTCACCGCCGATGAATTTGACGTCGGTGCAACGGAGTGACAAGGGCTGGGTCGCCTCGGACGGGCGTCTATTCCACCCGAACACGCTGACGCGAGAAGATACGGCGACGCTCGGCATCCGGCCGGAACAAATCACGCCGGCGAAAGACGAGATCACGTTCTACGCCGAACTGAAAAATATCGAAGTGCTCGGCACGGAGACGATTCTCGCCTTTGACATGGGCGGCGTCGAGTGGCTCGCCAAATGGCCCGGACAATGGCCGCTCGCGATTGGGGAGAAGATTGCCTGTTACGTCGACCCGAAACAGATGTCACTGTTTGACGCGACGGGGAATCGCATCGAACCGCGGCAACCGAAACTGTTCGAGGCGTTGGAGGTGTTCCAATGACGGTCGCCCTTCCGAGACAACGCGTCCGGACCCGATTATCAGACGCGTCGAGCGGACTCCTCTACTTGTCCCCGTCGATCGCGTTATTTGGGATCTTTCTCGTCTATCCGTTGTTCCGGACGATTTACTTGAGTTTCTTTCAAACGGACACACAAGGGACGCCGCTCAATTACGTCGGCGGCGAGCATTACGCCAAACTGTTCACGAGCGCCTCGTTTTGGCAGAGCATCCAGGCGACGGTCGGCTTCGTTCTGTTGACCGTCCCGCTCACAATCATCATCGCGCTCGGGCTCGCGCTCCTCGCCAACGAGAAGCTGCGCGGGATTGGCATCTTCCGGACGGCATTCTCGGCGACGATGGGGATGAGCGTCGCAGCCTCGTCGGTCATTTGGATGTTCATGTACAACCCGTCCATCGGTATCTTCAATCGCTTCTTGGAAGCGGTTGGGGCAAGCGGGGTGCAGTGGCTCCTTGACCCGCAGTACGCGCTCTTATCCGTGTCGCTCGCGACCGTCTGGATGAATATCGGCTTCACGTTCTTGATTCTCCTCGGCGGGCTGCAAAACATCGACCGGACATTGTATGAGAGTGCGGACATCGCCGGAACCGGATATTGGACCCAGCTCCGGGCCATCACGATCCCGATGCTGTCCCCGACGCTCTTCTTCGTCGGCATCATCTCGCTCATCAATGCGTTCCAGACGTTCGGACAAATCGATTTGCTCACGAAAGGCGGACCGACGAACTCGACGAACGTCATCGTCTACGCCATCTATAAGGACGCGTTCATCAACTATAACGTCGGCGGGGCGAGTGCGCAGGCCGTGCTCTTGTTCTTGACGGTCCTCCTGTTGACGTGGCTCCAGTTCAAGCTCGTCGAAAGGAAGGTGCATTACCAATGACGCTCCGGAAAGTAGTCACGTATACGCTCCTCGTCTTGAGCGCCGTCGTCATGCTGTCCCCGATTGCCTACGCGTTCTCGATCAGCCTGATGGACGGGAGCGAAGTGTTGAAAGGGAACCTCATCCCGCGCGACGTCACATTCGACAACTATGTCGCCGCGTTCGAACGAATCCCGCTCATGACGTACTTATGGAACAGTCTCGTCGTCGCACTCCTCGTCATGGTCGGCCAAGTCGTCTTGTCGAGTCTTGCCGCCTTCGCGTTCGTCTTCATCGACTTCAAAGGAAAAGGGCTCATCTTCATGCTCTTCCTCGCGACGATGATGGTGCCATGGGAAGCGACGATGGTACCGAACTTCTTGACGATCCAGTCGCTCGGCTGGCTCAACTCGGTGTGGGGGCTGTCGGTGCCATTCTTCGCGCTCGCGTTCGGGACGTTCCTGCTCCGGCAACAGTTCAAGACGATTCCGTACGAGATGTACGAGGCATCACAAATCGCCGGCATCAGCCGTTTCCGTTTCTTTTGGAACGTCGTCTTGCCGGTCTCGAAGACACCGCTCGTCACGTTGTCGGTATATAGCTTCTTGACGACATGGAACATGTACTTATGGCCGCTCCTCGTGACAAACACGGAGCAGGCACGCACGGTGCAAATCGGGATTAAACAGATGCAGTCGAACGAGGTCGCCTCGGATTGGGGCGTCGTCATGGCGGCGGTCATCTTGATTATCATCCCGACGCTGATGTTGTTATTCGCAGGACAAAAGCAGTTACAAGAAGGTTTGACACAAGGTGCGGTCAAATAATAGGGGGAATATATGATGAAAAAGAAAGCGTTATTCGCAGGGTTGGCCAGTTCGGTATTGTTGCTCGGGGCATGTGGTAGCGAAGAGGCGGAGCCGGCCGCTTCGGCGACGGAGGACGGGAAGACGGAAGTCGTGTTTTGGCACGCGATGAGCGGGGACTTAGAGACCGCGCTCAACAACCAAGTCGACGCCTTCAACGAGTCGCAAGAAGAGTATGAAGTGAAACCGGTGTTCCAAGGTACGTATGAAGAGGCGCTCACGAAGTTCAACGCCGTCGCCGGTTCGACAGATGCACCGGCCATCATGCAGACGTTCGAGGTCGGCACGAAATATATGATCGACTCGAACAAAATCACGCCGGTCCAAGAGTTCATCGACAAAGAAGACTTCGATACGGGCGTTTGGGAAGAGAACATCTTGAGCTATTATCAAGTCGACGGCAAGCAGTACTCGATGCCGTTCAACTCGTCGACACCGGTGCTCATCTACAACAAGGATGCGTTCGAACAAGCGGGACTCGACCCGGAGAAAGCGCCGCGCACATATGACGAGCTGAAGCAGGCGGCGAAGGCACTGACGACCGACGGCCAGACCGGCTTCACGATGCTCAACTACGGTTGGTTCTTCGAACAGCTCGTCGCCGCGCAAGGCGGGTTATACGTCGACAACGACAACGGGCGCAGCGGTGCGCCGACGAAAGCGGTATTCGATGGGGAAGAAGGACAGAACGCCTTCAACTTGATCAAAGAGATGTACGACGACAAGACGTTCTTGAACGTCGGCCAAAACTGGGACGACATGCGTGCCGCCTTCCAATCAGGGAAAGTCGCTATGTATCTCGACTCGTCGGCCGGGATTCGCACCGTCGCGGATAACGCCGACTTCGAGGTCGGGGCGTCGTACTTGCCGGTGCCGAACGAAGCGGAACGGGAAGGCGTCATCATCGGCGGGGCCTCGCTCTGGATGGGTGACGGGATTGCCGACGAGACGAAGCAAGGTGCATGGGAGTTCATGAAGTATGCGGCGTCGAAAGAAGCACAGGCCAAATGGCACGTCGAGACGGGCTACTTCGCCATCAATCCGGAGGCGTATGACGAGCCGATCGTCAAAGAGATGTGGGCCGAGTACCCGCAACTGAAAGTGACGGTCGATCAATTGAGTGAGACGACAGCCTCACCAGCGACACAAGGCGCGCTCATCTCGACGTTCCCGCAGTCCCGTCAAAGCGTCGTCAATGCGATGGAGAGCCTATACCAAGGCGTATCGGTCGAAGAGGCGTTGAAGCGCGCGGCCGATGAGACAACTTCCACCTTGGGGCAGTGACATGTTGATTTACGCACATCGCGGCTATAGCGCCAAGTATCCGGAGAACACACTAAGCGCGTTCAAGGCGGCGTTGCCACATGTCGACGGCATCGAGCTCGACGTCCAATTGACGCGCGACGGACGCCTCGTCGTCATCCATGACGAGACGGTCGACCGAACGACGAACGGGAGCGGTTTCGTCAAAGACATGACGCTCCGGCAGCTCCGCTTGCTCCGGACGGAGAGCGGGGAACGAATCCCGACGCTCGAGGAAGTGCTCGTCTTGCTCGAACCGACCGACGTCACGCTCAACATCGAGCTGAAGACGGACCGGTTCGACTATGACGGGATCGAGTATCTGACGTGGCTCGCCGTCACCGAGTTCAAGCTCGAACAACGTGTCGTCTTCTCTTCATTCAATCCGGACACGCTCATCCGATTGCGGGATATCGCCCGTGAGGCGAGGATTGCCGTCCTGACAACTGATGGGCATCCGAATTTGATCGAGTTCGTCGAGCGGATCGGGGCCGAGGCCGTCCACGCCCAGCCGGAATTCATCGGGACAGCAGACACGGCGACGCTCCGCGAACAAAATCGGTCACTTCGTCTCTACACGATTAATGACCCGAGCGAGTTGCCGGACATGACTGGTGTCGACGCCATTATGACGGACGAGGTCGAGCGGTTTCAATCGATGTCGCGTCATTGAAGTGAGGCTGGGATATAACTTAATCGATAGGTAAGAAAGAGGCCAGCTGGCGCGCCGTGTTCGCATCAGTTGGCCTCTTCTCATGGCAATTCTCTAAATTTAGTATTCTTTGTTCAACGTGGTGAATTCATCTTCTTTCAAAGGTGAATCGCCATACGAGTTATGTCCATAATAGGTGACGACGTACTCTTTCTCTTGATTGGTTTTGACGAAAAATTCATACTCGACTCTCTTTTCGTCCTCGAAATTCAAGCGATATAAGTACCCAAATTGATTCATGCTGAACTCGACATCATAGGCGTTCTTATCGATTGAAAAATGCTCAGTTAACGTTTCATTCAAAAAAAGCTTCTCGCTGATCTACCTCATGAAGAAGGAAAAAGACACCTCCTAACATGAATAGCGCAAAAGCGAATTGAAACTTGGGTAAAGGTTTCCTAGATGTCATCTACATAGGCCTTCCTTAATGAGATTGATAAACTGCTACCGTACGAGACACAGATATACACAAGGACCGCTCAATGAAGCGGGCTTTGTCATGTTTTCTTCGGCGAATCACTAAAAGCGAAATATATCCCGACGCCAATCGCGAGCCCAATCAAGTAGTTGTCGAGGGCGATGGCTAACGAGATACCGATTGCGAGGGCGAGCGGGAAGGCATAGCTGCCGGTCGTCTGTTTATTGGACATGGAGAACTCCTCCTTTGTCCAATTTGTACGGGTGTCGCCTCAAAAAGTTTCAAGCTTTCTTCTTCGTCCCTTGGAACGCGAAGAACATCGCGATGCCGATCCCGAGTCCGAGCCACCAGTTATCGAACAACAAGCCGAAGATGAGGACAAAGGCGACGGCGACCGGGAGTGCTAAAAATCCGCGTTGACGTTTCACAAAAATCATCCTTTCTGCTTCTCTCTGTTCGACTGTTCCCGGTTTCGAATCAATCCATTCCAAAAGCAAACGTTTTCATAAAAAACGGCTCAACCACAACGTTTGTCTAAACAATGAACACTTTCATTCTCATGTGAAATTGTGAGCAATTACATCTGTTCAATGAACAAGGACCCTGCTATATTAATCATGTGATATATTTCACATAAAGAAATCATAAATCACTTATATATAGGAGGACCACCCGATGGTTACATTTTTCTTAGCGTTAGGATTATTATTGCTCGGTTATCTCGTCTACGGCCGTTACGTCGAGAAGACATTCGGCATCAAGGAAGAACGGACGACGCCTGCCTATGCGTCACAGGACGGCATCGACTACGTGCCGATGGGGACGAAGCGCAACTCGATGATTCAACTGTTGAACATCGCCGGTGTCGGCCCGATTTTCGGCCCAATCATGGGGGCGCTCTACGGACCGGTCGCCTTCCTCTGGATCGTGCTCGGCTCCATCTTTGCCGGTGCCGTGCACGACTATTTGACCGGGATGATCTCGCTTCGCAACAACGGGGCGCACTTGCCGCAACTCGCCGAGAAGTTCCTCGGCCGCTCGCTCCGCCACGTCGTCAACGGCTTCGCGTTGCTCTTGTTGCTCCTCGTCGGGACGGTGTTCGTCACGTCACCAGCAAATATGATCAACAACTTGTTTGACGGTAACGGCTCGACGCTCGCCATCGTCACGTTCGGCATCTTTGCCTACTACATTTTGGCGACGCTCCTCCCGGTCGATCAAATCATCGGGCGCATCTACCCGTTCTTCGGGGCGCTCCTCTTGTTAAGCGCGATCGGCATCGCGGTCAGTTTGTTCGCTCAAGGCTACCAAATCCCAGAGATGACGTTGACGAACATGCATCCGGACAACTTGCCGATTTGGCCGCTCATCTTCTTCACGATTTCATGTGGCGCGCTCTCGGGCTTCCATGCCACCCAGTCGCCGATCATCTCGCGGACGACGATGAAAGAGAGCAACGGTCGCAGCATCTTTTATGGCATGATGATCGTCGAGGCGGTCATCGCCATGATCTGGGCCGGGGCTGCGATGGCCATCTTCGAGCCGGGTGAACTGCTCGCCATGATCAATGCCGGCACGCCGGCGCTCGTCGTTCAAGAAGTGGCGACGCTCATGCTCGGCAGCATCGGCGGCACGCTTGCCATCCTCGGTGTCATCGTCTTGCCGATCACGTCAGGCGACACGGCGTTCCGTAGCGCGCGGATGATTATCGCCGACTATATGAAAGTCGCGCAGAAGAAGTTCACGTCACGCCTGTGGATCGCGCTCCCGCTCTTCGTCTTGTCATTCATCTTGACGAAAGTCGACTTCCGTCTGCTGTGGCAATACTTCAACTGGGCCAACCAGACGACGGCCGTCATCGCCTTGTTCGTCGGCGCGACGTACTTGTACATCAAAGGACGAAACTATTGGATCGCGCTCGTGCCGGGGACGTTCATGTTGTACGCCGTCTGGTTCTATATCTTGACGGCTCCGATTGGCTTCAAGATGGACGGGGTGCTCCCGTATATTTTGGCCACAATCGGCACGGTCACACTGTTCGGCTTGTTCTTCCGCCACGCGAAAGCGATGCGCGAACAAGGGCTCGAGTGCGACGTTTCAAGCGATCAAGTGGCATGACGAAAGGGTTTGGCCTCGGCCAAACCCTTTTTTCTCAAATTTGTGAAGGTTATCCCTTTCCTCCGCTAGACAAATCCATTCCTTCAATGAAGTATTTTTGGAAAATGAAGAACAGGATGATGACGGGAAGGAGGACAATCAATGAACCGGCCATCAGCAAGTTCCATTGTGTGTTCGCCTCGCTTTTAAAAACTTGAAGTCCGAGTTGCAACGTGTACTTCGTTTCATCGTTCAAATAGAGAAGAGGACCAAGGAAGTCGTTCCAGGCCCCATTGAACGAGAAAATCGCTACAGTCGCCAAGATTGGCTTCGAGAGGGGGAGCATGATGTGCCACCAAATATAAAAGTGGCTTGCACCGTCCATTCGTGCTGCTTCGATTAACTCATTCGGGATGCGCAAATAAAATTGGCGAAGTAAAAAGATGAAGAACGCGCTACCGAAAAAAGCCGGGACAATCAATGGCAGATATGTGTTTAACCAACCGAGCCGAGAAAATAAAATGTACTGCGGGACGAGTGTGACGAACCCAGGAATCATCATCGTGGCCAATAGGATGATGAACCAGACGTTTCGGCCCGGAAACTGGATTTTCGCAAAACCATAGGCGACGAATGCGTTGACGAGCACGTTGCCGATGACGACGAGCAAAGTTATAAACAAAGTATTCACCAAATATAGCGTGAACGGAGCAGCTTGCCATGTTTTGATGTAGTTGCTGAATTGCCAATCGTCCGGAAAGAATGTTGGCGGGAATTGAAGAATCTCAGCCATCGGTTTTAATGAAGTTGAAATCATCCACCACAGCGGGAGAAGGATGAGCACGCTTCCGATGCACAATAGTAAAAAGACGATTAGATTGCTGCCACGTAAGGATTTCATCGACGATCCCCCTCATAATACACCCATTTTTTAGCAAATTTGAAGTTGAACAATGTAAGCAACAAGACGATTACAAATAAGAACCATGTCATCGACATCGCATAGCCCATATTGTACACTTCAAACGCTTGATTCCAAATGCGTAAATTATAGAACAACAAGGAGTTCACGGGCCCCCCGTTGCCGCCTTCACTCATTACATACGCTTCAGAGAAAATCTGAAAGGCGCCGATAGTGCTTGTAATCAAGTCGAAAAAAACGACAGGGGTGATGAGCGGGAAGGTGATGTAACGGAACCGATGCCACCAATTGGCACCTTCTAAAGCCCCGACTTCGTACAACGTCTTTGGCACACTTTGTAAAGATGCCAGGTAGAATAGCATACTGCCACCGACTGACCACATCTTCATTAAGATGAGAGCCGGTTTCGTCCACTCCGGGTCAGCAAGCCAGGCCGGACCGTCGATTCCGATAAACCCAAGCATCGTATTGATGAGTCCGGAAGACGGGGATAACATCTGCATCCATAACAAGTAGACGCCAACGCCGGACAGGACGGCTGGCAAATAAAAAATGGTGCGGAACAGACGTTGACCCGGAATGCCTTTATTCAACAGGAGGGCCAGGATCATGGCTCCAATGGTCGTCAAAGGGACACTCCAAATAACGAAAAAAAACGTGTTATAGAGTGAGACCCAGAACAGGTCGTCTTTTGTAAACATCGTCAAATAATTTGAAATCCCGACAAAATTCATACGGGACGTCATATCATAATCGGTAAAGCTTGCGAAAAGTGAAAACAACATCGGACCCGCCGTTAATACGGCGAATCCGAGAAGCCAGGGCATGATGAACAAATAACCTTGCCATGTGTCGGCACGGCGAAGTGGATGTTTCATTGAGTCCCCTCCTTGGCAGCTTTTACTTTCCGTTCAGCTGCTTGGAGAGCTTCTTCAGGCGTTTTTTTCCCAAGTGTTGCTTGCTCTAATTCCGGATTAACGAGGCTGACCAAGTCTGGGACTTCGACCGGCACTGGGGTTAACAACGTGTTTTCCATCGCGCTCAAGGCAACCGAATATACTTCTTGCTCTTGTCCTTCTAGCTGGTCGGCTACCGCTTGGCCAGCATCTTGATTCGCAACTTGGTCAAAGTTTTGCTCGGCCCAATACATCTGGGCTTCTTTGCCGGCCATATATTCAATGAATGTGGCGGCTTCTTCTGGATGCTTCGCCCCCTTTGGAATCTCTAGCGCAAAACCTCCACTCCAGCTATAGTGACCGCTTCCTTCCTCACGCTCTGGAAGTGGGACAACGCCATAGTCGAGATGTTGGCCATAATCGCGAATTTGCGTATAGAAAGTAGCTACGTCGACGTACATCGCTACTTTTTCTGATAAGAACGGATTGGCTTGTTGTTCGCCGAACTCGGCCTTGAAGGCGTCGATTTCTTTGCGCCCCATCTTTTCGGTGAAGGCGTTGATCCATTCAAGTGCCTCGCGGTCTTCAGGCGTGTCAATCGTCACATCGCCGTCTTTCGAGATATAGTTGCGTCCGTCTGAATTAATGAGCCAGACGTCCGTTCCCACGCCGAACAGCGGATAAAATCCGACCTGCTCGAATGTATTGTTCTGTTTGACCGTGATTTTCTCGCTCATCTCAGTCAAATCATCCCATGTTTGGGGTGGTTCGGTATATCCGGCTTCTTCTAGCATTTTTTTGTTGTAGAAGAGGAGGCGCGTGTCCATCGTAAAGGGAACAGCGTAAGTCTCGTCTTCGTATTGCACCGCATCCCATGCTTCTGGGTGCATCACTTCTTTTAGAGAAGCCGTGTCGATTAAAGTATTGAGCGGTTCAACTTGTTGTTTTTGTCCGCGAAGTTTTATGGCATTAATATCGCCGACGACCACATCCGGAATTGCATCTTCATTTTTTGAGGCGACAGCGGCCAATTCTTTCGTCCAAATATCGCCAAAAGGAATGAACGTATGTTTGACAAAAATCTCATCTTGCGATTCGTTGAAATCTGAAATCATCTTTTCGATAATCGGGCGGCGCGTCTCAGAACCCCAAAATGACCAAAAATCAAGGGTCACACGATCCTCCGACTCGACATTGCTAGCCGTGTCTTGTTGACCGTTTTGCATCCACCACATTAGTCCTCCAAGCGTGACAAGCAAAAGAGCGACAAGACCAATCACTGTTCCTTTTTTCATGAGGGCATTCTCCTTCTGCGTGAAGTATGTAATCACTTATTGAAAAATAAACATTTGAATGTGCTCATAATGTATTACCACTTACGACCAGTAAAGAAACCACTTTACAGAAAAATCTGTTAAGAAAAAGAAACTAGGTTTCGGGAACTACAAAAAGAGCCGATGCAGGCACCGACTCTTTGATAGGATTAGGTAAGGCTTCTCCCATTTCTAAACGTCTCGACAACGGATGTGAGGGAGAAAAGAACGGTGAGCAGGACAGTGAACTACTCACCACTTGCTTGCTTCGCAACCTGAAGTGGGAGCTTCTTGGGAAGACCGTGCTTTTGGTAGCCACGGTTATGGGCCAAGCTCGTCGGACAGTCCCTGCCCTGAGGTGTTCCGGTCGGCGAGCCGCAATAGGTTGAGGCTCGCGTTGACGTCACGGTCGTGATGCGCGCCACATGTCCATTCCCGGACGTGCAGGCCCTTCTTGCCGCCGTTCTCGCCACAGGATCAATTAAATGTAGGCGGAACAGGGAAGGTAAATCGAAAAACTCGTTCCTTCGCCGTAAACCGATTCCGCATGAATGCCCCATCCGTGTGCCTCGGCAATTCGTTTACAGATTCGAAGTCCCAGGCCAGTCCCTTTAATGGGGCGGTGGGCATCCGAATCAACCCGATAATATTCATCGAATATATAAGGCATCGACTCGTCCGGAATGCCGATCCCCATATCCCGAACCGACAAGACGTACAGCTCTTCTTCTTCGACTAAATCGATATATACATTACCGCCGTCTGGGGAATACTTGATCGCGTTCCCAATTAAGTTATGGAGCAGCTGCAACAGCTTCTCTTGATCGGCCTCGATTGTCACGTCGTCGGCTGCTAAGATGACGTCGTGTTGGGGAGACGTCGCTTTGTAATGGGCGACGATGTCCTCGAGCACCGGTCGCAAGGCAAACGTCGACAGTGACAATAGCTCCTCGGAGTAGTTGACGCGCTGGTAATCGAGGAAGTTGTCGACGAGCCGCTCGAGCCGCTCGGCTTCCCGTTTGACGAGCGTCAACATACTATGCGTCTTTTCGTTGTCGTTATGCTGATACATGAGCAGTTCGGCGTACCCGTTGATGGCTGTGAGCGGGGAGCGGAACTCGTGGGACAGCTCGGCGAGAAAGGCGTCTTTCTGCTCCTCGAACCGGATGGAGTCGGTGATGTCCCGCCACATGATGAACACGCCGCGCGGGGTATGCGTGAAGTTGAAGATGAGCTGCATCGTCCGTTCGCCGATCCGGAGCGACTTCGCCTCCATGTTCGGGCAGCAATCGAACCGGTTCGTCAACAGCTCGTCCCAAAAGAGCGTCACCTCGTTCATGTCCGCCCCGTTCCGTTCGAACGTCTTAGTAAAGAAACGGGTCAAGTCGTCCATGCTTTGAAATCGGTACGTCTCAAGAGACGGGCAGATGGCACGGAGCTGCTCGTTGGTGTACAGATGGCTCCGCGTGAAGTCGATATAGCAGACGGCGTCTTGCATTTCCTCGACGAGCGAATCGATCGGGAAAGCGTGAGGAGAGCGTGATCGCTTCGTCATGATGGAACGCCTGCTTGCGGTTCTTACGTGAGACCGTCGTGCCGGATAGAATGACTTTCGATGCACCAGAGAACCTCCTTTCGATCAACAAATGAATGAAGAGAATAAGGACATGCAGTCGTTTTGTATATTATACGATATTCCGGCCTAATTCCCTATACCTTCAATAGACCTACTGAAAAACATGGTCGTTTTGGGACGGTTGCGGGCGATTGACACAAATTGTTCTGACAACGCGTCTCACGATTATAAGACAATAGAGAAAAGGAGTGAGGACATGAGACAAGCAATTTTAGTGACCGGCGCGACCGGGAACGTAGGGCAGTATGTCGTGAAATATTTAGCAAAGCGCGGCGAGACGGTCGTCGTGGCCGGCAGTCGACTCGATGAATTGACACAGCGCTTCCCGAAAACAAGACAGGTCGAACTCGATTTTGAGAATCCGGATACGTTCGAGGCGGCACTCGATGGTGTCGACCGTGTCTTTTTGATGCGTCCGCCACAAATCGGGGACGCGGATGTGTTTCAACCGTTCGTGGACGCCATGGCAAAGCGTTCGATTCGCCTCGTCGCGTTTCTCTCCCTCATGGGGGTCGAACGCAATCCGTTCCCGCCGCACTACAAGATTGAAAAGATGATTGAAGCGGCTGGACTGCCCTATGCGCATATTCGTCCCGGCTTTTTCATGCAGAATGTGACCGGTGTCCATGCTGAAGAAATCCGAAACGATGACCGCATCTTGATTCCGGCTGGTAACAGTAAAGTCAGTTTCATCGACGCCGAAGACATCGGGAAGGCCATCGCCCATGTCTTATCCGAAACGGAGGAACATCAACATACGGCATATACGCTCACTGGCCCCGAGGCGCTCGACTATGTCGACATCGCGAACGTGTTGACGCTCTTGACGGGACGTCGCATCACCTATGCCAATCCGAGCATGCTCGCGTATCGTCAGCATTATATACACGAGCGAGGACTCGCACCCGCATACGTGAACGTGACGATGGCGCTTTATTTGATGACACGGCTCGGGACGGCCAAAGCCGTGACCGATGACTTCGAACAACTGACCGGTGAATCGCCGCGGACGTTTGCCGCGTTCGCGAGCGAGCACTTGGAAGCGTTTCAGCGATAAGGAAACAGCCCCTTCATCGATTGATGAAGGGGCTTGGTGTTTAGAATAACGTGTACGGATTGACGCTATTGGCAGCCGTCGAACTGCTGTAGACGTATTTGTTTTTGTGGATTTCGAAATGGAGGTGGCTCCCGAACGAGTTGCCGGTGTTGCCGACCGTTCCGACGTTCGCGCCTTTGGCGATCGTCTGTCCTTTCACGACGTTCAAGCGGTCCAAATGGGCATAGACACTCGTATACGCTTGTCCGTTGATGATATGTGAGATCATGACATGGTTGCCATAGGCCCCGTAATTACGGGCGACGATAACTTGGCCAGATGCGGCGGCCTGGACCGATGTGCCTTTAGCGGCCGCCAAGTCGATGCCGTTATGGAACGTGTACCCGTACTTGCCGCTCGCCGGTCCATAGCCTTGCGTCAATGTGCCTTTCGTCGGCATGATGAACTTGGCCGCTGTCGCCGTTTGGAGTGACGTGCTGCTATATTTTTTTACATATGTACTCGAGACGTATTTCGTGCTGCCGTTATAATTGATTTTCGTCCATGAACCGGTCGCGCCGAGATACGTGAACGTTTGGCCGAGTTTGGCACTGCCGACTTTTTGGTAAGACGTCGATGGGCCTGTTCGTACGTTCAAGGTGTTCGTCGTCACTTTCACTTTATAGGAGGCGGCTGCCTCTACCGGTGTCGTGGCGGGGATGGTCAAGCCAGAAGCGAGTAAGGTGCCTAATGCAATCGTCATGAGCTGTTTTTTCATTTTATAGTAAATCCTTTCAATTATGTAACAAGGCGACAGAACAATGATAACTTATCTACAAAAAAATTTTACCATCAAAAAATAGAATTAAATATGTCATTTATATTTCAAAAAAATATATCGACATTTTATATTCTATGGATGGATTCCCCGAGAGGCCTTTTACTAGATGAGTCAGTACGTGCGTTAACAAACGAATAAGATTCCGATTGCTCGCCCGAAACGTTTCGGATAAACTGAGCCCATATATATCAAGGAGGCGTTTTCATATGAAAAACTGTATGCATTCACGTAAGCGACGGGGGACCCGTTCGTTCTAAATGATGCAGGCCGCCCCGTCGTGTCTGTCCGACTCACACGATAAAGGGGTTCACCAATTTGTTAAACACGTTCATTTCTTATTATCGACCGTATCGGTCACTGTTTTGGAAAGTCATGCTTTTTACGGCCGTCTCGGCGTTGTGCGCGCTCTCGATTCCGTTGTTCGTCCGTTACGTGACAAAAGAGTTAATTGCGGACGGTCTGACGTGGTCACTGGTCAGTATTGGGATGGTGATGGCACTCGTCACGACGGTACAAGTGTTGTCGTATTATGTGCTCGACTATCATGGGCACCGGATGGGGGCGATGATGGAACGAGATATGCGACAAGAGCTGTTCGAACATTTCATGAAGTTGCCGGTCGCCCACTATGATCGTGAGCCGATCGGAGGCATGATGTCGCGCATCACGAACGACTTGTTGATGGTGTCTGAACTCGCGCATCATGGGCCGGAGGATTACTTGCGTCACGGCATCAAATTCGGCGGGGCGCTCGCCATTTTAGCGTGGATCGACTGGCGACTGACGCTCGTCATCGCCGTCTTTCTCCCAATCATGGGCGGGCTGATCCTGTACTTCAATTAGCGGCTCCAACAGAACCTGCTCGAGAACCGCGAGCGGATCGCCGATGTGAACAGTCAAGTCGAGGAGAGTCTATCGGCCATCCGCGTCGTGAAGTCTTTCGTTATGGAACAGGCGGAAGCGCTGAAGTTTCGCCGGCACAATGAGCGGTTCTTAAAGAGCCGCGAAGGGACGTATCGTTCAGAGGCGTTGTTCTACAATGGTCTCGAATGGTGCACCGGCATCCTCGTCGTGCTCGTCATCGTCATCGGGGCGGCACGCATCACAAGTGGCTCCATCGACTTGGCCGATTTGTTGACGTTTATCCTCTATTTAAACTTTTTGGTTGAACCGGTCCGGAATATGGGCTTCATGACCATGCAGTATCAGGAAGGGATGAGCGGCTTCAAACGGTTCCAAGAAGCACTCGCTTGGACACCGGAACGACGAGGCGGTGAGCCCGTCGCGCTTCAAGGCGCGGTCACGTTCGACCATGTCGCCTTCCAATATGAGACGGGGCGCCCTGTGCTCCGAGACGTCCATGTCGATGTCCGTCCAGGCGAATATGTCGCCATCGTCGGTGCGTCGGGTGTCGGAAAGACGACGCTCGCCTCGCTATTGTCCGCCTTTTATCATCCGGGCGCAGGTGAATTGAAGTATGACGGGGTGAGTCAGCACGTGCTCGACCTCCATGTCCTCAGGCGACAAATTGCTGTCGTGCAACAAGACGTTCATCTGTTCTCCGGAACAATTCTCGATAACATCCGCTATGGCAGTGAGGCGGGTCAGGAAGAAATCGAGGCGGCGGCACGTTTAGCGAATGCTGATGAGTTCATCCGTGCTTTTCGTAAAGGATATGCGACTGAGGTCGGCCCGCGCGGGGTGAAATTGTCAGGCGGTCAAAAGCAACGAATCAGCATCGCGCGCGCATTTCTTAAAAATCCAGCCATCCTCGTCCTCGATGAGGCGACGAGCGCACTCGATCAACAAAGTGAACGAGCCGTTCAGGCCGCGCTCGAGACGTTGACGACAGGACGTACGACGTTTGTCATCGCGCATCGTCTCTCGACGATCCAAGCAGCCGGCCGCATCCTCGTGATGAAAGATGGGCGCATCGTCGAGGAAGGACCGCATGGTGAATTGATGAAGCGTGCAGGCGCTTATGCCGATCTCTATCGCTCTGTGGCAATCGTCTAATGGAATGGAAAAGAACTCGTCCGGAAAATACGGGCGAGTTCTTTTGATAAATCAATATTAAATCGATCAAGGTGCCGACAATTCTTCCTCGGTGACCCATTTATGGTTGGTCACTTCTTCACCGGACTCTAACGAGAAGTCGACCATATAGACGGTTGTCTCTTCGGCCGAATCGATAGTAGCGGTCGTGCCGCCCATACCGCTCATATGCTCGGCATTGACTTCAACCTCGTCGCCGACCATGTACGGGTCGTCCTGTGCATCCTCAATCTCTTCATGGATAATCCATTTGTGGTCTTCGACGCGTTCACCCCCATGCATTGGATCATACGAAATGCTGTATACGACTGTATCGTAGGCACCGACGATCGTCGCTTCGGCCCCTTCCATACCTGGCATATGGGCTTCTGTGATGATGGCCTTGTCACCGACCGCGAACGTCGGGTTCTCCGCTGACTTCAAGCCCTCGGGGACGTCCCCAGACCCGGACATATCCATCCCTGAATGGTCGTTCCCATCCTTCGTCTCTTCCATCTGGTCACTCATATTCGTATCGGTATTCGTCGTTTCGTCTTCGCCACAGGCGACGAGCAAACCGCTGAGCGAGAGTGCCATCGTCATCATTCCAAGTTTTTTGTTTACCTTCATTACTATTCCCTCCAAATAAAGTGTGATTAGTTTACTTTCAATTGTCCCGATTTCCCTTGAATGATTCGTTTCCCATCATCCAGCCTCCAGGAGCGAACGTGAATAATAAAAGGAGCAGTCCAATCACGATACTTAAGATACCCATCCCGATAATCCATTTCATGACGCGGTTCATAAGGCATCATCCTTTCTTGGTAAAGCGAGGACTTATTTAGTTATACCATCAACTTATGAAATATTTGTTAAACAAGAAAATAGTTTTTATATACTGCATAGGGGTATAAGGTATACATAGGAGATGGTCAAACGTGGAACATCCACACCACGCGTCATCTCATCATGAACACGGAGAAGCGCATGACTCGCATGCCGGCGGACATGAAGAGATGATTGCAGAGTATAAGCGTCGATTTTTCGTCTCGTTCGGACTGACAATCCCGATTCTCATCTTGTCGGATATGATTCAAGAGTGGGCCGGGTTCGAACTCACGTTTCCTTATGAAAAAGAGATGTTGTTCGTGTTGGCGACGATTGTGTACGTCTATGGAGGATGGCCGTTTTTGAAAGGGAGCATCGACGAATTGCGTCAACGAAACCCGGGGATGATGATGCTGATTGGACTCGCCATCAGCGTCGCGTACTTCTATAGTGTCGCCATCGTGTTCGGGTATGGGCATGGACATGATTTCTTTTGGGAGTTGGCGACGTTGATCGTCATCATGTTGCTCGGGCACTGGATTGAGATGCGTTCCATCATGGGCGCCTCGAATGCACTGCAACAACTCGTTCGTCTCTTGCCGAGTGTGGCGCACCGCATAAACGGGAGTGACATCGAAGACGTTCCGGTCTCGGCGCTCGCCGCCGGGGATTTGATTCTCGTCAAGCCGGGCGAACAGATTCCTGTCGACGGGGAGCTACTGAAAGGGCGGACGACGGTCGATGAGTCGATGTTGACCGGTGAATCGATGCCTGTCGAGAAAGAGACAGGGGACGTCGTCATCGCCGGGTCGATCAACCAAGAAGGCAGCATGACGATCGCGACGACGGGCACGGGAGAGAGTACGTACTTGTCGAAAGTCATCAACTTGGTCAAAGAAGCGCAAGAATCCAAATCGAAAACGCAGAACCTGGCCAATCGGGCTGCCAAGCTTTTGTTCTATGTCGCCGTCGGGGCGGGTGTGCTGACGTTCGTCATTTGGCTCACTCTCGGTTATCCCGTCAGTATCGCCGTCGAACGGATGGTTACCGTCATGGTTATCTCATGTCCACATGCACTCGGTCTTGCCTCTCCGCTCGTCGTGGCGGTCTCGACGGCTCTTTCGGCGAAACGCGGGCTGTTGATTCGGAACCGGACCCAGTTCGAAGAGGCGCGTCATCTCGATGCGGTCATTTTCGATAAGACGGGCACATTGACACAAGGTGACTTCGGGGTGACAGACATTGAGGCCATATCTTCGTATACGAACGACGACGTGTTGCGTCTAGCCGCCGCGGTCGAGACGGCATCGCAACATCCGCTCGCACGTGGCATTCTTCGTGAAGCGGAAGCACGCAAATTGACGTTGCCAGAAGTCGTCGATTTCGATTCGATCACGGGCGTCGGACTGGAAGGTCGCGTGGACGGAGCACACGTCCAAGTGGTCAGTCCCCGCTATATTCGGGAGCACGAGCTCTCGATCGACGAAGCGGCGTTCAATCGGTTATCCGCAGCCGGCAAAACCGTCGTCTTCACGATTCGCGACGGGGACTTGGTCGGTATGATCGCTTTGGCGGACATGGTCCGCGATGAAGCGAAAGAGACGGTCCGTGCCTTGAAAGATCGGGGCGTCCGCTCGATTATGCTGACTGGGGACAACCGGAAAGTGGCCGATTGGGTCGCGTCGCAACTTCATATCAAGGAAGTTTACGCCGAAGTATTGCCGGATGATAAATCCCGGCAAGTGCAAACCGTCCAAGCCGACGGCAGCAAAGTGGCGATGGTTGGGGACGGCATCAATGATGCGCCGGCCTTGGCCCAAGCGGACGTCGGCATCGCCATCGGAAGCGGGACCGACGTCGCCGTCGAAACGGCCGATATCGTCCTCGTCCGGAGCAACCCGAAAGACGTGCTGTCGATTCTCGACTTGTCTCGCAACACGTACAACAAGATGATTCAGAATCTATGGTGGGCCGCCGGTTACAACATCGTTGCCATCCCGCTCGCGGCAGGTGTGTTGGCACCGATTGGCATCATCTTGTCTCCGGCCGTCGGTGCAGTGCTCATGAGTCTCAGTACGGTCATCGTCGCGCTCAACGCCCGAACGCTCAAGCTTTAACAAGTTCTTCACATTTAGTATCTATACTGGGGAAGATGCTAAAGATGGAGGGACTTTATAATGAAACGAACATTACTCGTATCGACGCTCATGATGACGGTATTCCTTGCCTCGTGTGGGGGAACGGAACCAGCGAGCGAGACGACGGCACCAGTCACGGAAAAAAATGAGGCGCCGACGGAACAGGTGCCAGACCGCTGGGAAGCGACAGCAGCAGACACCGAAGTTTCCCATATTCACGGTGCCGGTTTTTGGCAAGACGGCCGCCCGGTCATCGCGACGCATACAGGACTGATGGAATTTAGGGAAGACGGTTGGTACGAGTTGTCGTCGAACCGGCATGACTATATGGGCTTCGAGCTCGTCGCGGACGGCTTTTACGCGAGCGGTCACCCGGCGCAAGATTCGCCGTATAAGAATCCGCTCGGCGTCGTTCGTGGAACCGAGAAAGGCGAGACGCTCGAAATTCGTTCGCTAGAAGGAGAGGCGGATTTTCACTATATGAGCGTAGGCTATGAAACAGAAAGCATTTACGTCTATTTAGAACAAGCGACAAAAGAGCTCGCACCAGGATTTTATCGTTCGCTCGACGGCGGTGTCTCGTTTGAGCCGATGAAGATGGACGGAATCGACGGTCGTGGCATCGCCGGTATCATGGCCGATGCAAGCGAACCGGAACGCGTCTTCGTCTATGGCCCGGACGGCATCCTCGTCTCAGACGACGGGGGAGATACGTTCGAGCCGTTCAATGATCAAGGAAACATCGTCACGATGGCCGCGGCAAAAGGACAACTGGCGTATATCGCTAAAACAGGTACCTCGTTCGATCTTGTGGTCTCGGATTTGACCGAGGAGACGGAGACGACCGTTGAGTTGCCATCGATGAACACGGAAAGCGTCCCAATTGAACTGTTCATACAAGAAGGACGGCTATTGCTGGGGACATCGGACAACAGTGTGTACGTCTTCGATGACGAGCAATGGATGCAACTGTTGAAAGCAGGAAAGATAAACTAAAAAAATGGCCGGCGCCTGAGTCAGGGGCCGGCCATTTTTAGTGGAGCGGAAGCGTGATTGTAAACGTCGTCCCGGATTGGTCGGAGGCGACGGTCAACGTACCGTCATGCAGACGAATGATTTGATGGGCGATGGCGAGTCCGAGTCCGCTGCCTCCTGTCCGACGGGAACGTGATTTTTCGACCCGATACAGACGGTCAAAGATGTGAGGCAGGTCCTCTTGTGGGATGCCTTTCCCGTCGTCTTGGATGTTGAAGTGAAGCGCCTCATCCGCAAGCTGCATATCGAATTGGACGTGGCCTGCCTCGCTGTGTTCAATCGCATTGTGGGCGATGGAACGGAACACTTGCAAAATCCGGCTTCGATCTAACTGAAGGGCGACGTCTGTCGCGCCGCAATCGGTCCGAGCTTTGAAAGCGATTGGCGTCACCCGGAACATCGTATCGAGCACTCTGCGTAAATCTTCGCATAACTCACTTGCAGGCACAGTTTCACGATGCAACGTGAACGTGTTCTCGTCCAATTGGGCGAGCTGGAACGCGTTCTCGACGAGTTCGGTCAGCGCTTGGCTCTCCTCAAGAATGGTTTGGATCGACTGCTTTTTTAAAGGCTCTGGCGTTTGCGGTTTTGACGCGATCTCGGCATACCCTTGCAGATACGTGAGCGGTGTCTTAATCTCATGGGCGAGATCAGATAAAAATTGGTTCCGTTCTTTGCGGAGGCGAGCCAGTTCGAGCGACATCGCTTCAATCGAGCGGGCCAGTTCCCCGATTTCATCCTCTCGAGTCGTCGGGAGCGTCAACGTCTCAGGATTCGTCAACACATCCTCGGTCGCTCGGCGCAACAGCTGAATCGGATTGGAAATCAAACGGCTAAGCAAAACGAACGTCAAAACGGTGATGACGAGCGCAATCCCAGTGATGTAAAGAAACCGGAGTTGAAGGCGATGACTGATCTCATGAATGATCTCAGTCGGGAGAAACATGTACACGTACCCGTAGCGTGTCGCGCTCTCCATGGCGTCAATCGGGGCCAGCACGGCGAGATACGGTTCGTTCTCCCAGTCATTTTCGAGAACGATCGTTTCATTCACGTCTTCGCGACTCGCTTCATTTTGAACGAGCGTCGCGAGCGGATCGGGGAATCGATTGGACGTCTGTAACATCGAATGATCGGGAGCGGTGATGGCGACTTTCGTGTCGGTCTCACTTTCCATCGTCGCGACGTGACCAATCGTCTCATCATCAAAGCTCATCGAGAGTACGCTCGCATGACTCTCGGCCCGCGACTCGAGCCGATCGATTTCTTCGACGACGCGTTCACCGAGGAGCGTGTGATACAGCAATAAAAACAAGACGCCTTCAATCAACAGCGTCGTCAATAAGAAAATCAGGCTGATCCGGAACGGGAGGCTGTTGCGTCGAAACGTCATGAGTCCGCCCGCTCCTCGCTCCAGCGATAACCGCGTCCCCACACCGTCTTCAAATAATCGTCGATCGGGAAGCCAGCCTCGCCGAGCTTGTCGCGAATCATGCGGATATGAGCATCGACCGTTCGCGGATCCGACTCGGACGAATATGGCCACACCAAGTCGTATAAATCCATCCGGTTGTACAACCGGTTCGGATGTTGCAGAAACAACTTTAAGATGGCCGTCGCTTTCGGCGTCATGACGACTTCTTGTTCTTGATAGAGGATGCGCCCGCTCGTTTCTTCATAACGCAATTGTCCATAATTCACATTCGTGACGCGGCTCCGTCGCAACACCGCACGAATTCGGGCTAGGAGTACATTTCCTTCGAACGGTTTCGTGACATAATCGTCGGCTCCCGCGTCCAACCCACGAATCGTCGTCTCGCTGTCTGAGCGAGCCGTTAATAAGACGACAGGAAGTTCCGCGTCGAGCGCTTTGATTTGGCGACACAATGTGATTCCGTCGACACCGGGCATCATGATGTCTAACATGACCAAGTCCGGACGCTCAGAAAGCAGCTCCATCGCTTCTTGTCCGTCTGCGGCCTCGATGCAGGTGTAGCCGTCCCCTTCGAGAAATAGACGGAGGAGCCGCCTCATTTTTGCTTCGTCATCGACAATCAGGATGTTCATCGGTTGCCCCCCTTTCTTCATAGATTCATCACTCCTAACAATTTCGAGACTCCGATTATGTTCTCCTTGTCGTTCAAGGGCGAAAGAATCGTCGGACAAGTCCGGCTTCGTCGAACGGCACAAGCTCGTCTTGTATGCGCTCGACACGGTCATGTCCTTTTCCGAACAGAACCCCACAGTCATAGTCTACCATCCGCTCGCAGAAGAAACGGATGGCTTCTTCGCGCTCGTCAAAACGGGCGAGTTCGGCAGACTGACCATCCGCTAAGTCGTCAAGGATTTGCTGGGGATCTTCATGACGCGGGTCATGGACCGTCAAGATGAAGTCGGCGCTTGAAACAGCGACCACATCGGTCATCATCCGACGTTTCATCCGGTCCCGTTCACCGGCGGCGCTAAGTAACACGAGCACACGAGAATGACGGGTCGTGAGTGACGTCACGACTTTTTCAATGGCATCCGGGGTGTGCCCGTAGTCGATATAGATTGGTGTCGAGATGCCCGTCACTTTCTCGAGTCGACCGCTCGGTAAGCTCAAATTCGAGAGGTGAGGGGTAATTTTTTGTAAGGGGATTCCCGACTGATGGATGATACTGATCGCACACAACATGTTATCAAGGTTATAGCCTTCTTGGAACGGGAGCGCAGATGACGCCGTCTCTCCGTCCATACGAACGATAAGCCGGTCATATTCCGTCTGACCGAATAAATCGGCTGTGGAGGAATGGCGGCTGAACATGAACCGCCTCGCGTGAGGGGGTGCGACGGACCGCATGAGCGCATGATACGGGTCGTCACCGTTGAAGATGCCGCAACCCGAATCTGACAATTGCGCGAACAATTGAGCTTTCGTGTGCGCATACGTCTCCATCGTACCGTGATAGTCCAAATGGTCGTGCGACAGATTGAGAAATGAGGTCGTGTCGAAGGAGAGACTGAAGATGCGTCCCTCCGCGATGGCTTGGGACGAGACTTCAATTAGGCAATCCGTCACGCCGGCCTTGACCATGGCGTGGAGGTGGCGGTGGATCGTCAACGAATCGGGTGTCGTGTTCGGCGTCTCGAACGTCTGACCGGCATACGTGATACCGAGTGTGCCGATCAAACCGATTGACCTGCCGAGTCGGTCGAACAATTGATGCGCGAGCGCGGTCGTCGTCGTTTTTCCGTTCGTCCCGGTGACACCATGCAGACGCAGTTGCGTCGACGGATAATCATAGAACGCACTGGCGAGTTCAGCTAAAGCAAGTTTCGTATCTTTACAATAGATGACAGGCACCCGGGCCTCGATCGGACGTTCGGCGATGATGGCGATCGCTCCGTTATGGATCGCCTCGTCCACGTAGTCATGGCCGTCATGGCGATAGCCCGAGATGCAGACGAATAAAAAATTTTGTTTAATTTCTTTTGAGGAGATGGAAATGCCCTCAATCATCGTTTCGGCAGGGTGATCTAAATACGTCCATGTCACGAGCTGTTTCAGCTCTGTCAACAGGTCTTGCAGGTTTTTTAACACGTCTTGATTTCTCCTTTGTCGGCAAAGTCCATTTTGATAGTATAGCCCCTGTTTGTGAAAAAGAAGTGAAATGATAGACATGCTCGCTCGACGAGATGGACCATAGGGTTTTAACGAAAAAAGAATAGGCAAAGGAATACATAGCAGCAAATGAATAGAAAGGCAGGAGAGACAAATGAAACCTTACGCAAAATTCGGCTTGATGATTCTTGTGTCGACGTTTCTTATGTATTGGCTCATGTATTTGAACGTGTTCCAATTCGACCACATCTTCTTCAGTCAGACGCGTCTGTACATGGCGCTCATCATGGGTTCGGTCATGGCGTTCGTCATGTTGCTGTTCATGTGGGGCATGTACAAGAACAAGAAGTTGAACGCCGTCATCTTGGGAGCGAGCGCGCTCGTGTTCGGACTCTCGCTATGGCTCGTCCGCAGTCAGACGACGGTCGATGACGTCAGTTGGATGAAAGCGATGATCCCGCACCACTCGATCGCCATCTTGACGAGCGAACGGGCGGAGATCGAGGACCCACGCGTGAAACAGTTGTCAGAAGAGATCATCAAAGCGCAAGAACGGGAAATCGCTGAGATGAAGCGATTGATTGAAGAGTTGGAGAAAGAAGAGGAAGAAGCGAAAGCGAACGTGGAATCTGAAGCGAAAACAGACGTGGCCGAATAATGCGGCCACGTCTGTTAGTTTCCGATTAGCGGATATTCGTGCACGTATTGACGCTCTTCAAGTTCGCGCAACATGAAATGGGCGACGTCGGCCCGGTCAATCATCGGCTTGTCAAACGCGAAATAACCGGTCCGATACGTTCCGGTCATAGGTCCTTCTAATAAGTAGGGGCCACGGACAATCGTCCATTCGAGACCGCTTGCCTCGAGAATCCCTTTTTGGATGTAACTGTCGCGCAGTAAATCGCCCGCGAACGTCTTCATGAGCGTCTCGGCGAACCGGCTGATGAGTTTCTGTTTGACGTCTTTCGGTACTTTGACCGTCGCACCTGTCAAATTGACGACGCGTGTCGCGTTGTACGCATGCATGGCGGCAACGACATGGGATGTCGCTTGTTCCAATACGTCCTTGTTCGATGTCTTCGTGTGGCCGAGAGCCATCAGGACCGCATCCGTTCCTTCAACGGTCCGGAAAACATCATCCCGGTTTTCGGCGTCTCCTTTCACAATCGTCAACCGGTCATGAGTCAAATCAAGTTTTTCCGGACTTCTGACTAGCGCTTTGACATGATGACCATGGGCGAGAGCCTGAGTGATCAATTCACGCCCCGTCCGTCCGCTGCCTCCGAATACTGCGATATGCATCACATTCACTCCTTTGTCTAGTAGATATCTCTAGCGTACTTGTTTATGTACAAGAATACAAGTACGCACAAATTTGACGTATACTATCCTCAAAGATACTGAAGGAGTGGTTCCATGGAAACGTGTCCTGTCGAAACGATTGTCCAAAAAGTTTCCGGGAAATATAAGATGTTGATTCTGCATCGGCTCGGCACGCTCGGCGTGAAGCGGTTCAATGAAATCTGCCGCCTGTTCCCGCAAGCGACCCCGCGAACATTGACCCGTCAGTTGCGGGAGCTCGAACAAGACGGATTGATCATCCGTACCGTCTACTCAGAGATTCCGCCCCGGGTCGAATATCGATTATCAGAGGAAGGGGAGTCCCTTTATCCGATTTTAGAACAGTTGGCACGGTGGGAATACGAAAGAAGCGGACAGACGCAAGCATCCGCTCGCTCATAAAGAGAAGGATTTGGTCGCATGACCAAATCCTTCTCTTTTTTAGAAGCGTCGTGGAAAACGCAAGGTGAACGTGGATCCGATGCCAGCGACCGATTCAACGTGGATACTCCCGCCGTGGGCGTCCATGCATTGTTTACAAATTTGAAGTCCGAGCCCGGTCCCTTTGATGGCACGGTGAGCCTCCGATTCGACTCGATAGTAACGTTCAAACAATTTAGGCAACGCGTCTGCTGGGATGCCGATGCCTTCATCACGGATTTGAATGACTATCTCATGTGCCTCTTCAAACGCCGATATAGACACATTGCCGCCTTGCGGTGAATACTTGATCGCATTATGAATAAGATTTTGCAGACATTGTCTGACCCGATCCGCATGAGCGACGATGGTCATGTTTTCTGGCTCGATCTGTATGGAAATGGTATGGGTTGCGGTCGTCGCGTGAAATGTCGCAAGAATTTCATCTAACATGTGGGAGACGGACACGTCGTCCATGTGTCCGTTCAGCACGACCGCATCATGGCGTTGAAAATCCAAATAATGATCGGCGAGCCGCTCGAGCCGTTCAGTCTCTTGTTGAATCAGCCGTAACATATTCGCTTGCTTCTCACGCGTGAGCGGTTGATGCAATAACAGTTCGGTGAATCCTTTGATGGCCGTCAACGGTGTGCGAATCTCGTGTGACAACTCGGCGAGGAACACTTCTTTCCGTAAAGATAACTCAAGTGTCTCGGTATGGTCGTACCATGTGAGGAACACGCTGTCCGGGTTATTGATAAAGTATGGGACGACTTGAAAAAGATGTGTATCGAACGAGCATTCGAGCGTCGAGACCGGCTCAGATGAGCAAATCGAGCGGAAGAAAGCCTCAAACTGTTCACGCGGTACGACTTCTATTTGCCGGCATCGCGCGAGAAAAGACTCGAGCGTGCTTGATTTCGAAACCTCGAAGCGTCGAGCCAAATTCTCATTCATTAAGAACGTATTCGTCGCGGGTTCATAAAAGCAGACCATCGCCTGCGACTTGTCGAGCAAGGATTGGACAAATCCATCCGGTTTCGTCCAGTCTCGCTCGGTCGGATCAGGTCGAGTGTCGTCGTGCGCTTCAAAAAAAGACGAAGCAATCGGTTCAAGGTTGTGTGTCATCGGTGTCGCCCCCTATCTTCTGCTGAAACGTTCCTAAAACGCCTTCAAGTGAAATTGTAAAGCAACGTGTATGCATTGCCTATGCGACAATGTGCAAAATGTGCAAAATTCTTGAATTTGAACCAAATTTCTCACAAGTCCTTGTGAAGCTTCTCTTCGATCAGATATAACGCTAACGTGAGGGCATCAATCCGTCGTTTCGCCAGTGTCACCTGCGATTTGTATCGCTCAGGGGAGTCTTTCGCCTCGAGCGTCCTCACCGTCTCGTTCAGTTTTTGGAGAATCGAATCGATTTGCCGCTTCGCCTCCGTCAGTTCCGTCATTGAATAATTCATGGCTCCTCCTAAAGGGTTTTCTCCAGTATACAGAAGAAAAACCGAAGCATGTGCCCCGGTTTAGTCTGTCTGCGGTATATAGTTTCTAGTACGGCGGTTTGTCGAGCGCGGTGCGACGAGGAAAAAGATTCCTAACATCACGCCGACGCCAAGTCCCCATGGACTGTTGAACAGAAGCATCAACACGATCCCGAAGACGAGTCCAATACTCACATCACCCATACGGTCAAACATGCATAACCACCTTTTCTGTGTTTGCTAGACTAAAGGTTTACCCACAATTGAGAAGTGATACACCTGGGAGGCTAGCACGTCTCCCTTTTGTTATACGTTCGTCTGTTGATTTGGTTTCGTTTTGTAGAAACTATAGACGACGCTAATTAAGATGACGAGCACAATTGTCCCGAGCGACATCCAAATCGGCATCTTGTACACATCGCCGAAAATCATCTTCGTCCCGATGAAGACAAGCATGAAGCTGAGCCCGTGCTTCAAGTAGTAGAAGCGGTCAATCAAGTTAGCAAGGACGAAGTAGAGGCTACGGAGTCCAAGAATCGCCATGATGTTCGCATAGAAGATGATATACGGGTCACGCGAGTAGGCGAAACTGGCCGCGACCGAGTCGACGGCGAAGACGATATCTGAAATTTCGATAAAGATGAGCGCGATGAAGAGCGGTGTGAAAAACAGTTTGCCGTTGATACGTTTCGTGAACTTACCAGACGAGATGTCTTGCGTGATCGGCAAGCGGCGCTCGAGCCAACGAATCGTCTTGTTCTCTTCGAGCGACTCGTCTTTGCCGATATTCTTGAACATCATCCAACCTGTGTAGACGAGGAAGGCACCGAACACGTAGTAGACCCAACCGAAATTCTCCAACAGGGATACCCCGGCAACGATGAAGACGGCCCGGAAGAAGATTGCTCCGAGAATGCCCCAGAATAATACTTTGTGTTGATACTTGAGCGGAATCGCGAAGTAGGCGAATACGAGCGAGAAGACGAACACGTTATCGATGGCGAGTGCTTTCTCGATGAAGTAGACGCTCGCATATTCGGTCGCGGCCGTGCCACCTTGTGAGTAAAACAACCATCCACCGAACGCGAGAGCAATCCCAATCCAGACGAACGTCCAAATCCATGCCTCACGGAGCGAGACTTCGTGTGCCTTGCGGTGGAACACCCCGAGGTCAAGTGCGAGCATGAAGATGACGAGTGCCAAAAAGGCGATGAGCAGGGTCAACAACAATTCCTCCTTTTTAAGTTCACATGAACTCTATATGATTAATTTAAGTTCATAAGAACTTAAAGTCAAGTAA